>CAWAIJ010000005.1:0-688653 GCA_963782075.1 uncultured Actinomycetota bacterium
GAGCGAGGGGTCCTCCTGCATCGCCCGCAGCTGGTCGCGCTGTCGCATCAGGCCGAGCATGGCGTTGCTGATCGCCTGACGCGTGGTCTCGTTGCCGGCGATGACGAGGAGCAGGAAGTAGTTGTCGAAGTCGGTGTCGGTGAGCGGGACCCCGTCCATGGGGAGCTTGTTGGCGAGGATGCTCACCAGGTCTGTGCCTTCGCCGCCCTTGCGACCGTCGCGGAGAGCCCGTCCGTAGTCAAAGACCTCCTGAGTCGTGGGTGAGCGGAACGGCAGGTGCTTGTACTTCTCGCTCTCCGGCGAGTCGAACGGGAACTTCGTGTAGTCCGGGTCGGTGTTCCCGACCATCTCGTCGCCCCACGCGATCAGCTGGCCGGTGTCCTCCTTGGGCACGTCGAGCAGTCGCGCCAGCACCTGGATGGGGAAGTCACCGCTGATCTTCTCGACGAAGTCGAACTCATCGTGCTCGAACGCCTCGTCGACCGTCTGCTTGGTCAGCTCGCGCAGGAAGCCCTCATAGTTCTTCATCAGGTTGCGCGGACTGAACTCGCGCGCGATGAGCGCGCGCATGGCCTGGTGCCGAGGCCCGTCCGTCTCGAGCATCGAGCGACGCAGGTCCCTGAACTCGGGGTCGACGTCCTCGAGGTTGACGAACTCCTCGGAGGAGAAGGTCTCGGTGTCCTTGTCGACGGTCCAGATGTCGTCGTAGCGGGTCACCGACCAGAAGCCGCGACCCGTGGGCGACTCGCTCCAGTGCACAGGGTCCTCGCGGCGCAGCGTGTCGAACTGCCCCCACGCGAGATCATCACGGAAACGGTCGAGGTCGGTGAGGTCGACCTCACTCAGCGGGACGGACTCGTGCTCGGCCATCTCTACATCCTCCTCGGACAGGCAAGATCGTTAGGATACGAACGATAAACGTAGGGACCGCTTCCCGGCAACCCTCAGGACGTCATGGCTTCGGCCCGACGGACGACGTCACGGCAGAAGCCGGGCAGCTCGTCGACGTCGTCGATGAACTGCGAGGGCTTGACGCAGAAGGTCGTGAAGCCGGCCTCGATCTGCTCACGGATGGGCTCCATCGCCTGGCCGATGTCGGCGGTGGACTCGTCGTCGGGGAAGACGGCACGAGTGCCTCCGACACGCTCGAGATCGGCGATGTCCCGGCCGGCCTCGGTCATGCCGGAGGACAGCTTCTCGAGGTCCTCGGAGGTCCACTCGCCGACTGGGTGGAACCCGTGGCCGTAGCGCACCAGCCGGCGCAGCAGGGGCGGACTGACGCCCTGGCCGCCGAACCAGAGCCGCGGTCCGTCGGGGCGATAGGCGCGCGGCGACAGGCTGATGTCCTCGAACGCGAAGTGTTCACCGGCATAGGAGATGGGTCCGCCCTGCCAGGCGAGCTGCAGGATCTCCAGCTGCTCGTCGAGGATCTTGCCCCGCTTGGTGAACGGCACGCCCAGGGCGGCGTACTCGTCCCGGCTCCAGCTCACCGTCGGCTGTACGACGAGTCGGCCCTCGCTGATCAGGTCGAGGGTGCCCAGCTCGCGGGCCAGCAACAACGGGTGCCGCAGCGGGGCGATGATCGCGCCGGCCACCAGCCGCAGATGCTGGGTGACCGAGGCCATCGCGGAGAGGAGCAGGAGCGAGTTGGGCCAGGGCATGTCGGGGTCCTGGTTGCCGGGCATCGCGTAGTCCCGGGGGTTGCCCATGACGCCGTTGGCGCTGGCGTCGGGCCCCAGGACGACGTGCTCGCTGATCATCACCGCGTCGAACCCGGAGTCCTCGGCGACCCGGGCCCACCGCACCAGCTCCGGGAGGTCCCGGCCCGAGATGAGCGTCCAGTTCTCGCTGAGGATCATCAGCAGCCGCGGGGAAGCACCCATGCCGCTAGCCGACGAGATCGGCGACCGCGGCTGCGTTCTCGCCACGCCGCCGCACGGTCCCCACGATCGTGCCGATCACGAAGACCGCGAACGGCAGCAGGATCAGGGTGTACCCGAGGAAGTTCAGGCCCCACGACTGCGCCGTCGGGTCGACCCCTTCCGCGACGGTGCCGGCCAGCAGCCCGAACCGCGACATCAACAGGTACTCGCCGACGAGTAGACCGATGGCGGCGAGGATGGGTGCGATCGTGGTCTTCCAGATGCTCGGCTCGTGCGGATGCCGTCGGAAGAAGGCGATCACCGCGCCGCAGACGAGGAACTCGACCAGGACGATCGCCACCACCGCCAGCCCGCTGAACCAGAAGAACATGTTCAGCACGGGGTCCTTGTCGGTGAGGGCGAACAGCACGATCACGACGAAGGTGACGACCGAGGTGACGATCGATCCGAGCAACGGGGCGCCGGCATGGTTGACCCGGTCGAGAGCGCGGGGCAGCACGCCGGCACGACCCATGGAGAAGAAGTACCGCGCGGCAGAGTTCTGGAAGGCGAGCAGGCCTGCGAACAGGCTGCTGAGGACCAGCCAGCTCATCACGTCGGCCAGCCAGCTGCCGACGTACTCGTCGGCCACCGAGAAGATCACCGCTGCGGAGTCGGCGAGCGGGACGCCGTCGATGGCGGAGCGGTTGGCTGCCTCCTCGACCACGTCGGCGCGCCCAGCGCCGAGACCACGGCGAACGTGGTGACCGCGAACAGCACCGTGATGAGCGTGACCGCCACGTACGTCGCCATCGGGACCGTCCGCTTGGGGTCCTTGGACTCCTCGCCGTAGATGGCCGTGGCCTCGAAGCCGATGAAGGAGGCGAAGGCGAAGGCCAGCGCGATGCCCGCCGAGCCGGTCAGCCCACCGACGAGGATGTTGTTGGGCGCGAAGGATGCACCGAAGTCGAAGCCCGTCCGGACCGCCACCCTGGAAGATCACCGCCAGCGACACCAGGGCCAGGGACCCGATCTCGAGCAGCATCAGCACCCCGAGGACCTTGGCCCCGACGTCGACGCTGAAGGCAGACAACCCGAGCACGATGACCCAGGCAATCAGTGCCCAGGCCCACCAGGACAGGTCGATGCCGAGCTTGGCGTCCATCTGGCCCGCCATCACCGCGCCGAAGAACCCGTAGATGGCCAGCTGGATCGCGAGGTAGGCGACCAGGGAGACATAGGCGCTGCCGACACCCGGACCGATACCCAGCCCGCGACCGACATAGGCGAAGAAGGCGCCGGCGTTGGTGACCCGTTGACTCATGGCGGCGTACCCGACGCTGAAGAGCAGCAGCACGATGCCGACCGCGACGTACGCGCCGGGGACGCCGGCGCCGTTGCCTACGACGATCGCCACCGGAAGGGCGCCGGTCATGCCGACCAGTGGGGCTGCCGCCGCCATGACGAAGAAGACGATGCCGACGACGCCGAGACGGCCCCTGCGCAAAGAGGTCGTCTCGGTCTCTGCCGGGGCGGGGGACAGTTGGCTCACGGTGGTCTCCATTAGATCGTACGGACCCGAACGAATATTGCAGTGAGGCTCTCAGCGATTGCCCGCGGTGTCAATAGATCGCGCTGAGCGTCCTTCGGGCTCCTCACGGCCCCCGAGTCCGATCGACGAGCTACGCGCCCATCTGCCGGCGAGCCTGCACGCCCTCAGGCTGCTACGACTCACGCGCGGCGGGATTCCGCACGCAGGTCGGGCATGCCGTGACGCAAAGTGAGCCCAAAGTGAGCCATCAGGCGGGTTGGCGGAGGTCGACGGCGTTATCGCGAATCGCTCCGCAGCAGGTCAGAGCCGGTTTTCTCCAGCAGAGCGACGCACTCCACGTGGGTGGTCATCGGGAACAGGTCCAGGGCGCGCAGCCGCTGCACCGTGTAGCCGTGCTCGGCGAAGATCGCGACGTCGCGGGCGAGCGCCGCGGGGTCGCAGGCGACATAGGCGACCGCGCGCGGGGCCCGGTCGACGACCTGCTCGACGACCTTGCGCTTGGCCCCCTCGCGGGGCGGGTCGAGGACGACGAGGTCGAACGGCTCGTCGTACGCCGACGCCAGCACCTGGTCGACGGGGCCGGCGGCTACCTCGGCTCCCGATCCCAGGTTGCGGCGGGCGTGGCGGCAGGCGGCGTGCTCGCCCTCGACCGCGACCACCCGGGCGCCAGGACCGACGCGGTCGGCGAGGAAGGCCGCGAACAGGCCGACCCCGGCGTAGAGGTCGAGCACCGCCTCTCCCGGCTGCGGGTCCAGGAAGTCGAGGACCGTCTCGACCAGCACCTCCGCGGCGCCGGGGTGGACCTGCCAGAAGCCGTCGGGGGCGACCGAGAACGCGCGGCCGAGCACCTCGTGGGAGGCGGGTTCGCGCGCCTGGATCAGGCACTCCTCGACCGGGACGACCTCGTGGGACCGGTGCTTGCGCATCCCCACGCGACCTTCGGGAAGCGAGACGAAGCGCTGCCGGGTGCGCCAGCGCAGCCCGTCCTCGTCGCCGGGGACCGGCTCGACCACCACGTCGAGGTCGAGCTTGGCCAACCGGGCGAACTGCTCGCGCACGACCGCCGCCTTGAGCTCGCGCTGGGCCGGCACCGCGACGTGCTGGAAGTCGCAGCCACCGCAGGCATCGGGCCCGGAGTACGGGCAGGGCGGCGTGACGCGGTCGGGCGACGGCGTCACCACGGACGTCGCGTCACCGCGCCAGAACCGGTCGCCGTCGGCGCCCTCGGTGAGGACCAGCTCGACGGTCTCGCCCGGGAGCGCGTGCCGCACGAACACCACCCGCAGGGCGTCACCGTCGGGCACCCGCGCGACACAGTGGCCGCCGTGGGCGATCGGGCCGACCTCGACCGTGAACCGCTCCCCCACCCGCGACCGGCCGCGCTGCTTCTTGGTCCGTGGGCGCCTGGTCACCGCGGCACCTGCTTGCCGGAGGAGCTGTCGCGGACGTTGCCGCGTCTCACGTCGCCGGAGCGGATCCGGGCGTCACCGCGCCGCTCCCGCTCGCGAGCGATCTGCGAGGAGCGCAGCTGGTAGGGCACCGAGATCACCATCACGCCGGGCGAGAACAGCAGCCGGCCCTTGAGCCGCAGCGCGGTCTGGTTGTGCAGGAACTGCTCCCACCAGCGACCCACGACGTACTCGGGGATGTAGACGGCAACGACGCCGCGCGGGTTGGCGTTGCGGATCTCCTGGGCGTACTCGACGATCGGGCGGACCAGCTCGCGGTAGGGCGAGTGCAGGACCTTCAGGGGTACGCCGAAGTTCCGCTCGTCCCACTCGGTGAGCATCCGGTTGGTGGCGACCGCGTCGGTCGCCACGTAGACACCCTCGAGCACGTTGGGTCTCGACGCCTTCGCGAAGGCCAGCGCCCGCAGGGTCGGCTTGTGGAGCTTCCCGACCAGCACGATCGCGTGGACACGCGTGGGCAGCACCTTGTCGTCCTCGTCGGCGGCCAGCTCGAGGGCGACGTTGCGGTAGTGGCGGTGGATGCCCTGCATGATCGCGAAGAACACCAACATCGCCAGGATGGCGATCCAGGCGCCGGCGAGGAACTTCGTCACCAGCACGATCACCAGCACCACGGCGGTCATGCCGAGACCGAAGGTGTTGATCGCGCGCGACCGGAGCATCCGACGCCGTTCGGCGGGGTCGCGCTCGGTCTTCAGGTGCCTGGTCCAGTGACGGATCATGCCGAGCTGGCTGAGGTTGAACGAGACGAAGACGCCCACGATGTAGAGCTGGATCAACCGCGTCGTCTCGGCGTCGAAGACCCAGATCAGGGCCATCGACATCAGCGCGAGGAACAAGATGCCGTTGCTGTAGGCGAGCCGGTCGCCGCGCGAGCCGAGCGCCCGCGGCAGCAGGCCGTCCTGGGCCAGGATCGAGCCGAGCACCGGGAAGCCGTTGAAGGCGGTGTTGGCGGCCAGCACCAGGATCACCCCGGTGATGGACACCACGAAGTAGAACCCCGGCGGGAAGCCGTCGAACACGCCCGACGCGATCTGGGAGATGAGGGGATGCTGCTCGTAGCCCTCCGGGAGTGCCGCGCTGCCGGCCGTTCGCAGCCGATCGAGGTCGTGCGGATCGACGTACCGGACGCTCATCTCGTGGGCGAGCACGATGACGCTCATCATCATCGAGATCGCGATCAGCGCGAGCATCAGCAAGGTGGTGGCGGCATTGCGGCTCTTGGGACGGCGGAAGGCGGGTACGCCGTTGGAGATCGCCTCGACGCCGGTCAGGGCGGCACAGCCGGAGGAGAACGCGCGGGCCAGCAGGAACATCAGCGCGAGCTGGCCGAGCGGTCCGTCCCAGCCCTCGGCCGGGATGATCTCCAGCTGGGCGCTCTCGGCCTCCGGCAGGTTGCCGGCGAGCAGCCGCAACAGCCCGTAGCCGCACATCCCCAGGATCGCGACCATGAACAGGTAAGTGGGGATCGCGAAGAGCGTGCCGGACTCGCGGACACCGCGCAGGTTGAGCGCGGTCAGCACGGCCACCGCCAGCAGCGCCACTGTCGCCTCGTGCCCGATCAGGCTCGGGATCGCTCCGGCGGCGTACTGCGAGGCTGCGGAGATCGACACCGCCACGGTGAGCACGTAGTCGACGAGCAGCGCACTGGCGACGGTGATGCCGGCGGTGCGGCCGAGGTTGACGGTCGCCACCTCGTAGTCGCCGCCACCGGACGGATAGGCGTGCACCGTCTGCCGGTACGACGTGACCACGGTGAGCATCACCAGCGCGACCGCGAGGCCGATCTTCCAGGTCCAGGCGTACGTCGACGCGCCGGCGATGGCCAGCATGATGAAGATCTCGTCGGGGGCATAGGCCACCGAGGAGAGCGCGTCGCTGGCGAAGACCGGGAGGGCGATCTTCTTGGGAAGCAGCGTCTCGCCGAGCTGCGAGCTGCGAAGCTTGCGACCCAGCAGGATCCGCTTAGAGACGTCGCCGGCACCCACGATCCAGAAGGCTAGTCCTAGGTTCGCTCCCGCGTCGTACCGACTGGGATAACGTTCGTGTCGTGCATGTCGTGATCATGGGATGTGGCCGCGTCGGCTCGACGCTCGCCCGCTCCCTCGAGGACCGCAACCACACCGTCTCGATCATCGACAGCGAGCCCGATTCGTTCCGTCGGCTGGGTCCCTCGTTCAACGGTGACAAGGTCACCGGGTTCGGGTTCGACCAGGAGGTGCTGCAGAAGGCCGGCATCGCGCGCGCGGACGCGTTCGCCGCCGTCTCCAGCGGCGACAACTCCAACATCATCGCCGCCCGGGTGGCCCGCGAGACGTTCGGAATCGACCAGGTCGTGGCCCGGATCTACGACCCCGGTCGCGCCGAGGTCTACCAGCGGCTCGGCATCACCACCGTCGCGACGGTCAAGTGGACCGCCGACCAGGTGCTGCGCCGGCTGCTGCCGGTCGGCGCCGAGCCCGACTTCCGGGACCCCTCCGGCACGATCCGGGTCGACCAGGTGCCGGTGCCGCCGAAGTGGGTCGGTCATCGCACCATCCACCTGCAGGAGCAGTCCAAGGTGCGCATCGCGTGGATCGACCGGCTCGGCGAGGGCATGCTGCCGACCCGTGAGACCGTCATCCAGGAGGGCGACCTGCTCCACCTGGTCATGCGCGAGGAGAACGCCGCCGGCGCCTACTCCGTCTTCGACAGCGGCCCCGAGGAGCACTGACATGAAGGTCGCCATCGCCGGGGCTGGTGCCGTCGGCCGCTCCATCGCCCGCGAGCTGATCGGGAACGGTCACCAGGTGCTGCTCATCGACAAGAGCGCGAGCGCCATCAAGCCCGAGCGGGTGCCGGACGCCGAGTGGCTGCTGGCCGACTCCTGCGAGCTCTCCTCGCTGGAGGAGGCTCGGCTCGACCAGTGCGACGTCGTGATCGCCGCCACCGGCGACGACAAGGCCAACCTCGTCACCTCGCTGCTCGCGAAGACCGAGTTCGGGGTGCCCCGCACCGTCGGCCGGGTCAACCACCCCAACAACGAGTGGTTGTTCACCGAGGCCTGGGGCGTGGACGTCAACGTCTCGACCCCGAGGATCATGTCCGCCCTGGTCGAGGAGGCGGTGACCATCGGCGACCTGGTGCGGCTGTTCACGTTCCGCCAGGGCAACGCCAACCTGGTCGAGCTGACCCTGCCCGAGGACTCGCCGTACATCGGCAAGCCGTCGGGGCTGATCCCCTTCCCGGAGAACTGCGCCCTGGTCACGATCCTGCGCGACGGGCAGGTCTACACCCCGGACGCCGAGCAGCCGGTCGAATCGGGCGACGAGCTGCTCTTCGTGGTCAGTGCCGACGTCGAGAACGAGCTCGAGCGGCTGCTGGCCCCGTCACACCACGGCGGCTGAGGCCGCCGACCACCGAGCCAGTCCTTACGCCGTCGGGTTGCCGTCGGGTGCCGGTTGTTGCTCGATCGGCGTGTGGTTGCGGCCCAGCAGCCACGCCATCGCGCCGAGAGCAGCCAGCTGCAGCGGCCAGCCGAGCACGATCTTCAACACCCCGAGCAGGGCGATGGCTGCGTCGGCCTCGAGAGCGCCGCTGGACCCGGCCAGCCAGATGGGTCCCTGGATCCCTGCCCGCAGCACGCACGGCAGCACGAGCAGCCAGGTGAGGTGGGTCGAGAGCCTGACGATCTGCTTGTCGGCGTGCCACGCCGTCGCGTCGCCGGTCACGCTGCCGACCATGAACCCGACCATCGGCCAGCCGATCACACAGGTGAAGCCCAGGACGACCGCGTAGCCGGTGTTGTAGAGGATGCCGGGCAGGAAGTAGGCCAGCGCCTGTTCGTCGCCGCTGGCCCCGCCACGGGCGGCCATCGACACGAACAGCGCGCCGATGCCGATCCCGAACAGCGCGTTGAACACGAACTGGATGGTCGAGCGCTGGACGAGCCGGACGACGAGCATGACCAGCGCCGCCGCGACGCTCACGCCGAGGGCGACCTTCAGGTCCTTGACGATCAGCCAGGTGACGGTGAACAGGATCGTCGGGACCGCAGCCTCGACCATGCCGCGGCGCCCGCCGAGGGCCCGCGCGAGCTGAGCCCGGACGACCTCCTCGACACTGGACACGTCCGGGGGCCCGGTGGTCTCCGGCTCCCCCCTCGACTCCTGGGTCTCCTGCTCTCCGGGCTGGTCGGTCATGGCAGCAGCTCGTAGCGCGGGTTGTACATCAGACGGATTCCCTCGGCGGCGCCGATCCGGCCGGTGACCCGCATCGAGCGGCCGGGGCCGATGCCGGCGATCTGGCGACGTCCGAGCCAGATGACGGTGAGGACCGCCGACCCGTCGTAGAGCTCGGCCTCGAGGGCGGGCACTCCTCCTCGCGGCCGCAGCGTGACCGTGCGCAGCACGCCCTGCACGGTCACCAGCTGCCGGTCGGGGGCGTCGTCGATCGAGGCTTCGGCGGTGTCGCCCAGATCGCGGCGCAGCTCGCGGGCGTGCATGTCGGTGCTGCTCGCCCAGCGGCTGAGACTGCGTCGCAGTCGGCTCGGCTCCGCGTCGGGGCTCACCTCAGGCTTCCTGCGGGGGTGCCGGCGCCGCGGGGGCACCAGGCGTGGCGGCCCGGTCCACGCGGCGGGCCTCCTCGGGCAGCGTGATCGGGAGCGGGTCACCGACCGGCATCGCCTCCTCGCCACGTCGTACGACGACCTGGGTGAGGGCGTCCTCCCAGGCCTTGGCCTGGTCGGGGTCGACGGCGGGCTGGCCCAGGAAGGTGGCCCGCACCATCCAGCGCGAGCCGTTGATGCCGACGATGCGCGAGGCCTGCTGGCCGGTGCGGCCGTCGGGGGCCTTCACGCTGAGCTGGCAGACCAGCTCGGGACCGAACCGGCCGTCCCGCTCGGTCGCGGTGCCGCCGCGACGCGCCATGTCGGCTGCCAGCTGCGGCCGGATCTCGCTCCAGAGATCGCCGTTGCGGGGTGCCGAGAAGGCGCGGAGCTCGAGTGCTCCCTGGGAGCTGGCCATGATCACGGACTGGACCTTCTTGCTCCGCTCGTCGACCTGGATCCGCAGCTCGGTGCCGGGCACCGGCGCGATCAGCAACGAACCGAGGTCGACCCGCTGGATCCCGTCGTCCCCGACCTCGTCGGCGTCGAAAGGGCCGACGGCGTCAGCCTGCGGCTGGCTCGGCTCGTCGAGCGCGTCGGCGGGGGCCTCGGCGGGCGTGGGGGTGGACGACTTGCGACCGAACTTCACTCTCAACTCCTCTGGACCGGTCAGACGGGACCGAATCCTCCAGTAGAACCGTAGCCCCCCTCGCCACGCACCGAGTCGGGGAGATCGGTCACCTCGACGAAGCGGGCCCGCTCGAAGCGCTGGACCACCAGCTGCGCGATCCGGTCGCCCCGGCGCAGCTCCACCGCCGTCGCCGGATCGTGGTTGATGAGCATCACCTTGATCTCGCCGCGGTAGCCGGCGTCGACCGTCCCCGGGGCGTTGACGATGGACAGCCCATGCCGCGCGGCCAGCCCGGACCGGGGGTGCACCAGGGCGACGTACCCCTCGGGCAGCGCGAGCGCGATCCCGGTCGGCACCAGCGCGCGCTCCCCCGGCTGCAGCGTGACGTCGACGGTGGTGACGAGGTCGGCTCCGGCGTCGCCGGGGTGGGCGTACGCCGGGAGCGGGAGGTCGGGGTCGAGCCGGACGATCTGCACGTCGAGGTCATGGTCGGGCACGGGCGGTGAGACTACCGGTGGTTGGTGGTCACTCCTGCCTCAGGTTTCCCCGCCTGAGCGGGGAAACCATGGCTTGGCGGGGCAAACTTCGGTCACGAAGTCACTGGTTCCCCGCCTGAGCGGGGAAACCGCGGGCAGGACCCGACCACCCACTCCGCACCGGAACGCTTCTACGATGCACCCCGTGACCACCCCGTACGCCGAACGGCTCACCGTCCCACTGCGGTGGTGGGTCCAGGGCACCATGCTGGTGGCCAGCCTGTGGCTCGCGACCGTGGTCGCGCTGCCCCCGGTGGCGTCCTGGCTGGTGGCCGGGGTGGCCCTCGCGCTGCTGGTCGCGCTGCTGTCGTCCTACGGCTCGGCCCGGATCGAGGTCGCGGACGGCGTGCTGAGGGCGGGCCGGGCCCGGATCGAGGTCGGCCACCTCGGCGCGGCCACCGCCCTCGACGCCGACGCCGCCCGCAGGTGGGCGGGCGTGGATGCGGACGCCCGTGCCTACCTCCTGCTGCGGCCCTACCTCAAGCGCGCGGTCCGGGTCGAGCTGCACGACCCGGCCGACCCGGCGCCGTACTGGCTGCTGAGCACCCGCCACCCCGCCGAGCTCGCCGCGGCGCTCGGTGGAGTCACCCGAACGGGCGGCCCGATCGACGGAGCCGCCGGATAGGGTCGAGACATGGCATCTGATGGTTCGAAGGTCTGGTCCGTGTTCTCGCTCGTCGCCGTGCTGGGCGCGGCGGCGGTGACCAAGAAGGCCCTCAACGCCTCATGGAAGGCCGCGACGGGCAAGACGCCCCCGGCCAACCCGGCCGACCCGGAGGTGGACGTCAAGGAGGCCGTGGCCTGGGCCGCGGTCAGCGGCGCCCTGATCGGGCTGGCCCGGATGGCGGCCGCCCGCCGGGCGGCCGGGTACTACGCCAAGTCGACGGGCAACCTGCCGCCGGAGCTGCGGACGGATCGGGACGACCCGGACGCACCGGCGCCCACCACCTGAGGGTCGCCGGGCTGCGCGTCAGGCGCAGTCGTGGCAGATCATCTTCTTCTCGTCGGCCAGCTGGCTGCGGTGGTGCACCAGGAAGCAGCTCATGCAGGTGAACTCGTCCTCCTGCTTGGGCTTCACCTCGACGGCCAGCTCCTCGTGCGACAGGTCCGCCCCGGGCAGCTCGAAGGACTCGGCGGCTTCCGCCTCGTCCTCATCGACCTTTCCGGAGTTCTTGTCGTGACGACGCGCCTTGAGTTCTTCGATGCTCTCTTCGGACTGGTCTTCCTCGGTCTTGCGAGGTGCGTCGTAATCTGTCGCCATCGTTCCTCTTCTCCACTCCCCATGCCTCGGGCGGCAACTGCTTCACCGCGTCGCTCCGGCGCCAGATTGTGCACCATGCCACGGGGGCGATGCACACCGGTTCCACGCCGTGTCGCCTGAACAGAGGGTGACCCCTCTCTATTCCGCCGACGGGACCAAGAATCCGCAGTCGGTGAGCAGGAGCACGAAGTCGTCCCACCCGTCGGACGGCGCCGCCACGACGACCGACCGCTCCGCGCAGTCCGGCAGCTCTGCGGCGAGGGTGCCCGGCAGCACCGCGAAGCGGGCCCCTGCCTCGGTCGCGACCAGCGAGCCGGCCGACCAGTCCCACGCTTGCGGCCCGTCCTCGACGTACCCGTCGGCACTGCCCTCGGCGACGTGGCACAGGTCCAGCGCGCAGGACCCCATCCGACGTATGTCGCGCACCCGCGGCAGCATCCTGGCGACCCGTTCGGCCTGGCCGGCGCGGACGTCGGTGCGGTAGCCGAACCCGGTCAGGACAAGGCGTTCCGGCACCGGAGGTACGGCGCGCACGCTCAGCGGGGCGCCGTCGCGGGTGGCACCCAGCCCCCGGGCTGCGGCGTACTCGACCCCCGTGGCGACGTTGAGGACGGCACCCGCGACGACCTCACCGTCGAGCTCAGCGGCCACCGAGACGGCGTACTCCGGGAGCCCGTAGAGGAAGTTGACGGTGCCATCTATCGGGTCCACGACCCACCGGACACCGCTGGTGCCAGCGTGGTCGTCGCCCTCCTCGCCGAGGATCGAATCGTCTGGCCGAGCCTCGAGCAGCAGCCCCCGGATCAGCTCTTCGCTGGCCCGGTCTGCGTCCGTGACGACGTCGACCGAGCTGGTCTTGGTGGCGGCGACCGTGACCTCTGCCGTGGCCCGTTGCCGGACCAGACCAGCAGCGGCCCGGGCGACCGTCAGGGCGAGGTCGCGGAGGTCGGCCGGGTCGGCGCTCATGCGCTCTGGCCGACGGTCGGGCGGTCGCCCCGCGGGTTGGGGCAGCAGCCGACCGGACAGCGGTCCCACGACGGCGGCAGTCCGCCCACGGTGTCGCGCACGGGGTCGCCGCCGCGCTCCGCGGCGGCCCGCTCGACCAGCAGTGAGCGCACCACGCCCACGAACCGCGGGTCGACCCCCGGCGTCGCGGCCCGGGTGGCGGGCAGGCCGAGGTCGCGGGCGGTGGCCAGCGCCTCGGTGTCGAGGTCGTAGATCACCTCCATGTGGTCCGACACGAACCCGATCGGCACCAGCACCGCGCCGGTCGCGCCCTGCTTCACGAGGGTCTCGAGGTGATCGTTGACATCCGGTTCGAGCCACGGCATCTGCGGCGGGCCGGACCGCGAGCAGTAGACGAGCTCGCTCGGGAACCGGTGCCCGGTCTCCTGCCTCACCCGCTCGACGACCTCGGTCATCGCACTGGTGTGCTGCCGGACGTACCAGCCCCCCTCGGGGCCGCTGGTGTCATTCATCGACGTCGGGATCGAGTGGGTGACGAAGACCAGGTGCGCGCCCTCGCGCACGTCCTCGGGCAGCTCGGCCAGCGACGCCAGCGTGGCGTCGACGACCGGCTCCACGAAGCCCGGGTGGTTGAAGTAGTGGCGCAGCCGGTCGAGCTCCGGTGCGTCGGGCACCTCCGCCGCGGCCTCGGCCAGGTTCTCGCGGTACTGGCGGCACCCGGAGTACGACGAGTAGGCGCTCGTGACGAAGCACGCGGCCCGGGTCACGCCGTCCGCGGCCATCTGGCGCAGCGCGTCGGTGAGGTACGGGTCCCAGTTGCGGTTGCCCCAGTAGACCGGCAGGTCGATGCCGGCGCCCGCGAGGTCCTCGCGCAGCGCGGTGAGGAACGCCCGGTTCTGGTCGTTGATCGGAGACCGGCCACCGAACCCGAAGTAGTGCTCCCCCACCTCAGCCAGCCGTTCGCGGGGGATGTTCTTCCCGCGGGTCACGTTCTCCAGGAACGGGATCACGTCGTCGGGCTTCTCGGGGCCGCCGAACGAGACCAGCAGCACGGCGTCGTACGGGCTCACGTCAGGATTCACCCACCCATCTAACCCGGTGGCAGAAGTGGGTGCACATAGGCTGCGGACGCCATGATCGAGAACTACCGACGGATCCTCGCCGTCCCCGGCGGTCTCCGGTTCTCCGCGTCGGGGCTGGTCGCGCGGCTGCCGATCTCGATGGCCGGACTCGGCATCGTGCTGCTCGTCGCCGCAGCCACCGGCTCCTACGGCATTGCCGGCGCGGTCTCGGCGGTCTATGTCGTGGCCGGCGCGGCGTTCGCGATCGTCCAGGGGCGTTTGCTCGACCGGCTCGGGCAGGCGCGGGTCCTGGTCCCGATGGCGATCGTGTTCAGCGTCATGATCACCCTGCTCGTCGTGTCGGTGCAGGCCGAGTGGCCCCGCATCTCGTCGTACCTGTTCGCCGCCGTGGGCGGCGCAGCCCTGCCGGCCGCCGGTTCCTGCGTCCGGGCCCGCTGGTCCCATGCACTGCACGGCCGGCCCGCCGACGTGCAGACCGCGTTCGCGCTCGAGGCCGTCGTCGACGAGAGCGTCTTCATGCTGGGCCCGATCCTGGTGACCGTCCTCGCGACCGCGGTCCACCCGGTGGCCGGGCTCGCCACCGCAGTCGTCAGCGGACTCGTCGGCACCCTGCTGCTCGCCGCGCAGACGTCGACGGAGCCGCCGCCGCGGCCCAGCTCCCGCACCACCGGCGACCGCACCCGCCTCCCCTGGCGGGCGCTGGTCCCGTTGGTGGTCGTGATGTTCGCGCTCGGCTCCCTCTTCGGTGGGGCCGAGGTCGTGACCGTCGCCTTCGCCGACGAGCAGGGCAACCAGGCGTACGCCGGACCGCTGCTCGCCGTCTGGGCGCTCGGCAGCCTGCTCGCCGGTCTGGTCACCGGCGCGCTCCACCTGCGCCGCACCTCGGCCGACCGGCTGCGCCTCGGCGCGCTCGGGATGTGTCTCACCATGGCACCGCTCGCCTTCATCGACTCCGTGCTGCTGATGGGCGTTGCGCTGTTGCTCGGCGGCATCGCGATCGCACCGACCCTGATCGCCGCGACCTCGCTGGTGGAGGAATCTGTCCCCTCCGCCCGACTCACCGAGGGCATGGCGCTGCTCCAGACCGGCGTCGTCGCCGGCGTCGCCCTGGGAGCCGCCCTCGCCGGGCTGGTCATCGACCGCTCCGGCGCGTCCACGGCGTACTTCGTCACGCTGGCCGCCGGCACCCTCGCCGCCGTGGTCGCGCAGCTGGTGCCGCGGCCCGTCCCCGCCCGATAGCTGGGGCCTTCTGGGGATGCCGATTGGTCCCAAACGGCAGCCACACACCGGCAAATCGTGTCGTTTGGGACCAATCGGCGACCTTGAACGTCACCGCGCCTCACCGGGCTGCTCGGGGGCTCGGCCTAGGGTCGGGGCGTGGAGTGGAGGAACTGGTCCGGGCTGGTCTCGGCACGCCCGACGGAGGTGTACGCACCCCGGACGACCGCGGACGTGGTGGCGGCGGTGCAGGCAGCGCGTGCTGCCGGCACGAGCGTGAAGATGCTGGGCACCGGCCACAGCTTCACCGCCATCGCCGCCCCGGAGCACACGGTGCTGCTGCCGACCCACCTCACCGGCATCCTCGCCGTCGACCGCGAGGCGATGACCGTGACCGCCGGGGCGGGGACGCCGCTGCACGTCCTCAACCACGAGCTGGAACGGCTCGGGCTGTCGCTCCACAACATGGGCGACATCGCCGAGCAGACGCTGGCCGGGGCAGTGTCCACCGGCACCCACGGCTCGGGCGGGCGTACGGCGTCGCTGTCGGCGCAGCTGGCCGGCATGGAGCTGGTGACCGGGACCGGCGAGGTGCTGGCCGCCTCCGCGACCGAGAACGCCGACGTCTTCGACGTCGCGCGGATCGGCCTCGGGGCACTCGGCGTGATGACGACGCTGACCTTCCACGTGGAGCCGCTGTTCACGCTGCGGGCCTGGGAGCGGCCGATGTCGTGGCCGGACGTGACCGGCTCGCTGCTCGACCTCGCCGACGCCCACGACCACCTCGACGCCTACTGGTTCCCCCACACCGACCGGATGCTGGTGAAGACCAACGACCGCGTGACAGCCGCTGCCGAGCCGCTCCCCCGTTGGCGCGCGTGGCTCGACGACGAGCTGCTCTCCAATCGTCTGTTCGAGGTCACCAACCGGCTCGCGCACCGGATCCCCGCACTCACTCCCGCGGTCAACGCAGTGGCGGCGCGGCTGCTCTCGGAGCGCAGCTTCTCCGACTCAGCCCACCGCGTCTTCACGACCGAGCGGAAGGTCCGCTTCAAGGAGATGGAGTACGCCGTCCCGCGCGAGGCCGGCGTCGCCGCCTTGCGCGAGGCACGCCGGGTGATCGACGCCTCCGACTGGCAGATCAGCTTCCCCGTGGAGATCCGGGTCACGCCGGCCGACGACATCCCCCTCTCGACGAGCTACGGCCACGACAGCGTCTACCTCGCCTTCCACACCTACGCCGCGGCCGACCACGTGCCCTACTTCCTGGCGATCGAGCAGATCCTGTGCGCCCACGGTGGCCGCCCGCACTGGGGCAAGCTCCACACCCGGACCGCCGACAGCCTGGCGGCGTCGTACCCGCGTTTCGGCGAGTTCCTCGCCCTGCGCGACCGGCTCGACCCCGACCGGGTCTTCGACAACGCCTACCTGCGACGCGTGCTGGGCACCACCCGCTACGAGTGACCGAACCTTTTCGGAGCTCCGCGGCGTCTGACTGCACACACGGCGCGACCGGCGCCGGCTGAGAAGGAGGACGGATGTCGGGACGGGACCGATCCGAGTTCGCGGAGTTCGTCGCCGCGCGCTCACCCGCGCTGCACCGAGCGGCGTACCTGATGGTCGGCGAGGTGTCGCTGGCCCAGGACCTGGTCCAGGAGGCACTGACCAAGACCTACGTCGCGTGGCCACGGTTGCGCGACACCAGCAAGGCCGAGATCTACACGCGCAAGGCGATCACCACCACGGCGATCAGCTGGTTCCGCAAGAAGTCCTGGTACGGCGAGCGTGCGAGCGACTCGCTGCCCGAAGGGCGGTCCGGTGGGCACGAGGACTCCGTCACCCAGAGCGACTGGCTGTGGGCGGCGCTGTTGGACCTGCCGGTGCGGCAGCGTGCCGCGGTGGTGCTGCGTTACTACGAGGACCTCACCGAGGCCCAGACCGCCGAGGCGATGGGATGCGCCGTCGGCACCGTCAAGAGCCAGGTCTCGGCTGCGCTCGTCAAGCTCCGGGAGCGGTTGGGCGACGACCCCACGCTGCTCCCCCTACACGATCTGGTGGTGGCACGATGACCGAGCAGTTGAAGACCCTGATGCACGCACAGGCCGACTCCGTCGACTTCGCGATGCCCGACCTCGAGGCGATGACCCGGACCGGCGACCGACGCCGACGCACACGTCGTACGGCGCTCATCGGCGGCGTGGCCGCATTGGGTGTCGGCGCAGCCTTCCTGCTGCCCGGCATCGAGGCCGGCGGCGACCGCGTCGACGGTCCCGCCACAGCCACGGCCCCGCGCGCCGCGGTCACCTACGCCGTGGGGTCAACCCTCCACGTCGGCGACGCGCAGGTCGACGTCGGCCACGAGATCAGCGCCTACGTCCGCACCGGCGACGGCTACGCCTTCACCGACCCGGATGGCACCGTGTGGTCGTGGCTCGACGGCAAGGCCACCGAGGTCGGCGCGACCGATGCGCGGCGCCCCCGGCTGGTGGCAGACGACGAGGGCACCCTGGTGGCCTGGGTCGATCGGCAGCAGCCTGCCGTCATGGTGCTCGACCAGGCGTCCGGCGAGGTCGAGGCATTCGACCAGGCGCAACCGGCCCACGTCTACGCGATCGACGGCCGCACCGCCTACTGGCGCGACGACCGGGGCGCGGTCGTGGTCGACCTCGACACCGGGGAGTCCCGGATCGTCGACGAACGGGCGCGCGGCACCCGGGACATCCTCGCCGTCGAGGACGGGCTGGTGGCCTTCCTCGGGGACGGCGAGGGCCCCCGACTCGGGACCGGCCCCGACGACGGCATCACTCTGCCCGACGTCTACGGCTCCGTCGGGGCGTTCTCCCCCGATGCCGCGTGGTTCACCATCGACGCCGACGACCCGTTGGTCTACGACGCGCACACCGGCGAGCAGGTGACCTTCGACCTCGACTACGGCTTCGCGGCCGGCTACGAATGGCTCGACGCCGCCACCGTGGTGATGGTCGCCGGCCGGGAGCCCAGCAACGACGCTCAGGCCGTGATCCTCACCTGCACGGTGCCGGACGGCACCTGCGAGCCGGCGACCGGCGAGCTCGGCACCTTCACCGAACTGGTCCGCTCCGGATTCACGCTCCCCACCGGCGAGCCTGTCGACGAGTGAGTCAGACGCTGGCGGGCCCCGAGGGGAGCGGGGCCTGCCAGTGCCGCCAGATCGCCAGCAGCCGCCAGACCAGGCACACGGACGCACCGAGCAGGGCGCTGAGCACCACCGGCTGGTCGAGCCGCTCCCCCACGACCGCGATGGCGGCACCGGCCAGCGCGGGGGTGGCGTAGAGCTCGCCCCGGAAGACGGCCGGCACCCGGCCGGCCAGCAGGTCGCGGGCCATGCCGCCGCCGATGCCGGTGACCATGCCCATCAGCGCCGCCGGCAGTGGGCCGAGCCCGTACTCCAGCGCCTTGAGGGCGCCGGTGACGCAGAACAGCGCCAGCCCGAACGCGTCGAGGACCCCGACCTGGCGTTCCATCCGGCCCACGGCCGGGTGGTACCAGAAGGTCACCAGCCCGGCGGCGACCGGGACCATGAGGTAGCGCCAGTCCGCCAGCGCCGCGGGCGGGGTGGCGTCGATGAGGACGTCGCGCAGGAATCCGCCGCCCAGGCCCGTCGTACCGGCGAGGACCAGGACGCCGAACACGTCGAGCTCCTTGCGCACCGCGACCAGCGCGCCGGAGATGGCGAACACGAAGATGCCGACCAGGTCGAGCACGACGAGGAACGGCTCGGTCTCCAGCGTTGACACGCTCGGAGGTTACCGGGGCGCGCCGTGCGCGGTGGACCCGGCGCCGACGCCCGCTGGCGTAGGCTCAGCGCCACCGGAGAATGACCACGATCCAGGAAGAAGCGACTCGCGCGATGGCCCACCTCACGCTCGCCGGACTGAGCGGTGATGGGAAGCGCCTGCTCCTGGTGAGCGACAAGGGTGTCGAGTTCACTCTCGACGCCGATGACCGTCTTCGAGCCGCGCTCCGCGGCGACCATGCCCGGCTCGGCCAGTTGGAGATCAAGATGGACAGCGCCCTTCGCCCCCGTGACATCCAGGCCCGGATCCGGTCCGGCGAGACGCCCGAGGCGGTCGCCGCGCTGGCGCAGACCACCGTCGACGCGATCATGCCGTTCGCCGCGCCCGTGCTCGCCGAGCGGCAGCACGTCGCCGAACGGGCCCAGCGCTCCTCCGTACGCCGTACCGGCCAGTCCACCGGCGCCCGTACCCTCGGCGAGGCCGTCGGTGCCCAGCTGCGCGGCCTCAACGTCGACCCCGACTCCGTCGAGTGGGACTCCGCCCGTCGCGAGGACGGCAAGTGGACGCTGACCGGCGAGTTCTCCGCCGGTGCGCGCTCCGGGGTCGCCAGGTTCGTCTTCGACGCCCCCGGCAACTACGTCGTGGTCGACAACGAGGACGCCACCTGGCTGGTCGGCGACGTCGCCCCGGCCGTCGAGGCCGAGCCGCCCGTCGGCGACGACATCGCCCGCGCCCGGGCCCGCCGGATGGCATCGGCCGGCGAGGAGACGCTGCCGCTCGGGGACGACGCGATCTCGATGGTCCGCGACGAGCAGGGCTCCGGCTCGCTGGGCGCCGAGCAGTCGGTGGAGGCCTACCTCGAGGACGAGCCGGTCCGCGCCGACGAACCTGCGGCCGACGTCGTGGCCGAGCTCGACCAGGCGGAGCAGGGTGAGACCGAGTCGTCGGAGTCCCCGAAGACCGACGAGCCCTCCGCCAAGCCCGCCAAGAAGCGCGGCCGGGCCTCCGTCCCCTCCTGGGACGAGATCATGTTCGGCGGCGGCAAGTCCGAGTGAAAGGAGCCGCGCGAAGCGCGGACTCCGTCTCACGAGGAGGTTGAGCAAGCCCCGCGACCGAGCCCGCGAGGTCGCGACGGGCGCGTCGAAACCACGTGAGCGGCCTGCCCAAGCCTGGCTACTTCGCAGTAGTCTCCGCAGATGTCGTACTTCGTCACCGGTGCCACCGGATTCATCGGCCGCTACCTCGTCGAGGAGCTGCTCGACCACCGCGAGGGCGACATCCACGTCCTCGTGCGCGCGTCGTCACTGCCGCGCCTGGAGCGGATGATCACGCGCTGGGGAACGTCCCGGGTCAAGCCGGTCGTCGGTGACCTCGGCGAGGACCGGCTCGGGCTGGACGACGCCTGGATCGCCGAGCACTCAGGTGAGCAGGCCGGACCGATCGAGCACTTCTTCCACCTCGCCGCGATCTACGACATGACCGCCGACGACGCCACCAACGAGGCGCTCAACGTCGGCGGCACCCGCCATGCCCTCGAGCTCGCCGACGCGCTGCAGGTCGGCTGCTTCCACCAGGTGTCGTCGGTGGCGGCGGCCGGTGAGTTCCACGGCCGCTTCGACGAGTCGATGTTCGCCGAGGGGCAGTCGCTGCCCTCGCCGTACCACCGCACGAAGTACGAGTCCGAGCGCATCGTGCGTGAGGAGGCGACCGTGCCGTGGCGCGTCTACCGCCCGTCGGTCGTCGTGGGCGACAGCCAGACCGGCGTGATGGACAAGATCGACGGCCCCTACTACTTCTTCCCGCTGATGAAGCTGCTGCGCGACCGGCTGCCCGCCTGGTTGCCGATGGTCGGCCTCGACCTCGGCGACACCAATGTGGTGCCCGTCGACTACGTCGCCAAGGCGATGGACCACCTCGCGCACCTGCCCGAGCGCGACGGCGAGGCGTTCCACCTGGTCAACCCCGAGCCGCAGCCGGTCGTCGACCTGATCAACGTGTTCTGCGCCGCGGCCGGGTCGCCGACCTTCTCGACCCCCCTCGACCGCACCCACACCCACGCCGGGCCGCTCGCGCTGATCCCGCGCGCGCTGCGCCCCGTCGAGCTCGCGACGTCGCTGGTGAAGTCCGCGCCCGCCAAGCTGGTCCTCGACCAGACCATCGGCCGGCTGGGCATCCCGGCCGAGGTGCTGGCCCACACCCGGTTCGCGGCGACCTTCGACTCCCGACGCACCGAGCAGGCACTGTCCGGCTCCGGCATCGGCGTCCCCGACCTGGAGTCCTACGCCCGCACGCTGTGGGGCTACTGGGAGGAGCACCTCGACACCTCCACCGGCCGCGACCGCGGTGCGCGCGAGGCGCTGACCGGCAAGTACGTCGTCATCACCGGCGCCTCGTCCGGCATCGGCCAGGTCACCGCGCTCAAGGTCGCGCAGGCCGGCGGCGTCCCGGTCCTGGTCGCGCGGGGCAAGGACAAGCTCGAGGAGACCAAGGCCGCGATCGAGGACCACGGCGGAGCGGCGTACGTCTTCCCGTGCGATCTCTCCGACCTCGGTGCCATCGACCAGCTGTGCGAGCGGATGATCGCGGAGCTGCCCTCGATCGACTTCGTGGTCAACAACGCCGGCCGCTCGATCCGGCGGTCGCTGAAGCTGTCGCACGACCGGTTCCACGACTTCGAACGCACCATGCAGCTCAACTACTTCGGTGCCATCCGGCTGGTGATGGGGCTGGTCCCCGCGATGCGAGAGCAGCGCCGCGGCCACATCGTGAACATCTCCTCGATCGGGGTGCAGACCAACCCGCCGCGGTTCTCGGCGTACGTCGCGTCCAAGGCGGCGCTCGACTCGTGGAGCAACGTGGTCGCCTCCGAGCTGGTCGGCGAGGGCATCACGTTCACGGGCATCCACATGCCGCTGGTGCGGACGCCGATGATCGCCCCGACCAAGCTCTACGACAAGTTCCCCACCATCAGCCCGGCGCAGGCCGCCGACCTGGTCATCAAGGCGATGGTCGAGCGGCCCCACGAGATCAACACCCTGCTCGGGAATGCCGGCGCGGTGGCCCACACGGTGGCCCCCAAGGCCGCGTTCCGGATCCTGAACATGGCCTACCACGTCTTCCCGGACTCCGCCGCCGCCAAGGGGTCCGACCCCTCCGCCGGTGGGCGTGAGTCCGAGCAGATCATGCTGGCCCGGATGTTCAAGGGCGTGCACTGGTGATCGCCATTTCCCCGGATATCCGGGGAAACCAGGGCTGTTCGGGCCGAAACTTAGGCCGAGAACCCACCAGTTGGGCCGAAGACCTCGCCTCGGACCCCGGCCATCGGTGTCGTCAGCCGGTCTCGACCGGGCGCGAGGCGTCGGCGACCCACTCGCTCCACGAGCCCGGGTAGAGCGCGGCCCGTACGCCGGCGAGCTCCATCGCCAGCACGTCGTGGCAGGCGGTGACGCCGCTGCCGCAGTACGCCGCCACGTCGGCCCCCGCCACCGCCCCGACCGCGGCGTACGCCGCCCTCAGCTCGATCGACCGGCCGGAACCGTCCGTCCGGGCCGAGGTTGGTCGAGGTCGGCACGTTCACCGCGCCCGGGACGTGACCGGCGACGGGGTCGATCGGTTCGGTCTCGCCGCGGTAGCGCTCGGCCGCCCGGGCGTCGACCAGCACGCCCACGTCGAGCACGTCGGCGGCCAGCCGGACCGGCATCGAGCCGGGCTCCCCCGCGAAGTCACCGGGCTGCGGCGCGATCGGTGACGTCGACGCCTCACCTCCGCTCGCCACCCACGCCGACCAACCCCCGTCGAGGACGCGGACCGAGGAATGTCCGTAGTGGCGCAGCAGCCACCACGCGCGCGCCGCCGCGTGACCGGCCCAGTCGTCGTAGACCACCACCGGCCGCGACGCCGAGACGCCGGCCCGGCGCATGGCCGCCCGGAACACCTCGGGATCGGGCAGCGGGTGGCGACCGCCGATCCCCGGAGCGGACGCCAGGTCCGCGTCCAGGTCCACGTACGCCGCCCCCGGCACGTGTCCGGCGGCGTACACCTCCGGCCCCGGCGGCCCACCCATCCGGTAACGCACGTCCAGGACGGTCAGGCTGCCGAGGAGGTCGTGCAGCTCGGCGGCCGAGATCAGGGGTCCCGTCATGCCGGTCATCTTGCCCGAACGTGTTGTGACAGGATCCTGCCCCGTGGCTGAACTGCACTTCTTCACCGGCACCATGGACTCGGGCAAGAGCACGCTCGCACTGCAGACCAACCACAACCACGCGGCGCGTGGCCGGGTCGGGCGGATCTTCACCAGCCACGACCGCGCGGGTGCCGCGCTGCTGTCCAGCCGGCTCGGACTGACCCATGACGCCCTCGAGGTCCCGCCCGACTTCGACTTCTGGCGGTACGTCGTCGACAGCCTCACCCAGGGTGGGCGGATCGACTACCTGATCTGCGACGAGGCCCAGTTCTACAGCCGCGACCAGATCGGCCAGCTCGCCAGGGTCGTCGACGAGCTGCAGATCGACGTGTTCACCTTCGGCATCCTCACCGACTTCCGCACCCAGCTGTTCGAGGGCAGCGCCCGGCTCGTCGAGCTGGCCGACCGGGTCCACATGCTGCAGGTCGAGGCGCTGTGCTGGTGCGGCAAGCGGGCGACCCACAACGCGCGTACCGAGAACGGCGTGATGATCACCGAGGGCGAGGTGATCGTGGTCGGCGACGTCGACAGTGCCGACGACAGGGGGCCAGACGAATCGCCGGCCGACATCGCCTACGAGGTGCTCTGCCGCCAGCACCACCGCCGACGTCTCACCGCGGCGCGGGCCCAGGCGGTCAGCCTTGCCCCCGAGCCACTCCCGTTCGGGTGACCGGAAGGGGTCTAGACCGCCCCGAATAGATCATTGAGCATCGGGTACCGCGCGAGGATGCTTCGTGCCAACAGTCATTGGGCGCGACTCGGACTGCGCCTCGCCGAGTATTGGGGGCACCTCGTGAGATCCACCTACCGTAATCTGGCCTACACCATCGCTGGCCTCGTCGTCGTCCAGGCCGGCGCCATCGCCTGGGGGTTCTTCGGACTCAGCCAATGAGATCGAGACCAGACAACGGCGTGGTCGACAAGGCCTATCTCGAGGCCGAAGGGGGCGACAGCCTCGAGTTCGTCGGCGAATGGGGCTTCGCCATCCACTTCTTCTTCGTCGGGTTCCTCCTGTTCCAGCTGGTGGCGCTGATCTTCTTGATCGTCTCGTTCTTCGCCAAGGTCCAAGGCGGAGTGCCGATGGCCGCCGGCATGGTCGGGCTGGTGATCCTCCAGGTGTGGGTGCTTCCGTTCCTGTCGAGTGAGGTCGGGTCCGGGTTCGGCGCGCTGCACGGCGTCAACGCATTGCTGATCCTGGGCTTGGCACTCATGTCCGCCAAACGCGCGTCAGGCCACGCCGGCACCCACCACCGCGCAGCACGTCACCGCCTGATCGGTGGCCTTCCGCGCCCGCACCCGCCTGTGGCTGGCGTGCGCCGCGACGGCCGCCTTGGTGCTGCCCCTGGGCTGGTTCTGGCAGGCGAGCCTGCTGCCCGACAGCTATGACCTGGCGGCGATGGGGTACGCCGACTGGGGCGGCGGACCGGCTGCCTCCCACACCGGTGACCACGCCACGCCGGTCGCCGACCTGGTCGCCGACCCGGAGGCACGGCCCGACGTCAGCGCCACCCTGACGGTGCGCGAGGAGGGCGAGCGCTACACCGTCAACGGCACCACCCCCGGCCCGGAGCTGCGCGCCAGCAGGGCGACCTGGTCGAGGTGACCCTGGTCAACGACAACGTCACCGAGGGCACCACGCTGCACTGGCACGGCGTCGACGTACCCAACGCCGCCGACGGTGTCGCCGGCGTGACCCAGGACGCCGTCCTGCCCGGCGAGGAGTTCGTCTACCGATTCGTGGCCAAGGACGCCGGCACGCTACTGGTACCACTCGCACCAGGTCTCCCACGAACAGGTGCAGCGCGGGCTCTTCGGCGCGCTGGTCGTCGAGCCCACCGACGGCGAGGCCGCCGACGTAGACCAGGTCGTGGTGCTCCACCGCTTCGGCGCCGGCACCCTCAACGGGGCCGAAGGGCTCACGCCCCTGTCCGCTGAGGCCGGGGACACGGCGCGGATCAGGGTCGTGAACACCGACAACGGTGTGGCGAGCCTGTGGGTGACCGGGACCCCCTTCCGGGTCGTCGCGGTCGACGGCACCGACCTCAACGAGCCGGGAGTGGTCACCGACCGGGCGGTGAGGGTGCCGGCGGGCGCGCCGCGTCGATCTTGCATTCACGGTGCCGGACGGGGGCGTCCGCGTGGACTTCTCCGGTGGTCCGTCCCTCGCCGTGGGCGGCGATCCGGTCTCGGCAGTCCGGGCGCCACGCCCGGAGGAGACCCTCGACCTGCTCACGTACGGCGAGCCCGCCGACGTCGGCCTCGACACGTCAGCTCCCGATCGGACCTTCGACTACCGGATCGGCCGCCGGCCCGGCTTCCTGGACGGTCGGCCCGGGATGTGGTGGACGATCAACGGCCACCTGTACCCCGACGTACCGATGTACATGGTCAGCGAGGGCGACGTCGTGGTGTTCCGGATCAAGAACACCAGCGGGGAGGCGCACCCGATGCACCTGCACGGCCACCATGCGGTGGTCCTGTCGCGTGACGGGGAGGTGGCCACCGGCAGCCCGTGGTGGGTGGACTCGCTCGAGGTCGCTGACGGCGAGACCTACGAGGTCGCGTTCCTCGCCGACAATCCCGGCATCTGGATGGACCACTGCCACAACCTGCCTCATGCCGCCGAGGGCCTGATCGCCCACTTGATGTACGACGGCGTCCGGTCGTCGTACCTGCTCGGCGGGGAGCACCACAACGAACCCGAGTGACGGCCGACCCTTCCCAGCAGCGCCCCTCTGTCAGTAGGTTCCGGGGGCCAGCTGTCTACTTCTCGGGAGACCACGTGCGCCGCAAGACCCTCGCCCTGACCTTGGTGACCCTCGTCGCCGGCCTGCTCACCGTCCTCATCCCCACCGCTCCAGCGGGCGCCGACGGCCCCGGCAGCGGTACGCCGTGGGTCGTGACCCTCGGCGACAGCTACATCAGCGGCGAGGCCGGTCGCTGGGCCGGCAGCAGCAACCAGTCGTCGTCGCGAGCCGACGCGCTCGGTCCCACCGCGTACTACGACAACCCAGGTGGCACCGGTGAGACCATCAACCGCTGCCATCGCTCGACGTCGGCCGAGGCCTACATCGGCGGCGGTGTGAACGGCTTGAACCTGGCCTGCTCCGGTGCCCGCACCGCGACCTCGGACGGCAGCAACTTCAAGCCCGGCCTGGACTTCGCAGACTTCGGGGCAGGCAAGCAGGGGCAGGCGAAGATGCTGCAGACGTTCGCGTCCACGCACAACGTGAAGATGGTCGTGGTGTCCATCGGCGGCAACGACTTCAACTTCGCCGACATCGTGACGACCTGCGTCTCCGACTTCCTCTACTCCCCCAGCTGGGCCAAGGACTACTGCAACGACGACAGCTCGGTGACGGCCAACTTCACCTCGGCCAACGTCGCGGCCGTCCGCGCCCGGATCGCGGGATCGCTGCGCAACGTGCAGACGGCCATGCGCAACGCGGGCTACTCCGACACCTCCTGGACCGTGGTCGTCCAGACCTACCCCTCGCCGATTCCCCGCAGCAGCGGCTTCCGCTACAGCCAGAGCGGCTACACCCGGCAGAGCACCGGTGGGTGCGGCTTCTGGAACAACGACGCCGACTGGGCCAACGACTACGCGCTGCCGACGATCAACACCGCCGTGAAGGGCGCCGTCACCGACTCCGGCCTGCCCAACACCAAGATCCTCGACCTGGCGTCGGCCTTCAACGGGCGTCGACTCTGTGAGAACACCGTCGGCCTCTACGAGGAGCGGGGAATCGCGAGCTGGACCTCCCCGGGCGCGGTCGACCAGACCGAGTGGATCAACCAGATCCGGACCGTCTCGACCTGCTGCTCCAACAGCCCCTACTACATCCAGGAGTCGCTCCACCCGAACTACTGGGCCCAGCTCGCCACCCGATCGTGCGTGCGGCAGGCCTACAACGCCGGCGTGCCGCGGGGCGGGACGTGCCGGATCTCCGGCACCGGCCTGGTCAACGGCGAACCCCGCATGGTGCTCAACTGACGGGTCAGGCCACCACGATCGGGATCAGCATCTCGGCCGGCGTGAGCGAGCCGTGCAGGCCGATGAGCTTCGCCTCGTAGGGGAACGCGGAGGTCGAGAGGAGTGCGGTGTCCCCGGTGCAGGCGACGACCACGTCGCCGAGCCGGGGGCGCACCCGGGGATCGACCGGACCGAACCAGCCGCGCCCGATCGCCTCGTCGCGGGTGAGCACGACAGCCCGCTCTCCGAGCATCTCCCGCCACCTGTCGACGACGTCGTCGAGGGCACCGCGCGAGGTGTAGAGGTGGCGGAACCGGGCCTCGCCGCCGACCAGCGCCAGCCCATCGGTCAGCTCAGGATGCTCGTCGATGTCGATCTTGCCCTCGGGCGTGGCGTCGATCATGCCGTGGTCGGCGACGACGACGAGCCGTACGGCGGCGGGCAGCGCGTCGCGCAGCTGCTCGGCCTCCGCGTCGACCATCGCCAGCTGCTGGAGCCAGTGGCTCGACGCCACCCCGAACCGGTGGCCGGTCCAGTCGAGGTCGCCGTCGTACACATAGGTCAGCGACGGCCGCGCCAGCGAGGCCTCGACCGTCGCCGCGATCCGCTCGCCGACCTTGTCCGCCCCGACGTAGTCGGCCCCGCGTTGCGAGACGTTGGTCAGTCCGCTCTCGCGGAACTCACGCTTGTTGACGGCCGTGACCGTCACGCCGAGGCCGGCGAGCCGCTGGAAGACCGTGGGGTGCGGCTGCCACTCGACCGGGTCGACCGTCTTGTCCCACTGCAGCGCGTTGAGCAGCCGGTCGGTCCCGGGCACACGCGAGGTGAACCCGACCAGCCCGTGCGCCCCGGGCGGCAGGCCGGTGCCGAGCGAGGTCAGGCTGGTGGCGGTCGTGGACGGCACGCCGGCGGTGGCGTTCTGCCGGGCGTCGTACAGGCTCGACAGGAACGGCGCGGCATGCGCGTAGCGGGTCAGCAGCTCGGCGCCGAGTCCGTCCACCAGGAACACCACGTACGACGGCGCGTCGGGCAGCGTCAGGTCGGTCGGCGGGTCCTCCAGGGGATGTCCCAGGGCGGCAGCGACGGCCGGGACGACGTCCGCCAGCGACCGCGAGCCGTAGGCCGGCTCGATGAACTGTGCGGTCACGCCTGTCGGGTCCGCGCCGAGAGCGACTCCGCGAACGAGAGCATCCGGCTGACGGCGTCCGGACCCTCCGCGGCAGCCGAGACGCGCAGCGAGAAGTCGTCGGAGGAGAACGACCCGGTGTAGCCGTGATCGGCCTCGCACTCGGGGTCCGAGCAGGCGGCCGGCTCGAGATCGAGCCGCCCGGCGCCGCCCCAGCCGACGGTCAGCACCGCTTCGGCCGCGGTGGTCGGCCCGGCGGCCGGGTTGGTGACCATCCGGGTGACCACGACCGACGTGACCGCCGACAGCGCGATCGCTTCGGTGGACGTCGAGGTGTAGGGCTCGGGGAGCAGGTCGTCGCCGGTGTGCTCGTCGGTGTGGGCGAGCACCAGCCGGCTCGGGGTGAGGACCACGACGGTCAGGTGGCGGCGCACCTCGTCACGGTCGAAGGTCGGTTCGTGGTGGAGGAAGTACGAGACGACCTGTTCGCCGGCGATCGCCGAGGACACCCCGTCGCCGACGACCTCCGGGTAGTAGCCGGTGCGGTCGATGGCGTCGTGGAGGTCCGCGGTGCGGTCGCCGTCCTCGGTGGTGCGGGTGCGCATGTGGGCAGTCTGTCACGCGGCGCGCCCGGCTCAACCCGGCGAGGTGTCCCCCGCCTGCGAGGGCATCCGACGGGCGAACCAGTCGGTGCGCGACTGAGCAACGGGGTCGACCCGCGCCGTGGCGCGCAGCACCGTGGCTTCGTCGGGTCCGACCAGCACCAGGGGCAGGTCCAGCGCACTCACCTGCGGGAGATCGTGCTGGAGCTGCGCCACCCGCAGGATGAGCCGCTCGACCTGTGCCACGTCGACGACCTCCGACCCGCGGTAGCCGAACAGCATCGGGGAGGACTTGATCTCCCGCACCATGGCGGCCGCGTCGTGCTCGCCGATCGGCGGGATCCGGTAGGCGCGGTCCCGAAGCAGCTCGTTGATCGGCCCCGCGATGCCGAAGGACACGACCGGACCGAACAGCGGATCCTCCATGCTGCTGATCGAGACCGGCACGCCCGGCGGCGCATTCTTCTGCACCACGAACCCCGCCTGGTCGGTGCTGGTGATGAGCTCGGTCAGGGACTCCCAGGCGACTCGCATCTCTGCGGTGGTGTCGATGTTGCGCCACACGTGCGCCAGGTCGGGCCGCTCCCGCAGGTGACCGGCGGTCGCCTTGAGCACGACGTCCCAGCCGAGCTCGCGCCCCGCCTTCTGAGCCGCCCGGAGGGTGTGAACGGGTCGCTCCTGCCAGCAGTCGATCCCGTACGCCGCGAGCAGTGCCGTGACCTGGTCGGGGTCGAGGTCGACTCCGTCGGGATGACCGCGCAGCGCGTTGTGGATCAGCTTCCTGGCCCCGCCGGAGTCGACGTCGGTGACGTCCAGCGCGGCCCCGTCCGGGGTCCGCAGCCACACCGCGTAGCCGACCACCCGCGCCAGCGCGCGCACCGCGGCCTCGACCGCCGGGTAGGACGGCACGGACCCACGGCCGGCGGACTGCCCGGCCACGTCGGGCACCCGCAGCAGCTCCGGCACTCCCTCGGCGCCCAGGAACGAGGAGACCAGCGGCTTGTCGGACTGCTCCCCCACCGCGGCCAGCACGTTGGCGACGTCCTCGCCGGAGACGTTGAGCGGCGGGATGTAGACAGCGACGACCGAGTCGACGTCAGGGTCGTCGATGGCCGCGTCGAGCGCGTTCTCGAAGTCCTCGGCGGTGGCGTCGGCGCCCAGCGCGGCGGACCTGTTGACGACGAGTCCGACCTCGGCGGCGGCGTCCGCCGCCAGCAGGCCCAGCGCGTCGGAGTTGCCGACGATGGCGACCCGGCGCCCGCGTGGCAGCGGTTGGTGGGCGAGCAGCTGGGCGACGTCGAACATCTCGTCGAGGGTGTCGACCTGGATCACGCCGGCCTGGCGGAACATCGCGTCGACGGCCTGCTGCGGGGCAGCGATCTTGCGGACCGCATGCCCCATCGGAACGCCCTGCGTCGTACGCCCCGAGCGCACCGCGATGATCGGCTTGCGCAGCGAGACCCGGCGGGCGACGCGGGAGAACTTGCGGGGGTTGCCGATCGACTCGAGGTAGAGCAGCACGACCTCGGTGGTGTCGTCCTCCTCCCAGTACTGCAGGAGGTCGTTGCCGGAGACGTCGGCCCGGTTGCCGGCACTGACGAACGTGGAGAGGCCCAGCCCCCGGTTGTTCACCTTCTCCAGGATCGCCGATCCGAGCGCCCCGGACTGGCAGAAGAACCCGGCCCGGCCGCTGGGCGGCATCAACGGCGACAGCGATGCGTTCAACGAGGTGGCGGGGTCGGTGTTGATGACGCCGAGGCAGTTCGGGCCGATCAGGCGCAGCCCGTAGGAGCGCGCCAGGCCCACCAACCGACGCTGCCGCTGCCGGCCCTCCTCACCGGTCTCGGCGAACCCCGAGGAGATCACGACCAGGCCGTGGACGCCCTTGGCGGCGCAATCGAGGACGACGTCCTGCACGGCCTCGGCCGGGACGGCGACGATCGCGACGTCGACCTCGCCGGGGATGTCGTTGACCGAGGCGTACGCCGGCAGGCCGCTCACCGCGTCCGACGACGGGTTCACGGCGTAGACCCGGCCGGCGTAGTTGCCCATCACCAGGTTGCGGACCAGCGCCTGGCCGATGGTGTCCTGACGACGGCTGGCACCGACCACGGCGACCGAGCGCGGGTGGAAGAACCGGTCGATGGAGGCCGCCTCCGCGCGGTGCTCGCGGGAGACCATGACGCCGACGGAGGTGTCGGTCGGGTCGATCGGGAACTCGAGGACCATCACGCCGTCCTCGTAGCCGCTGGCGATGCGGTAGCCGGCGTCGCGGAAGGTACTGATCATCTTCTGGTTGTCGGGCAGCACCTCGGCGGTGAACCGCTCGACACCGCGCTCACGACCGGCCTGCGCGAGGTGCTCGAGGAGGAGCTGGGCGATGCCGCGCCCCTGGTGGCGGTCCTCGACCAGGAAGGCGACCTCGGCCTCGCCGGGCTCCACGACGTCGTACCTCCCGACAGCGATCATCTGGTTGCCGAGCTCGACCACCAGCGCCACCCGATCGCGGTGGTCGACGTGCGTGAACCGGTGGACGTCCTTCTCCGACAGCGTCGGCATCGGCGAGAAGAAGCGGAAGTACTTCGACTCGTCGGAGACGCGTCCGTAGAACTCGACCATCAGCTCGGCGTCCTCGGCGCGGACCGGCCGCAGGTGGGCGGTCCGCCCGTCGCGCAGCAGTACGTCGGCCTCCCAGTGCCTGGGCGGCCCCTCCTGCACGTCGTCCTCGGCCTCGGCCATGCCCGAAACCTATCCGTTCGGCGAGTCCGCCGGCGTCCGCGCCCACCCGCCCACCGGGAGGCGTGCGGGTCCGGGATCGCCGATTGGTCCCCAACGACATGATTTCGCGGCGAAAACGTGCCGTTTGGGACCAATCGGCACCCCCACCCAACCCAGGCGGAGGGGACGGCCACGCACGGTCGGCGCGCCCGGCTGCTGTCGCGGCGGGGCGGAGGAGAGAATGCGGGCATGGCACCGAGCAAGACCAAGACCCCACCGCCCGATGACTTCGAGGAGCACATCCTCGACACCGACATCCGCGACGAGATGCAGACGTCGTTCCTGGAGTACGCCTACTCGGTGATCTACTCCCGCGCGCTCCCCGACGCCCGCGACGGGCTGAAGCCGGTGCAGCGCCGGATCCTCTACACGATGAACGACATGGGCCTGCGGCCCGACCGGGGCCACGTGAAGTCGGCACGCGTCGTCGGTGAGGTCATGGGCCGGCTGCACCCCCACGGCGACGGCGCGATCTACGACGCGCTGGTGCGGCTGGCGCAGCCGTGGTCGATGCGGCTGCCGATGATCGACGGTCACGGCAACTTCGGTTCGACCGACGACTCCCCCGCCGCCATGCGCTACACCGAGTGCCGGATGGCTCCGCCCGCGGTCGCGATGACCGACGGGATCGACGAGAACACCGTCGACTTCAAGCCCAACTACGACAGCCGCGAGCTCGAGCCGGTCGTGCTGCCGTCGGCGATCCCCAACCTGGTCGTCAACGGCACGACCGGTATCGCGGTCGGGATGGCGACCAACATCCCGCCCCACAACCTGATCGAGGTCGTGCAGGCGCTTCGGCACCTGATCACCCACACCGACGCGACCCTTGACGACGTGATGCGGTTCATCCCCGGCCCCGACCTGCCGACGGGCGGCAAGATCGTCGGCCTCGAGGGCATCCGCGACGCCTACGAGTCCGGCCGCGGCAGCTTCAAGATGCGGGCCACCGCCCGGATCGAGACGGTCGGTCGCCGCAAGGGCATCGTGGTGACCGAGCTGCCCTACGGCGTCGGCACCGAGAAGGTCGTCGAGCGGATCAAGACACTGGTCCAGGGCAAGAAGCTCCAGGGCATCGCCGACATCAAGGACCTCACCGACCGCGACAAGGGGCTGCGGCTCGTGATCGAGGTCAAGAACGGGTTCGTGCCCGAGACGCTGCTCGAGCAGCTCTACCGGCACACCCCCATGGAGGACAGCTTCGGCATCAACACCGTGGCCCTGGTCGACGGCCAGCCGCGCACCCTGGGTCTGCTGCAGCTGCTCGACGTGTTCCTCGAGCACCGCTACGACGTCGTACGCCGCCGCTCGCAGTTCCGTCGTGACAAGAAGGCCGAGCGGCTCCACCTCGTCGACGGGCTGCTGATCGCACTGCTCGACATCGACGAGGTCATCCAGGTGATCCGCACCAGCGACGACACCGCCGCCGCCCGGGCCCGGCTGATCTCGGTCTTCGACCTCTCGCAGGCGCAGGCCGACTACATCCTCGAGATGCAGCTGCGGCGGCTGACCCGCTTCAGCCGGATCGAGCTGGAGAAGGAGCAGGAGACCCTGCGCCGCGAGATCGAGGAGCTCGAGGCGATCCTCGGCGACCGTGAGCTGCTGCGCACGGTCGTGTCCCAGGAGCTGGCCGACGTCGCGCAGACGTTCGGCACCCCGCGCCGTACGGTGCTGCTGGAGTCGGCCGGCAACGCCGCTGTCGCGGCCGCCGCTGCTCCGCTCGAGGTCGCCGACGAGCCGTGCTTCGCCTACCTCTCCTCCAGCGGGCTGCTCGCGCGTACGACGACCGCCGAGCTGCCCGGCTCCGGTGGCGCGCGGTCCAAGCACGACGTGGTGGTCTCCGCGGTGCGCACCACCGCCCGAGGCACCGTCGGGCTGATCACCAACCGTGGCCGGGTCGTGAAGCTGGGCGCGCTGGAGCTCCCGACGCTCCCGGCGTCGGCCAACGACCCGCACCTGTCCGGCTCCAACCCGGTCAGCGAGTTCGTGTCGCTGGAGGCCGGCGAGCGGGTGCTCGCGCTGACCTCCCTCGCCACCGACGGACCGGGCCTCGCGCTCGGCACCCGCCACGGGATCGTGAAGCGGGTCAACCCGGAGGTGCTGAGCCGCGACGAGTGGGAGGTCATCTCGCTCAAGGACGGCGACGAGGTCGTCGGCGCGGTCGAGCTGACCACCGGCCAGGAGACCCTGTGCTTCGTCTCCGCCGAGGCACAGCTGCTGCACTTCCCGGCCTCGCTGGTCCGGCCACAGGGCCGCACCGGCGGCGGCATGACCGGCATCAAGCTCGGGGCCGGTGACCGCGTGGCGTTCTTCGGTGCGCTCGAACCCGAGTCCGGGGTGGTGGTCACGTCGTCCGGCTCGGCCACCGCCCTGCCCGGCACCGAGCCGGGCGCGGTCAAGGTGACGCTCTTCTCGGAGTACCCGGCCAAGGGCCGCGCCACCGGTGGCGTCCGCTGCCACCGCTTCCTCAAGGGCGAGGACACCCTCGTGTTCGCCTGGGCCGGCACCGCTCCGGCGCGGGCGGCAGCCAGCAGCGGCGCCCCGGTCGACCTGCCGGAGGCGAACGGCCGTCGTGACGGCTCGGGCGTCCCCGGCAGCCAGCCGATCGTCGCCTGCGCCGGTCCGGTGGCCGCCCGGTTGGCAGCCGCCGGTGTGGAAGGCTGACCGCATGCGCATGCGTCGTACGGCCTCCCTGCCCGTGATCGGGCTGGTCGCCGTCTCCCTGCTCGCGCTGGCAGGCTGCAGCGGCGACTCCCCGGTCAGCGACGGGAAGACCCCGGACGAGGTGCTGGCGCTGGCGAAGAAGACCCTCGACGAGACCAGCGGCGTCTCGCTCGCGCTCGAGGCGGACGCGCTGCCCGACGGTGTCTCGGCGATCTCGGCCGCCACGGGCGTGGGCACGCACGCCCCCGCCTTCGACGGCGAGCTCACCGTGATGCTGGGCAGCCAGGCCTTCGAGGTGCCCGTGATCGCCGTCGACGGTGCGGTCTACGCCCAGGTCCCGTTGGTCCCGGGCTGGTCCGACGTCGATCCGGCCGACTACGGCGCCCCGGACCCGGCCCAGCTGATGTCGACCGATGCCGGCTTCTCCTCGCTGCTCCCCGCAACTGACGGGGTCGAGCAGGGTGAGAGCGTCCGCGGCGGCGCGAACAACGAGGAGGTGCTGACCGAGTACTCCGGCACCGTGCCGGGGGACGTGGTCAGCAACGTGATCCCCAGCGCCTCGGGCGACTTCGACGCGACCTACACGATCAGCGCCGAGGGCGAGCTCCGGACCGCCGAGCTGACCGGGGTCTTCTACCCCGACACCGAGCCGATGACCTACACCATCGGCTTCGACGACTACGGCACCGAGCAGGACATCACCGCCCCATGACCAGCCCTCGGCTGCTGCTGAGCCTGGCCGCAGTCGCCGTCGCGTTCGCCGCCGCAGACACCTACGTCGTGGTCCTCGCGCTGCCCGACATGATGGCGTCGGTCGGCGTACCCATCGACCAGCTGCAGCGCGCGGCCCCGATCATCTCGGGCTTCCTGCTGGGGTACGTCGCGATGCTGCCGCTGATCGGCCGGATCGCCGACCTGCGCGGCCGGGTGCCGGTGCTGGTGGCCGCGCTGGTGCTGTTCGCGGTCGGCTCGCTGGTGACCACGCTCGCCTACGACATGCCCTCGATGGTGGGCGGCCGGTTCCTGCAGGGCGTCGGGGGCGGCGGACTGGTGCCGGCCACGCTCGCCCTGGTCGCCGACCTGTATCCCGTCGAGCGCCGAGGCGTCCCGCTCGGCGTCGTCTCGGCCGTCCAGGAGCTCGGCAGCGTGCTGGGTCCGTTGTTCGGGGCGCTGGTGCTCGCGGTGGCCGACTGGCGAGCGATCTTCGCGATCAACCTCGCCGTGGGGCTGGTGCTGGCGGCCGCCATCTCGGCCTCCGCCCGCAACCCGGTGGTCGAGGCGCGAGCGGAGCGAGCCTCGAGACCCCCGGACCTCATCGGGACAGCCCTCCTGCTGCTCACGCTCGCGACCGGCGTACTCGTGTTCGTCCGGCCGGCCTCGCTGTTGCGGGACCTGACCTGGGGCCGCATGTTCATCCCGGTGGCCGGCGACGGCCGGTGGCTGACGCCGATCGGGCTGGTGGCCATCGTCGCGTTCGTGCTGTTCCTGGTCCGCTGCGCGACCGCCGCCCGTCCGCTGGTCGAGCTGCGTGGGTGGGTGCGCAGCATGCGCGAGGCCGACCTCGTCGGTTCGATGCTGCTCGCGGTCGCACTGGCGGGGGTGATCCTCGCGTTCGCCACCGCTGATCCGCGGATCCAGGTCTTCTCCGACCAGGGCCTCTGGTACCTCCTCGGCGCCGCCGTCGCCACCGCCGCGTTCCTGATCCACCTCAGCCGCGCGGAAGCCCCCCTCGTGCCCCGCGGCGCGCTGGGCCGTACGCCGGCGTGGGGGTCGATGCTGGTCAGCTTCTTCGTCGGCGCGGCGCTGATCGCGGCCCTCATCGACATCCCGATCTTCGCCCGCACCACGATCTATCCCGACAGCCAGCTGCTCGCCGCGCTGGTGCTGGTCCGGTTCCTCGTCGCCCTGCCGATCGGGGCGGTCGTGGGTGGCTACCTCACCCGCACCCTGCCCGCCGGAGTCGTCACCGCGGCCGGCATGGCCTGCGCGGCGGGCGGCTTCGTCTGGATGAGCGAGTGGGGACTGACGTCGCTCGAGAGCTGGGTCGCGACGGTGCCCCTGGCCCTCGGCGGCTTCGGGTTCGGACTCGCGCTGGCCCCGGTCAATGCCGCCGTGCTCGCCACCACCGACGCCGCCGTCCACGGTCTCTCCACCGCCTTTGTCGTGGTCGCCCGCATGGTCGGCATGCTGGTCGGCATCTCGGCGCTGACCACGATCGGGTTGCGGCGCTACTACACCGAGCAGGCCGACCTGCCGGGGATCCGCGAGGTCTGCGACGGGGCCAGCCGCTGTCCCGAGTTCACCCTCCTGCTGCGCGAGGCCGGCATCGCCCAGGAGCACGTGGTGTTCCTGGGCGCGGCGTGGTGCGCGGCCGCGGCCGGCGTGCTCGCCCTCGTCCTGTTCCGCGGCGCCCCCACCCGCGCCCTCTCCCCCGCCGAGACCCTCCGCCCCCTCGGCTAGCAGGTTGAGTCGCCACAAAATCGGGTTGAGTCGCCAGAAATTCGGGCCGAGATCCTCAACTTCTTGGCGACTCGACCTGATTCTCTGGCGACTCAACCCCCGGATGGGGGCAGCTCGGCGGGGGGCGGTCCGCTAGCGTCGGGACGTGGCTGATGAGACGACCGAATTCGACGACCTGCTTGCCGCCAACCGGACCTTCGCCGAGAGCTTCGAGCTCGGCGGGTTCGACGGGGTCGCCCACGCGGGCGTGGCGATCGTGACCTGCATGGACTCCCGGATCGACCCGCTGCGGATGCTCGGGCTCCGCCACGGGGACGCCAAGATCTTCCGGAACCCCGGTGGCCGCGTCACTCCGCAGGCACTCGAGGCACTCGTGCTGGGCGTCCACCTGCTCGGCGTACGCCGCATCCTGATCGTGCCCCACACCCGGTGCGCGATGGCCTCGGCCACCGAGGCCGAGCTGCGCGAGCGAGTCGCGGCCTCCGCCGGCGCCGACGCCTCCTGGCAGACCTTCGCCGTGGTCGGGGACCAGAGGGTCGCACTCGCCGAGGATGTCGCGAAGGTCCGCAGCCACCCGTTGATCCCTGACGAGGTCGCGGTCGGCGGCTTCGTCTACGACGTCGACACCGGGTTGCTCGAGCGCCAGGCCTGACACGGCCTACGGTGGCGACATGCCGCTCCCACTCTCGCTCTCCCCCGAGGTCGCTGCCGCGCTGGACGCCGGCGACCCCGTCGTCGCCCTGGAGTCGACGATCATCAGCCACGGACTCCCCCGCCCGCGCAACCTCGAGGCGGCTCGGGACTTCGAGGCGATCCTGCGCGAGCGCGACGTCACCCCGGCGACGATCGCGGTGCTCGACGGGGTGCTCAAGGTCGGCCTGACCGACGACGAGCTGCGGCGCATCGCCGAGGAGGACGTCGTCAAGGTCTCCGTCCGTGACCTGCCGATCGTCGTCGCACGCGGCGGCTCCGGAGCCACCACGGTGGCGGCGACCTCCTTCATCGCGGCCCTCGGCGGCGTCCGGGTCTTCGCCACCGGCGGCCTCGGCGGCGTCCACCGCGGCGCCTCACAGACGTACGACGAGTCCGCGGACCTGACCGTGCTGGCCGAGGTGCCGGTCACGGTCGTCTCGGCCGGCGTGAAGTCGATCCTCGACATCGCCGCAACCCTGGAGCGGCTGGAGACGTTGAGCGTGACCGTGGTCGGCTACGGCACCGACGAGTTCCCCAGCTTCTGGCTCACCTCGTCCGGAGAACCGCTCGACTGGTCGGTCCCCGACGGTGCCGCGGTCGCGGCGATCATGGCCGCCAACGACGCGCTCGATCGGCGGACCGGCATCCTGGTCGCCAACCCGCTCCCGCCGGATCGCCAGCTCGACCCAGCCGTCCACGACGCGGCCCTCGCCCAGGCGCTCGGCGAGGCCGAGGGCATGACCGGCAAGGACGTGACACCGTTCCTGCTGCAGCGGATCGTCGAGATCACCGGCGGAGCCAGCCTCGAGGTCAACCTCGAGATCGCCGCGAACAACATCCGCGTCGCCGCCGACATCGCCCGCGCCTGGGCCGCCCGCACATGACCCGGATCCTGGTCGTCGGCGACGTCGTCGACGACATCGTGGTGCGGCCGCTCGCCGCCGTCACCGAAGCCAGCGACACCGACGCCGAGATCCGCCGCACCGACGGCGGCTCGGCGGCCAATGTCGCGGCCTGGCTCGGTCACCTCGGCGCAGACGTCCGGTTCGTCGGCCGCGCCGGGACCGACGGCGCTGAGCCCCACCGGGCGGCGCTGGCGGCGTACGGCGTCGACGCCCGGGTGTCCGCCGATCCCGACCTGCCCACCGCGACCCTGGTCGCGACCCTGGACCCCTCCGGCGAACGGACGATGTACGTCGACCGCGCCGCCAACGCCCGGCTGGGCCCCGCCGACCTGGGCCCGGACGTGCTCGACGGCGTCGGGTGGCTGCACCTGACCGGCTACTCCCTCTTCGACGACGTCGTGCGCCCCGCGGTGCTCGACCTCGCCGGGCGGGCACGTGCGCAGGGGTGCGGGGTCTCGGTCGACCCGAGCTCCGTGGCGTTCCTGGAGGGGTGTCGCGCCGAGACGTTCCTCGGCTGGGCAGGCGTGGCCGACCTCCTCTTCCCGAACCTCGACGAGGGACGTTTCCTGACCGGTGCGGACGCCCCGCGCGACGTGTTGGCCTCGTTGGCCTCACGGTTCCGTGCGGTCGTCCTCACGCTGGGCGCCGACGGCGCGAGCTACGCCGACGGGGAGGAGACCCGCGCGGTGGCGGCCGAGCCGGCGGACGTGGTCGACACCACCGGTGCCGGCGACGCGTTCTGCGCGGGCTTCCTGTCCGTGTGGACGGAATCGCGCGATGCGGACCAGGCGCTGGCGGCCGGCGCAGCCGCCGCCGCGAGGGCGGTCACCCGTCTCGGCGCGCGTCCCTGAGCTCGACTGCGCGCTGCGCGTCGCGCATCCCGTCCCGTACGGCGAACCGCACCACGAGATAGACGACTGTCAGGCCCACGAAGACCGCGAGCGCCACCGCGAGCGCAGTACCGAGGCCGGCGAGGAAGAAGTCAGGCATCCGGAGAGGATAGTGCCGTTCGACTCCCCCGCCGTGGTGGGATGGGCGCCATGAAGATCGACGTCGCGCTTCTCGTGCTCCTGATCGGTGTCCCGCTCGCCGTGTGGCTCGGCGTGAGGATGCTCCGCGACCGCTGACTCAGGCATCCAGCGCCTCCACATCCACCTCGTAGGCACCCTGCACGATGAACTCCTTGCGCGGCGCGACCTCGGAGCCCATCAGCATCTCGAACACGCGGGCGGCCTCGTCGGCGTCGTCGAGGGTGAGCCGGCGCAGGGTCCGGTGCCGCGGATCCATGGTCGTCTCGGCCAGCTGGTCGGCGTCCATCTCACCGAGCCCCTTGTAGCGCTGGATCGGGTCCTTCCACCGCACGTTCTTCTTCGTCAGCTCGGCCAGCGTCCGCTGCAGCTCGGCGTCGGAGTAGGTGTAGATGTACTTGGCCATCCCCTTCTTGGGGTTGGACAGCTCGATCCGGTGCAGCGGAGGTACGGCGGAGTAGACCCGGCCCGCCTCGATCAGCTCGCGCATGTACTTGAAGAACAGCGTCGTCAGCAAGGTGCGGATGTGGGCGCCGTCGGAGTCCGCGTCGGCCATGAAGATGATCCGGCCGTAGCGTCGGGCGTCGACGTCGAAGCTGCGGCCCGAGCCGGCCCCGACCACCTGCAGGATCGAGGCGCACTCGGCGTTCTTGAGCATGTCGCCGACCGAGGCCTTCTGGACGTTGAGGATCTTGCCGCGGATCGGCAGCAACGCCTGGAACTCGGAGTTCCGGGCCAGCTTCGCCGTGCCGAGCGCGGAGTCCCCCTCGACGATGAACAGCTCGGTGCGATCGTTGTCGGTGGCGCGGCAGTCGGCCAGCTTCGAGGGCAGCGCCGACGACTCCAGTGCGTTCTTCCGCCGCTGGGTGTCCTTGTGCTGACGAGCCGCGATCCGCGTCTTGGACGCCGAGACCACCTTCTCCATCAGCAGCTTGGCCTGGGCCTTCTCGGCGCGCTTGGTCGAGGTGAGGAACTTCTTCAGCTCCGCCGCGACGACCTTGCGGACCACGCCGCGCGCCGCCGGCGTGCCGAGGATCTCCTTGGTCTGGCCCTCGAACTGCGGCTCGGCCAGCCGGACCGTCACCACCCCGGTCATGCCCTCGAGGACGTCGTCCTTGATCACGTCGTCGTCGTTGACCTTGAGCGCCTTGGACGCCCGCATCGCGTCGTTGAACGTCTTGGTCAGCGCCGCCTCGAAGCCGCTGACGTGGGTGCCGCCCTTGGGGGTGGCGATCACGTTGACGAAGGACTTCACCTCGGTGTCGTACCCGCGACCCCACCGGAGCGCCACGTCGACGGTCAGCTCGCGCTCGATCTCCTGCGGCGTCATGTGGCCCTGGTCGTCGAGCAGCGGGACGGTCTCGGTGAACGAGTCGTGTCCCTGCAGCCGCAGCACCTCGGTGACCGGCTCGTCGTGGGCGAGGTACTCGACGAACTCCGCGATCCCACCGTCGTGGCGGAACTTCTCCTCGACGGGGTGTGGGCCGCGCAGGTCGCTGATGACCAGCTCGAGCCCCGGGACGATGAACGACGTCTGCCGGGCTCGTCCGAGCAGCCCCTCGAACTCGAACGTGGCGTCCTTGGTGAAGATCTGACGGTCCGGCCAGAACCGGATCCGGGTGCCGGTCTTGCCCTTGGCGACCCGCTTGCCCTTCCTGGTGAGGCCGGACTGGGGGGTGAAGGCGCCGGTCGGGCCGTCGGCGGCGAAGACACCGGGTACGCCGCGCTGGAAGCTGAGGCCCTGCTGGGAGGGCGATCGGTCGACATCGATGTCCATCCGCGACGAGAGCGCGTTGACCACGGACAGGCCCACCCCGTGCAGGCCGCCGGTCGCGACGTAGGAGCCGCCACCGAACTTGCCACCGGCGTGCAGCTTGGTGGCCACCACCTCGACGCCCGGAAGCCCGGTCTTGGGTTCCTTGTCGGTCGGGATGCCACGGCCGTCGTCGTGGACCTCGACCGAGTCGTCGGGATGGAGGGTGACCTCGACCCGGTGCGCCGAGCCGGCGAGCGCCTCGTCCACCCCGTTGTCGATGATCTCCCACAGGCAGTGCATGAGGCCGCGGGTGTCGGTCGAGCCGATGTACATGCCGGGGCGCTTGCGCACCGCTTCGAGTCCCTCGAGGACGAGGAGGTGGGCCGCGTTGTAGGTCTGGTCGGCGATGGTGCTGCTCCGTTGCGGTTCCAGGTGGTGGAGGTACGTCGTACGCCCCCGAATCTACCCGCGACACGCCGGAGGTCGATGCAGGCACGCCTGCCGGGCCCGGGCGGGGGGCGGGTCTACCGTGGTCGCACTGCACCACCCGACGGGTCCGGGTCCGGGTGCGGGACCTGGGCCAGACTCCCCGGTTTCGCAACCTGATCCGCCCCGGAGGCGTCACACTCACTGAGGGGGCTGTGTCGTGGCGGTGAGACCACCAGGTTGTGGGATCTCGACCGGCCGGCTTGGTCGCCATGATTGGATTGACGTGTCGACCGACACGTGGGAACGGGAATCTTTCACTCCGCTCGCTACGTTGACCAGACACCAAGACATCGAGAACTGGCAAGATCGAGAAACGAGGCCGATGTGACTACAGCCGTAGCCCCCGGAACATCCGCGCTGAGCGCTGCAGACCGCTGCGACCGCTGCGGAGCGCAGGCCTACCTCCGTGTCGAGCTCCAGACCGGTGGCGAGCTGCACTTCTGCGCCCACCACGCCCGCGAGCACGGCGAGAAGCTGCGCGAGATCGCGGTGGCCGTGCAGGACGAGACCCACAAGCTGGCCGACACGCCCGCCACATCGGGCGACGACCACTGACCACCCACCACCCCTGACACCGACTCACTCGGCCCCGGACCTCACGGTCCGGGGCCGAGTTGCATGTCCGGGCTGTGTCGTGGAGCCCGGCGCGTGGGACAGTGACGCCCGTGAGCTGGCTGGAGATCGGCGTCGCCCTGGCGATCCTCGTCGGGCTGGTCGGAATCATCGTCCCGATCCTGCCGGGAGGGATCCTGGTGCTGGCCGCGATCCTGGTCTGGGCCACCGAGCTCGGCACCAGCACCGGCTGGATCGTGTTCGCCGTCTCCACCCTGTTCCTGGTGGTCGGCACCGTCGCGAAGTACGCCCTCCCCGGCCGTCGCCTCAAGGAGGCAGGCATCCCCGGTTCCACCCAGTGGACAGGCGTGGCGTTCGGGATCGTCGGATTCTTCGTCGTCCCCGTCATCGGACTCTTCCTGGGCTTCGTGGTCGGGATGTACGTCGCCGAACGTCACCGGGTCGGTGCGGCAGCGGCCGGCCCGTCCACGCGTGCGGCCCTGACCGCGGTCGGGCTCAGCGTCCTCATCGAGCTGGCGGCCACGCTGATGGCCACGGCGACGTGGGTGGTCGGCGTGGTCCTCACATGACGGCGGTCCTGCTCGCGCTCGGCGCCGCCGTCGCCTACGGGCTCTCGGACTTCGTCGGCGGCGTCACCTCCAAGCGCGCCAGCCCATGGAGTGTGGCGCTGGTCGCGCTGGCGGTCGGGGGGGTGGTCGTCCTGGCTCTCTCGACGACCATCGATGGCTCGCCCACCTCGGGGGACCTCGGATGGGCGCTGGTGGCTGGCGTGGCCAACGGGATCGGCACCGGCTTCCTCTACCGCGGGCTCTCGTCGGGACGGATGGGCGTGGTGGCCCCCGTCTCCGGGGTGGGGGCCGCGCTGGTCCCGGTCGCTGCGGGGGTGCTGCTCGGCGAGCGGCCCTCGCTGGTGGTCTGGGGCGGCATCCTCGCTGCGCTCCCCGGAATCTGGCTGGTCGCGCGCAACCCCGTCCCCGAGGACGTCAGCGGCGAGCTTCACCGCGGCACCGGGGCGGTGGACGGCGTGCTCGCCGGGCTCGGCTTCGGCACGCTGTTCGCGGCGCTCGCCCAGATCCCGGAGTCGGCCGGGTTCTTGCCGTTGGCCCTCAACCAACTGGTGGCGGCAGTGGTCGTGATCGCGATGGCCCTCCTGCTCCGCGTTGCCTGGCTCCCCCGCGAGCCGGCGGCTGCCTGGGGTGCCGTCAGCGGAGTGCTCGGCGCGACAGCCACCGCTGCGTTCCTGCTCGCCAGCCAGTCCGGCCTGCTGACCGTGACCGCCGTGCTGGCCTCGCTGTACCCGGCGTTCACGGTGATGCTGGCAGCCACGCTCCTCCGCGAGCACATTCACCGAAGTCAGGCCGTGGGCCTGGTCCTGTGCGGGGTGGCGGTCGGCCTCGTCGCGGGCGGCTAGGGTCGGAGCATGAGCGACAGCGAGACCCCTGCGGACGAACCGACCAAGTCCGAGTCCGAGTCCACGCGGCCCGCCACCGCACCCGCGTCGTCCGACGCGTCAACGACCAATCCGCTGCGCGGATCCCGGACCAGTGGGCTCTGGATCGCGGTCGCCGCCAGCGGGATCGTGCTCGTACTGCTCATCGTGTTCATCGCGCAGAACACCGAGCCTGCGAACGTGAGCTTCCTGGGCTGGGAGGGCGAGGCGCCGCTCGCCGTCGTGCTGCTGGTCGCGACCGTCGCCGGACTGTTCCTGGCGACCATCGTCGGGTCATTGCGCATCCTCCAGCTGCGGCGCCGGGTCAAGCGCGAGTCGCGCTGACCCGCCCACCCCCGGACCGATTCAGGCGACCTCGCCGGCGCCCAGCCACCGGGTGAACTCGCGCCGACCGATCATCCAGTCACGGATGGGGTGGGAGGAGTCGTGTGTGTCGACCATCCTCATCCCCACCCGCAGCCGGTCGGGATCACCGAAGCAGCCGCGGTCGGCGGTGAAGATCACGACGTCCCGCTTCCACCGCAGCCGGACGCCGTAGTCGCACGAGACCGGCGTCTCGCCGGCGTACTTCCACTTCTTCATCCGCCACAGCGCGTAGTCGGCGCCCGAGAACAGCGGAACCCCGATGACGAACTCCGGTCCACGCCGGTCCGACCGCTTGTCGATGTAGATGCTCAGCCCGGCGCGGGCCTGCTTGCGCAGGTCGGGGACGTTCACGCGGACCGACAGCTCGGCGTCGCGGTGGTCGATCCGCACCTTGCGGATGTCGGTCAGCGACGCTGTGGCGTCGGCGCCGTCCTTGACGACCACCTGCTCGGCGTGAGCAGACGGCGCGGTGAGGACGACCGTGCACAGGGCCAGCACCAGGGCGGTGCCGCGTCGGATCTGCCTCATGGGGTGCTCCTTCGAGTAGGACGGCCAGTGTTGCCGTCACCGTAGACCTTCATTCAGGGCTGCTCAGGGGCCAACCAGCCGGTGAACTCACGGCGCCCGATGACCCAGTCGACCGCGGCGTCGCCGGGGCTGCTGTCGGACATCCGTACGGCGAAGCGCAGCCGGTCCGGGTCGCCGAAACAGGCCCGGCTCCCCCGGACCACGACGACGTCCTTCTTCCACCGCTGACGGGTGGTCACGTCGCACTCGACCGGGTCGCCGATGGCGCGCCAGGCCTTGGCCCGGTAGACGACGTACTCGTCGGAGGTCTGGTAGAGCGGAACGCCCAGCGTGAACTCCGGTCCACGGCGCTTGGCCCGCTTGTCGAAGTACACGATCACGCCCGCGTTGTCCTGCTTCCGCAGGTCCGTCACCGACACCCGCACGGTGACGTCGTCGGCCCCGTGGACGAAGACCGCCCGCCGGAGATCGTTGTTCGACTGACTGCTGTCAGCGGGATCCGCGACAGCGACCTGCTCGGCATGGGCCGGTGCCAGGGTGGTGAGGACGATCGCGAGGGCAGTGGCGACGGTGGTGGCGCCGGCTGCGGCGGCGCGACGGCGGGTGTGCATCATCAGTGGGTTCCTCCCGAGTAGCGGTGTTCCCCTGAAGACGCGTCCGGCGGCGATTCCGTTGCGCCGCCGGACGCACAGATCTGACGATCGTGCTCAGGCGGCGTCTCCGGAGCTCAACCAGCTCGTGAACTCACGCCGTCCGAGGAGCCAGTCGCTCACCGGTTGCGATTCGTCCTCGACGTCGACCATCCGCATGGCCACCCGGATCCGGCCGGCCTGGTCGAAGCAGCCGCGGCGGGCGGTGAGGACGAGCGTGTCCTCGGCGTAGTCGAGCTGCAGGTTGTAACGGCAGTCCACGACCTGGCCCTCAGGCTTCCAGCCGTCGGTCCGGATCAGGTCGTAGCCGGCGCCGCTGAACAGCGGGGCACCGAGTACGAACTCGGGCCCCTTCTGCTGCCGGTCGGTGTCGAACCAGGTCAGCAGGCCCGCGGCGCCGTCCTCGCGCAGGTCGGGGAACCCGACCTGGATCCGGACCCGGTGGGCTGCGTGGGTGACCCGGACGACCCCGATGTCGGTCGTCGAGGCAGCCGCGTCACCGCTGTCGTCGATGCGGGTGGTCTGGGCGTTGGCCGCCGGGGCGAGGGTGATGACCGTCGCGATGGCTGCGGCGGCCGCCATCGCGCGGACGATGCGTCGGGCGTTCATGGGGTGTCCTCTCGGGTCCTGTGTCGGGGCTGCACGTCACAGACGCAGTCCCGTTCCGGAAGGTTGCAGCGGTCGAGAGGTGGTCTAACGAGCACCCGGGGCGAGACCGGCGCAGGCGCGCAACGCGGTCACGTCCTCACCGAAGCCAGCCGCGGCGGGCCCGGTCAGCGGCGTGGGCAGACCGTCGGCGCCGATCTCGGCGCCCTCCCACACCGCGTCGGTGACACGAGCTCGCCCCTCCGCTGACCTGGCCGGACGCACGGTGAGCGTGAGCACGCCGGTCGCGGGCGTCGCCGACGAGGGGGTGTACCAGGCGTAGTTCCCCAGCCCGTAGGCCACGTAGCCCTCACCCAGCCTCCCGTCGCCCTGCAGCACGTGGGTGTGGCTGCCGACCACGATGTCACCGCCTGCCTCGACGAGAGCTGACGCCAGGGATCGTTGCGCGCCGGTCGGGCAGCGCTCGCCCTGGACCCCCCAGTGCAGGTAGACCACGACCACGTCGGCCCACCGGGTGGCATTCCTGACGGTGCGCAGCAGCCGCGCCGGATCGAGGGCGTCGGCGATGCCGGGCGAGGTGGGGGTGGCGGCCCACTGTCCGGTGGGATCCGCCGTGGGATCCTCGTCGGCGACGCTGGCGCCGATAGTGGCAACGACGGTGCCGTCGACCTCGGTGCGTGCGGCCCGGAACGCCTCATCGACATCCCGGCCGATCCCGACGACTGCCAGGGGCGGGTTTCCCGCCTCGGCGGTCTCGATCGCCTCGAACGCGCCCGCCAGCGGGTTCCGGCCGTAGTCGAGGGCGTGGTTGTTCGCCATCGTCGCCACGTCGATGCCCGCCGCGGCGAGGGCGGTGAGTGCCGTCGGCGGTGCCTGGAAGGTGTAGCGCTTGCCCGGCTCCGGACGCCCACCGGTTCCCAGGGACGTCTCGAGGTTGATGATCGCGAGGTCCGCGGCGGCCAGGGTCGAGGTCGCCGGGGCCAGCGCGGTGGCGGGTCTGTCCAGCCGACCACGCAGGGCGCCCTCGAAGTGGACGTCGCCGGCCACCGCGATCGTCAACGCCTCCGGAGACTCAGCCGACCTGGTGGGCTCCAGCCAGCCCAGCAGGATCCGGCCCGTCCGCTGGAGCTGCGCCGGGTCGATGACGGAGGGCACGTCGGCGGCCGAGTGGTACCCGGCGTACGGCGTGCTGCCGAGCCGGGCACCGGCCAGTCCGGCGCGCACGAACGACCAGTGGTCGCTGCTGCGCTGGTTCGGGTCCGGGAAGGCGGGGGCGCCCACCCGGCGGGCGGCAGCCATGAGCGCCCGCGCGACCGGGTCGGACTCCCTGGCCGAACCGATGGGGACCGTGGTGCCGACCCCGACACGGTCGAGGGACACCATGCCGCGCATCGCCTGTCGCTCGCGTCCGGACATCTCCGCGACATAGGCCCGGGAACCGTAGTGGTGGTCGTCGTCGCCGTCCCCCCGTGGCTCCTCCGCCCCGAAGGCCACCCACACCACCGGCAGCCTGGTCCGCGCCTCCGAGGCCACCGCGGCGGCCGCCAGCATGACGCCGACGCCGGAGCCGTTGTCCTCGGCCCCGGGCGCCTGCGGGACCGTGTCGAGGTGGGCGCCCACGACCAGGTGGGGTCGGCGCGGATCGAAGCCGGGGGGTGTCCCGATCACGTTCACCGACGTACCGGCAGGGACGTCGATTCCCCACGAGTTCCCGCCGGGGACGTCGAACTGCTGTCGGCGTACGTCGAAGCCCAGACCGCGCATCTCGCCCGCGACCCAGGCCGCCGCCTGCCGGAACTCCGCGCTCGTCCCGTGCCGCGGTCCGATCTCGCCGGCCAGGTGGCGCACCACCGCCATCGCCTGCGCTGCCTCGAAGTCGCCCGGTCGGACCGCCGCCGGAGACGGCTCGCGAGTGGTCGTGCTGCCTGGAGACCGCGACGACGCCTGGTCGTCGGGACCGGGCGACGACTCGTCGCGCGGTGGCGGTGAACCGGAGCACCCGGTCGCGACCAACCCTGCAAGGAGCAGGGCGGCCGCAGTCCTCACGAGGCTCAGTCGAGGTAGTCGCGCAGGACCTGCGAGCGGCTCGGGTGGCGTAGCTTCGACATCGTCTTGGACTCGATCTGGCGGATCCGCTCGCGGGTCACGCCGTAGACCTTGCCGATCTCGTCGAGGGTCTTGGGCTGGCCGTCGGTGAGACCGAACCGCATCGACACCACGCCCGCCTCGCGCTCGGAGAGCGTGTCGAGGACGGCGTGGAGCTGCTCCTGGAGCAGCGTGAACGACACGGCGTCGGCCGGGACGATCGCTTCCGAGTCCTCGATCAGGTCGCCGAACTCGGAGTCGCCGTCCTCACCGAGCGGAGTGTGCAGCGAGATCGGCTCGCGCCCGTACTTCTGGACCTCGATGACCTTCTCGGGGGTCATGTCGAGCTCCTTGGCGAGCTCCTCCGGGGTGGGCTCGCGGCCCAGGTCCTGGAGCATCTGCCGCTGGACGCGGGCCAGCTTGTTGATGACCTCCACCATGTGGACCGGGATCCGGATGGTGCGGGCCTGGTCGGCCATGGCACGCGTGATCGCCTGTCGGATCCACCACGTGGCGTAGGTCGAGAACTTGTAGCCCTTGGTGTAGTCGAACTTCTCGACCGCACGGATCAGACCGAGGTTGCCCTCCTGGATCAGGTCGAGGAAGAGCATGCCGCGGCCGGTGTAGCGCTTGGCCAGGGAGACCACGAGGCGCAGGTTGGCCTCGAGCAGGTGGTTCTTGGCGCGACGGCCGTCCTCGGCGATCCACTCCAGCTCCTCGTGGAGCTTGGCGCTGACCTTGCCGCCCTTGGCGAGCTTCTCGTCCGAGAACAGGCCGGCCTCGATCCGCTTGGCGAGCTCGACCTCCATCTCGGCGTTGAGGAGCGGGACCTTGCCGATCTGCTTGAGGTAGTCCTTGACCGGGTCGGCGGTGGCGCCGGCCACCATGACCTGCTGCTCGGGCTCGCCGCTGTCGTCGGCGTCGGAGACGACGAAGGATGCTTCCTTCTCGTCCGCCTTGATGGTGGGGTCGGTCGCGACGTCCTTCTCGAACTGCTCGTCGGGCAGGTCCGGCAGCACCTTCTTGCCGTCCGGGCCGATGATGTCGGCGGGGGCGGCGGCCTTCCGGGTCGCGGTCGCCTTCTTGGTCGCGGCCGGCTTCTTGGCCGCGGTCTTCTTGGCCGCAGGTGCGTCGGCCGGCGTGTCGGCGGCCTTCTTCGCCGGAGTCTTTGCCGGGGGCTTCGCGGCTGTCTTCGCCGGTGCCTTCTTCGCGGCTGCCTTCGCCGGTGCCTTCTTCGCGGCCGTCGCGGTGGCCGTCTTGCGAGCCGTCGAAGCAGCCACGGCGCGGGTGGCCACCGGGATGCTCACCGAGATACCGAGGCCGCTCAGGTGGCCGAGCAGGGCCTTGAGATGGCGCGGCTCGACCGCGGCATCCTCACTGGCCTGTCGGACCTCGTCAGGGGTGATGCTGCCGGTCGGTTGACCCGACTCGATCAGGGCCAGCACCGCAGGGTGTGCCAGCACCTCGGCGGGAAGTTGCTTGCGCGCGTTCGAGGACACGAACACCTCTCGTCAGGGGCACAGGGCGCGGCAGAGCCCGGTATTGTCAACAGCCGCGACCGCCATTGTGCCACGCACCCGAAGCCGGACTGAACTTGGGGACGCGGTCACTGCGGAGACTTCGACTGGGTCTCCGACTGGGTCTTCGGCTGGGCCTTCGATTGGGCCTTCATCTGCTTCTTGTGGTCCCGCACCTTCTGCAAGGACTCGGGGTCCACCACGTCGGCCACCGAGCGGTACCCGTCCTCGGCGTACGCGCCCACTGCCTGCTCCCACCCGTCCGGCCGTACGCCGAGCTGCTTGGCCAGCAGCGCCACGAAGATCCTGGCCTTCTGGGTGCCGAACCCCGGCAGCGCCTGCATCCGCTTCATCAGGTCCCGAGCGTCGGTCGCCCCGCTCCAGATCCGCGAGGCGTCACCGTCGTACTCCTCGGTGACGATGCGGGCGAGCTCCTGGAGTCGAGCCGCCATCGACCCCGGGAACCGGTGGATCGCCGGTGGGGTCGCGCAGAGCGCGGCGAACGGCTCCGGGTCGGCGGCCGCGATGGCGGCCGGGTCGATGCTCCCGAAGCGCTCCAGGACCTTCGCGGGACCGGCGAAGGCCCGCTCCATCGGGAACTGCTGGTCGAGCATCATCCCGGCCAGGAGCGCGAACGGGCTGTCGGTGAGGACCTGGTCGGCGTGGTCGTCGCCGGTGATGTGGACGGTCATGAGGCCATCTTGCCGCAGCAGCCGCGCGACCGGGCCGTGCCCCGGATCGAGGTCACCTGGTGCCTCGGATCCGGAGCAGAACGGTTCGGTCAGTCGGCCTTGACGGCCAGCACCGGGCACTTCGCGTCGAGCAGGATGCGCTGGGCATTGCTGCCCAGGATCAGCTTGCCGACCGGGGACCGGCGACGCAGTCCGATGACGATCAGCTCGGCCTCGGCGGCCTCGGCGATGCTGATCAGGTCCTCGGCGGGCTCGAAGCCGCGGACCAGCTGCCGCACCTCGTGCTCGATCCCGGCCTCGGTGAGGCGCTCGCGGATCCGCTCCATCTCGGCGTCGGCCTTGGCAGACGCCTCCTGGTCGAACTCGCTTCCGCCGCGGTGGGAGTTGACCACCACGACCTTGGCGTTGCGCAACTGTGCCTCTGTGATCGCGCTCTTCAGGGCAGCTTCGCCCTCCGGCTTGGGCACGAAGCCCACCACCACGGTCCCCATGGAGCCTCCTTCGCCTGACGCGACCCGCACCGGGCCCTACAGGCAACCTATCGAATCCGCGGCCTCAGGGGCAGCCTGTGGAGGAAGCGCCCGGCCAGCGGCCGTCTCGGGCAGGCTGGTCCGATGCCGCTGCTGGTGGATCCGGTGCCGCGTGCGACCGCGCTGCTGCTCCGGGAGGCCGTACGCCGCCACGCGCTCAGCGAGCGGCGGCGCCGGTTCGCGCCGGTGCTCCACCTCGGGCGCCCCGGGGTCCGCGAGCAGTCGATCCCAGCAGCGCTGACCGGCACCGACCACGCGTTGCGCGCCGACCTGATGGCCGCCCTGCTGGCGCGTTCGAGGGATGCCGAGCCGCTGGTGTGGCTCACCCGCCCCGGGGAGCTGCACACCCATGACGTCGACGTCGCCTGGCTCTCAGCGGCCAGCGCAGCCTGGGCCGAGGCGGGCCGGGACCTGTGGTGGGTCGTGGTCACCCGGCACGGGTGGTGGGACCCCCGCAGCGACCTGCGGCGCCAGTGGCAGCGGATCCGCGGCTGAACGCGCCGGTCACTCCCAGGTGTGGACCGGTTCGTTGGTGTGCATGTTGACGCGGTACTCCTCCAGCGTGGCCCGTAGTGCGTCGTACCGGTCGAGGTCGGCGCGGTCGTGCATCCGACGCGCGAACCACTCCGAGCCGTTGACGCCGGTCAGGCAGCGCTGCTCGATGATGCCGAGCAGCCGGTCGGACTCAGCCTCGGGCACACCCCACGACGCGAGGCCCTGGTGGGCCAGCGGCAGCAGCCGGCGCAACACCAGCTCAGTCGCGCGGACCTGCCCGACGGCGGGCCAGTAGACCTGGGTCTCGATCCCCTGCTCGGCGGCGGAGTGGAAGTTCTCCTCGGCGGCGGAGAACGACATCTGCGACCACAACGGCCGCTCGTCCTCCGCCAGCGAGCGCACCAACCCGAAGTAGAAGGCGGCATTGGCGATCAGGTCGACCACCGTCGGCCCGGCACCCAGGACGCGGTTCTCCACCCGCAGGTGGGGGACGTCGTCGACCACGTCGTAGACCGGCCGGTTCCAGCGATAGATGGTGCCGTTGTGGAGGCGAAGCTCCTGGAGCTTCGGGGTGCGGCCGTCCTCCAGCACCTCGAGCGGGTCCTCGTCCTCGGTGATCGGCAACAACGCCGGGAAGAACCGGACGTTCTCCTCGAAGAGGTCGAAGACCGAGGTGATCCATCGCTCGCCGAACCACACCCGCGGCCGCACGCCCTGCGCCTTCAGCTCCTCGCTCCGGGTGTCGGTCGCCTGCTCGAACAGCGGGATCCGGGTCTCGTGCCACAGCTCCTTGCCGAGCAGGTAGGGCGAGTTGGCGCCGACCGCGACCTGGATGGCGGCGATGATCTGCGAGGCGTTCCAGTACGCCGCGAACTGGTCGGGCGAGGTCTGCACGTGGAACTGGGTGCTGGTGCAGGCCGCCTCCGGCACGATCGAGTCGGCCGAGGTGACCAGCCGCTCGGGGCCGGTGATGGCGATCGAGATGTCCTCGCCCCGGGCCGCCATGATCTGCTCGCTCAGCAACCGGTAGCGCGGGTTGGGCGTGATGCTGTCGAGCGCGAGGTGCCCCTCTGCCAGCGTCGGGAGGATGCCGATCATGACCATGTGGGCGCCGACCTCGGCCGACTTCGCCTCGGCCCTGTTGAGGCTGTCGCGCAGCGTGTTCTCGAAGGTCGAGAGCCCACCCTCCCGGAGGAGGGCCGGTGGCACGTTGATCTCGATGTTGAACTGGCCGAGCTCGGTGACGAACTCCGGATCGGCGATCGCCGCGAGCGCCTCGGTGTTCTTCAGGGCGGGGTCGCCACGGTCGTCGACGAGGTTGAGCTCCACCTCGAGACCGGTCATCGGATCGTCGGTGTCGAACCTCGCCTCACGCAGCATCCGTGCGAAGACGTCGAGGCAGCGACGGACCTTCTCCCGGTGCCGGGTCCGGTCGGCACGGGAGAACTCCTGAGCTGCTACTTCGTCACCCATGTACGTCGTCACCCATGCCCCGACCCTAGGGAGGAAACGTCCGCCGGGCGAGCCCCCTCAGGATGCGGACCCGAGCCGGGACCGCCGACCCTCCCACTCCGACGGCGGCACGGCGCCCTCGAGCAGGTCGGCCACGAGGCTCACCAGGGTGTGATCGGGATCGACCTCCCGGCCCCGGTCGACGGCGCACCAGGCGAGCGCTCCGTCGCCCGCCAACCAGGCCGCGAACCCCAGCACGCCGGCCGCATGGGGCAACAGGTCGACGGGACAGCGCCGCACCAGACCCGACCAGAGCTCGACGTGACGACGCGCCTGGGTCCGTGAGATCCCGGCCCAGGCCGCGTCCCGGACCTGCGGATCGGCGATCCCCAGCAACAGCCGCGCAGCCTCCTGGTCTGACGGGCAGGTGGACTCCTCGGCGTGCCTGGCCACCGTGCGGGCCACCCACGGACCCGACGCCTCCGGCTGGGGCAGGGCACCCTCGACCGCGGCGACGTCGTCGGCACTGCGGTCCAGGGTCGCGGCCAGCGCCTCTCGTGAGCCGTGCAGGACCCGGCCGGCGAGCACCGCGGCGGCCACGAAGGGATGGGCGGACACGTCGTAGGGCACACCCGCCCCGCTTCCGCGTGGCGGGCCGAGCAGCGGGTGCCACCGGCCATCGTCGACCCGCAGCGCGTCGACGACCCTGACACCAGCACCGTCGAAGCGCCGACGCAGCGCTCCCGCGGTGCGTCGGCAACGCCGGTCGTCGTCGCTGAAGAGGACGAACACGACCGCGGCCGCGCCATGTCCCGCCGCGGGTCGCAGCAGCAGGTCGCAGACCTGCGCCAGGTCGCGCGGGTCGACGGGCAGGTCCACCCGCGCGTGGCAGGAGTGACGGGCGCCGAGGGTGAGCATCACGATGGAGTCGGCCGGCTCGAAGCCGAGCACGACCCGCACCACCGCGAGCAGGTCCTCGGGGGTGCGGGCGGTCAGAGTGGTGGGATCGGTCATGCCGTGGACCCTTCCGCCGGCAGCCGACAGGACCGGCCCGGCCGCGGCCCCGCTGTGGAGAACCGGCGGCCACGGCGATCTGTGGACGGTCAGCGGCCCCGAGTAGGTTGCCTGTCATGAGCCCGGGGATGCGGCCGCACGCCTCGGTGCTCCACATCGACCTCGACGCGTTCTTCGCGGCGGTCGAGCAGCGCGACAAGCCCTCGCTGCGCGGCAAACCGGTCGTGGTCGGTGGCGTCGGCGGGCGCGGCGTGGTGGCGACGGCGTCGTACGAAGCCCGCAAGTACGGCGTGCGCTCGGCCATGTCGACACGTGAGGCACGCGCCCGGTGCCCGCACGCGGCCTTCCTGACCGGCCGGTTCCCGGCCTACCGGGACGCCAGCCGGGGGGTCATGGAGCTGTTGCGCAGCGTCTCGCCCCTCGTCGAGCCGCTCTCGCTGGACGAGGCGTTCGTGGACCTGGCCGCCGCCGACCTCCCCGACCTCGAGCCGGACACCGTGCGCGACTTCGCCGAGGACCTGCGCAGCCGGGTCGCGGGCGTCACCGGCGGCCTGACCGCCTCCGTCGGGATCGGGACCTCCAAGTTCATCGCCAAGGTGGCCAGCGAGCTGGACAAGCCCGACGGTCTGGTCCTCGTCCCGCCCGGGGGTGAGGTGGAGCTGCTGCGACCGATGCACGTCACGGTCATCCCCGGTGTCGGCCCGGCCACCGCGGAGCGGCTGCGTCGCGCCGGCATCCACACCGTGGCCGACCTGGAGACGGTCAGCCAGGAGGAGCTGGTCCGGTTGCTGGGCCGGTCCCACGGGGCGAGCCTCCATGCCCTCGCGCGGGCGCAGGACGACCGGGCGGTCGAGCCCGAGCGGGAGACCAAGTCGGTCTCGGTCGAGGGCACCTACGACACCGATCTCACCGACCGGAAGCTGATGGAGGGGCTGCTGACGCGCCAGGCCGGGCAGGTCGCAGAGCGCCTGCGCACGAGCGGGCTGTCGGGCCGCACGGTGACGATCAAGGTGCGGCTGCACGACTTCACCACGCTCAACCGGTCGAGCACCCTGCCGTCCCCCACCGACCACGCCGGCACCATCGCCCGGCTGGCCCGCGGCCTGATCACCGAGCTCGACACCTCCGGCGGCGTACGCCTCCTGGGCGTCGGAGTCTCCGGTCTGGCCGACTGGATCCAGGAAGACCTGTTCGGCCCGGATCCCGAGGACGAGGAGCCGGTGCCCACCGTCGAGCCGCCCAGCCTCCGGCGCTCGGTGTGGGCGCCGGGCATGGACGTGGTCCACGAGGAGATGGGGCGCGGCTGGGTGTGGGGATCGGGCCGTGGCGTGGTCACGGTCCGCTTCGAGACCGCGGAGACCGCGCCGGGTCCGGTGCGCTCCTACCCGACCGATTGCCCCGAGCTCAGCGCCTGGCGCTCTCCCGAGCAGGAGTGACGGTGACGCAGAAAGGGTGAGGGGCCCTCGATGGTATGAGCATCAGGGGCCCCTCGGCTTTGACCGGCTGCGTGACGCCCGGTCCACCGAACCAGCTGTCAGACCCCGCCGCCCCCGTCACCGGGCCGACGCGGCGAGCAAGCTCGCCGTCTGGATCTTGTTCCGATTCGATCCCCAGCTCACCGTCTCCGGCGGGTTGGTAGGGAGAGTTCTACGGGGCCGGGGACCCACCGCGCAAGGGGTTGCGCGAACATTCCTCCAGTCCCACAGGTATGTCCACAGAAGCCGGACCCGAGTGCACAGATCGCCCCGACTCCTCCACAGGATTCAGGTCGCCCTGTGGACGAAGTGCTCCTCCTCGACCAGGTAGCCGAGACGCTCGTAGAGGGACCTGGCGTGGAGGTTGGGCCCGAAGACATTCAGGCCGAGCCAGGCCATGCCGCGCTGACGGGTCCACAGCGCCGCGTGGACCATCGCCGCCGCGCCGAGACCACGCCCACGGAACGGCTCGTCAACCTCCACGTCGTAGACGAAGGCCTGGGCCGGCCAGCGCTCGCACACCCACAGGACGCCGGCCGGCACGCCGTCCTCGCGCACGCTGAACAGGTGCTGACCCGGGGCCGGGCGGCCGTCGGGCAGCATCTCGCTGAACGACTCCTCGGACGTCGCGCGCGCCAGCGCGGCCGACTCCCCCGCCTCCTCACGGGACCGGGCGTACGTCGCCACCGCGCCGGTCCGGTACGCGGCCAGCTCGTCCTGCGTCATCGGCACCACGGTCGCCCGTGCCGCCAACTCCTCACCCCGCAACGGCGCCGTCACGTCCAGCCGCATGTTGGTCGCCATCAGCCGGAACGGCTCGCCAGCGACGAACGCCTCCCGGCTCGGCTCGCCCGGGATGACGCTCGGTCCGAGCGGTCCGCCGGCCAGTCCCGCGGCGAGATCACGCAGCGCCGGCACGTCCCCGACGTGGTCGGCACCGACGTCGTAGACCGGCGTGTGCTCACCGTCGGGGCCGAGCCAGATGAACCCGACCGGCGTGCGGACCAGCCTCGAGTCGGGCAACAGATCCATCACGAGGGCGGTGGCCGCGGCCCGGCCGGCCTCCTCGTCGGCGTACCGGAACCGGATCCGCCACTGCCACTGACGCTCGACCAGCTCGGCCACGAGTGGATCGGCCGGGTCGGTCACATGCTCCTGGCTGAGGTGTCTCACCCGTCGCACTCTAGATTGGCGAGCATGTCGCAGTCCGCCTTCAGCCCACCCGTCGCCGACCGTCGGCCGGTCACCTCCACCCACCACGGCCGCACCCGCGTCGACGAGTACGACTGGCTGCGCGACAAGGACGATCCGGAGGTCCTCGCCCACCTCACCGCCGAGAACGAGCACACCCAGGCTGTCACCGCCCATCTCGCCGACCTGCGCGAGGCGATCTTCTCCGAGATCAAGGCCCGCACCCTCGAGACCGACCTGTCGGTGCCCAGCCGCAGCCGTGGCTACTGGTACTACGGCCGCTCCTTCGAGGGCCGCGAGTACGGCGCCAGCTGCCGGGTTCCCGTGGCCGACCCAGCCGACTGGACCCCGCCCACGCCGGACCAGGACTGCGCGCCCGACCAGCCGGCGCTCCCCGGCGAACAGGTGCTGCTCGACCTCGATCAGCTGGCCGGCGACAGCGAGTTCTTCTCGCTCGGCGGCTCGACCGTCAGCCCCGACACCCACCTGCTGGCCTACGCGACCGACACCACCGGCGACGAGCGCTACACGATCCGGGTCCTGGACCTGCGCACCGGCGAGCTGACCGGTGACGAGATCACCGGAGTCCTGGGCGGCGCCACCTGGCACCCCGACAGCGCCTCGTTCTTCTACGCCACCGTCGACGAGACGTGGCGTCCGGACAAGGTGTGGCAGCACCGCCTCGGCACCGCACAGGCCGACGACGAGCTGGTCCACCACGAGACCGATGCCCGGTTCTGGACCGGGGTGGGTCGCACCCGCACCGACCGCTTCATGCAGATCGTGTCCGGCTCCAAGACCACGACCGAGGTACGGCTGCTCGACACCTTGCACCCAGACGACGGCTTCTGGGTCTTCGCGGAGCGTCGCGAGGGACTGGAGTACGGCGTGGAGCACGGCGTGCTCGGCGGCCGGGACGTGCTGCTGGTGCTGCACAACCACACCGGCCCCGACTTCGAGCTCGGCACCGCCCCGGTCGCGCCCACGCCGGCCGAGGACTGGACCGCCCTGCTCCCCCACGACGCCGCCGTCCGGCTCGAGGACGTCGACGCCTTCGCGGGCCATCTCGTGGTCCACCAGCGCAGCGAGGGACTCACCCAGCTGCGGATCCTCACCCTCGACGAGAGCGGGATCAAGGACGACCACCTCGTCGAGTTCGACCAGGAGATCTACACCGTCGGATCCTCCGGCAACCCGGACTTCCACGCCCCCGTCGTCCGGCTCGGCTACACCTCCATGTCGGTGCCGGCCTCGATCTACGACTACGAGGTCGCCACCCGCGACCTCCGCCTGCTGCGCCAGACACCGGTGCTGGGCGGGTACGACCCGGCCGACTACGAGGAGCGCCGGCTCTGGGCCACCGCCGAGGACGGGGAACCGATCCCGATCTCCTTCGTGAGCCGCCGCGGCGCCACCGCCGACGGACCGATCCCGGTGCTGCTCTACGGGTACGGCGCCTACGAGATGTCGATGGACCCCTACTTCTCGATCGCCCGGCTCTCGCTGCTCGACCGCGGCGCCGGATTCGCGATCGCCCACGTGCGGGGCGGTGGCGAGATGGGACGTCGCTGGTACGACGAGGGCAAGATGCTGAAGAAGCGTTCGTCGTTCACCGACTTCATCGCCTGCGCGCGCCACCTGGTCGAGGAGGGACTGACGTCTCCCGAGGTGCTCGTCGCCGAGGGCGGGAGCGCCGGCGGACTGCTCATGGGCGCGGTCGTGAACCTCGCCCCGGAGACGTTCGCGGGGGTCGTGGCGGGGGTTCCCTTCGTCGACAACCTGACCACGATGCTCGACGCGAGCCTGCCGCTGACGGTCATGGAGTACGACGAATGGGGCAACCCCGAGGCCGATCCGGAGACCTACGACTACATCGCGTCCTACGCGCCGTACGACAACGTGGCCGCGGTCGACTACCCACCGATCCTGGCCGAGGTGTCGCTCCACGACACCCGGGTGATGTATGTCGAGGCGGCCAAGTGGGTGGCCCGGCTCCGGGCGACGGCGACCGGCGACGGCGACCACCTGCTCAGGACCGAGATGTCCGCGGGCCACGGTGGCGTCTCGGGTCGTTACAAGTCCTGGAAGGACCGGGCCTTCACGCTCGCGTGGATCCTCGACCGCATGGGACTGGCCGCTCCGGGTACGTAGTCCCTGAGAACTCCCTGAAAGTTGTCGCAGTTGGCAACTTCTCGGCCTTCTCACCCGTCGTTTTGGTCAAGGGCTCCGAACTCCAGACCTCCCATATCGGGAATCACGGGAGTCACGGATCCGTTGACGAGGTAACGAGGGAAAGAGGCGGCATCATGGCGACACGCACCGCATCAGCCGGGACCCGCGAGATCGAGGGCCGCGACAGCGTCGGGCTCTACCTGGACGAGATCGCGCGCAACCCGCTGCTCGACGCCGCCACCGAGGTCGAGCTCGCCAAGACCATCGAGGCCGGCCTGATGGCGCAGCACCTGCTCGACACCGGGCGGATCGCCCGGGCCAAGGGCGGAGCCCCGCTGCGCGCCTCCCGCGAAGAGCTCGAGTGGGTGGCCGAGGAGGGCCAGCGAGCCATCGACACCTTCATCAACGCCAACCTGCGACTGGTCGTCTCGATCGCCCGCAAGTACGGCCGGGCGCAGATGCCGATGCTCGACCTGATCCAGGAGGGCAACACCGGTCTGATCCGCGCGGTCGAGAAGTTCGACTACGCGAAGGGCTACAAGTTCTCCACCTATGCGACCTGGTGGGTCCGCCAGGCCATCACCCGCGGCATCGCCCAGCAGGCGCGCGTGGTGCGGCTCCCGGTCCACGTGGTCGAGGAGCTCAACCAGGTCGGCGGCGCCCGCCGTACGCTCGAGCGCCAGCTCGGCCGCGACCCTGACCCGCGGGAGATCGCCGCCGAGCTCGGCATGGACATCGACCGGGTCCTCGACCTGCTGTCATGGGGACGTGAGCACGTCAGCCTCGACACCCCGGTCGACGAGGACGGCGACACCTCGCTCGGCGACCTGATCGCCAAGGAGAGCGCCCCCGGCCCCGACCTGACCGTGCTGGACACCGAGTCCCGCGAACGGCTCAACGTCCTGGTGGGTCAGCTCGACGAGCGGTCGGCCGACATCATCCGGTCGCGCTACGGCCTGGTGGACGGTCGCCAGCACAAGCTCGCCGACATCGGGGTGAAGCACGGGATCTCCGCGGAGCGGGTCCGTCAGCTCGAGCGCGAAGCGCTGCAGCGCCTGCGCCGACTCGGCGACCCCGACCTCGCCGCCTGACCCCGCCCCGGCGGTGGCCAGGCGGCTCAGCCGGCGGTGCGGGTGAGCAGTGGTGCCGTGGCCCTCGCCGCACGGACTGCGCTCAGGTCCTCCGGGATCTGCCCCAGCAGGCGCAGCAGCAGCGACCGCTCGAGGCGCTGTCGCGGGACGTCGTCACTCACGCTCCGGGCCAACAGGTCGAGATAGAGCCGCTGCGTGGTTCCGCTCGGCTCGACTCCCATCTCCTCGCGCACCCTTCGACGGAAGTCTGCGTAGTCCCGCAGGCCTTCGCACCGGGCATCCAGCGCCATCAGCGCTCGCAGGACGACCTGCTGGGTGGCGTCGCTCACGGGGTCCTCGGCCTGGGCGCGCCGCGCCAGGAGCAGCGCCCGGTCCGTGGCACCCGCGGCCAGGGCGCCCTCTGAGGCGTGGCGCAGGGCCGACGCGAGCAGCCGGCGCATCTCCTCCCGAACCTCGATGGCGAAGCTCGCGTACGGGCTGCTCGCGAGCAGGTCACGTAGCCGCCACGGTGCGATCGCCTCGACCGCCGGAAACGCGGTCTCGGGCGACACCGTCAATGCCTTGGTGAGGGCCCTCCGGGTGTCGGCCAGGTCCACCTCCACCTCCTGGGTCAACACGTAACCGTTGTTGACCGTGCGCAGCGCGGTCCTGGACACCCCTGCCCTGACCAGGTGACGCCTCACGACCGAGATGTGGCTCTCGAGGGTGGCGGCGTACGACGACGGCGGCCGGCCCTCCCACAACGCGTCGGCGAGCACGTCCTTGCTGCACGGCTGGTCCTGCTGGACCGCCAACATCTCGAGAAGCTGCCGCGGTTTGATGCCGCCGAAGTCGCTGTCCGTGCCGTGGTCCCCCGTGATTCGGGTGATTCCCCACAGTCGAAGTTGATACATGTCGTTTCCCCCCCTGAAGCATGCCCTCCGGCCCTCAAACGGCCGGTGCGCCGCATTGATCGTGTGGCACCGACGCCGGATGGGCATCCCCCATGGACGGGACTACTGCCCCCCAATCTTGAGGGGGGTCTTGTCCACCACCGGGTTTTCACAAGGTGATCTGACGAGTCTGGTGCGTTACGTCTGGGTGCCCTCGTCGAGCCGAAGGAGGTCCACGTCGGGCCTCATCCACTCGGCAGTCAGCCGGCTTCCCCCGCCGGGAAGCGAGGTCAGGTCCAGCACTCCGTCGAGATCGTGGACGAGATCGCGCAGCAGCCGAACGCCGACGTGGACCCCGTTGGCGGTCGCGGGCTCATCCTTGGTCTTGTCCAACAGGTCGCGGTCGACACCCTTGCCGTCGTCCTCGACCTCGACCCTCACCCGTGACCCCGGGCCATCGTCCACGGCATGTACCCGCACGCTCACCGACCGGGGGTGTGCGTGCCGGACCGCGTTGCGGACGCCCTCCTGCGTCACGCGTTGCACCAGCTCGACGGTTCTGGCGTCGACGACATCCAGCGAGGGGTCCACCTCGACGGACCAGGTGATCGACGGCGGGACGAGGCGCGGGAGCAGGCTGTTGAGTGTCTGCGGCAACGGAAGCTCCAGGTGCTCGACCGCGAGCAGTTCTCCCAGCGTCCCCCGCAGAGCAGTGAGCTCCTGCTCGAGCGCGGCGCTCACCAGGCGCAGGTTGGCCCGCGGAGCTTCCGGGATGTCGGTGCCGATCTCGTGGATCACCCCACGGAGCGCGTACCTCATCCCGGCGAGGTTCTGGATGATGCCGTCATGGAGGTCGGCGGCAAGCCTGCGGCGCTCGTGATCGACGGCCGCGAGGGAGTTCGTGAGCAGCCGGATCCGCTCGCGGCGACTGGCCTGCACGCGCCGAGCCAGCTTTGCCCCGGCGAGCAGGGCCAGACCCTCGAGCAGCGCCAACGCCCCGCCGACCAGAGGCAACATGAAACGCACCGTCTCCGCTGTGCTGCTGACCAAGGTCGCGGTATCGACGAAGGACTCCACGGCCAATGGCGTCCCCGACCCGTCCTCGATGGCATTGTGGACATCCACCTCGTCACCCAGGAGGCCGGGAACCCGGACACTCTCCAGCCGCTCTCCCGGGTTCGTGACCAACGGCGCCCCCACGCGCTCGAACACGTCGGCCACCTGGGGGTCCATCGCGAACGTCTGCCCGATCAGGCTCGACCTCGAGGACCACACCACGGTCCCCGCCCGGTCCCACACGAGCACGGCCCGTACCCCGGCGTGTGCCGCGACCGGCTCGAGGGACTGGGTGAACTCCTCGTCGGGCCCGCGACCATCGAGCTCCTCGAACCCCGCTGCCACGGCGTTCGCCATCACGTCCCCCCGCGTCATGGCGTCACTTCCAGCCGCGCGGTCGGACTGGACCTCGGCGAGGACGAAGACGGCGACCACCACCAGGCCGAAGAGCCCGGCACTCAGGACGGCGAAGTTCAGGTACGCACGCCTGACCAGCGCTTCGTCACGGCGATCCTGGAGCGGCACCGCACCATCACCCCGGCGACTGTGGGCCCACGAGGCCACGATCGTGCGCGATCACGACCGCCTCGAGCTGGGAGTGCGCGCCGAGCTTGGCCAGCAGCGACTTCACGTAGCTGCGGCAGGTGCTCAGGGAGATGTCCAGCTCCTTGCTGATGGACCTGGCGTCACGACCGGCGGCGAGCAGCTGCAGTACGGCGTGCTCTCGGGGAGTGAGCGGCGACGGAGGACCTGCCTGGTCCTTCATCATGATCTCCATCAGCCTGGGGGGGACCGTGAACAGTCGCGGCTGGGCTCGCATCACGGCGTCGAAGAGCTCCTCGAGGGCCCCGTCCTTGGGAAGCATGGCGCTGGCGCCGGCGCGGATGACATCCGCCATCAGCTGCCGAGTCGGGTACGCCGTGAGAACCACCACGGCGATGTCCGGCCAGCGCTCGGTGATGGCGGCCGTCGCCGTGACACCACTCTCCCGGCCGAGCCGGACGTCCATGACCACCACGTCCGGTTGCTCGCGCGCGACAACCTGCAGTGCGCTCGCGACGTCATCGGCCGTCCCGACGCACGTGAGCGTCGAGTGAGCCGTGAGCCCCAAGGTGAGCAGCTCGGAAAAGGTGTGGTGGTCGTCGACGATGACGACGCGTCTCGGCGCCGGTCCAGCTTCATCACCCATGGCCTACCCCCTCACTGAGACATTGTCACGCAGTCGAGGGAGGCCCGCATGGAAGGCTGAAAAGTACCACCGTCGACCCGGTTGCGGACACCTTTCGAGGCATACGTCCAGACCGGGAATCCCTCGGTGGCCCGCAATCACTCCGGCCAGCCCGAGACGACACCCGCGAGTCGACGGGACGCTGGGCCGGAAACCTTGTCGATTCCTCAAGGTCCGGAGGTGGTCTGCCCCACCCGCTACCCATCGCGGATCGCGCAAGGTTTCCGCAAGCGCACGTGCCGATCTTGAGGTCACTGGCCCGGGTCCGTCGTGGACCCGGCAGGAGGGGAGATCGTCATGGACATGGCAGCGAGCAAGCAGGAGAGGGACAACGGCAGGAGTCGACGACGACGGTCGTTGTTGGCCGTGGCCGTGGCCCTGGCGGGCGCACCACTGGTGGCTCCGACGGTGGTCCTGAGCACCGCGGAAGCGGCGGCCCCCGTCGGGCAGGGCTTCAACCTGAACCGGTCCGACATCAGGTTCATCAAGCGGCAGATCGACATCGCCGAGCGGCACGCCTCCACCCGGACGCCGGGGAATCCGTGCGGCACGCTGCTCGGCACCGCTGTCGACCAGATCCCCAACGGCAACCAGCAGGGAGCCGACCTTCCGTGGGGCTTGCGCACGGTGGACGGAACCTGCAACAACCTGATCCCAGGACAGGAGACGTTCGGGGCGGCAGACACGCTCTTCCCGAGGCTGGTCCCACCCCGCTTCCGGGACGCGGACCTGGCTGACCCTGACGGCCCCGGACCCTCGGGCCCCGTGCAGACCTCCTATGCCCAGAAGAGCGGCACCGTCGTAGACACGCAGCCCCGCACCGTGAGCAACCTGGTGGTGGACCAGACAGCGGCCAACCCGGCCGCCGTCGCGGCTGCGGGCGACGGTGCGGTCGCCGACGAGACCGGCACGCTGCCGATCGAGAACGTCGCACCGGACGTGGGGCTCTCGGCACCCTTCAACTCGATGTTCACGCTGTTCGGCCAGTTCTTCGACCACGGCCTCGACCTGGTCACCAAGGGCGGCGGCACGGTCTACATGCCGCTGCTGCCCGGGGACCCCTTGTACTCGGCGGGGAGCCCCACGAACTTCATGGTGCTCACGCGCGCCACCAACCAGCCCGGAGCCGACGGGGTCCTCGGGACCGGCGACGACGTCCAGGAGCACACGAACACGACGACGCCGTTCGTCGACCAGAACCAGACCTACACCTCCCACCCCTCACACCAGGTGTTCCTGCGCGAGTACGTGCTGGACCCGGGTCCGGACGGGGTGCGCGGTGACGACCCGGCCACGACGGACGTCGACGAGGGTGCCGACGACACGGACACACCCGTCGACACCGGCCGGTTGCTCAACGGCGCCGGCGGCGAAGGGATGGGCACCTGGGGCGACCTCAAGGACGAGGCGCTCTCCAAGCTGGGGATCATCCTCACCGACACCGACGTCACCAACGTGCCGCTGCTGGCGACCGACCCGTACGGAAACCTCGAGCTCAGCCCGGAGGGCCGTCCGCAGATCGTGACGACCGACGGCGAGGTAGCCACCGATCCCGCAGGGACCGCGCTGCCCGCGAACGTGGTGCGCACCGGCCATGGCTTCCTGGACGACATCGCCCACCACGCGGTGCCGACTGGCGACGTGGACCCCTCGGACGGGCCCGGACCCATCGTCGATCTCGAGCCGGATGCCGACACCGACTCCACGGCGGACGACAACAACCGGGCGACCTACGACGACGAGATGCTCGCCGCCCACTTCGTCGCCGGTGACGGCCGCGCCAACGAGAACATCGGCCTCACCACGGTGCACCACATCTTCCACTCCGAGCACAACCGGCTCGTGGCGGACATCGACGACATCATCTCGACCACCGAGCTCCCGGAGAACATCGACGCCTGGCACAGCACGTCCGGCCCCTCCGGCTGGGACTACGGGCAGCGCCTCTTCCAGGCCGCGCGGTTCGTCACCGAGATGGAGTACCAGCACCTCGTGTTCGAGGAGTTCGCGCGCAAGATCCAGCCGATGGTCAACCTCTTCGGTGAAGGGGGCACCGGCTACCGGTCGACGATCGACCCGGCGATCAAGGCGGAGTTCGCGCACGCGGTCTACCGGTTCGGGCACTCGATGCTGACCGAGACGGTGGCCCGCCGCAACGCGGACGGGTCGGTGAACGACATCGGACTGATCGAGGCGTTCCTCAACCCGCCAGAGTTCACCAATGGTGGCTCCGCCGGAGAGCTGACCCCAGACCAGGCCGCCGGCAGCGTGGTGCGAGGCATGACCCGGCAGGTGGGCAGCCAGATCGACGAGTTCGTCATCGAGGCGTTGCGCAACAACCTGCTGGGGCTTCCCCTGGACCTTGCCACGATCAACATGGCACGCAGCAGGGACGCGGGGATTCCCCGCCTCAACGAGGCACGACGCGCCTTCTACGACGAGTCCGCCAACTCGGCCCTGACGCCCTACGACAGCTGGGCCGATCTCTCCTACAGTCTGCGCAACCCCGAGACGCTGGCGAACCTGATCGGCGCCTACGGGACCCACGACGACATCGTGGGGGCCGTCTCCACGACCGCCAAACGTGACGCAGCACAGGCCCTGCTTGACCTGGCCGGCACGACGGCGCCGGAGACCCCGGTGACCGACGAGGAGATCGCCCTGGCCGAGTCGGTGCAAGACGCCTACAACTTCGTCAACAGCCAGGGGGTGTGGGCGAACGAGAACGGTGTGACCATCACCGGAGTCGACGACATCGACCTCTGGGTCGGTGGTCTGGCCGAGAAGCCGATGGTCTTCGGCGGCATGCTGGGCGCGACCCTCAACTACGTGTTCGAGACGCAGATGGAGGATCTGCAGGACGGTGACCGGTTCTACTACCTGTCCCGGACCGCGGGGCTGAACATGCTCACCCAGCTGGAGGGCAACTCCTTCGCCGAGCTCGTCATGCGCAACACGGACACGAGCAGCCTTCCGGCTGACGCGTTCTCACGGTCCGACTTCGTCTTCGAGGTCGCCAACCTCGGGACCAGCGGGGCGATCATCGACGACCCGCTGACCGAGTGGAACGAGAATGAGATGCTGGCGCGGATGCCCGACGGCACGATCCGGTTCGGTGGAGGCGAGCACGTGGTCTTCAACGCCACGGCGGGTCCCGATCGGATCTGGTCGAGCGAGGGCGACGACACCATCCGCGGCAACGACGGCGACGACTGGATGCAGGGCGGCGACGGCAACGACAGCCTGGTCGGTGGCCTCGGCGACGACATCATCGTCGACCTGGCCGGCGACGACACCATCAAGGGCGGCGACGGCGACGACGCCATCTCCTCCGGTCAGGGCTTCGGCGGTGACCTGAACCAGGGTGGCCGAGGCAAGGACTTCATCGTCGGCGGCAACGACTCCACCGAGACGTTCGCCGGGCCCGGAGACGACTTCATCTTCGCCGGCGACGGCGAGGACACGGTCTTCGGCGACGACGGTGACGACTGGATCGAGGACGGCAAGGGTCCGTTCAGCCTGCTGCAGGGCGACAACGGCGCCCCGTTCCAGGACGACCCCAACGAGCCCGGTCACGACGTCCTGAACGGCGACGGGGGCGAGCAGGACTACGACGCCGAGGGTGGCGACGACATCATGATGGCCGGCCCCGGCATCCAGCGCAGTGAAGGCATGCTGGGCTTCGACTGGGTCACCCACAAGGATGACCCGCTGCCCGCCGACTCGGACATGGACTTCACGGGGCTGCTGCCCCCGTCGGTCGAGACCAACCGCGACCGGTTCGACCTGGTCGAGGGGCTCTCGGGCTGGAAGTTCGACGACATCCTGCGGGGCGACGACCGGACGGCCGCCGACCTCGACACCGATCACCAGCTGATCCAGGAAGGGATCGATCGGATCGTCGGGCTCGCCGAGATGCTGCCGGACGGCACGACGTCGTTCAACGGTGGAAACATCATCGTCGGCGGTGAAGGTAGCGACGTGTTGGAGGGACGCGGCGGCGACGACATCCTCGACGGTGACGTCTGGCTCAACGCCAGGCTCAGCATCAGGACCAACCCCGACGACCCCGCCACCGAGATCGGCTCCGCGAACAGCATGCGGGCGCCGTACCTCACCGGGAGCACCACGACGCTCCAGCAGGCGGTCTTCGCCGGCACGGTCGATCCCGGCAACATCGTGATCGTCCGTGAGATCCTGTCCGCCGGCCAGCCCGGGGACCTGGACGTGGCCGTGTTCACCGGTCCGATCGACGACTACGTCGTCACCACGGACGGCGACTGGACGACGGTGATCGACACCGTGGGCACGGACGGGACCGACCTGGTCCGCAACGTCGAGGAGCTCCGCTTCGCCGACGAGACCGTCCAGCAGGCCGTGCCCAGTGCACCGGTGATCGGGAGCGCCACTGCTGGTGACGGCACCGCCACGGTGACCTTCACCGCGGGACCGGACGACGGGGCTCTGCCGCTCACCGAGTTCCGGATCCAGGTGATCGCCGATGGCGTCCTGGAGCGCACCGAGACCGGCGTCGTGACCACGGTCACGGAGGCCGTGATCGCGGGGCTGACCAACGGGACGGCGTACACCTTCCGGGTGATCGCCGTGAACGGGGCGGGTGAGAGCGCACCGTCCGCGGCGTCGAACTCGGTCACGCCGTCGGCACCGCCCGTCGACCCGCCTGTCGACCCGCCCGTCGACCCGCCTGTCGACCCGCCCGTCGACCCGCCCGTCGACCCGCCCGTCGACCCGCCCGTCGACCCGCCCGTCGACCCGCCCGTCGACCCGCCGGCACCACTGCTGCAGTCCAGTGCACCAGCCAACAACGCGGTCGGTGTGTCACGGACGTCGGGACTGAGCGGGACCTTCAACACACCGGTGACCAGCCCGGACTTCCAGGCTGCGGTGCGACTGGTCAACAACGCGACCGGTGCCCTGGTGGACCGTCAGGTGGCCTTCGATCCGGAGACGAGGACGGTCTCGGTCATCCCGAACGCCGCTCTGCCGCCGGCAACGTCGTTCACGCTCACCTTCCTCGGTACAGGTGACAACGGAATCCGTGACCTCAACGGGGTCCGGGTGCCCACCACCACGGTCGACTTCGTGACCGAGGCCGACACCACGATGCCTACGGTCGTCAACACCAGGCCCGACCGCGGTGCGGCCGGAGTCAGGCGCAACGCCAACCAGGTGATCTTCTTCAGCGAACGCGTTGTCGGGGTCAACCGGAACGCCGTGGTGCTGCGGAACCTGGCGACAAGGCAGGTCGTGGCTGTTCAGCTCACGCGGAGGGCCGCCGGCACTCGGCTGGTGATCAACCCGAACGCGCGTCTGGACGGCAACACCCGCTACCGGCTCATCCTGCGCGGGGGCACTGGCCCGGGACTCCGGGACGCGTTCGGGAATCCGCTCGACACCACGCGGGTGACCTTCCGCACCCGGCGGTAGGTCACCTCCGGGGTGAGGCGGCGGCTGGGCTCCCCCTGTCCACCGCCGTCTCACTCCCGGTTATGGGTCCTGACCCACGGTCAGGTACTCCTCGGCCCCGCCGTCCGTGTCGTGCCCTGAGCCGCTGCCAGCACGACGCGGGCGGTGGCCTGTGCCACGACCTGCGTGTGTCGCAGACTCCGGCGGGCCGCCACAGCGCTCGCCGCCTACGCTGCAGGGAGCCGTCAGCTGCACTGGCCGAGCAACCGGTGGCCGACGTCGCTCCAGTCGGCACGATCGGCCGGAGCGACGTCGGTGGCACCGTGGCGCAGGGCGTCGCGCAGCAGCCGCACCAGCACCGGGACCTCGTCCTCGTCGGACACCGGACGAGAACGAAGCAGGTCCAGGTAGACCCGCTCGGTCTCAGGCTGGGGGCCCACCCCCAGGTCGGTGATCAGGCGGTGGCGGGCGTCCTGGAAGGCCTTCAGTGCCTGCGGGACCTGTCCGCCCCTGGCCAGGGCCTGCATCAGCACCCGCAGGGACTCTTCGGAATAGGGCGATCGGTCCAACGCGACACGCGCGAGACGGATCGCGGTCAACCGCTCCCCACTCCGCAGTGCGGACCCGGCGGCGGCCGTGGCCGCCACCGCCAGCGCGTCGTCCCAGGCATGCCTGGCCTCCAGTGCCCACGCGGCGTACGGGTCGTCGGTCAGCAGGCCGTGCGCCGCGAGATCGACGGCCTCGAGCACGTGTGCGGGGTCGTGATGCTCCAGCGCTTGATAGCCGTTCGTCAGGTCGACCGTGACCCGGTCCGGGTCGAGCAGGTAGCCGCTGGGGACGGTGACCAGCGAACCCGACGCACCGATGGTGGCGAGCCCGCGGCGTAGCACGCAGACGTACCCGTGCAGCGTGGCGACGTAACCGATCGGCGGGGCCCCCTCCCACATCGCTTCCGCCAGCTCGTCGCGGCCCTGGGGCCGCGCCTGCTCGAGTGCCAACAGCTCGAGGAGCTGTCGTGGTCGACGCCCCCCGAAACCGGCGCCTTGCAGGCGCGCCTCTCCGTGCTGGACCATCGTCGGTCCGAACAGTTGAATCAGACTCATGGTTCCCCCCGGGTTCGCTCAACCTGAACAGCAGGGTGCCAGCGCGGCCAGGAGTGCGGCACTCCCAGAGGCGAGTGGTCTGATTCCCCCAGATGGGATAGCGACACCCCCTTGGTGCGGGGGTGGTCAGCGCCAGACGTACGTCGTCACGGCGACCAGCGTGAGCACCGTCAGCCCCGACCCGATGCGGGCGCGAATCCGGGCCGGCAGGAACGCCAGCAGGATGGCGAGGAGCACCAGCTCGGCACCGAGGCAGGTCAGGTCGAGCGGCCCGACCGGCTCGATGCGGTCACCCGGGTAGATGGGGATCCCGTTGCCGATCCCGCCCGCCACCGGCAGGTGGTCGATCTCGTGTCCGACCCCGTGAGCGGGCATGAACCACAGGTCCGTGGTGCGGCTCGCGACGTACAGAGCGATGACGCCTGCGGTCCCCCCGACCGCGACCAGCAGGACCCGCACCGGCTGGGGTCGGCTCACCAGCACCGCCAGCAGCAGCTGGGCCAGTCCGAGCCCAGCGAAGGCCACCCCGAGCCACCAGGCCTCCGCCAGGTGCGGCACGGCCACCATCAGGTGGATCGTGCCCGCCAGCGCGCAGCAGCCGGCGGCGGTGCCGGCGGCGCCCGTCGTCCACCCGAGCTCCTCGCGAGGCAGCACGGTGGTCACGTCAGAGGTCCCATTCCGGCAACGCGTGGGGGACGATCGCCCATCGCGTCGTGGCTCGCCATCAGCGGGTTCCGGATCTCGAACTGGCCCATCATGTCGTGGTCTTCGTGCACGAGGTTGTGGCAGTGCATCATGTAGCGGCCCTCGCCCGGAGTCGAAACGGATGAGCAGCCGGACCGACTCGTTCTCCCCCACGAACACCACGTCCTTGGCGCCGCGCTCGTGCGGCAGCGGCGGCTTCCCATTGCGACTGAGCACCTTGAAGTCGATGAAGTGGATGTGGAACGGGTGGTGCCAACCGCCCGAGGGATTGCGCACCTCCCAGATCTCGACGTCGTCGCGCAGCGGGTCGGCGAGCACCTTGGTGAAGCCGCTGGCGACGACGTCGTCCCAGGTGAACTCGTTGATGGTCCACAGGCCGTGGGCGCGGACGAGGTCGAAGGTCCGGGTCCGCACCGACTGGCTCTCGGTGAGTGCCATGGTGGGCTGCCCGGGGTAGAGCTCCGACGGAATCGCGTTGTCGGCCTTGGAGAAGGGCGTGTCCACGACCTCGAAGGCCATCACCTTGTCGGTGTTGGTGTAGTTCGCGTTGTTCTTGGGTGACTTGTTGCGCAGCGCGAACCGAGTGCCCACGGGGATACTTGGCGAAATCGATGACGACCTCGTACCGCTCGGACACGCCGTGCCGGAAGCCGGTCACTCGCTGCGGCGCAGGCACCAGGCCGGCGTCGGTCGCGACGATCCACATGGGAGCGCCGTTGTCGAGATACCACGCGTAGGAGCGGGACACCGAGGCGTTGAGGATCCGGAAGCGGTACTTACGACGCGCGACCCGCATCACCGGCCACGGCACCCCGTTGACGCCGATGACGTCGCCGTAGAGGCCCTTCTCGTCGCTGCTGTCGAAGAGCAGGGAGCCGTCGGCGTTGAACATCAGGTCCGAGACGATGAGGGGCACGTCGTACTCACCGTGAGGAATCGGCAGGGAACGCTCGAGCGGGTCATGCATCTGGTACTGCCCGGCCAGACCCATGTAGACGTTCTGCGCAGTGTGGTGGAGCCCGTGGTCGTGGTACCAGAGGGTGCGCGCCGGCTGCCAGTTCGGGTAGCGGTAGTCCTTCCAGTAACCGGGGTTGGTGATGTCGCTGGCATAGCCGTCGTACTCCGGCAGGGAGGCAGACCCGTGCAGGTGGACCGAGGTCCACGGCGTGTACCTGAGCTGCGGGTGAACGGCGGGCAGGTTGTTGATCTGACGCACCACGACCTGGCGGCCGCGCTCCGCGTGGAAGGTGGGACCCGGGACCGACCCGTTGTACCCCCACATCGTCGTGGGCAGCCCGGGGATCATCTCGACCGTCGTCGGCCTCATCTCGACCCGGTAGTAGTCGGTGGTCGCGTCGGACCGCACCGGAGTCATCACCGGTGGGATCCGGAACGGCAGGGTGAACGGCGCCGGCAGAGCGCTCTCGGCGATCCGGTTCGCGAGCACCAGCGGCTCGGCGACGGCCCGTTGCAGGGGCAGCGCCATGGCCGCCCCTCCCAGCACCGAGAATTTCATGACGTCTCGTCGTGTCAGTTCCATTACCCGCCCCCTGGTGCGCGCTTCATGCGGGCCACGACGCTAGGCCGGCTGCCCTTGCCGACCGCTGGGGCCGACGCCAAGGGCGTCCCAAGGGGCGCCGGAGCACCCTGACGCCACTCGCGAGCCTGGAGGGGGCGCGCCGTACGACAGGCGAGACATCATGAAGAGCACCGCACGCTTCACCGCACGAATCCGTTCCCGTCGCCAGACGGCACCGATCCGGCCGCCAGGTCATCGGCGCCTCACGCGCCTGGCCGTGTTGTCGGTCCTGGCTGCCACCCTGGCCGTCATGCCGACCGGAGGCCCGGCGTCAGCCGTCCCCGGCCCCACCGGCGCCGGCTTCACCGTCACCGCCGGGGACCTGACGTTCATCTACCGTCAGATCCGGATCTCCGAGCGGCACGCGAACACGCTCTCCCCGACGAATCCTTGCGGCACCCTGGTGGGCTCCGGCCCCAACCAGATCCCGGACCGGCTCACCACCTTCGGACTGCGTACGGTCGACGGGTCGTGCAACAACCTCTTCACCGGCCGCGGCCGGTGGGGTGCCGCGGACGAGCTCTTCCCCCGCCTCACCCAGGCCCGGTTCCGTGACGCCGAGGGGGTGGCCGCCGACGAGCTCTTCCCGGACAGCCCAGCCCGGCCCGGGAGCAGCTACGCCCAGAAGAAGGGGTCGGTCTACGACTCGCAGCCCCGCACCGTCAGCAACCTGATCGTGGACCAGTCCGCAGCGAACCCGGCCGCGGTGGCCGCCGCCGGCAACCCGGTGCGCACCCAGGGCAACGAGGGCGTGGTGCCCTGCCAGCCCGGGGGCGACCCCTCGCCGGCAGACCCTGACGGGACGCCGGACGGATGTGTCGGCGAGGGTGGGACGCTGTTCATCCCGAACGTGACGACCGACGTCGGCCTGTCGCCCCCCTACAACTCACTGTTCACGTTCTTCGGCCAGTTCTTCGACCACGGCGTGGACCAGACGGTCAAGGGCGGTGCGAGCGTCTTCGTGCCGCTCAAGGCCGACGACCCGTTGCGGACGCTCGGCCCCGACGGCAAGGCCGGCACCGGCGACGAGCTGGGCAATGGACCGCAGTTCATGGTCCTCACCCGGGCGCTCAACCAGCCCGGTCCCGACGGTGTGGTGGGCGACAACCCGGCGACGCCCGTCGACGAGTCCGCCGATGACATCCAGGACGCCGCCAACACCGACAGCCCGTGGGTCGACCAGAGCCAGACCTACACCTCCCACGCGTCCCACCAGGTCTTCGTGCGCGAGTTCGACCTGTCCGAGCCCGGACCCGACGGCGTGCTGCACGACGACCTCGCCACCCCGATCGACGAGAGCGCCGACAACACCGGTGTGCCGGTCGCGACCGGACGCCTGCTCGGTGGCCTCGGTGAGGGCGAGACCTATGACGGCTCGCCCGACGGCCGCACTGGCATGGCGAGCTGGGCCTCGACCAAGCAGCAGGCGGCGCGCGAGCTCGGCCTGCGCCTCTCCGACGCCGACGCACTCGACGTCCCGGCGCTGCTGACCGACCCCTACGGGCAGTTCATCCCGGGACCGCACGGCCTGCCCCAGTACCTGCGGACCAACGGACAGCTCGTCGAAGGCGACCTGGCGAACCCGGTGCCTCCGCCGGTCGACGTGGTCCACTTCAACACCCCGTTCCTGACCGATATCGCACACTCGGCGGACCCCTCACCGAAGGACACCGACCACGACCCCACCACCCCGCCCGTGCCGGCGGTCGCGGACGCCGACTCGACGGCGGGCCTGTCGACCGATCCCGTGCTACCGGGTGAGTACGACAACGAGCTGCTCGACAGCCACTTCATCGCGGGAGACGGACGCGCCAACGAGAACATCGCGCTGTCCTTCATCCACCAGATGTTCCACTCCGAGCACGACCGGCTGGTCGCCGACATCGACGCCACCCTGCACCAGCCGGGCAACGCGTCCCTGCTGGCCGACTTCCAGACCACCACGGCCGCCACCGGCTCCGGCCCGAACGCCCGCGTGTGGTCCTACGGCGACCGGCTCTTCCAGGCGGCCCGCTTCGTGACCGAGATGGAGTACCAGCACCTGGTCTTCGAGGAGTTCGGCCGCAAGATGGTGCCGGCGATCCACCCGTTCCACGTCTACTCGCCGGACGTCAACCCGGCCACGGACGCCGAGTTCGCCCACGCGGTCTACCGCTTCGGGCACTCGATGCTGAACGACGTGGTCGCCCGTCGCTTCCAGGGGACCGACCACGACATGCGGCTCCTCGAGGCGTTCCTCAATCCGCCCGGCTTCTTCGACTCCGGAGACCCGGCGAACCCGTGGACCGCGGAGCAGGCCGCAGGCGCGATCGCCATGGGCTCCTCCGACCAGGTCGGCAACGAGCTCGACGAATTCGTGACCGTGACCCTGCGCAGCAACCTGCTGGGCCTGCCACTCGACCTCGCTGCGCTCAACATGACGCGGGCCCGCGAGGCCGGCGTACCCCGGCTGAACGAGGTTCGACGCGACATCTACGACGAGACCGGCGACTCCTCGCTGGCGCCGTACACGAGCTGGGCGGACTTCGGGAACCACCTCAAGCACCCCGAGTCGCTGATCAACTTCGTGGCGGCCTACGGCACCCACCCGACGATCACCGGTGCCACGACGCTCAGCGGCAAGCGGGCGGCGGCGCGAGCCATCGTGAACCCGGAGCCCGGCGACACCCCGCCGGCTGACGCCGCGGCGTTCATGTTCTCCGTCGACGGCAGCACCCTGGCTGCCTGCGCTGACCCGGCGGCGAACTGTCGTGACTGGTCGAGCACGCCCGCCGGCGTGACCCGTACCGGCATGGACGACGTCGACCTCTGGGTCGGGGGCCTCGCCGAGGTCACCAACCTGTTCGGGGGGCTGCTGGGCAGCACGTTCAACTACGTGTTCCAGACCCAGATGGAGAAGTTCCAGGACAACGACCGCTTCTACTACCTCGCCCGCACACCGGGCACCAACCTGCGGGCCCAGCTCGAGGCCAACTCCTTCAGCGAGCTGATCCAGCGCAACACCGACGGTACGTCGGCGCTGAAGTCCGACGCCTTCGGCACCGCCGACTGCAAGTTCCAGCTGGCTAACCTGGCCGGGACCGCGGCCGGCTTCAGCACCTTCGGCTCGACGGTCGCTGACGACCCCACCACCGAGTGTGACGAGACGGCGCTGCTGGTGCGCAACCCCGACGGCACCATCGCCTACCGCACCCGCAACAGCGTGGACCCGCCCGGACTCAACGGCCAGTCGGTCTACGAGGGCACCTCGGGGGTCGACCGGGTGAACGGCGGCAACGACAACGACACCTTCTGGGGTGCCGAGGGCAATGACCGGATCGAGGGCAACGGCGGCGACGACGTGGCACTCGGCGGCTTCGGCGACGACATCATCACCGACCTCGACGGCGCCGACACCCTCAAGGGTGGTCCCGGTGACGACTACATCGACTCCGGCCCCGGCGACGACCTCAACCTGGGCGGCGACGGCCAGGACGTGATGAACGGCGGGCTGAACGACAACGAGACGTTCGGCGGCGAGGGCGATGACTTCATCATCGCCGGCAACGGGGCCGACGTGGTCTTCGGCGACGGCGGCGACGACTGGATCCAGGGCGGCAACGGTCAGGACCTGCTGATCGGTGACCACGCCGGACCGTTCTTCGACGACCCGGCCGAGACCGCACCCGGCAACGAGGTCTTCGTCGGCCAGCCCGGCGAGAACGACTACGACGCCGAGGGTGGCGACGACGTCATGTCCCAGAACGCTGCGGTGGACCGCAACGCGGGATCCGGCGGCTTCGACTGGGCATCGCACCAGTACGACACCGTCGGCGCCGACGACGACATGAAGGTCAACCAGCTGCTGGTCGGACTGCCGCTACCGGTCGTGGTGAACCGTGACCGGTGGCAGGAGATGGAGGGCAACTCCGGTTCTGATCGCGACGACATCATCCGCGGTGATGACGACTTCCCGGCGGCTGTTGCCGGCGGCGGCTTCAGCGGCTGCAACGCGCTGGACCAAGCCGGCCTGGACCGGATTCCGGGCCTCGCCGCCATCGTGCCGCCGCTGTCAGATCCCGACTTCGCAGCGACGCTCCTGGGTGGAGGCGCCGCCACACCGGTGCCCCTGACCGGGGCCGACCTGGCGACGCAGTCGTTCACCGGCCTGTGTCCGCTGCAGGGCGACATCTGGGGCGACGGCAACATCCTGCTCGGGGGTGGAGGGTCCGACGTCCTTGAGGGACGTGGTGGCGACGACATCCTCGACGGCGACCGCCAGCTCCAGGTGTGGATCTCGGTCCTGGACGGCCCAGCCAGCGCTCCCGGCAGCACCGAGATCGGTAGCACCGACCTGCTGGAGGGCACGGCGCGGACGGGGACGTTCGGCCCCGGCACCGCCGGGATGACCCTGATGCGGGCCGTCTCCAGCGGACTCGTGGATCCGGGCAACCTGCGGATCCGACGCGAGATCCTGGTCAAGCCGGGCACCACCGGCGTCGACACGGCCGTGTTCAGCAGCGTCCGCTCCGACTACACCGTGACCGTGAACCCGAACGGCTCGGTGACCGTGAGGGACGACCGCGTGGTGGCACGCAACGACGGCACGGACACGCTCCGCAACGTCGAGCAGCTGCGATTCACCGACCAGACCGTGCAGCTGAACACCCCGCCCAGTGCGCCGATCATCGGGACGGTCACCGCCGGCAACGGCCAAGCGACCGTGAACTTCACAGCTGGTGCCGCCAACGGCGCACAGCCGACCACGGAGTTCAGGATCCAGGTGATCACCGGCGGCACTGTCGTCCGCACCGTCACCGGGATCCCGGCCACCGCCACCTCGGCCGTGGTCACCGGGCTCGACAACGGCACGACGTACACCTTCCGGGTGATCGCGGTGAACGCGGTCGGCCAGAGCGCGCCGTCGGCCGAGTCGGCTGCGGTGACACCCGACACGCCGTTCCCCCGGCTGCAATCCAGCAGCCCGGCCGACGGTGCCGTCAACGTGTCGCTCACGGCCAACCAGACCGGCACGTTCAGCCGAGCGGTGACCAGTCCGAACTGGACGGCCGCGGTGACGCTGCGCAACAACGCAACCGGGGCACTGGCAGCGCGCGTGGTGACCTACGACGCGGCGACCAGGACGGTCACGGTGAACCCGAACGCCAACCTGGTGCCCGAACACGTCGTACACGCTCACCTTCGTGGGCACCGGCGCCAACGGGATCCGCGACCTGGCCGGAGTCCGGCTGCCCACCACGGCAGTCGACTTCGTCAGCGAAGCCGGACACCACGGCACCGACGATCATCGGCACCACTCCGGCGGACAACGCGACCAACGTCGGTCGCAACGCCAACCAGGTGATCGACTTCAGTGAACGCGTCGTCGGGGTCAACCAGACCACGGTCGTGCTCACGAATGTCGCGACCGGTGCGGTGGTGGCCAAGGCCCTCACCCTCAACGCCGCCGGGACCAGGCTGACGGTCAACCCGAACGCGGCTCTCGCTCGCAACACGCTCTACCGGATCACCCTGACCGGCGGGCCGACTGCGATCCGTGATGCCTTCGGCAATCCGTTGGTGACCGCCACGACGATCACCTTCCGCACAGCACCCTGAGGGGGAGCCGCCGCCTGCGCGGGAGCGCGGGCGGCGGCTGGGCGGATCGGATCTGGGAACGCGATGGTCGATGTTCCCGGCAAACCCGGGCCGGGGCGCCCCGTCCCCCCCAGACTCAAGGGCGTCCCGGTTCGGCACCCACCAGTGGGATCACGGCGAGCAGTCTCGTCCCGACTCCCTCCGCAGGACCGAGCTGCACGAATCCACCGGCCTCGGCAATGGTGTCGGCCAACAGCCGCAGGCCCTGTCCGGAACGAAGCGCGTGCGCGTCGGCGGGCGAGCTGCCATCATCGGTGATCTCGACCTCAAGCGCTGTGCCGTCCGTGCGCGGCCGGAGCTCGACCCGCACCCGGTCGGCGTCGGTGTGCTTCTCGACGTTGCGCAGGCCCTCACGCAGCAACCGGAAGGCAAGGGTCCCGGTCCCCTCGGGGAAGTCCAGCTCGGGACTCAGCACCAGGTCGACCGTCCGGCCGTCGGTCCGGTAGCCCTCCACCAGTTCGGCCGCCGCCAAGGGCAGGCCCTCCCCGACCAGCCGGCGAGGCGTGAGGTCACGCACGATCGAGCGCAGCGAGGTCTCCGCGTGCAGGGCTGACGTCCGCAACTCCTTCAGCACCAGGGCCGAGGTCTCGTCGGTCGGCGCGCGGGCATCCAGGACAGCGAGTCCGTACCCGAGTGCGGCCAGGTCCTGGATCACGCCATCGTGGAGATCCTGCGCCAGCAGCCGACGCTGGTGCCGCCACGACGCGACTGAGCGATCCAGCGCCTCGATCCGCTGCCGCTGCGCTTCGTCCACGCGACGTGCGAGCGAGAGCGCGAGCGGCACGGCTGCGGCGAAGAACAGGAGCAGCGAGCCGAGGCTGATGCCGAGCAGCTTCGGGAGCACTGCAGCACGATCGGCGGCGATCCGGTCCGGCGGCAGGTGGGCCTCGAAGGCGAAGCGCTCACCGTCGCGACTGATCTCCCCGACGTAGACCTCCAGCAGGTCGGACTCCGGAATGAAGATCTCGGGGTGCTCGGAGCTCTGCCCGGGCAGGGTGGCCACTGTGGACAAGTTGGTCATGGCCGTCTCCGCTGCCTCCGACAGGGGGTAGACCTCACCGATGTGCTGGCGCTCGTCGGCCCACAACACCCGTCCGTCGCGGTCCCAGAGCACGATGTGGATGACCCCTCCTTCGCTGATCCGCGCCTGCATGACCTCGTCCAGCTTCGCCAGAGCCTTCGCTCCGCCGTGACGGGCCGGATCCTTCAGAAACGGCACCGCCAGCCCGCGGGCCATCCCCTCCGTCCGCTCGGTGGCGTCACGCAGGGCCTCCTGCTCGGCGAGGGTGTTGCTGACGACGATGGCGCCGACCGCCAGGACGAGACCGGTGGCAACACCCAGCGCGGCGAACCGCCACAACACCCGATTCAGGGACGATGCCTCCCGCCACCAACGCCTGATGCGGCGTCGGGGGTGGGCGGTCACGGCTGTCTCTCCAGCAGGCCGAGTGCCCGGGCCCGGGCCACGGCCTCCAACTGCGAGTGGGCCTCGAGCTTGCGCAGCAAGGACTTGATGTAGCCCCGACCGGTGCCGGGACGGATCCCGAGCCGGCTCGAGATCGTCTCCACGTCACGGCCGTCGGCCAGGAGAAGCAGCACCTGGTGCTCCCGGCGACTCAGGGCGACGGTCACGGGGGTCGGTGGAGGTCGCGTCATGTAGCCCAGCAACAACCGTGGGTCGATCTCGAGCTGGTCGCGGCGGCTGTGGCGCACGGCACCGAGCAGCGCGGCCAGGTCGCCGTCCTTGGCCAAGAGGCCGCTGGCTCCGCTGTCGCGGAGCTCCTCCAGCCGCATCTCCCCCGCGTCCCCGGTCAGCAGCAGCACCACCATCCGGGGGTCGAGGGTCGTCAGGGTGCGCGTGACCTCGAGTCCGTTCGGTCCGACTGGATCGAGGTTGAGGTCGCACAAGCACCACGTCGGGGCGCAGGGCCGTGGCGAGGTCGACGGCGGCAGCGGCGTCGTGGGCCGTTCCGACGCAGATCAGGTCGGGCTCGGCATTGATGGCGAGGCGCAGGAGCTCCGCGACGGCACGGTGGTCATCGACCACCAGCACGGAACGGACGGCAGGCGGAACTGCCTCCTCTTCGTGATCAGCGCCACGTGGTTCTGCCATCGCTACTCCCCCGGGCCCCGTGGACCCCTGGGAGATCGTCCACCCACGTGCCGGGTTTCCCTAGTGACTGCGACGCGAGGTCCAGACCACCAGCGAGCTCGATCGTCTTCGTCAGTAGCCGAGCTCGGCCAGCGTCGTGGCCGCGTTCAGGGCACGGACGGTCACGTCGTCGGGCACCGGCACCTCGCCGGCGACCCGCTGCTGCCACAGCTGGACGGCGATGACCTTCGCGGCTGCCTCCTCCGCGCGCTCACGAGGCACCTCGCCCGTCTTGATCGCCGCGGTCACCAGCCGGTGGGCCACCCGGGTGTCGACCGGCATCAGCAACAGATCGGCGCCGGCCTTGAGCGAGCGCACCGCCGGGAAGTCCTGGCTCAGGGCGGCGCCCATGCCGAGGGAGTCGGTGATCGCGAGTCCCTCGAAGCCGAGGTCCTCGCGCAGGAAGTCGTAGACCTTCGGCGCCTGGCTCGACGGCATCCCCCGCTGCAGCGCCGGTACGTCGAGATGGGCCATCATCACCGCCGGCGCTCCCGCCGCGACGGCCGACTCGAACGGTTTGAGGTCACGGGCGCGCAGCGCGCCGAGCCCGGCGCCGAGCGTCGGCAGCGTCTCGTGGCTGTCGGCGGTCACGCTGCCGTGACCCGGGAAGTGCTTGGTGGTCGACACCACCCCCGCCTCGTCGTACCCGGTCACGGCGGCTGCGATCGCCCGCGACGCGAGGGCGGGGTCGGTCGAGGGCGACCGGGTGCCGATGGTGGGGTCGGCGGCGCCGATCGTGACGTCGGCGACGGGAGCGAACACCCAGGTGAACCCGAGACCGCGCAGCTCCAGGGCAGTGGCACGAGCAGCAGCGGTGACGGCTCGCTCGCCGGCCCGGCCCTGGTTGGCGATCGCGACGCCGGCAGCGGCGAACGGCGGGAACTCGGTGGCGATGCCCCGCAGGTGGGAGACGACGCCGCCCTCCTGGTCGACACCGATCACGGCCGGCCAGTCGCGACCATCGGCCTGGTGGGCCTTGGTGACCGCGGCCGTGGTGGCGCGGACCTGGGCGGCGTCGGTGACGTTGCCCGACGTCACCGCGACACCGGCGAGGTGGAGGTCAGCAACCATCCGGGCGGGGACCGACGGGTCGCTGCCGGCGTAGCGACCCACGATGACCTGGCCGGCCAACCGTGCGGCACCCCACTCGGCGACGATCTCGGTCGCACGAGCGAGCTCACCCTCGGTGGGTCCCCACGACGTCGGGGCGTCCGGGTCCGTGGTCGGCTCCACGGCGATCGATCCCTCGGTCGTCGAGGAGGCATCGGCCTGCGGAGCGGGGGCGGGGTCGGACCCGCCGCAGCCGGCGGCCAGCGCGCAGCAGGCGACGAGGGAAGTCAGGGTTCGCAGACGCACCCCGGAACGCTAACCCGCGAGTTCGGCGTACACCGCATCCACCCGTGCCCGGAGCTCTGCCAGGGTGCCGCTGTTGTCGACGAGGTGGGTGGCGATCGCGAGCCGCTCCTCGCGGGGGGCCTGGGCGGCGATGCGGGACTCGGCCTCTTCCCGGGTCAGACCGCGCAGGGCGACCATCCGCTCGACCTGGGTCTCGACCGGTACGTCGACGACGATCACCGCGTCGAACGCGGCGGCCTGCCCGGTCTCGGTCAGCAGCGGGATGTCGTGGACGACCACCGAGCCCTCGGCCGCGGCTGCTTCGATCTCGGCGCCCCGTGCCCGCACCCGGGGGTGGATGATCCCCTCCAGCACCCGCCGCCGTGCCTCGTCGCCGAAGACGATCGCACCCATGGCGGGGCGGTCGAGCTCACCGTCTGCGGTCAGCACCCCGGGCCCGAAGGCGGCCACGACCTCGGCCAGTCCGTCCGTGCCGGCGGCGACCACCTCACGGGCCAGGAGGTCGGCGTCGATCACGACCGCACCCAGCTCGGCCAGCATCGCCGACACAGTGCTCTTGCCCGAGGCCACGCCGCCTGTCAGACCGACTCGCATGCGGTGGACCCTACTGGCGGACCTCTCGCCCCGAGCCGGGAGACTGGTTAGGGTGACGCCGATCTCTCTCGGAAGGAACCACCATGAGCGGCATCATCCGCGAACAGGCTGCCTACGACTACGAACCCGACGACCGTGAACCGGCACGATCGCCGCGGACCACGTGGGGGTTCCGGCTCCTGGGAGTAGGGCTCGCTGCCCTGGTCTACGTCGTCATGGGCGGCGCCGACATCTCCGGCGACGGCCGCGTGGTGGCTGCACTGGCCACCCTGATGGCCGTGTGGTGGATGTCGGAGGCGATGCCGTTGTCGGCGACGTCCCTGCTGCCGATCGTGTTCCTTCCCGCCTTCACCGAGCTGGACATCGACGCCGCGACGCTTCCCTACGCCGACCCGATCGTCTTCCTCTTCCTGGGCGGCTTCCTCATCGCCATCGCGATGCAGAAGTGGGACCTGCATCGAAGGATCGCGCTGCTGACGTTGCGCCGGGTCGGCACCCACCCGCGTCGGATCATCCTCGGGATGATGATCGCGACGGCGTTCTTGTCGATGTGGGTGTCCAACACCGCGACCACCCTGATGATGCTGCCGATCGCGTTGTCGATCCTGACGCTGGTGATCGAGAACAGCCAGTCGGGCACCGACCAGGGGATGACCGAGTCCGAGCTGCACCGCCGGCTCGCGGGACCCGAGCGGATCCGCGACATCGTGGAGGATCCCGCCGTACGACTCTTCGGCGTCGCCCTGGTGCTCTCGGTGGCGTGGTCGGCCTCCATCGGTGGACTCGGCACCCTGCTCGGGAGCCCGCCCAACGCGATCGTCTCCGGCTACATCAGCACCGAGATCGGCAAGGACATCGGCTTCGCCCAGTGGATGATGCTCGGCCTCCCGATCGTCGTCGTCTTCATCGCGATCGCCTGGCTGCTGATCACCCGGGTCATGTTCCGGTTCACCCTCGACTCGATCCCGGGCGGCAAGGAGCTGATCGAGCGTCAGATCACCGAGCTCGGTCCCGTGAGCCGCGGCGAGAGGGTCGTGCTGACCGTCTTCGCCACCGCTGCGTTCTTCTGGATCGTCCCCGGCGTGCTGTTCAACATCGGCAGCATCGGCGAGAGCGCTCCGTGGTTGGACAGCTTCGACGACACCGTCATCGCGATCACCGCGGGCATCGCGATGTTCCTCATCCCGGCCGACAAGAGCGGCCGGATGACGCTGCAGTGGGAGGACGCCGAGGAAGGTCTCCCCTGGGGCGTGCTGCTCCTCTTCGGCGGCGGCCTCAGCCTCGCGGGGGCGGTCGCCGCGACCGGGCTCGACGAGTGGTTCGGCGCCCAGGTCAGCGGCCTCGGCGCGTTGCCGATCGTGCTGATCCTGGCTGCAGTGGTCGCGCTGGTGCTGATGCTGACCGAGGTCACGAGCAACACCGCCACGGCAGCCACGTTCATCCCGGTGCTGGGCGGAGTGGCGGCGGGTATCGGCGTGGACCCGACGACGCTGCTGATCCCGGCGGCGCTCGCCGCGACCTGCGCGTTCATGCTCCCCGTCGGTACACCGCCCAACGCGATCGTGTTCGGCAGTGGCGCCGTCACCATCGGGGAGATGGCGCGGGGCGGCGTCGTCCTCAACGTCGTGGGCGTGGTGCTGATCACCCTGTTCACCATCGTGATCGGTCCGTTCGCCCTCGATCTGGTCATCTAGCCTGACCGGGTGAGAATCCCGGGCCTGCACGAGGAGAACCGGCACAGCCTTGGGCTGATGGCCGCGGCCTCGGGCTTGACCACGCTCGGGGCACTGCCGCCCTTCCTGCTGGGAGCCCAGGCGGTCTGGGTGCGTGACGACCTGGCGGTGGGGCTGGGGCAGTTCGGGGTGGGCGTGAGCGTCTTCTTCGCCTCGGCCGCGCTCGGGTCCGTGGTGGCCGGCTCGGTGATCGACCGGGTCGGCCGCCGGCTCGGTCTCGTGATGGCCGGAGTCCTGGTCGCCGCGGGCGGCACCACCATGGCCGCGCTGGTCACCGGGCCGCTGTCGCTGCTGGGCGCCATGGCCGCGCTGGGACTGGGCAACGCCTCCTGCCAGACGGTGGCCAACCTGTCGATGGCGCGCGCCTTGCCACCGGGACGACGCGGGCTCGGCTTCGGGGTCAAGCAGTCAGCCGTCCCTCTGGCGATCATGCTCGGCGGCCTGGCCGTTCCCACCCTCGGCGGCATGCTGGGCTGGCGCAGCACCTTCGTCGCCACTGCGGGTGTCGGCGCCCTGGTCGCGCTCACCGCACTGCTGCGCCCCGAGCGCGCCGCGGTGGCGGTCCACGCCGCGGTCGCCCACCTCGACCACCCACCGTGGCGGCCGCTACTGCTGTGCGGGGTCGGCATCACCTTCGCCAGCGCGGCAGCCAACTTCCTGGGCGCCTTCATCGCCTCCTGGGGCTACGAGATCGGACTGACGGCGACGACCACAGGCCTGCTCATGGCGGCCGGGTCTGCCGGGTCGATCGTGCTGCGCGTGCTCTCGGGATGGCGGGCCGATGGTCGTCACGGCGCCAACCTGCCGGTCGTGGCCGCCCAGATGTACGCCGGGGCCGTCTGCCTGGTGGGTGTCGCCATCGGCACCGACGCCACCGTGCTGGGATTCGGGTTCCTGGCATTCTCCGTCGGCTGGGCCTGGCCCGGACTGCTGCTGTTCGCCGTGGCCCGCCTCGGCCGCGACGCGCCGGCCCGCGCCTCCGGGGTCGTCCAGGCCGGCGCCTTCGTGGGCGGGGCGATCGGGCCGATGGGGTTCGGCGCGCTGGCCGGGGAAGCCGGCTTCCGGCTCACCTGGCTGCTCGCGGCCGGATGTTTCGTGGTGGCCGGCTCCCTCGTGCTGCTGGCACGCCGCGGATTCCGGTCCGACCTCGCTGCTCGCCCGCCCCGGACTCCCCTCACGACCGGCGGTGGCCGGGTCAGGCAGCGGTGAGGGTCCGTCCTGCTCGTGCTCGCCGAGCTGCTGGGAGAGGTCTCCGCCGAGGTTTCGCAGAGACCGGCCCGGGGAAGACCGCTTGCATGCGACTCTCCCCCGTGGTCCTGGCCGTGCTGCTCCCGCTCGGCCTCGTGGCGTGCGGCGGCGACCCTGCCGCCGATCCGGGCGGGTCGAGCTCCGCTTCCCCCACCGACTCACCCTCGGCCGAGGAGACCGCGACCGACGAGCCGGCGGAGCCCGAGGTCCTCGACCCGTGCGCGGTGGTGCCGCGCGAGCAATGGGCGGCCTTCTTCACGCCGGCCCAGCGGGACAAGCTCGTGCTCACCCGTGACCTCACGATCGACACCGAGGGCGTGATGCTGGTGGAGCGCGAGAAGCTCCGCTACTCCTGCTCGCTCAGCTTCGAGGACTCCGACGGGTTCCCGGCCCTCTCGTGGGGCTACTACGCCGGTCAGTTCACCGGCAGCGACCTCGTCGTGCTGCTCGACAGCGCCGGTGGCACCGAGATCAAGGGCGTCGACTACATCGGCTACACCACCGGGGACATCACCTCCTCCGATGCCTACGGCACCGACGACCAGGCCGGGTTCTACGTGACCCGGGCGGAGAAGTACGACTCGATCCTGCACTCCGACACCCGCGCCGCCCGTGCCGCCCTGGTCGACGTGCTCACGTCGCTGGCCGAGGCCAACGGTGGCCTGGGCCAGCTCGAGGTCGAGCTGCCCTCCTTCTGCCCGGCCGCCGACTCACCTGAGGTGACGGCGCTGCTGGGCAAGGCAGCGCCGTACGCCCGCGGCGGGCTGGCCGAGGAGGAGGGCTACGACTGGTGCGTCTACCGCGACCCGAAGGCGGAGGTCGACCTCCGCCTCGACGTCCGCCACCTCGACGAGGACGACTTCGACAGCTTCTACGACGACACCCGGTCCAACCCCAACAACGTCGAGGTCGTCGAGGGTGCTCCCGGCCCGATCCGACTGATCTCGCTCGGCGACGACGGCAGCGGGAACACCGTCGTGCTGGATCCCGACTCCGACGTGTTCGTCAACGTCACACTCCGTCACCTCGACGACCCGAAGCGGCGCCCGCAGCTTGACCGCGAGGCCTTCCTGGACATGACCGAGGCACTCGCCGCCGAGCGTGCCGAGTTCCACTCCTCGCACTAGCAGTGCCCGCCAGGAATCGTGGCTGACCTGTCCACGGACGAGCGATCGGGCCGTGAGCCGGCACCACCATGCGTCGTGCCGCGGTGGCCGCGGCCCGCGCCCCGGCCGAAGGGCGCTGCCTAACCGAGCTGTCGCACGCCGCCACGGGCAAGGTGCGCCGCAGCCAGCTGTCCCGAGGCCCGGCTGTCACGACCGGTGAAGGTGCGCCGGTACTGCTGCGGCGAGACGCCCCGGGCCCGGGTGAAGTGGTGGCGCAGGGCGGCACCGTTGCCGAAGCCGACCTCGCCGGCGATCCAGTCCACCGGGTGGTCGGTCAGCTCGAGCAGCTCCTCGGCCGCCTGCAGTCGCTGCCGGGTGATCCACGCGTGCGGAGTCGTGCCCGTCTCCTCGCGGAACCGGCGCGCGAACGTGCGCGGCGACATGTGGCTGCGCCTGGCGAGGACCTCGACGCTGAGGTCCTCGGTGAGGTTCTCCCCCACCCACGCCAGCAGCGGACCGAGCGTCTCGGCGTCGCAGGCCGGGACCTGCCGGGAGATGAACTGTGCCTGGCCGCCGTCGCGGTGGGCCGGGACCACCATCCGTCGCGCGGCCGCGGCGGCGGTGCGGGCACCGAACTGCTGGCGCATCAGGTGCAGCGCGGCGTCGAGGCCGGCGGCCGAGCCGGCTCCGGTCACGATCGTGCCGTCCTGGACGTAGAGGACGTCCGGGTCGACCCGTGCCGACGGATACAGCGCCGCGAACTCCTCGACGTGGCGCCAGTGCGTGGTGCAGCGGCGGCCGTCCAGGAGCCCGGCCTCGCCGAGCACGAAGGCGGCTGTGCAGTGGGCGAAGACGTGGGCCCCGCGGGCGTGCGCGTCCTGGACCAGCTCCACCACCTCGGGTGAGGGGTCGGTGTAGTCGCGCTTCGGCGCGACGCAGATCAGGTCGGCGCGCGCGGCCACGGCGAGGCCTTCGTCGACGTGGAGATCGAAGCCAGAGGCACCGCGCACCCGTCCCGGCCGAGGGGTCACGACGTGGAAGTCGAAGACCGGGTTGTCGTCATCGGGGTGGTAGGGCTCGGCCCACACCTCGCACATCGCACCCAGCCCGAAGGGCTCGACCCCGTCCTGAACCACCACGACCACTGTGCGCACCCGCTCATCATGACGCCCCTCTGGCAGATAATCAATGCATCATGTCTTTTCTGCCACTCGTGTCCGATTCTCGATGGCAGCAGACTTACTGCCATGAACACCGACATCGCCATCCTCCTCATCGTCACCGCCGCCGTCGTCCTCGTGCTCGTCGAGGTGCTCCGCGAGGTCCTCGCGGACCGGCCGACCCACCAGCCGCAGTCCCACTTCCAGGACCCGCAGTTCCGCTCGCCGGGCGCCTGGAGCTGACTTCGTCCCCCGTCGCGTGCCGCGCACCTATCGTGTGCGTATGCGACGGGGACTCGGAGTGCTGACCGGACTGCTGCTGACGGCCGGACTGACCGCCGTCCCACCACAGGCCGCCGGCCCGGCCTCCGCAGCGCCGGCAGCAGCACCCGTGGGAGTGAGCGTCACCGTCACCGGCGAGGGCGTCGACACCTACCCGGCGTACGACGCCTCGATCGACCGGTTCGGCATCCGCACCAGCGACGCCACCGACGGCAGCATCGAGGTCATCGTCACCGCCGACGATCCCGAGGCCCGGGTCAGGATCAACGGTGCGCTGGCGTCGCTCGGCACGCCACTTCCGATCTCCGCACTCCGGGCCGGCGACGAGGTCAACGTGCAGGTGACCGCGGGCGCCGAGGCCAGCAACCAGTCGTGGATCTACCTCCCGGCGGGCTTCCCGCAGCTCACCGCGACCGGCACGGGGCCGGGCAACGGCCCGGTCTTCCTCGGCCTGGCCAGCTTCTTGTCCGAGTCCAGCTTCGAGACCGTCGTCGACGCGCACGGCGTACCCCTCCACGTCCGTGAGGCGGAGGAGCCCAACGACTTCCGGGCCCACGAGACCGGCCCCGCCTACACCGTCTTCGAACCGGTGAAGGAGAGCCCCGACGACGCCGAGTACGGCTACCAGGTGCGCGAGTACGACCGGCAGTTCCGGCTCGCCGGCCTGCAACGGCTCCGGCCGGTCGCCTCGCTCGGTCTCACGCCCGACGACACCGACTTCCACGACGTGCAGTACCTGGCCGACGGCCGGATGCTCCTGATGGGCTACCACCGCGACTTCCGCGCGGACGGCACGCCGTGGCTCGACGCGATCCTGCAGATCGTCGACCGTAGCGGCGACGCTGAGTTCACCTGGTCCAGCAAGAACCGCGTCGACCCCGGTGAGGGTTACGTGTTCGGCGCCAAGGGGCAGGACTACATCCACGCCAACAGCGTCGAGATGCAGCCGGACGGCGACCTGGTGGCCTCCTTCCGCAACACCGGGCAGGTGCTGCGCATCGCCACCGAGCCCCACGACGGGTTCGAGCCCGGCGACGTGGTGTGGCGGCTGGGCGGCCAGCGCAACGACTTCACCTTCGTCGACGACCCCTTCGGCGGCTTCTGCGCGCAGCACGACGCGCGGATCCTGCCGAACGGCCACCTCATGCTCTTCGACAACGGCTCGCGCCGCGACGGCACCGGTCCGGTCGCGCCGCAGACGGCCGACATGTGTCCCGATCCGACCGATCCCGACGGCGACCCGGTCGCCCGGCCGCAGAGCCGCCTGGTCGAGTACGCGCTCGACACCGAGGCGATGACCGCGACCCTGGTGTGGAGCTTCACCCCCGAGGGTCGGTACGCCGCGTTCGCGGGCAACGCGCAGCGGCTGCCGGACGACTCGGTGCTGGCCGGCTGGTCGCGCAGCGAGTCGACCGACGGCTCGGCGGCTCCGATCGCGAGCCGGGTGACCCGCGATGGCGACGAGGTGTGGTCGCTGCGGTCCAACGGCTGGTTCTCCTACCGTGCGTTCTCCTTCCCCGCGCCCGACCGCATCTCGCCGCGATTCAAGATCTCCTTCCCGCGGCCCCACGCGCACTACCCGGAAGGGACCCGGATCACCCCGGACTTCGTCTGCGTCGATCGCGGCGGCAGCAACCTCACCGAGTGCCGCGTCCAGTCCATCGGCGGAGGAAGCCCGGGGTCACCCGGCCGGCACGTGATCACGTTCACCGCGGACGACGGCAACGGGAACGAGGTGCGCCGGCGCTTCCCCTACGTCGTCGACCCGTTGCGTCAGCCCGACCTGCAGCTGAGGGCCGACGACAACCATTGGCTCGGCGCGGGGCGCTGGCCCGAGACGAACGTGGTCCACGCGGCCGATCGCTTCACCACGCCGGGCCAGCGGGTCACCTACCGCGCCCGGGTCGTCAACGCCGGGTTCGAGGGCGAGCGCTTCCGGATGACCGCCCGACGAGGCGGGAAGGGGTGGTCGGTGCGCTACTTCAGCGGCGGCCACGACATCACCCGGCAGCTGGTCGGAGGCATGTCCTCCCCACGGCTCAACCCGGGGCAGTCGTGGTCGTTCCGAGTCGTGGTCCGGCGTACGGCGCGGGTCGCCGACGGCGAGAACCGGCTGACCTGGGTGCGAGCCCGCTCCCCCATGAACCCCACCCGCCGTGACCGGATCGCCGTGGAGTCGCGCGCCCGCTGACGCTCCCCCGGACATGACACCGGCCCGGCACCCACGAAGGGGGCCGGGCCGGTTCAGGACCGTGGTAGGTCAGGCGGTCACTCGCCGCCGCCGGTCAGCTTCTCGCGAAGCGCCTGCAGCGCCTCGTCGCTGGCAAGCGAACCGCTGCTGGTCTCAGCCGGAGCGTCACCCTCGCCGTCCTCGGGAGCTGCTGCCTCGGTGTCGCCACCGGAGGAGTACGAGGTGGCCTCGCTGGCCTCGACCTCGGCCTGGGCGGCCTCGGCCTGCTGCTTGACGTGGGCCTCCCAGCGCGTGTGCGCCTTGGCGTACTGCTCCTCCCAGACGGCGCGCTGGTCGTCGAAGCCCTCGAGCCATTCACCCGTCTCGGGGTCGAAGCCCTCGGGGTAGATGTAGTTGCCCTGGTCGTCGTACGAGGCGGTCATGCCGTAGAGCGTCGGGTCGAAGTCCTCGACGTCGGCCGCGGCGTTGGTCTCGTTGGCCTGCTTGAGGGACAGCGAGATCCGGCGACGCTCGAGGTCGATGTCGATGATCTTGACCATGACGTCGTCGTTGACCTGCACGACCTGCTCGGGGATCTCCACGTGGCGCTCGGCCAGCTCGGAGATGTGCACCAGGCCCTCGATGCCCTCCTCGACGCGGACGAACGAACCGAACGGCACCAGCTTGGTGACCTTGCCCGGGACGATCTGACCGATCTGGTGGGTGCGGGCGAAGTGCTGCCACGGGTCTTCCTGGGTCGCCTTGAGCGACAGCGAGACGCGCTCGCGCTCCATGTCGACGTCGAGCACCTCGACGGTGACCTCGTCACCGACGGTGACCACCTCGGAGGGGTGGTCGATGTGCTTCCAGGACAGCTCGGAGACGTGCACCAGGCCGTCGACGCCACCGAGGTCGACGAACGCACCGAAGTTGACGATCGAGGAGACGACACCCTTGCGGATCTGGCCCTTCTGGAGCTGGGTCAGGAAGCCGTGGCGAACCTCGGACTGGGTCTGCTCGAGCCAGGCACGGCGCGACAGGACCACGTTGTTGCGGTTCTTGTCGAGCTCGATGATCTTGGCCTCGAGCGTCTGACCGACGTAGGGCTGCAGGTCGCGGACGCGACGCATCTCCACCAGGGAGGCCGGCAGGAAGCCGCGCAGGCCGATGTCGAGGATGAGGCCGCCCTTGACGACCTCGATGACGGTGCCCTCGACGACGCCGTCCTCCTCCTTGACCTGCTCGATGGTGCCCCAGGCGCGCTCGTACTGGGCGCGCTTCTTGGACAGGATCAGACGACCTTCCTTGTCCTCCTTCTGGAGGACGAGGGCCTCAACCTGGTCGCCGACCGCGACGACCTCGTTGGGGTCGACGTCGTGCTTGATCGAGAGCTCGCGGCTCGGGATCACGCCCTCGGTCTTGTACCCGATGTCGAGCAGGACCTCGTCCCGGTCGACCTTGACGATGGTGCCCTCCACGATGTCACCGTCGTTGAAGTACTTGATGGTCTCGTCGATGGCGGCGAGGAAGTCCTCAGCCGAGCCGATGTCGTTGATCGCAACCTGGGGCGCGTCGATCTCGAGGTAGGTGCTGCTCATAAGGGAATGAATTCCTTGGTGGTCAGAAGTCGTCGGGCACGCGCAACAGGCCTGTTTCACTACCGTGGGAATGGATAGCGAGCCCGGTCCGCTCCTGTGGGACAGGCAGACCTGATGGCGCAATGGGCAAGATTACGCCTGAGCGCGTGCCTGAGTCCAACTCGGAGCGGTCCTGGACAGCGCATCCGGAGGTCGAGGTGCGAGGCCGCCCACGGCCGAGCCTCGAAACCCCCCGCCCGTACGACGACGCCAGCCGCCGGTGGTTGAGGTGCGAGGCCGCCCACGGCCGAGCCTCGAAACCCCCGTGACCACCGATCGCGCGCCACCGGGGCCCGTACGACGACGCCAGCCGCCGGTGGTTGAGGTGCGAGGCCGCCCACGGCCGAGCCTCGAAACCCCCCGCCCGTACGACGACGCAAGCCGCCGGTGGTTGAGGTGCGAGGCCGCCCACGGCCGAGCCTCGAAACCCCCGGCGACCACTGAGGTGCGCGTCCGGTGAGCCACTTTTCATCCACACTCAGCGCTCCCTTGTCGGTCGTCCACAGGCGTCAGGAACGTGTCGGTGGCCGGTGCTTGAATTTGTCCATGACAGCAGAGCTCCTCGACCCGACTCACCCGGTGGCGACCACCGTGGCGTCGGCGCGCGAGGACCTCGCCTCGGTCGTCGGGACGCCGGTGTGGTCGATGTCCACCGCCGAGACCGAGGCCGCGCTGCTCGACGTCGCACGCCTGGAGTCCCAGGTCACCCAGCTGAAGCTGCGCCTGCTGACCCACGCCGACCGGGTCGACGTCGGGCAGTCGGTGGGGGCGACGTCGCCGGCGAACTGGTTCGCCCACGAGACGCGGACCACACGACCCGCCGCACACCGTGCCGCCCGGCTGGCATCCCGGCTCGACGAGGCCCACCCGGCAGTGGATCGAGGCGTTGGCGGACGCGGCGATCAACGTCGAACAAGCCAGCGTGATCGTCGACGCGGTCGACGGGCTGCCGGACGAGGTCGACGACTCGGTCCGCGAGCAGGCCGAGGCGTTCCTGCTCCGTGAGGCCGCCGACCACGACGCGCAGGCGTTGCGGATCCTGGGCCGTCGGCTGCTCGAGGTGGTCGACCCCGACGCCGCCGAGGCCGAGGAGGCCCGCCGCCTCGAGGCCGAAGAAGAAGCTGCCCGGGCAGCCGCATCGTTCACCATGACTGATGACGGCCAAGGGAAGTGCCACGGCCGGTTCACCATCCCCTCGCTGCACGGGTCGATGCTCCGCAAGGCCCTGCTCGCCCTCGCGGCACCGTCACGTCACCCCGACCGACCAGCCCAGACGCCGACCAAGCATCGGCTCGGCGAGGCGTTCCTGGAGTACGTCGAGACCCACACCGACCTCCCCGACGCCGGCGGGGTCGCGGCCACCGTCGTGGTCACCCTCGACCTGGAGACCCTGATGGGCGGGCTCAAGGCCGCCGGACTCTGCGACGGGACCCGGATCTCCGCCGGAGAAGCCCGGCGGCTCGCGTGTGGTGCCGGGATCATCCCCGTCGTCCTCGGCGGGCAGTCCCAGCCCCTCGACGTCGGCCGCACCCGCCGCTTCCACACCAAGGCCCAACGCATCGCCATGGGTGTCCGCGACGGCGGCTGCACCGCCGAGGGCTGCGACCGGCCACCCGCGATGTGCCACGCCCACCACGACCACCCCTGGTCCCGCGACGGCACCACCGACCTCAAGACCGGCCGGCTCCTGTGCCCCCGACACCACACCCTCGCCCACGACCGCCGCTACCAGCTCAAAGCCAGCCCCAACGGCAAAGTGACCTTCAGCCGGCGAACGTAAGACGACGTTCCGGTTCCGACCCAGCCGAGCGCGCCGTCGTCCCGAGGACGTCATACGAACCGTGGCCTATAGCGACCGGAACGTATGACGTCCCGCAACCCCACCCACCGTCGAGGTCAGCAGACGAGTCATCGGCCAGTAGTCTCTTCGACGTGGAAAAGCCGTGGCCGCACCCCGCGGTGCGAGTGGAGCGGCGGCAGGTCGACGAGGCCGAGTCCCGGCGGGCCAACGGCCCCGACTGGGACAGGTACGCCGACGAGTACCAGGCCACTCACGGCGCGTTCCTCGGCGACGTCGGGTTCGTGTGGGGTCCGGAGGGCCTGACCGAGGACGACGCCGGCGTGCTCGGTGACGTCACCGGGCTCGACGTGCTCGAGGTCGGCTGCGGTGCCGGCCAGTGCTCTCGCTGGGTCGCCGGGCAAGGCGGCCGACCGATCGGGCTCGATCTCTCCCACCGTCAGCTCCAGCACTCCCGCCGGATCGACGCGGAGACGGACGTCATCGTCCCGGTGGTCCAGGGCACCGCCACCCACCTACCCTTCGCGGCAGCCAGCTTCGACGTCGTCTTCTGCTCCTTCGGGGCGCTCCAGTTCATCGCCGATCTCGACCAGGCTGTCTCCGAGACCGCACGGGTGCTGCGTCCCGGCGGTCGCTTCGCCTTCTCGATCACGCACCCGACGCGATGGAGCTTCCCCGACGACCCCGGCGAGGCGGGGCTGGTGGCGAGCCAGTCCTACTGGGACCGCACGCCGTACGTCGAGGTCGACGACACGACCGGCGTCGTGGCCTACGTCGAGCACCACCGCACGGTGGGCGACTGGGTGCGGGTGCTGGCCGGGCACGGCTTCGCGCTGGTCGACCTGGTCGAACCGGAGTGGCCCGAGGGACACGACCGGGTGTGGGGCGGCTGGTCGGGGACGCGCGGACGCTTCACGCCCGGCACCGCGATCTTCGTCGCGGACCTGCGTGCGGGCTGAGGGTCACTCAGTCCTTCACGGGCTCCGACCGTCGACGACCGAACACCGTCAACGCAATGCCGAGCAGGGCCAGCGGGATGCCGGCGCCGAGCCCGACCAACGGCACCGTCTTGCGAATCAGGTTGAGCGAGTCGACGGTCTCCTGGGTGTCGGCCACGTTGAAGGCAACCTGCTCGTCGGTGAACGCGAGCTCCAGGGCCAGGGCGGGCTCGCCGTCCTCGCCGTACCGGACCTGCGAGTCGGTCTGGTTGACGATCGACCCGGTGAGCGGCTCGATCCAGATCTCCTTGTCGTCGTCGTACGTGCCTCGGACGTCCTCGGTGAGGTCGATCGGAACGGCCGAGAGGGACACCTTGTAGACGTAGAGCTCGAGGCCGTCGATCTCCTCGGTGCGGTCGAACACCGCGTCGACCCCGGCCTTGCTGACGCTGTCCCAGTAGGTGTAGGTCTCCTGCTTCGCCTCGAAGGGCCACTTGTTGATCAGGCCCTCGTGCTCCTGCGCCTCGGCCGGCAGGTACTCGGGGTCGTTGACCGCGACCGCAGTCACCCGGTCGGTGGCGAAGTTGTCCACGGTCGCCGACAGCAGCCGGTCCTGGGGGTCATCGTCGGAGATGCAGTCGTCGATGCCGCCCTCGTCCTTGACCAGGCAGGAGGAGTTCTGGAACACGACGACATCGTCATCGGACTGCTCGGAGTTGGAGTGGGTGACGCTCCAGGCGAGGACCGGCACCTCCTCGCCGGACAGCTCGGCGACGCCGTCGAGCGCGGTCGTGGTGTCAGTGTCGAGTGGGGTCTTCATGAGGCTGCCCGGGGCGTAGAACATCGCCAGCAGGCCCACCACGATCAGGAAGCCGCCCAGAATGGACAGCAGAGCCCCCAGTTTGGTCCGCACGAATACCCCTCCCTGAGCACGACGAGACGGCGCGACTCTAGCAGCGGAATCGGGTCGAGGTGACCGACCGGTAACGAGTCGTTCGAACTACAGTTCGTTCGTGTCCACCGCCGGTCCCACCTCGCATGCCCAGGCGAACGTCTCGTCGAGCACCGAGTCGCGCCGTCGGGTCGACGTCTTCGACGGGCTCCGGGGCGTGGCGATCATCCTGGTCGTCCTCTCCCACGGGTGGGCGCTGTGGCCCTCCGACTACACCCTCGGCCACCGACCGCTGAGCACGCTCTTCGCCAGCGGCAACTTCGCGGTCTCGATCTTCTTCGCGGTGGGGGCGTTCGTGGCGACCCGCGGCCTGCTTCGCAAAGCCCACTCGCCCGCCGGCCTCCACCCGCTGGTCGACGTCGTACGGCGCTACCTGCGGCTGACCGGACAGGTGGCGTTCCTGATGCTGGCCATCGTGCTGGTGTCGGTCCTCGACGACACCGACCCGGCCACCGATGAGGACACCCGGGTCTCGCTGCTGCGGGTCGTGACCTACAGCTGGAACTGGTACCTCCAGAGCAACGCGCTCGTGGCGCGCTCCGACCTCGGCCATCTCTGGTACCTCTCGGTCTACCTCCAGGCCATGGTCCTGATCACCGTGCTGGTCTGGCTGCTGCGACGGCGGCCGGTGTGGCTGGTGGTCGTGCTCGCGGCCCTGCTGGTCGGCTTCGAGGTCTGGACCGCCCACGTCTTTCCGCAGGAGGGCTACTACCAGGCCCTGCTGCGCACGTCGGTCCGGATCGACGCCCCGCTCACGGGCGCCCTCGCGGCCGCCGCCCTGCCCTACCTGAACCGGCTGCGGCCACACGCCCCCACCACCGGCACGGTCGCCCTGGCCGCCCTGGTCCCGTTGGCCTACTTCACGACGCCGAACGCCGGCTACTTCGGTGTGGCCGGGTACCTCACCGACGTCGCGCTCTTCACGTTCGTGGTCAGCGTCGTACTGGCCCCCCTCCCCCGGCTCGTCGCCGCGCCACTCTCGTGGGCGCCACTCGCGTTCCTCGGCCGACGGTCCCTGGGGCTCTACATCTGGCACTACCCGATCTTCTTCTTCATCCCCCGCCACACCTTCGAGTGGGCGTGGGGCTGGCGCACGGCAGCCGCCCTCGGCCTGATCCTCGCCTGCACCCTGGTGAGCGAGTGGCTGGTGGAGAACCGCATCCTCCGGGCGCTGGCCTCACCCGCGTGGCGAGAGCTCGACTACGGGATCCCGGCGTACGTCGTACGCCGCTGGCGGGCGTGGCGCGGGCAACCCGGCCCGGTCACCGCCGTCGACGAAGCCGGTCCGTCCTCGCCAGCAGCTTCTGCACCGCCTCGTCGGAGACCCCGAGCCGACGCTTGAGCCGGTCGTACACGTCGAGCGCACGCTTGTCGGCCCAGATCGCGGCCTTCCGGGCGCGGCCCTCCTCGGGACGCGCCCGGTAGTTCGTCGAGCGACGGAGAACCCGGTCCTCCTCGGTGAAGTAGTAGAGCGCCATCGAGCGGCGCGCCACGTCGTCGGGGCAGGTCAGCGGGTCGGGGTGGCCGTGGAAGCTGTCGAGGGACGTCGTGAAGATCAGCATCCGGTTGCCTGCCGGCTTCACCCCGGCCTGCTTCGCGGTCATGTCCCGGTCCCAGAGCTCGAGCTCTCCGCCCCACTCCTCGCGCCACTCCTCGTTGAGGTAGAGCAGGATGTTGACGCGACGCGCCCAGTTCTCGTGGACGTGGTGGGTGGAGAAGTCGGCGTGGATGTTGAGGTGACCGCCGGTCATCGTCTGGTGCAGGCCGCCGCCGTCCATCGACCAGTCGGGCAGCAGGTCCTCGATGCCAGTGAGCCGCTCGAGGAACCCCACGAACTCCGGGGAACAGAACTCCTTCGCGACCTGGGTGAGGGTCGGTCCCCACGTGTCGGGGTGGGTGTTGGAGTACTTGGTCTCGTTCACGTGCAGGTAGCCGGCCCAGAACTCGTCGCGCATCCCGGGGAACTCCGCGACCGCCCGGTCGAAGGCGTCCTGGTGGAGCACCCCGTCGACCACGACGTGCGGGAACGGCGTCGCGGCACGGTAGGCCTCAGCAGCTGCCGGCAGCCCGGCGGTGAGCCGGTCGAGGTCGATGAGCTCACTCATGGCGCGCATGATGTCACGACGGCGTACGCCGCGGCCTACTCGCAGGTACACTCGGCCGATCCTTGGGAGGGGACCCGCATGACCATGTCCGCGGCTGGGACGCCCACTGCGTCACAGCCTCGCGTCGGCGTACTCGTCGTCGCCTACAACGCCGCCACCACGCTGGCGGAGACCCTCGCGCGCCTGCCCCAGGCCTTCATCGAGACCGTCGACCACGTCCTGGTGTGCGACGACGCGAGCACCGATGAGACCTACGAGGTCGGGCTGCGCTTCAAGAGCGGGTCGAGCCTGCCGCTGACGGTGGTGCGCCACGAGCAGAACCTCGGCTACGGCGGCAACCAGAAGGCCGGCTACGACTGGGCCATCACCCACGGGCTCGACATCGTGGTGCTGCTCCACGGTGACGGGCAGTACGCCCCCGAACAGATCGAGGACCTGGTCGCACCGCTCGCGAGCGGCGACGCCGACGCCGTGTTCGGCTCACGGATGATGGAACGCGGCCGCGCCCGCGAGGGCGGGATGCCGCTGTACAAGTACGTCGGCAACAAGATCCTCACGAACGTGCAGAACCGTGTGGTCGGCCTCGACCTCAGCGAGTGGCACTCCGGCTACCGCGCCTACCGGGTCGATGCGCTGGCCGACCTCGACCTGGCGTCGTACGCCGACGGCTTCAACTTCGACACCGAGATCATCCTGGGCCTCCACGCCGCAGGGAAGCGGATCGTCGAGGTGCCGATCCCGACCTACTACGGCGACGAGATCTGCTACGTCAATGGCATGAAGTACGCCAAGGACGTCACTCGTGACGTGCTGCGCTACCGCGCCCGCCGGATGGGCTTCGGCCGCACTGATCCCGAGGTCGTCGGCGGTACCGACGCGGTCGCCTACGAGCTGAAGCCGTCCGAGAACTCCTCCCACGGGGTGCTGCTGCGCTGGTTGGCGGCCGTGCCGGGCGGACGGGTGCTCGACGTGGGTTGCTCCGACGGTCAGTTCGCCGACCTCGCGCGCGGGCACGGCCACCGGGTCACCGGCGTCGACGTGGTCAAGCACGAGGGCATCGCAGACCGGGTGGACGCGTTCGTCGAGGCCGACCTCAACCACGGCCTCCCTGACGAGGTGGGCGGTGGCTACCGGGTCGTGGTGGCCGGCGACGTCCTCGAGCACGTCGTCGACCCGCACCGGCTACTGCGCGACCTCGCCGACCGACTCGCCCCGGACGGCGAGGTGTTCGTCTCCGTCCCCAACTTCGCCCACTGGTACCCCCGCGCCCGGGTGGTCGCCGGCCGGTTCGACTACGACCAGCGCGGCCTGCTCGACCACGGCCACGTCCGCTTCTTCACCCGACGCTCCTTCGAGCGACTGGTGGCGGACTGCGGGATGCGGATCGTCGAGCGGGAGACCGTCGGGTCACCGGTCGACGTGCTGTCCCGGGGAGGCATCGACACCACGGCGAGCCGCGTCCTGAGCCGGGTCGCTGCGGCCGACCGGGCTGCGACGCGCGTGTGGCCCACCCTGTTCGGCTACCAGTTCCTGTACCGCCTGGAGCGGGGTTGAGCGCAGACCGCGCACCGCGACTCCGGCGGGGCGTGGCCACGGGGGCCGGCGTCGCCGTCGGCGCCACGGCCTACCTGCTCACACTGCTGAACTACGGCACGGACCTGACCCGGACCGCGATGGGGATCGGTTACGCCTCCAACTTCTTCGACCTCCAGGCGCGGGCCTTCATGGACGGGCGGTTGTCGGTCCCGCCCGGCTCGCTGGGCATCGAGGGTTTCGTGATCGACGGCCGGGAGTACATGTACTTCCCACCGTTCCCCGCGCTGCTGCGGCTGCCTGTGCTGTTCACCACCGACGAGTTCGACGGTCGGCTGACAGTGCTGTCGATGGCACTCGCCTTCGTGCTGATGGCGGTGATGACCAGCCGGCTGGTGTGGCTGGTGCGGGACCTGATGAACGCCCAGCACCCGCACGCACGGCGCGACGTGACCCGGCTCGAGGCGGTGTCGATGGCCCTGCTGATCGCACTCGCCACCGGCGGCACCACGCTCACCTTCGACGCTGCCGACCCGTGGGCCTACCACGAGGTCTACGCCTGGTCGATCCCGTTGGTGGTCGGCTCGATGTACTGGATGCTGCGCGTGCTGCAGCGACCCGACCGCGCCAGCATCGGGTGGCTGGGCGGCTTCGCCGTCGCCACCATCCTGACCCGCACCACCGGAGGCTGGGCGGTGTGCCTGGTCACGGTCGGCATCGGGCTGTGGTTGCTCTCGGGCCGGGTCGGAACCGGTCCGCGGCGCACCGGGTGGTGGGTGATCGCGGCCGGGCTCGGAGCACTGGCCGTGGGCATCGCCTACAACTGGGCGAAGTTCCGCCACCCCTACCTGTTCCCCCTCGAGGACCAGGTCTGGACGTCGCTCAACGAGCGCCGCCAGGAAGCGCTCGAGGTCAACGGCGGCACCATCACCGGTCCGCAGTTCTTCACGACCTCCCTGACGGCGTACTTCCGCCCGGACGGCATCCGGTTCGTCGACTACTTCCCGTGGGTCACGCTGCCCGCGGCGCCGCCCGTGGGGATCGACGGGGCCTTCGTCGACCAGAGCTATCGCACCGGCAGCGTCACCGCGTTCATGCCGTGGCTGCTGCTGCTCACGGTGGCCGCCGTGCCGCTGCTGTTCCGACCCGGCGTCGACGCTGCCCGGCGGTGGCTGCGCGCGCCGCTCATCGCAGGCGTGCTCGTGACCGCCGGCGTGATGGCCTACGGCTACCTCGCCAACCGCTACACCAGCGAGTTCGTCCCGGCGCTCGTGCTGGGTGCCGCGGTGTCGACAGCCGCACTCAACCGCTGGCTGGCGCTCTGGCCCCGGTTGTTCGCCGTGGCGCTCGTACCCCTGACCGCGATCGTGATCGCCGGCATCGGCGCGCAGATGCTGGTCGGCTTCGCCGAGGCCGCCTACACCGCCCGCGGCCCCGCGCTGCAGCGGTACGTCGCACTCCAGGAGCGGTTCAGCCCGGGCGCTCAGGCCGACCTGGTCACCGCGTCGGAAGGCCGGCCGTCCGGCGGCACGACCGACGACCTCGTCGTGCGCGGCGACTGCGACGCCGTCTACATCAACACCGGAGACACCTCCCAGCCGTGGATCCCCGTCGAGCACCGCAGCATCGTCTGGGACATCACCATCTCCAGCAACACACCGCCCACCGACGTCCGTCTCGGCCGGATCGGGACCGACGAGCCGGGCTACCTCTGGCTCACCACCGACACCCGCGGTCGCGCCCGCTTCGTGCTGGAGACCGACGAGCTCGTGAGCACCGGCTACTGGTTCGACGTCCTGCCTCCCGGCGAGGTCCGACTCGGCGTCCGCGACAACTCCGACCTCGGCTACGCCCAGGTCAGCTCCACCCCGGGCGGCTTCGTCGGCTTCCTGCGCTCCTTCGACTACGACGAGAGCTGGATCGGGTCCTCGGTCGACATCATCCCGCTGCCACAGCCGGAGCGGCGGCTGGCCAAGGCGGGGATCACGATCGACGTCGAACGCGGCCTCGACACGTCGGTGTGCGGCAGGTTGGGCCGGTGACATGCCCCCGATGCGGATCGCGTTCCTGACCTGGCGCGACACGACCCACCCCGATGGCGGGGGCTCCGAGGTGTACGTCGAGGAGGTGGCCCGTCGGCTCGCGGCGCGCGGCCACGACGTGACCATCGTCTGTGCCCGGCACGGGCGGGCTGCCACGGACGAGCTCGTCTCCGGCGTACGGCTGCGCCGGGTCGGAGGCCGGCTCACCGTCTATCCCCGAGCCCTGGCCTGGCTGGTGCGACACCGGGTCGACGTCGTGGTCGATGTCATCAACGGGCTGCCCTTCGGCACGCCGCTGGTGCGACGCCGCGGGCTCGTCGGGCTGGTCCACCACCTCCACCAGCGCCAGTGGCAGATCATCTACCCCGGACTGGCCGGCCGACTGGGTTGGTGGGTCGAGAGCCGGCTGACGCCGCGGCTCTACCGAGGTGTCCCACACCTGACCGTGTCCGAGGCGTCACGGCGTGACCTCACCGGACTGGGAGTCACCGACGTCACGATCGCCCGCAACGGACTGGCCACGCCGGGGCCGCGGCGCGGGAGGTCAGCGACTCCGCGCCTGTGCGTGCTGGCGCGGTTGGTGCCGCACAAGCAGATCGAGCACGCGATCGCGGTCGCGGTCACCCTGCAGCGGGAGTTCCCCGACCTCCACCTGGACGTGATCGGTGACGGCTGGTGGCGCGAGGAGCTCGAGAAGGAGGTGGCCCGGCTGGGCGCCGCCGACCTGGTGACCTTCCACGGCCACGTCGACGAACCGTCGCGGGACCGGCTGCTGGCACAGGCGTGGCTGATGCTGCTGCCGTCGGTCAAGGAGGGATGGGGGCTGGCCGTGATGGAGGCGGCGGCGCAGGCGACGCCGACCATCGCCTACCGCGAGGCCGGCGGGGTCACCGAGTCGGTGCTGGACGGCGAGACCGGCCTGCTGGTCGACGACCTGGCCGGTCTGGAAGGGGCGACGCGCGACCTGCTGCGCAACCCGTGGACCCGGCAGCGCCTGGGCGAGCGGGCACGGGACCGTGCCGTGACCTTCGACTGGGAGTCGACCACCGACGTGGTCGAGGCGGTGCTGGCCTCAGCGAGAGCCGGGCAGCACCGTCAGAGGCGGTCGCCGTAGACCAGGATCTCCTGGTCAGCAGGGTTGCTCGCCGGCGGCTGGGTCTGGGAGTAGACGAGCCCGACCAGCGCGACGGTGCCCATGGCGGCACCCGCGAGAAGCGGTGCAAGCGCCTTGGCAATAAAAGCGAACGACATCTGGTAGTTCTCCCTCTCCCATGAACCTGCCGCAGAGTATCACCCGGACCTGTGCACGCCCTGCTTCCGGAGAGCGACTCGCGTCACTGCCGCGAGCACCACGAGCAGGGCCGCGAGCAGGTTGCCGGCGATCACGACCCACCGGGCCGGACCAGTCACCGCCACGGGGGCGCCACTGGCTTCGCTGACGCGGTACACGGCGAGCTCGGGGCTCTCGGCCTCCAGCTCCAGCCCGGTGAGATCGAGCTCGTCAGCGTCCGGGTCGTCCCGGTAGACCACGACCCAGGAGATGCCGGTTGCCGCCAACGCGTCGGCCGGGCTCGATGTCGTCAGCGCACGGCCCAGGCTCGCGGCGAGGGAGCTCTCCCCCGAGACCACGACCTCGCCGACCGTCAGCTCGTCGGCCACGACGACGGGCCGGTCGAGCAGCCGCAGAGCCGGGTCTGACGAGGTGAGCCCGGTCCCCCACTCGAAGAGCCGGTAGGACCGCCAGGGCAGCGTCGCGACGGGCGCCTCGGCGCCCTCGTCATCAGCCAGGTCGTCGAGCAGGGCGTCGAGACCGGTGACGCTGTCCGGCCAGTCGACCGGGGTCACGGTCGGCCACGTCACGCGGGTCGCGTCGGGGAGCAGGAGCAACGGGGTGAGCAGCACGGTCAGCACCAGCGGTACGCCGAGCTCCGGGCCGGCGCGACGGGTGGCCGCGACCGCGAGATCGGTCACCACGCCGACGCAGCAGGCGACCAGCACGGCCCAGCCGGCGGCGTACTTCTGGGAGTCGCGGAGCAGCCCTCCGCCGGGCACCGTCTCGACGACCCAGCGGACCAGGTCGGCGCCCGGCCCCCACGACGAGAGCAGGGCGAGGAGCAGCCCGCCGACGGCGAGGCCGACCGTCCGGCCCGTCACCCCGCGGCCCCACGTGCGCGCCAGCCTCGGCACTCCGACCACGACGACGACCACGGCGACGACGGCCGCGACGGTGGCCCACCACGTCTCGCGCGAGGCCGGGACGCTCAGGCCGTCCCAGATCCCGCCCAGGCCCAGGACTGAGGCGACCACCCCACCGGGGCCCTCGGCGCGGGCCGCGAAGGCCGCCACGCCCTCGGGGTCCGAGGTCAGGCCGGCCGACCCCACGAGACCGGGCAGCACCCAGGGCAGCTGGAGCATCGCGGCGATCCCGGCGAGCGGGAGCGTCCGGCGCACGGTCTCGGCACCGAGCACCAGCACGGTCACGGCGGCGATCAGACCGCCGGTCGGGGTGATCGAGGCGACCGCCAGCCAGCACGCCACCGCGGCGAGGTCGACCAGCCGGCCGTCACGTCGCCACCGGGTGGTCGCCATGGCGAGCCAGGGCAGGGCGGCGTAGCCCGCCAGCAGCGCCCACTGCCCCAGGGCCAGCCGCTCCACGACGAACGGGTTCCAGACCGCGAAGCCGGCAGCGGCGAGCCGCGCGACGGTGCCGAGTGACCCCAGAGCGCGATGGACGCCCCAGCCCGCCAGGGCGAGCACCAGCGGGAGGACGACCGAGGCGAGCACTCCGCCGTCCACCGCGACGCTCGCCACCGAGACGAGGGCATCGAGGGGGACCGCGCGGGGAGCCGCGTCGCCGAGGCCCAGGGTGGCGTCGGTCCAGGGTGGGCGTGGCGCGAAGACGAGGTCACGGGCCAGCGGGTGTCCGCCCCCGGTCAGCAGCGGCCAGCAGAGCACCACCGCGAGGAGCAGCGGCCAGGCATCGAGGACGACGGCGGTCGCGGAGACACGTCGCGACCGCTGCATATGCTGCAGCGTATGGCCTCCCCCGCTGGATCCCCCGCTGGTTTCGGGGATGCCTTCGCGCTCGCACGCGACGTGCCGGGGTGGCTCACCGAGGACCAGGCCCGCGTCCTGTACGACGCCGCCGCCGCCGTGCCGACGGGCGGACGGGTGGTCGAGATCGGCAGCCATCACGGCCGTTCCACCATCGTCCTGGCCGCCGCTGCCAACGAAGGCGTCCACGTCGTCGCGGTCGACCCGTTCCTGCCGGACTGGCGCTACGGCGACCACGACACCGAGCGCGCGTGGCGCGGCAATCTTGCTCGAGCGGGGCTCGGCGACAGGGTCGAGCTGCGGATCACGACCAGTCGCGACGCGCGCGCGACCTGGAGTGCGCCCGTGGACGTCGTCTACGTCGACGGCAAGCACGACCACTGGTCTGCTCGAGACGACCTCCGGTGGGCGGCGCACCTCCGTCCCGGCGGGAAGCTGTTCGTCCACGACGCCTTCTCCTCCCTCGGCGTCACCACTGCCCTGCTGCGGGAGCTGTTCGGCTCCCATCGGCTCCGCTACGTCGGACGCACCGGCTCGCTCGCCCTGCTCGTCCCGGGCACCCCCGGCCTCGGTGACCGGCTCCGGGTCCTCGGCGAGCTCCCGTGGTGGCTCCGCAACCTCGCGATCAAGGTTCTGCTGCGGCTCCGGCTGCACCCGCTCGCGCGGGCCGCGGGACACGCAGGCACAGCCGATCCCTACTGACCACGGCACCGTGGCCGCACGACTACCCTCAGCCGGGTGACGACCACCGGCTCCGTGCGCGGCCTGCTGCGCAGCGGGGCCGGGATCGCGGTCGCGATGGCGGTCCAGAACGTCGCGACGTACGCCTTCACCATCGTCGCCGCCCGCCGGTTGGGCCCGGCCGAGTACAGCGCCGTCGCCTCGCTGATGGGCCTGCTGCTGGTCGTGGTGGTGCTGTCACTCGGGTTGCAGGCCACCGGTGCCCGCAAGATCGCGGCTGCACCCCAGCGTCGCGCCGACATCGAGGCCGCCCTGATGTCTGCGACCTACCGTTCCGCGTTCGCGCTCGGCGCGCTCTGCCTGCTGCTCACCCCGCTCATCACCTGGATCCTCGACCTCGACGGCTGGCAGCCGGCCCTGATGATCGGCCTCAGTGCGATACCGCTGACGATCATGGGAGGGCAGTCCGGCGTGCTCCAGGGCGAGCAACGCTGGCGACCGCTCGGGGCGATCTACCTGGCCGTCGGCGTCGGCCGGTTCGCCATCGGCGGCGTCGCCATGCTGATCAGTCCCACCGCACTCTCGGCCATGATCGGCGTGGCCGTGGCCGCCTGGCTCCCCGCCCTCGTCGGCGCACTGGCGCTGGGGCACGTCGGCCCCCGGGCAGCCACCCGGTCCACGGTCGAGCGGGGCGAACAGCTGCTCCGCGAAGTGCTCGGCAACTCCCACGCGCTGCTGGCCTTCTTCGCCCTCTCCAACGCCGATGTCGTGATCGCGCGCGTGGTCTTCGACGACCACGTCGCCGGGTTGTACGCCGGCGGGCTGATCCTCACCAAGGCCGTGCTGTTCATGCCGCAGTTCGTGGTCGTGATCGTGTTCCCGTCGATGGCCTCGGCCTCGGGTCGACGGGAGGTCTACCTCAAGGGGCTCGTCGTGGTCGCCGTGATCGGCGCGGCGGCGACCCTCGGCGCCCTGGTGTTGAGCGACCTCGCGATCACCTTCGTCGGCGGTCCGGCCTACCGGGAGATCGAGCCGCTGATCGGCTGGTTCGCCCTGCTCGGCACCCTGCTGGCGATGATCCAGCTGATGGTCTACGAAGTGGTGGCGCGCCAGCAGCAGGTCTCGGTGTGGTTGCTGTGGGCCGGGCTGGCCGTGGTGGCCGGGGTGGCGGCGTACGTGGTGACCGAGGGTCAGTTGCTGCTCAGCGTGCTGGTCGTGGACGCCGTACTGCTCGCGGCCCTGCTCGCGATCGCGCTGGCACTACCGACGCGGCGGCAGCCGGCCGGCTGACCCACCGGTCAGTGGGCGGCTTCGTGCCAGCTGCGTCCGGTGCCGACGGAGACGTCGAGCGGGACGGCCAGCTCGGCAGCCGAGCCCATCTGGTCGCGCACCAGCGCATCGAGCTGGTCGCGCTCGCCGTCGGCCACCTCGAAGACGAGCTCGTCGTGGACCTGGAGCAGCATTCGTGAGCGCAGCCCCGCCGCGGTGATGGCCCGGTCGACGTTGAGCATCGCGACCTTGATCAGGTCGGCGGCAGAACCCTGGATCGGGGCGTTGAGCGCCATCCGCTCGGCGATCTCGCGACGTTGCCGGTTGTCGCTGGTGAGGTCGGGCAGGTAGCGGCGCCGTCCCCAGATGGTCTCGGTGAACCCGGCCCGCCGGGCCTCGTCGACCACGCCGGCCAGGTAGTCCCGGATCCCACCGAACGTCTCGAAGTACTCATCCATGAGCCCGCGCGCCTCGGCCGGGTCGACCCGCAGCTGTTGGCCCAGTCCGAAGGCCGACAGCCCGTAGGCGAGGCCGTAGTTCATCGCCTTGATCTTGGCCCGCATCTCCGTGTTGACGTCGGTCGGCTCGACGTCGAAGACCCGGGCTGCCGTGACGGCGTGGAAGTCACGGCCCGACCGGAACGCCTCGATCAGCAACGCGTCCTCGGACAGGTGGGCCATGATCCGCATCTCGATCTGGCTGTAGTCGGCGGTCATCAGGCACTCGAATCCCGACCCCACCACGAAGGCCTCGCGGATCCGGCGGCCCTCCTCGGTGCGGATCGGGATGTTCTGGAGGTTCGGGTCGGTGCTCGAGAGCCGACCCGTGGCGGCGATGGTCTGGTTGAACGTGGTGTGGATCCGGCCGTCAGGGGCGACGGTCTTGAGCAGCCCCTCGATGGTCTGCCGGAGCCGGGAGACGTCGCGGTGACGCAGCAGCGCGGTCAGGAACGGGTGCTCGGTCTTCTCGTAGAGCGACTGGAGCGCGTCGGCGTCGGTGGTCCACCCGGTCTTGGTCCGCTTGGTCTTCGGCATGTCGAGCTCGTCGAAGAGCACGACCTGCAGCTGCTTGGGCGATCCGAGGTTGATCTCCTTGCCGATCACCGCGTAGGCCTCGTCGGCGGCGCGCTTCACCTCGTCGGCGAAGTGGGACTCCAGGGACTCGAGGTGGTCGATGTCGACCGCGACTCCGGCCTGCTCGAGCTCGACGAGCAGGTCGACGAGCGGCAGCTCCATCTCGGCCAGCAGCCGGGCGCCGCCGTGCTCCTCGACGGCGACGTCGAGCGCCTCGGCGAGATCGAGCACGGCACGGGCGTGGAGCATCGCGGTCTGGTCGGCGCCCCCCGCGCTGCCGGAGGCGTCCGTCTCGTCGCCGAACATCAGCTCGCCCTGGCCGGTGTCGGCGGCGTCGGTGCGGAGCTCACGCTTGAGGTAGCGCAAGGTGAGGTCGGCCAGGTCGTAGGAGCGCTGGTCGGGGCGCACCAGGTAGGCCGCGAGGGCGGTGTCGCTGGCGAGACCCCGGAGGATCCAGCCACGAGCGGCGAGCGCCAGCATCGGCCCCTTCGCATCGTGCAGCACCTTGGCGCGCTCGGTGTCGGCGAACCAGGTCACCAGCGCCGCGTCGTCGTCGGGCGTCACCTCGGCCGTGTCGAACCACGCGGCGGTGCCGTCGGCTGCGGCGAGGGCCACCGACCAGACCTCACCGGTCCCTCCCCGCCAGCTGCCCTGCACGGACACGCCGGTGCGTCCGGGGCCGTCGGCATGCGCCGACAGCCAGCCGGGGACCTCCCCGGGCCCGAGTCGCGCGCCGGTCAGATCGAACCCGGAGTCGTCGATCTCCTCCTCGGACTCCAGCGTCTCGAACAGGCGGTCGCGCAGCACCCGGAACTCGAGGCCGTCGAAGAGGGTGTGCACCTCGTGGCGGTCCCACGGTCGCAGCGCCAGGTCGGCGGGCGTCAGGTCGAGGTCGAGATCGGTCACCAGCGCGTTGAGACGACGGTTGCGCATCACGTCGGCGAGATGGGCGCGCAGCGCCTCACCCTTCTTGCCGGTGATCTCGTCGGCGTGGTGGATGACGTTGTCGAGCCCGTCGTAGGTGTTGAGCCACTTCGCCGCGAAGCCCTGACCGACGCCGGGGACGCCGGGGAGGTTGTCGGAGGTCTCGCCCACCAGGGCCGCGAGCTCGGGGTAGCGGGCCGGGGGTACGCCGTACTTCGCCTCGACGGCCGCGGGCGTCATCCGCGCCAGCTCGGAGACTCCGCGCATGGGGTAGAGCACCGTGCAGGTGTCGGTCACCAGCTGGAGCGCATCGCGGTCGCCGGTCAGGATCAGCACCTCGAGGCCTTCGCGGGCCCCGTCGGTGGCGAGCGTGGCGATGATGTCGTCGGCTTCGTACCCCTCCAGCTCCAGGTGGGGAATCCGGAGCGCGTCGAGGACCTCCTGGATCAGCGGAAGCTGGGAGGAGAACTCGGACGGGGTCTTGTTGCGTCCCGCCTTGTACTCGGCGTACTCGAGGAGCCGGAACGTCTGGCGAGACTTGTCGAACGCGACGCCGACATGAGTGGGCTGTTCGTCACGCAGCACGTTGATGAGCATCGAGGTGAACCCGTAGACCGCGTTGGTGTGCTGTCCGGTGGTGGTCGAGAAGTTCTCGACCGGGAGCGCGAAGAACGCGCGGTAGGCCAGCGAGTGGCCGTCGAGCAGCAGCAGGCGTGGGGTCTCGGGCACGCCGCGACTCTAACGTCAGGCGCCGACAGGTTCAGAGGGCGGAGGGCTGCTGCCGACGCGCCGAGCGGCGGGCTGCCAGCACCTTCGGCAGCTGCCGGCCGGTGGTCCGCATGAACATCGGGCGCTGCGCCTGGAGGCGCCCCTTGACGACACTGGTGGGCGCCACCCGCAAGGTGGCGGCCGGACCGAGCGCCAGCCGCGCCATGAACCGGTTGGAGTCGCGGGCGCCGGAGTGGACGGCGGTGCCCACATGGGCGATACCGAGCTCCTCGGCGTACGCGACCGCGGCCTGGACGAGCGACGTCCCGACGCCGTGCCGGCGGAAGTCCGGCAGCACGTGCGGGGAGATGGCCTGCACGACGGGCTCGAGGTTGATGGGGCTGAAGGTCGTGGCCTTGAGGTGCACGGCGCCGACCACCTGGCCGTCGACCTCGGCGACGACGATCCGCTCCTCGTGCATCGCCGAGACGCGGTCGATGACGCGCCTGACGTCGTCGAGCATCTGGTCGGCGTCGACCCGGCGGAGGACGTCCTCCCACAGGGTCACCAGTGCCTCGGCGTCCGTGTCCAACGCCTGACGCATCAGCACCTGAGCCCGCATGTCGACCTCTCCCACGGCCAGGTCTCGCGTCCCCCGAACCCAGCGCCTCCCCCCGAGACTACGCTCGGGGCTCCCGTTCTGTCAGAGGAGTCCTGTGTTCCCCGGTATCGGCACCGTCGTCAACGTGGCCACCGTGCTCATCGGCGCCGGCCTGGGGGTCGCGCTCGGGCACCGGTTGTCCCAGCGCACCCGCGACGTCGTGACCGACGGCCTCGGGCTGGTGACGCTGCTGATCGCGATCCTGTCGGCGCTCGCCGTCACCGACCCGGAGCTGGTCGCCGCCATCGGCTCCAGCGCCCCCATGCTGGTGGTCCTGGGATCGTTGCTGCTCGGCGGCATCGTCGGGTCCCTGCTCCACCTGGAGGAGCGTGTCGAGTCACTCGGTGGCTGGCTCCAGTCCAGGCTGACCACGGAGGCGGGTACGGCGGAGCGGCGTCGATTCGTCGAGGGTTTCGTGGCCGCGTCGTTGCTCTTCTGCACCGGGCCCCTCACGATCCTCGGCTCGCTCAACGACGGTCTCGGTCGCGGGGCCGACGAGCTGTTCCTCAAGTCCGCGCTCGACGGGTTCGCCGCGATGGCGTTCGCGGCCTCGTTCGGCTGGGGGGTCGCGGCCAGCGCGCTGACGGTGATCGTGGTCCAGGGCGGACTCACCCTGGTCGGCGTACTGCTCGGCGACGTGTTGCCCGACGCGCACATCGCAGCCCTGACGGCCGTCGGGGGCCTCCTGCTCGTAGGCATTGCGCTGAGGCTGCTCCGGGTGCGCGAGATCCCCGTCGCAGACCTGTTGCCGGCGCTCGTCGTGGCACCGTTTCTCGTCGCCATCGCGGCCACGGTGCGGTAACGCCTGAGTAACGCTGTCCCGACACACTCGCGTCTCTGAGTTATCTGGGTATTGTCCTGCGCACCACCTACGCCAACCGGGCGTCGGAACGGAGGACACTTGCATTTCTCAGGGCACACTCCACGATCACGGCTGGCCGGGATCGGAGCACTGTTAGTGGCGTTCCTCGCCATCCTCGCCCCCGCAGCGGCGGCACACGCGTCGTCGGTCGAGACCGCGGCCAGCAGGACAGGCACCTGTCAGTACGAGAAGCGGGACGACAACACCGTCCACGTCAAGGGCTGCCTCCGCGACGACCGCGAGGATCCGGCAGCTCCGGTCGAGGGCGTCGTCGTGACCGTGACCGACTCAGCCGGCGAGGTCGTCGGCGAGGACACCACGGGCGAGAACGGGGTCTTCGACATCCCGATCCCCGGTGACGCGGTCTCGTCGCTCGGCAAGGAGTTCACCGTCGCCATCGACGAGTCGACCCTGCCCGAGGGATCAGGTCTGCGCGACCCGGACAAGGTCGAGGTCGTGGTCCGCTTCACGACCGACTCGGACCAGAGCGTCATCTTCCCGATCGGCGATCCGTTGGCCGGCTCCTCAGCCAAGCTGACCCAGGCGCTGCAGCTCACGGTCGGCGGCCTGGTGTTCTCCTCCGTGCTCGCGATGGCGGCACTCGGCCTCTCGATGATCTTCGGCACGACGGGACTGACGAACTTCTCCCACGGCGAGCTCATCACGTTCGGCGCGATCGTCGCCTACGCCTTCGACCAGCTGCCCGGCGAAGTGCGGGTCGGCGGGACGAACGTCACCGTCGTCCTCGGCGTGATGATCGCCTTCATGGTCTCGGCGGCGTTCGGCTGGCTCAACGACGCCACCCTGTGGCGACCACTGCGGCGCCGCGGCACCGGGGTGATCGCGATGATGATCGTGAGCATCGGCCTCTCGCTCTTCCTCCGGAACACCTACCAGTTCTTCACCGGCGCCCAGAGCCAGAACTACTCGCAGTTCTCCGCGGTCACGCCCATGGAGATCGGGCCGCTCCTGGTGACGCCCAAGGAGATCATCGTCTTCCTGGTCGCCATGGCAGTGCTGGTGCTCACCACCTCGCTGCTGCGCTACACGCGGATCGGCAAGGCGACACGCGCCGTGGCCGACAACCCGGCACTGTCGTCGGCCACCGGCATCAACGTGGAGCGGGTCATCTCGATCGTCTGGATCGGTGGCGCCGCGTTGGCCGGCCTGGCCGGAGCACTCCTCGGCCTCACCCAGGGCTTCGACTACCAGATCGGGTTCAAGCTCCTGCTGCTCGTGTTCGCTGCTGTGGTCCTCGGTGGCCTCGGCACGATCTGGGGCGCCATCGTCGGTGCCTTCATCATCGGCCTGTTCACCGAGCTCACCACGCTCTTCGTGCCGGCCGAGTTCAAGTTCGTCGGTGCACTGCTGGTCCTGATCGTGGTGCTGCTGATCCGACCCCAGGGCCTGCTCGGCAAAGCCCAACGAGTCGGCTGAGGAAGGACTACGACATGGACTTCACCAATATGCTCGGCTTCTCGCTCCAGCAGGCGTTCGGACCGACCGCGATCCTGCTCTGCCTGGCAGCCATCGGCCTCAACATCCACTTCGGTTACACCGGCCTGCTCAACTTCGGCCAGGCGGGCTTCATGCTCGTCGGCGGCTACTCCATCGGCGCCGCAGTGACGGTCTTCTCGTCCTCGCTGTGGCTCGGTGCGCTCGTCGGTCTGCTGCTGTGCGTGGTGCTGGCGCTCCTGCTGGGAATCCCGACGCTGCGCCTACGTGCCGACTATCTGGCCATCGTGACCATCGCGGCCGCCGAGATAATCCGGCAGACCATCGGCGCCGCATCCTTCTCCTCGACGTTCGGCGGACAGGACGGCATCACCGACTTCATCGGTGGCTTCCGCGCGGAGAACCCCTATGAGACCCGCAAGGGAATCCCGGGACTGGTCACGTGGAGCGCCTACGACTTCTACGTGATGACCGTCGGCTGGTTCCTGGTGGCCGTGTGCTGCGTGCTCGTCTGGCTGCTCATGCGCAGCCCGTGGGGCCGGGTCCTCAAGTCGATCCGTGAGGACGAGGACGCCGTGCGCTCACTGGGCAAGAACGTCTACGGCTACAAGATGCAGGCGCTGGTCATCGGTGGTGTCATCGGCGGACTCGCCGGGATCATGACCTCCTTGAGGTCGGCGGCGGTCGGCCCCTCGTTCTTCGCCACCGACATCACTTTCTTCGCCTACACCGTGCTGTTGATCGGTGGCGCTGCCCGGGTCATGGGACCAGTGGCCGGTGCCATCATCTTCTGGTTCCTGATCAACTTCGTCGGAGCCTTCTTCACCCAGGCGACCCGGGGCGTGGATCCGTTGATCCCGACGTGGATCATGGACCAGCAGCAGGCCAGCCTGATGCGCTTCATCTTCGTCGGCCTCGGTCTGATGTTGTTGATGATCTTCCGACCACAAGGAATCTTCGGAGACCGAAGGGAGCTGGCCATCGATGCCCGCTGACGTGACCACCACCCCCGAAGGCGAGACTCCTGCCGAGCAGACCCCCTCAGGGACTGTGACCGGCGTCGACGTCTCGGCAGCCCGGGCCGCGCTGAACGACGTCGAACGCGTTCCCGGCGCCGCCAAGCCCGACCCGATCCTCGTCGCCGACGGCATCAAGCGGCAGTTCGGCGGTCTGACCGCCGTGGACGTCGCCCACGTCGAGATCCAGCGTGGCGTCATCACGGCGCTGATCGGGCCCAACGGTGCCGGCAAGACGACCTTCTTCAACCTGCTGACCGGGTTCGATCGCCCCAACGAGGGCACGTGGTCCTTCAACGACCAGAGCCTGAACAAGGTGGCGGCGTACAAGGTCTCCCGGCTGGGGATGGTCCGCACCTTCCAGCTCACCAAGGTGCTGTCGAAGATGACCGTCATCCAGAACATGCTGGTCGGCGCCACCGGGCAGCGCGGAGAGGGCCTGTTCTCGGCCATGTTCGCGTTCCTGTGGCGCAGCGAGGAGAACGCCAACACCGCGCGGGCCGACGACCTGCTGGAACGGTTCCTGCTCATCAAGAAGCGCGAGGACTTCGCGGGCTCGCTCTCCGGCGGCCAGCGCAAGTTGCTCGAGATGGCGCGTGCGCTGATGGCGAACCCCGAGCTGGTCATGCTCGACGAGCCGATGGCCGGCGTGAACCCTGCGCTCAAGCAGTCGCTGCTCGGCCACGTGAAGTCGCTGCGCGACGAGGGCCGGACCGTGCTGTTCGTCGAGCACGACATGGACATGGTCCGTGACATCTCCGACTGGGTGATCGTGATGGCCCAGGGCCAGATCGTCGCCGAGGGGCCCCCAGACACCGTGATGGCCAATCCCGCCGTGATCGACGCCTACCTCGGGTCGCACCACGACCAGGACCTCACCGAGGAGACGGAGGCGCAGATCCTCGCCGAGGCGAACGCCGAGATCGAACATTCGCACGAGGCCGCCCACCAGGAGGACCACCGCCGTGGCTGAGACCGATACCGACACCCCCGCCGTCGACCGAAGCGCCCACCTGGCCGCCGCGGACGGCGCCGTCCTGCGGGCGGACAACCTGATCGCGGGCTACCTGCCGGGGGTCAACATCCTCAACGGGGCAGACCTCTACTGCCACGAGGGCGAGCTGGTCGGCATCATCGGCCCCAACGGTGCCGGGAAGTCCACCTTCCTCAAGGCGCTGTTCGGCCTGGTCAAGATCGGCAGTGGCACGGTCGAGCTCAAGGGTGACGACATCACCAACGAGCGGGCCGACACCCTCGTCACCAAGGGCATCGGGTTCGTCCCACAGAGCAGCAACGTGTTCCCCTCGCTCACCATCCAGGAGAACCTGGAGATGGGCGTCTACCAGCGTCCCTCCTCGTTCAAGAAGCGCTTCGAGTTCGTCGGCGAGCTCTTCCCGGCGCTGCTCGACCGGCGTACCCAGCGTGCCGGGTCGCTCTCGGGTGGCGAGCGACAGATGGTCGCCATGGGGCGGGCGCTGATGATGGAGCCGTCGGTCCTGCTGCTCGACGAGCCCTCCGCCGGCCTCTCCCCCGTGCTGCAGGACGAGGTCTTCGTCCAGACGCGCCGGATCAACCGCACCGGTGTCTCGGTGATCATGGTCGAGCAGAACGCCAGCCGCTGCCTGCAGATCTCCGACCGCGCCTACGTCATGGACCAGGGCACCAGCGCCTACACCGGCACCGGCCGTGACCTCGCGAAGGACCCCAAGGTCATCGAGCTCTACCTCGGCACCCTCGGCAAGAAGTAGCCTGCGAGAGTTTGTGCGGTTTCCCCGGTCGACCGGGGAAACCGCTTCTTGGTACCCGAAATTGCCGGTACCAAGAAGCAGACTCGCCGACCAGGATCGGCGGTCGACCGAGGCCCGCTGCGGCTAGTTCCTCGATGTCGCTGGTCGGTTGTCCACAGCGAGGCGAACGGGTGGTTTCCGGTTCACGCCCCCGGGCATCGTCTCGGCATGTCATCAGACGTGCTCGACCTCAACGGCGTGGTGGTGCTGAGGCGCGAGCTGATCGCGCTCGGCCACAACGATGCCCAGATCCGCCGGCTCCTCAAGCGAGGAGAGCTGCATCGCGTCCGTCACGGCAGCTACGTCCCCGGTGACGTGTGGCGGTCACTTGACGCAGCGAACCGACATCGGCTCCTGACCAGGGCCGTGATGCGGACGGCCCATCCCTCTGCAGTGGTCAGCCACGCCTCAGCTGCCATCGAACACGGTGCCGACACCTATGACATCGACCTGGGCACGGTGCACCTCACGCGGCGCGACGGTCGCATCGGGCGGCGTGAGGCAGGCGTGGTCCAGCATCGCGGTCGGCTTGATCCGGCGGATGTGAAGACCGTCAATGGTCTGCCGGTGACCAGGCCCGCCCGGACCGCCCTCGAGGTCATCTCCATGGCCAACGCGGAAAGCGCCCTCGTCACCGTCGACAGCCTGCTGCATCTTCGCCGGCTCGACCGCAACGAGCTCTTCGCGACGAACCGTGAGCTCAGGCACTGGCCGTCGACCCTGTCGGCCGCGATTGTGCTGCGGCTGTGCGACGAGCGGATCGAGTCTGTCGGGGAGTCGCGCACGTCGTACCTCTTCCACAGCCAAGGACTGCCCCGGCCGGTGCCTCAGATGGCGATCAGGGATGAAACCGGTTGGGAGATCGCGCGCACTGACTTCGCACTGCCAGATGCGGGCGTCTTCTTTGAGTTCCAGGGGCGCGAGAAGTACTTCCGCTACCGCCGTGAGGGAGAGACGCTGGACGACTTTCTCATGCGCGAGAAGCGCCGCATCGAGCTCATCTGCCAGCTGACGGGCTGGGTCTGCATCCCGATCACGTGGGACGACCTGGAACACCCCGTGCGAACCGCGGCTCGGATTCGGCGCATCCTGGCCAGCCGCCGGAAGCCCGTGGCCTGACTTCGCCGGCGAGTCTGTCACCTGGCACCCGCAATTTCGCGTGCCAGGTGACGGTTTCCCCGGTCGACCGGGGAAACCGTCAACCAGACGCACAGGAGCCCCCGGCCGTGACGGCCGGAGGCTCCTGAGTGGTGTTGCGGGTGGTGCAGTACGAGTCAGATCACTCGACGAGGCCAGAGACCGTGTCGACCTGGTCGTAGGTGTTGCCCTTCTTGTACAGGTTGATGCCGATGGTGCCGGACGCCGGGCTACCGGTGTCGTTCATGTCGGTCGGACCGCTGGCACCTTCGTAGTCGATGTCCTCGCCGTCCTCGAGGAGCTGTGCGCACTCCTCGAACGTCGAGCACTGGGTGCCCTCCTTGGTGACGTTGATGATCTCGGCGCCGATGGCCTCACCGGAGTCGTCACCAGCAGCAATGGCCGCCAGCGCGATGATCATCACCGCGTCGTAGGACTGCGGACCGTAGCTGAAGTCCTTCAGCTTGGGGTCCACCTCGAGGAGCCGGTCGTTGAAGCCGGGGTCGGGGTTGCCGGACACCGGGAGGGTGCCCTTGACGCCGGCCAGGTCGAACGACTCTCCGGAGTAGTCGGCGAGGTTGCCGTCCACGAAGTAGATCTGGATGTCCTGCGGGCCAATCCCCTTGGCGATCAGCTGCGGGATGATCTTCGTGGTCTCCTCGAAGGCGACCAGCACGAGCGCGTCGGGCTTGGCCGCCGCGATCTTGTTGACCTCCGCGGTGTAGTTCTGGGCGTCGGCGGAGTACAGGACGTACTCGGCGACGTTGGCGCCCTTCTCCTGCAGGGTCGTCTGGACCTGCTCGGCCAGACCCTCACCGTAGAAGTCCTGGCGAGCCATCACGGCGACGTTGGAGAAGCCGTCCTCGACGGCGACGTTACCGAGCACGGAGCCCTGCAACCGGTCCGACGGAGCGGTACGGAAGTAGAGCCCGTTGTCGTCGTAGGTGTCGAAGCCCGCGGCCGTGTTGGCCGGCGAGAAGTGAACGACACCGGCTCCGGTGATCTTGTCGATGACGCTGACCGACACGCCCGACGCGGCGGCACCGACGATGGCGTCCACGTCGCTGTTGAAGAGCTTGTCGACCTCGGCGCCGGCGATGTCAGGCGTGCCGTCACCGGAGTCACCGATGATGTTCGCGACGTCCTCGCCGAGGACGCCACCAGCGGCGTTGATCTCCTCGACTGCGAGCTTGACGCCCGCGAACTCCGGGGGACCGAGGAACGCAAGGTCTCCGGTTGCCGGCAGCAGGTTGCCGATGGTCAGGACACCGTCGCCCGTGGGCGCGGGAGCATCGGACGAGTTGTCGTTGGTCGGCGTCGCCGTCCCAGGCTCGTCGTCGCCGCCACAGGCGGTGAGGACGAGGGTCGCTGCGGCGAGAACCGCCCCGACTCGGGCGGCACGGGTAGTGCGGATCATGAGGCCTCCGGCTCACTAGGCAAAGTCCAGGCTCGAAGCCCGGATATGGGTGCTGCGGCCTGAAGGTATCGTCCAGCGGATCACGATTGGAACCACTTGCCAGTAACGGTCGGGGTCGTTGCTGATTCGTGACCTTACGCACGAGCCGCTGACCGCGGGTCGGAGACGTGGTCAGTCGGCGATTTCGAGCCCCGGGCCGTGGTCCACAACGCCCTGCGCGACCTCGCGCATCGAGAGCCGGAGGTCCATGGCGGTCTTCTGGATCCAGCGGAACGCGTCGGCCTCCCCCAGTCCGAGCTGGGTCTGGAGCACCGACTTGGCCCGGTCCACGGCCTTGCGGGTCTCGAGCCGGTCCTGGAGATCGGCGACCTCGAGCTCCAGCGCGGTGACCTCCGAGAACCGACTGACGGCCATCTCGATCGCCGGCACCAGGTCACCCGCCGAGAAGGGCTTCACCAGGTAGGCCATCGCCCCGGCGTCGCGGGCCCGCTCGACCAGCTCGCGCTGGGAGAAGGCGGTGAGGATGACCACGGGGGCGATGCGCCGCTCGGCGATCCGCTCGGCCGCTGCGATGCCGTCGAGAACCGGCATCTTCACGTCGAGAATGACCAGGTCGGGTCGGTGCTGCTCGGCAAGCTCGACGGCGCGCTCCCCGTCGCCGGCCTGCCCCACGACCTCGTAGCCCTGCTCGGCCAGCATCTCCGCCAGGTCCATCCGGATCAGTGCCTCGTCCTCGGCGATCACGACGCGTCGTACGGGCGGCGCGGGGTCGGCGTTGCTCGTCACCCGGTCAGGTTAGCGAGTGGCCGCGAGAGGCTCACATCGTCGGTCGCCTCCCGGCGGCGCTTCCATTGCCCGGCTCCTTTTGATCGCGGCACAGGAGACGGCTAGCGTGTCTCCGCCGCCCCGGTAGCCCAACGGCAGAGGCGATGGTCTCAAACACCATTCAGTGTGAGTTCGAATCTCACCCGGGGCACCCCTTGTCGGCGGCCTCCCCGAGACTGCCGTCATGTACAGCCGCCGTGAGCGAAGCGACGTTCTGCGACTCCTTGATGTCGGTCTCTCGCCGTCGGAAGTGAGCCGCAGGACCGGTGTCTCGCGCTCGACCATGCGGACGTGGCGAGCGTGCCGTGGCCTTGGTGACGCCGAGTGTCCGACCTGCGACGGAGCCGGTGTGTCCGGAGCGGCCTATGCAGCCCTCCTCGGCTTCTACCTGGGAGACGGGTGCGTCTCGAGGCAGCGCGGCTACTACTCGCTTCGCATCTCCTGCGACGAGACATTCCCGCACATCGTCGGTGACGTCACGGATCTGATGTGCCAGATTCGACCGACCCACCCGGTGTTCCACGTGCGAGCGCCCGGGACCGTGGTCGTGCACGCCAACTGGAAGCACTGGCCGTGCCTGTTCCCCCAGCATGGGCCGGGACGCAAGCACGAGCGCCCGATCGCCCTGGTGGACTGGCAACGCGCGATCGTCGAGCAGCACCCGGACGCGTTCCTGCGCGGGCTCTTCCACTCAGACGGGTCCCGGACCCGCAACTGGGCGTCCCGTCGGGTCGCTGGCGAGGTGAAGCGGTACGAGTACCCACGCTGGGAGTTCGCCAACCGGTCCACAGACATCATCGACCTGTGCTGTTGGGCGCTCGAGCTGGCCGGGGTCGCCTTCCGCGTGCGGCAGGTCGATCGGGTAGCTGTCTCGCGCCGCGAGGCGGTCGCCCGGCTCGACGAGCTGATCGGTCCGAAGGCGTGAGTCCGCTCAGCGGACGGCGCGGTACGCCGGAGCAACCTCGTTGATCGCGTCGCCCATCCGGTGGATCCGTAGCGCGTTCGTGGAGCCCGGGATGCTGGGGGGGCTGCCGGCGATGATGACGACGAGGTCGCCCTCCTCGACCCGACCGATCTTGAGCAGCTGCTCGTCGACCTGTCGGACCATCTCGTCGGTGTGGTCGACGGGGTCGATCTTGAACGTCTCGACACCCCACGTCATCGCGAGCTGGCAGCGAACCTTGTCCAGCGGGGTGAAGGCCAGCACCGGGACCGGTCCGCGGTAGCGGGCCAGCCGCCTGGCCGAGTCGCCGGACTGGGTGAAGGCGACGAGGTACTTCGCACCGATCCGTTCGGCGACCTCGGCCGCCGCCTTGGCGATGACACCGCCGCGGGTGCGCGGCTGCCAGTCGATGGCTGCCATGCGCTCGGGGTCCCACTCCTCGACCTCGCGCACGATCCGGCCCATCGTGCGCACGGTCTCGATGGGGTAGTCACCCACGCTGGTCTCCCCCGACAGCATCACCGCATCGGTGCCGTCGAGCACCGCGTTGGCGACGTCGGAGGCCTCGGCACGCGTCGGCGCCGGGTTGTTGATCATCGACTCCAGCATCTGCGTCGCCACGATGACCGGCTTCGCGTTGCGCCGCGCCCTCTCGACGACCTCCTTCTGGAGCAACGGCACCTTCTCCAGGGGACACTCCACGCCCAGGTCGCCGCGCGCGACCATGAACGCGTCGAACGCCTTCACGATCTCGTCGAGGTTGTCGATCGCCTGCGGCTTCTCGATCTTGGCGATCACCGGGAGCCGGAGGCCCTCCTCGTCCATGATCTCGCGCACCCGGTCGACGTCGGAGGCCGCGCGCACGAACGAGAGCGCGATGAAGTCGACGGAGGTCCGCAGCGCCCAGCGCAGGTCGTCCTCGTCCTTCTCCGACAGGGCCGGCACGCTCACGGCCACCCCGGGCAGGTTGATGCCCTTGTGGTCGCTGACCGTGCCGCCCACGATCACCTCGGTGTGGACGTCGTCGCCGTCCACCTCGGTGACCTTGAGCCGGATCTTGCCGTCGTCGATCAGGATCTGGTCGCCGGCGGCCACGTCTCCGGGAAGTCCCGGAGTACGTCGTGCCGCACTGGTCGACGTCGCCGGGGACGTCGCGCGTCGTGATCGTGAACGCGGCGCCGTTCTCGAGCACGACCGGACCGTCGGCGAAGGTCTGCAGCCGGATCTTCGGCCCCTGGAGGTCGGCGAAGATCGCGACGCCGTGGCCGGACTCGTCGGCAGCCCGTCGTACGTGACGGTAGTTCTGCTCGTGGTCGGCGTGGGTGCCGTGGCTCATGTTGAGCCGGGCCACGTCCATGCCGGCGTCGATCAGCTCACGGATGGTCTCGAGAGTGCTGGTCGCCGGACCCAGGGTGCACACGATCTTTGACTTGGACACGGCTCCACCCTAGCGAGCATTTGATCGATCCAACAAAGCGGCCCCACGCGGTGGCGTCAGGCGGTGACGGGACGCTCCGTCGGCGGGATCGGGGCCGGCAGGTTGGTCGAACCGGTGAGATGGCGGTCGACCGCCGCGGCAGCCGCACGCCCCTCGGCGATCGCCCAGACGATCAGTGACTGCCCGCGACCGGCGTCCCCCGCCACGAAGACGCCCGGCACGGTGCTGGCGTAGGCGTCGTCGCGCACGATGTTGCCGCGGTCGTCGAGGTCGACCCCGAGCTGATCGACGAGGCCGTCGCGCTCGGGGCCGGTGAAGCCCATCGCCAGCAGCACCAGCTCGGCCGGGATCTCCCGCTCCGTGCCCTCGATGGGCTGGAACTTCGCGTCGACCTCGACCAGCTGGAGCGCACGCACCCGGCCCTCGTCGTCGCCGAGGAACTTCTGTGTAGAGACGGAGAAGACGCGGTCACCCCCCTCCTCGTGGGCCGAGGAGACCCGGAAGAGCATCGGGTACGTCGGCCACGGCTGCCCCTCCGGGCGGGTGTCGCCGGGCTGGGGCATGATCTCGAGCTGCGTGATCGTGGCCGCACCTTGCCGGGTCGCGGTGCCGAGGCAGTCGGCGCCGGTGTCACCGCCACCGATGATGACGACGTTCTTGCCGTCTGCGCGGATCTGGTCGGGCACCTCCTCCCCCAACGAGACCCGGTTGGACTGCGGCAGGTACTCCATCGCCTGGTGGATGCCGCCGAGCTCGCGCCCGGGCACCGGCAGGTCACGACCCAGCGTCGAGCCCATGGCGAGGACCACGGCGTCGTAGCGGTCCAGGAGTCGCTCGGCGGTGAGGGCGTCGGACCCGACGTCGATGCCGGCGCGGAACACGGTCCCTTCCCTGCGCATCTGGTCGAGACGACGGTCGAGGTGCTTCTTCTCCATCTTGAACTCGGGGATGCCGTAGCGCAGCAGGCCGCCGATCTTGTCGGCCCGCTCGTAGACCGCCACGGTGTGGCCGGCCCGGGTCAGCTGCTGGGCGGCGGCCAGTCCGGCGGGGCCGGAGCCGATCACGGCGACGGTGCGGCCCGAGAGCCACTCCGGAGGCTGTGGTCGCACGGCCCGCGACTCCCACGCCCGGTCGATGATCGCGACCTCGACGTTCTTGATGGTGACCGGGTCCTGGTTGATGCCGAGCACGCAGGACGTCTCGCACGGGGCCGGGCAGAGCCGACCGGTGAACTCCGGGAAGTTGTTGGTCGCGTGGAGCCGCTCGATGGCACCGTCCCAGTCGTCGCGCCAGACCAGGTCGTTCCACTCGGGGATGATGTTGCCCAGCGGGCAGCCCTGGTGGCAGAACGGGATGCCGCAGTCCATGCAGCGGCCGGCCTGGGTGGTGATGATCGGCAGCAGCGCGCGGCCGATGCCGTCCGGGTAGACCTCGTTCCAGTCCTGCACCCGCTCCTCGACCGGGCGACGGGTCGCGACCTCGCGCCCGTTCTTCAGGAATCCCTTGGGGTCAGCCATGAAGCACCTCCATGATCCGCGTGTTGGTCTGGTCCTCGTCGAGACCCTCGGCCTCGGCCTCGGCCCGGACGCCCAGCACCCGCTTGAAGTCACGCGGCATGACCAGCGTGAACCGCTCCGTCGAGGCCGGCCAGTCGGCCAACAGGGCGCCGGCCACCTCCGACCCGGTCTCCTCGGCGAACCGACGGACCAGGTCCTCGAGCTCCTCGGCCTTGTCGTCGCCGACCGGCGAGAGCTCGACCAGCTCCGGGTTGACCCGGTGGTCCAGCAGGTCCAGGACGAACGCGTAGCCGCCTGACATGCCGGCCGCGAAGTTGCGTCCGGTCTTGCCGAGCACGACCACGCGACCGCCGGTCATGTACTCGCAGCCGTGGTCGCCCACACCCTCGGTCACCACGGTCGCGCCGCTGTTGCGCACGCAGCACCGCTCCCCCACGCCGCCGCGCAGGAAGATCTCGCCCGAGGTCGCGCCGTAGGCGATGGTGTTGCCCGCGATGACCTGCTCGTCGGAGCGGTACGTCGCCGCACGGTCGGGTCGCACCATGATCCGGCCGCCGGAGAGGCCCTTGCCGACGTAGTCGTTGGCGTCGCCCTCGAGCCGCAGCGTGATGCCCGGCGGGAGGAACGCACCGAAGGACTGCCCGGCCGATCCGGTGAAGGTCAGGTCGATCGTGCCCTCGGGCAGGCCTTCGCCCCTGTAGCGCTTGGTGACCTCGTGGCCGAGCATGGTGCCGACCGTCCGGTTGACGTTGCGCACCGCCAGCTGGGCGCGCACCGGCTCGCCCGACTCCAGCGCGGGAGCGGCCAGTGCGATCAGCTCGTTGTCGAGTGCCTTGTCGAGGCCGTGGTCCTGCTGACCGGTGCAACGCAGCGACTGGTCCGCGAACTGACCGAACTCACCGAGGGCCGAGGCCTGGTGGAGGATCGGGGCGAGGTCCAGCCCCGCCGCCTTCCAGTGGTCGACGGCAGCCCCGACGTCCAGGGTCTCGACGTGACCGATCGCCTCGTCAAGGGTGCGGAAACCGAGCTCGGCAAGCAGCTCGCGCACCTCCTCGGCGACGTACTCGAAGAACGTGACGATGAATTCCGGCTTGCCGCTGAAGCGCTCACGGAGCACCGGGTTCTGGGTGGCGACGCCGACCGGACACGTGTCGAGGTGGCACACGCGCATCATGATGCAGCCCGAGACCACCAGCGGAGCGGTCGCGAAACCGAACTCCTCGGCGCCGAGCAGCGCGGCGATGATCACGTCGCGGCCGGTCTTGAGCTGGCCGTCGGTCTGCACCACGATCCGGTCGCGCAGTCCGTTGAGCAGCAGGGTCTGCTGGGTCTCGGCCAGGCCGAGCTCCCACGGGCCGCCGGCGTGCTTGAGGGAGGTGAGCGGCGACGCGCCGGTACCGCCGTCGTGGCCGGAGATCAGCACCACGTCCGCGTGAGCCTTGGAGACACCTGCGGCCACCGTGCCGACCCCGACCTCGGAGACCAGCTTCACGTGGACCCGCGCCGACGGGTTGGCGTTCTTGAGGTCGTGGATGAGCTGCGCGAGGTCCTCGATCGAGTAGATGTCGTGGTGGGGCGGCGGGCTGATCAGGCCCACGCCGGGCGTGGAGTGCCGGGTCCGGGCCACCCACGGGTAGACCTTGTTGCCGGGCAGCTGACCGCCCTCCCCGGGCTTGGCTCCCTGCGCCATCTTGATCTGGATGTCGTCGGCGTTGGTGAGGTATTCCGACGTGACGCCGAACCGACCCGAGGCCACCTGCTTGATCGAGCTACGACGCTCGGGGTCGTGCAGGCGGTCGGGGTCCTCGCCGCCCTCACCGGTGTTCGACTTGCCGCCCAGACGGTTCATCGCGATCGCCAGCGTCTCGTGGGCCTCGCCGCTGATCGAGCCGTAGGACATCGCCCCGGTGGAGAACCGCTTGACGATCTCCGAGACCGGCTCGACCTCCTCGATCGGGATCGGCTCCCGGCCGGTCTCCTGGCCGTCCTTGAAGCGGAACAGCCCGCGCAGCGTCATCAGCCGCGACGACTGCTCGTCGACCCGGCTCGTGTACTGCTTGAAGACGTCGTACCTCCCGGCCCGCGTGGAGTGCTGGAGCCGGAAGACGGTCTCGGGGTCGAACAGGTGGGGCTCGCCCTCGCGGCGCCACTGGTACTCGCCGCCGATCGCGAGCGAGCGGTGGGCCGGCGCGATGCCGGACGTGGGGTAGGCGACCGCGTGGCGTCGGGCGACCTCCTCGGCGATGGTGTCGAGCTCGACGCCGCCGAGCTTGGAGGTGGTGCCGGTGAAGTACTTGTCGACGACGGCCTGCGAGAGGCCCACCGCCTCGAAGATCTGGGCCCCCGTGTAGGACGCGACGGTGGAGACGCCCATCTTCGACATCACCTTCAGCACGCCCTTGCCGAGTCCCCGGACCAGGTTGGCGACCGCCTGCTCCGGCTCCGCCGTCACGTAGAAGCCGTCGCGGGCCAGGTCCTCGACCGACTCCATCGCCAGGTAGGGGTTGACCGCGGCGGCGCCGTACCCGATGAGGAGTGCGACGTGGTGGACCTCGCGGACGTCACCGGCCTCGATCAGCAACCCGACCTGGGTGCGGGTCTTCTCGCGGACCAGGTGGTGGTGGATGGCGCCGGTGAGCAGCAGGGACGGGATGGGTGCCTGCTCCTGGGTGGAGTGGCGGTCGGACAGCACCAGGATGCGGGCACCCTCGGCGATGGCGGCCGAGGCCTCGGCGCAGAGCTCGTCGATCCGCGCGGCCATCGCTGCGCCGCCCCCCTCGACGTCGTAGAGGCCGCGAGCGACGTGGGTGATGAAGCCGGGCATGTCACCGTCACGGTTGATGTGGCGGATCTTGGCGAGGTCGTCGTTGGAGATCACCGGGAACGGGAGGACGACCTGACGGCACGAGGCGGGCGCCGGCTCGAGCAGGTTGGCCTCGGGACCGATCGTGCCCGCGAGCGAGGTCACGAGCTCCTCGCGGATCGCGTCGAGCGGCGGGTTGGTCACCTGGGCGAACAGCTGGCTGAAGTAGTCGAAGAGCAGCCGCGGCTTCTGGCTGAGCACCGCGATGGGCGTGTCGGTGCCCATCGACCCCAGCGGCTCGCCACCGGTGTTGGCCATCGGGGTCAGCAGGACCCGCAGCTCCTCCTCGGTGTAGCCGAAGATCTGCTGGCGCCGGGTCACCGAGGCGTGGGTGTGGACGATGTGCTCGCGGTCGGGTACGTCGTCGAGGTGGATCAGGCCGGCGTGGAGCCACTCGTCGTAGGGGTGCTCGGCGGCCAGCTCGGACTTGATCTCCTCGTCCTCGATGATCCGGTGCTCGTCGGTGTCGACGAGGAACATCCGGCCCGGCTGCAACCGGCCCTTGCGGACCACGGTCGCCGGGTCGAGGTCGAGCACGCCGACCTCCGAGGCCAGCACGACCAGGCCGTCGTCGGTGACCCAGTAGCGCGAGGGGCGCAGGCCGTTGCGGTCGAGGACCGCGCCGATCTGGGTGCCGTCGGTGAACACCACGCAGGCGGGGCCGTCCCACGGCTCCATCAGCGCCGAGTGGAACTCGTAGAAGGCCCGACGCTGGTCGTTCATCTCGCCGTGGTTCTCCCACGCCTCGGGGATCATCATCAGCACCGAGTGGGGCAACGAACGCCCACCCATGTGGAGCAGCTCCAGCACCTCGTCGAACGAGGCCGAGTCGGACGCGCCCGGCGTACACATCGGGAACAGCCGGTCCAGCTCACCGGGGATCAGGTCGGACTCGAGCAGCGCTTCGCGCGCGCGCATCCAGTTGCGGTTGCCCATGACGGTGTTGATCTCACCGTTGTGGGCGATGAAGCGGAAGGGGTGCGCCAGCGGCCAGCTCGGGAAGGTGTTGGTCGAGAACCGTGAGTGGACGACGGCGAGGGCGGAGGCCATGCGGGGGTCGACCAGGTCGGGGTAGAAGTGGTCGAGCTGGTCGGTGGTGAGCATGCCCTTGTAGCCGAGGGTGCGGGCGGAGAGCGACGGGAAGTAGACGTCGGTCTGCCTCTCCGCGCGCTTGCGCAGGCAGAACGCCTGCCGTTCCAGCGCCATGCCCGCCACGCGGGCGCCGGCGCCGGCAAGGAAGACCTGGCTGAAGGTCGGCATCACGCTCAGTGCGGTGGCCCCCAGCACGTCGGGAATGGTGGGGACGTCGCGCCAGCCGAGGACCGCCAGACCCTCCTCGGCCGCGAGCTCCTCGATCCGGCGCCGCGACTTGGCGACGTTCTCGTCGTCGCCGGGCAGGAAGGCCGTGCCGACGGCGTACGAGCCCAGCGGCGGCAGCTCGAAGTCCACGACCGCTCGCAGGAAGCCGTCGGGGACCTGCATCAGGATGCCGGCACCGTCACCGGAGTTGACCTCGGCACCCGCGGCGCCGCGGTGGTCCAGGTTGCGCAGCGCGGTGAGCGCCTTCGCGACGATGTCGTGGCTCGGCTCCCCCGTGAGGGTGGCCACGAAGGCCACCCCGCACGCGTCGTGCTCGAAGCGCGGGTCGTAGAGGCCCTCTGCCCGGTGACCCGAGGCGTCAGGGGTGGGCGGCGGGAACGCGTGTGAAGTCGACACGAGGCATTCTCCCGTCGTCGTCGGCGCCGATCATCCACGGGGGACGATGAGGCGGAGCGGTGCGTGCTGATTGCTAAGCAGGGGACGACGTTGGCCCGAGCGAATGCTGCACGTTATCACTCGGCGGTGGAGGACTCCTCGGTGTCTCTCGCCCCTTGGTCGGTGCTGCGGACCACGGTCTCTCGCCCAGGATTCCGGCGTGCGGACACGACGAAGTACGCCGCCGCCAGCACGAACATCACGATCGACGTCCAGACGTTGAGGCGCAGACCCAGGACATCGGACATCTGCACGTCGTCGATGCGCAGCGTCTCGATCCAGCCGCGCCCGACCGTGTAGGCCATGACGTAGAGCGCCATCACCCGGCCGTGGCCGAGCCGGAACCGCCGGTCGGCCCACACGACCAGCCCGAACGCGAGCAGGTTCCACACGAACTCGTAGAGGAACGTGGGGTGGAAGGTGGCGACGTCGAGGAAGCCGACCGGTCGGTGGTCGAGGTCGATCTCGAGCGCCCACGGCAGATCGGTCGGGCGGCCGAACAGCTCCTGGTTGAACCAGTTGCCCCAGCGGCCGAGGGCCTGGGCCACCAGCACCCCGGGAGCGAGCGCGTCGAGGACCGGCAGCACCTTGATCCCCTTGACCTTCGCGCCGATCAGGATCCCGACCGCGCCGAGCGCGATCGCCCCCCACACCCCGAGCCCGCCGCGCCAGACGTAGAGCGCGGTGACGGGGTTGCGGTCCTCGCCGAAGTAGAGCTGGTAGTCGGTGGCGACGTGGTAGAGCCGACCACCGACCAGCCCGAACGGCACCGCCCACAGCGCGAGGTCGGAGATCTCACCCTGCTTGCCACCGCGGGCGATCCAGCGACGCTCACCGATCCAGATCGCGGCCACGATGCCGAGGATGATCGCCAGCGCATAACCACGCAGCGGGATCGGGCCGAGGTCGATCTCGCCCTGTGACGGGCTCGGGATGCTCATCAGGGTCGTCATCAGGTCCATCAGGAATCCCCCGTCAGCAGTAGGTGGACGTCGTCGGCGAACTCGGCTGCGGAGGTGTCCTGGAGCCAGACGATGGGGGCGCTGTCGTCGGAGTCGACCCCGATCACCTGGGTGCCGTGGGTCACCTCGTAGCCGCCACTGGGCAGCTTCTCGCCCTCCTCGACCGCGACTCCGAGCGTGGTGCCGATCTCGGTGATGGTGTCCAGGTCGCCGGTCAGCCCGCGAAAAGTCGGGTCGAACCGGTCGAGGTACTCGCGGAGCACCTGCTCGTCGTCACGGGCCGGGTCGGTGGTCACGAACACCACGTCCACCTCGTCGCGGTCGGCGTCGTCGAGCCGGGTCAGACCGGCCGCGACGTTGGCCATCACGGTCTGGCAGATGTCGGGGCAGTGGGTGTAGCCGAAGAACACCAGGGTGAGCCGCTTGTCGGTGTCGGCTGCCAGCGAGAACGACTTCCCCTCGGTGTCGGTGAGGTCGGTGTCGGGCACCGAGTAGGGCTCGGTCAGGACGGCGCCGTGGACGTCACCCTCCTCCGGGGAGCCCGAGCCGCACCCGGCCAGGACGACAGCGAGCGCCACGGCCGCGGCCCCTCGCCGGACCCGGCTAGCCACGGCGCACGCCACCGGCCAGGTCCTCGGTCAACGCCCGGAGCGCCGCGCGGCCGGCGGCCCGGTCGTCGGGGTGGTCCAGCAGCACTCGCACGAAGGCCGAGCCGACGATCACGCCGTCGGCGTACGCCGCGATCTCGGCGGCCTGCTCCCCGTTGCTCACGCCGAGCCCGACCGCCACCGGCAGGTCGCTGACCGCGTGCGTCCTCGCCACGAGCGGTGCGGCCAGGTCACTGGTCGCCTCGCGGGCGCCGGTCACCCCCATCACGGCGGTGGCGTAGACGAATCCGCGGCAGGCGGCGGTGGTCATCGCTATCCGCGAGTCGGTGGAGCTGGGGGCGACCAGGAAGATCTTGTCGAGGTCGTGGGCGTCCGCGGCCGCGATCCACTCCTCTGCGGAGTCGGGTGTCAGGTCGGGCGTGATCAGCCCGGCGCCACCGGCCGCGGCGAGGTCCTGGGCGAACCGCGAGACGCCATAGCGCTCGACGGGGTTCCAGTAGGTCATCACCACGACCGGCGTCCCGGTGGCGGCCACAGTCTCGACGGTGCGTAGCACGTCGCGGGTGCGAACGCCGCCCTCGAGCGCCTGCTGAGCGGCGGCCTGGATGGTGGGGCCGTCCATCACGGGGTCGCTGTAGGGCAGGCCCACCTCGATCACGTCGCAGCCGGCATCGACCATGACCCGGAGTGCCTCGATCGAACCGTCGACGTCGGGGAACCCGGCCGGGAGATAGCCGACCAGCGCGGCCCGTCCTTCGTCGCGCGCGGTGTCGAAGGCGGCGCGGACGCTCATTTCTCGCCCCGCTCGCCCGAGCCGAGGTCGAACCACTCCATCGCTGTCTCCATGTCCTTGTCACCGCGACCGGAGAGGTTGACCAGGACCAGACCCTCGGGGCCGAGCTCGCGGGCGAGGTCGTAGGCGCCGGCCAGCGCGTGCGCGGACTCGACGGCGGCGATGATGCCCTCCTTGCGGGCCAGCAGCTCCAAGGCGTCCATGGCCTGGCGATCGGTGATCGGCAGGTAGCTGGCGCGGCCGGACTTGGCGAGGTGGGCGTGCTGGGGCCCGACCCCGGGGTAGTCGAGGCCGGCGGAGATCGAGTGGGACTCGATCGTCTGACCGTCCTCGTCCTGGAGCACGAAGGTCCGGGCGCCGTGGAGGACGCCGCTCTCCCCCGCCGCGATGGTCGCGGCGTGGCGCCCGGTCTCGAACCCGTCGCCGCCCGCCTCGAAGCCGTAGATGGCGACCTCGCGGTCGTCGAGGAACGCGGTGAACAACCCGATCGCGTTGGAGCCGCCGCCGACGCACGCCGCGATCGCGTCGGGCAGCCGGCCGGCGAGGTCGAGGCACTGGGCGCGTGCCTCGTCACCGATGCCGCGGGTGAAGTCGCGGACCATGCTCGGGAACGGGTGGGGTCCTGCCGCCGTACCGAACAGGTAGGCGGTGTGGTCGACGCTCGCCACCCAGTCGCGCAACGCCTCGTTGATGGCGTCCTTCAGGGTCGCGCTGCCGGAGTCGACCGGCACGACCGTCGCGCCGAGCAGCTGCATCCGGGCCACGTTGAGGGCCTGCCGCCTGGTGTCGACCTCTCCCATGTAGACCGTGCAGTCGAGGCCGAAGTACGCCGCCGCGGTGGCTGCGGCGACGCCGTGCTGGCCGGCGCCGGTCTCCGCGATCACGCGCTGCTTGCCCATCCGCCTGGTCAGCAGCGCCTGTCCGAGCACGTTGCGGATCTTGTGAGCGCCGGTGTGGTTGAGGTCCTCGCGCTTGAGCAGGATCCGGGCACCACCCAGGTGGTCGCTGAGCCGCTGCGCCTCGTAGAGCGGGCTGGGGACGTTGGCGTACTCGCGCAGGATCTGGTCGAACTCGGCGCGGAAGGAGTCGTCGGCCCAGGCCTGGCGCCAGGCATCGGTGAGCTCGTCGAGGGCGGCGACCAGTGCCTCGGGCATGTAACGCCCCCCGAAGCGTTGATCACCGGGGGCGCCGAACCAGCCACGGTCGTCGGCCTCCCACGTACTGCCTGCCTGCGTCACCGCGTCACTCCCGTCATCGTGCGTACGGCGGCCTCCGGGTCGCCATCTCTGACCAGAGCCTCTCCCACGAGGACAACCCGGGCACCTTCGCCGACGTACCGCTCGACGTCGGCGGGCCCGGAGATCCCGGACTCGGCCACCAGCACCCGGTCGTCCGGCACCAGGGGCGCGAGCCGGGCGAAGGTTCCGTCATCGACGGCGAGCGTCTTGAGGTTGCGGGCGTTGACGCCCACCAGCTCGGCGCCCAGCGTGACGGCGCGCTCGGTCTCGGGTTCGTCGTGCACCTCGACCAGGACGGCCAGTCCGAGCTCCCGCGCCTCGTCGTGGAGCCGACGCAGCGTGTCGTCGTCGAGGGCCGCGACGATGAGCAGCACCAGGTCGGCGCCTGCGGCGCGCGCCTCGAGCAGCTGATAGCTCTCGACCATGAAGTCCTTGCGGAGCAGCGGGGTGTCGACCGCGGCACGGACGGCGCGGAGGTCGTCGAGGCTGCCGCCGAAACGCCGCTCCTCGGTGAGGACGCTGATCGCCGCGGCGCCTCCCGCGGCGTACGCGCGCGCCAGGGCGGCCGGGTCGGGGATCTCGGCGAGATCACCCTTGCTGGGGCTGCGTCGCTTGACCTCGGCGATGACGCTCGAACCGGGGCTGCGGAAGTGGGACATCGGGTCGCGGGGCGGATCCAGGTCGGCCAGCGCGGCCCTGAGGTCGGCGACCGGCGTCACCGCCCGGCGGCGCTCGAGGTCGATCCGTACGCCGGCGACGATCTCGTCGAGCACGGACACCGGTGTGGGCTCTGGAGTGGGATCAGTGGTCGGAACTGTTCATGCCCATCTTGGCCATCACCGCGAACACGAGCAGCGCGGACAGGCCCAGCCCGCACCCTGCCCAGAACAGCGTCATGTTGACGGGATCGAGCATCAGGCCGACGCCGCCGACCAGGAAACCGAGCATCGCCACCGTGACGCCGGTCCACGCGGCCGGGGTGTTGCCGTGGTTGTCAGACATGTGCGGGCTCCTCGAAGCGGGCGGTCAGTGCGGTCCCAGACGGTTCGGCAAGTGTAGTGAAGGGTTCAGTCGGTGGGGTCGCGCCCCTCGTCCATGGACTTCCACAGGTCGAGGTTGCTGCGCTCCCCCGGCGCGATCGTCGCGGGAGCGGCCCCGGGGGCGTCGTACCGGCGCCCCATCTCGGGCCAGGTCGGCGACCACGCCGCCGCGAGCCCGGCCGCCACGAGGGAGGCAAGGGCCCCCACCGCCGCGGCGGCGAACCACCCGGTGAAATCAGCGGCGATCACGTCGGGGGCGGGCCCGCGCTCGAGGATGGCCTCGGTGACCCGGTCCTCGAGGGTGAGCAGGCCGACCACGACCGTCGCCACCAGTCCTGTCGCCGAGACCAGCCCGAGTCCGGCCACGGTCCGGCGCACCCGGCCGCGGGTCACGAGCACCACCCCCCAGACCGCCAACAGCACCAGGCTCAGCGCGAGCGCGAGCGGCATCTCGCCGGCCGAGGCCACCGGGTCGGCCAACACGATGCCGGGCACCGGGTCGCCGGTTGCCGCGGCGTCGCCGTCGGTGACCCACGGGTTGCTCGAGGCCACCGCACCGAGCGCTCCCGCGGCGAGGCCGAGCAGCGCGACGGGGGCGAACGTACGACGGCGGTCGGTCGCGCCGATCACGCCTCGCGCACCGAGTGCACGAGGTCGGCGTCGAAGCAGCTCCGCTCGCCGGTGTGGCAGGCGACGCCGTCCTGGTCGACCTTGACCAGCAGGGTGTCGCCGTCGCAGTCGAGCCGGATCTCGACGACGTGCTGGAGGTGACCGGAGGTCTCGCCCTTGACCCAGTAGTCCTGTCGGGACCGCGACCAGTAGGTCGCCCGACCGGTGGCCAGGGTCCGGGCCAGCGACTCGTCGTCCATCCAGGCCAGCATCAGCACCTCCCCGGTGTCGTGCTGCTGCACCACGGCGGGCACCAGTCCCTCGGCGTTGCGCTTGAGCCGGTCGGCGAGGTGCGGGTCGAGCTCGGTCATGCCACCAGTATCCCCCGCAGTGTTGAGTCGTGCGCGCGCGGCATTCGAGTCGCGGCAGTGCGGCCCATCGGCGGCCGCTCGGGCGCGACTCACCTGCCGCCCGGGCGCGACTCAACTGGTTCTCTGGGCCACCCAGGAGGAGTGGAGACCGGCGTAGACGGAGTCGGCCTGGGTGACCAGCTCAGCGTGGGGACCGCGCTGCACGATCCGTCCCTCGTCGACCACGACGACCTCGTCGGCGTTCTCGGCCGTGGAGAGCCGGTGGGCGATGGTGACCGAGGTGCGGCCCGACATCAACCGCTCGAGGGCCCGCCCGATCCGCATCTCCAGCTGGGGGTCGACCGCGCTGGTGGCCTCGTCGAGGACCAGCAGGTCGGGGTCGGCCAGATGGGCGCGGAGCAGCGCGACCAGCTGCCGCTCCCCCGCCGAGAGGGACTCGCCGCGCTGACCGACCTTGGTCCCCAGACCGTGGGTCAGGCCGGCGACCCAGTCGGCGAGCCCGAGCTCCTCGGCGCTGGCCAGGATGTCGGCCTCGGTGGCGTCGAGCTTGCCGTAGCGGACGTTGGCGGTGATGGTGTCGTCGAAGAGGAAACCCTCCTGCGGGACCAGCACCACGCTGCGTCGCAGGCTGACCGCCGCGATGTCACGCACGTCGATCCCGTCGAGCAGCACCCGCCCACGGGTGGGGTCCATCAGCCGTGTCAGCAGCTTGGCGAAGGTCGACTTGCCCGAACCGGTCTCGCCGACGATGGCGATGCGAGTGCCGGAGTCGATGCTCATCGAGATGTCGCGCAGCACGGGCGGACCGCCGGGATAGGCGAACGTGACGTCGTCGAACCTGACGTCGATCGGACCTCGCGGCAGCAACTCTCCGTCGTCCCCGGGGTCGATCAGGTCCGCCGGGGTGTCGAGGATGCCGATCACGCGGCGCCAGCTGGCGATCGCGTTCTGGGCGTCGGTGAGGATCTGGGTGCCCATCTGGACCGGGCCGACGAAGAGGGTCACGAGGAACGCGAACGCGAGCACCTTCCCGGCGGTGATGTCGCCGGCGAAGCCGAGCCAGACGCCGACGATGAGCACGCCGGCATTGGCGAGCCCGGCCGAGACCCCGCCGAGCGAGAAGGAGACCACGGTGTACTGCTGGGCCTTCACGTTGGCGGCCTTGTAGTCGTCGATGGCGGTGTCGATGCGGGCCTGGGTGCGGTCCTCCACGGCGTACGCGCGGACCACCTCGGCGCCGACGACCGGTTCGGAGATCGCCGACAGGAGGGCGCCGACGTGGCGGCGGACCACGGCGTACGCCGCCGAGAGCCGTTGCTGGAACCAGCGGATGGACAAGAAGAGTGGCGCGAACGCGACCCACACGACCAGGGCGAGCTGCCAGCTGTAGACGAACATGATGATGCTCGCGACGATCATCTGGCCGACGCTGACGATGAAGATCAGGCCGCCGAAGACGAGGAACTGGCTGACCTGGTCGACGTCACTGGTGACGCGCGAGACCAGGGCGCCGCGGCGCTCGCTGTTCTGGGTGAGCAGCGGCAGGTCGTGGACGTGGCGGAACGCCTTGATCCGCAGCGTCGCCAGGCCGCGCTCGGAGGTGCGGAAGAGCCGGCTGGTCATGAAGTAGGACGACAGGCTGGTCACCGCGACTCCCGCGGCTGCCGCGAGGCCCATCAGGACCACGAACGACACGTTGGGACCGTCTGGACCGTTGAGGCCACGGTCCAGCGTCTGCTGCACCGCGATGGGGACGATCACCTGGCCGAAGGAGGCCACCACGGCGAAGACCAGGGTGAGGCCGAGGCCCTCCCTCAGCTCGGGGCTGATCGCGACACCCCGGCGGATCGTCTCCATCGCGGCGATGTCGTCACCGGTGTCGAGGACGGTGCCGGACATGTTCTTGTCTGCAGTGTTGGTGCTCATTCGGGGTCCCCGCGGAATCGTGGGCTGGAGGAGCGGAGCGGGGGAAGCATGCGATTTCGTGGGGTGATCATCGGCGCTCCCCCGCAGTCTCGTCGTGCGGTTCGTGCTCGTAGGCGTTGACCAGGCGGTTGTACGCCGGGTTCCGGGTGAGCAGCTCGTCGTGGGTGCCGCGGTCGACGATCCGGCCGTCGTCGAGGTAGACCACCTCGTCGGCCAGGGCGATGGTCGCCTTGCGGTAGGCGACGACCACGAGGGTGCTGCCGCCGGTGGCGCCGCGCAGGGTGGCGAGGATCCGGGCCTCCACCTCGGGGTCGACCGCGGACGTGGCGTCGTCCAGGATCAGCAGCCGCGGTCGCCGGACCAGCGCCCGGGCCAGCGAGATCCGCTGCCGCTGGCCTCCTGACAGCGATGTCCCTCGCTCCCCGAGCGTGGTGTCGATCCCGTCGGGGAGGGCAGCGACGAAGCCGTCGGCCTCGGCGGCTCGGAGCGCGGCCCAGATCTCGTCGTCGGGCACGTCGGCGCCGAGGGCGACGTTGTCGCGGACCGTGTCGTCGAAGAGGAAGGCGGTCTGGCCGACGACCGAGACCGCGCTGGCGAGCTCACCGTGACCCAGCTCGCGCAGGTCGACCCCGTCGACCCGGACGCTGCCGCGCTCGGGGTCGAAGAGCCGGGTGAGCAGGTAGGTCAGCGTGCTCTTCCCCGACGCGGTGGCGCCGACCAGCGCCACGGTGCGGCCCGGGGCGACATCGAACGTCAGGTCGTCGAGCAGCGGCACGGCTGCCTCGTAGGCGAAGCCCAGCGAGTCGACCTCGAGCCGGGCGCCCCCCGCGAGGACTGGCAGCGAGGCGGCGCCGTACGCCATCGCGCCGGTGGCCTCGACCACCTTGTTGGTGCGGTGGTAGCCCACGACGCTGCGCGGGAACTCGCCGAGCAGCCATCCGATCGACCGGATCGGGAAGGAGACGATGGTGAGGAGGTAGGCGACCGTGATGACGTCGCCGGCGTCGGCGGACCCGGACAGCACGCGCTGGACCCCGACCGCGAGCACGATCAGCACTCCGATGTTGGGCAGCGAGGCCAGGGTCGGGTCGAAGGCGGCGCGGATCCGGCCGGCGCGGACGTTGACGTCGCGCAGCTGGTGGGCCTTCGCGGTGAACCGGTCGGTCTCCTCGCCCTCGCGGCCGAGTGTCTTGACGACCATCGCGCCGTCGAAGGACTCGTGCGCGATCTCGCTGACCTCGGCCCGCAGCCCTTGGGCGCGAGTCATCAGCGGTGACGCCAGCCGTTGGTAGAGGAGGTTGGCGACGACGACCGCGGGGAAGACCAGCAGCCCCACGACGGCCAGCACGACATCGGCGAGGAGCATCTGGACGATGGCGATCACCATCATCACCACGGTGCCGACCGCCATCGGCAGCGGCGCGATCGGGCCCCACGCCGCCTCGACGTCGGAGTAGGCGTTGGAGAGCAGCTGTCCGGTGGGGTGACGCTGGTGCCACTCCATGGGGAGTGCGAGGTACTGCCGGGTGACGGCGCGACGGGTGTGGGCCTGCATCCGGTACTGCATGATGCCGGCGCCGAGCCGGCGGGCGACGATGCCGACCGCGCGGAGGATCGCGACCCCGAGGAAGAGGCCGAGCACGGCCCAGAGCAGGCCGTCCCCGATCTCACCGGTCCGGAAGGCCGGGATCACGACGTTGTCGGTGGCCCAGCCGAGCACCCAGGCGTCGGCGACGGTCAGCGCGCCGAAGAGGACGCTGCCGACGGTGGAGAGGGCGAAGATGCCCGGTTCACGCCTGATGGCGACGCCGAGTACGGCGAAGCCCTCACGTGTCGTCGACCCGCGATGCTCGCCCCACTCGTCTGCCACTGGTTCCCCGTCTCCCCTCGTCACGGTCCGCAACCGAACCGCCAGTCAGGCTATTCCTCCCCACCGACACCGGACGAATCGATCCCGTCGAAGCTGGCGGTTTCCCCGGTCGACCGGGGAAACCGACGCTTCGCACCCGAACTTTTCCGTCCACAGTGGATGACTCGCCGACACAGTCGCGGTGATCACACCCGCACCGGGTGGCCTGCGTCGGCGAGTGCCTGCTTCACCTCACCGACCCGCAGCGTCCCGAAGTGGAAGACGGTCGCCGCCAGCACGGCGTCGGCGCCGGCGTCGACGGCCGGCGGGAAGTGGTCGAGCCGCCCGGCTCCGCCGCTGGCGATCACCGGGATGGTCACCTCACGTCGTACGGCGGAGATCAGCTCGAGGTCGAACCCGTCGGTGGTGCCGTCGGCGTCCATGGCGTTCAGCAGGATCTCCCCCGCGCCGAGCGTCGCTGCCCGGGCCGCCCACTCGACCGCGTCGAGGCCGGCCGCCTGGCGGCCACCGTGCGTGGTGACCTCGAACCCGGAGTCGGTGCCCGACACCGCCCGGCGGGCGTCGACGGAGAGCACGAGGACCTGGTTGCCGAACCGGTCGGCGATCTCGGCGACCAGCTCGGGGCGGTGGATCGCCGCCGTGTTGACCGCGATCTTGTCGGCGCCGGCGCGCAGCAGCCGGTCGACCGCTTCGACGCTGCCGACTCCGCCGCCGACCGTGAGCGGGATGAAGACCTCCTCGGCGCAGCGGGTGACGACCTCCATCGTGGTGGCGCGCCCCTCGTGGGAGGCGGAGATGTCGAGGAACGTGAGCTCGTCGGCCCCCTCGGCGTCGTAGAGCTTCGCCAGCTCGACCGGGTCGCCCGCGTCGCGGAGGTCGGTGAAGTTGACGCCCTTGACCACGCGGCCGTCGGCGACGTCGAGGCACGGGATGACGCGGACCGCCAGCGTCATGGCCGGGTCAGCTCCAGCGCGTCCTCGAGGGTGAAGCGGCCCTCGTAGAGCGCGGTGCCGATGATCGCGCCCTCGACACCGTCGCCCACCAGGCCCTGCAGCGCCTCGAGGTCGGCCAGCTCGGTGATGCCGCCGGAGGCCACGACCGGGCGGTCGGTGGCTGCGCACACGTCGCGGAGCAGGTCGAGGTTCGGTCCCTCGAGCATGCCGTCCTTGTTGACGTCGGTGACGACATAGCGGGCGCAGCCCTCGTCGTCGAGCCGGGTCAGCACCTCGTAGAGGTCGCCGCCGTCGCGGGTCCAGCCCCGGGCGGCCAGGGTGCGGCCCCGGACGTCGAGGCCGACGGCCACCCGGTCGCCGTACGTCGCGATCGCGGCGGCGCACCACTCGGGCTGCTCGAGGGCGGCGGTGCCGATGTTGACCCGCCGGCAGCCGGCGTCCATCGCAGCCCGGAGCGACTCGTCGTCACGGATGCCACCGCTCATCTCGACGTCGATGTCGAGGGTGCCGACGATCCGCGCCTGCAGCTCGCGGTTGTGGCCGCGCCCGAAGGCGGCGTCGAGGTCGACGAGGTGGATCCACTCCGCACCCGCCTCCTGCCAGCGCAGCGCCGCCTCGACCGGGTCACCGAATCGCTTCTCCGACCCCGCCACCCCCTGCACCAGCTGGACGGCGTGGCCGCCCGCGATGTCAACGGCGGGCAGCAGCTCGAGGTAGTCGCTCACACCCACCGACCCTAATCACCCCCACCGGGGTCAGAGGGAGTCGACCCAGTTGCGGAGCAGCCGGGCGCCGGCGTCGCCGGACTTCTCGGGGTGGAACTGGGTGGCGGTGAGGGGGCCGTTCTCGACCGCGGCCACGAACCGGTCGCCGCCATGCTCGGCCCAGGTGACCAGGGGCGCCCGGGTCCGGCCGTAGTTCTCCAGGGTCCAGTCCCGCACCCCGTAGGAGTGCACGAAGTAGAACCGCTCCCCCTCGACCCCGGCGAACAGTGTCGTGCCGTCAGGGGTCTCGACGGTGTTCCACCCCATGTGGGGTACGACGGGCGCCTGGATGCGTTCGACGACGCCGGGCCACTGGTCGCAGCCCTCGGTCTCGACGCCGTGCTCGACGCCGCGCTCGAAGAGAACCTGCATGCCGACGCAGATGCCGAGCACCGGTCGGCCGCCGGAGAGCCGGCGCTCGATCAACCAGTCGCCCCTCACTGCGCGGAGTCCGGCCATGCACGCGGCGTACGCCCCGACGCCGGGAACCACGAGGCCGTCTGCGGCCAGGCCGGCCTCGACGTCGGCGGTCAGCGTCACCTCGGCCCCGGCGCGCTCGAGCGCCCGGACCGCGGAGCGGAGGTTGCCCGAGCCGTAGTCCAGGACAACAACTGTCGACGACACGTCGTTACAACGTGCCCTTGGTGGACGGCACGCCGGTCTCGCGCGGGTCGACCGCGACCGCGTCACGGAACGCACGGGCCAGTGCCTTGAACTGGGCCTCGACCAGGTGGTGCGGGTCGCGGCCGGCCAGCACCCGCACGTGCAGGGCCAGGTGCGCGTGGAACGAGAGCGTCTCGAAGACGTGGCGGGTCAGGGACCCGGAGTAGCCGGGGCCGTCACCGATGACCACGTAGGCCTGGCCGTCCGGCTCACCGGTGTGGACGCAGTAGGGACGGCCCGAGACGTCGACGACCGCCTGCACCAACGCCTCGTCGAGCGGCACGGTGGCGTCGCCGAAACGGCGAATGCCCTGCTTGTCGCCGAGCGCCTCGCGGATCGCCTGCCCCAGCACGATCGCGGTGTCCTCGACGGTGTGGTGGGCGTCGATGTGGGTGTCGCCAGCGGTGTGGACGACCAGGTCGACCAGTGCGTGCCGCGCGAACGCGGACAGCATGTGGTCGTAGAACCCGACACCGGTCGACACGTCGTGGCGCCCGGTCCCGTCCAGGTCGATCTCGACGTGGACCTTGGACTCGGAGGTCTCTCGGTCGAGCGTGGCGGTCCGGCTCATCGGCACTCCTTCATCGGTCGGCCTCCATCACGTGCGCGAGGGCCGTGCGGAATTGTCCCATCTCCTCGGGGGTACCGATGGACACCCGCAACCATCCGGACCCATTGGACACCGGTCCGGTCTCGCGAATCAGCACACCGCGGTCGAGCAGCGCCTGCCAGACGGCGTGTCGGTCGTCGAACGTCCCGAACAGGGCGAAGTTGGCGTCGCTGTCGGCGACGGTGAGCCCGAGCGACCTCAGCCAGTCGACGGTGCGGTCGCGCTCGGCGCGCAGGTCGTCGACCCGGGCGAGCAGCTCGTCGGCGTGCCGCAGCGCCGCCATGGCGGTCGCCTGGGTCACCGCAGAGAGGTGGTAGGGCAGCCGCACCAACCGGATCGCGTCGGTGATCGCCGGGTCGGCGGCCAGATAGCCGAGCCGTCCGCCCGCCAGCGCGAACGCCTTGCTCATGGTGCGGGTGACGACCAGGTTGCGGTACGACGGCAGCAGCTCGAGCGCGCTCGGCGTGCCGGCGCGCCGGAACTCGCCGTACGCCTCGTCGACGACCACCAGGCCGTCACCGGCCGCGTCGCAGAGCACCCCGATCGCCTCCGGGGGCAGGGCCGTGCCGGTCGGGTTGTTGGGGCTCGGCAGCAGCACCACCGACGGCGCTCGCTCCTCGATCAGCTCGCGGGCGTGGTCCAGGTCGAGCGCGAAGTCTTCCTCGCGGTGGCCGGCCACCCACTCGGTGAGGGTGTTGCGGGCGTACTCGGGATACATCGAGTACGTCGGCGCGAAGCTCAGCGCGCAGCGGCCGGGTCCTCCGAAGGCCTGCAGCAGCTGGAGCATGACCTCGTTCGAGCCGTTCGCCGCCCACACCATGTCCGGGGTGATGCCGGCGCCCCCGGAGCGGTTGAGGTACGCCGCCAGCTCGGTGCGCAGGTCGAGGAACTCCCGGTCGGGATATCGGTTGAGCGTGGTCGCCGCCTGGCCGACAGCGCTCGCGATGTCGGCCGCGCACGCCAGGCTCGGCGGATAGGGGTTCTCGTTGACGTTGAGCTGGACCGGGACGTCGAGCTGGGGAGCGCCGTACGGCTCGAGCCCGCGCAGCCCCTCACGCAGCGGCGGCCAGCTCATCGCTGCTCGTCGAGGCGCAGCGTGACGGCCTGGCCGTGCGCGGGCAGGTCCTCGGCCTCCGCGAGCGTGACCACGTGGGCGGCGACCTCGCTCAGCGCCTCACGGGTGTAGTCGACGACGTGCATCGACCGCAGGAACGCCCGCACGCTCAACCCCGAGGAGTGGCAGGCACAACCGGCGGTGGGCAGCACGTGGTTGGAGCCGGCCACGTAGTCGCCGAGGCTGACCGGCGCCCAGGGGCCGATGAAGACGGCGCCCGCGTTGCGGACCTGCGCGGCGACCTCGCGGGGTCGCTGCGTGTGGATCTCGAGGTGCTCGGCGGCGTAGGCGTTGACGACGTCGAGCCCCTGCGCGACGTCGTCGACCAGCACGATCCCGGACTGCTGCCCGCCGAGAGCGGTCTGGATGCGCTCGGTGTGACGGGTCGCGTGCACCTGCTTGCCGAGCTCGACGACGACGTCGTCGGCCAGTCGCTCGGAGTCGGTGACGAGCACACTGGCGGCCGCCGGGTCGTGCTCGGCCTGGCTGATCAGGTCGGCCGCGACGTACGCCGGATCGGCGCTGTCGTCGGCCAGGATCGCGATCTCGGTGGTGCCCGCCTCGGAGTCGATGCCGACCACGCCCCGCAGCAGCCGCTTCGCGGCCGCGACGTAGATGTTCCCGGGGCCGGTCACCAGGTCGACCGGCCGGCACGGGCCGGCGCCGTGGGCGAACATCGCGATCGCCTGCGCGCCGCCGACGGCGTAGACCTCGTCGACGCCCAGGAGGGCGCAGGCGGCCATGATCGTCGGTTCGGGACGACCGCCGTGGGCCAGTTGAGGTGGGCTCGCGAGCGCGATCGAGCCGACTCCGGCAACCTGGGCGGGGACCACGTTCATCACGACGCTCGACACCAGCGGTGCCAGACCACCCGGCACGTAGAGGCCCACCCGGTCCATCGGAACCTTGCGGTGCGTGACCACCGCGCCGGCGGCCACCTCCGTCGTGACGTCGCGCTCGAGCTCGGCCTCGCAGGTCGCGCGCAGCCGCCGGATCGACTCCTCCAGCGCCCGGCGCACGTCCGGGTCGAGCTCGTCGAGCGCGCTGGTGAGGGCCTCGGGCGGAACGGCGATGTCGGCGAGGAGCACCCCGTCGAACTGCTGGGTGTACTCGACGATCGCCTCCACCCCCCGGGAACGGACCGCGTCGACGACGGGACGCACCAGGTGGGCGGCCGCCTCGACGTCGAGCTCGGCGCGCGGCACGGCGGCGCGGTAGTCGACGGAGCCCTCGGCCCCGCGGAGGTCGATGCGGCGGATCATCACGCGGACGAGTCTAGTTTCGGGCCTCCACACCGCCGCGGGTGCGTCACCCGCTGGACCACGGGGCCTACATTGGCGAGGTGACCGAGCCGGTACCGATGTTCCCGCTGAACACCGTGCTGTTCCCCGGCGTGAGCGTGCCGCTGCGGGTCTTCGAGGACCGCTACCGGGCCCTGGTCCACCACCTGCTCCGGGTCGAGAACCCCACCGACCGGGTCTTCGCGTCGGTCGCGATCCGCGAGGGCTACGAGGTGGGTGACCACGGCGCCCAGTCCCTCTACCGGGTCGGCTGCCGGGTCCGGATGACCGACGTCGAGGCGCGCCCCGACGGCACCTTCGACCTGATCGCGGTGGGGCTCGACCGGATCCAGCTCGACCGGCTGGACTCCACCGGCAACTTCCCGGTCGGCCACGTCACCCCGAGGCCGGACGACACCCCGCCGGTGCCCCTCGAGATCACCGAACGGGCGCGCGCGATGTTCACCGCCTACCGGGTGGCGCTCACCGAGATCCGCGGCGATCCCTATCCGGCCGAGCTCCCCCAGGACCCGACGTACCTCTCGTGGACGCTGTCGGCCCTCGCGCCGCTGCCCATGCCGGACCGGCAGGCGCTGCTGGAGGCCGAGGACGCCGGGCTACGGCTCACCCTGGTCACCGATCTGTTGCGCAGCGAGCTGCGCGCCATGAACGTGATCCCGTCCCTGCCCGCGACCGAGGTCGCGCGGACCCGCTGGTCCCCCAACTGACGCGACGCACCATGGCGAAGAAGGGCACGCAGGGCGGGACCCCGGCAACGCTGGCGCTCGACCGGGCCGGCATCGCCCACACCCTGCACGCCTACGACCACGACCCCCGCGCGGAGTCCTACGGACTGGAGGCCGCCGAGGCCCTCGGAGTCGATCCCGCCCGGGTCTTCAAGACCCTGCTGGCCAGTCTGGACGGCGAGCTGGTCGTGGGCATCGTGCCGGTGTCGGGCCGGCTCGACCTCAAGGCGCTCGCTCGGGCCCTCGGCGGCCGCAGGGCGGTGATGGCTGAGGTCGCCGCGGCAGAGCGGGCCACCGGGTACGTCGCCGGTGGCATCTCCCCGATCGGCCAGAAGCGGCCGCATCGGACCGTGCTGGACGCCTCCGCGCTCGACCAACCGACGATCCTGGTCTCGGCCGGCCGCCGCGGACTCGACCTCGAGATCAGTCCGGCCGACCTGATCGCGATCACCGGGGCGATCGCGGACCGGGTCGGCCGGGACTGACGTCGGGTCGTCAGTTGTTGGTCGTCAACCTGAACACGGCGTGCGAGCTGTCGTCATCGCTCCAGCTGCTGAAGCCGAGGCCCTCGAGGGGGGCGAGGTTGTCCTCGATCTCCTGGTCACCCTCGGCCAGGTTGGTGAGCCAGTCCCCCGCGTCGAAGTTGACGAAGAGGATCGCGTTGGCGTCCCCGGACTCGCGCACGACGTTCCGGTAGACGTCGGAGTCACCGAGCCCGCCGTCCTCGAGCAGCTGCCCCCGGTAGTTCGGGTTCGGACCGATCGCGACCATGTCGCCCTCGGCGTCGTTGCCCACGACGTTCGCGTCGGAGCCGAAGCTCTCGGCGATCGTGGCCAGCACTGCCTGGATCGCACCCGCGTCTCCCTGCACCTTGGCGCCCACCGGGACGTCGCTGCCGTCGGAGGAGTTGAAGAACGCCTCCGCGTCCAGGTTGCTGCCCAGCGAGATCGCCGCCGAGTCACCCGCGAGGGTCTCGACGTCGTCCACGGTCAGCCCGGTCATGTCCTCGAGCTCGGCCTCCAGGTCCTCGACGGTCATCTCGCCACCGGAGGCGTTCGCCACCTGTTCGAGCATGGTGCGCACCCAGCCATCGGCGAACCCGAAGCCGAGCGCGGCAGCGGTGTCCTCGGGCAACGTGGTGATGACGTCATCGCCGCGGTCGGTGGCGAACAGCTGCATCTGCTTGTCGGTCCCGGTCGCGCCGGCGACCTCGAACTCGAGCGCTCCGTCGTCGAAGCGCAAGGTGGCGGCCATGCCCTGGAAGTCCTCGAGCGCTTCGGTCAGCTCGTCGGGGACCTCGGGGGTGTCGGTGGCGACTGCGGGGTCCATCATCGATTCATCCATCGACATCCCGGGCATCAGGCCGCCGCCGCCGAAGGTGCCCATCGTCTCCGCGAAGAACGTCCCGGCCTCGGGCGAGGCATACAGGCTCATCACGCCGGCGTCGCCCACCTCGTCGGTCCACTTCTGGTAGGTCTCGTCGTCGGCAAGCGTGCCGTCGGCGGTGGCATCGCTGACCTCCCGGGCGATGTCCTCGGTCTCCGCGACGATGGCCCACTCTCCCTCGACCACCCAGCCCCCGAGCTCTTCACCGGCACAGTCGGCCAACGCTCCGAGGCCTTCCTCGGCCGCGCCGGCATCGGTCACCTGGATCACGGCGACCGGGGCGGGCATGTCGTCACCGAGGTCCACCGCCGCGACGGCGAAGCGGTAGCCGAGCCACGGCTTCAGGTCATCCTCATAGCTGAGGTCGCACTCCTCCTCGAGGTCCTCGAACGCCTTGGCCAGGATGTCGTCGTCGGCGTCGAGGCCGCCGAGCTCCTTCTTGATCGCCGGGAACTTCTGGATCATGCGGAACGCTTCGATCTTCTGCCCCCCACTGGGGTCGAGGTCGACGCTGGCGTAGCCGAGCGTCCCTGCTGGCAGTGCCTCGGCGGGCTGGGTCCCGGTCGCGAAGAACGACATCGCCGCCCACACTGCGCCACCGACGAGCGCGAGCCCGACCACGGACCCTCCGGCGACCAGAGCCGTACGACGTCCACCGCGACCGGCTCGGGCCTCGGCCGCAGGCCCGACCGCGTCTCCGCTGGTCTGGTCGAGGTACTCGGGGCCACCGGAGTCGGCCGGCGGCGGAGTGGTGCTGGACATCGTGGCTCCCTGGTCGTGGTGAGGCTGGTAGGACGGGGTACGACGAGTGCCGGTTCCCCCGCAGCGAGACGATACCTGTCGGAACGGCCTGCTAGCGGCGCAATCGACGGGTCGGGCTCATGCCGATGAAGACGATCGTGAGGCCGGTCATCGCACCCACCGGGAGGGCACCGAACGCCCCCTTGCCCTCGACATCGAGGGTGCCGGCGAGCGCGGTGTAGTCCTCGGCCGTGGCGGCGGCCGCGGTCGGGTCGGGTGGCGCCAACGAGGTCCCGACCTGGTACATCAGCAAGGTGGCGAGGGCGGAGCCGACGACCACCGCCGCCAGCGTGACCAGCTCGACGCGGTCGAAGAACCAGGCACAGACCGCACCCAGCACCACCCCGCCAGCGAGACCGACCACGACGAACAGGACGGTGCCCGAGACCAGCTGACGCACGCCCTCGACATCGGGGTACCAGACGTGGTCGAGCACCAGACCGGACGGCGGCGTCCACCACATCTCCCAGAGCACGCCACACACGACGCCCACGAGCGCCCCCGCGGCCAGGACGACCGCGACGTCGCGCAGCACCGCCCACGACGGCGCCTGGCGGCGCTCGCTGCTCGAGGTCAGTTCTGCAGACATCCCGGCCCCAACAGCTGCTTCAGGTCTGCGGACAGGGCCGGGCTGGGGGTGACCCGGAGGCCGTCGGCGAGCCGCAGCACCTTGGTGGAGTCACGCGTGAGCAGTTTCAGCTGGACCTCGGTGACGCCCGGATGGGTGCGCAGCACCTCCTTGAGCTGCTCGACCACCGGGCCCGTGCAGCGGGTCGACGGCAGGCTGACGACCACCGGACCGGAGGGACCGTCACTGAGGTCAGGGACCGAGACCTCCTGCGCGTGGATCTCCGGCTGGTCCTTGCTGCGGGAGAGCCGGCCGCGGACGGTGATGATCGCGTCCTCGGCGAGCAGGGTGCTGGCGAGCTGGTAGGAGCTGGGGAAGAGCAGGACGTCGATCGCGCCGTCGAGATCCTCGAGGGTCACCATCGCCCAGGTGTCACCGCGCTTGGTCACCTTGCGCTGCACCGACGTCACCAGGCCGCTGATGGTGATCGGTGAGCCGTCGGCCCGCTCCTCGTCGAGGATCAGCTGCCCGATGCTGCAGTCGGTGCCGCGGGAGAGGAGGTGCTCGAGGCCCAGCAGGGGGTGGTCGGAGACGTAGAGGCCGAGCATCTCCCGCTCGTGGCCCAGCAGCGTCATCTTGTCCCACTCCTCGACCTCGGGGATCGAGACCGAGATACCGAAACCCGAGCTGCCGTCGTCGCCGACCCCGTCGAAGAGTGAGTCCTGCCCGATCGCCTCGTTGCGCTTGATGTCGATGTACTGGTCGACGGCCGTCTCGTGAACCTGCACCAGCGCTCGGCGGTAGTGCTTCATGTCGTCGAAGGCCCCGGCCTTCACCAGAGACTCGATGACCCGCTTGTTGCACACGAGGGCGGGGACCTTCGCCATGAAGTCGTTGAAGTCGACGTAGCGGCCGTGCTCCTCGCGGGCCTCGGTGATCGCCGTGACGACGTTCGCGCCGACGTTGCGGATCGCGGTGAGCCCGAACCTGATGTCGGTGCCGACGGGGGTGAACGTTGCGTGCGACTCGTTGACGTCGGGTGGCAGGACCTGGATCTTCATCCGTCGGCACTCGTTGAGGTAGATCGCCATCTTGTCCTTGTCGTCACGGACGGACGTCAGGAGCGCGGCCATGTACTCGGCGGGATAGTTGGCCTTGAGGTAGGCGGTCCAGTAGGACACCATCCCGTACGCCGCGGAGTGGGCCTTGTTGAAGGCGTAGTCGGAGAACGGGAGCAGGATGTCCCAGAGCGTCTTGACCGCGGCCATGGAGTAGCCGCGCTCGGTCATCCCGGCCGAGAAGCCCTCGAACTGCTTGTCGAGCTCCTCCTTCTTCTTCTTGCCCATGGCACGCCGGAGGATGTCGGCCTGTCCCAGCGAGTAGCCCGCGAGCTTCTGGGCGATCGCCATGACCTGCTCCTGGTAGACGATCAGGCCGTAGGTCTCTCCCAGGATGTGCTCGAGCGGCTCGGCCAGCTCGGGGTGGATCGCGTCGACGGGCTCGCGGCCGGTCTTGCGACGGGCGTACTTGTTGTGGGAGTCGGCGCCCATCGGTCCGGGCCGGTAGAGCGCGCCGACCGCGGAGATGTCCTCGAACGTGTCGGGGCGCATCGAGCGGAGCAGTGCCCGCATCGGTCCGCCGTCGAGCTGGAAGACGCCGAGGGTGTCGCCGCGCGCGAGCAGGGTGTAGGTCGCCGGATCGTCGAGGGCGAGCTCCTCGAGCACCACGGTCTCACCCCGGTTGACCTCGATGTTGCGCACCGCGTCGTCGAGGACGGTGAGGTTGCGCAGCCCGAGGAAGTCCATCTTGATCAGCCCGAGGGCCTCACAGGTGGGGTAGTCGAACTGCGTGATCATCGCGCCGTCGGCGGGCCGCTTCAGGAGCGGGATCACGTCGATCAGCGGCTCGCTGGACATGATCACGCCGGCCGCGTGGACGCCCCACTGCCGCTTGAGCCCCTCGATGCCGATGGCGGTGTCGACGACCCGCTTGACGTCGGCGTCCCCGTCGTAGAGGGCGCGGAACTCGCCACCCTCGCCGTAGCGCTTGTGGGCCGGGTCGAAGATCTCCTTGAGCGGGACGTCCTTGCCCATGACCGACGCCGGCATCGCCTTGGTGATCCGGTCACCCATGGCGAACGGGTAGGCCAGGATCCGCGAGGAGTCCTTCACGGCCTGTTTGGCCTTGATGGTGCCGTAGGTGACGATCATCGAGACCCGGTCGTCGCCGTACTTGTCGGTGACGTAACGGATCACCTCGCCGCGTCGGCGCTCGTCGAAGTCGATGTCGAAGTCAGGCATCGAGACGCGGTCAGGGTTGAGGAACCGCTCGAAGATCAGACCGTGCTTGAGCGGGTCGAGGTCGGTGATCCGCATCGCGTAGGCCACCATCGAACCGGCACCGGAGCCACGTCCGGGGCCCACCCGGATGCCGTTGTTCTTGGCCCAGTTGATGAAGTCGGAGACCACGAGGAAGTAGCCGGGGAATCCCATCTGGGTGATGACCCCGACCTCGAAGTCGGCCTGCTTGCGAACCTCGTCCGAGATGCCCTGCGGGTAGCGGAACCGCAGACCTCTCTCGACCTCCTTGATCAGCCAGGAGGTCTCGTCCTCCCCCGGAGGGCACGGGAAGCGCGGCATGTAGGTGCCGTTGCCCTCGGTGAAGTTGACGTCGCAACGCTCGGCGATGAGCAGGGTGTTGTCGCACGCCTCGGGGAAGTCACGCCACAGCTCGCGCATCTCGGCCGCGCTCTTGAGGTAGTAGCCGTCACCGCTGAAGGCGAAGCGCTGTCCCGGACCGTCGCCGGCAGGGATGTCCATGGTCGAGCCGGAGTTGATGCAGAGCAGGTGCTCCTGGGAGGGGGCGTCCTCGCGCATGACGTAGTGCGAGTCGTTGGTCGCCAGCAGCGGGATGGCCAGGTCCTGGGAGAGCTTGAGCAGGCCGTCGCGCACCCGCCGCTCGATGTCGAGCCCGTGGTCCATCAGCTCGAGGAAGTAGTTGTCGCGGCCCAGGATGTCCTGGAAGTCGGCTGCCGTCTGCCGCGCCGCGTCGTAGTTGCCGTGGCGCAGGTGCACCTGCACCTCGCCCGACGGGCACCCGGTGGTGCCGATGATGCCCCGTCCGTGCTCGGACAACAGCTCGCGATCCATCCGCGGGTGCTTGAAGAAGCCGTCCCGCCACGCGCCGGAGGAGAGCCGGAACAGGTTGTGCATGCCCTCGGTGGACTCCGAGAGCAGGGTCATGTGGGTGTAGGCACCGCGCGCGGAGACGTCGTCGGGCCCGCCGTTGTAGAAGTTGACACCCCGCTTCTCGAAACGGGAGATGTTCGGGGCGAAGTAGGCCTCGATGCCGATGATGGGCTTGACCCCGGCGGCCTTCGCCAACCGGTAGAACTCATAGGCCCCGAACACGTTGCCGTGGTCGGTCATCGCCACCGCCGGCATACCGAGCTCGGCCGCCCGCTCGGTCAGGGCACCCAGCCGGGCGGCACCGTCGAGCATGGAGTACTCGGTGTGGACGTGGAGGTGGGCGAAGGAGTCGCCGGAAGGTCCAGCCATCGGTGGTCGAGCCACTCCCCTCAGTGATGGGCCTCATGGTCGGCCTCAGGGTCGGGTCAGGCGTACAACGACGGGCACACGGGCGCGTCGCCGGGGGTCGTGCTGGGGGAAGGAACCGAACATTACGGCAGCCAGCGCGGCCAGCGTGACACGACGCACCGACAACCCGTTGACGGGGCTGGCGGGGAGGAGTTTGCTGGGGGCATGAGCGGAAAAGTGGTGCACTTCGAGATCCCCTTCGACGACGGCGATCGGGCCCGTTCGTTCTACGGCGACGTCTTCGGCTGGCAGCTGATGCCGATGCCCGAGATGAACTACACGATGGTCATGACCGGGCCGACCGACCAGGAGACGGGCCCGAGCGAGGCCGGCTTCATCAACGGCGGCATGTTCCAGCGGAGCGATGACTTCCCCGGCAAGGGACCCACGGTCGTCATCGACGTCCCCAGCATCGACGACGCCCTCCAGAAGGTCAGTGCCGCCGGCGGCACCGTCCTGGGCGAGAAGACGGCCGTCGGCGAGATGGGCTTCAGCGCCTATTTCACCGACCCCGAGGGCAACCTGGTCGGGCTGTGGGAGTTCAAGCAGGCCTGAGAGCGCCACCAGCTGCGCAGTCCCACCCGACCGGCAGACTCCCGGCGTGCCCCGGTTACGGTCGAACCATGAGCGACGACATCCCTCCCGAGCTCCGCGGGGTCTCCCCCGACCCCACCGGGACGCCGAGCACGCCGGTCTGGACGCGGATCGTGGCCCTGGTGCTCATCGTGTCTCTGGTCGGCTACTTCGTGATCGCGGCCCTGATCTGACTGGTTGCGTCCCACCCCGCCACCAGCGGTGTCGACGTCATGCTGACTCAGTGACTACGTGGCCGCGTCGAGGGACTCGGCGATGATCGCCGCGACGATCCGGGCCAGGCGTTCCTCGCCCAGCGCCGGTGCGCGGGCTGCCAGGCGGGCGGCGACCTCGCGCTCGCGCGCCGGGTCGCGGGACGGGTCGGTCTTGTGGGGTTGTACGGCGCGGGTCAGCGCGGCACGTCGGGCCAGCAGCTCGCCCAGCTGGTCGTCGACGTCGTCGATGCAGCGGCGGTAGAAGGCGAGAGGGTCTCTCCCCGGCCAGGCCATCCGGACGTCCGGGGACTGCTCGGCGTTGCCAGATCCGTCCGTCGCCTCGAGATCGACCAGTCCGTGGCGCGCGTAGAACCGACGGGCACCGTGGTTGGACTCGAAGACCCAGAGCAGGAAGCCGCCGGGGCGCTCGGCCTTGACGACGTCCAGCAGGGCAGCGCCCACGCCGTGGCCGGTCTCCCCGGGCGCGAGGAACAGGTCGTCGAGCCAGTCGTCGGTGAGCACCAGGTAGCCGACCAGGGTGTCGCCGCGCTCGGCGACCCAGCCGGTGCTGGTGCCCTCGAGCCGGCCGGTCATCCAGCGGTGCGTGGTCTCCCGGGTATGGACCATCGGCGGCATGCTGCCCACGTTGGCCTCGCGACAGTCGACGTGGATGTCCGCCATGGCCGGCGCGTCCGCGACGGTGGCGGGACGCAGCAGCAGCTCGTCAGTCGGCATCACGAATCACATCGAGCGCGTGCTGGAGGTCGTCTGGGTAGGTCGACTCGAACACGACCTGCTCGCCGGTGTCGGGGTGCTCGAAGCCGAGTCGTACGGCCTGCAGCCACTGCCGCTTCAGACCGACCCGATCGGCGAGCGTGGGGTCGGCGCCGTAGGTCAGGTCGCCGACACAGGGGTGCTTGAGTGCCTGCATGTGGACGCGGATCTGGTGGGTCCGGCCGGTCTCGAGCTCGATCTCGAGCAGGCTGGCGAACCGGTGGGCCTCGAGCGTCTCGTAGTGAGTCACGCTGGGACGCCCGTCGGACATCACGGCGAACTTGTAGTCGTGCTTGGGGTGACGCCCGATCGGGGCGTCCACGGTGCCCTGCAGCGGGTCCGGGTGTCCCTGGACCAGCGCGTGGTAGGTCTTGTCGACGGTGCGGTGGCGGAACGCGTTCTTGAGGACCGAGTAGGCGTGCTCGGACTTGCAGATCACCATCACACCGGAGGTGCCGACATCGAGGCGCTGCACGATGCCCTGGCGCTCACTGGCGCCGCTGGTGGAGATCCGGAAGCCGGCACCGACGAGGTGGCCGACCACGGTCGGACCGCTCCAGCCCGGCGAGGGGTGGACCGCGACCCCGACCGGCTTGTCGATCACGACGATCGCGTCGTCGTCATGCAGGATCCTGATCCCCTCGACGATCTCCGGCACGATCTCGAGCGGGTCGGCTCGCGACGGGATCGCGACCTCCAGCAGCGTCCCGAGCTCGACCCGGTGGCTCTTGGCGACGGAATCGCCGTCGACCTTCACGTGCCCCTCGGCGATGAGATCGGCGGCACGGGTCCGCGAGAGTCCGAACAGCTGCGCCATCGCGGCGTCCACGCGTTCGCCGTCGAGGCCGTCGGGAACCCGGAGGGCGCGGTGGTCCACCTCGCTCACTCGCTCTCCCCCTCTGTCTCTGTCTCTGTCTCTGGCTCTGTCTCCGTCGCTGTCTTCGTCGCTGGCCGACGACCGTCGAGCGTGATGCCGCGGAATGTCTGGAGCAGGATCAGGCCGGCGGCAACATTGATGCAGATGTCTGCGATGTTGAAAACCGGCCAGTTCGGCAGGCGGAACATGTCGATGACGTGGCCGCGCATCGGGCCGGGTTCGCGAAGCAGCCGGTCCGTGAGGTTGCCGGCGACACCGCCGAGCAGCAATCCGAGCCCGATGGCCCACCACCGCTCACCGATCTTGCGGGAGAACCACAGCACCACCAGCACTGCCGCCACCGCCAGGCAGCTGAGCGCGACGGTGTACTCGGCCCCGGTACTGAAGGCCGCGCCGGGGTTGCGGGTCAGGTGGAGCACGAACCAGTCCCCGGCCACGGAGACGTCACCGTCGTCGAGCCTCGTCACGGCCAGGTGCTTGGTCACCAGGTCGACGGTGTACGCCGTGAGGGCGACCGCCGCGAAGACGAGCTTCAGGCGGGTCGAGCCACTGCTGCGGGTGGGCTGGATGTCGGGGGCTTCGTCGTCGCTCAGCGACGCTCTTCGCGCTGCTTGCATGTCATGCACAGTGTCGCACGCGGAAATGCCATGACCCGCATCTTGCCGATGGGGTTGCCGCAGGACTCGCAGGTGCCGTAGGTGCCGTCGGCGATGCGGGCGAGCGCCCGGTCGATCTGGGCGAGCTTCTCCCGTTCGTTGTTGACGACCGAGAGCTCGTGATCCCGCTCGAAGCTGGTCGCCCCCATGTCGGCCTGGTCGTGTCCGGCACCGTCGCCGGCGTCACGCATCAGGCGGGCGAGGTCGGCTTCCTGGGACGCGAGCGTCTTCGAGACCCGGGCGCGAATCTGCGTCAGCTCGCCGCGGACCTCCTTGATCTCGGCCTTGGTCCACGCGCTCTCGCCCTCCTTGACCCGGAGCGCGCTGACCTTCTTGGCCGGCGCCTCCTTGGCGGAGGTCTTCTTGGCGGGAGCCGCCTTCGTGGCCGGAGCCACCTTCTTGGCGGAGGTCTTCTTGGCGGGAGCCGCCTTCTTGGCCGGAGCCGCCTTCTTGGCGGGGGCCTTCTTGGCGGGGCCGCCTTCTTGGCCGGAGCCGCCTTCTTGGCGGGGGCCTTCTTCGCCGGAGCCGCCTTCTTGGCCGGAGCCGCCTTCTTGGCGGGGGCCTTCTTCGCCGGAGCCGCCTTCTTGGCGGGGGCCTTCTTCGCCGGAGCCGACTTCTTGGCGGGAGCCGTCTTCTTGGCCGGAGCCGACTTCTTCGCGGGGGCCTTCTTCACCGGAGCCGCCTTCTTCGCCGCCGTGGCGGTCTTCTCGGCAGGCTTGCGGCGGATCGCCTTGCGGGCAGCGGACACCGCCGATGTAGCGATGGACTTCCTCGTGCTGCGAGCCATGACTGGGGCCTCCCTCGTACCGAGCGGACGTGTGGCGGCCGCCACAGTGTCGGCGGAAGGCTAGCCGGGCGCACCGGGTGCTTCAAGCGCGACTCGCGGCGCTGGACACATGGGAACGCGCCACGGAGGGCCGGAGGACCACGAACAGGGGCCCGGCCACCCCGAAGGGTGAGCCGGGCCCGTGTCAGGTGCTGGGACAGGTCCGTGTCCGGTGTCAGCCCTCTTCGTCGCCGAGGATGGACCGCAGCCGCTTCGGAGCGGGCTCACCCTGGGATGCCGGGGACGGGTTGTCCGCGGGCGACTCCAGCGCCTCGAGCTGCTGGGTGAAGTAGGACTTCAGGCGGGCGCGGTACTCACGCTCGAACGAGCGCAGGTTCTCCACGTCGCTGTTGAGCTTGTCGCGCTCGCGTTCCAGCTCCCCGAACATCTGCTGCCGGCGCTCGGCGGTCTCGCCGTCGAGCATCTCGGCCCGGCGCCGGGCGTCAGCCTCGAGCCGGTCTGCCTTGCTCTTGGACTCGCCGTCGAGACGCTCGGCCTTGGTCCGGGCCTCGCCCACGATCTTGTCGGCCTCGCCCTTGGCCTCTTCCACGAGCTCGTCGGCGTTGCGGGTGGCGATCTCCAGCAGTCGCGCGGCGGCGCTGGATGCCTGGGGGACCGTCTCCACCCGCAATGTCTCGACCGAGGACTCGGCCGCGGCGGCCACCGGTACGGGCGTGGGCGTGGGAGCAGGCGTGGGCGCGGGGGTCGGTTCGGGCGTCGGCTCGGGAGCGCGCTCCTCGACCTTCGGCTCGGGCCGGGGGCTCGACGCCGGTGACCCCGACTGCGCCGTGGCGAGCTTCGAGCGCAGGTCGTCGTTCTCCGTGGTGAGGCGAGCCAACTCGGCCTCCACCTCGTCCAGGAACTGGTCGACCTCGCCCATGTCGTACCCCTCGCGGAGCCGGACGGGCGTAAAGCGCTTGTTGCTCACGTCCTCAGGCGTCAGCGGCATGACTTCACCCAATTCTTGGTCGTGTAATGGAACAGAACTGTCTCTCGAAACAATAGCGCCTGCGGTCGGGCTGGTCAGCGCGACCGTCGACCCGGCCGGAGGTTTCCTCGCTCAGAAGAAAACTTGCTCGACCACGTTGAGCAGCAGGTAGGCGGCGATCAGCACGATGATGAAGCTGAGGTCGAGCGCCACCGACCCCAGGCGCAGCGGCGGGATGACCCGGCGCAGCGCTTTGATCGGCGGGTCGGTCACCGAGTAGACGACCTCGAGCAGCACCAGTATCGGCCCGCTCGGGGACCATGAGCGCGCGAAGATCTGGACCCAGTCGACGATGAACCGGATCCACAGCAGGGCGATGAAGGCCCAGAGCAGTCCGTGGAGGATCTGCCCGACAACGGACAACTGCCCCTCAGCTCTGGTTGAAGAAGCCGCCCTCGGCCAAGCGCTGCTTGTCCTCGGCAGCGACGGTCACGTTGGGCGGGGAGAGTAGGAACACCTTGTTGGTCACGCGCTCGATGGTGCCACGCGTGGCAAACACCAGGCCCGCCGCGAAGTCCACCAGCCGCTTGGCGTCGGTGTCGTCCATCTCGGAGAGGTTCATGATCACCGGCACACCCTCGCGAAAGTTCTCGCCCACGGTGCGGGCCTCGTTGTAGGTGCGGGGGTGCAGCGTGGTGATGCGAGACATCTCGGCAACGACTCCTGTCGGACCAGCAGCCGGTCGACGGCGCTCGGCGATATCGGACACGGGGGCAGGACGCGACCCCCGAGAGGTGGACCGGCCGGACGTGGTCGCGACCACCGGCGTGTCGGCGGTCTCGTAGTCGTTGTCGTAGTCGTCGTCGTACCGGCCGGTGTCCTCGAGCAGGCCGAGGTACTCGCCGATCCTGCGCATCGCGCCGCTCATGACGTTGCTTCCTCCGGTGTCCCAGCGCCCGGAAGGGCGCTTGATGGTGGATGTGACATTACTTGTCCTGCGGCCTCGGACCGAGGATTGCGGAGCCGACGCGCACGTGTGTCGCGCCCGCGTGAAGTGCCGCTTCCAGGTCGCCGGACATGCCCGCGGACATGGCGGTGGCCGTGGGGTGGGTCGCGAGGAACTCCGACCGGGTCTCGGCCAGACGAGCGAAAGCGGTCGCCGGGTCCTCCCCCGGGGGCGCCACTGCCATCAGCCCGGCCAGCCGCAGTCCGTCCAGACCGGCGACCTCCGCGGCCAACGCGCCGAGCCGGTCGGGCTCGACGCCGGCCCGACCGGTGGTGCCGGGCGGGTCGAGGCTGACCTGCAGCATCACGTCGAGGTCACGGCCTCGATCCTGGGCGCCACGCTGGAGCCCGCGGGCGACCTTGGCGCGGTCGACGGACTCCACGACGTCGGCGTACGACGCCACCGCCGCTGCCTTGTTGCTCTGGAGGGTGCCGATGAAGTGCCAGGTGAGCGGGACGTCCGCGCACTCCTCGGCCTTGACCACCGCCTCCTGGTGGCGGTTCTCGCCGACGTGGGCGACACCCAGGTCGGCCAGCAACCGGACATCGGACGCCGGGAAGAACTTGGTGACCACCACCAGCGTCACCTCAGCCGGGTCCCGCCCCGCCTCGGCGCACGCCTGTTCGATGCGGGACCGGACGTGGGTCAGACCCTCGCGCACCTCATCGGCTCTCGTCATGTCGCCCACACCACGCCGGCCAGGCGCCCGGCGGCGGAACCGTCGCGCCGGTGTGAGTGGAGCCGCGGTTCCTCACGCGTGCAACCGCCCACATCGATGACCTCGGCGCCGGCGGCAGTGAGCTGGGCGACCACTCCGGCGCCCAGGTCGAGCGCGGGCGTCCCCCACGACGTCTCCGCGTACGTCGCCGGGACCTCCGACGCCACCTCGGCGCGCATCTGGTCGGGGACCTCGTAACAGCGACCACAGACCCGCGGGCCGACCCAGGCGCGGAGATGGTCGGCCCCGAGGTCGCGCATCCGGGCGATGGTGCGTGCCGCGATGTCGAGAGCGGTGCCCTCGCGACCTGAGTGGAGCGCCCCCACCACGCCGGTGCGGGTGTCGGCCAGCAGCACCGGCACGCAGTCGGCCGCGCGCACCATCAGTCCGACGCCGCGCGTCGCCGTGACGAGGGCGTCACCCGACGGCACGTCCTCGAGCGGACCGGGACCGGGCGCATCGACGACCAGGACGTCGTCGCCGTGCACCTGGTTGAGCCGCGCGAAGCGAACCCCGCACGCCTCCTCCAGGCGGGGCAGCTCGACCTCGAACCGGGGCCGGAGTCCCTGCAGGTCGAGGGTGGAGTCGGTGAAGGCGACGTCCACGCGGACGTCGCCCTCAACGGTGTCTCGGAACCAGAACACGCGCTACTTCAAGAAGTCGGGCACGTCCAGGTCGTCGTCGTCGAACTGCACCTGCCGGGGCTGCGGCTTCGACGCCGCCGGCGCGGGCTCGCGGCTGGACGACTCGGACTGGCTCGACCCGGACGGGCCCGACCCGGACGGGGTGAACGTCGGCTGCGGCTCGACGCTCTGGCTCGGCCGGGGCCGGGCCGGAGCCTTCGCGGCGAGCGCCTGGGCGGCGGCCCGGGTCTCGGCCTGGGACTGCGCAGGGAGGTTGGCACGCAACCCGCTGGCGTCCTGTCGACGCTTCGGCATGCCGCCGTCGAAACCGGCGGCGATCACGGTGACGCGCACCTCGTCGCCGAGGGCGTCGTCGATGGTCGCTCCGAAGATGATGTTCGCCTCGTTGTGGGCGGACTCCGACACCAGCGCGGCGGCCTCGTTGATCTCGAACAGGCCGAGGTCGGAGCCACCGGCGATCGAGAGCAGGACCCCGTGGGCACCCTCGATGCTCGCCTCGAGCAGCGGCGACGACACCGCCATCTCGGCGGCGGCGACGGCGCGGTCCTCACCACGGGCTGACCCGATGCCCATGAGGGCGGAGCCGGCATTGGCCATGACCGACTTCACGTCCGCGAAGTCGAGGTTGATCAGGCCCGGCGTGGTGATCAGGTCGGTGATGCCCGAGACACCCTGCAGCAGCACCTGGTCGGCCTGCTTGAAGGCGTCGAGCACCGAGACGTTGCGGTCGCTGATCGAGAGCAGCCGGTCGTTCGGGATCACGATGAGGGTGTCGACCTCTTCGCGGAGCTGGGAGATGCCCTCCTCGGCCGAGTTCGCGCGTCGGCGGCCCTCGAACGAGAACGGCCGGGTCACGACGCCGATGGTCAGCGCACCCAGCGAGCGGGCGATCCGGGCCACGACCGGGGCGCCACCGGTGCCGGTGCCACCGCCCTCGCCCGCGGTCACGAACACCATGTCGGCGCCCTTGATGACCTCTTCGATCTCGTCGGAGTGGTCCTCGGCCGCGCGCGTCCCGACGTCGGGGTCGGCGCCGGCACCGAGGCCGCGGGTGAGCTCGCGGCCGATGTCGAGCTTGACGTCGGCGTCGCTCATCAGCAACGCCTGGGCGTCGGTGTTGATCGCGATGAACTCGACGCCCTTGAGCCCGACCTCGATCATCCGGTTGACGGCGTTCACGCCACCGCCGCCAATGCCGACGACCTTGATGATCGCCAGGTAGTTCTGTGCTGCCGCCATGGCGCTTGCCTCTCGCTTGCAGGTCTTGATGGGTCAGGACTCGTGGTGACTGGCCGGCGAGCCTGAAAACCGTAACCCTGAGCCTGAGGGTTATAGTTATGTCAACCTCGCGTTGCCCATGAAAGTAGGCGCTGGGTCCGCAGAACCGCCGCAGACACGCCGCACCGTCACGAAAGTGCCACGAACTTCGCGAGGAACTCGTCAGGGCCTGATGGTGGGCTGCCCCGGAACGCTCACGTCGTACGCCGACCCCGGGGTCGCCAACAGCCCCACCAGCACCTCGGCCTTGAGGTCGGACTCGTCCGCGCTCCCCCACACGACGACCCGGTCGTCGCGCAGCACCAGGGAGATCTGGTCGACCGTGGCGACCTCGACATGGTCGACTCTTGCGGCGAGGTCCTCGGGCAGCGCCGACACCACCGCGGCGGCCTCGCGCAGCGCCTCTCGTCCGGCGGTGGCGGAGGTCTCGACGCGGGGCAGACCCGGAGGGGGCTCGGCGAACTCGTCGAAGACGACGCCGTCGAGGTCGAGCCCACGCAGCTGGGCGCCGATCTCGACGGTGGCGATCGCGACGCGCTCCTGGACCTCGATGGCGATCGTGTCTGGCCACTTCCGGGTGACCTCCGCGCTGCGCACCAGCGCGAGCGCCTGCACGCGGGACCGGACGTCGTCGAGGTCGACCCGGGCCAGTGGCTCACCGGTGTCGAGGCCGGCGACTGCGCGCACCTGCGCAGGCCTGAGTCCCTCCGTGCCGGAGACATCGACCTGCTTCACCGCGAGCACACTGGAGAAGAGGAACAGCCAGATCGCGCCCGCCACCACGGCGACCAGCACCAGGGCCGCGAGGACGTACTTCCAGGTGAGCCACCGCCGGGCCCACTGTCGCCGCGCGAACGCCCGGCGGCTGCGCCGGGTGGTCGCATCGGTCTCAGGGCGCGGGGTCGTCCTGCCGGGCGTCCTACCGGGCATCGGTGCGGGCTTCCAGCAGCGCGAGCACCTCGGGACACAGGTCGGTGATGTCCCCTGCTCCGAGGGTCAGCACCAGGTCACCGGGACGTGCCCGCTCGACGATGGCGGCGGCGACATCGCTCAGCCTGGGGACGAACCTCACGTGATCAGCCGGCAGTGGGACGGCATCGGCGACGAGCGCCCCCGTGACGTCGGGATCGGCGTCCTCGCGGGCGAGATAGACGTCGGCGACCACCACCTCGTCGGCGCCGCCGAGCGCAGCACCCATGGCGGCGCCGTAGGTGCGGGTCCGCGACACCAGGTGGGGCTGGAAGGCCACCAGCACCCGACCGCGGCCGGCGACACCGCGGGCGGCCGCGAGGTCGGCGGCGATCTCCTGCGGCATGTGGGCGTAGGAGTCGACGACCCGCACGCCCCCGGCCTCGCCCTTGGACTCCATCCGCCGGCCACTGCCGGTGAAGGCTGCCAGCCCGCGGGTCAAGCCATCGACGTCGAAGCCGAGTCGGTGGCCCAGTGCGAAGGCCGCCAGCGCGTCGACGACGTAGTGGCGTCCGGGGATCTGGAGGGACACATCGATCAGCGCGGTGCCCTCGTGCTCGACGGTGAAGCGGGAGCTGGTGCCCTCGAAGGTGAGGTCCGTCGCCCGGTAGTCGAGGGGGTGGTCGACCGCGGCGTCGGTTCCGACCAGGACGACCTCGAGCCCGCGGGCCCGGGCCGGTGCCGCCAACGCGGCAGCGCCGTCATCGTCGGCGCAGAGCACGAGCAGGCCCCCGGGTTCGATCCGCTCGAGGAACGTCAGGAACGCCGCGCGGTAGGCCTCCTCCGAGCCCCACTGGTCGAGGTGGTCGGCCTCGACGTTGGTGACGATCGCGGCGTGCGGGCGGTAGACGAGGAACGCGCCGTCGGACTCGTCGGCCTCGGCCACGAACCAGCGGCTCTTCCCCGCATCCGCGTTGCGGCCGGTCGCCCGCAGCACTCCCCCGACGGCGTACGTCGGATCGGCGCCGGCCTCGATGAGGGCGACCGTGAGCAGGGCGGTGGTCGTGGTCTTGCCGTGGGTGCCGGCGACGGCGAGCACGTCGCGGCCATCCATGACCGAGGCCAGTCCGGCCGATCGCGGCAGGATGCGCAGCCCGCGCCGTTGACCCTCGACCACCTCGGGGTTGTCCTCGCGCGCGGCGGTCGTCACGACCAGCGTGTCGGCGTCGCCGACGTTCGCGGCGTCGTAGCCGATGGAGATCGGGACGTCGAGCTCGCGCAGTGCGGCCAGGAACGGGGTCTCGTTGTTGTCGCTGCCCGTCACCGGCACGCCGAGCCGGGCCATCACTCGGGCGATCCCGGACAAGGCCGCCCCGCCGATGCCGACGAAGTGGACCCGGCCGAGCCGGTCGGCCGGCAACAGCTCGTCGGGGACCGGGATCTTCACCTGGCCGCCTCCAGCACGATCCGGGCCAGCTTGTCGTCGGCGTCGAGCGGGATGACGTCGGCAGCCGCGGCGCCCATGGCGGCGAGGCGGGCCCGGTCGGTGAGCAGCCCGGGCAGGGTGGAGGACACCCACTCGGGCGTGAGCGCCCCGTCGGAGACCAGCAGGCCTCCCCCGGCATCCACGACGGGGCGGGCGTTGAGCGCCTGCTCCCCGTTGCCGATCGGGAGCGGCACGTAGATGGCCGGGAGCCCCACTCCCGACACCTCGGTGACGGTGTTGCTGCCCGCCCGGCACAGCACGGCGTCGGCCGCGGCGTAGGCCAGGTCCATCCGGTCGACGTACTGCTCGACGACGTAGGTGCCGGCACCGTCGGGAATCTCGAGGGTGTGGCTGGGACCGACGACGTGCAGGACCTGGATCCCGGCGGCGGCGAGCGCCGGCGCGGCCTGCGAGACGGCGGCGTTGATGCGCGCGGCGCCCTGGGAGCCACCGGTGACCAGCAGCGTCGGTCGGTCGGGCGAGAGCCCGAAGTGGACGAGTGCCTCGTTGCGGAGCGCGCCGCGGTCGAGGGTGGAGATCATTCGCCGGATCGGGAGGCCGATGTAGGTGGCGTGCCGCAGCTCGGTGTCGGGGAAGCTGGTGGCGACGTGGCGGGTGAGGCGGGCGCCCAGCTTGTTGGCGATGCCCGCGATCGCGTTGCCCTCGTGGACGACGAGGGGGATCGTGCGCGACCGCGCAGCGAGGTAGGCCGGCACCGAGACGTAGCCACCGAAACCGACGACGACGTCGGGTCGCACCCGGTCGATCACCTCGACCGCGGCTCGTCGGGCGGCACGCAGCCGACCGGGGACCCGGAGCAGGTCGGCGCCGGGACGACGTGGCAGCGGGACCCGCGGCACGAACTCCAGGGGCAGGCCGGCCTCCGGGACCAACCGGGCCTCCAGGCCCTCCCGGGTCCCCAGGCAGGTGATCTCGGTGTCGGGGGCGTGCCTCCGCAGCGCGTCGGCGGTGGCGAGCAAGGGCGAGGTGTGTCCGGCGGAGCCACCGCCGGCGAGGAGAACGCGCATCGGCCCCAGCCTAGTTGGGCCGGCGGGCGCCGCTGGCGGCCAGACCGGCCGAACGCTGCCGCCGGCGCTGTTGCAGGGCGCGGGAGGCCTCGGGCTCACGCCGCGCGAAACCGATCAGCAGCCCGAGGGCGACCAGGGTCGGCAGCAGGGACGAGCCACCGTAGGAGATCAGCGGCAGCGGGATGCCGATGACGGGCAGCAGCGCGAGCACCATGCCGACGTTGACCATCATCTGGCCGATCAGCCAGGCCACGATGCCGAAGGACATGTAGCGGACGAACGGGTCGTCGGTCTGGGTGGCGACCTTGATCGCGGCGTAGGCGATGGTGAGGAACAGCACGACGACCAGCAGGGTGCCGGCCAGGCCGAGCTCCTCACCCAGCACGGCGAAGATGAAGTCGGTGTGGGCCTCCGGCAGGTCTCCCCACTTCTGGGTGCTGGCGCCGATGCCTTCGCCGAAGACGCCCCCCGAGGAGAGGGCGAACAGTCCGTGGGCGGGTTGCCAGCCCGCGTCGTGGTAGTCCTTGAAGGGGTCGACGAAGTTGGTCAGCCGCTCGCGTCGTTCCGAGCTGGTGGTGGCCAGCCACACTGCCGCGACACCGATGACCGACAGCGCGAGGGTGAACAGGCGAGCCGGCGCTCCGACCACCCACAGCAGGGCGAGCAGGATCGCGCTCAGCACCAGGGCGGTGCCGAGGTCACGGCCGACGATGACCAGCAGCGTGATGCCGACCAGTACCGGCACGACCGGCACCATCACCTGGTGGAGGCTGCCGAGGCGGCGCTCCTTCTGGGCGTAGACGTGGGCCGCCCAGAGCACGATCGCGAGCTTGGCGATCTCGGACGGCTGGATCTGGATCGGGCCGATCGCCAGCCAGTTCTTGTTGCCGTTGACGACCACGCCCATCTTCGCGGTCAGCGCGAGCAGCACGACCGAGACGATGATCGCGACCCAGGAGATCTGCCGGATCGCGCGGTAGGGCAGCCGCGAGGCGATCCACGCGCAGGGCAGTCCGATGGCGACCCAGAGCAGCTGCCGCTTGACGATGGCGTAGGAGTCGCCGTCGTGCTTCTCGTAGGAGTAGACGCTCGAGGCCGACAACACCATGATCAGGCCGATGGTGAGCAACAGCGCCGAGGCACCCAGCAGCAGGTAGTAGGAGGTGAGCGGCCGGGACAGCGCGTCGCGGAGGGCGCCGTACCAGCCGACCGGACTCACCCGACGGGGCTGCGGGGCGTTGGCGGTCGTCACCGTGGCGCTCCCCTCCGGGTCGGTCCGTCAGCCGCCGCCGGCGGCCCTGCGTCGTACCTCGGTGGCGAAGGCATCGCCACGTGCGGCGTAGTTGGTGAACATGTCCATCGACGCACACCCGGGGGCGAGGAGCACCGTGTCGCCGGGCCGAGCAAGGTCGGCTGCGGCGGCCACGACCCGCGCCATCGGACTGCGTCCGGGCTCAGTCTCGCCGTCGGCCACGATGATGACGGGCACATCGGGCGCGTGTCGCGAAAGCGCCTCGGCGATGACGTGGCGGTCACGACCGAGCAGCACGACACCGCGCAGCCGGGACCGGACGGCCTGCACCAGCTCGTCGAAGCGGGCGCCCTTGGCCAGCCCGCCGGCGACCCACACCACCGGGTCGTACGCCGACAGCGACGACTGGGCCGCGTGGGGGTTGGTGGCCTTGGAGTCGTTGATCCAGGTGACTCCGTCGAGCTCGGCCACGGTGGCGATCCGGTGACCGTCGGGGCGGAAGCCGCGCAGGCCGTCACGGACCGCCGCCGGTGGGACGCCGTGCGCGCGGGCGAGAGCGGCCGCGGCCAGCGCGTTGGCGACGTAGTGGGGTGCCGGCGAGGCCAGGTCGCCGATGGTGCACAGCTCGGCGGCGCTGCTCTCGCGCCCTTCCACGAACGCGCGGTCGGCCAGGATGTCCTCGACCACGCCGAGCATCCCGATCTCCGGCATGCCGAGGGTGAAGCCGACGGCGCGGGCGCCCTCGACCACATCGGCCTCACGGACCAGGTCCTCAGTGGCCGGGTCGGCGGCGTTGTAGACGCACGCGGAACGGACCCGCTCATAGATCCGGCCCTTGTCGGAGGCGTAGTCGGCCATCGAGTCGTACCAGTCGAGGTGGTCCTCGGCGATGTTGAGGACCGCCGCCGACTCGCAGCTCATGGAGTGTGTGTAGTGGAGCTGGAAGCTGGACAGCTCGACCGCGAACACGTCGTACGGCTCGGGGTCCATCACCGCCTCCACGACCGGGCGACCGACGTTGCCGACCGCGGCGCTGGCGAGACCGGCCGCGCGAAGGATCGAGTCGAGCATCTGCACGGTCGTGGTCTTGCCGTTGGTGCCGGTCACGCCGAGCCACGGCACCGGACGCTCGGGGTCGCGCAGCCGCCACGCCAGCTCGACCTCCCCCCACACGGGAATGCCCCGAGCCACGGCCTCACGCAGCAGGGCGTGATCGGGCCGCCAGCCGGGACTGACGACGAGCAGGTCGGTCTCCGCGGGCAGCGTCGCGGTGGCACCGTCGCCGAGCCGCACCGTGGCGCCGAGCACCTCGAGCAGCTGCCCCTGCTCGGCCTTGGTCTCGCTGGTCTGCTCGTCGAGAGCGGTCACGGCGGCGCCGAGGTGGGTGAGGTTGTCGGCAGCGGCGAAGCCGCTGACGCCGAAGCCCGCCACCGTGGCCCGGACCCGCGACCAGTCGCTGGTGCGTGCGTACGCCGAGAGATCGTTCATCGCGTCAGTACCCTGCAACCCACTCGGCGTAGAAGATGCCGAGACCGGCGGCGACGCAGAGCCCGGTGATGATCCAGAACCGGATCACGACGGTGACCTGCTCCCAGCCGAGCATCTCGAAGTGGTGGTGCAGCGGCGCCATCCGGAAGATTCGCTTGCCCCTCGTGACGCGGAAGAAGCCGACCTGGAGCATCACCGACAGCGTCTCGGCGACGAACAGCCCGCCCAGGATGACCATGAGGAACTCGGTGCGGGTGAGGACCGCGAAGCCGGCCAGGGCGCCACCCAGGGCAAGCGACCCGGTGTCGCCCATGAAGATCGCCGCCGGCGAGGCGTTCCACCACAGGAAGCCGAAGCAGGCACCCGTGATCGCGGCCGCGATGACCGCGAGGTCGAGCGGGTCTCGCACCTCGTAACAGGTGCGGCCGCCGGTGAGGCTGCACGACTGGTTGTTCTGCCAGATGTTCACCAACATGTAGGCGCCGAACACCATCACCGACGCACCGGTGGCCAGGCCGTCAAGGCCATCGGTGAGGTTCACCGCGTTGCTGGTGCCGGCCACGATCACCCAGATCAGCAGCACGACGACCACGGCCGGGAGCGTGAACGACTCGAAGTCACGGATGAAGGACAGGTGCCGGCTCGCGGGCGTCTGCTCGCGGTCGTCCTCGAGCGCCGGCAGCAGCGCCACGATCCCGAAGGTCAGGGCCACGACGGTGAGCCCGATCATCTTGGCCTTGCTCCGCAGCCCCAGGCTGCGCTGCTTGACGATCTTGATGAAGTCGTCGAGGAACCCGACCATGCCGCAACCCACGAACAGGAAGAGCAGCAGCAGCGCGGACGCCGAGGGGGCGTCGAGGGTGATCAGCTTGGCGCCGAAGTAGCCCAGGACCGCGGCCAGCACGATGACCACGCCGCCCATCGTGGGCGTGCCGCGCTTGGTGTGGTGGCTGGTCGGGCCGTCGTCGCGGATCTCCTGGCCGTAGCCGAGGTTCGTGAACGCCCGGATCGCCACCCGGGTGCCGAGCAGCGAGAAGAGGAGCGCCAGGCCACCGCCCAGCAGGATCGCTCTCACCGGCTCCGTTCCCCTTCCTCCAGCAGTACGTCGGCCGCGACATTCTCGCGCACCTGCGTCGGGGCACCATCACGCCCCGCCGCGAGCATGACCTCACCCTCCCACTCGGGTGCTGCCTAGTACCCCGCGACCCACTCGGCGTAGAAGATGCCGAGCCCGGCGGCGACGCAGAGCCCGGTGATGATCCAGAACCGGATCACGATCGTCACCTCGGCCCACCCGAGCAGCTCGAAGTGGTGCTGGAGCGGGGCCATCCGGAAGATCCGCTTGCCGGTCCCGGTGAGGCGCCGACTGACCTTGAACCAGCTGACCTGCACCATCACCGACATGGTGATGGCCACGAACAGACCGCCCAGGATCGCCATCAGCAGCTCGGTGCGGGTGAGGATCGCAAAGCCGGCCAGCGCGCCGCCCAGGGCCAGCGAGCCGGTGTCGCCCATGATGATCTGCGCCGGCGACGCGTTCCACCACAGGAAGCCGAAGCAGGCGCCGGTGATCGCGGCCGCGATCACGGCCAGGTCCAGGGGATCCCGCACGTCGTAGCAGGTGCGCCCCCCGATCAGCGAGCACGACTGGTTGTTCTGCCAGATGTTGACCAACATGTAGGCGCCGAACACCATCATGGAGGCGCCGGCCGCCAGGCCGTCGTAACCGTCGGCGAGGTTCACCGCGTTGCTGGTGCCGGTCACGATCACCCAGATCAGCAGCACCACGACCACGGCCGGAAGCGTCAACGACTCGAAGTCGCGGATGAAGGACAGGTGCCGGCTCGCGGGGGTGAGCCCACCGTCGTCCTCGAGCGCCGGCAGCAGCGCGACGATCCCGAAGGTCAGGGCCACGACGGTGAGCCCGATCATCTTGGCCTTGCTCCGCAGCCCCAGGCTGCGCTGCTTGACGATCTTGATGAAGTCGTCGAGGAACCCGACCATGCCGCAACCCACGAAGAGGAAGAGCAGCAACAACGCCGACGCCGAGGGCGCGTCGAGGGTGATCAGCTTGGCGCCGAAGTAGCCGAGCACGGCCGCGGCGATGATGACGACGCCGCCCATCGTGGGCGTGCCGCGCTTGGTGTGGTGGCTGGTCGGGCCGTCGTCGCGGATCTCCTGGCCGTAGCCGAGGTTCGTGAACGCCCGGATCGCCACCCGAGTTCCGAGCAGCGAGAAGAGGAGCGCCAGGCCACCGCCCAGCAGGATCGCCCTCATGCGTGGCTGTTCCCGTCGGTCGCCACCCCGGCCAGGCGGTCGCCCAACCAGCGCAGTCCCGCGTCTCGGCTGGACTTCAACAAGACGGCGTCGCCCGGGCGCAGCAGGGACTCGAGGAGGTCGTAGGCCGCATCCGTGTCGTTGGTCCAGTGGGCCTGACCGCTGCCCACGGTCTCGAAGCCGGCGACGATGTCGCGGGCGAGGTCACCGATGCCCACGACCAGATCGACCCCCAGCTCAGCGGCCACCAGGCCGACCGTCCGGTGCTCCTGCTCGGCGACGTCGCCGAGCTCCAGCATCCCGCCGAGGACGGCGACGCGGCGACCCGTCACGGCCAGGTCCGCCAGAGCCTGCAGCGCGGCCCGGACGGAGTTCGGATTGGCGTTGTAGGCGTCGTTGACGACCACCACGCCGTCGGCACGCTCCGTGATCTCCATGCGCCACCGGCTCGCCGGTCCGGTGGTTGCGAGGGTCCCGATCACCAGGTCGAGCGGCACGCCCACCTCGAGCGCGACTGCGATCACCGCCAGCGAGTTGCCCACCTGGTGACGACCGGGCTGGGCCAGGGTGACGCGGACATCAGGAGCATCCCGGCGCGTCAGGGTGTAGGAGGCACGTCCTCGGGCATCGAGGGTCACACCCGTCGCACGCAGGTCGGCCGACTCGCCCTCCCCCACCAGGACCACCCGGCCGGTCAGGCCCTCGGCCATGGCGAGGACGGCGGGGTCGTCGCAGTTGAGCACGGCCAGCCCCTCAACGGGTACGGCGCGCGGCAGCTCCGACTTCGCCAGGGCGATGTTGTCGACCGACCCGAACTCCCCGACGTGGGCCAGGCCGACATTGAGCACGACCGCGATCCGCGGGGGCGCGATGGAGGTGAGGTAGGAGATGTGGCCGATGCCGCGCGCCCCCATCTCCGCCACCAGGAACCGGGTCGTCTCCTCGACCCGACACACCGTGAGTGGGACGCCGATCTCGCCGTTGAGGGAGTTCACCGGGGCGACCGTGGGCGCGGTCGTCGCGAGCACGGCGGCCAGCAGGTCCTTGACCGTGGTCTTGCCCGAGGAGCCCGTCACCCCGACGACCGTCAGCTCGGGAGCCCGGTCGACCACCGCCCGCCCCACCTTCCCGAATGCCTCCTGCACGTCGTCGACCACCAGGGTGGCCACACCCTCGACCGGTCGCTCACCGAGCACGGCCACCGCGCCGGCCTCGGCCGCGGCGGGCGCGAAGTCGTGACCATCGGCATGCTCCCCGCGCCTGGCGACGTAGAGGCTCCCGGGCCCGCAGTCGCGGGAGTCGGTGGTGACCGTGCCGTCCACCAGCACCGTCGCATCGCCACCGACCAGGCGAGCACCGGTGGCGGTGGCGAGATCGCCCAGTGTCATCGGGATCATCGGGCCCCCAGCTCCTCGAGCGCCACGTCGCGGTCGTCGAAGGGCTGCACGACGCCTGCGATCTCCTGGCCGGTCTCGTGGCCCTTCCCGGCGAGGAGTACGACGTCGCCGGTGGTGGCGCGGCGCAACGCCTCCCGGATCGCCGCACGACGGTCACCCACCTCCACGACCTCGGCGGTCGCGCCACCCGCGCCGCGGAGGATGGCGCTGCGGATGCTGGCTGGGTCCTCGGTCCGGGGATTGTCGTCGGTGACGACGAGGACGTCGGCCAGCCGGCCGGCGATCTCCCCCATCAACGGTCGCTTCCCGGAGTCGCGATCACCGCCGGCGCCGATCACCACGATCAGCTGCCCGTCGGTGAGCGGTCGCAACGTGCGCAGGGCTGACTCGACGGCGTCGGGCTTGTGGGCGTAGTCGACGATGACCACGAAGTCCTGGCCCGCCTCGACCCGCTCCAGCCGGCCGGGCACGCCCGGGCCGGCGGCGATCCCGGCCGCGACCTGCCCCACGTCGTACCCCACCTCGGCACAGGCAGCGATCGCCGCGAGCGCGTTGGCGACGTTGAAGTCACCCGGCAGAGGCACCGCGGTCTCGACCCGGATCCCGTCGGGACCGACGACCGTGAACCGGCTGCCGGTCGCGGCGAGCTCGACGTCCGCCACGGTCCAGTCGGCGGCTCCGGCGACCGACCAGGTGCGGACCGGGAGGCTGGTCTCCGCGGCGAGCCGGCGGCCGTAGGCGTCGTCGATGTTGATCAATGCCAGCCGAGCCCGCTCAGGGGTGAACAGGGAGGCCTTGGCCCGGTAGTAGTCCTCGAGGTCGCCGTGGAAGTCGAGGTGGTCGCGACCCAGGTTGGTGAACACGGCCACGTCGAACTGCACGCCGTCGACTCGTCCCATCACCAGTGCGTGGCTGGACACCTCCATGGCGCACGCCTCGACGCCCCGCTCGCGCATCATCGCGAACAGCCCGTGCAGCGTGGGCGCCTCCGGGGTGGTGAGGTCGGTCTTGACGTCCTCACCCGCCACGCGGGTCCCGACGGTGCCGACCACGGCCGCGGAGACACCGGCTGCCAGCAGCCCGCCCTCGGCCAACCGGGTCGTCGTGGTCTTGCCCTGCGTGCCGGTGACGCCGATCAGCCGCAGCGCAGCCGCCGGCTCGCCGTACACCCGGGCTGCGAGGAGGCCGAGAATGGTGCGCGGGCGCTCCAGCACCAGCACGGGTACGCCGGACACGCCAGTCGCCCCAGCCGGGTCGGTGAGGACCGCCACGGCTCCCGCAGCGACTGCGTCGTCGAGGTAGTCGATGCCGTGGGCGCGGGCGCCGGGCAGTGCGGCGTAGAGGTCACCGGGACGGATCTGCCGCGAGCTGAGGGACACCCCGGTCACCACGGTGTCGAGATCGCCCCGGGTCTCGACCAGACCGTCGGTCCGCTGGTCGAGCCACCCGGCGAGATCGGCCAGTGGCGTGGAGGTCGGCCGCTCCGGGCGGGTCCGTGCCACCACGTCGTCGCTCACCACTCCGTGAGGCTATCCGAGCCCAGCCCCATGGTTGAGTCGCGCCTCCGCGGCACGCTAGTCGCGCGTCTGCGGCATGGGCGAAGCCGCACCCGCGCGATTCGGCTGCCGCGCGTGCACGACTCAACCTGGGCTGGGGTCACCACTCGAGGGGCAGGTTGGACGGCTTGGTCCCGGTGGGCGGGACCGCGTAGCGACGCAGCGCGTAGCTCATGATCTTGGAGAACGCCGGACCGGCGATCGAGCCGCCGCCGCCGTCGGTGGCCGGGTCCTGGACCACGACGTAGATCGTGAAGCGCGGGTCGTCGGCGGGCGCGAAGCCGGCGAAGGAGACGGTGAAGCTCCCGTCGTAGCACCCGCAGTCCGCTCCGACTCGCTGCGCGGTTCCGGTCTTGCCGGCCACGCGGTAGCCGGGCACGGCCGCGGCAGGCGCGGTGCCCTCCTCGAGGTCGGTGACGCGCTCCATCATCAGCATCGTCTGCCGGGCGGCCTGCTCGCTCACGACCCGTCTGGTCGTGGCCTGGTCGGTGCCGACCACGGTCCCGTCGTCGGCGGTGGCGCTGCCGGAGATGACCGACGGGTCGACGCGGACTCCGCCGTTGGCGATCGTGTTGACCGCCGCGGCGAGCTGCAGCGCGTTGACCGACAGCGACTGCCCGAAGGCGACCCGGTCGCCGATCAACCGGTTCCAGATGGAGTTGGACGGGAGGATGCCCGGCGACTCGCCGCGGACGCCGACGTCGGTGGCAGAGCCGAGGCCGAACCGGGTGAGGTAGCGCCGCAGCTCGCCGCGACCGAACTCGTCGGCGGCACGGACCGTGCCGATGTTGGAGGACTTGGCGATGACGCCGGCCAGGGTGAGCCGGATGTCTCCGTGCGGGAACCAGTCGTTGATGACACGGCCGTCGCGCCGCAGCTCCGGAGCGATCCGGAGCCGGGTGCGCGGGGTGACCTTGCCGGCGTCGAGCAGGCCGGCCACGGTCAGCACCTTCTCCACCGAGCCGGGTTCGTAGACGTCGCTCATGGCGCGTGAGCCGAGGTCCTCCTTGTCGGCGACCAAGCGGGTCGCTGGCGTCGAAGGTCGGGTGGTCGGCCAGCGTCAGCACCTCACCGGTCCGGGTGTCCAGGACGACCGCGAGTCCGGATTCGGCGCCAGCGTCCTCGACCGTCTGGCGCAGCACCCGTTGGGCGTACCACTGGAGATCCATGTCGAGGGTGGTGTGGAGATCCTGGCCGTCGACCGGCTCCACGACGGTGTTCTCCCCCAGCGGGATCCGGTTGCCACCGCCGACCTGGTAGCGCGCGGAGCCGTCGGAACCGGCGAGCAACCCGTCGAAGGTGCGCTCGAAACCTGCGAGCGGGACATCGGTCCCGACGAACCCGACGAGATTGGCGGCGACGTCCTCGGCCGGGTAGTCACGCAGCGGGTCACGTCGGGTGCCGAGCCCCGCGAAGCCGCGCTCCTCGGCGTCGTCGATCACCTTCAGCGCGATCGTGGAGGGAACCCGGCGGGCGATGAACTCGAACCGGCTTCCCTCCTCGCGCAGCCGGGGCAGGATCGAGAAGTAGTCGACGTCGAGCCGGTTGGCCAGGAACTTGGCGATCTCCGGCGCCTGGTCGGCGGTGAGCTGCGGGTCGGCCCAGACCATCAGCCCGTCGACCGATCGCGCCAACGGCTCTCCGTTGCGGTCCAGGATGTCGCCGCGCGCGGCCGGCAGCGTCACGTTCACCAGACCCTCGGCGGCCGCCATCTCGGCGTACGCGTTGGGATCGATGCCCTGCAGCTGGACCAGCCGTACTGCGAAGACCGACAGCACCATCGCGATCGCCAGGAAGCCGAACCGCAGCCGGAACAGCGGCGAGCCGCGCAGGCTGCCGCGGGGCCGGCGGGGGCGGGCAGGGGTGCGCACGGTCGGTCTCGCTCTCAGTCGCGGTTGCGGCCGGTGACGGGGCGGCCCTCGGGGTGACGACCGCCGGTGGTGAGGGAGGATGCGGCGGGTCCCTCACCGATGACCTGACGCACGATCGGGTCGGGAACGAGGATCTCGGGCTTCGGCGCGGGTCTGGCCACCAGTCGGATGCCGTTCTCGGCGGTGGCCGGTGTCGGCTCGCCCAGCACCTTGCCGCTGGGGAGCTGCAGGTAGGCGGGGGTGCCGCCCGGGACCATGCCCATCGACTGCGCTCGCTCGGCCACGCGCTGAGGGTTGCGGAGCACATCGAGCTCCATCTCGAGCGTCTGCTGCCGGGCGGCCAGCGTGCCGGCCTGCGACTCGAGCGCCGTGGTCGCGAACGCGGCCTGCTGCATGGAGGTGTTGAACAGGAGCAGCCCGATCACGCCGCCGAGCAGCACCAGGCTGACCAGGGCCACGAACGGCACCCGGGTGTGCTTGGGCGCACGTCGGGGCACGAGCCGGAGCCGGGCCTTGTCCACCGCCGCTCCCCCGATGTACGGGGCGAACCGCGGCATGCGGGACCGGAGCTGGACGGCCGGACTACTCATGCTGAGACTCCTCTGACTCGTTCGACGGCGCGCAGTCGGACGGACGCGGCTCTGGGGTTCTCCTCGATCTCCGCAGGCGTTGCCTGCTCGGCCCCACGGGTGACCAACCGCAGGGCGGGCTCGCTGCCCTCCGGCACGAACGGCAGGTCGGGCGGCACCTCACTGCGGGTGACTGCGGTGAACGCCTGCTTCACCAGCCGGTCCTCCAGCGAGTGGTAGGACTCCACGACGACCCGGCCGCCGACGCTGATCGCATCGACCGCCGCCGGCAGCGCCCGGCGCAGTACGGCGAGCTCGTCGTTGACCTCCATCCGCAACGCCTGGAAGGTGCGCTTCGCGGGGTGGCCACCGGTACGTCGGGCCGGGGCCGGGATCTCGGCGTACAGCAGCTCGACCAGGCGGGCCGAGGTCGTGAACAGCTCGCGCTCGCGCTCGCGCACCACGGCGGTGGCGATCTTGCGGGCGAACTTCTCCTCGCCGTACTCCCGCAGGACCCGGGTCAGCTCGCCGGCGGAGTAGGTGTTGAGCACATCGGCGGCGGTGGGGCCGGAGCCGGCGTCCATCCGCATGTCCAGGGGCGCGTCCTCACGGTAGGCGAAGCCCCGGTCGGTGACGTCCAGCTGCATGGAGGACACACCGAGGTCGAACAGCACGGCGTCGACCGAGGCGAGGCCCTGCTCGGCGAGCACGTCGGGCAGTTCGTCGTAGACGGCGTGGATGCCGGTGAAGCGGTCGCCGTAGGGCGCGAGCCGCTCCGCCGCCAGCGCCAGCGCGCTGGGGTCGCGGTCGATGCCGAGAACGCGGGCCAGCTCACAGCGGGCGAGCACGGCCTCCGTGTGGCCGCCGAGTCCGAGCGTGGCGTCGACCAGGACGGCACCGTCGTGGTCGAGTGCGGGCGCCAGGAGGGCGACGACCCGGTCCAGCAGCACCGGGACGTGGGAGGGGGAGCTCACGATCAGCCCTGTCGGCCCAGGGCGGTGAGGATCAGGAGACAGCCGGCGACGGCGAGCGAGGTGGCCGCGGAGAACGCCATCAGCACCACGGCCTCCCGCGCCAGGTGGCGCACCCGCGGCTGCGGGTCCAGGCCAGGTACGTCGGGCGACCCGACGTCTGCGGTGGCGATGGTGCTCATGGTCTCGACCCCACTGAAGAGTGCTGCTGGCTGCTGGGTTGGTGGTGCTGGGTGGTGGATCACACGGCCAGGTCCCTGCCCGCTCCCGGGTGGGGATGTGCGACGTCTGGTGCCGGGGAAGGTGCCCCAGATGCCTGCACTGAATGCTGGGAGCGGGCCCGAGACCTCGCCGTGCGATCCGTTCTTCTGTTGGTCCTGCTGGTACCGCGATCAGTTCTTCGGGAAGACCTCTTCACCCAGGTCGGAGAAGGAGTCCTCGTGGGTGTCGGAGTACGCCTGCCACCTGGCGGCGTCCCAGATCTCGAGCCGGTTCACCACGCCGATCACGATCACGTCCTTGGAGAGCGAGGCGTACTCGCGCAGCATCGGCGGGATGGAGAGCCGGCCCTGCTTGTCGGGTTGGTCGTCGGAGGCCCCCGCGAAGAGCAGCCGGGTGTAGTCCCGGACGGCCCGGTCGGTCACGGGTGCCTCTTGTGCCTGGCGGGCCACCTGCTCGAAGGACGGGCGCGGCCAGACGGTGAGACACCGTTCCTGTCCTCTTGTGACCACGAGCCCCTCCGACAGCTGGTCCCTGAACTTCGCTGGGAGAAAGAGCCGGCCCTTGTCATCGAGCTTCGGGGTGTAGGTACCCATCAACATCGGGCACCTCCGCTCCCCGGGAGCCCGATCGACACGGGCTCATCCTCCACTGCGCTCCACCATACGCCACTTCCCTCCACCGTCAACCATCTTTCGCAGGTTTCCCCCGTGTCGCGCCGTGCGCCTCCACGCAGTGGGCGCGCGGCAGCCCCGCCTGCAGACGCGGCGAGGGGCGCCCTGCAGGCGGACGGTGGTGCGGAGTGGAGGGTCTGGTGGAGCGTGGTGGTGGACCGATGGTGGCCGGGTGGTGGACCTGGCGTCGGTGCCCGGACCAGGCCGGGCGCAGGTGATCGCAACCAATTCGTGACACCGGGAGTCTGAACGGAGCCGGGAGCCAGCACTTAGGTTCTTGGGGCAGCGCCTTACGGTTGTCCTACAGCGGGGCATCCCGACAATGGGTCACTCAACAAGGTCGAACCGGTGGAGGACGAGCGGGTGGACACACGCGATACGGACACGAGGCCCCACGACGTCGGGAACGCGACGGCGTCAACGGCGGACCTGGAGGCCCTGGGTCACGTGGTGACGAGGGTCAGGGCGAACGTCGAGCGGGTCATCGAGGGGAAGCCCGACGTGGTGACGTCCGCCCTGGTCGTGCTGATCGCCGAGGGGCACCTCTTGATCGAGGACGTCCCGGGCGTCGGCAAGACCATGCTGAGCAAGGCGTTGGCGCGCAGCATCGACTGCTCGGTGCGCCGGATCCAGTTCACACCGGACCTGCTCCCCTCCGACGTCACCGGAGTCTCGGTGTTCAACCAGAACACCCGCGAGTTCGAGTTCCGACCCGGCGGGGTCTTCGCCAACATCGTGGTGGGCGACGAGATCAACCGCGCCTCGCCCAAGACGCAGTCGGCCCTGCTGGAGTGCATGGAGGAGCACCAGGTCACCGTCGACAACACGACCTACCACCTGGAATCGCCGTTCATGGTGATCGCGACCCAGAACCCGATCGAGATGGAGGGCACCTACGCCCTGCCCGAGGCGCAGCGGGACCGTTTCATGGCGCGGGTGTCGGTCGGCTACCCCGTCGAGGCGTCCGAGATCGCGATGCTCAACTCCCACACGCGGTCCAACCCGCTCGACGACCTCGAGGCGGTCACCGACGCCGCCGAGATCCGCAAGCTGTCGAGCATCGTCCGGCAGGTCTACCTCTCCGACGCCGTGCAGAGGTACGCCGTCGCGCTCACCTCAGCCACCCGCAGGTCAACCGACCTCACTCTCGGCGCCTCGCCACGCGCGACGCTCCACCTGGTCCGTGCCGCCAAGGCCCGGGCCGCCATCGCCGGCCGCGACTACGTGCTGCCCGACGACCTCCGGACCCTGGCCCAGCCGGTGCTCTCACACCGGCTGCTGCCCAGCGTCGAAGCCGCCATGAGCGGTCGCTCGACCACCGACATCCTCGAGGCGGTCGTCGCCGCGGTGCCGGTGCCGGGTGGCGCTCCCCTGTCATGAACGTGTGGCCGTGACCGGCGCCGACCCGAAGGAGGTCCCAGGTGCGTGAGGCACTCGCCGGACTCACCGTGCGTGGGCGCGCGTTCCTGGCGGCCGGCATCACCTCGATCGTGTGCGCGGTCCTCCTGGGACAACAGCAGCTGACCCGCGTCGGGGTCCTCATCGCCGTGCTGCCACTGCTGGCCGCCGCCCTGATCGGCCGCAGCCGCTACCGGCTCTCCCTCGTCAGGACGGTGAACCCCCAGCTGGTGACGGCCGGTTCGCCGGCCCGAGTCAGCCTGGCCCTGACCAACGAGGGACGGACGCCGAGTGGTGTCCTCATGCTCGAGGACCAGGTGCCCTACGTGCTCGGGACCCGCCCGCGCTTCGTGCTGGAGGGGATCGGCCACGGCTGGCGTCGCGAGGTGACCTACCAGATCCGCTCCGATGTCCGCGGCCACTTCGAGATCGGCCCGATGACGGTGCGCGTGAGCGATCCGTTCGGCCTGGTCGAGCTCGGCCGCTCCTTCCGGACCACCGTCCCGATCACCGTCATCCCCCGCACGGTCCCGCTCCCCCAGGTGCCGCTCGGCGGGGCCTGGACCGGGTCCGGCGACAATCGGCCGCGGGCCTTCGCGAGCGGCAGCGCGGAGGACGTCACGGTGCGCGAGTATCGCCACGGCGACGACCTGCGGCGGGTCCACTGGCGCAGCTCGGCGCGCACCGGCGAGCTGATGGTGCGTCGCGAGGAGCAGCCGTGGCAGAGCCGCGCGACGCTCTTCCTCGACAACCGCTCCCGCTCGCACCGGGGCCAGGGCATCGCCTCGTCCCTGGAGGCGGCAGTCTCGGCGGCGGCGTCGATCGCGGTCCACCTCAGCCAGCGCGGTTTCACCGTCCGGCTGGTCACCGCCACCGGCGACGACCCGAGCACCGCCTGGCACTTCCGGGAGGCCGAGCTGAACACCGGGCCGCTGCTGGAGTCGCTCGCCGTGGTCGACGCCGTCGACCAGTCCTGGCTGGAGTCCAACTGGCTGGCCGATCCGACCCAGGGCGGGCTGCTGGTCGCGATCACCGGGGCCATCGGTGATCTCGACGCACCGGTCTTCCGGCGGATGCTCCACCACTCGATGCCAGCACTGGCCGTGTGCCTGGACGTCGAGGCCTGGGGAGGGCGGCCCGGCTCCGGACCAGCGACCCCGGTGCTGACCGCGCAAGGGTGGCGGGCCGTGTCACTCGGGCCCCGCGACCGGCTCTCCACCGCGTGGCAGGACCTCGCCAAGAGCAACGCCCAGGCCTCGCGAGGCCCCGGCGACCCGCGTGTGCAGGTCATGCGATGACTCACGCCACGCGCCGCCGATCCCTCGTCGACACCGTGTCGTTGAGCGCCGTCGCCGCGGCGACCGGCTGGCTCTCGACCACCGCCTGGTTCGGCTTCACCGAAGCACCGGGCCGCTTCCTCTACCCGTTGTTGCTGCTCGCGCTCCTGGTCGCCGGCATCGGCATCGGGCTGCGCCACTTCCGGACCCCCGCCACCTTGGTGCTCCTCGTCCAGCTCGTCGTCGGCGGTCTCGCGGCGACCAGCCTGGTGGCCGGCACCTTCGTCGCCACCGGCCAGGGCTGGCTCCAGATGGGCAGCGAGCTCTCGGGCGCGGTCGACACGGCCCAGCGCTACCAGGCACCGGTCCCGAACGACGTTCCGGGGATCGAGCCACTGTTGATCCTGGGCGGGTGGTTCTGCCTGGTGCTCATCGACCTCTTCGTCGGCGGCCTGCGCCGGGTCTCGTTGGCCGGCCTTCCGCTGCTGACCATCTACAGCATTCCGGTGAGCATGCTCGACGGCGGCGTGGCGTGGTGGAGCTTCGCGCTCACCGCCGCCGGCTTCCTGCTCATGCTGTTCTTGCAGCACGGCGAGCAGACCAGCCGCTGGGGGCGCGGGATCGGCGAGGCCGGCCGCGAGCCGGGTACGTCGGTCTCCGTCAGCTCGCACGCCATCCGGACCTCGGCGAGCTCTCTCGGGGCGGTCGCGCTGCTGGTGGCCGTGATGGTCCCCCAGTTCGTCCCGACGCTGTCGCTGAGTGTGTTCGGCTTCGGCCCGGGAGGCGGCACCGGTGGTGACATCACGGTCGCCAACCCGATGGTCGACCTGCGCCGGGACCTGCTGCGCGAGGACGACCGGCCGCTGCTGCGCGTGCGGACCGACAACCCCGACCCGGAGTACCTCCGCATCGCCGCGCTCAACCGCTACTCCCAGGAGGAGTGGAGCACCGGCGACCGCGACATCCCCACCGACCAGCGCGCCCAGGGGCCGTTGCCGAACGACGACATCGACCCGTCCCTGCCGCGCACCCGCTACCAGACGGACGTCTCGGCCATGATCGGGTTCGCGTCACCGTGGCTGCCGACGGCGTACCCCCTCGAGCGGATCTTCGCTCCGGGCGACTGGCGCTACGACGTCGCCACCTACGACTTCCTCTCTGCCGACAACGATCTCGACACGGCGGGGATCAACTACCAGATGACCGAGCTCGACCTCGATCTCCGTGCCGCGAAGCTCGCGGACGCCCCGTCGTGGTCGGGCCAGGTGAGCCGCGACTTCATCGAGCTCCCCGACGACTTCCCGGACCTCGTCAGCTCGCTGGCTCGGGAGATCACCCGTGACGCCCCCAGCCAGTACGAGAAGGCGGTCGCTCTCCAGACCTGGTTCCGGGACGAGGGCGGGTTCGAGTACTCCCTCGACAGAGCCGACCCCGGCAACGGCACCGACGACCTGGTCGCGTTCCTGACCGAGGGCGAGGGAGGTCGGGTCGGTTACTGCGAGCAGTTCTCGGCGTCGATGGCCGTCATGGCCCGCTCCCTGGGGATCCCGGCCCGGGTCGCGGTCGGCTTCCTCGAGCCGGAACAGATCGGCCCCGAGACGTTCGAGTACTCCAGCGATGACCTGCACGCCTGGCCGGAGCTGTACTTCTCGGGCGCCGGGTGGGTGACGTTCGAGCCCACCCCGGGCGACCGAGCCGCCGACGTCCCGTCCTACACCGAGCAGCGACTCCCCGAGGTCGACCCGTCGGGGCAGCCGAGCCAGACGCAGGACACCCGGGATCCGAACCAGAGCCTGGGACCGAACCAGCAGCCCGACCCCGGCGCGCTGCCCGAGGGTGACAGCAGCCAGCAGGGCGGAGGCGGCGTCGGCTGGCAGCAGGTGCTCGGAGTGGCGGCCGGGCTGTTCCTGCTCGTGCTGCTGGCACTGGCACCGCGGCTGGTCCGCCGGGCCCGTACCAACGCGCGGCTGACCGGCGCGATCGAGCCGGCGTGGGCCGAGATCCGGGCGACCGCCCTCGACCTCGGGATCCCCTGGCCCGAGCACCGCTCCCCGCGCGAGACGCGTCACTACCTCGGCTCGTACCTCGGGGCGCCCTCGTCGACGGACGTCCCCGAGCGCCCGCCCCGTGGGGTACGCGTGGCTCCTGAGGCGGTGGAGGCGCTGGACCGGCTGGTGCTCACCCTCGAGCTCCAGCGCTACGCGCGTCCCGCCGACGGCGCAGCCCCGGGCACGGATCCCCAGGTGGTGAGCGACGTCGAGACCGTGGTGGCATCACTGCGCGCCGGGGCCACGACGCGCGCGCTCCGGCGAGCCACCTGGTGGCCGGCATCGGTGCTGCCGTGGCGAGGAAGCGGCGCCGGCCGCTCGGTGGCTCCGCTGCTGGCCGGTCACGGCGGCGTGGTCGACCACGTCGGGTCATAACGCCCGCAGGGCGTTCACCCACCGAGAACCCACGGCCGGAGGCCGGAGGTTCTCGGTGCAGGCCGAAGGCCGGCAGTTGCCCGCAGGGCGTTCACCCACCGAGAACCCACGGCCGGAGGCCGGAGGCTCTCGGTGCAGGCCGAAGGTTCTCGGTGCAGGCCGAAGGCCGGTGGGCTCTCACCGCAGCGGCCGAAGGCCGAGGGAGTCGGGGCTAGAAGCCGCCGCCGCTGTCGCGACGTCGACGCCACCGCTCTTCCATGCGCTCCATGAAGGAACCGTGGTTGCGCTGACGCTGCTGACGAGGACGGCGCTCCTTGCGGCCACCCTGGAGCAGGGTGAGGTTGCTGGTGTCCTCGTCGGACGTGGGGGCGGGTGCGGGACCGCCGGCCCGCTGACCGCGCAGTGCGGTCAGGCCGATGGTCGCGGAGGCCAGCATGATCAGGAAGCCGACGATCCCGGCCGGGATCACCTGGGCGACCACGCCGGTCATCATCACGACGACGCCGACGACGAAGGCGGCGCCGGCGATGATCGCCTTGCGCCGGGCGATGCTGCGCAGCGAGGTGCCCCGGAGGGTGGAGGCGAACTTGGGGTCCTCTTCGACGAGGGCGCGCTCCATCTGCTCGAGCAGTCGCAGCTCCTCTGCTGAGAGGCCCACTGGTTCCTCCAGGGTCAGATTGCGGAACGGGGTGTTTCCCAGCATAGGCAACAGGTGGTGAGGTGGGTACACCTTCCCCAGAGATTTTCGTCCCTGTCAGCTGAGCAGGCTGGCCGGTCTCACTGCCGTAGACCCGAATCGGTGGACCGCCCGGTCGACCGCCCGGTCGGCCTCGTGCCAGCCGTGCTCCGGCTCACCCAGCACGAGTTGACGGTGGACGCGTTCGCGGGGCAGCAGTCCCTCGACCCGGACGCCGACCAGCCGGACCCGCGCTCGCTGCAGCCCCAGCGCGTCGAAGAGCCTGCTCACCGCGTGATGGATCTCGACGGTGACGTCGGTGGCCTCGGGCAGCGTGCGGGAGCGGGTGAGGGTGGTGAAGTCGGCGAACCGGACGGTGAGGGTGACGGTCCGGCCGGCGACCCCGGCGACCCGCATCCGGCGGCCCACCTTCGACGCCAGCCGCAGCAGCTCGCGGACCACGACCTCCCGGTCGTCGGTGTCGCGACCGAACGTCTCCTGCGCCCCCATCGACTTGTCGGGGTCGGCAGCGGTGAGCCCTCCGAAGGCCCCACCGAACGCGGGCGCGTTGCGGGCGGTGATCGTGCGCCGGTCGGCTCCCCAGGCGAGCTCGTGGAGGTGACTGCCGAGGTGGTGGCCGACCGCACGCTGGAGGGTGCGCGCCGGCGTATGGGCGAGGTCGCCGACGGTGACCAGTCCGAGCCGGTGGAGCAACGCCCGGGTCTTCTCCCCCACGCCGTAGAGCTCGCCGACGTCGAGCGGGTGGAGGAACTCCACCACCCGCTCGGGCGGCACCACCACGATCCCGTCGGGCTTGGCCCGCTTGCTGCCCAGCTTGGCGACCGACGGCGCCGTGGCCACCCCCACCGAGCAGGTGACGCCCTGCTCGTCGTGGATCACCGCCCGCAGCTGTTCGGCGATCCGGAGCGGCGAACCGAGCCGCCGGGTGGAACCGCGTACGTCGAGGAACGCCTCGTCGAGGGAGAGCACCTCGACCACCGGGGTCACCCGCCGGAAGGCAGCGATCACCGAGGCCGACACCGAGGAGAAGGTCTCGAAGTCGGGCGCGATCACCACCGCCTGCGGACACAACCTCCGGGCCCGGGTCATCGGCATCGCCGAGCGCACGCCGTAGTCGCGGGCGAGGTAGTCGGCCGACAGCACCACGCCCCGGCTGCCGCCGCCCACGATGACCGGGACGCCGGCGAGCTCGGGGCGGTTGCGGGTGGCGACGGAAGCGTAGAAGGCGTCCATGTCGACGTGGAGCACCGGGCAGTCCCACGACGGATCACTCGGGCCGGTCACCGGGACCACCTCCCCCGGGGGCGGCGGGGGCTGGTCAGGGGCGGCTCAGTGGGTCGCGACGAGGTGGAGCTGTGCGGCGAGCGGCGCGTACTCGGGGCGCTCGGAGACGGCCTGCTCCAGCTCGAGCAGCGCGGCGGTGGCACCGGGTTCGAGGTCGAGCAGGTTGCCGGGCACCAGGTCACTGAAGACCCGGACCGCGTGGACCGAGGCGAGGGTGAACCCAGCTGCGGGAAGCAGACTCTCGAGCTCGTCTCGGGTGAACCGGCGACCGGAGCGGCCGGACTGTCCGGTGGCGTCGAGCAGCGCACGCGCCTGCTCGAAGTGGCCGGCCATCGCCCGGGCGACGACGGCCGCGTGGCGCTGGGCGACCAGCAGGCTGAGCACGCCGCCGGGACGGAGCACCTCGGCGATCGTGGCCAGTGCGGCGGCCGGGTCGTCGACGACCTCGAGCACGCCGTGGCAGAGCACCACGTCGGCGCTGGCGGGCTCGGCGACGTCGAGCAGGGTCGACAGATCGCCCTGCTGGCCGGTGACCTCGACCCCGCTCTCCCGGGCCCGGCGATCGAGGCCGGCGAGGGCGTCGAGGCTGGGATCGACCACGTGGACCCGGTGGCCGAGCTCGGCGACGCGCACCGCGAAGCCACCGGTGCCGCCGCCGATGTCGAGGACGTCCTGGCCGGCGACACGGTCGAGGACCGGGCGCAGCCCCGCCCACACCACGGCGGTCCGGGCCGAGCTGCGGCGCTCGCTCGCGGTGCCGGGGTGGGGTCCGCTGCTGGTCGACATGGCCTCAACCCTAGGGGTTGGCGCCTCGGATCCAGCGGTGAGTCCTGCACCGTTCGTGGCGCGACATCGGTGCACCAGCCACCGCCGACGAGGCGGGTCGCCGGAGCGAGGGATCGGCGGCTCATCCCGGGCTCCCGGGGCTGCGGTGCCAGAGCTTGCGGGCGACATCCTTGACCGCGTCGCCGGCCGGCTTGATATCGGCGTACGGCGACATCTGGAAGCCGCTGGTGTGCACGAGGACCCGGCGTTGGGTGGGTGGGGTGAAACCTTCGGGAACAGCGGCCATGGTCTCGAGCACGGCGGTCAGGCCCTCCCGTTCCCACAGGTCGTGGAGCGCGGGCAGCTCCCAGGCTCCGGTGGCGCGCAGCGAGACGCCGCGGTAACCGGTGCGGCGCAGCTCGCCGCGCACCACCAGCAGCCAGGAGCTGAACACGGTGGCGGCGTAGGGACCCTGGGCGTCCTCGAAGAAGGTGGCATCGACCGGGCCGGTGGCGTCGTCGAGGGTCAAGAAGACGACCCGTCGACCGGAGCGGACCGGTGGGGTCTGGGTGGCGACCTTGACGCCGGCGACCAGCAGCTCCGAACGGCTGCGGCAGGAGAGCAGGTCGCGGCTGCGGGTGGTGCCGAGGTCGTCGAGGAACGCGGCGTAGCGGTCGACGACGTGGCTGCTCACGTCGAGCCCGAGGATCTCCAGCTCGGCTCGCATCCGCTCGTCGGGATTCATCTCGGGCAGCCCGCTGATCTCGCCCTCCCCCGGCCGGTCGCCGAGGTCGAGGGTGAGCTGGACCGACTCGACCGGCGTCGGGTCGGGCGTGGCCCGGGACTGGGCACTGGCCCTCGCCCAGACCCCACCGTCGGCCAGGGCGTGCCGCTCGGTCGACGGCGCGGCGGCCCGGTCGAGCGGGTCGGTGCTGTTGCGCGCAACCGCACGGGAGACCGGCTCCTGCCGGACCGGTGTCGTACGACGCCGCGAGCCCAGGCCGCGACCGCGGGAGGCCCGGTCGAGGGAGCGGGCGTACCGGTCGAGCTCCATCACCTGCAGCAACAGGTCGCGCCGGGTCGTCGTCGCGGACTCCTCCCCGATGTCGTAGAGCCGGTCGAAGCCGCCGGTGAGGACCAGCCGCTCGACCACCGGCCGGGAGACCCGGGCGCGGTGCCAGAAGTCGGTCAGCGAGTGGAACGGACGGGCGGCCAGCACCTGGTCGACCTCGGCGGCGCTGATGCCCTTGAGCTCGGCGAGCGCCAGCCGGATGCCGTAGCCCAGTGGGGTGTCGACCCGCTCCACGACGTAGTGGCGGTCGCTGGCGTCGACGTCGAGGCCGAGCACGGCGATCCCGCACTGGCGGGCTTCGTCGAGGATCAGACGTTTGGGGTACATGCCGGGATCGTGGGTGAGGACGCCGGCCAGGAAGTGGGCCGGCCAGTGCGCCTTGAGCCAGGCGGACTGGTAGGTCGGCAGCGCGAACGCGGCGGCGTGGGCCTTGCAGAAGCCGAAGCTGGCGAACGCGGCCAGCACCGTCCAGACCCGCTCCACCACCGGCAGCGGGTAGCCGCGGCCGAGCGCCCGCGGGAAGAACCACAGCTTCGTCTCGGCCATCCCCTCGACGTCGCCGAGCGCCCGGCGCTTCTCGTCGGCCTCGGCGTTCGAGATGCCGGTGAACAGCGCGATCATCTCGATCACCTGCTCGTGGAAGACGACCACGCCGTGGGTGGGCCCCAGGATCGGCCGCAGGTCGTCGTGGAGGTAGCGCGGCTCCTTCCACCCCTGCTTGACCTCGAGGTAAGGGGTGATCATGTCGCTCTTGACCGGACCGGGCCGGAACAGCGAGATGTCGGTGATGATGTCTTCGAAGGAATCGATGCCGGACTTGCCGACCAGCTCGCGCTGGCCCGGCGACTCGATCTGGAAGACGCCGAGCGTCTTCGCGGCGCTGATCATGGCGTAGGTGTCGGGGTCGTCGAAGGGCACCTGCACCTCGTCGTCGAGGTCGATCTCGACCTCGTCGACCCGCTCGATCTCCGCCACCGCGTGTGCCATCGCGGACTGCATCCGGATGCCGAGCACGTCGAGCTTGAGCAGCCCGAGGTCCTCCACGTCGTCCTTGTCGAACTGACTCATCGGGAAGCCGGCGTACGACGCCTCGACCGGGGTGCGGTCGAGCAGGGTCGCGTCGGAGAGCAGCACGCCGCAGGGGTGCATCGCGACGTGGCGTGGCAGCCCGTCGAGCCGCTCCACCAGCTCGAAGAAGAGGTCGAGCCGGGTATCGGTGAGACCACTCGCGGCCAGCTCGGGCAGGTCGCGCAGCGCCATCCGGGCGTCGCGGGCGCGGATGTGGGGGAAGGCCTTGGCGATCGCGTCGATCTCCCCCGGCGGCATCCCGAGCGCGCCACCGACGTCGCGCACGGCATGACGGACCCGGTAGGTGTCCATCATCGAGACGCAGACGCACCGCTCGCCGCCGTAGCGGTCCAGGATCGCCTCGTAGACCTCCAGCCGGCGCGCGGACTCCACGTCGAGGTCGATGTCGGGCAGCGAGTGGCGCAGCGGCGAGAGGAACCGCTCCATCAGCAGGTGGTGGCGCAGCGGGTCGACCCCGGAGATGCCGAGCAGGTAGTTGACCAGGCTGCCCGCACCCGAGCCGCGGGCGGCGCACCGGACCCCGAGGTCGCGGACCAGGTCGGTGATGTCGCCGACGGTGAGGAAGTACGAGGCGTAGCCCAGCACCCGGATCGTCTCGAGCTCGTCGTCGAGCCGCTTCCAGATCCGCTGTCGCGGGGCCGAGCCGTAACGACGGCCGACACCGGCCTCGCAGCGCACTCGAAGCAGCCGGTCGGCGGCGCCCACGGACCGGTCGGCGCCGGCGCCGGTCGCGAAGCCGAGCTCGGGCAGGTGGACCTCGCCGAGGCCGAGGTCGTCTCGCGGGTCGAGGGCGCACCGGTCGGCGACCGCGCGGGTCCGGGCCAGCAGCCTCATCGCCTCGCGGTCGGGGTCGGCGACGCCGCTCTGCCGACAGACCTCCTCGGCCAGCTCGGCCATCTGCTTGCCGGACTTGAGGAACCCCTCGGCGTTGCCCCGATCGAGATGACGGCGGTCGAGCGCGACCAGCCGCCGGGCGGCGTCGAGGACGTCGACGGTGGGGGCATCGCGTCGGTCGGCGTAGCGCACGGCGTTGGTGAGCACCGCGCCCAGCCCGGCCCGACGGGCCAGCGACGCGGTGTGGGCGGCGTGGACGGTGGTGCCGGGACCCCAGCCGCCCTGCTGTCCCGGCAACCGGTGGGTGACCAGCTCGAGCAGGAGGTTCTCGGCGGGGACGACGTCGCGCCACGGCGCCAGGGCGGCCATCGCCTCATCGTCGCGGCGACGGGTGATCGCGGCGCCGACCGGGGAGGTCGGACCGAGCAGCACCACCACGTCTCCCCCGGACAGGAAGGGCGCGAGCAGGTCGAGGGTCCCCACCGGGCGGCCGCGCTCGCCGGCCAGGTGGACCTCCGAGACCAGCCGGCAGATCGTCGCCCACCCGCCGCGCCCCCCACCGGGGCCGCCGGCGTGGGCCAGCAGCGTCACCCGGGGCGCCCCGCCACGGTCGGCGGGCAGGTCGCGGAACGCACCACCGCGGACCGGGGTGGGTCTCGGCGGGCTCGATCGACCCCGGCCCGGCTCTCCCCCGGCGGCCAGCGTCGGGTCCAGCGTCAGGTCGACGCCCAGCACCGGCCGGATCCCCGCCCGTTGGCAGGCCTTGGCGAACTTGACCGCGCCGTAGGTGCCGTCGCGGTCGGTGAGCGCGAGGGTGTCCATCTCCTGCTCGGCGGCCCGCTCCACCAGCGTGTGCGGGTGGGACGCGCCGTACTGGAGGGAGTAGCCGGAGGCGACGTGGAGGTGGACGAACGGTTCAGGCGACACCGCTGGGAACCGCGATCCAGGTGCTGGACACTGGCTGGGGCACGAGGTGGGGTGCCAGCCCGAGTGACTGCTCGACGACGGCGAGGAAGCGATCGGCGTCGCGGACCAGGTCGTCGGCCTCGCGCGCGCTGACGGCACGGGTGGAGCCGGCCTCGGCCGCGGCGCGCTTGGCGGCACCCGCCGCGAAGAACCGGGCCCACTCCTCCAGCTCGGGCGCGACCTCGGCCAGCAGCACCCAGGCGTTGCGCTGCTGTCGCCGCCGGGTGGTCGCCGGCCGGGCGCGGGCGGCGAGCAGCGCGGCCGCCGCCCGCAGTGCGGCGACGTGGGCACAGGCGTAGCGGGTGGGGATGTCGGCGGCGGTGATCGACTCCTGGAGCGACTCCGCCGCGCGGGCGAGGTAGGAGTGGGTGGTCGCGGGCAACGAATGAGGACTGGTGTGGGGATTGGCGTGGGTCATCGTCTTCCTCCTTCAGTCCACACAGCCGACGAGCTGCCAGCTGCCGGCGTTCCAGTCGAAGGACAGGTCGAAGACCCCGTGCCCGTCACCGTCACCGCTGCGAGCGTCACCGAGGTCGGGGGCCGGGACGCCACCTCGACCGCCACCGCGGCCCGCCTCGACCCGCCAGAGCTCACGCTCGACCAGCAGGTCACCCACCGGCGCGGGCCGCTGGTCTGGCTGCTGGTCCGGTCGCTGGTCGGGGTGGACGGTGGGCTCGTCGGAGCCGATCACCGCCCGGACGCCGGCGGCCTGCCACCAGGGCCCGGTCTCCACCCAGTGGGCGAGCACCGCACGCACCTTCCACAGCCGGCCGCGCCACAGGAACTGCTCGGGTCCCTCCACTCGGTGGGTGGGGCCGCGTTGGCCGGGGCCCTCCACCCAGCCACGGCGTACCTCTACGGGGTCGTCGTACCGCCTCACTGTCGTGCTCCTTCGGCGTCGTCGACCCCTCGACCCCGCAGTGGACGAAGCACGGAGGCCGGGAGTGACCGGCGTCCGGGTCCGGCGGGAGGCGGGGGTCGAAGTCGCGCCCCGCCGGACCTGATCGAACAGATGTTCGAACACGCACCACGCTACACCTCACCCCCGACAGGGCGTCAAGAGCGAGCCCAGCGGGTCGTCCCGAGACCCGAGTCAGACGGTGTGCTCGTGCTCCTCTGCGAGCTGGGCGCCGCGCACCCACTCGCCGCTCTCGCGCTGGAGCAGGAACCAGATCAACGCCAGGTCGAGCGCGGCCGCGGCCGCCCCGACCACCAGCAACGCCACCGGTGGGTCCGTGCGGTAGATGACGTAGGCCACGAACAGGAAGCCGGCCGCCAGCAACAGCAACGCCCAGCGTGCCCAGCTGTGACCCCCGCCGAACAGCACGGCGATGACCCAGGCGAGCGAGGCGTAGACGATGAAGCTGACCACGGCGACAGGGACGAAGGCGGGGGTGTCGATCCCGCTCTGCTCGACGGCGTCGAGGCCGCCACGTGACAGCGCCCAGCTCTCCAGCAGGGTGTCGCGCAGCAGCACCGTCGCCACCACGGCGATCGCGGTCACCGCCACCAGCACCCACTGCACCCGCAGCGCGTAGGCCACCGATGTCGGCCGTTGCCGCCCCATACCGTCTCCACTCCCTGGTCCGGATCTGCGCCTGCCCGCTCCGCTACCGGACACTAGGCTCGCAGTATGACGACCGAACATGCCGCGATCACCCGATTTCGCGAGGAGCACGCCCGCCGCGGCGGGACCGGCGAGATCGTGACCCTTCCCGCGTCGGTCCACACCGCCGCCCTGGCCGCCGAGGCACTCGGCTGCGAAGTCGGAGCGATCGCCAACAGTCTGGTCTTCGACGACCACGGTAGCCCGGTTCTCATCTTGACCTCCGGGGCCCACCGGGTCGACGTCGCCGCGACCGCCGCCCGGGTCGGCGCCGGCACGCTCGCGCGCGCCGACGCCGAGTTCGTGCGCACCCACACCGGGCAGGTCATCGGCGGCGTCTCCCCCATCGGTCACCCCACCCGCGTGCCCACCTTCCTGGACTCCTGGCTGCGCCGCCACGAGGTGGTGTGGGCTGCCGCCGGTCACCCCGCCGCCGTCTTCTCCACGACGTACGACGAGCTGCTGGCGCTGACCGAGGCGACCGAGATCGACGTGGACTGACCGGGCGCACTGATGGTGGACCTCGCCGACCACGACGTCCGCGCGGCGGTCGCCGCCCGGCTCGGCGCCCCACTCGCCGGTCGACCCGTGATCCTCGGCCCGGGCATGCTGACCGGGTTCGCGCGGCCGGTTCGCTGGCTGGGCGCGCTGGACTGCCCGGTGCTCGTGCTCGCGACCGCACGTGGCGCCGGGGCGGTCCCCTCACCGGCGGAGTACACGCTGACCCGGATCACGCCGCCCGTCGCGACCTCCGTCACCGAGGAGTTCCGCGGCCTGGACAGGATGGCGCGTGAGCTCCCGCCGGGCGCGGTCGCCGACATCGAGGCGTTCGACCCGGCTCACGAGGGCGTGTGGTGGGCCGGCCCGTTCGTCACCAACGACGAGCCGATCCTCGACCGCCCGGTCCTCGGCGGCCGGCCGCGGTCCTTCCTCCACCTCGAGGACAAGCTGCTCGCCGAGGAGATCTGGGTCGCGGCCGGCGTCCCCGCTGCTCCGCACCGGATCGTCCCCGTCGTCGACACCGACCTCGCCGCCGCCAGCGACGAGCTCGCCACGGACCTGGGGGTGGTGTGGTCCGGCGACTCCCGCGACGGCTTCAACGGCGGCGGCAACTACGTGCGCTGGGTCATCGACGACGGCGACCGCGCCGCGGCTCGCGGCTTCTTCCGCCCCCGGTGCGACCGGGTGCGGGTGATGCCGTTCCTCGAGGGCGTGCCGTGCTCGATCCACGGCTTCGTCCTGCCCGACGGCACGGCGGTGCTCCGCCCGGTCGAGATCGCGACGCTGCGCAGCGTCGAGCGACGACGTCTGGTGTACGGCGGCCTGTCGAGCTGGTGGGACCCATCGCCGGCGGACCGCGAGGAGATGCGGGCGATCGCCCGCCGGGTCGGCGAGCACCTGCGCTCGGCGTACTCCTATCGCGGCGCCTTCGGCATCGACGGCGTCCTGACCGCGCACGGGTTCCGGCCGACGGAGCTCAACACCCGCATGCCGGCCGGACTCAACGTCGCCGGCGGGGTGGACCTGCGGCTGCTGTCGCTGCTGCAGCTCAACCTGCTCGCCGGCATCGACACCCGGCTGACCGTCTCCGACATCGAGTCCCTGCTCCCCCTGCTCGACGCGCACCGCGAGGGTCGGCCCCTGGCCATCGAGGAGGGCCGAACGCTCGGTCGTCCCGACGACTTCCCGGTGACGGTGACCCTCGATGCCGACGGCACCGGCGGGCGGGTCGACCGCGCGGGTTCGGACACCGGCGACCGGCTGGTGCTCGCCGACACGACGGTCGGCTTCTTCGCCCAGCTCGACCCCTGCACCACGATGGTGCCCGGAGCTCGCCTCGCGCCGGTCAACGTCGCACTGATGGACTTCCTCGACCGGGAGTACGACGCCGGCTTCGGAACGCTCACCGCCGCGCCCGACGTTCGGGTGCCCTAGGTTCCTCACCATGCGAGTCGTGGTCGTCGGCGGTGGTCTCGGCGGGCTGGCCAGCGCGCTGCGGCTGGCCAAGCTCGGGCACGACGTGACCCTCGTCGAGCGCACCGACACCCTGGGCGGAGCGCTGACGTTCGAGACCGCGGAGGGCTTCGCCTGGGACCGTGGCGCCCACGGGACGCTGCTGCCCGCGGTGCTGCGCGACCTGTTCCGCAAGTCCGGTCGACCGCTCGAGAAGGAGCTGGAGCTGGAGCCGGTCGAGGTGATCCGCCACCACCGGTTCGAGGACGGCACCGAGGTGCGCCTGCCCGGCGGCTCCCGCTCGCAGCAGGGCGCTGCCTTCGACCAGCTCGGCGCGGGGCTGGGCCAGGCGTGGATCGACCACGTGGCGTCGTACGCCGACGTGTGGGAGACGCTGCGCCGCCACTACCTGGAGGTGCCCTGGGCACCCGAGACGTTGCCGCCCGACACCGTCCGGGCGGTGAAGCGTGTGGTCGACGACCGGGACACGTTGTACAAGCGGCTGCGCCGGGACTTCCGTGACGAGCGGCTCCGTCTGGTTGCGGGTCACCGCTTCGTCGCCGAGGGCCACGACCTGCGCAACGTGCCGGCCTGGCTGGGGGTGCACGCCTACCTCGAGCAGCGCTTCGGCGGCTGGACGGTGCCAGGCGGCTTCGCGCAGCTGACCGAGGTCCTCGCCGCGCGCCTCACCACCCGCGGGGTGACCGCCCTGACCAGCACCCCGGTGACCGACCTCGTGATCCGCGACGGCCGCTGCGTCGGCGTCGGCACCACGACGGGAACCCTCGATGCCGACGCGGTGGTGGTCGCCGTCGACCCGCGTCGGATCCCCGCGTTGGCGTCGTACGTCGCCCGGAGCATGCCGGCGATCCCGCCAGTCACCACCCACCTCGGCCTGGCCGGGGACGTGCCCGACGTGGGGCACGAGCTGGTGCTCCACGGCGACCCGTCGCTGGTGATCCGCGGCGGCGGGCGCGCTCCGGCCGGCCACACCGCGTGGACGATGCACGGCCGCGGCAAGATCGCCGAGGACATGCTGGTGGCGCTGGCCCGGCACGGCATCGACGTCCGGGACCGGGTCGCCGTGCGCGTCGACCGCTCACCCCTGGACCAGGTCAAGGAGAGCGGCTCGGCGATGGGCGTGCTGTGGCAGGGCCGCGGGACGGTCCGTCAGCGGCTCGGTCCGACCACCCCGATCGAGGGTGTGTACGCCGCCGGGGCGCATGCCACACCGGGCGGTCAGGTGCCCTTCGTGGGACTGTCCGCGGCACTGGTCGCGCAGGTCATCGGCCCGGCGTAGGGGCGCGCCGCGCCGTGGCAGCGGTGAGTCCTGCACCGTTGCCACGACCCGGACGGTGCACTACTCACCGCCAGCTCCAGATCCCCGGCTGTTACACGGTGATCTTGAGCGCCTCGAAGATCTCCAGCGTCGCCCGCGAGCGGTTGAGGGTGTAGAAGTGCAGGCCGGGCGCGCCTCCCTCGAGCAGGTCCTGACACAGCTCGGTGGCGATCGCGATGCCCTCCGCGCGCATCCGTGCCGGTTCGCCGTCGTGGACGCGGATCCGGTCGACCACCGCCTCGGGGACGTCGGCGCCGATGAGCTCGCCCTGACGGCTGATGGCCGCCAGGTTCAGGATCGGCATGATCCCGGGGAGGATCGGGATGTCGACGCCGTGGGCCCGCACCCGGTCGACGAGCGCGAAGTAGTCGTCGGCGGTGAAGAACATCTGGGTGATCGCGAACTCCGCGCCGGCCCGGGCCTTGGCGACCAGCACCTCCGCGTCGTGGTCGACCGAGGGCGACGTCGGATGCTTCTCGGGGAAGGCGGCCACGCCGACCCGGAACTCGCGCGCCGCGGCCAGCTCGACCAGCTCGTTGGCGTACTCCAGACCGCCCTCGGTGGGCGTCCAGGCAGCCCGAGGTCCGCCCTCCGGGTCGCCGCGGAGCGCCATCACGTGGTGGACGCCACCGGCGGCGTAGTCGGTCAGGATCCGGTCCAGCTCCTCGCGCGTGTGCCCCACGCAGGTGAGGTGGGCGACCGGGAGCAGGCTGGTCTCGCGAGCGATCCGGGCAGTGATGCGGACAGTCGTGTCGCGGCTTGAGCCGCCGGCGCCGTAGGTCACCGAGACGAACGTCGGCGCGTAGGGCTCGAGGGCCCGCACCGCCGCCCACAACTGTTCCTCGCCGGCCTCGTCGCGCGGCGGGAAGAACTCGAAGGAGAACGACCGACCGCCCTCGGCGATCAGCTCGGCCATGCTCCGACCCCGGTCCCTGTTCACCCGGGCAATCCTACGGAGGGTGGGGGCGCGCGGGCCGCGGGCGTCCACTGGCTAGTCTCGCGGCGTGACCAGCTGGGACGGGACCGACTTCCGGGAGCGCATCCAGGCCGTCCTGGACGAGTTCCTCGACGAGATGGCGGTGCGGCTTGCCCCGCTCGGCCCGGACGCGGTCCGGCTCCTCGACGAGGCGCGGGCCTGCGTCGGCGGCGGCAAGCGGTTCCGAGCGGCCTTCTGCTACTGGGGATTCCGATCGCTCGAGGCTGCGCCCGACGACGAACGGGCGCTGCTGCGCGCCTGCGCCGCCCTCGAGCTGCTGCACGCCAGCGCCCTGGTCCACGACGACCTGATGGACGCCTCCGACACCCGCCGCGGTCGGCCCGCGACCCACCGCGGGTTCGAGTCCGAGCACCGCGCCGACGGCTGGCGCGGAGATCCCGGGCAGTACGGCGCCGCCGCCGCGATCCTGCTGGGCGACCTGCTGCTGAGCTGGTCGGAGGAGCTGCTGCGCCGGTGCGGGCTCCCGCTGGAGCGGGTCGCCACCGCGATGGGCCTGTTCGACCTGTGCCGGACCGAGGTGATCACCGGCCAGTTCCTCGACGTGTCGGTACAGGCCCGTGGCAGGGCCGACGTCGAGGCGGCGATGACCGTGCTGCGCTACAAGTCGGCCAAGTACTCCATCGAACGCCCGCTCCACATCGGCGCCGCCCTCGCTGGCGCCGACGGTGCCGCGCTGGCCACGCTCTCGGCGTACGGGCTCCCGCTGGGCGAGGCCTTCCAGCTCCGTGACGACCTGCTCGGGGTCTTCGGCGACGCCGCCACGACCGGCAAGCCCGCCGGCGACGACCTCGTCGAGGGCAAGCGAACGGTCCTGGTCGCGCTGGCGCTCGACAACGCACCCGCCGACGACGCCCGACTGCTCGACTCCAGCCTCGGCACCCCGCTCGACGGCGACCTGCTCACCCGGCTGCAGCGGATCATCGACGAGTCCGGGGCACACGCGCAGGTCGAGGCGGTCATCAGCGACCTGGCCGAGCTGTCTCTGGACGCCTTGGACCGCGCCGAGATCCATGACGACGCGCGGCTCGTGCTGCGCCAGCTGGCCGCCGCCGCCACCGACCGCGTCGTCTGAGCCGACTCCTTGGGGCGGACCGTGTCGGCGAGTCCTGCCGACACGCCGAGCAGACTCGCCGGCGAACATGCGGTTTCCCCGGTCGACCGGGGAAACCGCACACGGACCAACGATCAGTCGAGCGCGTCCACACCCGGGGCGTCGGGGCCGTCGCCACGCAGGAGGACGACGAACGGGCCGCCGCGGTCGCCGTTGACGCGGGTGCCGAGCACGCTCAGCGCGACCGAGAACGCGCGCGGCTCCTGACGCGCCAGCGTCCCCCAGCCGTCCCACAGCAGCACGGTGCCGTCGCCGTCGTCGACGTCGGTGAGGCAGTCGGCGAGGGCGTCGAAGTTCTGGCCGTACCAGTCCGGGAAGTCCAGGGCCTCCCCGATCTCCCGCAGGAACTCCGACTTGGTCTGCGCGTGCAGCCCGTCGACGTACCCGAACGTCCAGCCGGCGTGGTCCACGGCGTGGCGCACGTCGGCGATGTCGAAGCCGCTGCGCCACGTGTAGATGCCGGGTTGAGCCCGTCCGGCCAGGACTGCCGCGAGTCCGCTCATGGGTTCACCTCTCGATCCTCGCGAACGAGGCGTAGTGGTCGTCGGTCCAGTAGAGCTCTCCACCGTCGCCGGTCACCATCCTCCTAGCACCGCGGTCGTCGGACCCCGGGGTGTCCACGGTGTACTCCCGGTAGTACCCCTCCGGCTGGTCCGGCAGGAGTTCCTCCCGGTTCGAGAACACCCCGTCGTCCTGGTCGTAGGGGTAGGGGCCGCCCGCGTCGATCAGGTCCAGGGTCTGCGCCGCCTCGGGCGGCAGGTCGGCCAGCGCGACGACCGGTAGCCCACCGGGGTCGGTCGCGGTGTCGGGTGCGGGGTCACCGGTTCCCTGCACCCACCACAGGAGTACGGCGACCACGACTGCGGCCGCCAGGCCGAGCCAGGAGCGTGTCGAGGTCCTCCGTGAGGCCTGGGTCGCCATCACTCAGAGCGCCAGGGCCTGGGCCCGACGCTTCACCTCCGAGCCGCGGTTCTCCCGCAGCGCGTCGATGGGGCGGCCCGGGAGGTCGGCGTCGAGGAAGATCCAGGCGATGGACTCACGGTCGTCGAAGCCGGCGTCGTGGAGCAGCGTCAGCAGGCCCGGCAGCCCCTTGACGACCAGGTCGCCGTCGATGAACTCCGCCGGGATCCGGGGTCCGCCGCCGGGGACGGGCACCGCCGCGGCGAGCTCGTGGTCGCGGATCATGGTCCGCACCTTCGCCGGGGTGACCCCCAGCCGCGCGGCCGCCTGGCTCCAGTCGAGCCACTCGGGGACCACGACCGCAAGGTCGATCTCAGCCAGTCGTTCGTCGTGCATGCCGGTCATGGCCCCACTGTGCCACTCCCGGAGGGCCCCCCGGAAACCCTCGCGCCACGCCGGGAAGTGGGCAACCGGTGGCCGCCGCGTCCGCATCCGTACGATTGAGCACCGGATCCTTCCCCGTCCGGCACCCAGGAGGGTCGAGTGCAGTCCGATGAGCGCGCCCAGTCGGGCCAGCCCGGCGCTGCTCGCGACCCCTTCATCGGGAGCCTGTTGGACGGCCGCTACCGGATCGGCCCCCGGATCGCCCGAGGTGGCATGGCCAGCGTGCACGAGGCCACCGACCTCCGGCTCGACCGCACGGTCGCGGTCAAGGTCATGCACCCCGGGCTCGGTGACGACGAGGACTTCGCGGCCCGGTTCGTGCGCGAGGCGCGCGCGGCAGCACGGCTCAGCCACCCCAACGTGGTCGGGGTCTTCGACCAGGGTGCCGAGAACGACGTCGTGTTCCTGGTCATGGAGCTGGTCGCCGGCCACACCCTGCGCGACGTCGTCCGCAAGGAGGCGCCGATGCCGCCGGCCCGGGCGCTGGCACTGCTCGACCCGGTCCTCTCCGCGCTCGCCCACGCCCACCGCGCCGGGCTGATCCACCGCGACATCAAGCCGGAGAACGTCCTCATCGCCGACGACGGGAGGGTGAAGGTCGCCGACTTCGGCCTGGCCAAGGCCGTCAGCACCGACACCCAGCACACCGCCACCGGCGGCGTGCTGATCGGCACCGTCTCCTACCTCGCCCCCGAGCTGGTCGTCGACGGCCGGGCCGACGCCCGCGCCGACGTCTACGCCGCCGGTGTCGTGCTCTACGAGCTGCTCACCGGCGAGAAGCCGCACGAGGGTGAGTCCCCGATCCAGGTCGCCTACAAGCACGTCCACGAGGACGTCCCGGCCCCCTCGGCCCTGGTCCCCGGCCTGCCGGCGTACGTCGACGCGCTGGTCGCCCGGGCCACCGCGCGTGACCGCGACCAGCGCCCCGCCGACGCCGGGGTGCTGCTCCACCAGGTCCACCGGGTCGCGCAGGCGCTGGCGACGGGGGTCAGCGAGGACGCCGACCTGACCGCCGACCTGATGCCGCGCCCTGCGATCTCGCCAGACACCGAGCCGGAGCCGTTCGACGCCGACGAGTTCGCGACCCTGCTCGCTCCGGCCGAGGCGTCCACCGCCTCCCACCAGCCCGTCCAACACACCACCAGCATCGAGCGGCGTCCCACCCCAGCGTCGCCGGTCCCTCCCCCGGCGCGACCGGCCCGGCCGCGCCGATCTCGTCGCGGGCCGTTGCTGCTCCTGCTCGCACTCCTGCTCGCGGTCGGCCTCGGCCTCGGCGCGTGGTGGTTCGGCTGGGCGCGGTGGACCCAGACGCCGAGCGTGCTCGGCATGAACGAGACCGCCGCCGTGCAGAAGCTGGAGGCTGCCGGGCTCGAGGTGGACACCGACGACCCGGCGTACTCCGAGACGGTCGCGGCCGGCAAGGTCCTGGGCACCGACCCTGGCGCGGGTGAGCGCGTGCTGGACGGGGGCACGGTCACGATCGTGCTGTCCCTGGGCAAGGAACGCTACGAGGTGCCCAAGGTCCGCGGCATGAGCGAGGACGACGCGCAGGACGCACTGGCCGGGAGCAACCTCGAGTTCGGTGAGTCGGTCGGGCGGTACTCCGGCACCCTCAAGGAGGGCACGGTCCTCGGCAGCGATCCCGCGGCCGGGACCTCGCTCCGGCCGGGCACCGTCGTCGACCTCGTCGTCAGCGAGGGACCCAAGCCGATCAAGCTGCGCGACTGGACCGGCAAGGACGCCGAGGCTGCGCAGGCCTGGTTCGAGAAGCGGAACCTGGTCGTGGAGCGCGACGACCCACAGTTCTCCGACACCGTCCCGGAGGGCAGTGTCGTCAGCCAGACCCCTGCCAGCGGCACGCTGTTCCGCGGCGAGACGGTCACCCTCGTGGTCAGTCAGGGACCCGAGCTGATCGAGGTGCCGGGCGGGCTGATCGCCTCGGGCGTCGACAGCGCCCGCCGCGAGCTCGAGGCACTCGGGTTCGTGGTCGACGTGCAGGAGTCCGACCAGTACATCGGCCTCCGGTACGTCCTCAGTGTCGATCCCCGGTCCGGGACGATGGTCCCGCGTGGCTCCACGATCACGCTGTTCCTCATCTGAGATGGCGGACACGACCACCGAGCGGCGTACGGCGCTGCTCGCAGCCCTCGCCCTGCTCGCCGTCACCGCGATGTGGGGCAGCACGTTCTTCCTGATCCGCGACCTGCTCGACCGGGTGCCCACGCTGGACTTCCTCGCGGTGCGGTTCGCGATCGCCGCGGCCCTGCTGGCGCTGATCGCACCCCGGTCGCTGGCGAAGCTGTCGGCGGACTCCCGCAAGCGGGCGCTGGTGCTGGGAGCGCTCTACGGCGTCGCGCAGATCCTGCAGACCGCCGGCCTCGCCCACACCGCGGCCAGCGTCTCCGGCTTCATCACCGGCATGTACGTCGTCGCCACGCCCCTCTTCGCCGCCCTCCTGCTCCGGACCCGGATCGGGCCGCTGACGTGGGTGGCGGTCGCGGTGGCAGCCTGTGGCCTCGGGGTGCTGACCCTCGAAGGACTCTCGGTCGGCTACGGCGAGGCGATCACCCTGGTCGCCGCGCTGCTCTACGCACTCCACATCGTCGGGCTCGGCGCCTGGTCGAAGCCCGACGAGGCATTGGGCATGTCGATCCTGCAGCTGGTCGCGATCGCCGTCATCTGCCTGGTCGCCACCGCCCCCGACGGGATCGTGCTGCCCGACAACACCCGCGACTGGCTGTCGGTCCTCTACATGGCCGCGTTCGCGGGCGCGCTCGCGCTGGTCGCACAGACCTGGGCGCAGGCGCACCTGCCACCGACCCGCACCGCGATCATCATGAGCATGGAACCGGTCTTCGCGGCCCTGTTCGCGGTCTGGCTCGGCGGTGAGTCGGCCGGCTCACGGATGCTGATCGGTGGCGCCATGGTGCTGACGGCGATGCTCCTGGTCGAGCTCGGTCCCCGCCGCAAGATCGAGGGAGAGGTCCCCCACCTGGCTGTCTGACCACCCGTGGGTCGAGTCGCCACAAAATCGGGTCGAGTTGCCAACGAATCCGGGACTACCTGGCGACTCAACGGAAATTTGTGGCGACTCAACGGTGGCGGAAGCAGCCTCACCGGCCAGGCATTCCCTCTACGCTGGCGGGCGGAGGACGACTGACATGGACCAGTGCACGCAGTGCGGCGCCGAGCTCGGCATCGGCCGGTTCTGCACGAACTGCGGCCGCCCGGTGTCCGCGCCCGCCACGTCCGACACGTGGCGCACCGACACCGCGGAGCGGCCGCGCGTCACAGTGCCACCTCCTGCCCCGTCGGGGTCGGAACCTCCGCGCTTCCCGCTCTACGCCGACGAGCGAGAGCCTCAGTCGCCCGACGAGCCGACTGCCTTCCTCGACCCGGTCGTCGAGGCCGAGCCCGAGCTGCCACGACACCGCGGCGACGATCGCCGACGTGGTGTCGGGTGGGTGCCCTGGGCGCTCGGGTTCCTGGTGTTGGTGCTGGTCGCCGGCGCCGGGGTGTGGCTGCTCTTCAGCGGCGACGACAGGCCGGCGCCGGCCACGCAGGCACCATCCCAGGTGGCCGGCGACCGCACGCCCGATCGCGACCGCACCCCCGACCCGGAACCGAGTGCCACCGAGGAGACCCGGAACGACCCTGTCGAGGGGGGCGACCTCACGCCCTCGACCCGGGTCCGGGCACCCAGCCCGGCGCCGCCGAGTCGCGACTCCAGCGGAAACCCGGTCCGCTACGTCGCGAGCAACATGACCGACGGCCTCGAGGAGACCACCTGGCGGATGCCGGGCGACGGCACCGGCGAGTCGATCACCTTCCGCCTCGACTCCCCCGCCGTCCTGACCGACGTCGGCCTGATCAACGGGTACGCCAAGGTCGGCCAGGACTCGCGCGGCCTGCTCGACTGGTACGCCGGTAACCGCCGGATCCTCGAGGTCGAGTGGACCTTCGACGACGGCACGGTCGTGACCCAGACGTTGCGCGAGGCGGCAGAGATGCAGACCCTCGCCCTGGACCAGGTCGAGACCCGGACGGTGACCCTGCGGTTGCTCGAGGTCAGCCCTCCCGGCGACGGCCGCTCCTCCCGCAACTACACCGCGATCAGCGAGGTCCGGATCTCCGGCGCTGCATCCTGACCGGAGACGGGGTATCGTCCGCGGGCGATCACCCTCCCTCCCTTCCACAAGGACTCCCCATGCCTGTCTGTGCCCACTGCGGCCACGAGACCCCCGAACAGTCCCCGTTCTGCCCGAACTGCGGGCAACCGCGCGAGACAGAGCCGGCCGCCGACACGAGGCCGATGTCCCCCGCCACCCCGGCGCCCCCTGCCGGGACCGGTCGGACGTTGCCGCCGCCGGCGCCGGAGACCGTGTCGCACGGTCCTGCCGTCCCCACCCTCGATCTCTCCCGGCTCCTGGTCGGCAACTGGCTCGGGGCCGGGGTGGTCGCCGCGAGCGCCCTGTTCACCAGCGGACTCCTGGCCCTCGCGGTCGCCCTGCTCGGCAAGCCGACCGACTTCGGTCTGGACAACTCCCTGACCCTGGTGGCGACGCTGATGACCGGCGCCTTCGGCGCGGATCTGAGCGCAGACTTCGGGGTGTCCGGTTTCGAGGCGGATGCTTCCATCGGAGCGTTCCCGCTCACGATCACGATCGCGACCCTCGTCGTCGCACTCCTCGTGTTCCGGCGCGTCACCGCCCGCTACACCCGCGGCATCGACGGGGTGGCTGATGCGGCCCGGGCGGCCCTGATCTTCGGCCTCGCGCTGATGGTGATCGCCCTGGTGTTCCGGTCCGACACCCGGGAGTTCGGTCGTGGATGGGGTGCTGAGCTCTCGCGGTCCTTCGACGCCAAGATCTCCTACGGCCCCGAAGCGGCCGGCGCCTTCTTCCTCGGCTTCCTGATCCTCTTCGTCGTCCTCGCCGGAGCGTGCTTCGTGAGGGGCGACTGGTGGTCGCCGCGCGTGGAGTCCGTGCGTGAGTGGCTGGCCGCGCCCGTGTACGGCGTGGGGGTCTTCGCGGCACTGCTGCCCCTGGCCGGCGTATCGGCGTACTCCTGCTGCTGGTGAGCGGCGACGCCCTGGACGAGGCGACCGACGTGAGCGGCGAGGACCTCCGGATCTCGCTCGCCCTGATCTTCGCAACCCTCGCCAGCGGTGGCATGTGGCTCCTGGGCCTCGGCGCCGGCGGCGCGTTCGGGAGCCGCTCCGACGGCACCGACGGTGCCAGCAGCGACACCCACCACCTCGCCCACTTCACCGACGAGTCGCCGGGCCTGTGGGCAGCCCCGGTGGTGATGCTCCTCGCCCTCGTCCTCACCGGCCTGCTCGTGGCGCGTCGCGCGCCCCGCCACCGGCTGGCGCCGAACCTGCTGGTGTGGGTGGGCGTCGTGCTCGTCACCACCCCGCTCTTCGTCCGGCTCTCCGGGCTCCATGCCGGGATCGAGGTCAGCGGCCAGGGCGAGGACTACGAAGGCTTCGGCTCCATCGGACTCGTCGGCTGGCAGGCGACCCTGCTGATCACCCTGGTCGCACTGATCTGCGCCCTGGTCCTCGCGTGGCGCAGCGGCGCACTCGACGTCGAGCGGCTGCGGTCGCAAGCGCGCGACTTCGGTGCTCGGGTGCAGAGCAACCCGGGCCGGCCCACGACGCCGACCTCGCCGGAGCACCCTGCGTCAGAGGGCAGCCAGCACTGAGGCAGCTCGCTCCGCGGCGGCGCGGTCGACGTCGAGGTGGGTCACCAGCCGCACCGTCCGCGGGCCGACGGCGCTGACCCGCACTCCGGCGTCGGCGGCCCGGGCCACGAACCCGGCCGCGTCGTCGTGGGGCACCACCACGATGTTGGTGTCGACGCCCGCCGGGTCCACGCCGCACGCCTCGGCCAGCAGCCGAGCGTGGGCGTGATCGTCGGCGAGCCGGTCGAGATGGTGGTCCAGCGCGTGCAGACCGGCGGCGGCGAGCACGCCGACCTGGCGCATCCCGCCCCCCAGCCGCTTGCGCCAGACCCGCGCCTCGGCGATCGCGTCGGTGGAGCCGACCATCAGCGAGCCGACCGGGGCACCGAGCCCCTTCGAGAGGCACACCGCCAGCACGTCCGCGATCGCGCCGTACTCCGCCAGCGGTACGCCGGAGGCGATGTGTGCGTTCCAGAGCCGGGCGCCGTCGAGGTGGATGCGGGTGCCGGTCGAGTCGGCGAAGGCCCGCAGCCCGCGCAGCTCCTCCATCGGGACGACCGCGCCGCCGGCGAAGTTGTGCGTGTTCTCGACCGACACCGCGGCGGTGGGGACGAAGAACGGCCCCATGTCGGGGGCGAAGAGCTGCTCGATCACCGGCAGCGGCAGGTGGCCGTCGGACTGGATCCAGGTGCGCATCGTGACGCCGCTGACCGCGCCGTGGGCACCGAGCTCGGCCCGCGCGATGTGGGCGCTGGCCTCGCACAGCACCTCCTGGCCCGGCGCGACCAGGCTGCGGACCGCGAGCACGTTCGCCATCGATCCGGTGGGGGTGAACAGCGCGGCCTCGTGGCCGAGCATGCCGGCGACGAGTTCTTCGAGCGCGCGGACCGTCGGGTCCTCGCCGTACACGTCGTCGCCGACCTCCGCCCCGGCCATGGCGTGCCGCATCGCCTCGGTCGGGCGGGTGACGGTGTCGCTGCGGAGATCGATCATGCCTGGCGGAGCATGCGCGCGACCAGGAAGGCCAGCTCCAACGACTGCACCCGGTTGAGGCGCGGGTCGCAGGCCGACTCGTAGCGGTCGGCGAGACCGGCCTCGCTCAACAGCTCGCCGCCGCCGACGCACTCGGTCACGTCGTCACCGGTCAGCTCGACATGGACGCCGCCGGGCCAGGTGCCGAGCGCACGGTGCACGTCGAAGAAGCCCTGGACCTCCTCGATGACGTCGTCGAAGTTGCGGGTCTTGTAGCCCGAGGACGCCTCGAAGGTGTTGCCGTGCATCGGGTCGCACACCCAGGCCACCTGGACACCGGCGGCGCTGACCTTCTCGATCAGGTTCGGCAGCCCCTCGCGGATCCGGCTCGCACCGAAGCGGGTGATGAAGGTGAGCCGACCGGCCTCGTTGTCGGGGTTGAGCCGCTCGGCCAGCGCCAGCGCGTCGTCGGGCGTGGTGCTGGGTCCGAGCTTCACACCGATCGGGTTGCGGATGTGGCGCAGCAGCTCGACGTGGGCTCCGTCGAGCTGGCGGGTGCGCTCGCCGATCCACACGAAGTGGCCCGAGACGTCGTAGGGCAGCTGGGTGCGCGAGTCGATGCGGGTCATGGCGTGCTCGTACTCGAGCACGAGCGCCTCGTGGCTGGAGTGGAAGTCGACCCGGTGGAACTCGTCGGGGTCGGCGCCGATCGCCTGCATGAAGGTCAGCGCGCGCTGGATGTCGTTGGCCATCGCCTCGTACTGCTGGCCGGCCGCGCTCTCGCGCACGAAGTCGGTGTTCCACGCGTGGACCTGGCGCAGGTCGGCGTAGCCGCCGGTGACGAACGCGCGCACCAGGTTCAGCGTCGCGGCCGAGGAGTGGTAGACGTCGACGAGCCGCTGCGGGTCGTGGCGCCGGGCCGGTTCGGTGAACGCGAAGCCGTTGACGGCATCGCCGCGGTAGGCCGGCAACGTGACACCCTCACGGGTCTCGAGGTCCGAGGAGCGAGGCTTGGCGTACTGGCCGGCGATCCGGCCCACCTTCACGACCGGGACCGACGCGGCGTAGGTCAGCACGACCGCCATCTGGAGCAGCACCCGCAGCTTGTTCCGGACGTTGTCGGCGGTCACGCCGTCGAAGGTCTCGGCGCAGTCACCGCCCTGGAGCAGGAACGCCTCGCCGCGGGCCACGGCGGCGATCTTGGCGGTGAGGTCGTCACACTCGCCCGCGAAGACGAGGGGTGGCTTGGTGCGCAGCTGGGCCACGGCCGCATCCACGGCAACGGGGTCGGCGTACGTGGGCTGCTGGGCGGGACCCATCGCGTGCAGCGCGGCGAGATCGGGGATGGTGCTCACTGCACCAGCGTACGCGGGCAGGCCGGCCGGACCGCCCGCCGGTGGTCCGCGTGAGACCACCGACGGCGGGGCTCAGCCGAGGTCGTCGTCCATGTGCTCGATGTCGCGGAAGCCGGTCTTCTGGGCGCGCACCCCGCGGTTGGTGAGCCAGGTGAGGATCCAGAGCCCGACTCCGATGGCCAGCAGCACCGCCGCGATCCGGTACTGGATCCAGTCCTCGGGGTCGCGGGCCCACGGGCCGGCCAGGGCCAGGCACAGGACGGCGCCGACCACAGGGAACGCGGTCGGGGCGCGGAACCTGCCGGTCACGCTCGTGTCGCGGCGCAGCACCAGGCAGGCCACGTTGACGATGGAGAACACGATCAGCAACAGCAGCCCCGTGGTGCCGCTCAGGGCACCGACGACCGAGCTCTCGGAGTCGAGCGAGACGTAGGTGATCAGACCGAGCGCCAGCGCCGTGGTGAAGATGATCGCGGTCCACGGCGACCGCGTCGACGGGAGCACCTTGCCCAGCGAACGCGGCAGCACGTCCTGGTGGGCCAGTCCGTAGACGAGGCGGCTGGCCATCAGCATGTTGATGAGGGCGGTGTTGGCGACCGCGAACACGGTGAGGAACGGGAAGATCGCGTCGACGGGGAAGTCGGGGATCCCGGTCTTCACGACCTGCAGCAAGATCCCGGTCTCACCGTCGAAGTCCTGGATCTCCCCCAGCGGGAGCACCAGGACCACCGACACGGCAACCAGCATGTAGATGACCACGGCGATGCCGAGCCCGGTGAGCATGGTCCTGGGGAAGATGCGTTCGGGGTCCTTGACCTCCTCGACCATGTTGACCGAGTCCTCGAAGCCGACCATGGCGAAGAAGGCGACCGCGGTGGCGATGGTGGTCGCGGCGAACATGCCCCGGTCCGAGGAGCTCTCGAACACCACGATCTGTCCGAGGTCGGCACCCTTGACGGCCATCGTGTAGAAGCCGATGCCGATCACGATCACCAGCGCGCTCAGCTCGATCAGGGTGAGCACCACGTTGAACTTGACGCTCTCGCCGACCCCACGCAGGTTGATCAGGGCGAGCAGGATCATGAACGCCAGCGCCACCAGGAGGATCAGGGTGGCGCTCGGCTCACCGTCGCCGACCTCGAGCCCCACGAGCAGGTTGGCCGCGAGCAGGTTCGAGGACGTGGAGGCACTCGTGATCCCTGAGCAGACCACGGTGAACGCGACCAGGAACGTCACGAAGTGGATCCCGAACGCCTTGTGCGCGTACAGCGCAGCACCGGCGGCCTGGGGGTACTTCGTGACCAGCTCGAGGTAGGCGAACGCCGTGAGCGTGGCGACGCTGAAGGCGATGAGGAACGGCAACCACGCCATTCCTCCCACCTCGCCGGCGATGTCGCCGGTGACGGCGTAGATGCCGGCTCCGAGGATGTCACCGACGATGAAGAGGAGCAGGAGCTTGGGCCCCATCACGCGCTTGAGATCGGGCTCGGGTCCGTTCACGTCCTGGGTCTGGGGCGTGGTGGCGCTCATGGGTCTCCTCTGCCGGGTGACAAACAACCGACATGGTGGACTAGATCACCCCGCCGCGCTACACCCCACGGGAGCGAAGTCAGGCGAACCGGCCCGCCGGCGGACCTCCGCCTCAGCGCTCCGCAGGCTCGGGGAGACCCGTGATGCAGGACTACGCTTGCCACCATGGCGCCATCCGTCAGCCCAGCGAAGCCACTGAGCGCCGGGCAGGCTGCCCTCGCCAGCGCCCAGTGGGTCGAGGCGGGGACACAGTTCCGGCTGGCCCTGGCGGCGGAGGACTCGCCCGAGGCGTGGGAAGGGCTCAGTCGGGCGGCCTGGTGGGAGGGCGACCAGAAAGCCACCTTCGCGGCTCGCGAACAGGCCTACCGCGGCTATCGCGCAGGCGGTGACCACGTCGGCGCGGCCCGGATGGCGATGTGGCTCGGGTCCGACCATCTCGACTTCCGCGGCGACGACGCCGTGGCCTCGGCCTGGCTGAGGCGGGGGCGGACGCTGCTGGAGCACGAACCACCGGTGGCGGAGCTGGGCTTCATCATGGTGCTCGAAGCCGACATCTCGCTGCTGTCCCAGGGTGACCTGGTGGCGGCCGAGGGCCGGGCACGGGAGGCGCTCGCGCTCGCGCGTGCCATCGACGCCGTCGATGTCGCGGCCATCGCGCTGGCGATCCTCGGCAGCGCACTGGTGGCGTCCGGCGCGGTCGACGAAGGACTGCGACACCTCGACGAGGGCGCCGCCCTCGCAGTCTCCGAGGACTTCGCCGACACCGCCTCCCCGGGATGGGCGCTGTGCCACACGGTCTCCGGCTGCGCCCTGGCCGGCGAGCTGCACCGGGCCGAGCAGTGGGGCCGCGCCCTCCACAGCTGGGCCACGACGTGGCACGCCCGTCACTTCCTCGGCATCTGTCGCACGGCGTACGGCGCGATCCTGGCCACGCGGGGGGACTGGCCGCTCGCCGAGCAGGAGCTCTCGACGGCCATCGAGGACATCCGGACGACCAGACCCGCACTCGCGGCCCCCACCGAGGTGCGGTTGGGTGACCTGCGCATCAGGCAGGGTCGTCTCGATGATGCGCGGAGGTACTTCGAGACCGCACTCCCCCATCCGCACGCCGTCGTCGGTCTCGGCGAGCTGGACCTGCTGCGGGGCGACCCCACCGGCGCAGCCGAAGCCGCCGAGCGGGTGCTTCGGCGCCTCGGCGAGTCCAGCGTGCTCGACCGGCTGCCCGCCCTGGAGCTGCTGGCCCGCGCCCGAGCGGCAGCCGGGCACCTGGACGCAGCCCACGAGGCCCTGGCGCAGCTGCCCGGGAACGAGCTGGTCACCCCGTACCTACGCGGACGGGTCCTCCTCGTGCGCGGAGAGGTCCTGGTCGCGGCCGAGGACTGCGATCCGGCACGCAAGGTGCTGGAGGATGCGATCGACCTGTTCGCCGAGTGTGAGGCGCCCTACGAGGGCGCGCGGGCCCGGCTCCTCTGGGCGGAGTGCCTCGAGGCGTTGGGCCGCCACGAACGTGCCGCGGCCGAGGTGCGGGCCGCGCAAGCGGTCCTCGACCTCCTGGGTACGACCCGGGCGTCCGTCGGCGCCCCTGGTCTCCTGAGCGCGCGCGAGGTCGACATCCTGCGCCTGGTCTCGGCCGGCCTCAGCGATGCCGGGATCGCGGAGCGGCTCTTCCTCAGCCCCCACACGGTGCATCGACACGTGGCCAACATCCGGGTCAAGCTCGGGACGCCCTCGCGAGCCGCAGCGGTGGCCGCGGCGGCGAAGGAAGGCTGGCTCTAGCCGACGCAAGCACCGGGTGACCGGATCCGGCCATTGCGGCGGCTGGCCGGTTCTGGGGATGCCCGCCCGGCGGTGCCCGGCCAAGACTTGCCGGCATGACATCACTCATCTCACCCTCTGCCGTCGACGAGCTCCGGTTCCGCCTCGCCGGCGGCCTGCACGAACCCGGCGACGCTGCCTACGAGCGGACCGTCACCCTGTTCAACTCGATGGTCGAACGCCGTCCGCGCTACGTCGTCGAGTGCGTCGCGGTCGACGACGTCGTGGCAGCGATCGCCTTCGCGCGCAGCAACGAGCTGCCCCTCGCCGTACGCGCCGGCGGGCACTCGGTCGCCGGCCTGTCCCTCTGCGACGACGGCGTGGTGCTCGACCTCCGGGCGATGTCCGACATCGAGGTCGATCCCGTCGAGCAGGTCGTCCGGATCGGTGGCGGCGCGATCTGGGCGGAGGTGGACCGGGTGACCCAGGAGCACGGCCTGGCCACCACGGGCGGCCGGGTCTCGACCACGGGGGTGGCGGGCCTGACGCTGGGTGGCGGCTCGGGATGGCTCGAGCGCAAGCACGGCCTGGCCTGCGACAACCTGCTGGCGGCCGAGCTCGTGACTGCGGACGGCGAGATCCTCCGCACGTCCGCGCACGAGAACCCCGAGCTGCTGTGGGCGCTCAGGGGCGGCGGCGGCAGCTTCGGTGTCGTCACCGCCGTCGAGATGCGTCTGCACCCGGTGGGACCGCAGGTGCACGCCGGTCTCGCCCTGTTCTCGGTCGACCGCGCGGCCGAGGTCGTGCGCACCTTCCGGGACGTCATGAACACCGCGCCCGACGAGCTCTCGCTCGCCTGCGCCTTCGTGACCGCTCCCGACGACGACCCGGACATTCCCGAGGCGCTGCGTGGCCAACCAGCGGTCGCGATCTTGGGTATGTGGGCGGGCGACGTGCCCGCGGGCGAGCAGGCTCTGGCTCCGGTCCGGGCGCTCGTCCCGGACGCCGACTTCTTCGGCACCACGTCGTACGCCGACTTCCAGTGCTCGGTCGACGACCCGCCGGGATACCGGAACTACTGGAACGCCGAGAACGTGGCCGACCTCCCGGATCCGGCCATCGAGGCGTTGGTCGCCCGCGCGACCGAGCTGCCCGCCGGACCGTCGCAGCTGTTCATCGTGGCGTGGGGCGGCGCGGTGCGTCGCCAGGACGCCGGGCACTCGCCCCTGGCAGGCCGTGACGCGCGTTTCATCGTGCACCCGCTGCTGCTGTGGGAGGACCCCGAGGACGACGAGAGGTGCATCCGGCTCGGCCGCGCGATCCGCGAGGACATGCGGCCGTACTCGGTCGGCGCCACCTACCCGAACTTCCTCGGCGACGAGGGCGCGGCGCGCATGGGTGCCGCCTTCGGCGCCAGTGGCGAGCGGCTCGCCGCGATCAAGGCCGACGTCGACCCGCACGGGGTCTTCCACACCCACCAGGCGATCCGCGACCTCGCGGCCAGCTGACGACGACGCACAGGAGATCGACCACATGACCACCACGCACCACCGCACCGCAGTCCGTGCAACCGGACGCCCCGAACCGCACGTCTTCCCCAGGACGGTGTCAACCCGCGAGACCCAGATCTACGTCGACCAGGTGGGCGCCGGGCCCGACGTACTGCTCATCGGCGGACTCGGCGACACCGTCGAGTCGTGGCAGTTCCAGCTCGAGGGACTGGCGGACCGCTACCGCATGACGGCGTTCGACAACCGCGGCGCGGGTCGCACGCCGATGCCGACGGCGCCGGCCACGGTCGAAGCGATGGCCGACGACGCCGCCGCAGTGCTCCGGGATCTCGGCATCCCCGCCGCCCACGTCGCCGGCTTCTCCGGGGGCAGCATCATCGCCCAGGAGCTGGCGCTGCGGCATCCGGAGCTGGTCCGCAGCCTGGTGCTCCAGAGCACGTGGTCGGCGATGGACCCCTACCTGCGCCGGTGGGCGGGGCTGGTCCGCTGGCTGGTCGAGGCCGCGCCCGACGAGCGGCAGTTCCTGGAGTGGTTCTTCACGTTCATCTACACCCCGCGAGCCACCAACGACGGAACCGTCGACCAGATCATCGAGGAGGCGATGGCGTTCCCACACCCGCAGAGCCCCGGGGACACCCAGGCCACCCTGGACGCCTTCGTCAGCCACGACACGAGCTCACGGCTCCCGCAGATCGCCGTCCCCACCCTGGTGCTCGCGGGTGGCATCGACATGACCAGCCGTCCCGAGCTCTGCCGCGCCGTCTCCGACCTGATCCCCGGTGCGGCCTTCGAGGTCATGGAGGGTGAGTCGCACCAGCCCTTCCAGGAGGTGCCCGACGTGTGGAACGACCGGGTCGCCCGATTCTGGAGCGAGGCCGACCGGCTGCTGGGGTGAGAGGCGTCCAGGACGGTCTCAGCCGAAGAAGACCTCTGCCTCGGCGTACTCCTCGGGGCTGACCAGCTTGAGCTGGCCGGTGCCCTCGATGAGGGGCACCCGGACGATGTCGGTGCCGCGCAGCGCCATCATGGTGCCGAACTCACCGTCGGCGACGGCGTCGACGGCGTGCAGGCCGAAGCGGGTGGCGAGCCAGCGGTCGAACGCGGTCGGCGTACCGCCGCGCTGGACGTGACCGAGGACGACGGCGCGAGCCTCGGCTCCGGTGCGGTCCTCGATCTCCTTGGCGAGCCGGTCGCCGATGCCGCCGAGCCGGACGTGACCGAAGGCGTCCTTCTCGCCCGACACCAGCGTCATGTCGCCACCCTCCTTCGGGAGGGCGCCCTCGGAGACGACGAGGATCGGCGAGAAGCGCGACTCGAAGCGCGACTCGATCAGCCGACAGATCTCTTCGATGTCGAAGGGCTGCTCGGGGATGAGCACGATGTTGGCGCCGCCGGCCAGTCCGGCATGGAGTGCGATCCAGCCCGCGTGACGCCCCATGACCTCCACGACGAGCACCCGGTGGTGGGACTCGGCGGTCGTGTGGAGCCGGTCGATGGCCTCGGTCGCGATGTTGACCGCGGTGTCGAAGCCGAAGGTGAAGTCGGTGCCGGAGAGGTCGTTGTCGATGGTCTTGGGTACGCCGACGACGTCGACGCCCAGATCGGCCAGCTTCGTGGCGACCCCCAGCGTGTCCTCACCGCCGATCGCGATCAACGCGTCCACGCCGTTTGCGGACAGGTTGTCCTTGATCTGCTCGACACCGTTCTCGATCTTGAACGGGTTGGTGCGGCTCGACCCGAGGATGGTGCCTCCGCGCGGCAGGATGCCGCGCACCTGGGGCACTCCGAGCTCCATGGTCAGGCCCTCGAGCGGGCCCTTCCAGCCGTCGCGGAATCCCACGAACTCGAAGTCGTGGACCTTGACGCCCTTGCGGACCACGGCCCTGATCACGGCGTTCAGTCCGGGGCAGTCCCCGCCACCGGTGAGCACTCCGACGCGCATCGTCACTCCTGGATTGGATCGTTCACATGGGGAAGGTATGACGCTAGCGGACATCGGGGGGCGCTGCCAGTACGTCTCGGTCCGGCGGGAGCTGCGGGTGCGGTTTCCCCGGTCGACCGGGGAAACCGCACGTTGGTACCCGCAATTTCGAGTACCAACTCACAGACTCGCCGACACGGTCCCGAGCAGATCAGCCCGACTAGGGTCAGCGCATGACCTTCTCGATCGTGGCCCGGTCCGCCGACGGTGAGTCCTGGGGTGTGGCCGTGGCGTCCAAGTTCCTCGGTGTCGGAGCGGTGGTGCCGGCCGCTGTCGCCGGTGTCGGTGCCCTCGCGACCCAGGCCGATGCCAATGTGGCCTGGAAGGGGGTCGCGCTCGCCCACCTCGACGAGGGGGCCACTGCGGCGGTCGCCCTGCAACGGTTGCTGGAGGAGGACGAGGGGCGCGATCACCGACAGATCGGGATCGTCGACCTCGACGGCGGGGCGGTCTCGCACACCGGCGCCGCCTGCCTCGACTGGGCCGGGAGCGTGACCGGGGACGGCTACGCCATCCAGGGCAACGTGCTGGCCGGCGAGGACGTCGTGCTGGCGATGCAGGCGGCGTGGGACCTCTCCGACGACGACGCGCCCTTGGCGCGACGGCTGCTCGCCGCGTTGACCGCCGGCGACGACGCGGGCGGTGACCGGCGCGGCCGGCAGAGCGCTGCGCTGCTCGTGGTCCGCGACGGGGCGGGGTACGGCGGTCGCGACGACATCGCGGTCGACCTGCGCATCGACGACCACGTCGACCCGGTCACCGAGCTGGCCCGGCTGCTCGACCTCAACGACCTCTACCTCACCTCCTCGACCGAGGAGGAGCGGGTGCCGGTCACCCCGGAGATCGAGCGAGAGCTCCAGGACTTCGCGACCGCTGCCGGTCACCACGACTTCGCCGCCTGGGTCGGCACCGAGAACTACGAGATGCGCGTCGATCCCCAGCTGGCCTGGGTCGACGAACGCGTGCTGGCGATCGTACGGGCGGAGGACCGGGCATGAGCGTGTTGGCCATCGACGCCGGCACCACCGGCGTCACCGCGGTCGTCGTCAGCCCGGACGGCACCATCGTGGCGACCGGCAGCGAGGAGTTCCGGCAGCACTTCCCGAAGCCCGGCTGGGTCGAGCACGCGCCGGAGGAGATCTGGCAGGCGACCATCGAGGCCACCCGGGCGGTGCTGCAGCAGGTCGACGCGAGCGAACTGACCGCGATCGGCATCACCAACCAGCGCGAGACCGTCGTCCTCTGGGATCGCGAGACGCTCGGCTCACCCCGCCGCGCGATCGTCTGGCAGGACCGGCGTACGGCCGACATCTGCAGCCGGCTGCGCGAGGAGGGCCACGAGGACCGCGTCGCCGAGCTCAGCGGGCTGCGGCTCGACCCGTACTTCTCCGGCACCAAGCTGGTCTGGCTGGCCGAGAACGAGCCCCACACCTGGACCCACGTCGAGTCCGGCCGCTACGCGGTGGGCACCGTCGACTCCTACCTGATCGCGCGGATGACCCGGGGCGTCCACCACGTCACCGATGTCTCCAACGCCTCCCGCACCCTGCTGTTCGACCTCGAGGCCGGCACCTGGTCCGACGAGCTGTGCTCGCTGTTCGGAGTGCCACGCGACGCGTTGCCGGAGGTCGTGTCGAGCTGGGGTGAGATCGCGACCAGCGACGCGAAGTCGTTCTGCGGGCTGTCGTTGCCGATCGCCGGCATCGCCGGCGACCAGCAGTCGGCACTGTTCGGGCAGACCTGCTTCGACGAGGGCGACTCCAAGTGCACCTACGGCACCGGGTCGTTCATCCTCACCAACACCGGTACGACGCTGCAACGCTCCGACGCCGGGCTGCTGTCGACGGCGGCCTGGCGCTCCCCCGACGGCGAGCTCACCTATGCCCTGGAGGGCTCGATCTTCGTGACCGGCGCGGCCGTGCAGTGGCTGCGCGACGGGCTGCAGATCGTCGGGTCCGCCGCGGAGACCGCCGCCATCGCAGCAACCGTCGACTCCACCGACGGAGTCGTGTTCGTGCCCGCCCTGACCGGACTCGGCGCCCCCCACTGGGACCCGCACGCCCGGGGCCTGATCATCGGCCTGACGCGGGGCACCACGCGCGCACACATCGTCCGGGCCACGCTGGAGGCGATCGCGTTCGAGGTCCGCGACGTCTTGGAGACCCTGCCGAACTGGGGGCCGGGCCTGACCGACTCCCTGCGGGTCGACGGCGGTGCGGCCGCCAACGACCTCCTCTGCCAGATCCAGGCCGACCAGGTCGGCGTACCCGTCGAGCGTCCGGAGATCGTCGAGACCACCGCCCTCGGCGCCGCGTTCCTCGCCGGTCTCGGCACCGGTGTCTGGTCGTCGACCGACGAGCTGCGCGACACGTGGTCGCTCGACCGCCGCTTCGACCCCGCCGGCGACCGCACGGCCTCCGACGCCGCCCACGCTCGCTGGCTGGAGGCCGTCGAGCGCTCCAAGGCGTGGGCGAACGTCTGACCCTATAGTCCCGACGCTTCGGGTCGCTGTCGGCCGTGGCGCCAGAGGCACGTGTGGACTACCCGGCCAGCCGGCCGCGCTTCTCGGCCGCGGCGCGGTCACGCGCGGCGTCGGCCAGCGCGGCCTCGGCCTCGGCGCGGGCGTCCTCCGCGTCGGCGAGCTCGTCGTCGACCTCCTCGTACGCCGCCTCGAGCTCGGCCAGCTTGCGGCTTGCAGCTCGTCGATCTCGGCCTGGAGCTGCATCGCCCGGGCCTCGAGCTCGGCGACCGTCGGCGGTCGGCCTCGACCAGGCCGCCTCGGCGGCCGCGGCGAGCGGACTCGGCGGCCTCGACCCGCTCCTGCGGCGGCGGCGACGGCCTTCTCGTCGGCGTCGGGGTCGGGGACGACGTGGAGGTCGGGCGGCGCCGGCGTGCGACGCGGGCTGGCCGTGAAGCCGAGCGCGTCGGGCGTCGCCACGGCCGCGCCGAGGTCGACCTCGTCGACGCCGGTCGAGGCGAGGGCGGTGACCAGCAGCCCGCTGCGGACCGCGTCGGCGCACCGGGCGTCGACCATGGCTGCGGTCAGCGTCGCCTCGACCTGGTCGGCGACCGCCTGCGGTGACCTTCACGCCCCCCCCGCCGCGAGCGCGCGGGCACCGGTCGTGACCGCGGCGGTCAGCTGGCGCCGCTGCCGGGTCAGCGCCCGTAGCTCCTCGCCCTCCATCCCGGCCGCGGCCTCCCGCAGTGCCGCGCCGAGCTCGAGCACCTGCTCGGCCTGCTCGGCGTCGCGGCGTACGAGGAGGTTGACGACCCATGCCGCGAGCGACGGCTTCTTGAGGGCCTTCACCGGTGCCGCGAGGTCGGTGCCCTTCAGCTCCTTGACCCGGGCGTCGCGCGCCGGCGTGAAGTCGCCGAGCGGTAGCGCGTAGAGCTCGTCGGCGATGCCCAGCAGGTCGTCGGCCATGGCCGGGATCCTAGGGCTCACTCGGAGCGTGCCGCGGCGTACTCGATCTCGATCGGGTACGGCGGCCACTCGGCTCGCGTGGCTTGACGCCCGGTCGGCCGCCAGCCGAGGTGGTCGTAAAGCCCGCGGGCGCGGTGGTTCGTCGGCCAGGCACCAGCAGCCGGCGTCGTTCCGGCTGCGACCGCGCGCTCGACCGCTGCGCGCCCGAGGCCGTGACCCCAGCGGTCCGGGTGGACGGCGAGGTGACGCAGGGTCACCGGTGTCGTGGGCGAGGAACGCGTCGAGCTTGCCGTCACCGTCAATCGACCTCGACCACGACGTCGTCGGCGAGCACCGTGACCGCCAACGCGCGCGAGACATCGTCCTCGGGAAAAGGGTGCACGTCGCGCGGGAAGACGTGGCCGAGCGCGGCCAGGTTGGCGTCACGCTCGAGATCGGTGAGCGGCAACGACGTCGGCCGACGAAGCCGGGCGCCAGCCTCCGTCACTCATCGTCGGCGTCGAGCCCCTGCTCGATCGCGTAGCGGGTCAGCTGCACACGGTTGTGCATCTGCAGCTTGCGCAGCGTGTTCTGGACGTGGTTCTGCACGGTCCGGTGGGAGATCACGAGTCGCTCGGCGATCTGCTTGTAGGACATGCCCTTGGCGACCATCTTGAGGATCTCGGTCTCGCGCTCGGTGAGCCGCTCGCCGGCCTCGCTCGGCCGGGCGCGTCGGCGATCCGCCGGAACTCGCCGAGCACCAGCCCCGCAAGCCCGGGGGTGAACACGGTGTCGCCGACGGCCACGCGGCGTACGGCGTCGAGCAGCTCGTCGCGCGAGGCAGACTTCACGAGGTAGCCGGTCGCCCCCGCCTTGACCGCGGCGAGCACGTCGGCCTGCTCGCCGGACGCCGAGAGGATCAGCACCCGGGCGGACGGATCGTGGGCAGCACCTCGCGGTGACCTCGACCCCGTTGGGGCCGGGGATCTGGAGGTCGAGCACGACGACCTGCGGCCGCGCGGCGGGGAACCGGGCCAGCGCCTGGTGGCCGTCCGCGGCCACGGCGACGACGTCGAACCCGGCCGCCTGGAGGTCTCGCTCGACGGCGTCACGCCACATCGGGTGGTCGTCGACCACCATCACCCGGATCGGCCGCTCCTCCCTGCTCGGTCATGGCGCCGACCCTAACCGCACGCAGCGGCCTCGCCGGTGACCCAGCGGCTCGTCGTCGTCGCCGATCACGACCTCGCTCCACGCGGCACGTCACCAGCCGCGACCACCCCACGTCGCGGCCGACTCGACCGTCGACGGACGGCCCAGCGGTCGCGTCCTCCAACCGGGGGCCGGCCGCCGTGCCGCGAACGAGCCGGTCCGGAAGGCGCCGCCCGGGCGCGGGAGCGGTGCCGGCGAACGCGTCGGCGAGCTGCCGGTGCCGCCACGCCAGCAGCTCCACCACGCCCGGCCGGTCGTCCTCGAGCCGCGCGTCAGGTCGGCGTCGGGGTCGAGCAGCGCCAGCACCCGTCCGGGCTCGCCCCCGGCGACCATGAGCGAGGTGACCGTCAGCCCCGCCCGTGCGGCCCCGCCGGCGGTCCACAGCGTCACGGCGGCCGCCGAGCCGGCCGCGGAAGCGTCGTACGGGATCGGGGGCGGCGTCCGCGAACGGGTGGTCGGAGTGGATCGTCACCCGCCGAGCGTACGGCGGCGCGGGACGACCAGCTCCCACTCCGTGCCGTGGGGCCGGTGTCCAGCGTCGCCGTGCCACCCAGCTCGGCCAGCCGGCCGCGGATCGACTGCGAGACCCCGAGCCGGCCGTCGGCCCTCGGCCTCCGCCAGCCGGCCGGCGGGGATGCCCGGGCCCTCGTCGCGGACGGTGACGGTGACCTGGTCGGCGGCGTCCTCGAGCAGCACCCACGCGGGTGCGTCGGTCCGACGTGGGTCGCGACGTTGTCGAGGCAGGCGCCGACGGCGGCCACCAGCTCGGCGGCGACGTCTGCCGGCAGCTCGACGGGCCGGCCGGGGTCGCCACCGTGACCGGCAGCGTCACGGCGCGGGTCAGCGCCTCCAGCGCGGCGACCACGTCGGTCCCGCCGGTCGGCCTGCGTGCACGTCCTGCTGGCGGATCAGCGAGCGCAGCGCCGCCTCCTGCTCACCGGCCAGCCGACCGAGCTCGGCGAACTCCGGCGACAGCGGCCGAGCTCGGCGCCGCGCCGCTGCACCAGCGCCAGCACCTGCAGCACGCCGTCGTGGACGGCCCGGGCCAGCCGGGCCCGTTCCTCGCCGCCGACCGCCTGCCGCTCGGCGGCGTCCCGCTCGCGCGCCATCAGCTGCAGCGACTCGCACATGAAGCCGACGATCGGGCCGCCGATCAGCAGCAGGAAGATGTTGCCGTAGTTGCTCTGGGTGACCTCGGCTGCGCACCGACAGGTCGGCCGCGGCCAGCGCGACACCCGGCCGACCAGCCCGCCGCGCCAGCGCCAGTGGATCGCCCACGCGAGCAGCGCGGCCATCACCCAGAAGCCGGGGATGGTGGCGCTGCAAGTCCGTCGCCCTTGACCAGCGGCGAGACCAGCATCAGGCCGAGCGCGACGGCGAGGTCGGCGACGAGCAGGCGGCGGTGCGGCGCGCCGGCGCGGCGTACGCCCAGATCGCGACGCCGTCCAGCCGACCATGGCCACGCACGCCGCGACGCCGGCGACGGGGTGGTCGAAGTTGTCGGCCCGGTAGAGGTTGAGCGCGACGGCGTTGACCAGGACCACGACCCGCAGCACCGCGAGCGCCCGGAAAGCCGGTCCTCGACCGCGAGGGCCGGCCGGGACCAGAGCCCCAGCCGGCGCGACGGTCCCGCGTCAGGACGCCTGCTTCTGCTCGGCCACGCTCGGCCTCGCGGCCGCCTCGGCGTCCTTCGTCGGCCTCCTTGGCCTCGCGCTCGAGCCGCTTGGACTCCTCCTTGGCGCGGCCGGCGTACATGGTCGACGTACTCCTGGCCGGAGAGCCGCATGATCTCGTACATGATCTCGTCGGTGATCGAGCGCAGGATGTAGCGGTCGTTCTCCATGCCCTCGTAGCGGGAGAAGTCGAGCGGCTTGCCGAAGCGGACGCCGGGGCGGGTGAACGTGCCGAACTTCTTGCCCGGCGGCGCGACCACGTCGGTGCCGAGCACGGCGACCGGGATCACCGGGACGCCGGTCTCCAGCGCCAGCCGGGCGACGCCGGTCTTGCCGCGGTAGAGCTTGCCGTCGTGGGAGCGGGTGCCCTCGGGGTAGATGCCGAACAGGTCGCCCTGCTCGAGGATCCGTCGCGCCGAGGCGAGCGCGCCCTCGGCGCGCCGACGCCCGACGCGGTCGATCGGGACCTGGCCGGCGCCGGCGAAGAACTTCTTCTGGAACCAGCCCTTGATGCCCGGGCGTGGTGAAGTACTCCGCCTTCGCGACGAACGTGACCCGGCGTGCCAGCGTGAGCGGCATGAACAGCCAGTCGGCGTAGGAGAGGTGGTTGCTCGCGAGGATCGCGGGACCCTCGTCGGCACGTGCTCGGCGCCCTCGACGTGGGGGCGGAAGATCACCCGCAGCAGGGGCCCGATGGCGATCCACTTCAGGAACCAGTAGAACAACGCCGCGCCTCCTCGCCCGCCTGACGACCTGGGCATCCTCCACCGGTCCGAGATCGGGGCCAGCCTAGCGGACACCGGCCGGCCGAACGCTCGCCGGTGGTGCAGAATCTCGCCATGACCATGCATCCCCTCGCGAGCCGTGTCGGCCCCCGCCCAACCCGACCTCACCGGCGGCCGGACCATCGGCGTGCTGCTGCTCCACGGGTTCACCGGCTCGCCCGCCTCGATGCGGCCCTGGGCCGAGTACGCTCGCCGCGCGGGGGTACGCCGTGGAGGTGCCGCTGCTGCCGGGGCACGGCACCCGCTGGCAGGACCTCAACAACGTGTCCTGGGCGACTGGTACGACAGGCGTCGGCCGCCCTCGACCGGCTGCTCGCGACCTGCGAGGCCGTCGTCGTCGGCGGCCTCTCGATGGGCGGGTCGGTGGCGCTGCGGCTGGCCGAGGAGCGCCCGGCCGACGTCGCCGGCGTCGTGCTGGTCAACCCGTTCGTCTCCAGCACCCGCAAGGAGCTGCTCGCGCTGCCGCTGCTCAAGCGGCTCGTGCCGTCGTTCCCCGGGGTCGTCAACGACATCAGGAAGCCCGGGCAGGACGAGCACGGCTACACCGGCTGCCGCTCAAGGGCGTCCACCGTCACCCGATGTGGAAGGCGGTGGTGCCGGACCTGCCGAAGGTCACCGCGCCGCTGCTGTACTTCCGGTCGCTCGAGGACCACGTCATCGACCAGTCGTCAAGGACACCGTGCTGTCGGCGGTCTCCTCCCGCGACGTCACCCAGCGGCCGCTCGAGGAGAGCTACCACGTGGCGACCCTCGACCACGACGCGGAGCGGATCTTCTCGGAGTCCGCCGAGTTCGTGGCGCGGGTGACAGCGCGCCGTGAGCGCCCGCGAAGCATGCCTCCACCCCTACGTAATCTCGTCTGCGTGAGCGGCACCAGCAACGACGACGAGGCCTGGCGGGCCATCGTCGACAACTACGGCGAGCGGCCGGCTGCCGAGGACCTGCCGGCGCCCGTGGCCGAACCGGAGCCGCCGCCGGAGCGTTGGTGGCGCCGGACGACGAGGCCGATCGAGACCCCGACGCGTTCGTGCCTCCCGACCGCCACCCGGCCCACCCCTCGACTGCCCCGCCACCTGCCCTGGCTCGCCGTCTTCGGCGTCCCTGCCCTGCTGCTGGTCTCCCTGCTGGCGGGGATCAGCCTGCCCACCTGGCTGGGCTACCTCCTGGTCTGCGGTTCGTGGGCAGCTTCGTCTACCTCGTGTTCACGATGAAGCCCGGCGGCCGCGACCCCTCGACGACGGCGCGCGGCTCTGAGCCTCCCCGGTGGGTCGGCCCGCGCGCTCGCTAGGCTCGCCGCGTGAGCGTGAGCGAGACCGTCGAAGTCACCGGCCACCTGATGGACAGCGGCGTCCTGAGCCGCATCCTCGACGACATCCGCGAGTACGGCGGCGACTGGGTGATCACCGAGATCGACGTCGGCCACGAGGCCGGCGACACGTCCACGGCCACGATCAACCTCACGGCCGAGGACGACGAGTCGCTGCAGCGGCTGCTGATGCGGCTGCAGACCCGCGGCGTCAACCAGGTCGCACCCCGGCGAGGCCTCGATGGCGCAGGCCGAGCGCGACGGCGTCTTCCCCGACGGCTTCTACTCCACCACCAACCTCGCCACCAAGGTGCGGCTCGAGGGCCGCTGGCTCGAGGTCGACAACCCCGAGATGGACTGCGGCCTCATCGTCGACGCGAGGACGGCACCCCGCGCCGGGTCCGGACGCTGCCGATGTCGGACGTGCAGGCCGGCATGTGGGTGGTGACGGGTGCCGCGGGCATCCGCGTCGACATCCCGGTCCTCGACAAGGCCAGCGACTCGTTCGGCTTCATGGAGTCCGACGTCTCCTCGGAGAAGCCGCAGGCGGTGCTGGTGCGCCAGGTGGCCGACGGCATGCGGGAGGCGAAGGCCAACGGCAAGAAGGTGCTGTGGGTCGGCGGCCCCGGCGTCGTCCACACCGGTGCCGCTCCGGCGATGGTCGCGATGGTGAACGCCGGCTTCGTCGACGTCCTCTTCGCCGGCAACGCGCTGGCCACCCACGACATCGAGTCCGCGCTCTACGGCACCTCGCTGGGCGTCGACCTCTCCCACGGCCACGGCGTCGAGCACGGCCACGAGCACCACATCCGCGCCCTCAACACGATCCGCAAGGAGGGCTCGATCAAGGCGGCCGTCGAGAGCGGCGTCCTCACCGGCGGGATCATGCACGCCCTGGTCACCCACGACAAGGAGTTCGTGCTCGTCGGGTCGGTGCGCGACGACGGCCCGCTCCCGGACGTCTACACCGACGTGATCGTCGGCCAGCGCGCGATGCGCGGCGCCCTCACCGACGTCGGCTTCTGCCTGATGGTGGCCACGATGCTCCACTCCGTCGCGACCGGGAACATCCTGCCCGCCTCGATCCCGCTGGTCTGCGTCGACATCAACCCCGCCACCGTCACCAAGCTGGCCGACCGCGGCTCCTCGCAGGCCAGCGGCATCGTCACCGACGTCGGTCTCTTCCTCGAGCAGCTGGCCCGCGAGCTGGTGCCGGAGTACCGGCAGCTCTGACCTACTTGATCGATAGTCCCCGAACTTCTGGTCGTCAGATCGGCCATCGGGCGACCAAAGATTCGGGGACTATCGCAATCCGAGGGCGTCCCGGGCCAGTCCCGCCGCGCCGATCAGGCCGGCCTGGGGACCGAGTGCCGCCGGCACCACGAGCGGTACGACGCGGTGGCCGGCGCCCACGAGCGACCGCGCCAGCGACTCACGGGCCGGGTCGAGCAGCCGGTCACCGGCGTCCGAGACCCCACCGCCGACGACCAGCAGGGCGGGGTCGAGCGCGGCGACCAGGTTGGCCAGGCCGACGCCGAGCCACTCCCCGATCCGGGTGAAGGCGCCGCGGGCGACCAGGTCGCCGTCGGCGGCCGCCGCCGTCACCATCGGGCCGGTCAGCCGGTCGGGGTCGCCGTCGCAGAGCTCGGAGAGCACCGTCGGCTCCGTCCCCAGCCGCGACCGCGCGTCACGCACCAGGGCGTTGCCGCTGGAGTACTGCTCCCAGCAGCCGCGCCGGCCGCACTCGCACGGTGCCCCGTCGGGGACGACCTGCATGTGCCCGAACTCGCCGGCCATGCCGTTCGCGCCGCGCCACACCCGCCCGTCGAGGACGAACGCGCCACCGATCCCGGTCCCCAGCGTCACGAGCACCAGGGACGAGGCATCGCGCCCCGCGCCGTACGACGCCTCCGCGTGAGCGGCGCAGGTGGCGTCGTTCTCCAGCAGGACCGGTGCGCCGATCCGCTCGTGGATCCGGGCGCGGACGTCCTCGCCACGCCACGGCAGGTGGGGCGCGAACATGACCCGCGACCCCGAGCCATCCACGAAACCTGCCGCGGCGACGCCGACCGCTGCCAGCGGCCGCCCGCCGGCGGCACGCGCCACGACGGCCGCGAGGGTCTCCTCCACGGACTCGGGCGTGGCCAGCCGGCCGGGGGTGGTGCCGCGGCAGAGGTGGTGGACCGAGCCGTTGGCGGCGACGACTCCGGCGAGCACCTTGGTCCCGCCGACGTCGACGCCGACGACGACCGGGGTGTCAGCGTCGGGCAAGGTCGGCGGCACCGATCATCCCTGCAGCGTTGCCGAGCGTGGCCGAGCGGACTTCGGCAAGCGGGCGGTGCTCTCGGCCCGGCAGGTGATGCTCGAACGCCTCGCGGAGCGGCTCGAGCAGCAGGTCGCCGGCTTCGCTGACTCCCCCTCCGAGCGCCACCACGGCCGGGTCGAGCACGGCAACCAGCGAGGCGATGCCCGAGCCCAGCCAGTGACCGAGCGCGGCCAGCCGGGCGATCGCGAACGCGTCGCCCGCGCGGGCTGCCTCGGTGATCATCGGGCCGTCGATGCCCTCCACCGACCCACCGGCGCGCGCGAGCAGGGCGTCGGCCGCTGGCACGCCGTTGGCGGCGAGCTGCCGGGTCTCGCGCACCAGCGCGCTGCCGCTCCCGTACTGCTCGAGGCAGCCGTGCTGGCCGCAGCCGCACAGGATGCCGTCCGGGACGACGCGCAGGTGGCCGATCTCGGCGGCAACCCCGAAGGCACCGCGGTAGAGCGCACCGTCGAGGACCAGCCCTCCCCCGACGCCGGTGCCGACCGTGACCAGCATCAGGTCGTCGACGTCGCTGCCGGCGCCGAAGCGGAACTCGCCCCAGGCGGCCGCGTTGGCGTCGTTCTCGACGACGACCGGGAGCTCGATCCGTTCCTCGAGCCCGGCCCTGAGGTCCACGTCGCGCAGGGCGAGGTTCGGCGCGAACAGCACCCGGGCCCGGTCGCGGTCGACATAGCCGGCGGCGCCGATCCCCACGGCGGTGATCTCGTGCCGCGCGCCCAGCTGACCGACCAGGTCGGCGATGGCGACCTCGATCGCCTCGACGTCGGCGGCGGGCGACTCGACCCGGAGCGTCTCGAGGACCTGTCCGTCGTCGTCGATGACACCGCCGGCGATCTTGGTGCCGCCGACGTCGATCCCGCAGGCCAGGCTCACTTCCGGGGTCCCTGTTCGAAGCGGAACGACGTGAGCATTCGACTGGGGTGGTTCATTGCTCGTCCTCCGGCCACTCGTCCTCGTCGTCCCCGTCCAGGTCGATTCTCTCCACGCCGTCGCCGCCCCTCGACTCCGACCCCCGGGAGGCCGCCACCATGACGCCGGCCGCGGCCTGCATCAGCGAGGTCGCGGCGACCGCGAGGTGCTCGCGTACCTCGGGACTGGTCTGCCGGATGAGGTGAACGGTGCGGCACACCGGGCACCACTCGCACTCCGAGGCACCGGTGTCGAGGTGCTCGTCGACCTCCCGGGCGGCGCTGGCGGCGCGGGTGGCGAACCCGGAGATGCCCTGCGCGAGGTTGGGCCCGAGGTGGGGCCCCAGGTCGGGTCCGTGGTCGCGCGCCCAGTCGGCGAGCGCGCCGAACAGCTTTGCGGCCTCCTCGCCGACGCCGCCGACCTGGTCCTGGTTGTCGCTCACGTCACCTTCTCCTCGAACCTGACCTGCAGCTCACCCTGCTCCACCCGGGCGCCGGCGGTGCGGTACTTCGCGAGCACGGCCGGCAGTGTCAGCAGCCGACGATACGACCCGACCGAGGACCCCGGCCCCTCGCTCCGGTCCGTGAGCGGCGCAGGGCTCCGCAACGTCACGACGAGCTCGTCGCCGTTGCGGGCGAGATCGACCTCCGCCCGGCTCACGAACGGCAGTGCGAGGTGCAGCACCGCTCCCCGCGCGGTCCGTACGACGCGGAACGGCCCGTCACCGGTCGGCACCGCCAACGGATCACTCCCGCCGTACACCTCGGCGGCCATCGCTGCGAGCGGCTGTACGCCGACGGGCTCGGCGGGCCGGTAGACCGAGCGCCACACCGGCAGCCCGGGAAACGACTGGTCGACCTGCTCGAGGACGGCGTCCTGTGACATCACCCAGCCGGCGCGCCAGTCGTCGGCACCCTCCGCAGGGAACACCCGGTTCGCCACGACGCCGTCGACGCGGTAACCGTAGAGAGACAGGGTCGTGTAGGAGCGCCGCGCCTCGGCGAGCACGACGCTCTCGGGCGTGAGCACCAGCCGGACGCTCGCCTCGGGACCGCTGAGCAGGGCCCGCACCTCGTCGAGCTCCGCGTGCAGCCGTTCCACGGCGTCGAAGACGGTGTCCTCGGGCATCGGGATGCCGGCGGCCCGCGACAGCACCGGCTTGAGCGTCTTCACGACCCGACGCTCGATGGGGAGGATCCGCTGCATGTACCACCCCAGCGCCTCCGGCAGCGCGAGCAGCCGCAACGTCTCGGCGGTCGGCGCGCAGTCGACCACGATCACGTCCCACCGCCCGGACCGAGCCTGCAGCCGCAGCTCGAGGAGCGCGAGCACCTCCTCGGCGCCCGGGATGACCGTCAGCTCCTCGGCAGCGACCGGGTCGACGCCGGCCACGTCGAGCACCGAGAGCAGGTAGCGCTGGATGTCGGCCCACGACTGCTCGAACCGCAGCTGGGCATCGACCTGTTGCACGAACAGGCGCGTGGCCACCTCGGTCGGCTCCGAGCCCACCTGGGCATCGAAGGCGTCGGACAGCGAGTGGGCGGCGTCGGTCGAGAGGACGAGCGTGCGGTGTCCCGCAGCGGCCGCCAGAGCCGCCGTCCCGGCGGCCACGGTGGATTTGCCCACCCCACCCTTGCCGGTGAAGAGCAGGACTCTCACGAGAGCTGTTCGACGCGCTTCTTCAGGCCCTTGAGCGCGGTGTCGATGAGGATCTTCTCGCCCTTGCGCTTCAACATCCCGATCAGCGGGATCGAGACGTCCAGCGCCAGCCGGTAGGTCACCTCGGTGCGGCCACCGCCGAGATCGCGCAGGGAGTAGGCGCCGTCGAGGGTGCGCAACATCTTGCCGGAGACCAGGGTCCAGGTGACCTCGTCGTACCCGTCCCACGTGTAGGCGAGCGTGTACTCGTCCTTGATCGGCGCGACATCGAGCCGGAAGAAGACCTGCTCGGCCCAGCCCTCGGGGCCGTCCTTGACGACCGTGGCCTCCTGGACGCCCTTGGCCCACTCGGGGTAGGCGGAGAAGTCTCCGATCACCTCCATCACCGCAGCCGGCTCGGCGTCGACGACGATCGAGGAGGTGGTCTGTTCAGCCATGGTCGGTGAGCCTAGCGGTAGCCTGCCGCGAGACTCGCTGGACCCGACGCTGGACGACTCTCGAGGAGGCATAGTGCGTGAGTACTCGACTCCGCTCGTGACCACGATCCCGGCGACCGGCAACCTCACCGACGACGTGGTCACCAACGGAACCCGGCACGCCGACGAGGTCGTGTTCAGCCGGCACGACGGCAGCGCGTGGATCGACGTCACGGCCGGCGAGTTCCTCACCCAGGTGCGTGCCGTCGCGAAGGGAATCGTCGCCTCAGGCGTCGAGCCGGGCGACCGGGTCGCGCTGATCTCACGCACCCGCTACGAGTGGACCCTGCTCGACTACGCGATCTGGTTCGCCGGGGCCGTGACCGTCCCGATCTACGAGACCTCGGCGGCCGAGCAGATCGCGTGGATCCTGAAGGACTCGGGCGCCCGGGCAGTCGTGGCCGAGGGTGCCGTCCACGTGACCCGGATCGCGGAGGTGCGCAGCGAGCTCGAGGAGCTGCGCCACGTCTGGTCCCTCGACGACAACGGGGTCGACGTCCTGACCCGGATCGGTGCCGACGTCAGCGACGAGGCCCTCGAGGCCCGGCGTACGGCGTCCACGCCACTCGACCTCGCGACCCTCATCTACACCTCGGGCACCACGGGCCGGCCCAAGGGCTGCATGCTCACCCACGGGAACTTCATGTTCGAGCTGGGTGTGGGCACCGAGGAGCTCGACGAGCTGTTCGGTGAGGGTGCCTCGACGCTGCTGTTCCTGCCGCTGGCGCACGTGTTCGCCCGGATCATCCAGATCGGCAGCGTGAAGCGTCGGGTGCGACTCGGCCACACCAGCGACGTGCTCCACCTCGTCGACCGGCTCGGTGAGTTCCAGCCGTCGTTCATCCTGGCCGTACCTCGCGTGTTCGAGAAGGTGTTCAACACCGCGTCGCAGCGGGCGACCGCGGACGGCCGAGGCCCGCTGTTCGACCGCGCCGCCCGGACCGCGATGGAGTGGTCACGCGCCCAGGATCGCGGCCGGGTCCCGATGCGGATCCGCGCCCAGCACACGCTCTTCTCACGCATCGTCTACCCGCGGCTGCTGGCGGCGCTCGGTGGGCGGTGCCGCTACGCCGTCTCCGGGGGCGCGCCGCTCGGCGACCGGCTGGGCCACTTCTACCGCGGCATCGGCCTCACCGTGCTCGAGGGCTACGGCCTGACCGAGACCACGGCAGCGTTGACGGTCAACCTGCCCGACGCCCACAAGATCGGCACGGTCGGCCGGCCGCTACCGGGGACGAGGGTGCGGGTGGCCGAGGACGGGGAGCTGATGTTCACCGGCGGTCAGGTGTTTGCCGGCTACTGGGCGAACGAGGCGGCGACGCGGGAGGCGCTCGAGAGCGACGGCTGGTTCCACACCGGCGACGTCGGCGAGGTGGACGACGAGGGTTTCGTCAAGATCACCGGCCGCAAGAAGGAGATCCTGGTGACGGCGGGCGGCAAGAACGTCTCGCCGGCGGTCCTCGAGGATCGGGTGCGGGCGCACGCCCTGGTGAGCCAGTGCCTGGTCGTGGGCGACGGGCAGCCCTTCATCGGGGCGCTGGTGACGTTGGACGCGGACGCCCTCGCGCCCTGGGCCGAGCAGCACGGGAAGTCGGCCGACCCGGCGAGGCTGGTCGACGATGCCGACCTCCGCGCCGAGATCCAGGCCGCGATCGACGACGCCAACGGGGGCGTCTCCCGGGCCGAGTCGATCCGCAAGTTCGTCGTGCTCCCGCACGACTGGACCGAGGAGGGCGGCCAGCTCACGCCGAGCCTGAAGCTCAAGCGCAACGTCGTGATGCGCGAGGAGCGGGACGAGATAGCCGCCCTCTACCTAGGCTGAGTGCCTCCTCCGCTCGTGAGTGCGACCCGAACGACCTTCTATTTTGAGAACAACTGAATGGGTTTGCTGAAACAGGTGTGACTCACGAGGTTTCTCACTACAGTTTTGCGGGCGTGCTGTGGGAGATGTCGGAAAGCCTCGTGGCAACACCCGGCGCAACGAGCCGACCGACCCCCGGGTCGGCCAGAGAATCGAGAGGTACCGATGGACCGCAGAAGGATCCTGCTCATCGTCGCCGTCATTGTGGCGTTGCTCGGCACCGCGCTCGTCTTCTTGTACGTGCGAGGTGCCGACGCCCGCGCCGAGGAGCGGTTCGACACCGTCAACGTGTTGCGCGCGGTGGCTCCCATCGAGGCCGGCGAGACCATCGACGATGCCGCTGCCAACGGGAAGCTCGCGCTGCAGCCCGTGGCCGAGCGAGTACCTGCTCCCCAACTACCAGACGTCGGTCGAGGCCATCAGCGGCAGCGTCGCCACCGTCCGGATCCTGCCGGGCGAGCAGATCGTCTCGGACAAGTTCGGCTCGGCCGTCGAAGCAACCGGCTCCGCGCTGGCGATCCCCAAGGGGATGATCGCGATCTCGGTGAGCCTGTCGGACACCGCGCGCGTGGCTGGATTCATCAACCCGGGCACGCAGGTGGCGATCTTCCTCAACGGCACCGACCCAGCCGGCGCGACGTTCACGCGTCTGCTCGTGCGGGAGGTGCAGGTGATCGCCGTCGGCTCCACCACCACCACCCAGACCACCACGACCACGCCGGAAGGGACCCAGACGGTCGAGCAGCTGCCGCGGACCCTGATGACGTTGGCCCTGGACCAGCAGGACGCCGAGAAGGTCCTCTTCAGCCAGACCAGTGGCGAGCTGGTGTTCGCGGTCCTGAACGAGGACAGCAACGTCGACCCCGGTCCCGGCACCAACGCCGGCGACCTGTTCCGGTGATCTGAATGCCCGTCGTCGTCGATCCCAGCACCGAGACCCTCGACACCTTGCTCGGCACGGTGCCGGCGGGCGCTCACGCGATCGACCAGGTCGACCGACTGCAGGCCTGGCTCGAGCAACCGTCCCGAGGAGTACGTCGTCGTGCTCGGCCCCCAGGTCGACCTGGCCGAAGCGGCCGCCGTGGCCGACGGGATGCGGCTCACCCGCCCCTCGACCAGCGTGGTGCTGGTGCGCGAGGAGGTGGACGCGCACACGATGCGGGAGGCCATGCACTCCGGCATCCGGGACGTCGTCGCGATCTCCGACCTCGACACCATCAAGGCCGCGGTCGACCGCGCCTACCAGCTCTACGTCGCGCTCCGCGGTCCCGGTGGCGCGATGCACCAGGGCCGGATCGTCACCGTCTTCTCCCCCAAGGGTGGCGTCGGCAAGACCACGGTCTCGGTCAACCTGGCGCTGGCGCTGGCCGACAGGGGCGCCCGCAAGGTGTGCCTGGTCGATCTCGACCTCGCCTTCGGTGACGTCGCGATCACGCTGCAGCTCTTCCCGAGCCACACCATCGAGCACGCCATCGGCTCCGAGGACGCGATCGACGCTCCGCTGCTGGAGTCGCTGCTGACCCGTCACGCCGACTCCGTGATGGTGCTCGCCGCGCCCAACCACCCCGACGTCCGGGAGAGGGTGACGCCGATGCTCGTGTCGCGCATCCTCAAGGCGCTGCGGGAGTCCTTCGACTTCATCGTCGTGGACACGGCCCCCGCCTTCGACGAGCAGACGCTGACCGCCCTCGACGAGACCGACGAGTGCGTCATCGTCGCCACGCTCGACGTGCCGACGCTGAAGAACGTCAAGGTCGCGCTCGAGACGCTGGAGATGCTCGACATCGCCCGCGACCACCGCCACCTCCTGCTCAACCGGGCCGACGACAACGTCGGGCTGGGCGCGGAGCGGGTGGAGTCGATCCTCGGCATGCCCGTGGCGAGCATGGTCGAGACCTCCATGGACATCGCGGCCGCCACCAACGCCGGCCAGCCCCTGATGAGCCAGGACCCTCACCACGCGTTCAGCGAGGCCTTGCGCGAGTTCTCCACGCGGCTCACCGGGGCCCCGGCGGCCCCCACTTCGGCGGGCCCTCAGCCAGTCGACGAACCGGAGAAGGCCACCAAGCTCTTCCGGAGAAGGAAGTGAACCCATGAGCACACTCGGTGACCGACTCTCCGCCGCCCGCAAGGCGACCGACGACGGCGAAACCCCCCTCGACCCAGCCGAGCCCGGCGCGGAACAGGACCGCCGCGGAGGACGCGGACGGTGTGACCGACGAGGACCAGCCCTCCACCGTCCCGTCGTACTCCGCCAAGCACGCCGGCACTCCCAAGGTCTCGACGCCCGACGGTCGCCCCGACCCGCGTCCTGACCCGCGCCGCGCCCTGGCGACCACCCAGCAGGACCGGATGGACGAGCTCAAGCTGACGGTGCACGTCCGAGCTGCTCAAGCAGCTCGGCCCCAAGCTCTACGGCGGCGAGATGGACGTCGACGAGCTCGACCGGCAGGTCCGCGGTCGTGCTCGGCGACGTGCTCTCCCGCCAGGACCGGCCGCTCAGCAACAGCGACCGGGTCCAGGTCACCCAGGAGATCAGCGACGACATCCTCGGCTACGGGCCGATCGAGCCGTTCCTGCGCGACTCCGACGTCTCCGAGGTCATGGTCAACGGTCCCGACTCGGTGTGGGTGGAGCGCTCGGGCCGGCTCAGCCCCGTCGCACGCGCACTTCACCGACGAGGCGCACCTGCGTCGCACCATCGACAAGATCGTCTCCCGCATCGGCCGCCGCGTCGACGAGTCCAGCCCGATGGTGGACGCGCGCCTGCCCGACGGCAGCCGCGTCAACGCCGTCATCCCGCCGCTGGCGGTCGACGGCTCGGCTCTCACGATCCGCAAGTTCTCCAGCGACCCGCTGACGGTGCACGACCTGATCCGGTTCGGCTCGCTGAGCGACGCCACGGCCGAGTTCCTCGACGCCTGCGTCCGCGGCCGGCTCAACATCATCGTCTCCGGCGGCACCGGTGCCGGCAAGACCACCACGCTCAACGTGCTGTCGTCCTTCATCCCCGACGACGAGCGCATCGTCACCATCGAGGACGCCGCCGAGCTCCAGCTCAAGCAGGAGCACGTGGTGCGGCTGGAGTCCCGCCCCTCCAACATCGAGGGCAAGGGCGAGGTCACGATCCGCGACCTGGTCAAGAACAGCCTGCGCATGCGGCCCGACCGGATCATCGTCGGTGAGGTCCGCGACGCCTCGGCGCTCGACATGCTGCAGGCCATGAACACCGGTCACGACGGCTCCATCTGCACGCTCCACTCGAACGGCCCCCGCGACACCCTCGCCCGCATGGAGACGATGGTGCTGATGGCCGGCATGGACCTGCCGATGCGCGCGATCCGCGAGCAGGTGGCCTCCGCCGTCGACCTGATCGTCCACCAGTCCCGCCTCAAGGACGGCACCCGGCGGATCACCCACCTCACCGAGGTGGAGCGGATGGAGGGCGACATCATCACGCTGCAGGACATCTTCGCCTTCGACCACACCGCCGGCTTCGACGCCGAGGGCAAGTCGCAGGGCACGCTGCGCGCCACCGGGCTCCGACCGAAGTTCCTGGAGAAGATGGCCACGCCAACATCACCGTCGACCCGCTGACGTTCGCGCCGTCGAGGGCCTGATGATGCGCCTGCTCGCGGCCGACCCTGCTCGGCGCCTCTCGGTGCTCGTCGTCGGCGTCCCCGCCCAGGCCGCGCTGAGCGGCACCAGCATCGCCTACGTCGAGCGCACCGACGAGGGGCTGCAGATCCTGGTCTCGGTGCCGGCCGACGCCACGGTGGACACCGAGAGCGTCGCGGTCACCATCGACGGCACCGCCGCGCCCGCGACGGCGGTCCCGGCCGACGACACCACCTCGGTGCGTCGCACCGCCGTGCTCGTCATCGACACCAGCAACTCGATGCGCGGCGCCGCGGATCGCCGCCGCCCAGAGCGCGGCCGCAGACCTTCCTCGACACCGTCCCGGACGACGTCTACGTCGGCGTGGTGACCTTCGACAGCGACGTCACGCCCGCCCTGGAGCCGACCCTGGACCGCGACGAGGCACGCGACGTGGTCACCGACCTCGACCTCGAGCCAGCAGACCCGGCTCTACGACGGCGTGCAGGCCGGCATCGACCATGGCCGGCACGGAGGGTCAGCGCCAGCTGCTGGTGCTCTCCGACGGCGCCGACACCAGCGACACCGCGCTCGCAGGCGTCGCGGCGGCCATCTCCGATGCCGACCTCTGGTCAACGTGGTCGCGCTCGAGCAGGACCGAAGGGCGCCGTCGCGGCGCTGGAGGACCTGGCCGAGTGCCGGCGACGGCCGGGTGATCAGCGCCGACTCCGGTGCCCTCAGCCGCGCCTTCAGCAACGAGGCCGACGTGCTGGCCCGTCAGGTGCTCGTCACCGCTCAGGTCCCCTCCACGGTCACTGCCGACGGAGGCCACGGTCGCGGTCACCCTGGGCTCCGACGTCGGTGACCTCTCCGCCGAAGCCTTCACCCCGATCGGGGACGCCCCGCGGCACCTGTCGCCCCTGCCGTCACCGCGACCGACCAGGGCCATGGTGCTCGACTCGGCCTGGCTCTACGGCGGGCTCGCCGCCCTCGGGCTGGGGTTGCTGGTGGTGCTGGTCGCCATCGCTCCGCGGCAGGCCGAGCCGCTGACCGGCGCCGACCTCGCCGCGGCGTACACCGCCCGAGTGACGGGCGTCGGGAGGAACGGCGAGGACGAGGCCGAGACGACGCTCGTCCAGGCGAGCCAGACCGCCGAGAAGATGCTCGGCGCGAACAAGTCCCTGGAGACCCGCATCTCCGAGCGGCTGGACGGTGCCGGAAACCCGTTCAACCCCGGCGAGTGGGTGCTGCTGCACGTGGGCGTCTTCATCGTCGCCGGGGCCATCGGGCTGCTGCTCGGCGGCGGAAACCTCATCGCTCGGCATCATCTTCCTGTTCGTCGGAGCCGTGGCTCCCTGGATGTACCTCGGCATCAAGCGCTCCCGCCGACGCAAGAAGTTCGAGAGCCTCCTGCCCGAGACCCTGCAGCTGATCTCCGGGTCGCTGTCCGCCGGTCTCTCCCTGGCGCAGTCGATCGACACCGTCGTCAAGGAGGGCGAGGACCCGGTCGCCTCCGAGTTCCGCCGGGTGCTGGTCGAGACCCGGCTCGGCATCAGCCTCGACGACGCCCTCGAGGGGATCGCCGACCGGTTCGACAGCAAGGACTTCTCCTGGGTGATCATGGCGATCCGGATCCAGCGACAGGTCGGCGGCAACCTGGCCGAGCTGCTGGACAAGGTCGCCGGCACCATGCGCGAGCGCGAGTACATGCGGCGCCAGGTCGCCGCCCTCGCGGCCGAGGGCAAGCTCTCGGCGTGGGTGCTGGGTGGGCTGCCGCCCGGCTTCATGGTCTACCTGCTGCTCACCAAGCGTGACTTCGTGATGCCGATGTTCACCGAACCGATCGGCTGGCTCATGCTGGGCGGCGCAGTGGTACTGCTCAGCGTCGGAATCTTCTGGATGTCCCGGATCGTGAAGGTCGAGGTCTGAGATGTTGCTGCTCTTCATCATGGGCGTGATGCTGGTGCTCGCCGCGATCATCCTGGTCGCGATGGCGGTCCCCAGCTCGCAGCCCCAGGGCATGAACCGCTCGCTCGCGGTGCTCGAGGCGATGGCGACGGCGCCCTCGGAGCTCACCGAGGAGCTCAACCGGCCCTTCGCCGACCGGGTGATGGCGCCGATGCAGGGTCGGGCCCTCGCGCGTCGGCAAGCGGATCACCGGGGCCGACGCCGCTGACCGGATCCGCAAGCGGCTCGACTTCGCGGGCAACCCAGCCCGGTGGACGGTGGACCGGGTCATCGCCTTGAAGGTGATCGGTGCGGTGGTCGGGCTGATCGCCGGAGTGGCGTTGACCCAGCTCCTGGGCGCCGGGGTCCCGATGCGGATCCTCGGCAGCGCAGCCGCCGTCGCGATCGGCTTCTTCGCGCCGAACCTCTACCTCTACCAGGTCTCCCACGACCGGGCCGCCACGATGCAGCGGGCGCTGCCCGACGCCATCGACCTGATGACCATCAGCGTCGAGAGCGGCCTGGGCTTCGACGCCGCCGTGCAGCAGGTCGCGACCAACACCGACGGCCCGCTGGCCGAGGAGTTCGCCCGGGTGCTGCGGGAGATGCAGATCGGCCGCAGCCGCTCCGACGGTCTTCGGTTCATGGCGGACCGCACCCCCGTTCCGGAGGTCCGCACCTTCGTCAGCGCGATGGTGCAGGCCGACGCCTTCGGTATCCCGATCGCGCAGGTGTTGCGCGTCCAGTCCAGCGAGATCCGCGTCAAGCGCCGGCAGCGAGCCGAGGAGAAGGCGCAACAGGTGCCGGTGAAGATCACCGTTCCGCTCATCTTCACGATCCTCCCCTGCCTGTTCATCGCGGTGATGGGACCGGCGGTGATCAGCGTGATGGAATCCGTCCAGTGACCAACGGGGCACAGCTCCCCCACCAACGCCTGAAGCTGGGCGCGCGGGCGCTGGCCCCATTGATCCTCGCGGTTCCGGTGTTCATCCTCGGTGACAACGACTCCCTGATCGCGCTGGTCGCGCTCGTGGCGGTGTGGTCGGCGGTCACCATGGCCGAGCGGCTCTCCGTTCCCGGGGTCCTGGTGGTGGCCGTCGAGTCCGCCTTGGTCGGAGTGGTCGCAGCGCTGACGCTGCCGGATGCCTCGCCAGTGGTCGGGGCGCTGGCGCTGCCGCCGTTCACCGCCGGGCTCAGCTACGGCGTCAAGGGTGCGGCCTGGGCATTCTCCGCGCAGGTGTCGACCCTGGTGACCCTGCAGGTCCTCGCCCAGGACGAGATCCGCCCCAACGAGGCCACTGACATCTTGACCTGGCTGTTGACGGGGGTCGGTCTCGGGCTGATCGCCAGCTACCTCCACGCGGAGGCTCTTCGCCATCCGGTCGACAAGCTGGCGCCCTACCGTGACGCACAGAAGCTGATCCGGGAGCTGCTCGCGATCTCCGGGAACCTGGGCTCGGGCCTCGACCCGATCACGCTCGGAACCAGGGCCGCGGTCGCGGTCCGCAACGAGCTGCCGGTCATCGCGGTGGCCGTCTACGTCCAGCGTGGCGACCACCTGACCCCGCTCGTCTCCGGCTCGAACTCTGCCTCGGTCGACCAGTCCCTCCTCGAACCGATCTCGAACCGGGCCTGGGAGTCACAGCGGACCGAGCTCGACGGCCGGCTCTTCGCCCTGCCGCTGCGGACGGGAGCGGGCCCGGTGGCGGTGGCGTCGGGCCTGCTCCCGGCCGGCACCGCCGTCGACGAGGAAGGCATCCGACAACGCCTCGCCGACCTGGCCCCCGCCTTGTCCACGCTCAGCGTCCACCTCGACACCGCGATGCTGTTCTCCCGGCTCCGTGATGCCGCCACCGCCGACGAGCGCCGGCGTCTGGCCCGCGAGATGCACGACGGCGTCGCCCAGGACATCGCATCCCTCGGGTACCTCGTCGACGCCCTGGCCGCGTCGCCGGCCTCGCCGGCCCAGGCCGAGTCGCTGCGCCGGCTGCGGGAGCGGATCACCGCGGTGGTGGCCCAGGTCCGGCTGTCCGTGCAGACGTTGCGGACCGACGTGCAGGCCAGCGAGAGCCTCGGGGCCGCGGTCAGCGGACTGGCCCGGCATCTCAGCGAGAGCTCCGGCATCCCGATCCGCGTCACCGTCAACGAGCGCACCGCGCGCTTGCGCCCCGAGATCGAGGCCGAGCTGCTCCGGATCACCCAGGAGGCGATGACCAACGCGGTGCGTCACTCACGCGCGAACGCGATCGACGTCACCTGCCGGGTGGCGGCTCCAGCGGCCGAGATCATGGTGCGCGACGACGGGAGCGGACTGGGCACCGGTCGCCCCGACTCCTACGGGCTGGCGATCATGCGCGAGCGGGCCGGGCTGATCGACGCCGACCTCCAGATCGAGTCGGTCGCGCCGAGCGGGACGGTCGTGACGGTGCGGGTGCCGTCACGACACGCGAGCGCCTCCCTCGCCGACGAGACACGTCCTGACAGGGTGTCGGCATGACCACCGTGCTGCTCGTGGACGACCACGAGCTCATTCGCGACGGCCTCACCGGCATCTTCGCAGCGCAGGAGGACATGGAGGTCCTCGGTGCCGCCCAGAGCGTGACCCAGGCCATGGCCATGCTCGACGAGCAGCTGCCCGATGTCGTGGTGACCGACCTCCAGCTCCCCGACGGCACCGGCCTCGACATCGTGCGCCGGCTGCGCCGCGAGTCCGACAAGGTCGGCCTGGTGGTGCTCACGATGCACGCCGGTGACGACCAGATCTTCGCGGCCATGGAGGCCGGCGCCTCGGCGTTCGTCGGCAAGGACGCGCCGTCGACGGAGGTGGTGAAGGCGGCCCGGCACGCAGCCGTGTCACCCCGCTCGTTCCTGTGCGCCGGGCTGACCCAGGCGATGGTGCGGCGCACCACCGGCGCCGCCTCGCGGCTGTCCGACCGCGAGCACGACGTCCTGCTGCTGCTGGCCGACGGCCTCAGCTCCGCGGAGATCGCGCCGCGGCTCCACCTCTCGGAGTCGACGGTGAAGTCGCACGTCGCCCGGATCTACCAGAAGCTGGGGGCGGCCAACCGGGCCCAGGCGCTGGTCACCGCGATGCGGATCGGGCTGCTCTCCAGCATCAACCCGTCCGGCTCCACCGCCGGTTAGGTGACGCGTAGTCCGAAGTGACTAGGCGACACGGGTCGAACTCCGGGTGTGACGGACGGCCCGACCCCTCATGCTTGAGTTCTGGAGGTCCTGTGCCTCCCAGCCCGGAAAGCACTCAAATCTCAAGGAGCTCCCCCCATGTTCGACACTCTCAAGATCCTGATCAACGCCCGGTTCGCCAAGCTGGAGGAGCGCGGCGCGTCCGCCGTCGAGTACGGCCTGCTCATCGCCGGCATCGCGGCCCTGATCATCGCCGTCGTCTTCGTCTTCGGTGGCACCATCGCGGATGTCTTCAGCGACACCTGCGGCACCATCAAGAACAACGGCGGCAGCGGCACCTGCTGATCTCAGGCTTTTCGTGGGCCGCCGACGTCTCGTCGGCGGCCCACGGTCGGTTTCGACCAAGGAGAACGCTCATGACCCCCCTGCAGTCCTCACCTGACGAACGCGGCGCCTCGGCCGTCGAGTACGGCCTCCTGATCGCCGGTATCGCTGCCCTCATCGTCGCGGTGGTGTTCCTCTTCGGCGGCAGCGTGGGCGGCATGTTCCAGAACACCTGCGACACGCTCAAGGCCGAGCAGTCCGCCGGCACCTGCTGACGCTCCGCTCACCCCGGACTCGGAGGCGATCGCGATCCGTTGCAACGTGGTCGGGTGCGTCCCGAACCAGAACTGGGACCACGCCGGCGGCGTGGGATCGGCCAGCGACCTCAGTGCCAGCTGTCGCTGCAGCGACACGAACGAGCTCGGGTCCTGCGTCGCCGCCAGCGCGTCGACGTCGGCCCGGGTCTCGACTGTGCGGCTGAGGGTGCTCTGCACCGGACTCGCCAGCAACGTACCCACGGCGAGCAGCGCCAGCACCCGCGGCACCTGAGCCGGGTCGGCCACGCTCCTCCCCCGCCCGATCAGCAGCCCCAGCAGTCCCACCCCGACCAACGATCCCGCCGCCCCGAGCAGCGAGCCGGTCAGCACGTCGTCGTGGCGGGCGTGCGCCAGCTCGTGGGCCACCACCGACAGCGTCTCGGGCTCGGACGCGTCCGCGACCAGCGTGTCGTAGACGACGACCCGCCTGGTCGACCCGAAACCGGAGACATAGGCGTTGAGGGTCGTCGTACGCCGCGAGGCATCGGCGACGAGCACCTCGTCGACCTCCACCCCCTCGCGGTCGGCCAGCGTCAGGATGCTGCTGCGCAGCGTGCCCTCGGGCAGCGGGGTGAACCGGTTGAAGAGGGGCTCGACCAGCAGCGGGTAGACGAACGACACCAGCAGCACCAGACCGGCGAGCCCGACCCCGGTGATCGCCGGCCAGGCGCGACGCCAGCGCCCGGCCACGGCGACCACCAACAGCAGCCCGAGCGACGTCGAGACGATCACCACGGCCTGCGACACCGCAAGGTCACGCACCCACGCCGGCCACGCCTGGGTGGTCAGGCCGGCGTCGAGCCGATGCTGCTGCTGGGCGACGGCGAACGGCAACGTGGCCAGACGTCCGATCAGCTGGAAGGCCGCCACGGCGAGCAGGACCACCACCCACCGCCGACGGCCGGGCAACCGGGCCACGAGCCGCGTCCCGGCGGCGGTGAACCCGAGCCAGCACGCCACGGCCAGGGAGACCACGAGGCTCCCCCAGCCCCATACCCGAGCCCACCGGGCGAAGGACTCGGCCCGGGCGACCTGGGCCGCTGTGAAGACGTCGTCGACCGCCACGGCCTCGACCGGGCGCCCGACCGGGTCCCACGGCACCAGCCACGCGGCCAGCATCGCGAAGGCAGTCGCCCCCAGCAGGGCCACGACGAGGGAGGTGCGGCGCTCGGTCAGGCTCACTCAGTCGATTCTGGCAGGGCCAGGTCTGCCAGGGCGGCGCGCCACTGGCCGGTGAACTTCGGCACCGTCAGGCCGAACGTACGACGGAACAGGCCGTCGAAGTCGTCGGACCCGTCCGCCCGGCGGTAGAACCGCACCACGGCGTCCTCGCCGACCCGCTCGGCCAGCAGTCGGCACGCGAACCACGAGGCCTCGTAGGTCGCCCCGAAGTACTCCGACTCGTCGTCGAAGTCCCCGTCCCCCGGGAGGCTGCGAGGCGGACCCTCTCGGCGCACCTGGCGGATGATCTGGGCGGCCGTGGTCGTCAGCGGCAGCGGCACGTCTCGCAACGCGATGTAGTCGGCGAAGCCCTCCGAGAGCCAGGCGGGCAGCTGGCTGGAGGTCGCGTCCAGCGCCACGTGGGCGGCCTCGTGGCTGACGACCACCTGGGCACCGGCCGGTCGCAGCTCCGCGATCCGCGCGGGGTTCAGGAAGACGTGCACCGGAACGCCACTCGAGCCCGTGCCGTCGACCGTGGTCGTGACGCCGGCGACGTTGCCGAACGTGCCCGGCTCGACTCCGAGCGCCGCGTCGAGCGCGGCGGCGGAGGCCGGCACCTCGACGACCAGGCCCCCCGGCCACCCCGGGAGCACCCGGCGCACCACCCGGACAGCCCGCCTGGCGAGCAGGGAGTACTCCCCGACGCGACGGGTGGCCACCACCAACGTCTCCGCCGTGCGCCGGACCCGGACCGGGTGGTCGAACCAGATCGGTGTCGCCGCCGCAGTGTCGGCAGACACGCCCCCGAGACCCGCGATCGCGACGGAACCCTCAGCGGCGACGAAGTCGACCCGGACCTCGGTGGTCGCGAGACCGGTGTCCACGGACCCGAAACGCCACGTCAGGGTCACCGTGGCCGGCCATTCCCCGTCCGCGTCCATGCCGCCGAGCTCGTCGACGTAGCGCAGGGACAGGTCGCGCAGGCCGATCTGCTCGGCGTTCGCCACCAGGGTCCGCAACTGCTCGGCCGCGTCGGCGTCACCGGCCCCCGCGAGCTCCGCCGCGGCCTCCTCGTCGCCCTGCTGGACTGCCCGGGTCAGGTCCTGGAGCAGTGCCGCGGCGGGCACCTGCTGGACCTGCTGCGCGGGCGGTGACGGCGCGGGTGCGACGTACGGCTCGTCGCGCAGCACCAGCCACAGCGTGACGCCGAGGACCAGGGCCAGGAACGACGAAAGGCCGGCCACCCACCATCGGGGGCGACCGGCCTTCACGTGCGGAGCGTCAGCCAGGGCGGACCGCTCCGGTGTAGGGCATCGAGTAGAGCCCGGCCACGGCCACACCGGTGCTCGGGTTCGCGGCGTGCACGATCATCCCGTTGCCGATGTAGATGCCGACGTGGCTGATCGGGTTGTAGTAGAAGACCAGGTCGCCGGGCTGCAGGTCGCTGGCCGCGATGTGCGGACCGGAGCCGTACTGGGCGCTCGACGAGTGCGGCAGGCTGACGCCGGCGGCCGCCCAGGCCATCATCGTGAGGCCGGAGCAGTCGAAGGCGTCCGGACCCGCGGCGCCGTAGACGTAGGAGTCGCCGACCTGGGCCATCGCGTACTGGACGGCCGCACCGGCGGAGCCGGAGGCCGCGACATCGGGGAGCCTGGGGGTGCTGCGGGAGGCGGTCATGGCCTCGCGCTCCTCGGCCTCGAGCCGGCTGAGCAGCTCCTTGGCCTCGGCGAGCTTGGAGTCGACGGTCGCCTTCTCCTCGGCCAGCCGCTCCTCGGCCGCGGCGATGTCGGCGAGCCGCTGCTCGGTGGCCTCGCGGCGGATGTCGAGCGCCTTGGCCTCACGCGCGAAGCCGGTGAACAGCTGCGACTGGAGGTCGTTGTAGGACGTCATCGTCGACAGCTGGTCGAGGAAGGCGCCGGGGTCGTCGCTGACGAAGACCTGGCCGACCGCGGACATGTTCTCGCCCTGGTACTGGGAGATCACCGAGTCACGGACCTGAGTCCGGGCAGTCTCCATCTGGCGGTCCTGGCGGGCCTGGTCCGACTCCAGCGAGGTGAGATCGCGCTCGAGCTCCTGGAGCTCCAGGCTCACGTCGTGGTGACGCTCCTGGGCGGCCTCAGCCTCGTGGTAGAGATCGTCGACGCGGGTCTTGACGTCGCTGACGTCCGGGCTGGCCTGCGCGGCGCCGGGAAGGAATCCCAGGGACGCGACCAAGGCGAGACCGGACAGGGCACTGATGAGTCGCTTCCGACCGTTGAGCACGAGCGGGCGTTCTCCTAGGGGTGTCGTACGCCTACCGGGTGAGCTGACGGATTCGGACACGACATGCCCTACCCCTGCTCCTCGGCCGCACCTGCGGCCGCCTCACAGGGGATTCACCCCAGAAACGGTGGTTCCCCGGCTCCGTCTGGCCATCCCCCTGGCCTGGACTCGGCGCGGTGCTCGCGCGGATCCGGACTGATCCACGACCACGAGCACCTAGCGGGTGAGAGTAGTCGCGATCACGGCCTCGGGCCAACTCCCCCGAGGATCTCGGCGTGTGTGACGCCTCGGGATGTCACCCACGTCACACCAGTCCCGCCCGCCCCAGATGTCACGCAGACTCCACGACCGGTCCGGCGACGGGGTCGACGAGTCGCAGCGGAGGCACCAGGCCCTCCGCCGCGAGCACGTCGAGCGCTCGCCGCTCCTCGTCGTCGATGGTCAGCTCAGGCGGTGGGCCGAGCAGGACGGTCACGACACAGTCGTGGCACGCCAGCCCTCGCACCACGCAGGTGTCGCAGTCGATTCGTGTTGCCATGAAACCCAGCATGGCCACCCCCACTGACAACGCCGCTGACGACGCCACTGACGACGCCATCGCGAACGTCGCGGCCGACTGCGCCGAGTTGCACCCGCGGAGCCGGGTGGACGCCTACCCTTGGGACCCATGTCACCCCGCCTGTCACGCCGCTGGGTCGTGCTGGTGGGTCTCACCCTGGTGCTCGCTGCGGTCTACCTCGCGTCCATGGCGACCGAGAAGGTCACCAACGACGTGCAGACGACCTCGTTGATGTCGTGGCGGATCGTCCAGACCGGCGCTCCGTGGTTCGACGGTTTCGACTACAGCCGGTGGGAAGGCGACAACTTCACGCTGTGGTTCGGGGAGGCGGCGAACGGTCACGTCGTGGGGTTCAGGTCGCCCGGCCCCGTCGCGGCGGGCGTCCCGGCCTACGCCGTCCTCGCGCTCGTAGGTGCCGACGCCTACTCCTGGGTGCCAGGGTCGGTCCTGGCGGTCCTGCTGACGACCGCCGCCCTGGTGCTGCTCTTCTCGGCCCTCCGCTCGCGACTCGGGGACGGCATCGCCGCAGGGGCCGTGCTGGCGCTCGGACTCACCACGCCCGTGTGGACCGTCTCGGCCGATGCGCTCTACACCCATCCGGTGACCATCCTGGGCATCGCCGGCATGGCCTGGGCCGCCGCGCGCGACCGCTGGTGGCTGGTCGGGCTCTTCGGCGGTGTCGCTCTCTGGGGACGCCTCCACACGGTGCTGATCGTGGCGATCCTCGGGCTGGCCGTCGCCGTGGTGCGTCGCCGGCCCCGCATTGCTCTGCAGGCCGGTGCGGTGAGCGGGGTCGGCCTCGCCCTGGCGACGCTGTGGGGCAGGTGGATGTACGGCACCTGGAGCCCGGCCGGTGGCTACTCGGTGGACGGCTACACCGAGCGCGCCCTCGGCACCGACGGCGGCGGCGCCACGGACCGCCTGGTCAACCACCTCGGGCTGTGGGTCGCACCCGACCGCGGCATCCTGGTCTGGACCCCGGTCCTGCTGCTGCTTCTCCCTGCGGTGGTCCGTGCGTGGCGCGAGCTGCCGGACTGGAGCCGCTGGTTGGCCGTCGGCGGTATCGCCTACACCCTGGTCCAGGGGCAGCTGAACGGCTTCTCCGGCGGGAGTGGCTTCTACGGCTACCGGCTCACCCTCGAGCTGCTGGTGTGCGTGTTCCCGGCCTACGCCCTGGCGCTCCCCTCGACCGGACGCTGGGCCAGACACCTTCTCGGACCGCTGCTCGGGTTGCAGCTCGCGGCGATGTCCGTCGGCGCGTCCGGTGACGGGGGCATGCTCAACGAGGACTTCCTCTGGACCGACAACTCGTTCGTCTTCGCGCTCCGCGAGGTCCCGGCCCTCATCGTCTGGCCGGTCCTGCTGATGGTGCTCGGCGCCCTGGCCGGCCACGTGGTGCAGCGGCGCATCGCCCTGCGCGGGGCAGCTGGCCGGCCCGGACCCGGCGATCAGTCAGACGTCGGCGCGGGCGACGAGCTCGACCGCGTCTGAGCGGCCGCACCAGCGGCAGGTCACCGACTCGACCGACTCCTCGCGGAGCTCGGTCTCCTCGACCGCGTGGTCGCCCGCGAGGTCGAAGTGCCAGAACTCCGTCGTACGCCGGGCACGACTGACGTCGAAACGGGTCAGGTTGCCGCAGCCGCCGCAGCGCCAGCGCTCGGCGGGTCCGGGGATCTGGATGCTCACGCGGGCCAGCGTAGGGCGTGGCCTCCCGGACCTTGTCGGTGGCGCGATCTAGCGTCCTCGGCGTGAGCACGACCGCAGCGACCTCCTCAGGGACCTCCACGGGGGCCCCGTCCCGATGGGAGTCCCAGCGCTCGTTCGACGAGCTGGGGCGGCCGCTGCGCGACATCACCTTCTGCGTGGTCGACCTCGAGACCACGGGCGGCTCGGCCGCCGCCGGTTCGATGATCACCGAGGTCGGGGCCGTGAAGGTCCGGGGCGGCGAGGTGCTCGGTGAGTTCCAGACCCTGGTCGACCCGCGCGCCGAGATCCCGGCCTTCATCGCGGTCCTGACCGGCATCACCAACTCCATGGTCGCCGACGCTCCGCCGATCGAGTCGGTGCTGCCGGCGTTCCTCGAGTTCGCCGAGGGCTGCGTCCTGGTCGCCCACAACGCCCCGTTCGACGTCGGTTTCCTGCGCCACTTCGCCGAGCAGCAGCAGCGACCGTGGCCGCGCTTCGAGGTCGTCGACACGGCCAAGCTGGCCCGCCGCGTCATCACCCGCGACGACGCCCCCAACTGCAAGCTGTCCTCGCTGGCGCGCGTCTTCAACGCGGGCACGACTCCCAACCACCGGGCGCTGGCCGACGCCCGGGCGACCGTCGACGTGCTCCACGGCCTGATGGAGCGACTGGGCGGCCTCGGGGTCCACACCCTCGAGGAGCTGCAGACCTTCAGCGGCAAGGTCGCTGCGACCACGCGCCGCAAGCGCCACCTCGCTGAGGGGTTGCCCCACTCCCCCGGCGTCTACCTGTTCCGCGACGACCAGCATCGGGTCCTCTACGTCGGCACGTCACGCGATCTCCGCACCCGGGTGCGCTCCTACTTCACCGCCTCCGAGACCCGCACCCGGATGGGCGAGATGGTCAACCTGGCCACCGAGGTCACCGGCATCGAGTGCGCGACCCCGCTGGAGGCCGAGGTGCGGGAGCTGCGGCTGATCGCCGAGCACGAGCCGCGCTACAACCGTCGCTCCCGCAACCCCTCGAAGGTGCACTTCCTCAAGCTGACCCGCGAGATCTGGCCTCGCTTGTCGCTGGTGCGGCGCGTGATGGACGACGACGCCGACTACATCGGACCCTTCTCGTCCAGGCGCGCAGCCGAACGCTGCCTGGCCGCGCTCCACGAGACCTTTCCGGTCCGGCAGTGCTCCGACCGGCTCGGTCGCCAGCCGAGCCGAGCCCCGTGCGTGCTGGCCGAGATGGGTCGCTGCCTCTCCCCGTGCGACGGCAGCGCCGACCCGGACACCTACGCCGCCGTCGTACGGCGAGTCCGCGACAGCCTGCTGCGCCGCCCCGACGACGTCGTGGCCACCATCAACCACCGGATGGCAGGCCTCGCCGCCGACGAACGGTTCGAGGAGGCGAGCGTCCACCGCGACCGGCTGGCGGCGTTCGTCCGCGCGACCTCCCGGACGCAACGACTGGGCACGCTGGCCCGTTGTCCCGAGATCGTGGCGGCCCGCCGGGAGCCGGACGGCCGCTGGGCGGTCCATGTCGTGCGCCACGGCCGGCTCGCAGCGGCGGGCGTGATCCCGTCCGGCGGGGAGGCGAGGAGCTTCGTCGACGGCCTACGCGCGTCGGCCGACACCGTCCGACCCGCCCCCGGTCCGGTGCCCGCGGCGACCGCCGAGGAGTCCGAGCGGATCCTGCGCTGGTTGGAGTCGCCCGACGTCCGACTGGTCGGCGTCGAGGGCGAATGGAGCTGTCCGGTCAGCGGCTCGACCCGTCACCTGGCCCGCCACGCGGCAGCAGAGGAGTCCCGCCTGTCCGTGGTGCCCTTCGACGAACGGCGCACCCTGACCCCCGCCTTCGGTGGTGGTTGAGGTGCGAGCGAAGCGAGCCTCGAAACCCGGTAGCCTCGCTCCATGATCACCGCCATCGTGTTCGTGAAGGCCGACGTCGCCCGGATCCCCCAGGTGGCCGAGCAGATCGCCGCGCTCGACGGCGTCAGCGAGGTCTACTCCGTGACCGGCCAGATCGACCTGATCGCACTGGTCCGGGTGACCGATCACGACGACGTAGCGGCCGTGGTCGCCGACCGGCTCAACAAGGTCGAGGGCGTGACCGCCACCGAGACCCACATCGCGTTCCGCACCTACTCCCGGCACGATCTCGAGTCGGCGTTTTCGCTGGGGCTCGACTGAGGCCCTAGCGTTCAGGGGTGAACTGGCTCGCCGACAACTGGCTCGATCTCTTCGGCTGGGCCGGCAGCGCCCTCCTGATCGTCTCCCTGCTGCAGACGCGGGTGCTGCGTTTCCGCGTCCTCAACCTGGCCGCCAGCCTGAGCCTGCTGCTCTTCAACGCCTTGGTGGGCGTGTGGCCGATGGTCGGCATGAACGCCGCGCTGTGCGCCATCAACTTCTGGTTCATCGTGCAGATGATCCGTAGCCGCCACGACGCCGCCGCCTACGAGGTGCTGGAGGTGGGGCCCGACAGTGCCTACCTCGAGCACTTCCTCCGGGTGCACCACACGGACATCGTTCGGACCCACCCGGAGTTCGCAGGGGTCACGGCCGACGACCTGGCCTTCCAGGTGCTCAAGGGCGACGAGACGGTCGGGTTGGTGGCGATCCGCCGCATCGGCGACGAGGCGCGCGTGATGCTCGACTACGTGACGCCCCGGTTCCAGGACTTCGATCCCGGCGAGTTCGTGTGGCGCCGCGTGTCGCGGCTGCGCGAGCGCGGGTTCCGCAAGGTGGTCACGCCCCCACACATGCTGGACCCCTACTACGCGCGCCTCGGGGTGGGCTTCCGCCGCGAGGGTGACTCGTACGTGCTCGACCTCTGACGGTCCGGGGGTTTCGAGGCTCGCTCCGCTCGCACCTCAACCACCGGATGGTGCGGACGACGCCGCGACCCAACGTTCCAGCGTGGCCTTCGCGGATCCCGAGTCGACGGCCTCCGCGGCACGGGCGATCGCCGCATCCAGAGCCTCGACCGGCGCCAGCGTCGGCGCGTCGTAGACGGCCAGCGCCGCCCCGGCGTTGAGCAGTACGGCGTCACGGACCGGCCCGCGCTCGCCGTCGAGCAACCGGCGTACGACGTCGGCGTTGTGGGCCACGTCCCCACCACGCAGCGACTCGGGGGTGGCCCGCGCGATGCCGTGGTCGGCGGGGTCGACCGAGTCCTCGACCACCACACCTCCGTGCACCCGCCAGACCGACGAGGTCGTGGTGGTCGTCAGCTCGTCGAGGCCGTCGTCGCCGCGGACGACCCAGGCGTCGACGCCACGCGCCGCGAACACGCCAGCCATCACGGGGGCCATCCGGGGGTCGGCGCACCCGATCGCCTGGGCGCCCGGCCGGGCCGGGTTGGCCAGCGGACCGAGCACGTTGAAGGTGGTCGCGACTCCGAGCTCGCGCCGCGGGACGGCCGTGTGACGCATGCCGGGGTGGAAGGCGGCAGCGAAGCAGAACGTGATGCCTGCCTCGTCGGCCAGCGCCGCGACCCGGGCCGGCGGCAGGTCCAGCCGGATGCCCAGCTCCTCGAGGACGTCGGCGGACCCTGCCTGCGAGGACGCCGAGCGGTTGCCGTGCTTGACGACGCGGGCTCCGGCGCCGGCCGCCACGATCGCGGCCATGGTGGAGATGTTGACCGACATCGACCGGTCACCACCGGTGCCGACCACGTCGAGCAGCCGCCCCTCGACCCGGATCGGGGTCGCGACGGCGAACATCGCGTCCGTGAGGCCGGTGACCTCCTCGGCGGTCTCCCCCTTGGCCCGCAGCGAGATCGCGAAGCCCGCGATCTGGGCAGGGGTGGCCGCGCCCGCGACGATCTGGCCCATCGCCCACGCCGTCTGCGCGGAGTCCAGGTCGCGGCCCGCGACGAGCGCGGAGAGGACCTCCGGCCAGGTGTGCGCCATCGTCAGTGGGTGGCGGGGACCCGCGCGCGCAGCAGCGAGACCACGCTCTCGGCCAGCTGCACGGGGTCGATCGGGTGAGGCACGGCGGCCTCGGCGCGCGACCAGGTCGCCAACCACGCGTCCTGCACCCGCCCGGTCAGCACCAGCACCGGCGGGCACTGGTAGATCTCGTCCTTGAGCTGCTTGGCGATGCCCATGCCACCGGCCGGGACGGCCTCACCGTCGAGGATCACCAGCGCGATCCCGCCGGCGTCCAGGTTCTGGAGGACCACCGGCTCGGTCGCGACCTCGACGTACTGCAGCTCGGGCAGGTCGGGGTGGGGACGCCGTCCCAGGGCCAGGATCACCTGCTGACGGGTGTTGACGTCGTCGGAGTAGACGAGCACCTTCAGCGGACGAGCGTTCTGGTCGGTCACGGCCCGCATGCTACCGGCCCTGTGGACAGCCGTCGCGTCGTGTCGGTGATCAGCGGAATGCTTGGTGCCCATGACCCCGAGGAGGCACCATGGTGAGCATGACCACGCTGGGTGCTGCCGGCCCCTACACGCGGGCCGACCTGGATGCGTTGCCGGATGACGGACGCCGCCACGAGCTCATCGACGGGATCCTGGTCGTGACACCGGCGCCGTCGATCCGCCACCAGGAGGTCTCGCTGTCCTTGGTGCTGCTGTTGCAGCAGGCGTGTCCCCCGGCGATCAAAGCTGCTCTATGCCCCCGTCGACGTGGCGCTCGGGGAGGACACGGTGATGCAGCCCGACATCCTGGCTGCCAGGCGCACCGACTTCACCGACCGTGATCTGCCGGTCGCCCCGCTGCTCGCGGTCGAGATCCTGTCTCCCAGCACCCGGCGCTTCGACCTGATGACCAAGCGCAGCCGCTATGAGGAGGCCGGCACCGCGTCGTACTGGGTCGTCGACCCCGACGAGCTGACCCTCACCGCCTGGGAGCTCGTCGACGGGGCCTACGTCGAGGTCGCCCACGTCACCGGTGACGAGGAGTGGAGCCCCTCACGACCCTTCCCGGTCACGATCAGCCCGGCGGCCCTGCGCGACTGATCGGGCCTCCAGCAGATCGAGCCGACGGTCCTCGCGGACGGCCTCACGCATCGAGGACCTGACCCACTGGGTGAACAGCACGGCGAAGAACGCCACGCCGATCAGGTCACCGCTCCCCCACAGGATCCCGCCCGCCAGGTGCTGGTCGTCGAACGGGTCGGGGAGCCACGCGCCCATCGGCCCCTCGTGGAGCCGCGGGTACCAGTCACCCCCGAGCAGCGTCTGCTGACCCATGATCGTCACGCCCAGGAAGGCATGGAACGGCAGCGTCAGCACGACCAGCAGCACCCGGAAGGGGTGGCTCACGCGCCCCGGCACCGGGTCGACGCCCATCAACGGCCAGAAGAAGAGTGCCCCGACGACGATCAGGTGCACGTGCATCGCCTCGTGGATGTAGACCGACTCCAGGGACGCCCGGTACCAGCCCGAGAAGTAGAGAGCCCACGGCGAGACGATGTAGAGGAGCAGGGTCAGCGGCGGGAAGGACAGCACCCGCGCGACCCGTGAGTGGAGCACCGTCAGCAACCACCGCTTCGGGCGTCGCGGCAGGGTGCGCAGCGCCAGGGTGACCGGCGCCCCCAGGGCGAGCAGGAGCGGGACCACCATCGTCAACATCATGTGCTGGACCATGTGGACGCTCAGCAGCGTCGTGTCGTACGCCGCCACGCCGGACAGCGTGGCCAGCGCGAACGCTCCCATCCCGACCAGGAAGGCGACCGTCCGGCCCATCGCCCACGCGTCCCCGCGCCGCCGCAGGACCATCACGCCGGCGAGGTAGGCACCGGCCACCCAGACGGTCAGCACGAAGGGAATCGGGTCGAGCGACCAGTCGGTCAAGGCCCGTTCCAGGTCGAACGGAGGGAGCTCCGTCGCCGTCCGTCCCAGCGTGCCTGTCACGACGTGAACACTATGTCCCACCAAAACCGAGGGGTCGGGATGCCCTTCTGCCCGGCTACCGACATAATGAGCGCGTGGCGACTGCAGCAGCGATTCCGGCTTCCCGACTCCACGGACACCATGACCGGCCGAGCATGGTGTCGGTGGGCACCATCATCTGGCTCTCGAGCGAGCTGATGTTCTTCGCGGCCCTGTTCGCGTCGTACTTCACGATCCGCTCGGTGTCCCCCGATCTGTGGGCCCAGAACACCGGCCTGCTGGACGTGCCGTTCGCAGCGGTGAACACCACGATCCTGGTGCTGTCGTCGCTCACCTGCCAGCTGGGCGTGTTCGCCGCCGAGCGGGGGCAGGTCGGTCGCACCGCCGGTCTGCTCAAGATGAGCGGCTGGGGCCTGCGCGAGTGGTTCATCCTCACCTACGTCATGGGTGCCGTCTTCATCGGCGGCCAGGCGCTCGAGTACGCCACGCTGGTGCAGGAAGGCGTGACGATCCAGGATTCCGCCTACGGCACGATGTTCTACCTGACGACCGGCTTCCACGGCCTGCACGTGACCGGCGGCCTGATCGCGTTCCTCCTCGTGCTCGGACGCACCTACATCGCCCGCAAGTTCACCCACGAGCAGGCTGTCAGCGCCATCGTCGTGTCGTACTACTGGCACTTCGTCGATGTCGTGTGGATCGGGCTGTTCGCCACGATCTATCTCATCAAGTGACCCGCCGACCAAGGACCTGATGTGCGCTTCCTGAACCGCTCCGTCAATGGGTGGGCCGGCCGGCTCTCCCGTCACCGACGCGGGCCACTGGCCGGCCTCCTCGTGCTCGTGATGGGGCTGCTGCTGACCGGTGGCCTCTACACCGCCTTCTCCCCTGTCCAAGCCACCGACAGCGCCTCCAACGAGGAGCTCGTGGCCGACGGACGCGAGCTGTTCCTCACCAACTGCGCGTTCTGTCACGGGCAGAGCGGCGAGGGTGTGCGCACCATCGACGGCAACCAGCTCGGTCCCTCGCTGATCGGCGTCGGTGCCGCTGCCGTCGACTTCCAGGTCAACACCGGCCGGATGCCGCTGATGCAGCCCGGACAGCAGGCTCCGCGCAAGCCCTCCACGTTCAGCGAGGAGGAGACCGCGGCGATGGCGGCGTACGTCGCCTCGCTCGGCCCCGGCCCTGCAGTACCGGACCCGTCCGACTACAGCCTGGAGGGCATGTCTGACGAGGAGCGCCAGGAAGCGATCGTCCGCGGCGGCCAGATCTTCCTGACCAACTGCACCGCCTGCCACAACTTCACCGGCAGCGGCGGCGCGATGCCCCGCGGCGGCTACGCGCCCAACATCCTCGGCGTGGACCCGAAGTACATCTACGAGGCGATGCTCACCGGCCCCCAGTCGATGCCCAACTTCTCGAACGGGAACCTGACGCCTGAGGCCAAGCGCGACGTCATCGCCTACCTCGAGTCCATCGAGGAGAACCCCGACTACGGCGGCTTCGGGATGGGTGGCCTCGGCCCCGTCTCCGAGGGACTGTTCGCCTGGGTCGTCGGCATCGGCGGACTGGTCGGTTTCTGCGTGTGGATCGCTGCCCACACCACGCGCTCGACGAAGGACAAGGTGACGGCATGACCACCCGCGAGGGCGACGGCAACCTGCCAGAGAAGGCACCCGTGCCGGACCCGGGTCTCCCCGAGCACACGTGGCGCCCGACCGACGTCGACGAGGCGGCCGAAAAGCGTGCCGAGCGCCAGATCGCCACCCTCTTCGGGCTCTCGGCCCTGTGTGCGGTGCTGTTCGTCGTCGCCTACGTCACCCTCGAGATCGGCGAGGTGACCACCACGTTCGGCGGCCTCGGCGCCTCCAACGCCGCCCTGGGTCTGGCCCTGGCCGGATCGCTGCTCTTCCTCGGCATCGGCATCATCCACTGGGCCCGCAAGCTGATGGCGGACCACGAGATCGTCGAGATGCGCCACCCGGCCCGCTCGAGCGACGAGGACCGCACCGAGACGGTCGCCGCCCTCAACCTCGGCATCCACGAGTCGGGCATCGGCCGTCGACCCCTCGTGCGCAACTCGCTGCTCGGAGCCCTCGGCCTGCTCGCCCTGCCGGTACCGGTCGTGCTGCTGCGTGACCTCGGTCCCCTGCCGGGCGACTCGTTGGAGAAGACCATCTGGGCGGAGGGCATGCGGGTCGTGCGCGACGTCACCGGCACCCCGATCCGTCCCGCCGAGCTCCAGGTGGGTGACCTGGTCAACGCCGAGCCGGCAGCGCTGTTCGAGACCGACGACGAGGGCGAACCCCTCGTCGAGGGAGTGCAGCTGCAGGTCGAGAAGTCCAAGGGCGCAGTCATCGTGGTCCGGATGGAGCCGCAGGACATCACTCCCGCCGAGGGACGCGAGGACTGGGGCGTCGACGGAATCCTCTGCTACTCGAAGATCTGCACGCATGTGGGGTGTCCGATCTCCCTCTACGAGCGCACCACCCACCACGTGCTGTGCCCCTGCCACCAGTCCACCTTCGACCTCGCCGACGCGGCTCGGGTCGTCTTCGGACCGGCCGCACGTCCGCTGCCCCAGCTCGCCCTCGCCGTAGACTCCGAGGGGTACCTGGTTGCACGAGGAGACTTCGACGAGCCGGTCGGACCCAGCTATTGGGAGCGTGACTCACGATGAGCATCGACACCAGCAAGGTGGCGACGAGCAACACCACTGCCGCGGCCACGCCGAAGAAGCCCGGCGCCGCCGGCGCTGTCGGCACCTGGGCCGACGACCGGCTCGGCCTGGCCACGGCGGGCAAGAAGCAGCTGCGCAAGGTCTTCCCCGACCACTGGTCGTTCATGCTCGGCGAGATCGCCCTGTGGAGCTTCGTCGTACTGCTGCTCACCGGCACGTTCCTGACCCTGTGGTTCCGACCGAGCATGGCCGAAGTCGTCTACATGGGCAGCTACGACCAGTTCCGCGGTCTCCACATGTCGGAGGCCTACGCATCGAGCCTCGACATCTCCTTCGACGTGCGCGGCGGCCTGCTGATGCGCCAGATGCACCACTGGTCCGCGATGCTCTTCATCGCCGCGATGATGGTGCACATGATGCGCGTCTACTTCACGGGCGCGTTCCGCAAGCCGCGCGAGCTCAACTGGGTGATCGGGGCCCTGCTGCTCCTGCTCGGCACGCTCGAGGGCTTCACCGGCTACTCGCTGCCCGACGACCTGCTCTCCGGCACCGGCGTCCGCGCCGCGGACGGCTTCTTGAAGTCGCAGCCCGTGGTCGGGACCTACATGTCGTTCTTCCTGTTCGGCGGCGAGTTCCCGGGTGACTCGATCATCCCGCGGCTCTACACCGTCCACGTGCTGCTGATCCCCGGGGTGCTCCTGGCGCTGATCGCCGCCCACATGCTGCTGCTCGTCTACCACAAGCACACGCAGTGGCCCGGCCCCGGCCGCACCGAGGGGAACGTGGTCGGCTACCCGCTGCTCCCCGTCTACGCGGCCAAGGCCGGCGGCTTCTTCTTCATCGTCTTCGGCGTCACCGCCCTGATGGGGGCATTGCTGTCGATCAACCCGGTGTGGAAGTACGGGCCCTACGATCCATCCAAGGTGACCGCCGGCTCGCAACCCGACTGGTACATGGGCTGGCCCGACGGCGCGCTGCGGATCATGCCGGGCTGGGAGAGCAACATCGGCCCCTACACGCTCTCCTGGAACGTCCTCCTGCCGATCATCGTGCTGCCGGTCCTGATGTTCACCATCGTGCTCCTGCTGCCGTTCATCGAGACGTGGATCACCGGGGACAAGCGGGACCACCACCTGCTGCAGCGGCCACGCAACGCGCCGACCCGGACCGCGATCATGGTGGCCCTGATGACCTTCTACGGCCTGATGTGGGCCGCGGGCGGCAACGACATCCTCGCCACCCAGCTGCACCTGAGCATCAACCAGATCACCTACTTCATGCGGGTGGCGGTGTTCGTCGGACCGGTGATCGCGTTCTTCATCACGCGCCGCTGGTGCATCTCGCTGCAGCGCTCCGACAACGAGAAGCTCCTCCACGGGTACGAGACCGGCATCATCATGCGGTCGACCGAGGGTGGCTACGCCGAGCGGCACCTGCCGATCAGCGAGAGCCGCGCCTTCACGCTCACCGCACGTGACCGGGACGAGCCCTACTCCAGCGATCGCGGGACCGACGAGAACGGTGTGGTCGCACGAGGCAGCCGGATCGCGCGGGTGCGGGCCGGGCTCTCGTCGAAGTGGTACGAGAACGACGTCGCGGCGCCGACCCGTGCCGAGCTGGAAGAGGGCCACCATCACGCCGAGCACGAGCACGAGCTGCAGGCAGGCCTCGACCACCCGGCCGACGGCCACCAGTTCGACGGCCACCACACCGTCGAGGAGGGCCCGCTCCGCGACGACCACTGACCGTTGAGTCGCACCCCCGAGGCAGTCGAGTCGCGGGGGTGCGGCGCTTCAGAAGCGCTTGCGCGGCCGGGTGCGTTCCGCGAGAACCTCGCGGAGCTCCCGGATCCACGCGTCCGTGCCGTCGGTGGTGAACGAGTCCTTGGTGAGCACGATGACGTACCAACCGTGCGCCCGCAGCCACGCGCGCCGGAGGGCGTCTCGTTCGCGGTCCTCAGGCGAGGAGTGGAACTCCTCCCCGTCGTACTCGATGGCGATCTTGGCCCGGACGTAGGCCAGATCGAGCCGATAGGTCGGCACTCCCTCGACCACGATCCAGTGTTGCGCCTCGGGCATGGTCAGGCCGTGCGCTGCGATGACCTCCCGTGTCCACGATTCAGGACGGGATTCGGCCCGCGGGTCCACCAGCGGCACCAGCTCACGAGCCTGCACCACGCCGCGCCGCCGACGGAAGCGCCCGAGCAGCAGGGTGAGATCAGCCTTGGTCAATCCGTGTTCGCGTGCCAGGGCGTCCATGGCTGCCAAGGCGTCACGTCGCGTCAGGTTGCACCCCAGGTCCAGGGCCGTGCGCAGCGGGGTGGTGACGCGGATCCCCTCGACCGTGCACCAGTCCTCCGGTCGCAGATCACGACTTCCGCCGTCGCAGCCCACGCGATCCGTGGCGCGGCGGAATCTAGGCGTGCAGCACTCCAGTGGCATGGGGCCGTCGAGCTCGGCGTACGAGAAGATGTCGACGCCCCAGATCCAGGCCGCCGTCCGGTCACAGAGCACCATGTCGTCGCTCAGGACCAGTCGAGCGGCCTGCACCCGGACCTCCACCGTGTCCGGCGCGGCGCTGGCGATGTAGACCGAGGTGAAGGGCCGCCGCAGCACGCCCGCTTTCACCAGGCGGCTGAGGCTCTTGCGGTCGTAGCCCAGCGCTGCCGCCGTAGCAGTGGTGAAGGGCACGTCTTCTGGGAGTGTGGGTCGTCGCATGGAAGGTCCATGCCCGTCGAGGGACGCTCGACACCTGGCCTCTCTACGCCTGTGGACAACCGCGCCTCGCAGGCGCGATCGGCCCGCCACACCCGCGCCACTGACATGCCGCGGGGGCGCGACTCAACGGTGTCAGGAGAGCGCGGAGCCCTGGGCCCAGGTGCGGAAGTCGAGGTTCCAGTCGCCGTAGCCGTTGGTGAGCGTCATCGGCCGGTCGGTACCGACGTACTCGACGACATCGCCCCGACGCGTCATGTTGTAGACGAACGCGGCGTTGTCCGTGCTCATGCCGGTGCAGCCGTGGCTGACGTTGGCCGAGCCCTGGGAGCCGACCGACCACGGTGCGGCGTGGATGAACTCGCCTGAGTTGGTGACGCGCATGGCGTACTCGACGTCGTCGATGTTGTAGTACTCCGGGTTGGAGCGGCCGATGCCGACGGTCTCGGAGTTCATCCGCTTCTCGCGGTACTTCTCCATGATGACCTTCACCCCGGTGCGGGTGGTGAACGCCGGCTCCTCACCTGTGGTGATCGGGATCGTGCGCAGCAGCTCACCGTTGCTCAGCACGCGCATCTGGTGGCTGTCCATGTCGACCTTGTAGATGTGGGCGTCGCCGACCTGGAAGTCGATCTCACGGTTCTCCTGGCCGTAGATGCCGTTCCCCGCGGAGACACTGTTGATGTCGAGGTCGACCGACACCTCGGACCCGGCCTTCCAGTAGGTCCGCGGGCGCCAGTGGACCTGGGTGTCGCTGAGCCACCGCCACGAGCCAGCCTGCTGCGGCACGCTGGTCACCGACATGTGGCGCTCCATCGAGGCCCTGTCCGTCACGGGCACGTCGAAGCTCACCGACACCGGCATGCCGACCCCGACGGTCTCTCCGTCGAGCGGCGCCACCGAGGCGAAGGTCTGCTCCGCGAGGCTCAGGTCATCGGTCCGGAACGTCGAGGTCCGCACCACGCGCTTGCCGTCGCTGCGCTCCGCCACGGTGCGTACGTCGTAGGCGGTGCCGGGCTCGAGCCGACCGCTGGCGGCCCATGCTGTGCCGTCCTGGGCGAGCTTGCCGGCCAGCCGACCGGCACCGGAGGTGACCTCGACCTGGCGCAGCGTGCCGCCACTGGTTCGGACCTTCAGCAGCGCGTCGACCGCGACACCGTCGCCGCTGAGGTTGGTGGTGACCCGCAGCGGATCGACCTCGGCAGCAGCGTCCTGCTCGCTGCTCGACGGAGAGCTCTGCGGCTCTCCCGTCGCCGTCTGACCGGTGCAGCCGGCGAGCGCGGCGAAGGTGAGCGCGAGCGCGGCGATTCCCGCGCGGCTGCTCCGCGACATCTGGTTCTCCCGTGGACGTTCGAGGTGGGGGTCACCTTCAGAGTAGCCGCGGCCACCAGCAGATCCCGAACCCGCGCAGCGTCGGGTCGGTCACGTCACCGGGGTGGAGGTCAGTGCGCGTGCTCGCCCCGGTAGTACTCGAAGATCCAGCCCGACAGCGCGATCGCTCCGAGCGCGAACCCGATGATGAGCAGCCACCATGCGCCCAGCGCCGTGGCGTAGACGATCACGCCCAGGGTGAGGGCGCACCACAGCGGCCACCAGGAGTACGGCGGGAAGAACCCCAGCTCGCCGGCACCGTCGGCGATCTCGGCGTCCTTGCGGTCCTCGGGACGCGGCTCCATCTTGGCGGCGTGGAAGCCGAGGTAGAGCGTGACCATGCCGGCCAGCAGCGTGGTCATGACCAGCGCCGAGGTGCCGGTCCAGTCCCCGCTCATGAACCAGTAGGCGGGGCTCACGAGCACGAAGAACGCAGTCGTGAGCCCGAAGATCCAGGCCTCGGCCTTCATCGGTGGTCTCCCTCGTCGTCGAGCCGGTTGCGCAGCATGCCCTCACGCCCTTGCACCTCAGGGGAGTCCGAAGGCCGGTCCTCGCCCATGGCTTCGTTCTGGTCGAGCTCCATCAGCGCGATCTCCGGGTGGTGGAGGTCGAAGGCCGGGGACTCGGAGCGGATCCGCGGGATGGTCACGAAGTTGTGGCGCGGCGGCGGGCAGCTGGTCGCCCACTCGAGCGACCGACCCCAGCCCCACGGGTCGTCGGTCTCGACCAACGGCTGGTTGCGCGAGATGTAGACGTTGTAGAGGAACGGCAGCGTGGAGAGGCTGAGCAGGAACGCCCCGACCGTCGACACCTGGTTGAGGAAGGTGAAGCCGTCCTGCGGCAGGTAGTCGGAGATCCGGCGCGGCATGCCCTGGACGCCCAGCCAGTGCTGGACCAGGAAAGTGGTGTGGAAGCCGATGAACAGCAGCCAGAAGTGGATCTTGCCCAGCGTCTCGTTGAGCATCCGGCCGGTCATCTTCGGCCACCAGTAGTAGAAGCCGGCGAACATCGCGAACACGACCGTGCCGAAGACCACGTAGTGGAAGTGCGCCACCACGAAGTAGGAGTCGGAGACCGCGAAGTCGAGCGGCGGGCTGGCCAGGATGACGCCGGTCAGACCACCGAACAGGAACGTGGTGAGGAACCCGACCGACCACAGCATGGGGGTGTCGAAGGACAGAGATCCCCCCCACATCGTGCCGATCCAGTTGAAGAACTTCACGCCGGTGGGCACCGCGATCAGGAACGTCATGCCGGAGAAGAACGGCAGGTCGACGGCTCCGGTCACGAACATGTGGTGTGCCCACACCGCGACCGACAGGATCGCGATGCCGAGCGTGGCGCCGACCAGGCCGACGTAGCCGAAGATCGGCTTGCGGCTGAAGACCGGCAGGATCTCGGTCACGATGCCGAAGAACGGCAGCGCGATGATGTAGACCTCGGGGTGGCCGAAGAACCAGAACAGGTGCTGCCACAGGATCGGGCCGCCGTGCGACGGATCGAACACGTGGGCGCCGAGCAGACGGTCGGCCTCCAGTGAGAGCAGCGCGCCCGCGAGGATCGGGAAGGCGATGAGCACCAGCAGCGAGGTGACCAGCGTGTTCCAGACGAACAACGGCATCCGGAACATGGTCATGCCCGGCGCGCGCATGCAGATGATGGTGGTGATGAAGTTGACCGCACCGAGGATCGTGCCGAGACCGGCCATCCACAGACCCATGACCCAGAGGTCGCCACCGATACCGGGCGAGCGGATCGCGTCGGAGAGCGGCGTGTAGGCGAACCAGCCGAACGAGGCTGCCCCGCTCGGCGTCAGGAAGCCGGAGGCCGTGATCAGGCCGCCGAAGAGGAACAGCCAGTAGCTGAACATGTTGAGCCGCGGGAACGCGACGTCCGGGGACCCGATCTGCAGCGGCATGATCACGTTGGCGAAGCCGAAGAACAGCGGGGTCGCGAACAGCAGCAGCATGATCGTGCCGTGCATCGTGAACAGCTGGTTGTAGACCTCGTCGTTGACCACCTGCAGGCCCGGGTTGGCGAGCTCGGCGCGGATCAGCAGCGCCATGACGCCGGCGATGAGGAACCAGGCGAACGACGTCCCCAGGTAGAGCTTGCCGATCAGCTTGTGATCGGTCGTGGTCATGATCCGCACGAGCTGCTGACCCAGCTTCTTGCGGGGCACCTGCGTCGTGGGGTGGGCTGCTGTCGCGGTCACTCGGTCTCCTGCTCGTCGAGGCCGACCTGCTCGTTGACGAAGTTGCCACCGAGCACCGGCGCGTCGGAGGTGTTGCCCTGCTGCTCGAGCTCCTGCAAGTACTGCTCGTACTCCTCGGCGCTGACGACCTCGACGTTGAAGATCATGCGCGAGTGGGACGTGCCGCACAGCTCGTAGCACTTGCCCGCGTAGACGCCCTCGGTGTCGGGCGTGGCCTCGTAGTGGTTGACGCGGCCGGGGATGACGTCCATCCGCATCAGGAAGCCGGTGATGCCGAAGGAGTGGATCACGTCGGGCGAGTGCAGGTTGAACTGCACCGTCTGGTCCACCGGGAGCACCAGCGTGGGTACGTCGCTGCCGGTGCCGGAGGTGTAGACGACGTCGCCGTCGTTCCCGTCGAGGTAGTGGTTGAACGTCCAGCTCCACTGGAAGCCGACGACCTCGACCGTGAGGTCCTGGTCGGTGTCATCCAGGACGGCGTTCTGCACGCCGACCGTGTGGTAGAAGAACACGACCACCATGATGATCGGGGCGATCGTGTAGAAGATCTCCAGCGGCAGGTTGTAGCGCGTCTGCACGGGGATCTCGTCGTCGCTCCGGCGGCGGTAGCGGACGACCACCCACCCGATCAGGCCCCAGACGACAACTCCCGTGAGCAGCAGGGCGATCCAGGCGTAGCGCCACAGGTAGTACGTGTGCCCGGCCTGCTCGGTGACCGGGTCCGGCATCGCCAGGTTCTTCCAGTCGTTCTGCGTCTCGGCGGAGCATCCCGCGAGGAGAACGAGAGCTGCGATCGCGACGACCAGGGCGCCTCGGCGAAGTGGCTTCGACATGCGGGACTGCGTCGAACGCCGGTGGAGTTGCTGACCCACGAACGAGCCTTTCGTTCACGAGCGGACAGGACTGCCTCAGGGTATCGGATCGCGAGCCCGAGGAGCTCGTGGGGCAGGGAGTAGTTGACGGTAGGTTGGCTCCGTGACGAACGCCTCCGCCCAGCCCGGGCAGGGCCACCGGACCGAGTTCGACACTGCGTCCTCCGAGCCGCTGCACCCGGCCGCGCGGGAGACCCTGCTGGCCGCGCTCGACCAGGCGTACGCCGACCCGCGGCGGCTCCACCGCTCCGGCCGCACTGCCCGACTGCTCCTCGACAACGCCCGCGCCGTGGTCGCGGAGAGCCTCGACGTCCGGCCGGACGAGGTGAGCTTCACCGGGTCTGGGACCGAGGCGGTCCACCGCGGCCTGCTCGGTCTGGTCCGTGGATCCCGCCGCGGCTCGCGGGTCGTGCATGCGGCCATCGAGCACTCCGCCGTGCGGCACGCGGTCGCGTGGGGCGGCGAGGCGGTCGACGTGGCGTGCGACGAGCTGGGACGCGTCGACGGCGGCGACCTCGTCGCGGGCGCCAGCGCCCCGGGGGTCGGCGTCGTCGCGCTCCAGACCGCCAACCACGAGGTGGGCACGATCCAGCCGGTCGGCCGGTTCGAGCTCCCCGACGGCGTACCCCTCTTCGCCGATGCCTGCGCATCGATGGGCCGACTGCCCCTGCCGTCGGGGTGGGCGGTCGCCGCGGGGTCGGCGCACAAGTGGGGCGGTCCGGCCGGGGTCGGGGTGCTGCTCGTGCGCAAGGGCGCCCGCTGGCGAAACCCCTTCCCCGGTGACGACCGGATCGACGAGCGCGTCGCCGGCTTCGAGAACGTGCCGGGTGCGCTCGCGGCGGCGGCGGCGCTCCAGGCGGTGGTGGCCGAACGCGACGCCGTGAACGCCCGCCAGCACGCGCTGGTGGACCGGATCCGGGCCGCGGTAGCCGCGATCCCCGACACCCAGGTCGTGGGCGATCCGGTCGAGCGGCTCCCCCACGTGGTGACGTTCTCCTTCCTCTACGTCGACGGCGAGTCGCTGGTCCACCAGCTGGACCGTCACGGGTTCGGCGTCGCGAGCGGCTCGGCCTGCGCCGCGTCCACGCTGGAGCCGAGCGCGGTGCTGACCGCCATGCGTGTGCTGACCCATGGCAACGTGCGGGTCTCCCTCACCCGCGACACCACCGAGACCGAGGTCGACCGGCTGCTCGGTCTCCTCCCGGGGATCGTCGCCTCACTCCGGGCGGAGGTGGGGATGTGACCACCCCAGGAGATTCTGCGTGCGGGGACCCCGATCCTGCGGCCGACCTCGAGCTCGACTGCCGGGACCTGATGTGCCCGATGCCGGTCATCGAGCTGGCCCGCCACCTCGAGGAGGTCGAGGTCGGCGGCACCATCGGGGTCGCCGCCACCGACGTGGCCGCGCGGGTGGATGTGCCTGCCTGGTGCCGGATGCGCGCCCAGGAGTACGTCGGCGAGCGGGTCGCCGACGACGGTGTCCCGGTCTTCGTGGTGCGGCGGTCGTCCTAGCCCGATCGATCTACGGACGGCTACGGACGCTGCGTCTGGAGGTGCTCGCCGATCTCGGCTGCCGCCTGCTCGCCGTACGCCGCCGTGCAGCGTGCCAGGAAGCCGGAGCGGGTCAGCGTGTACTCCTGGGTGCCCACCTGCTCGACGACGTAGACCGCCAGCAGGCAGCCGAGCTGGGCCGAGCGGGCCAGGTCGAGGCCCCACGTGAGCCCTGCCAGGAGGCCGGCGCGGAACGCGTCGCCGACGCCGGTCGGCTCGGCCTTGACGACCTCGGGGACCGCAGCCACCTCGACCGCCGGCTCGCCGCGGCGCTCGATGCGGACTCCTCGCGGGCCGAGCGTGATGACCCAGGTGCCGACGCGGTCGAGGACCTCGGCGTGGCTCCAGCCGGTCTTCTGCACGATCAGCGACGACTCGTACTCGTTGCTGACCAGGATGTGTGCCCCGTCGATCAGCGGCCGGATCATGTCGCCGTCACCGAACGCGAGCTGCTGGCTGGGGTCCGCCACGAACGGGTAGCCGCGCTGGCGGCACTCCTCGGTGTGGCGCAGCATCCCGTCCGGGTCGTCGGGACCGATCAGGACGTAGTCGGGCTCACCGACCCGGTCGGCAATCGGCTTCAGCTCGATCTCCCGGGCCTCGCTCATCGCGCCGGGGTAGAAGCTGGCGATCTGGGCGTCGGCGGAGTCGGTGGTGCAGACGAACCGGGCCGTGTGGCGGGTCTCCGAGACGTGGACCGAGTCGCAGTCGACGCGGTGGCGCTCCAACCAGGAGCGGTACTCCCCGAAGTCCTCACCGACCGCACCCACCAGCACCGGGTCGAGGCCCAGGCTGCCGAGGCCGAAGCAGATGTTGGCCGCGCAGCCGCCCCGGCGTACGTCGAGGTCGTCGACGAGGAACGAGACGGAGAGCTTGTCGAGCTGCTCGACGACGAGGGAGTCGGCGAACCGACCCTGGAAGCTCATCAGGTGGTCGGTGGCGATGGAGCCGGCGATCAACAGGGACACGACACGGCACACTACCCAGCGGTACGACTTCGGGTACCCGTCGGTAGCCAATACCGTCGACGACATGACGAACCGCCCGCCGACGACGCGCCCTGCCTACGACGACTTCGCGACGCCGCAGCAGATGCACGCCGACTGCCTCGAGGTGGGACAGAACCTGAGGCTGCAGCGGGCCGCTGTGAAGGCCCTGGCTGCCGACGTGCCCAGCCTCCACTTCGCGGACTACCCGCGCGAGGTCCGCAAGCGCGACATCACCGTCACCGATGCCGCCGCCCGGCTCGCCAACGCGCTGCACCTGCACCTGGACTGAGTGCGGCCGCGTCGTGGCGCGGTCTGGGTGCCTACGTCACCAGGTTTCGACACGCTCCGTCGCGGCTTCGTTCCTCAGCCGCGGTCGCTGCTCAACCACCGACGATCGCTCCGGCTACGCCGTAGCGATCAGTGGAAGCTGTCCCCGCAGGCACACGAACCCGTGGCGTTGGGGTTGTCGATGGTGAAGCCCTGCTTCTCGATGCTGTCGACGAAGTCGATCATCGCGCCGTTGAGGTAGGGGACGCTCATCCGGTCGACGACCACGACCACGCCGTCGAAGTCGGTGGTCACGTCACCGTCGAGGGTGCGCTCGTCGAAGAAGAGCTGGTAGCGCAGACCCGAGCAGCCACCGGGCTGCACCGAGATCCGCAGCTGGAGGTCGTCGCGACCTTCCTGCGCGAGAAGGCTCTTCACCTTGTCGGACGCCACCGCGCTCAGGTTGATCTGGTCGGTGCGGCGCTCGGTCTCGACCTGCTCGGTCATGTCCTGGGCTCCCTGCGTCGGTTCGGGGTCGGGCGGTCTGCTACTTCGTCCAATGGTCGCACATCCGCGGTTATTCCCCGACACCTCATGCACCGGGGAGCGTTGCCTCGAGTCGAGTCCCCGGCCCCGAGTCCGCAACCCGGACGGTTCCGCCGTGACGCTCGGCCACGGCACGCACGATCGAGAGCCCGAGGCCGGTGCTCCCGGAGCCACTGCGAGCCGCATCTGCGCGGAAGAACCGCTCGAAGACCCGCTCGCGCAGCTCCGGAGGGATCCCCGGTCCGTCGTCCACCACGGCGAGCAGGACCGCGCCGTCCGTACCCGTCGTGCACGACACCTCCACTCTCGTCGATGCGTGACGAGCGGCGTTCGCGAGCAGGTTGCGGACCAACCGGCCCAGGTCGCCGCGACTCCCCCGCACCGGCGCCGCCGTCACACCGGAGGCGTCCAGCGTGATCGACGTGGTCGGCCGCAGCCGGGCCACCTCCTCCAGCACCACGTCGTCGAGGTCCACCAGCGTCGTGGGGGTCGGACCTGGATCGTCCTCGCGCGCCAGGAAGAGGAGGTCTCGGACCAGGCGCTCCATCCGGTCGCTGTCGGAGAGCAGATCCCGGACGGTCTCCCGCCACCCGTCCGCGTCACCGCTGCGCAGTGCGACCTCGAGCTGGGCGCGGTACGACGCCAACGGGCTCTGCAGCTCGTGGGCCGCGTCGGCGACGAACGCCTGCTGGCGCAGCTGCGCGTCGTGAACTGGTCGCAGCACCCGGCCCAGCAGCAACCACAGCAACCCCGCCGCGACGGCCGACAGCACCGGAAGCCCGATCGCGAGGCTGACCACCAGCCGGCGTACGGACTGCGCGACGAGCTCACGAGCGGTGCCGACATAGACGGTGATCTCGCCCTCGGGCCCGGTGACGGTCCCGGCCCAGACCCGGTAGTCCTCGGGCTCGCCGTCGTCGGGGACGGCGTCGAGGTCGCGCACCTCGGTGCTGCCGCGCGCTGGCCGCCACCCGGTCACCGGTCCGGTCGAGCCCAGGCTGGGCGAGGCTCCGAGTACCCGAGCGCCCGCGACGACCTGGACGAACCCATCGTCGCCCACGTCGGTCAGAACCCGCTCCACCTCCCCCCGCTCGGCCCGGCTGCCCAGCTCGGAGACCCGTGCCCGGGCGAGATCGTCGGCCGCGCTGACCTGGGCCCGCGCGAACGCGAGGACGAGGGCAGCGGAGGCAACGAGCAGCACGACCACGGTGACGGCGGCCGCGGCCGCGGTCAGTCGCGCCCTGACCGAGGTGCTCCCCATGTCAGCCGCCGTCCTCGTCGAGGCGGTAGCCGGCGAGCCGCACCGTCTGCAGGGCGCGACGTCCGAACGGCTCGTCGATGCGCATCCGGAGCTGGCGGACGTAGACCTCCACGATGTTGGGGTCGCCGTCGAAGGCGAAGTCCCAGACGTGGTCGAGGATCATCGGCTTCGACAGCACCTCGCCCTTGCGACGGAGGAAGAACTCCAGTAGCGCGAACTGCCTCGGTGTCAGCGCCAGGGCCGTCTCGCCACGCCACACCCGGTGGCCGGCCGGATCCATCCGCAGGTCACCGGCCACCAGCTCGGCCGGGCGGGCTTCCGCCCCTCGTCTGAGCAGGGCCCGGAGTCGCGCGGCGAGGACGACGTAGGAGAAGGGCTTGCCGAGGAAGTCGTCGGCGCCCCCGTCGAGGGCCCGGGCCTCGTCCGCGGGATCGTCGAGCGCGGTGAGCACCAGGATCGGCGTCCAGTCACCCGCCTCACGGAGCTGCCGGCACAGCTCCAGCCCGCCCAGGGCGGGCAGCATCACGTCGAGGACCATCGCGTCATAGGCGTTCTCGCCGGCCAGCCAGCGGCCGTCCTCGCCGGTCAGCGCGACGTCGACGGCGTACCCCTCGGCCTCGAGGCCACGCTTCACCGCTCGCGCCACGCGCTTGTCGTCCTCGACGACCAGGATTCGCACCCGACCCACGGTGGCACGATCTCGCTGAACGCGCGCTGAACTCCCCCTGAAGGATCCACGTTCAGCGTGGGTTCAGCACCCGGGACCCACCATGGAGCCATGAACAGGAAGCAGAAGCTGACACTGACCGGCGCCGCGGCGGCAGCCCTCGTGATCGGTGGCGCGGGAGTCGCGCTCGCCGGGTCCGACGACGACGCCACCGAGCGCCCCATCGAGGGCGCGGCGCTCCAGCAGGCCACCGACGCCGCGCTTGCCGAGACCGGTGGTGGTGAAGTCACCGGCACCGAGGTCGGCGACGAGGACAGCCACTACGAGGTCGAGGTGACCCTCGACGACGGCAGCCAGATCGATGTCCAGCTCGACGAGCAGTTCGCCGTCGTCAGCGCGGACGCCGACAGCGAGTCCGACGGCTAGGACGCCTTACCACCAGGTCAGGGCGACCAGGTCCGGGCGACGCGGGCCGCCAGGTCCCGCAGCGCCCCAGCGGGGTCGGCGAAGGCTCGCTCCTCCCCCACCAGCTCCACGAGGGAGTACGCCGACTCCACCCCGAGCGCACGCATCTCGCGGGAGCCCACCAGCACCTGCCCGGCCAGGGCCACGCACGGCCGGATCGCCTCGGCCGCGACCCTCGCGACGCTGTAGGGGACCTTCCCGGCGCGGCTGGAGAAGTCGAAGGCGCCCTCACCCGTCACCACCAGGTCGGCCAGCCGGGACCGCGCCGCGAGGCCGGTGGCCTCCGCGACCAGCTCGATGCCCGAGCGGCGGGAGGCGCCGAGCAGGAGCAGCGCGTAGCCGAGGCCGCCGGCGGCACCGGCACCCTTCGCGAGGGCGGTGCGGGAGCCGGCTGCCTGACCCAGCTCCTCCAGCAGCCCGTCCACGGCCGGCAGTCGCTCCTCGGAGATCCCGATCTGCGACCCACCCGTCTTGGTCGCACCGAACAGCCCCGCCAGCTGGCTGTCGTCGTCACTGGCCGCCAGCAGCGCGACCCCCGGGTCGGGGAGGTCGACGCGGGTGATCCCCCCGAGGCCCGCGGCTCCCTCGTCGAGCGGCCGGTCCGCCGTCGCGCCCAGGGCTGCGAGCAGCCCCGCGCCACCGTCGTTGGTGCCGCTGTCGCCGAGGCCGACCACCACGGTGCGGGCGCCCGCCTCGCGCGCGGCGACGACGAGCTCGCCCACGCCGTACGTCGAGGCGCGCTCGGCGTCCTGCCCGCCGGTGAGGTGCAGGCCGCAGGCCTGCGCCGCCTCCACGTACGCCGTGTCGCCGGCCAGCAGCACCACGGCGGGAACGGGGTCGCCGAACGGGCCCCGCACCACGACCGGTTCGAGCGAGCCGCCGAGTGCCGCTGCCACCACGTCGACGAACCCCTCGCCACCGTCGGACATCGGGAGCTCGTCGAGCTCGTCGCCGGGGGCCTGGCGGCGCCATCCGTCCGCGATGGCCTCGGCCGCCTCGACCGCGGTGAGCGTGCCGGCGAACTTGTCGGGGGCCACGAGAACGCGCATGACCGCATCATCCCCGACGCCCTACTGTGGCCGACGATGACTGCCCACGAGAGCGCCGACGCCCGGATCCGGCCGATGCGGCACGAGGACGTGGCGGCCTGCGAGCAGATCAGCTCACGGGCCTTCTACGAGCTCGATCTGCGGAACTACCCTCGCGACTGGACCGACCCGAGCCCCCGCCCGCCCCACCGGGCCGAGGCCTGGCGGACCCGCACCGAGCACCTGCTCTCCACCGACCCGGGTGGCTGCTGGGTGGCGGAGGCGGACGGCGAGGTCGTCGGCTTCGCCACCTCGCTGGTCCGCGAGCTGATGTGGATCCTGGCGTCGTACGCCGTCCGGCCGGGTCTGCAGGGCCGGGGGCTGGGCCGCGGCCTGCTCGACGCCGCGCTCCACCACGGCCGCGGCTGCCTGCGTGGCCTGCTCAACGCCTCCGGCGATCCGCTGGCGCTACGCCGCTACGTGCTGGCTGGTTTCCGGCTGCAGCCCCAGCTGCTCCTCCACGGCCGGGTCGACCGCTCGGTGCTGCCGGTGGTGCGTCACGTCCGGGAGGGCACGCCCGGTGACCGGGACCTGCTCGACTCCCTGGATCGCCGCACCCGCGGCGCCGCCCACGGCCCCGACCACGCGGTGATCGCCACCGAGCTGCGGCTGCTGGTGACCGACCGGCCGGCCGGGTCCGGCTACGCCTACGTCAACGCCTCCGGGGTGCCGATCCTGCTGGCGGCGAGCAACCGCAAGGCCGCCGCTGCGCTGACCTGGGAGGCACTGGCAGCCTCCGATCCCGACGTCCCCGTCGAGATCGGCCACGTCTCGCCGGCCAACGACTGGGCCGTCGACCTCGCCATGGCAGCCCGGCTGGGGGTCTACTCGCGCGGTTTCCTGGCGCTGCGCCGGATGAAGGAGCCCGCGCCGTACATCCCGCACCCGACCCTGCTGTGAACCGAACTACGCTGGCCCCATGAGCACCGTCGACCTGCCCCTGCTCCCCCTCGGCCGCGGCCGGGACCTGGAGACCGAGCGGGGCGTGGAGTGCCCCGGCGATCTGCCGGAGTCCTCCGACCCCGAGCTCGTGGCCCGAGCCACGGCAGCCAAGGCAGCGCTCGGCGACCGGGTCTTCATCCTCGGTCACCACTACCAGCGCGACGAGGTCATCGCGTTCGCCGACGTCACCGGAGACTCCTTCAAGCTCGCCCGCGACGCGGCGGCACGACCCGAGGCCGAGTTCATCGTGTTCTGCGGCGTCCACTTCATGGCCGAGTCGGCCGACATCCTCACCGGCGACCACCAGCAGGTGGTGCTGCCCGACCTCGCAGCCGGGTGCTCGATGGCCGACATGGCCCGGCTCGCCCAGGTCGAGGACGCGTGGGACGCGCTGACCGACGCCGGCGTCGCCGACAGCGTCGTACCGGTCACCTACATGAACTCCAGCGCCGACATCAAGGGATTCGTCGGTCGCCACGACGGCGTCGTGTGCACGTCGAGCAACGCCGAGACCGCCCTGGAATGGGCGTTCGACCAGAAGCCCGGCGTCGACGGCGGCGCCAAGGTGTTGTTCTTCCCCGACCAGCACCTGGGCCGCAACACCGCCGTGCTGAAGCTGGGACTGACCCTCGACGACTGCGTCGTGTGGAACCCGCTGCTGCCCGGCGGCGGGCTCACCCGCGAGCAGCTGGTCGACGCCCGGATGATCCTGTGGCGCGGGCACTGCTCGGTGCACGGCCGGTTCTCCCCCGAGGTGGTCGACGAGCTGCGCCGGACCATCCCCGGGGTGCAGATCCTGGTCCACCCCGAGTGCACCCACGAGGTCGTGCTCAAGGCCGACCTGGTCGGCTCGACCGAGTTCATCATCAAGACCATCGAGGCGGCGCCGGCCGGCTCGAGCTGGGCGATCGGAACCGAGCTCAACCTGGTGAAGCGGCTCGCGGCAGCCCACCCGGACAAGTCGATCGCCTTCCTCGACAAGAGCGTCTGCTACTGCTCGACGATGAACCGGATCGACCTCCCCCACCTGGTGTGGGCGCTGGAGTCGCTGGTCGCCGGAAACGTGGTCAACGTGATCGACGTCGACGACGAGACCGAGCGGTGGGCAGGGCTGGCGCTGCAGCGGATGCTCGACCTCCCCGGCAAGTCCCACCGCGACTGACTGACCGGCCTACGTGCCGAGCTGGTCCTGAGCGCCGGGATCGGCGCGCTCGCTCAGCTCGATGATCAGATCGGCCATGCGGAGCACGCCACGCTCGGCGCGTGTCAGCAGGTCCAGCAGCACCGGGTCGCCGGACTCCAGCTCCTCACGGATGAGCTCCAACGACAACCGGACCGCGGCGAGCGGATTCATCAGGTCGTGGCTCACCTGCCGGGCGAAGTCCGCCAACTCGTCGTCCGGTGTCGTCACAATGGCTGAGCCTCCCATACCGGCGTAGCGGCAATGGCCGGATCTGTCGATCCCGGACCGCACGATTCCGTGCTCCGGGACCGCCTGACGCGCGTCCTCACAGGCCCGGGGCGTCCCACAGGGCCATCCAGCGCCCCAGGTCCGGCTCCATCGGCAGCTCGTCGGCGAGCGCCTCGCGCACGGTGAGCTCCAGCAGGTTGTCCCGCTGCTGCGGGCCGGTCGGCGCGAACGCGTAGAACGTGCCCTGCTTGTAGAGGTAGACCAGGCCCACCCGGCGGCCTGACGCGTCGGCGAACGGGATGAGCGTGCACAGCAGGCCGGGGCCGAACCCCTGGGCCTCCAACGAGGTGTTCACCACGTGGAGATCGGTGCAGAGCCCGGCGGTGTCGGCGGGGTCACCGGTGACCGAGAGCCAGGTGAAGCCGAACGAGTCCGTGTCCAGGCGTACGTCGGGCGCCGCCGGATCGGCCTGCAGCAGCTCCACGACCTCACGCTGCATCGTGTCGAACGCGCTGCCGCCGGCCGCGCGGTAGCAGACCGACGCGTCCCCGGTCGGGGTGAGCCCGAGCCCGGTCTGCAGCGTGATCGCGGCGCTCGGCACCTCGAACAGCGAGTCGAGGTTCGCCGCCGGCGTACGGCGACGTCCGGTGACGGTCTCCCAGAGCCCCATCAGCTCTCGGGCCGGCCGAGCTCGGCCTGGATCCGGGCCAGCTGCTCGAGCCGCTGCTCGAGCGAGGGGTGGGTGGCGGTGAGCGTCTTGAGCGAGGCGCCGCTGATCGCCGGGGCGATGAAGAACGCGTTCATGGCGTTCGAGGCCCGCAGGTCACGCTGCGGGATGGTCGCGATGCCGCCGCTGATCTTCTGCAGTGCCGAGGCGAGCGCGGCCGGCTTGAAGGTGAGGTGGGCGGCGGCCCGGTCGGCGGCCAGCTCGCGGTAGCGCGACAGCAGCCGGGTGAGGAAGAAGCTGATCGCGTAGACGACCAGGCTGACGACGAGGGTGATCACGAAGAACGCCGCCGAGTTGCGGTCGCGGCGGCCCATCAGCGCGCCGAAGCGTGATCCGTGCATCAGCATGCCGGCGACGATGCCGGCCGAGGACGCGACCGTCATCACCAGGACGTCGCGGTGGGCGACGTGGGACAGCTCGTGGGCGAGGACCGCCTCGAGCTCCTCGGGCGTGAGCAGCCCCTGGATGCCGGTGGTCACGCACACCACGGCCCGCTCGGGCGAGCGACCGGTCGCGAAGGCGTTCGGCATGTCCATGTGGGCGATGCCGACCCGCGGCTTGGGCATGTCGGCGAGCGCACAGAGCCGGTCGATCATGCCGTGCAGCTCGGGCGCCTGCTCCGGGCTGACCTCCTGGGCCCGCATCGCCTTCATGGCGACCTTGTCGCTGTTCCACCACTGGTAGAAGGCGACGCCGATGCCGGCCAGGCCGATGAGCATGACGAATCCGGTTCCAGCGTTAGCACTCGCGGCGACGGCCATCAGCCCCACCACCAGCGCCACGAAGAGCGCGCCGAGCAGGAACATGACTGTGGTCATCCGGACCGTCAGCCCGGTGTCCTTGATGAAACGTGAGTGCGCCATGGGGGTCCGAATCACCCGGGGATGAGGCCGTCGTCGCTGAGCAGGTCGCGGACCTCCTCCAAGGTGGCGTCGGCCGGCGGCAGGATCAGGTCGGAGGTGTCGAGCGAGCCCTCCTCGTGGGGCGATGCGCTGGCACGCACCCCCGCGAGCAGCGACTCCAGGGCGGCGGTGAACGCCGCGACGTCCCCGGACTCCACGCTGGACTCGACGTCGGCGTCGAGGTCGTTGAGCCCCGCCATCGCCTCGTCGGGGACGTCGAACTGCCCCTCGCCGAGGATCCGGATGATCACTTCGTGTCCTCCTCGGTCGCCTTCTGCGGTTCCGCCGCGAGGATGTCGCCCTCCCCCGGCTCGATGGCCTGCGGCTGCGAGCCCGCCTTGAGCCGGGCCAGCTCGGCCTCGACATCGGACCCGGAGCCCAGCGCGTCGAGCTCACGGGCGATGTCGTCGCCACCACCGGGTTGCGTCACGTCGTCGAGCGCGCCGGAGGCCAGCAGCTCGTCGATCGCGCCGGCGCGGGCCTGCATCTGCGCGGTCTTGTCCTCGGCGCGCTGGACGGCCATGCCGACGTCGCCCATCTCCTCGCCGATGCCGGACATCGCCTCGTTGATCTTGGTCTGCGCCTCGGCAGCGGTGTAGGTCGCCTTGATCGTCTCCTTGCGGGTCCGGAACGCCTCGACCTTCGCCTGCAGCCGCTGCTGGGCGAGGGTGAGCTTCTCCTCCTCGCCCTGGAGCTGGGCGTGCTGGACCTTGAGGTCGTTGATCTGCTGCGCGAGCCCGGACTTGCGCGTGAGCGCCTCGCGAGCGAGATCCTCGCGGCCCACCGTGATCGCCTTCTCGGCCTGCCCCTGCAGCTTGGTCGCCTGCTGCTCGAGCTGGTTGACCTGGAGCTCGACCCGCTTGCGGCTGGTCGCGACGTCGGCCACCCCGCGGCGTACCTTGACCAGCAGGTCCTGCTGGCGCTGGTAGCTGTAGTCGAGGGTCTCGCGAGGGTCTTCGGCCCGGTCGAGGGCCTTGTTCGCCTTCGATCGGAAGATCAGGCTGATGCGCTTCATGAGGCTCATGGGCCCAACCCTAGATCCAAACGCAAGACGAGCGAAGGCCGCCGGAGGGCCGGGTAGGGTTTGGGTGTCCACCTCACCCTCGTCAGAAGGCCATCTGTTGTTCCGCCGCACCAAGTCCGAGACCCCCGTCACCGTCACGCCCGAGAGCCAGCAGGGCGGCAAGGGCAGGCCGACCCCCACTCGCAAGGAGGCGGAGGCCGCCGCCAGGGCCCGGGCGAAAGCACCCCGGAACCGACGCGAGGCGGCCGCCTACCAGCGGCAGCACCGCACCGAGTCGAGCAAGAAGATCCGGCAGGCGATGAAGGACGGCGACGAGCGCTACTTCCTGCCCCGGGACAAGGGACCCGTCCGCCGCTTCATCCGCGACTACGTCGACGCCCGCTTCTCGTTCCTGGAGATCATGATCCCGGTCATGGTGGTGACCCTGGTCCTCGGCTACTCCGGCAACGCCCAGCTGGCGTCGGTGGGCAACTTCGTCCTCATCGGCATGTTCTTGCTGATCGTGGTCGACATCGTCACGCTCCGCTTCCGGCTGCGCCGCGAGCTGGCGAAACGGTTCCCCGAGGAGCCGACCAAGGGCACCACCTACTACGCGATCACGCGCGCCATGCAGATGAAGTTCATGCGGCTGCCCAAGCCGCAGGTGAAGATCGGCGAGCAGCCCGCCGACCACTACCGCTGAGCTGCCGAGTCGGCACATCTCTGCATGCTGGAGCTGCCGAGTCGGCGTGAATTCACGCCGACTCGGCGCATTCCGAGTGCAGGAACGAGCCGACTCGGCCCGAGATCAGGTCAGGTCAGGTCAGGTCAGGCGTCGTAGTCGACGACGACCCGGGCCGAGGTCGGGTGGGACTGACAGGTGAGGACGTAGCCGCGCTCGACCTCCTCGGGCTCCAGCGCGTAGTTGACGTCCATCTGCACCGTGCCCTCGACCAGCTTGGCGCGACAGGTCCCGCAGACGCCGCCCTTGCAGGCGAACGGCAGGTCGGAGCGTACGGCGAGCGCCGCCTCGAGCACCGAGGGACCGTCGGGGCGCAGCGCGAAGTCGTTGGCGCGACGATCGAGCCGGATCGTCACCTGGGCCGCGCCGTCGGCGCCGTCCTCGAGTGCGGCGACGGGCGCTCGCGGCGTCGGGTCGGCGTGGAACAGCTCGGTGTGGACCCGGGCGGCGCCCAGGTCGGTCAGCGCGCCGCGCAGCTCGGTCACGAGCTGCTGGGGACCGCACAGGAACCAGTCGTCGGCGTCGCCGAGCCCGAACGCCTCGACCACGGCGCGGAACCGGTCGGCGTCGAGGCGACCCGAGAGCAGCTCGACGTCCTGGCGCTCGCGGGAGAGCACGTGCAGGATCTGCAGCCGCTCGGGGAACCGGTCCTTGAGGTCGTGCACCTCGTCGAGGAACATCACCGAGCGGCTGGTGCGGTTGGCGTAGACGAGGGTGACGTGTGAGGCCGGCTCGCCCTCCAGCAGTGCGGCGACGATGGACAGCACCGGCGTGATGCCGGACCCGGCGGCGACCGCGACGTAGCGCTTCGCGGCAGTGGGGTCGAGGTCGGTGGTGAACCGGCCGGCCGGGGTCATGACCTCGAGCTCGTCGCCGACGCGCAGTGACTCGATCACGCCGTCGGAGAAGGCGCCACCGGGCAGCCGCTTCACGCCGATCCGGAGCACACCGGACGACGGCGGGGTGCAGATGGAGAAGCTGCGGCGTACGTCGTCGCCGCCGCGGATCGAGAGGTGCTGGCCGTGGCGGAACGCGTAGGCGTCGCGCAGGTCCTCGGGCACGTCGAAGGTGATCGCGACCGAGTCCTCGGTGAGCTCGTCGATGGCCGCCACCCGCAGCGGGTGGAGCGCGGCGTGCCCGCTCACAGGCTCTTGAAGTGGTCGAAGGGCTCGCGGCACGCCTGGCACACCCACAGCGACTTGCAGGCCGTGGAGCCGAACCGGCTCGACTCGCGGGTGTCGAGGCTGCCGCACTGCGGGCACCGCACGCTCAGCGACAACGCCACGGGTCCGTCGGCGACGTGGGTCGCGGGGGGCGCCACGCCGTACGCCTCGAGCTTGGCCCGGGCCTCGTCGGTCAGCCAGTCGGTGGTCCACGCCGGCGAGAGCACGAACTCCACCGCGACCTGCTGGTAGCCGGCACCCAGCAACGCGTCGACCAGGTCGACGCGGATGGTCTCCATGGCGGGGCAGCCGGAGTACGTCGGAGTGATCTGCACGTGCACGCGGCCCTGGTCGTCCTCGGCGACGTCGCGCAGGATGCCGAGGTCCTCGATGGTCACGACCGGCAGCTCCGGGTCGAGCACGGTGGCGGCCACGTCCCAGGCCCGGGTCCGGGTGGGGGTCACCATGTCGCCCCCGGGTGGGAGCGGGTGAGGTGCTGCATCTCGGCGAGCAGGTAGCCCATCTGCTCGGTGTGGAGGCCACGACGTCCGCCGCCGGTGGCGGGCGCGACCTCGGGCACGACGAGCGTCGCCTCGGTCACCACCGGCTCGATCCGGGCCAGCACGGCGTCGCGGAGGCGCGCGGGATCGATCGCGACCCCGGCGTCGACCAGGTCGCGGTCGAGCCACTCGTTGTCGAACAGTTCTGCCAGGTAGCGCCACTCGGCGTCGAGGGCGGCCTGCATCCGCTCGTGGGACTCCTCGGTGCCGTCACCGAGCCGCAGCACCCACTGCCGGGCATGGTCGAGGTGGTAGGCGACCTCCTTGACGGCCTTGCCCGCCACGCCGGCCAGGGTGGCGTCGGCGCTGGTGCGCAGGGCGCCGTAGAGCTCGGCCTGCCAGGCACTGAACAGCAGCAGCCGCGCCATGGCGACCCCGAAGTCGGACTGGTCACGCTCGACGAGGTGGACGTTGCGGAAGTCGCGCTCGTCGCGCAGGTAGGCGAGGTCGTCCTCACCGCGGCCGGCTCCCTCGACCTCACCGGCGTACGCGAGCAGGGTCCGGGCCTGGCCGAGCTGGTCGAGGCCGATGTTGGCCAGCGCCAGGTCCTCCTCGAGCTGCGGCGCGCGGCTGATCCACCAGCCCATCCGCTGCGCCGAGACCAGTGCGTCGTCGGCGAGGGCGAGGGTGTAGTCGAACAGCTGGTTGGCCTGCCGCTCTGCCCCGGGATCGGTGATCACAGGTGCTCGACTCCTTCGGGGACGTCGTAGAACGTCGGGTGCCGGTAGATCTTGTCGGCCGCCGGGTCGAAGAACGAGTCGCGCTCGTCCGGGGTGCTGGCCTCGATGGCCGCGGAGGGAACCACCCAGAGCGAGACGCCCTCCTCGCGACGGGTGTAGACGTCGCGGGCGTTGCGCAGCGCCATCTCGGCGTCCGGTGCGTGCAGCGAGCCGGCATGGACGTGGGAGAGGCCCCGGCGCGAGCGCACGAAGACCTCCCAGAGCGGCCACTCGGTGCCGCTCATGCCGCGCCCTCGGTCCGCGCCGCCCGCTTCGCGGCGTACGCCGACGCGGCATCGCGGGCCCAGCGGCCGTTCTCGTGCGCGGCGACCCGGTGGGCCATCCGCTCCTCGTTGCACGGGCCGTTGCCCTTGATGACCTCGAACAGCTCGGTGAAGTCGACCTCGCCGAAGTCGTAGTGGCCGCGCTCCTCGTTCCACCGGATCTCCGGGTCGGGGAGCGTCAGGCCGAGCGCCTCGGCCTGCGGGACGGTCATGTCGACGAACCGCTGGCGCAGGTCGTCGTTGCTGAACCGCTTGATGCCCCACGCCATCGACTGCGCGGAGTTCGGCGAGTCGTCGTCGGGCGGGCCGAACATCATCAGCGACGGCCACCAGTACCGGTCGACGGCGTCCTGCGCCATCGTCTTCTGCGCCGACGTGCCGTGGGAGAGGTGGTGGAGGATCTCGAAGCCCTGCCGCTGGTGGAAGGACTCCTCCTTGCAGACCCGGACCATGGCGCGGGCGTAGGGGCCGTAGGAGCAGCGGCACAGCGGCACCTGGTTGACGATCGCGGCACCGTCGACCAGCCAGCCGATCGCGCCCATGTCGGCCCAGGTGAGGGTCGGGTAGTTGAAGATCGAGGAGTACTTCTGGCGGCCGGTGTGCAACGCGTCGAGCAGGTCGGCGCGGTCGGCGCCGAGGGTCTCGGCGGCGGCGTACAGGTAGAGACCGTGGCCGGCCTCGTCCTGCACCTTGGCCATCAAGATCGCCTTGCGGCGCAGGCTCGGGGCACGGCTGATCCAGTTGCCCTCCGGCTGCATCCCGATGATCTCGGAGTGGGCGTGCTGGGCGATCTGGCGGACCAGCGTCTTGCGGTAGGCCTCGGGCATCTCGTCGCGAGGTTCGACGCGACCCTCGTCGGCGAGCAGCGCCACGAAGGAGGCGGGTTCGTCGGCCGTCACGGAGGTCGGACGGGGCTGCTGACCGGGGGCCTGGAAGTCGTTGCCGTACACACCGCGAGGGTACCATTGGTTGTTACACGTTCCAGCCTCACCGCCGGATCGATGTAACACGTTCCGGGGTGTCAGGATGACCCGCATGAGCAGCCCCACCGCCGACGTGTCCTGCCGGGTGGCCTGGGCCGACGACGCCCCGGCGATCGCCCGGCTCCAGCTCCGGGTGCGCGAGCACGACCTCGGCGACCTGCTGCCGGCCGATGCCCTCGGCGCCGATCCCGAGGCGGCGGAGACGGCCTGGCGCCAGGCGCTCACCCGTCCCGCCGACGCCCGGATCCGGGTGCTGGTCGCCCTGGAGCGGAACCGGGTCGTCGGCTTCGCGATCACCTCCCCCGCCACCGACCCCGACACCGATCCGGTCGTGGACGCCGAGCTGATGGAGTTCACCGTCGACCCGGGCGAGCGCCGCCTCGGCCACGGCTCCCGGCTGCTGCAGGCGACGGTCGAGACGATGGCCGCCGACCGGTTCCGGCGAGCGGTGCTCTGGGCGATCGCGACCGATGACGCGCTGCGTGGCTTCCTCGACAGCGCCGGTTGGGCCCCCGACACGGCCCACCGCGAGCTCGACCTGGACGGCACCGGCACCACGACGGTCAAGCAGGTCCGGCTGCACACCGACATCGGTACCTGATTTCCCGCCACCCGGTCATATCCCACTTGATTTCTGGCGGTGGTGGGACACGATGGGGACATGGGTCCGCTGCCTGCGCTCCACCGACTGCTGATCGCAGGCCTGGTCCTGCTGCTGAGCCTGGCCACCGGGGTCTGGCTCGCTGGGCGCCAGGATCTCCCCCTCGACGGCTTCGGTGTCGGCATCGGTGCCGGCGGCCTGCTCGCCTTCCTGCTGGTCCACGACTTCCGGCGTACGCGTCCACGAGCTTGAGCTCGACCCCGGACCGGTCCGCGGTCATCCGCGACAGCCTGGGCGTCGGCATTGCCACCGGTCTCTACGGCACCTCCTTCGGCGCGGTCGCCGTCGCGTCCGGCCTGTCGGTCGCGCAGACCTGTGTCCTGTCCCTGGTCATGTTCACCGGCGCCAGCCAGTTCGCGCTGGTGGGCGTCCTCGCTGCGGGAGGTACGCCGGTGGCCGCGGGCTTCACGGCGCTGCTGCTCGGGTCGCGCAACACCCTCTACGGCCTGAAGGTCGGCCCCTTGCTCGGCTGGACAGGTGTCCGCCGCGCGGCCACCGCGCACGTCCTGATCGACGAGTCGACGGCGATGGCGGTCACCCGTCCGACCCGGTCGCTGGCGCGGGTCGGGTTCCTGACGACCGGGCTGTCGATCTTCGTGCTCTGGAACCTGTTCACGCTGCTGGGCGCGGTCGCGGGTGAGGCCCTCGGCGACCCCCGCACCTACGGCCTCGACGCCGCGGTCGGGGCTGCCTTCCTGGCGTTGGTGTGGCCGCGGCTCGCCGACCGGACCAACCAGGCGATCGCCGCACTCGCCGCCGCGGTCGCGCTCGGCCTGGTGCCGATCACCGCCGCCGGCGTACCCGTGCTGGCCGCTGGCGGCATCGCCCTGCTCGCCGGCGTCCTCTCCCGCCGACCCGACCCGACCGAGATCCCGGAGCCGCCGCGATGAGCCTCTGGCTGGCCGTGATCTTCGCCGGCATCGGCTGCTACCTGCTCAAGCTGGCCGGGCTCTCGATCCCCGCCCGGTTCGTCGAGCATCCGGTCATCGAGCGCGTCGCCGACTTCATCCCGGTCGCGTTGCTCGCGGCGCTGGTCGCCGTCCAGGTCTTCGCATCCGGCCAGGCGCTGGTCCTCGACGCCCGCCTCGCCGGCCTGGCCGCCGCGTTCGCGCTGCTGCTCCTCCGAGCACCGTTCCTGGTGGTGGTGTTCGGGGCGGCGCTGGTGGCCGCCGCGATCCGGCTGCTCTGACGCGGATGTGCGTGGGCGAGTCTGTGACTTCGCGGGGGAAATTTGCCCCGTCAGGTCACTGGTTCCCCGCCTGAGCGGGGAAACCGCGACCCAGCCGGCCGGTAGCGGCCTAGTCCAGCCCGAGGACGTGCTCCAGGCCGACCGTGAGGCCGGGGTGGTCGCTGATCGCGCGCAGCGCGGTCATCACGCCGGGGGTGAACGAGGCGCGGTCCATGGAGTCGTGGCGGATCGTCAGCGTCTCCCCCAGCCCGCCGAGAACCACCTCCTGGTGGGCGACCAGCCCGCGGGCTCGCACGGAGTGGACCCGGACCCCGGACACGTCGGCCCCGCGGGCGCCGTCGAGCGAGGTCGAGGTCGCGTCCGGCACCGGCCCCGCGTCGGCCTCCGCTCGCGCGGCGGCGACGAGCTCCGCCGTACGGCGGGCGGTCCCGGAGGGTGCGTCCGCCTTGTCGGGGTGGTGGAGCTCCACGATCTCCACCGACTCGAAGAACGGCGCTGCGGCAGCGGCGAAACGCATCATCAGCACGGCGCCCACGGAGAAGTTGGGGGCGATCAGCACCCCCACCTCGGGCGCCTCGGCCAGCCAGCCGCGCACCGTCGCCAGCCGGTCGTCGTCGAACCCGGTCGTGCCGACCACGGCATGGATGCCGTGGCTGATGCAGAACTGCAGGTTGTCCATCACCACGTCGGGGTGGGTGAAGTCGACGACGGCCTGTGCCCCGGCGGCCACCAGGTCCTCCAGCGAGTCACCTGCGTCGACCCGGGCGACCAGCTCTGCATCGGGTGCGGCATCGACGGCGCGGCACACCTCGGCACCCACTTTTCCGAGCGCCCCGAGCACTCCCACCTTCAGCTTCTGGCTCACGGACCCAACCTAACCGAGCGGCGTCGACCGGGGTGTCACTGACTCCGGAGCCCGGTAGTGGCAGTCTTGCCCCATGGCCACGCAGCAGATCCCCGCTCGGATCAGGTGGGCGGTCGACCTCATCGACGTGCAGCCCAACGACAACGTGCTCGAGATCGGGTGCGGTCCGGGGTACGCCGCTGAGCTGATCTGCCAGCGGCTGCAGACCGGAAAACTGTTCGCCATCGACCGTTCCGAGTCCGGTGTCGACCGCACGAAGCGCCGGTGTGCGCCCCACGTCGAGTCCGGCCGGCTCACGGTCCGGCAGATCGACCTCGCCACGCTCCGGGTCCCGGTCAAGCGGCTCACCAAGGTGTTCGCCTTCAACGTGAACCTGTTCTGGGTGCGCGACTGCCGCGACGAGCTGGCGCTGATCCACGAGCGGCTCGTCCCCGGCGGCGCCTTCTACCTGTTCTTCGAGGCCACGCAGCCCGAGCTGATCCCGACGATCGTGAAGAAGGCCTCCGACTCCCTCACCCGCGCCGGGTTCCGGGTCTCCGTGGTCGAGCAGAAGGCTCCCCCGGTCATCGCCCTGGTCGCCAAGCGCTGAACGCGAGCTCGCGTCAGGAAGACGACGGCACAGGACCGGTGACGGCGAGGATCTCGGGCTGGGTGAAGAGCGTGGCGGCGACGGCGCGGACGTCGTCACCGGTGACGGCGTCGATGCGGGCGATGACCTCGTCGATCGGCAGCAGCTCGTCGTAGACGAGGTCGGCCTTGCCCAGGCGCGACATGCGTGCGCCGGAGTCCTCGAGGCCGAGCACGATCCCGCCGCGGAGCTGACCCTTGCCGCGTTCCAGCTCGTCGTCGCTGATCCCCTCCTCCGCGACGCGCGCGAGCTCGGCGCGGACGGTCGCGAGGACCTCGTCGAGCCGGTGGGGCAGGCATCCGACCGAGACGCCGACCAGGCCGGCGTCGTGGTGGTGGGAGGCGAAGCTGAAGACGCTGTAGGCCAGGCCCCGTCGTTCGCGGACCTCCTGGAACAGCCGAGACGACGTCCCGCCGCCCAGGGCGGTGTTGAGGACGCCGAGGGCGTAGCGGCGTTCGTCGTGACGGGTGACGCCGTTGACGCCGAGCACCAGGTTGACCTGTTCGAACGGTCGGGTGAGGGCGCTGGACCCGGGATGGACCTTGCGCACCCGGCTGGTCGCCCGGGGCACGACGGGCACCTCGTCGCGCGACAGGAAGCCGTTGCGGCCGAACGACGACCGGACCAGCCGGACGACGGCGGTGTGGTCGAGGTTGCCGGCCGCGGCGACGACCATGTTGGCCGGCCGGTAGTGGCGTCGGTGGAACCGCGCGATCTGGTCGCGCGAGAGCGATGCGACCGACGCGGTGGTGCCGGCGATCGGGCGCCCCAGCGGGCTGTCGCCCCACGCCTGGGTGGCGAAGAGGTTGTGCACCACGTCGTCGGGGTCGTCGTCGTGCATGGCGATCTCGTCGAGGATCACATCGCGCTCGGCCTCGACGTCGTCGGGGTGCAGCAACGAGTCGGTGACCATGTCGCCGAGCACGTCGACCGCCAGCGGCAGGTCCTGGTCCAGGACCCGCGCGTGGAAGCAGGTGTACTCCTTGGCGGTGAACGCGTTGAACTCCCCGCCGACGGCGTCGAGCTCGACGGAGATGTCCATCGCACTGCGCGAGCGGGTGCCCTTGAAGAGCAGGTGCTCGAGGAAGTGTGAGCAGCCGTGGAGGGTGGGCGTCTCGTCGCGCGAGCCGACCCCGACCCACACACCGACGCTGGCGGACCGGACACCGGCCAGCTGCTCGGTGATGACTCGCAGCCCTCCGGGCAGGACCGTACGCCGGACGCGCGAGGTCACCTGGCCGTCGGCCGACCGCACGGTCTCGAGCGTGCGCGTGCCACCGATGCGCTGGTCAACGGACAACCGGCCAGCAGCGTGGAGCTGCCGGCCGGTCGTCCGCATGGAGCGAGAGGTCACTCGGACTCGTCCGAGCCTTCCTCGTCGACGCCCTCGGCGCCGTCCTCGACGACCGGGACCAGCGACAGCTTGCCGCGGTCGTCGATCTCACCGATCTCGACCTGGATCTTCTGGCCGACGGACACGACGTCCTCGACCGCGTCGACCCGCTTGCCACCGGCGAGGGCACGCAGCTTGCTGATGTGGAGCAGGCCGTCCTTGCCGGGCATCAACGAGACGAACGCACCGAAGTTGGTCGTCTTCACGACCGTGCCGAGGTAGCGCTCGCCGACCTCGGGCATGGTCGGGTTGGCGATCGCGTTGACGGCGTTCTTGGCAGCCTCGGCCGCCTCGCCACTGGTCGCGCCGATGTAGACCGTGCCGTCGTCCTCGATCGACAGGGTCGCGCCCGTGTCTTCCTGGATCTGGTTGATGATCTTGCCCTTGGGGCCGATGACCTCGCCGATCTTGTCGACCGGGACCTGGATCGTGATGATCCGCGGGGCGTAGGACGACATCTCCTCGGGAGCGTCGATCGCCTCGGCCATCACCTCGAGGATCGCGAGGCGGGCTTCCTTGGCCTGGGTCAGCGCGGAGGCGAGGACCTCGGCCGGGATGCCGTCGAGCTTGGTGTCGAGCTGGAGCGCGGTGACGAACTCCTTGGTGCCGGCGACCTTGAAGTCCATGTCGCCGAACGCGTCCTCGGCACCGAGGATGTCGGTCAGCGCGACGTACTGCGTCTTGCCGTCGACCTCACCGGAGATCAGGCCCATGGCGATACCGGCCACGGACGCCTTCAGCGGGACACCGGCCTGCAGCAGCGACATCGTCGAGGCGCAGACCGAGCCCATCGAGGTGGAGCCGTTGGAGCCCATCGCCTCGGAGAGCTGACGGATCGCGTAGGGGAACTCCTCACGGGAGGGCAGCACCGGCAGCAGCGCGCGGCGGGCGAGCGCTCCGTGGCCGACCTCGCGACGCTTCGGCGAGCCGACGCGGCCGGTCTCACCGGTGGAGAACGGCGGGAAGACGTACTTGTGCATGTAGCGGCGCTTCTTCTCCGGGGAGAGGGAGTCGAGCTGCTGCTCCAGCTTGAGCATGTCGAGGGTGGTGACGCCCAGGATCTGGGTCTCGCCGCGCTCGAACAGCGCCGAGCCGTGGACGCGCGGGATGACGCCGACCTCGGCGTGCAGCGGCCGGATGTCGGCCAGGCCGCGACCGTCGATGCGGACCTTGTCGCGCAGCACCCGCTCGCGCACGAGGTTCTTGTTGACCGCGCGGAACGCCGCGCCGATCTCCTTCTCGCGGCCCTCGAAGTCGCCGGCGAGCTTGTCGAGCACGGCCACCTTGATCTCGTCCGTGCGGGTCTCGCGCTCCTGCTTGTCGGCGATCGTCATCGCGCTGGCCAGGTCGGCCTTCGCGGCGGACTCGACGGCGGCGTAGGCGTCGTCCTCGAAGTCGAGGAAGACCGGGAACTCCTGGACCGGCTTGGCGGCCACGTTGGCGAGCTCGACCTGAGCCTCGACCAGCTGCTTGATGAACGGCTTGGCAGCGTCGAGGCCGCTGGCCACGATCTCCTCGGTCGGCGCCTGGACGCCGCCCTGGATGAGGTTCCACGACTGCTCGGGCGCCTCGGCCTCGACCATCATGATCGCGACGTCACCGGTCTCGGTGACGCGACCGGCGACGACCATGTCGAAGACGGCGTTCTCGAGCTGGCTGTGCGACGGGAAGGCGACCCACTGGCCCTCGATGAGGGCGACGCGGACGCCGCCGACCGGGCCGGAGAACGGCAGGCCGGAGAGCTGGGTGGAGAGCGACGCGGCGTTGATCGCGAGGACGTCGTACGGCGCGTCGGGGTCGAGCGCCATCACCGTGATGACGACCTGGACCTCGTTGCGCAGGCCCTTCTTGAACGTGGGGCGCAGCGGCCGGTCGATCAGGCGGCAGGTGAGGATCGCGTCCTCACCGGGACGACCCTCGGAGCGGAAGAAGGAGCCGGGGATCTGGCCCGCGGCGTACATCCGCTCCTCGACGTCGATCGTCAGCGGGAAGAAGTCGAAGTGGTCCTTGGGGTGCTTGCCGGCGGTGGTCGCCGAGAGCAGCATCGTGTCGTCGTCGAGGTAGGCGGTCACCGAACCGGCGGCCTGGCGGGCCAGCAGCCCGGTCTCGAACTTGATCGTGCGGGTGCCGAACTTGCCGTTGTCGAGAACGGTCTCGACGGCGGAAATGATGGGTTCTGAGCCTTGCATGAGGTGGGGCTCTGCTTTCTCTTCGCGGAGCGATCTCAGCCACTTGGACCCGCGGGCCCAGCAATTCTGGGAGGCCGGTCTTCGATCGAGGCCCGCAGCGGCGCCGGACGGCGTCCTGAGAGCCACTACCGAGGACCGGGCCGGCGTAGCGGATCGCTCCTTGGATGGATGGCGTGTTCAGTTGTGGATCAAGCGTTCCCGGAACGGTCCGGAAATGTGACAGGAGGGCCCGCAGGACGGACCCTCCTTCGCATTCAGCGGCGCAGACCGAGGCGCTCGACCAGCGAGCGGTAACGCTCGATCTCGGTGTCGCGCAGGTAGTTCAGCAGCCGACGGCGCTGGCCGACGAGCAGCAGCAGGCCGCGGCGGCTGTGGTGGTCGTGCTTGTGGCTCTTGAGGTGCTCGGTGAGGTGGCTGATGCGGTAGCTCAGGAGAGCGACCTGCACCTCAGGGGAACCGGTGTCGCCCTCATTGGTGGCGTACTCGGCGATGATCTTCTTCTTGGTCTCCGCGTCGGTACCAATTGACATGAAGGCTCCTTCGGTTCTCTCGTTGCGCGGCGCGCCGGGGCCTGTTCACCCGGGCACTCTGGATCCGCGGCCGTTAGACGGCAACCGTGAGAGATTATCAGCGCCGTGACCGGGCACCCAAACCGGCGCAGCGTGGGACCGACATCAGCCGTCTGCCGCCGCCAGCCGCGACCGCACCGTCTCCACGACGGCGTCCGGGCCGAGCTCCACGACGTCGCCGACATACGTCCCGTCCACCAGCAGCGCCCCGGGGCGGGTGGCCTGGTTCGCACGGCGCAGGGCGCCCCGCAGTCCGTCACGGCGGTACGCCGACCGCAGCACCGTCGGCAGCAGGTAGGCGGTGTTGCCGGCCGAGACGATCTGGACGTCGACCTCGGGAAGCTCCTCGCACAGCTGGGTGTAGGCCCGCGCGACGACGCGGATCGCGTGAGGTTGCTCCCCCGACCGGCACACCGGGGCATCCAGGGCGAGCGCGTCGCGGGTGTCGCCCGCGCAGCACCCGCTCCCGCCGTGGGCGTCGACCCAGGGCCGGATGAGGACGACGTGATGGGTGGGCGTGGCCATCTCCCCGATCAGGACGTGCCGCGGCGCGGCAGGTCGTGGGTCGTCTCGGCGACCGAGTCGTGGTCCTCCGTGTCGGGTCCCAGGTCGCCGCCGCGGATGCGGCGCATCACCATGACCGCCTCGACGATCAGCCACAAGGCGAGCACCAGGATGATCGCGTCGAGCGGGGCCAGCACCCACTCCCCCGCGTCGACGAAGTTCCGCAGGTTGACCAGCAGTGCCCAGGTGGTCATCACCAGCAAGAACACCAGCGGCACCAGCACCGCGATCGGGTTGCGCCCCTTGCGGACCACCCACACCGCGACCACGGTGAGCGCGAGGCCCGCCGTGAGCTGGTTGGTCGTGCCGAAGAGCTGCCAGAGCACCCCGAAGGTGTAGCCGGCCTCGCCGCCGCCCGGGAGCAGCGCCATCGCCAGCGGTACGGCGACCGCGATCAGGCCGGCGAGCGTCAGGTTCCGCGCGCCCGCCTTCCAGCCGACCACCTCGGAGATCTCCTGCACCACGTAGCGCTGCAACCGGACGCCGGTGTCCATGGTGGTCGCGGCGAAGCTGATCACGACGACCGCGGCGAAGATCGAGCCGAGCTGCAGCGGTACACCCAGGTTGTTGGCGAACACGGCCACGCCGCCGACGAAGTTGCCGACCGCGCCGCCCGACGCGGTCGTGAAGTCGGGGTAGAGGGCATCCCAGTCGGCTCGGGTCGCCACCACGCCGGCGCAGACGGCGAGCACCGCGCCCATGGCCAGTGCGCCCTCGCCGACCGCTCCCATGTAGCCGACGTACCGGCTGTCGGTCTCCTTGTCGATCTGCTTGGCCGTGGTGCCGGAGGAGACCAGGGAGTGGAAGCCCGAGATCGCACCGCACGCGATCGTGATGAACAGGAACGGGAACATCGAGGGCGAGTCGTCCGGGACGTCGTTGACGACCGGCGCGACGATCGTGTTCCAGCCCACGAGCATGCCCAGCCCGATCACCCCCAGGGCGATGAAGAGCTGGTGGGAGTTGATGTAGTCGCGGGGCTGGAGCAGCATCCAGACCGGCAGCCGCGAGGCGATGAACGCGTAGGCGAACAAGATGATCACCCACAGGTTGCGGGGGTTCTCGAAACCGAGCGCGGTGGCGAGGCCGGTGATGTCGATGGGCACTTCCTGGCCCACCAGGATCAGCAGGTAGAGGCCGATCACGCCGACGATCGAGGGCACCAGGGCCGCCGAGCGGGTCTTGTAGATGTACTGGCCGATCACGATCGCCAGCGGGATCTCCACGAAGATCGGGATCACCGCGCCCGGGTTGGCCACGAACAGGTTGCCGATGACGACCGCGAACACCGCGTTCACCAGGGTCAGCAGGAAGAAGATGATGACCAGGAACAGGGTGCGGGCCCGGGCACTGATGACGTCCTTGGCGATGCTGCCGATGTTGCGGGCCCGGTGGCGCACCGAGACGGCGAGCGAGCCGAAGTCGTGGACGCCGGCGGCGAAGATGGTGCCGACCACGATCCACAACAAGGCCGGCCCCCACCCCCAGAAGACCGCGATCGCGGGGCCCACGATCGGCGCCGCCCCGGCCACCGAGGTGAAGTGGTGTCCGAAGACCACGTGCTTGTTGGTGGGCACGAAGTCGATCCCGTCAGCGAACCGGTGGGCGGGCGTGACGAAGGCCGGGTCGAGGGCGTAGACCTTGTCGGCGAGGTACCGCGAGTAGTACCGGTAGCCCAGGAAGAAGAGGACCCCGACGAGGGCGGCGATGATGATGGCAGGCACGGAATCCACTCCCGAGAGTCGACAACAGCAGCACCGGACAGTGTGGCTGCGGTCACACCTCACCGCAACCGCTCGGCCGTCCCGTGACCGAGCTGGCGGCCCCGGTGTCCTACGCTGCCCGCCGTGACCGACAGCCGGAGCACCGCCGTACGCACGGTCAACTCCGCGTCCCTGGCGGAGGTCGCCTGGGTCGATCCGCAGGGTGCGCCGCGGGCGATCGGCGTGATCCCGCTGCTGCGCGGCGACGAGGTGGCGGTCGCCTTCACGTTCGACCGCGTCGACCAGGCGCTCGCGCTGGCCGGTGCCGAGGTCGTGGACCTGGTGGTGCGGGAGCCCCGCAACACCGCCTCAGGCTGGCGCCCCGCTGCCTGGCGGTGCACGAGTCGGCTGGTCGAGGACGTCGACGGCGACCTCTTCGTGGCCGAGCTGCTGGACCAGGAGCTGCGCCGCTATCCACCGGCACGCCGGTACGCCGACTCCCCCATGCTCTGCCGTGAGCACTGGTGGTACCTGCCGCGGCTGATCCTGCAGCTCGACCCGGTGGCGGAGCTCGCGGCCCCCGCCGGGTCGGCCGACCCCCAGGACGTGTTGCTCGTGACGGCCACGGACGGGCGCCCGGTCACCGGAGGCGCGCGCCTGGCGGACGGCCGGGTAGCGGCGTCATGGGGACCCTCACCAGCGCCGGGACCGGGGCTGCTCCACGGTCAGGATGCGACCTTCCCCGACCTGGAGGACTGGCTGCCCTGGGAAGCCCAGGTGTCAGTGGTCGAGGGTGAGATCACGGCACAGGCGCCGCCCGGTCCCCCGCGCCCGGTCGGCGCCCCGACCCTGCGTCGGCGATGGCGGCGCGAACGAGAGTTCGCCGCCGCATGCCGGGCCGGCCTGGCGGCCTGGACCGCCTGACCGACCCGTCCGGTGATGTCAGATCGCCGGCGGCGGGTCCTGCTCGGTGCTGCGCTGCTGGGTGGTCTGCGTGCCGTCGGCGTGCGTGGTGGTCGCCGTCGTCGTGTGCGAGCGCTTGCTGTTGTTCTGCGCGATCGCGAGCACGAGCAGCACGACGCCGCCCAAGGTCAGGATCCAGCCGATGAGGCCTACGTTGACCGGGCCGACGGTCTCCTCGTTGACGCCCAGCGCCAGGATCAACCCGATCACGATGAGGCCGATGCCTCCTCCGTATCCCATGGTCGTGCCCCTTTCATTCGGTCGGCCGAGGTGGCCGACTCCCCGCGCAGGCTAGGCCACTCCCCCGCTTCCCGCACACGCCCCACGCGGGCCCTCACCCCGATGGGTGAGGCCCGTCCGGGTACCTGATCGTGCGACGATGCCGGACGTGACGGAGACCAGGCTCGGCGTCTGCAACATCTGCGAAGCGATCTGCGGCCTCGAGCTCACCCTCGACGGGGACCGTGTGACCGGGGTCCGCGGCAGTCCTGCCGATCCGCTCTCGCGCGGTCACATCTGCCCCAAGGGCGTCTCGATCGGCGACCTCCACGACGATCCCGACCGGCTCCGCCGTCCCGTACGCCGCGACCGGGCCACCGGCGAGTGGACCGAGATCGGGTGGAGGGAGGCCCTCGACCTGGTCGCCGACGGGATCGCCGAGGCCATCAACCGACACGGTCGCAACGCTGTCGGCGTCTATCTCGGTAACCCGAACGCCCACTCGCTCGGCTTCGCCACCCACGGCACCGCGATGGTGAAGGCACTACGCACCCGCAACCGGTTCAGTGCGAGCTCGGTCGACCAGATCCCGCACCAGTTCGTGGCGTCGCTGCTGTTCGGCCACCAGCTGATGATCCCGATCAGCGACCTCGACCGGACCAGCTTCTTCCTGGTCTTCGGCGCCAACCCGATGGCGTCCAACGGTTCGCTGATGACCGCGCCCGACTTCCCCCAGCGAGTCCGCGACCTCAAGGCCCGAGGCGGCCGGATGGTCGTGGTCGACCCGCGCCGCACCGAGACCGCGCGGGTCGCCGACGAGCACGTCTTCGTGCGTCCCGGCACCGATGCCGTGGTGCTGCTCGCCATGCTGCACGCGCTCTTCGAGATCGACGGCGCGGTCCGCCCGGCGGCGTACGTCGACGGCGTCGAGCGGGTCCGTGATGCCGTCTCCGACTTCACCCCCGAGCACGCGGCACGCATCAGCGGGATCCCGGCCGACACCATCCGTCGCCTCACCCGGGAGCTGGCCGAGGCCGACGGCGCCGCGGCGTACGGCCGACTGGGGCTCTCCACGCAGGGTTTCGGCTCGGTCTGCCAGTGGGCGGTCGCCTGTCTCAACGCACTGACCGGCAACCTCGACCGCGAGGGCGGGGTGCTGTTCACCGAACCCGCCATCGACTTCGTCACGACCGGGCTGATCGGGCGCGGCCACTTCGACCTCTACCGCAGCCGCGTACGCGACGCCCCGGAGTACGGCGGCGAGCTGCCCGTGTCGGTGTTCGCCGAGGAGATCGAGACGCCGGGCGAGGGCCAGATCCGCGCGGTGCTGACGGTGGCGGGCAACCCGGTGCTGTCGACGCCGGACGGCAAGCGGCTCGCCGATGCCTTCGACTCGCTCGACTTCATGGCGGCCGTCGACATCTACGTCAACGAGACCACGCGGCACGCCGACGTGATCCTGCCCCCGACCACGATCCTCGAGCGGGACCACTACGACATCGTGTTCCAGGGGCTGGCGGTCCGGAACACCGCCCGGTTCACGCCTGCGGTCTTCGACAAGCCGCGCGGAGCCCGGCACGACTGGGAGATCTTCCGCGACCTCGCCCCGCGCATCACCGCGCGCCTGGACCACCGGCCGCCGCGGCGGACCCGGCTCCGGCAGCGACTGCGGCTGGGAGTCAGTCCCACCTTCATCATCGGCATGCTGCTGCGTCGCGGCCGGAAGACCACCATCAGCGAGCTGCGCGCCCACCCCGAGGGCGTCGACCTGGGACCGCTGCGACCGACGCTGCCCGACCGGCTGCGGACGCCGACCAAGCGGATCGACCTGGCGCAGGAGGTGATCCTGGCCGACCTCGACCGGGTCAGGAGCGAGCTCGCACACCCGGCCGACGGACTGCTCCTGATCGGGCGTCGCCACCAGCGGGACAACAACTCCTGGATGCACAACGTGGAGCGGCTCACCCGCGGTCGCGCTCGGCACCAGCTGCTGATGCACCCCGACGACCTCGACGAGCGCGGCATCACCGACGGCAGCCGGGTCCGGATCGCCTCACGGGTCGGGCAGGTCGAGGTGGAGGTCGCGGCGACCGACGACATGATGCCGGGCGTGGTCTCGCTCCCCCACGGGTACGGCCACCAGCTGCCGGGCACCCGGATGGCCGGCGCGTCCGGGGTCGTGGGCGTCTCGATCAACGACCTCACCGACCCCGAACGGCTCGACCTCTCCGGCAACGCCGCGCTCAACGGCGTACCCGTCACCGTCGAGCGCGCCTGACCTGCAACGCCAGACGGCGGCCCCGCCGGGAACATGCCCGTCGAGACCGCCGTTCTTCTGGGTAGCGCGTCAGGCACTCACCTCGGCGAGCGCCGCCAGCACGTCGGCCGGGGCGCCAGCCGAGCGCAGCCGCTCGATCGCGGCGTCGTCGGTGAAGATGCCCGCCAGGGCGGACAGCACCGTCAGGTGGTCGTCACCCGCACCCGCGATCCCGACCACGAACTCTGCCGGCTGACCGTTCCAGTCGACCGGCTCGGCGTACCGCACGAACGAGATCGCGGTACGCCGGATCGTCGGCTTGGCCTCGTTGGTGCCGTGCGGGATGGCGAGGCCGTTGCCCATGAAGGTGGACACCGACTTCTCCCGTTCGTGCATCGCCTCGACGTAGGAGTCGTCGACCGCTCCTGCGGCGACCAACAACCGACCCGCCTCGGTGATCGCGTCGTCACGGGTCCGGGCCGTGCCCGAGAGCACGATCGATTCTTCCGACAACACCTCTGAACTCACCGGTGACCTCCTAGCTCGTGACGCTGTTGCGTTCGCGGACCAGCTCGACGATCTCGTCGTACTTGGGACTGCTCATGAAGTTGTCCACCGACACGTGGACCGCCGATGGCGTCCGCTGCTCTGCCCGCGCCGTGAGGTCCTGGTGGGTGACCACCACGTCCACGTCGTCGGTCAGGTTGGCGATCGCCTTGTTGACGACGGTCACGTCCTCGAAGCCCGCGGCATGGACCTTCTTGCGGAGCACGGAGGCCCCCATGGCCGACGACCCCATCCCCGCGTCACACGCGAACACGATGGTGGAGATCGAGCCGGAGGTGGCGGTGCTGCCGGCGATGGCCGAGCTCGCGACCGACGTCTTGCCCTTCATCGCCTCCATGTCGGCGGTGGCCGCGGTGAGGTCTCCATCCTCGGAACGGTCGGTCTTCAGCAGCAGCGATGCCACCAGGAACGACACGGCGGCCGCGCCGAACACCGCCAGCGTGACGCCGAGGAAGCTGCCGGCAGGGGTCTGGGCATAGACGGCGATGATCGAGCCGGGAGCCGCGGGCGCCCGCAGGCCGGAGTCGAAGAGCACGTTGAGGAAGACACCCGTCATGCCGCCCGCGATGACCGCGAGGATCAGCTTGGGCTTCATCAGCACGTAGGGGAAGTAGATCTCGTGGATGCCGCCGAAGAAGTGGATGATCAGCGCGCCGGGTGCCGAGGCACGGGCGATGCCACGACCGAAGAAGGTGTAGGCGAGCAGCAGGCCCAGGCCCGGTCCGGGGTTGGCCTCGAGCAGGAACAGGACCGACTTGCCCTGCTCGGCCGCCTCCTGGATGCCGAGCGGGGTCAGGACACCGTGGTTGATGGCGTTGTTGAGGAAGAACACCTTGGCCGGCTCGATGAAGATCGAGGTCAACGGCAACAGCCCGTTGTCGACCAGGAACTCGACCGCGCTGCCCAACCACTCGACGATCTTGAGCACGACCGGAGCGAGCAGGAACATTCCGGCCACGGCCATCGCGGCGGCCGCGATGCCGGCCGAGAAGTTGTTGACGAGCATCTCGAAGCCGGGCCGGATCCGGTGGCTCCACAGCCCGTCGAGCTTCTTCATGACCAGCGCCGCGAGCGGTCCCATGATCATGGCACCGAGGAACATCGGAGCGGCGTTGCCGTCCTCGCCGATGAACAGCGGGTCACTGGTGGCCATGATGACGCCCATCACCGACATGGCGCCGACCACGCCGCCGCGGACGTCGTAGACGATCTTGCCGCCGGTGTAGGCGATCAGGATCGGCAACAGGTAGAAGATGGTCGGTCCCACCACCGTGGCGATCTTCGCGTTCGGAGCCCAGCCGACCTCGATGAAGAGGGCCGTGATCAGGCCCCAGGCGATGATCGCGGGAATGTTGGGCATGATCATGTTGGACAGGAATGTCCCGAACTGCTGCACCTTGACCCGCACACCGGTGCGGGGTGTGGCTGTGGTGGTCGACATGAGTCTCCTCTGGCTGTTTCCGTGACGCGCCGGTGACGGCGGTCACACCCTGATTCCTCCAGTAAACCTCACAATCGGGTCGATTGCCAACCATTCGGGCAGAAATATCTGCCCGAACGTGTGGCTTTTGACCCGGAATGTTGGTTATCGTCGGAACCATCACCACCGTCACGTCGCCCACACCGCCAAGGAGAACCCCATGAAGGCCCTGCGCTTCCACGCCCCCGAGGACGTCCGCCTCGAGGACATCCCAGAGCCGGACTGCGGTCCGGCCGAGGTCAAGATCAAGGTGAAGAACTGCTCCACGTGCGGGACCGACGTGAAGATCAAGGCCAACGGCCACGTCAACATCACCCGCGAGACGACCATGGGCCACGAGGTGGCCGGCGAGGTCGTCGAGGTGGGGTCAGCGGCCCGAGGCGGGTTCCAGGTCGGCGACCGCGTGCAGTGCATCGCCGCCGTCCCGTGCGGTGACTGCCACGAGTGCCGCAAGGGCTGGATGGAGGTCTGCCAGAACCAGACCTCGGTCGGCTACCAGTACGACGGCGGGTTCGCCGAGTTCATGATCGTGCCCGAGCAGGTGCTCAAGGTCGACGGGCTCAACCGGATCCCCGACAACGTGGGGTACGACGAGGCGTCGGCGGCCGAGCCGTTCGCGTGCGCCATCAACGCCCAGGAACAGCTCAGCATCGAGGAGGGCGACGTCCTCGTCGTCTTCGGGGCGGGCCCGATCGGCTGCATGCACATCCGCATCGCCCGCGGGGTGCACAAGGTCGGCACGGTCATCCTCGTCGACATCAACGCCGAGCGGCTGCAGATGTCGGCCGACGCCGTCGCCCCCGACCACGTGCTCAACGGCGCCGAGGTCGACGTCGTGGCGAAGGTGATGGAGCTGACCGACGGCCGGGGCGCCGACGTGATCATCACCGCCACGCCGGCGAACGTCACCCAGGAGCAGGCGATCTCGATGGCGGCGCGCCAGGGTCGGATCTCGTTCTTCGGCGGGCTGCCCAAGACCGATCCCTACATCAAGGCCGACTCGAACCTGATCCACTACCGCCAGCTCCACGTCCACGGCGCCAACGGCTCCTCCCCCGACCACAACAAGCGGGCGCTCGAGTACATCTCGACCGGTCAGGTCCCGGTGAAGGACCTCATCACCCGCCACATCCCGCTCGACGACGTGCTCTCGGCGTTCGACATCGTGAAGAACGGCGAGGCGATCAAGGTCACCGTCGAGCCGTGAGGGCCGCCGGAGGCGGCACTCATGCGAGACGGGGAGGTTGAGGTGCGAGGGGGGCGAAACCCCGCCGCAGGCGGGGACGGCCCGCGAGCCTCGAAACCTACAACGTGAGCTGAGCGGAGCGAGTCCTCGCGACCTGCGCAGGACGCCCGGGGGTTTCGAGGCTCACGCGCCAGAGCGCCTTCGCACCTCAACCACCGGGCGGCGGCTTCGCACCTCAACCACCGGGCAGCAGTCTCCCACCTCACCCACCGAACAGCGCTGCCCGAACGGCCTCGCGGGCGGCCATCGGGTCGCTGGCGGCCAGGGCCGCTTCAGCGGCGTCCTCACACTGCTCGAAGCTGACCGCAGCGAGCTGCGCGCCCACCGTGCGTACGGCGGCCGCGGCCATCGACAGCGAGGTGATGCCCATCCCGACCAGCGCGCACGCGAGCAGCGGGTCTGCGGCGGCCTCTCCGCAGACGCCGACCGACTTGTCCACCTGCCGACCCGCCTCGGCGGTGATCGCGATCAGCTGCAGCACCGCCGGCTGCCAGGGGTCCGTGAGGTGGGCGAGGTCGGTCGCCATCCGGTCCGCGGCCATCGTGTACTGCGTCAGGTCGTTGGTACCGATCGAGAGGAAGTCGACGACCTCGAGCATCCGGTGGGCCAGCAGGGCCGCGCTCGGCACCTCCACCATCACGCCGGCCTTGAGCCCGCGGCGGCGTACCTGGTCGGCGAAGTCGGCGGCCTCGCTCACGGTGGCCACCATCGGCGCCATCACCCATGTCTCGGTGCCACTGGTCTCGGCTGCCTGCGCGATGGCGTCGAGCTGACGCTCCATGAGACCCGGGTTGTCGAAGGAGAGCCGCAGCCCGCGGACACCGAGGGCCGGGTTCTCCTCGCCGGTCATGGTGGCGAAGGCGAGCGGCTTGTCCGACCCCGCGTCGAGCGTGCGGATCACGACGTAGGGTGCCCGGCCACCCGGACCCGGGTCGTGGAAAGCGCTCAGCACCTCACCGTAGATCTCGGCCTGCTCCTCGACCGTCGGCTCGTCCGCGGTGTTGAGGAAGCACAGCTCGGTACGGAACAACCCCACGCCCTCCACCGGCGACGAACCCGCCGCGGCCCGAGCGGACTCGCCGTCGGCGATGTTGGCCAGGATCCGGACCGGCTTGCCGTCCGAGGTCGTGCCGGGACCCGCCCACGAGGCCAGCGCGGCGCGCTGCTCCCGGTCGGCGTCGACACGGCGCTCGGCTTCAGCCGAGTCGGGATCGAGCTCGATCACCCCCGTGGTGCCGTCGACCAGGACACGGGTGCCGGCGGCGATGTCGAGCGCCCCGGTGGTGCCGACGACACACGGGATGCCCAGCTGGCGGGCGATGATCGCGGTGTGGCTGGTGGGTCCGCCGCGCTCGGTGACGAGCGCGAGGACGACCAGCGGGTCGAGGCCAGCCGTGTCGGCAGGTGCGAGGTCGGCGGCGACGAGCACGCAGGGGTGCTCGGGGATCGGTACGCCGGGCTCTGGCTCACCGACGATGCGGGCGACCATCCGGCGCTCGATGTCGCGCAGGTCGGTGACGCGCTCGGCCATCAACCCGCCCATGCCGGTGAAGATCGTGACGAACGAGTCGACGGCCACGCGCACCGCGTCGAGCAGTCCGTCCCCGGACCTCAGCTGCTTGCGAACAGCGGAGCGCAGGCCCTTGTCGCGGGCGAGCCCGGCGCTGGCGGTCAGCACCTCCGCAGCGGCCCCCGAGGCTTGTCCGGCCTTCGCCGAGAAGCCGTCGGCCACCGCGGCCGCCACCTCGTCGTACCTGGCGAGCGCCGACTCCTCGTCGGGAAACGCAGCGGCGTCGAAGCCGGCGATGGCGTCCGCGGAGACGTCGGTGCGGGCGATCAGGGTGGGTCCGTGGGCGATCCCGGGGACGACCGGGGTGCCAGTGAGGGTGTCCATGACACCAAGTTAACCCCCGAACCCCCTTGACAGTCAACGCATACGGGCGTAAAACCACATATACACAGAATCGAACGGGAGGTGGACATGTACGCCGAAGAGCGACAGCAGGCCATGGCCAGGGCCATCGGCGAGGAGGGCCGGTTGGCCGTCGCCGAGCTCGCCGACACCTTCGCGGTCACCACCGAGACCGTCCGGCGAGACCTCTCGACGCTGGAGCGTATCGGCCTGGTGCGCCGGGTCCACGGAGGCGCGGTGCCCGCGAGCTCGCTCTCGGTCATCGAGTCAGGGCTCGGGGAGCGCGACCGGGCCAACCCCGCCGCCAAGAACGCGATCGCCGCAGCCGCGATCATGCAGCTGCCCCCGCCGGGAGCCGTGGTGATCCTCGACGCCGGGTCCACCACCGCACGGTTGGCGGCCGTCTTGCCGCGTGACCACCGGCTCACCGTGGTCACTCACGCCGTCCCGATCGCCGCGCGGCTCGCGGGCCTGCCCCAGATCGAGCTGCACCTGCTCCCTGGCCGGGTCCGGCCCACGACCCAGGCCGCGGTCGGCGCCGACACCGTCGCAGCGCTCCACAACCTGCGCGCCGACCTCGCCTTCGTGGCCACCAACGGCGTCAGTGTCGGCTTCGGGCTCACCACCCCTGATCGCGAGGAGGCTGCCACCAAGCGCGCGATCGCCGGCGCCGCCCGGCGCACTGTCGTGCTCGCCGACTCGTCCAAGATCGGCGCCGAGACGTCGCAACGGTTCGCGGCCATCGAGGAGGTCGACGTCCTCGTCACCGACGACGGGATCGACGCCTCCGAACGCCGAGCGTTCGAGAAGGCCGGGGTGGAGGTCGTGGTCGCATGATCATCACCCTCACCGCCAACCCCAGCCACGACCGCACCGTCACGCTGTCGGACCGCCTCGAGCGCGGCGCGGTCCAACGCGCTGAGTCAGTGACCTCGCAGGCCGGCGGCAAGGGCGTCAACATCTCCCGCGCCTCGGTGTCGGCGGGGATCCCTACCCTCGCGGTGCTTCCGGCACCGAAGGACGATCCGTTCGTGGTCGAGCTGCTCTCCGCAGGCATCGACTGCAGACCGATCACCCAAGAGGGCGACCTGCGCGTCAACATCACGATCAGCGAACCCGACGGCACGACCACCAAGCTCAACAGTCCGGGCCCGGAGATGACCGACCTCACCCGGCTCGCCATCACCGAGACGCTGCAGCTGCGCGCCCACGCTGGCGACTGGGTGGTGCTCGCCGGCTCGCTGCCCCCGGGCGCGCCCGTCGAGTGGTACGCCGACCTGGTGGCGGCCCTGTCCAGAACCGGCGCCCGGGTCGCCGTCGACACCAGCGATGCCCCGCTCAAGGCCCTGGTCGACCGGATCGACGTCGCAGCACCCCACCTGATGAAGCCCAACGGCCACGAGCTCGCCTCCTTCACCGGTCACGACGGCGACTCGCTGGAGGCCGACCCGGTCGCCGCAGCCCGCGCCGCTCGCGAACTGGTCGCTCGCGGCGTGGAGACCGTGCTGGTCACCCTCGGCGCGAGGGGTGCCGTCCTCGTCGACGCGGAGGGGGCCTGGCACGCCTCTCCCCCGCCCACCACGGTCGTCAGCACCGTGGGCGCCGGCGACTCCAGCCTCTTCGGCTACCTCCTCGCAGCGAGCGAGGGCCGCGCGCCGGCCGACCGGCTCGCCCTTGCCGTGGCCTACGGCAGCGCCGCCGCGGGTCTGCCCGGCACCACCATCCCCGAGCCCCACCATGTGGACACCACCCAGGTCACGGTCGCCGACCTCGACCTCACTCAAGGAGATTGAACTCATGACCCTCATCACCACCGCTCTGGTGCGGCTTGGTGTCGCCCTGGGCGACACCAAGCAGGACGTCATCAGGTCGCTCGCCGGCATCGTCGCCGACGCCGGCCGTGCCACCGATGTCGACCAGCTCGTCGCCGACGCCTTTGCCCGCGAGGAGACCTCCGCCACGGGCCTGCCCGGTGGCATGGCCATCCCGCACTGCCGCACCACCGGTGTCTCTGAGCCGACGCTGGCCTTCGCCCGGCTCCAGCCGGGTGTCGACTTCGGCGCCAAGGACGGCCCGGCGGACCTGGTGTTCCTCATCGCGGCTCCGGCCGGCGGCGACGCCGACCACCTCCAGATCCTCACCCAGCTCGCGCGGGCCCTGGTGAAGCCGGAGTTCACCGACGCCCTGCGGACGGCAGCCACCGACGTGGCAGTGGTCGAGCTGGTCCACCACGAGCTGGGCATCGGAGCTCACGCTGCCGCTCCCGCCTCCTCTGCCGCGGCACCCAGTGCCCCGGCGGCGAGTGGCTCCCGGCGCAGCCTGGTCGCCGTCACGGCGTGCCCGACCGGTATCGCCCACACCTACATGGCCGCCGAGGCGCTCGAGGCGGCCGCCGAGCGGGCCGGGGTCGACATCCACGTCGAGACCCAGGGCTCCGCCGGCTCCACCCCGCTGGCCCACGACACCATCGCCAACGCTGCGGCGGTCATCTTCGCCGTCGACGTGGGGGTCCGCGACCGGGGACGGTTCGCCGGCAAGCCAGTCGTCTCCTCCGGCGTGAAGCGGCCCATGGACGACGGTGACGCGATGATCGCCGAGGCGTTGCGGTACGCCGACGACCCGAACGCCCCACGCGTCGAGGGTCAGGCGGCGTCCGGAGGTGGCGCCGCGCTCGAGGAGAGCTGGGGCGGCCGCATCCGCCGGGTGCTGATGACCGGCGTCTCCTACATGATCCCGTTCGTGGCGGCCGGTGGTCTGCTGATCGCGCTCGGCTTCCTGTTCGGCGGCTACGAGATCACCGGACCAGGCTTCGACATCGCGACCGGCAACACCATCTTCGACCTGCCCGACGTCGACGGGCTCGGCCTCGACCACGCACTGTTCGGCAGTCCGTTCCTCGCCTACCTCGGCGCTCTGTTCTTCGCCCTGGGGGCCACCGCCTTCGGGTTCCTGGTCCCGGCACTGGCCGGCTACATCGCCTATGCCATCGCCGACCGGCCGGGCATCGCCCCGGGCTTCGTGATGGGCGCTGTCGCCGGTGTCCTGGAGACCGGCTTCCTGGGCGGAATCATCGGCGGCGTCCTCGCCGGCGTCGTGGCGCACTGGATCACCGGCTGGAAGGTGCCGACCTGGGCGCGCGGCCTGATGCCGGTCCTCGTGATCCCGTTGCTGGCGACTCTGGCCTCGGGCCTGGTCATGGTGGTCGTGCTCGGGCGACCGCTGGGCGCGGCCAAGAGCGGGCTGGAGAGCGGCCTGACCAGCATGAGCGACAACCCCAGCCTGGCGGTCCTGTTGGGCGCCGTCCTGGGTCTGATGATGGCCTTCGACATGGGTGGACCGCTCAACAAGGTGGCCTACGCCTTCGCGACCGCCGGTCTCGGCAACGCCGCCGCCTCGGCGGGGGACGCCCCCGAGCTCAAGGTCATGGCCGCGGTGATGCTCGCCGGCATGGTGCCGCCGCTGGCGCTCGCGCTCGCCACCGTCGTCCGGCCGCAGCTGTTCACGGTTCCCGAGCGCGAGAACGGCAAGGCGGCGTGGCTGATGGGAGCGTCCTTCATCACCGAAGGTGCGATCCCGTTCGCGGCGGCCGACCCACTGCGCGTGATCCCCTCGATCATGGCCGGCTCCGCGGTCACCGGGGCGCTCGCCATGACGCTGGACGTCACGTTGCGTGCCCCCCACGGCGGCATCTTCGTGCTCTTCGCCGTGGGCAACATCATCGGCTTCCTGATCTCCCTGGTCGCCGGAACGCTCGTGGCCACGGCCGCGGTCGTCGCGCTCAAGGGCGCGAGTCGGACCAACGCCGACCTCGCTACCGTCTGACACATCCCACCACCCGAAAGGCACACCATGCCCAGCAAGTCCGTCGTCGTCGGCTCCGCCGTCGGCCTGCACGCCCGTCCCGCCGCGATCATCGCCGAGAAGGCCGGCGATCTCGGCTCGGACGTGACGATCAACGGGGTCGACGCCAGCTCGTCGCTGATGATCATGACCCTCGGCGCGAAGAACGGCGACACGGTCGAGGTCGAGGGTGACGACCAGGCCGCCGTCGACACCATCGCGGCCCTCGTCGAGCAGGACCTCGACGCGGAGTGAGCCGTCAGCCGGCGCCGACGGGTCCTGGGGTCCCGTCGGCGTCGTGCTGCTCCTCGAGGTCGCGGATCGCGCGGTAGGCGACCCGGACACTGACCGCGCGCTCCAGCTCGCGCACGATGCTGCTGAAGAACTGACCGCGGTAGACGTCGTCGGTCACGGCGTACACGGTGAAGTAGAGCCCGCTGAAGGCCGCCAGGAAGGTCGAGACCTGCAGCAGCTCCATGTTGGCGCGCTCGAAGAACGGCACCGACCGCAACGTCTCCTCCCCCGTCCAGGCCACGATGGTGTCCGGCTCCATGATGAGCAGCCCGAAGACCACGAAGAAGACGAACACCGACAGCGCGAGCAGCAGCACCTGCACGATCTGGGTGATCAGCAGCATCAGCACCAGGTTGAGCTTCTGCAGCCCGAGCAGCTCGTCCTGCTCGACGACACTGCGGGCACTACCGTCGCCGCGGTGCTCCTCTCCCCACCCCGCGAGCGGGGTGCCGCGCAGCCCGCGCAGCACGCGGTCCTCGTCGAGCGCGTCGTCGAAGACCTGCAGCTCCTCGGGCAGACGCACCACCAGGAACGCCACCGTGATCGCCGTGAAGAGGGCGACCGTCAGCCACATCACCGAGCCGTCGAGGCCGGCCGCGACCTGCCACACCTCGGCGTTGATGAAGAGGAACGTGATGAACAACAGCAGCAGGGGCAGCGCCCGCGTCACCAGCGGGAACAGCTGACCGAGGCTGCCGAAGGTACGACGGATCGCCCACTTCGCGATCACGCCGGCGCGCAGGGTCGTGAGGGCATAGACCGCCAGCACCAGGAGCGCGGCCTGGGCACCCCACGCCAGACCAACGTCTCGATCGTCCTGCCACCAGGCGAACCCCGCGCCGACTCCGAGCCCGACCACGAGCGTCACCAGGGCCAGCCGGACCAGCCGGGCACGGGTCAGACCGCGCTGCACGTGGTCCCGGACGTCGTCGACGAAGTAGGGCAGGCCGTGAGCGACGAACCAGCCCTCGGCGGCCTGCAGGTCCCTCGCGCCGGTGCTCACGGGCCGAGCACCTCTCTGGTCCGGCGTACGTCGTCGGCCATCGTCTCCAACAGGGGTTCGATGCCCTCGAACCGGACCATGCCGCGCAGCCGCTCGACGAACGCCACCTCCACCTCGACGCCGTAGAGCTCGAGGTCGTCGCGGTCCAGGGCGTAGGCCTCCACGCGGCGCTCCCGGTCCCCGGCGAACGTGGGGTTGGTGCCGACGCTGATGGCGGCCGGGAACCGCTCACCGGTGTCGCACTCGGTGAGCCAGCCGGCATAGACACCGTCAGCGGGTGCGGCCATGCCGGCCCCGATCGGGACGTTCGCGGTCGGGTAGCCGAGCCCGCGTCCGCGCTTGTCGCCCACCACGACCTCGCCGCGGACGGCGAACGGCCGGCCCAGCGCCTCGGCCGCGCCGGCGACGTCGCCGGCGGTGAGACAGGTCCGCACGTAGGTGGACGACCACACCTGGGGGCCGCCGTCGAGCGCGATGCCCACAGCCTCGAAGCCGCGCGATGCGCCGGCCTCGCGGAGCGTGGCGAGATCACCCGCGGCTCGGTTGCCGAACCGGAAGTTGGCGCCGACCACGACCGCGACCGCGTGCAGGCTCTCGACCAGGACCCGGTCGACGAACTCCTCGGGCGACCAGGCAGCGATCTCGCGGGAGAACGGCAGCGCGAAGACGTGGTCGACGCCGGCCCCGGCAAGCAGCTCGGCCCGGGACTCCAGGGTGGTGAGGGCCGAGGGTGCGTGCTCGGGTCGCAGCACCGCCATCGGATGCGGGTCGAAGGTGACGGCCACCAGCGCGTGACCACCTGCGTCTGCGAGCTCGCGGGCACGGCCGATCACCGCACGGTGGCCCTGGTGGACACCGTCGAAGTTGCCGATGACGACGACGCTGGGACCGATCCCGTCCGGGACCTCGTCGAGGGAACGCCAGATCTTCACGGCTGAACCCTACTGACGGCGAGGCCGCAGCGGATCAACCGGTGAACACCGCGACCGCGCGGGCCCGCTGCTCGTCGACCTGTTCGTAGAGCGCGAGGAACTCGCCGTCGGGCGCGAAGACAGCCACCGGTCCGGGCACGGGCAGGGTCACGTCGAGCGCGCGACCGTAGCGGACGTCGGTCGCCTGCCGGTCGTCGAGCTCGTACGCCGGGAAGGCGGATCGGGCCGCCGCAGCGATCGGGACCATCGCGAACTCCTCGGTGAGCTCCTCGAGGGTGCGGGCCGCGGCGAGGTCGAACGGCCCCACCGCCGTACGCCGCAGGGCCGTGAGGTGGCCACCGACCCCGAGCCGCTGGCCGGCGTCGCGGGCGATCGCGCGGATGTAGGTGCCGCTGGAGCAGCGGACGGTCAGGTCGACCTCGCAGCCGTCGGGGTCGGCCCGGACCGCGTGGACGGTGAGCTCGTGGACGGTGACCCGGCGCGAGGCGAGCTCGACCTGCTCACCGTCGCGCACCCGCTGGTAGGCCCGCTTGCCGTCGACCTTGATCGCGGAGACGGCGCTCGGGACCTGGTCGATCTCCCCGGTGAACACCGCGAACGCCTCCCGGACGGCGGCCTCGTCGAGGCCTGCGGTCGGCGCGGTCGCGACCACCTCGCCCTCGGCGTCGTCGGTGGTGGTGGTGACACCGAGCCTGACCGTGGCGTCGTACGACTTCTCGGTCAGCATCAGGTGGCCGAGCAGCCGGGTGGCCCGGTTGATGCCCAGCACCAGCACGCCGGTCGCCATCGGGTCGAGGGTGCCGGCGTGGCCGACCTTGCGGGTGCCGGCCAGCCGACGGACCCGGGCGACGACCGCATGGGACGTCAGGCCACCCGGCTTGTCGACGAGGACCAGGCCGGACGCGGGGTCCGACGGGGAGGACATCAGCTCTCGGGATCCTCGTCGGTGTCGTCCGCGTCGTCCTCACGCGGCTTCTTGTAGGGGTCGGCCTCGCCGGCGTACGCCGAACCGCGGCTGGCCTCCAGCTCCTCGTCCAGGGCCTTGGCCCGGGCCAGCACCTCGTCGAGGTGGCGGGCGCTGGCGGGCAGCGCGTCGGCCACGAACGTCAACGTCGGCGCGTGGCGGATGCCGAGCTGCTTGGCGACCTCCGCCCGGAGCACACCCTTGGCCGACTCGAGCGCCGCACCGGTGCTCTCCAGCTCGTCGTCCTCGCCGAGGACCGTGTAGAAGATGGTCGCCTGCTGGGTGTCGCCGGTGACCCGGACATCGGTCACGGTCACGAACCCGAGTCGCGGGTCCTTGATCCGCCGTTCGAGCATCTCGGCGACGATCACCTGGATCCGGTCGGCGATCTTCCGTACGCGGGGGCTGTTGCTACTCATGTGGTTCCTCGAGCACTTGGTTTCCCCGGATATCCGGGGAACTGGCGGGTTTTCGGCTGAAACTTGGGCCGAGAACCCGCGGTTTCCCCGGATATCCGGGGAAACCGCAGGGTCCCATCAGCACTCAGGCGCGCGGGATCTCGCGCATCTCGAACGCTTCCACGACATCGTCGATCTTGATGTCCTGGTAGTTGCGCAGCACCAGACCACACTCGAAGCCCTCGCGGACCTCGGAGGCGTCGTCCTTCTCGCGGCGCAGGGAGGCGAGGTCGAGGTTGTCCGCCACCACGGCGTTGTCGCGCAGCAACCGCACCTTGGCGTTGCGCCGCAGCACACCGCTGGTGACCATGCAGCCCGCGATGTTGCCGGTCTTGGAGGACTTGAAGATCTCCCGGACCTCGGCCCGACCCAGCACCGACTCCTCGAACTCGGGCTTGAGCATGCCCTTCAGCGCGGCCTCGATCTCCTCGATCGCCTGGTAGATCACGGAGTAGTACCGGATCTCCACGCCCTCCTTGTCGGCCATCTCGGTCGCCTTGCCCTGCGGGCGGACGTTGAAGCCGATGATGATGGCGTCGGAGGCGGCGGCGAGGTCGACGTTGGTCTCGGTGATCGCACCGACACCGCGGTCGATGACCCGCAGGTTGACGTCGTCGCCGACGTCGATCGCCGACAGCGCGTCCTCGAGGGCTTCGACCGAACCGGACACATCGCCCTTCAGGATCAGGTTGAGCTCCTGGCTCTCACCCTTCTCCATGGAGGCCATGAAGTCCTCGAGCGTGCGACGGACGCGACGCTTGGCCTGCATGGCCGCACGCTCGCGCGCCTCACGCTTCTCAGCGATCTGGCGTGCCATCCGGTCGTCGTCGACCACGATGAAGTTCTGACCGGCGCCCGGGGCGGCGTTCAGACCCAGCACCATGGCAGGGCGCGACGGGTCGGCCTGCTCGATGGTCTCGCCGTGCTCGTCGAGCATGGCGCGCACCCGGCCGTACGCCGGACCGGCGACGATCGAGTCGCCGACGCGGAGCGTTCCGCGCTGGACCAGCACCGTCGCGACCGGACCACGACCACGGTCGAGGTGTGCCTCGATCACGAGGCCCTGGGCGTCCTGCCCGGGGTTGGCCCGCAGGTCGAGCGAGGCGTCCGCGGTCAGGACCACGGCCTCGAGCAACCCGTCGAGGTTGAGCGCGGCCTTGGCCGAGACGTCGACGAACATGGCGTCGCCGCCGTACTCCTCGGGCACGAGGCCGTACTCGCTGAGCTGGCCACGGACCTTGGTCGCGTCGGCGTCGGGCTTGTCGATCTTGTTGACGGCGACCACGATCGGCACGCCGGCGGCCTTGGCGTGGTTGAGCGCCTCGACCGTCTGCGGCATCACGCCGTCGTCGGCCGCGACCACGAGGATCGCGATGTCGGTCGCCTGCGCACCACGCGCACGCATGGCGGTGAACGCCTCGTGACCCGGGGTGTCGATGAAGGTGATCCGACGCTCGTTGCCGTCGACCTCGGTCATGACCTGGTAGGCACCGATGTGCTGGGTGATGCCACCGGCCTCCTTGTCGACCACGTTGGCGTCACGCAGCGCGTCGAGGAGCTTGGTCTTTCCGTGGTCGACGTGACCCATGACCGTGACGACCGGCGGTCGGATGACCAGGTCGGACTCCTCGCCGGTGTCGGCACCGAACTCGAGGTCGAAGGACTCGAGCAGCTCGCGGTCCTCGTCCTCGGGGGAGACGACCTCGACGACGTAGTTGAGCTCGTCGGCGAGCAGCTCGAAGGTCTCGTCGTTGACCGACTCGGTCGCCGTCACCATCTCGCCGAGCGAGAACAGCATCTGCACGAGCGCCGCGGCATCGACGTTGATCTTCTCCGCGAAGTCGGTCAGCGAGGAGCCACGGGCGAGACGCACGGTCTCACCGTCACCCTTGCGGACGCGTACGCCGCCCAGCGTCGGGGCCTCCATGGCCTCGAACTCCTGGCGACGGGCCCGCTTCGACTTCCGTCCACGACGGGAGGGACCACCGGGGCGACCGAAGGCACCCTGGGTCTGGCCACGCTGTCCGGGACGCGGGCGGCCGGCGAAGCCACCCGGCCGACCCGGTGCGCCGCCGGGTGCGCCGGCACCGCCGCCGGGTGCGCCACGACCACGGCTCGGAGCGCCGCCACCGCGACCGGGGGCACCGCCGGGGGCACCGCGACCGGGGCCACCACGGGCGCCGCCCGGGCCGCCCGGACCGCCACCGAAGGCAGCCGGGGACTTGGGCATCATCGCCGGGTTGGGACGCGGCATGCCGGAGCGTTCGCCACTGTCGCTGGCGGGCGGGCGGGGCGGACGGCTGTCGTCGGTCTCGCCGGTGCGGGGGGCAGGAGCGGGACGTCGGCCCATGCCCTGGCTGGGGGCGAACGGGTTGTTGCCCGGACGCGGGGTCCCGCTGGGCTTCCCCACCGGACGCGGGCTCGGGGCCCCCGGCTTGGGGGCGGCCGTCTCGGACGGGGCCTCGGGCGCGGCCTCGTCGGCGGCCGGAGCCTCCGGCTCGGCGGACGGCGCCTCGACGACCGGCTCCGCAGCCTTCTTGGGGCCGGGCTTGGGGGCAGCCTTCGCAGCGGGAGCGGCGTCAGCAGCCGACTCCTCGACGGAAGCGGGCGCGGGCGCGGCGGCCTTGGCCGGAGCCTTGGCAGTCGGCTTGGGAGCGGGCTTCTCGGCGGGCTTCTCGGCCGGGGCAGCAACCTTCAGCTGCTCGCCGTACTCCTTGCGGAAACGCATCTCGGCGGGCAGCTCGACGGTCGAGCTCGCCGACTTGACGAACTCACCCATCTCCTTGAACTTCTCGAGAACGAACTTGCTCTCGACTCCGAACTCTTTGGCGAGTTCGTGAACTCGGGTCTTGGCCACGTTTCTCCTTCTGGCCTGAGACCCGGTTCGGGGTAACTCTCAGACCGTAATTGGATGCTGGAAGGCGGTGCTCTTCGCGGCGGTGCTGGGTGCGAAGGGGCTCATCGCGAAGTACTCATCGAGTGCTCATGAGCTTCTGCTCCAGTTTCTGTCGGTCGATACGGTCGGTCGTGAGGCGAGGTAGTCCCCCACCGGTTCGCAGGCCAGCCCCTCCCCGGCCCTCAGGGCCCGGGTGAATGCTCGCCTGCGCACCGCGAGGTCGTAGCACGCGGTCGTGGGATGCAGGTGCGCCCCTCGACCTGGTGCCGTGCCGCCCGGATCGGGTACGACGGCCGGTCGGCCGTCGTGGTCCGTTCCGAGGACGACTCGCAACAACTCACGCTTGGCGGCCCGCTCCCGGCATCCCACACACGTTCGAACCGGGGTCCGGACGGGCGTGGACGGAGTGCTGGTCACCGTCCGCAACCCTAGCGCGGTCGGCTGCGGATGCACGAACCGGCAGGCTGGCGTTCGCTGCCGCTCACTCGGTCTCGGGGCTCGCCTCGTCAGAACGGATGTCGATCCGCCACCCGGTGAGCCGGGCGGCCAACCGGGCGTTCTGCCCCTCCTTGCCGATGGCGAGCGAGAGCTGGAAGTCGGGGACGATGACTCGTGCCGAACGATCGGCCTCCGAGATCACCTCGACCGCGTGGACCCGGGCCGGGGAGAGCGCGTTGGCCACGAACTGGGACGGCTCGTCGGACCAGTCGACGATGTCGATCTTCTCGCCGTGCAGCTCCGACATCACGTTGCGGACCCGCTGACCCATCGGACCGATGCAGGCGCCCTTGGGGTTGATGCCGGGGACGGTGGTGCGGACTGCGATCTTGGTGCGGTGGCCGGCCTCGCGTGCGATGGCCACGATCTCGACGGAGCCGTCGGCGATCTCGGGCACCTCGAGGGCGAAGAGCCGCTTCACCAGGTTGGGGTGAGTCCGCGACAGGGTGATCTGGGGCCCGCGCATGCCCTTGCGGACCGACACGACGATGCACTTGATCCGAGTGCCGTGGGCGTAGTCCTCGCCCGGTACCCGCTCCCCTGTCGGCAGCAACGCCTCGAGTCGGCCCAGGTCGACCATCACGTCGTCGGGGTTGCGGCCCTGCTGGATGACACCGGAGATGATGTCGCCCTCCTTGCCGGAGAACTCACCGAACTTGATGTCGTCCTCGGCGTCACGCAGCCGCTGCAGCATGATCTGCTTCGCGGTGGTCGCGGCGATCCGACCGAACCCGTCCGGGGTGTCGTCGTACTCCGAGACCAGGTTGCCCTCCTCGTCGAGCTCCGCAGCGTGCACCGTCACGTGTCCGGTCTTGCGGTCGAGCTCCACGCGTGCCCGCTCCTGGGCACCGGGGGTCTTGAGGTAGGCCGTGTGCAGCGCCTGCTCGATGGCCTCCACGAGCACCTCGAAGGAGATCTCCTTCTCGCGCTCCAGGGTTCGAAGGATGTTGAGGTCGATGTCCATGGTTCAGGCCTCCTGCTGGGGCGACTTCGCGCCGGGACGGTTGAACTCGATCTGGACGAGGGCCTTGCTGACCTCGGCGTAGGACACCTCTCGGCGCTCGCCGCCGATGTCCAGGTACGCCGCAGCGTCGTCGCACTCGATGATCCGGCCGGTGAGCTCCTCGCCGTCGGCGAGGCTCACCTTGACCAGTCGGTCGGCGTTGCGGCGCCAGTGGCGCGCCAGTGTGAGCGGCCGGTCGACGCCACGGGACGTCACCTCGAGGGTGTAGGGCATCTCGCCCATGACGTCGGAGTCGTCGAGCACGGAGGAGACCTCACGGGTTGCGTCGGCCACGTCGTCGAGGGTCACCCCGCCGTCCTTGTCGACCGCCACCCGCAGGATCCGACGCTTACCGGCAGGGGTGATCTCGACGGCCTCGACGTCGAGGCCCAGAGCACTCAAGGGATCGACCAGCTCCGCCTCGATGCGGTCCCGGGTGGCGTCGTGCTTGGCGCTGTTCACGGGTGGCGACCTCCTTGTGAAGTTGAAGCGCCCACGATAGCGCCCTGCCGAATCGGACCCGACCCCCCGCTAGGGTCGGCGCCGTGACCGCCCCGCTGCCCCTTCGCGCCACTCGTCGGGGTGCCCTGATCGGGACGCTCGCCGTGCTCGCGACCAGCGGGTGTGACGTCACCACCCCGGCTCCGCCAGCCGGCAACGGCCCCGGGAACGACTCGTCCGGGTCGACGACCGACCCGGCCCCCGATCCCGACGAGGCTCTGGTGGAGCGGGTCCGGCGCGACCTGGGCGGCGCCGCCGTGCTGGTGAGGTCCGCGATCGCGACGCGGCCCCGACTACGAGCCGAGCTCGAGCCGTTCGAGACCCTTCACGCCAGCCACCTGAGTGCCCTCGACGGCGACCGTCCGCGGAACCGGAAGTCGGTCCCAGGCAACGCCGCCGCCGTCCGCACCGCGGTGCGAGCCAGAGAAGCGCGGCTCGAGGACTCGCTGGCAGCGGCAGCACTGGCCGCGGAGAGCGGACCACTCGCGGCGCTCCTGGCCAGCATGTCAGCGGCGGTCGCCCAACAGCTCGCGACGACGTCGACGGTGGCCCAGGCATGAGCCCCGTCGACGCGCTCCAGACGGCGCTGGCTGCCGAGCACGCGGCCCTCCACGTCTACGGCACCCTGGGGGCCAGGACCTCTGCCTCGGCGACCCCGCAGCTGTACGCCGACATCTCGGCCGCCTACGACGACCACCGGCGCAGCCGCGACCTCCTCACCGCAGCAGTGAGGGACCACAGCGTGGATCCGGTCGCCGCCGACCCCGCGTACGCGCTGCCGAGACGACTCGACACCGCCGAGGCGGTCACCCGCGCCGCGCTCGACCTCGAGCATGCCAGCGAGGCGACGTACGTCTGGCTGGTCGAGCAGACCAGCGGGGAGGACCGGCAGCTGGCGATCACGTCCCTGCGGAGTGCAGCGGTCCGCGCGCTGGCCTTCCGAGGAAGTCCCGAGATCTTCCCCGGCGTGGCCGAGCACGCGGACCGCTGAGGCCGAAGCCCACTGCGGCCGAGGTTCCGCCCGGTGTGGGGACCTGCGGAAGTTCCTCGTGCACAAGTCTGCAGTCTCGGTCTCCCGCCCGGCAGGTGAATGGCTCCTCACCTTTTCGCATTGCATGTTTCTGCAATTGGCGGCCGCCTCAGCGCCAGCGACGGACGATGCCCGGGACCTCCGACAACCGGTCCACGACGGCGTCCGGCTCCCCCTCGGTGTGGCCGTGCTGGTCGGCCGGAATGGTGCTGTGCGGGATGTGGATGGTCTTCATCCCCGCCTGCCCGGCACCCCAGATGTCGTCGAAGAGCCGGTCCCCCACGTAGACGCACCGAGCAGGGTCGCCCACACCGACCGCCTCGGCCGCGGCACCGAATGCCCGGGGCGAGGGCTTGGTCCAGGGAATCTCGCTGGTATAGACGTCTCCGTCGAGGAGGTCCAGGACGCCATCACGACGGAAGAAGCCCTCGTGCCACCCGCGGGGCCAGATGGTGTTGGACAAGACCCCCACCCGCAGCCCCATCGCCTTCAGCTCCTCCCACATCGGTCGCACCTCGGGGTCGGTGTCGGTGTGGGGCTCCCAGAAGTCGTGGTACGCCGCGAGCAGGTCCGGGTCGTGGTCGAGGCCGGCCTCGTCGAACAGGTCGGCGATGGTCGCGCTCTGCTGGTGGTCACGACTGCGCCCCCAGACCGCGGCACCGGCCACATGCAGCCGAGAGGCCCAGGCATGGTGGTCGTCGTCGGGCGTGGGGGTGCGCGCCACCGCCTGGGCCAGCGCCAGCGACTCCGCGTGGAAGTCGACGTCGTGCCAGCGGGTCAGGGTGCCGCCCCAGTCGAAGAGGACGGCCTCGACCGCCACGTCAACCACCGGCTCAACCACCGGTGACGAGCCGGACGACGTGGTCGACGGCGTCGTCGAGGGCGATCTCCTGCCGCTCCCCGGTGGCGCGGTCGCGCACCTCGATCGTGCCGTCGACGAGACCGCGGCCGACGGTGACGATGGTCGGTACCCCGATCAGCTCGGCGTCCTTGAACTTCACGCCGGGGCTGACCTTGCCGGCCCGGTCGTCGTACAGGACGTCGAGCCCCCGACCTGAGAGCTCCTCGGCGACCCGGGCGGCGGTCTCGAAGATCACGCCGTCCTTGCCGGCGGCGACCAGGTGGACGTCGGCAGGCGCCACCTCGCGCGGCCAGCACAGCCCGATCTCGTCGAGGGAGTTCTCCGCGATGGCGGCGACCGCCCGCGACGGGCCGACGCCGTAGGAGCCCATCGTGACGGTGACCAGCTTGCCGTTCTCGTCGAGGACCTTGAGGTCCAGCGCCTCGGCGAACTTGCGGCCGAGCTGGAAGATGTGGCCCATCTCGATGCCGCGTGCCGTCTCCAGCACGCCGTCACCGCGGGGACAGGTGTCTCCCGCGCGGACCTCGGCGGCCTCGATCGTGCCGTCGGCGGTGAAGTCGCGCCCCGCCACGAGGTCGAGCACGTGGGAACCGTCGACGTCGGCGCCGGTCACCCAGCGGGTGCCCTCGACGACGCGCGGGTCGACGAGGTAGCGGATCTTCGAGGACGACGCCTCGCCGAGTGCGCCAGGTCCGATGTAGCCCTTGACGAGCGAGGGGTGGGCAGCGAAGTCCTTCTCCCCGAACGGCTCGAACTCCGCGGGATGCACGGCGGCCTCGAGTCGCTTCTGGTCGACCTCACGGTCGCCGGGGACGCCGATCGCGAGCGGCTCCCGCGTGCCGTCCGGGTGCTGCAACATCATCAACACGTTCTTGAGGGTGTCGGACGCCGACCAGGCGCGATCCTCGCGAGGGAATGCCTCGTTGAGGTGGTCGACCAGAGTCTGGATCGTGGGGGTGTCGGGCGTCTGCTCGGGGTGTGCGGCCGGGACGTCGTCGTACGCCTGGGGTTCGGGCGCGGGCACCTGGACCGCTTCGACGTTGGCGGCGTAGTCGCAGGTGGTGCACCGCACGTAGGTGTCCTCGCCGACGTCTGCCTTGGCGAGGAACTCCTCCGACTTCGATCCACCCATCGCCCCGGAGTGCGCCGACACGATGACGTACTCGAAGCCGAGCCGGTCGAAGATCCGGATGTAGGCCTCGCGGTGGGCCTGGTAGGACCGGTCGAGTCCGGCGTCGTCGATGTCGAAGGAGTAGGAGTCCTTCATGATGAACTCGCGGCCGCGCAGCAGGCCCGCGCGCGGCCTCGCCTCGTCGCGGTACTTGGTCTGGATCTGGTAGATCGACAGGGGCAGGTCCTTGTACGACGAGTACAGGTCCTTCACCACGAGGGTGAACATCTCCTCGTGGGTCGGCCCGAGCAGGTAGTCGCCGCCCTTGCGGTCCTTCAGCCGGAAGATGTTGTCGCCGTACTCCGTCCAGCGCCCGCTCGCCTCGTAGGGCTCCCGGGGCAGCAGCGCCGGGAAGCTCAGCTCCTGGGCGCCGATCGCGTCCATCTCGTCGCGGATGATCTGCTCGATGTTGCGCAGCACCTTCAGCCCCAGCGGCAGCCAGGTGTAGAGGCCCGGCGCGACGCGGCGGATGTAGCCGGCCCGGACCAGCAGCCGGTGGCTCGGCACCTCGGCGTCGTTCGGGTCGTCCCGGAGCGTGCGCACGAAGAGCTTGGACATCCGCAGAATCATGTGCGCAGGCTAGCCGTCGCCCCCCGCAGAGTTCGAACCAGTAACGGCGGCAACCAACACGCGACTCGCTGCGTCTTCCAGTACATGAAGACCTTGCTGGCACTTGCCGCGGCCCTGACCGCCACCGCCCTGACCGCCCCGCTCGCGCCCGTGGCCTCCTCGGCCGCCGCCGACACCGTCGACCTCAGCCACCCCAGGACCATCGAGCGCGGCGACGACATCCGGCTCCCCCACCTCCGCGGCACCACCGTCGTCGACGGCGACGTGCGTGTCGAGGTCCCGAACGCGATGGCCCTGCTCGGCCCCTCGGGCGACGACTACGTGGTGCTGACCCGGAACGACCGGTCGCGCTACCGCGTCAAGCGGGTCACCGCCGACGGGAGCGCGACCGTGCTCCTGCGCGGCAAGGAGGCGCTCTACACCGAGCTCTCCGAGGACGGCGAGTACCTCCTCCGCAACGGCAACGAGCGCCGGACCCTGATCACGGCCTACGACGCCACCGACGGCACCGAGGTGGCCAGTCGCCGGTTCCGCAGCTATGCCCAGATCCTCGAGGCCGACGCCGGCACCGTGCTGGTGACGACGTGGCAGCCGCGCGAGCGGACGGTGGAGTGGGACATCGCCGCGGGTACGACGAGCGTGGTCGTCGACCGGGTCGGCTCCCAGGCCGACATCTCGGCCGACCGGTTGTCGTACTACACCGGCGACCCCTACGCCGGCGGCTGCCTGCGCGTGGTCGCCCTGTCCGCACCCGACACCGTGCTGTGGGAGTCCTGCCGGCAGCGCGTCTACGCGTTCTCCCCCGACGGCGACCGGTTCGCAACCGTGCACCTCCTCGCCGACGGCGTCGGGCCGGGCGAGGTGCAGCTGCGGGAGACCGACGGCACGCTGCTCGTGAAGTACACCGCCACCTGGTTCAACCAGGTCTACTGGGAGGACGCCGACACGCTCCTGCTGGAGGCGAACGGCCGCCGGAAGGGCGCCACGGTGCGCTGCGACGGCACCGACTGCGAGCGCGCCACGAAGGTGAAGGCCGTCAGCCCCTGACCGGAACAACCCTTGCTGGGCGTGTCCCTAGTGCTGCAGACATCAGTGCGCGAGGACGGCGGCAGCTGAGTGCGCCGGACGTCATACGAACCGTGGCCTATAGCGCCCAGATCGTATGACGTCCTGGGAGTGCGGCGTCCGTGGAACCTGGGTGTAGCAGGCGCGCGGATCGCGGCTGCTTGTTCCAGGCGCTTTGATGTCAACCAACCGGGCCTCCGAGACGTCAGAAAGGTGATGCTCTTCTGATCGGGAGGTGCCGGATGGCGTCGTGGAAGTTCGGCTTCGTGCTGGTCATCGCGGTTCTGGGCCTGCCTTCCTGCACCGGCGACGAGGAGACGAAGACACAGCCCCTGACCCCCTCAGCATTGGCGTCTTCTGACAAGCCAAGCGCTAGCCGGTGTGACGCAGTCCCCCCGGACTCCCTCCCGAGTGGTGCGACACCGGGCGAGACTCAAGCGAGTCGGAGAGGATTCGCGTGGGGCGCTGGACGCGACCGAGTCGCGCAACAGGTTGGGAACCCCCTGCGGATTGGGAAGGACTGGCCGCAGCGCGTGGCTTTCCGAGGCGGTGAGGCCACGCTCGTACCGATCGGAGACCCTGGTCAGATCGCGTTCGTGTTCACCGTGGACCGCTGTACGTACACCACCTGGATAGGCCCCGGGTTCACGATGAATGAGGCCGAGACCTACATCTCCACGTACTGAACCAGCGCACTCATCTCGGCCATGACAATGCCCCAGATCCAAGCCACCGGATGGCGCAGATCTGGGGCACAGTCGCCTCCGGGTCGCGCCGGTCACCACCGCACTCTCATCGGCAGACCCGGTCGGATCTGCTCAAACATCGGCCGCGAACAGGGACACCCGAGTCAGAACATGACCGTGGCGAAGCTGGCGGTCTGCCGGAAGCCGACGCGCTCGTAGGCCCGCCGGGCGGCGAGGTTGTAGTCGTTGACGTAGAGCGACACCACCGGCGCCAGGTCACGCCGCACCAGCTCGACCACCGCCGCCATGCCCGCGACACCGAGCCCCTGACCGCGCAGATGGGGCGCCACCCACACCCCCTGGACCTGGGCCGCGGCCGGTGAGAGGCAGGCGACCTCCGCCTTGAAGACGATCTCGCCGTCGTCGAACCGGGCGAAGGACCAGCCGCGGCCGATCAGGTTGCGGACCCGGGTGCGGTAGAAGTCGGCGCCGCCGAAGAGTTCCGGGCTCACCCCCACCTCCTCGGTGTACATGGCGACGCAGGCGGGGTAGAGCAGGTCGATGTCGGTGGCCGTCGTACGCCGTACGCCCGGGTCGGGCCTCACCAACGGATCGGTGTCGATCTCGAGGTGGGGCTGCTCCCAGCGTTGCTCGCGAGGCGTCCCCCACGCCTCGGACACCGTCTCCCAGAACGCCCTCACCGGCGCGTGCGGCCCGACGATGGTGGTGATGGTGCGGGCCCGGGTCAGTGCTCGCTCGCCGAACACGCGGGCGTCGTCCTCGGTGGCCTGCACCGGCACCAGGTTGGCTCCCACGTGACAGGCGGCACGCAGCCGGCCGTCGTCGAAGCGGCCCCACATCTCCCCGCCCAGCCAGCGCGGCTCCAGGTTGGTCACGCGGGCGCGGTGGGACGCGAACACGTTGATCACCGGGTCCTCGGCCACCAGATCCTGGAACGAGCCCAGGTCGGGGGCACCCAGCACCCGGACACCTTGGCGGGCTGTGAGCACGCCGTGAGCCTACGGCCAGGGGTGGCCGAGGACGCAAGGACGATCAAGCCGACCGGTCGCCGGCCGTGCTTGGGTGGCGTCATGTCGTCACACACCACCCACCTCCCCCTCGCCGGCCGGGTCGCCCTCGTGGCGGGCGCCACCCGAGGTGCCGGCCGCGCGATCGCCGTCGAGCTGGCCCGCGCCGGCGCCCACGTCTACGCCACCGGTCGCAGCAGCCGGGTCAACGGTCGCTCGGAGATCGACCGGCCCGAGACGATCGAGGACACCGGCGACCTGATGACGGCTGCGGGCGGCGCCGGCACCGCACTCGTCGTCGACCACGAGGACCCTGTGCAGGTGCAGGCCCTCGTCGAAACGATCGACTCCGAGCACGGCAGGCTCGACGTCCTGGTCAACGACATCTTCGGCGGCGACCGCTACGCCGAGTTCGACAAACCGGTGTGGGAGCACGACCTCGCGGGGGGCTTGAGGATGCTGCGGATGGGAGTCGACACCCACCTGATCACCCTCCACCACGCGCTCCCGCTGCTGATGCGCACGGCCACCCCGGCAACCCCCGGGTTGGTGGTCGAGATGACCGACGGCACGTTCGAGGCGAACCGTGAGTTCCGGCAAGGCGTCGGGCTCTACTACGACCTGGTGAAGGCCAATGTGCAGCGGCTGGTCGTCGCCCTCACCCATGAGCTCCGCGACCAGCCGGTCACGCCGCTGGCGGTGACGCCTGGCTGGATCCGCTCCGAGGGGATGCTCGAGCACTTCGGCGTCCGCGAGGACAACTGGCGCGACGCGCTCGAGAAGGTCCCCGGCTTCGCGATCAGCGAGAGCCCGACCTATGTCGGCCGCGGCGTCGCGGCACTGGCGGCGGACCCCGATCACGCCCGGCACGCCGGACAGGGCCTGTCCTCGCACGACCTGGCGGCGGCGTACGGCGTCACCGACGTCGACGGGTCCCAGCCCGACTGCTGGCGGCTGATCGCCGACCACGGCATGGACCACGGCGACGCGGACGTGACCGGCTACCGCTGACGTGTCACGCGCTCGGGTCGTCGACCCGTCCCAGGAAGAGCGGCGCGCCGTGCTCGACGTCGTGGATGGCGAACAGGAACGGCCGGTCGACATGGAACGGCTCGGTGACGGGAAGGCTCGATTCACTCATCACGACCGCGGTGGCCGCCGCGGCCTCGGTGCCCTCCTCGTCGACCGCGATGAAGCCCTCGTGCAGGACCGCGCTGACGTACAGGTCGAGGTCCTCCTCGGTCATCGGCCGGAAGTCGGCCCGGAGGGGGTCGAAGGCGGTCCGCATCCCCAGATCCTGCAACACGCCGTTGAGCGCCGCCTGGGTCCGGAACGTCCACCTCGGCAACCGCAGGTCCAGCATCGTCTGGCGTCCCGCGGACAGCAGGGCGGTCAACCCGCCCGAGGTCAGCAGCGCCTCCACCTCGCTCATCTGGCCCTCGTCCGGCAGCACCAGCGTCATGGCGAGCGCGCGTCCGGCGTACGGAAGCTGCGCCGCCCGCCAACCGTCGCCCTGGGTCATCGTGGTCGCCAACGTCGGCTGCACCATCGTGTCGACGTCGACCGAGCTGCCGTCCGCGCGGTGGAAGGGCAGGGACTCCGTCAGTGACGTCTCGAACGGGATCTCCCACGGCGCCTTGAGGTAGAGCGCGTTGACCAGGACGAGACGCGTCAGGGCGTCGAGGACTCCGGCCGGGATCAGCTCCGGGATCCGGTCCCTCGTTCGATCCGCCACCCAGTCGTTGATCAGCCCGTGGCCTCCTCGTGGGCGTTCTCGAAGTCGACGGTCCGGAGTCCGGCGCCGTACTCCCGCGCCAGCAGGTCGAGGAACTCCCGCTCCCACCCGACGCCCTGCTGTCCGTAGAGCTGGTTGGCGCCGTCCAGCGCCAGCTCGGCCGTGGTGCCGTCGGCGCGGTCCTGCGGTCCGGCCAGCCCCTCGACGTACGCCGTGAGCGCGTTCAGGCCGGCGTGGAACCGGACATCGTCGGTCACGCCCAGCACCGCGCGCATCTCGGTGGCGGTGCGGCCACCCGCGCCCGGCAGGGTCATGCCGAGCGCCACCGCGACGGAGTACGGCGAGAGCACCAGGTTGCCCGGCTCGACAGCGAGACGGCCATAGAGGCCGCCGGCCAACGCCTGCAGCCCGGCGACCACATCAGGGATCGCATCAGGTTCCCCAGCCGACCGCCCGATGTCGGACTTCACCAGCTCGAGACCTGTCGCCGTACCGGGCGCGCGGCCCCCGCTGTCGCCGTCCCCGCACGCGACCGCCAGCGGCGAGACGATCGTCGCCATGACAGCCAGCCGGAGCGCATCACGTCGTGTCATCACGATGGTGGGACGGAACGGGCCGCGTTCCGGTTCCTTCCGGAAGAGCTAGCGTGAGCGCCTCCAGGGTCGCAAGGAGTGCCATGTCCGACGAGTTGGTGCCACGCCTTCACGCGTGGCACATCGAGGAGCGCGAGTACGCCCGCCATGAGGGTCGGCGCGGACGGCGACACGCGTTCGAGAGGATCGAAGCCTCGCGGACGGCCCTCGTGGTGGTCGACATGGTGCCGTTCTTCGTTGAGCAGATGGAGTACGGCCCGGGCATCGTGCCGAACATCCAGCGGCTGGCCAGATGTCTCCGCACCGCTGGGGGCACGGTCGCCTGGGTGCTGCCCGGCCAGAGCCCGACAGTGCCTGTTGACGCTGAGTTCCTCGGTCCCGAGGTGGCTGACCTGTACCGGCGGTCCGGTGGCGAGGGTCCACTCCGGCAGCGGCTCTGGCACGAGTTCGAGGTGTCCGACGATGACCTTCTGGTGGAGAAGTCGGCGGCGAGCGCCTTCTTCCCGGGTCGGTCGCCGCTTCCCGCAGCCCTCGCCGCGCGGGACATCGACACGGTCCTCATCACCGGCGCAGTGACCAACGTCTGTTGCGAGTCCTCAGCTCGGGACGCGAGGACTCTTGGCTACCGGGTCGTCATGGTTGCCGACGCCAACGCTGCCCGTCGCGACGAGGACCACAACGCCAGCCTGTACACCGTCTACCGGTCGTTCGGTGACGTCCGGACCACCGAGGACGTGATCGGCCTGATCCAGGCGGCCGGGTAGCCCTGCGTCCGACATTCGTCTGGCCAAGATCACGGTTGGTCACGATGCCGGAATCCCTTGTGGACAAGGGGTTCTGAGCGTTCTGGGTGTCAGTGGTGACGGCTTCAATGAGGTATGGCCATCAGCCCGTTCCCGCACCCGACACCCGCCGGTGTCGTGGGTGAGGCATGCGCTGGGCTCGACGCACTCACCGGGTCACTGTGGTCCGCGCGGACCGACAATGAGCTGGTCGCAGGCGTCGAGGAGCTGCAACAGCTCAAGGCCAAGGCCGCCGCGCTGGAGGCCGAGCTGCTGGCCGAGGTCGACGCCCGCGACCTCGCGAAGAAGCAGCTGGCCTGGGGGTCGACCGCTGACTGGTTCACCCACCTGGCCGGCACCACCCGCCGCCACGGCAAACGGACCGTCGAGCACGCCAAGCTGCTCGTCGGGGAACGGACCGCGACCCTCGACGCACTCCATGCGGGCACGGTGTCTCCCGACCAGGCAGCCGTGATCGTCGAGGCGATCGAGCGGCTCCCGCTGGCGCCACACACCCGCCGCCGCGGCGAACAGGTCCTGCTCGAGGAAGCGGGCCGGATGAACGCCACCGACCTCCACCGCGTCGGGCGCCACCTCGCCCGCGTCGTGGACCCCGACCGCGCCGAACGCGACGCCGAGAAGGACCTCGACCGCGAGGAACGCGCCGCTCACCTGGGCCGGTTCCTCACCCTCAGCGACGACGGCTGCGGCGGGATCCGGATCAAGGGCCGCGGTTCAGCGTCGAGGACGGCGCCACCCTCCGCGCCGCCCTGCTGCCGCTCACCAAGCCGATGCCGGCGATCGACCCCGTCACCTGTGAGGAGACCCCCGATCCGCGCGACCACGGCGCCCGGACCTGGGACGCCCTCATTCGTATCGCCCAGCACGCCCTCGACACCGACCTCCCGCCGGCCAGCCACGGCGCCCGAGCCCGGGTCGCGATCACCATCAACGCCGACACACTGGCTGGTGAACAGGCCGGGACCGGGGTCACCGAGGACGGCCTCGACCTCTCCGGCTCCGCCGTACGCCGCCTCGCGTGCGACTCCGACCTGATCCGGGTCCTCCTCGACACCGACGGCTGCGTCCTCGACGTCGGCCGCACCCACCGCCTCGTCACCCCCGCCATCTGGACCGCACTCGTCGCCAGAGACCACCACTGCGCCTTCCCCGGCTGCACCCGCCCACCCGTGATGTGCCACGCCCACCACATCCGCCACTGGGCAGCCGGCGGACCCACCGCCCTCGACAACCTCGTCCTGCTGTGTGGCCACCACCACCGCACCATCCACCACACCCCCTGGCACGTCCGCCTCGCAGCCGACCGCAGACCCGAGTTCCACCCACCCCCGAAACCCGGAAGACCACCACCCGAATGGATCAGACACCGACCCCGGCTGGAGTGATTCAGACACATTCGCCAGCTGAGATCCGGGCGATCGCGACAGACCGGCCTCGTGGATCCACCGAGCGTGGCGCGCCGTCAGATGTCCATGAGCCGCCTGCTCGCAGCAGTCGCGCTTCTGCCGCTGCTGGCAGTCTCCGCGCCCGAGGGCCCGGCGCACAGCGCTTCCGTCATCGTGCGACCACGCACGGTCCAGAACTCCAACACCGGCCATCCATGCACGTCAGGCCGCGAGCTCCAGATCACCCTGATCGGCGACTTCCCGCGCTCCGTCACGACCGGGCACCCAGTGCCGACCGGCAGCCCCGCGCCCGACTTCACGGTGCGAACCATGACCATCACCGCCGACGCAGTGTCGGGGCTCGCCTGCCTGATCGGTGTCCAGACGGCGGAGAGCGGCGAACCCCGGCCCTCCCCCGGTTCAACGATTCTTTCGGTCAACTAGCCGTGGGCTAGTTGCTCCTCCCGATATCGGGTTCGCCGCCCGCCGCCACGTGACCTAGGTTGCTCCGGTGGACATCGCACGCATCGGCCCCGACGACTGGGAACGGTTTCGCGCGGTTCGCTTGGCGTCGCTCTCGGACTCGCCGGCTGCGTTCGGGTCGCGGTACGAGGACTGGCTCAATGCCTCCGAGGACCGCTGGCGGTCCCGCTTGACCGCCGTCGCCCTGACCCTGATCGCGCACGACGGGACCGAGGACCTCGGCGTGGTGAGCGGGCAACCTGACGGAGAGAGCTGGGCCGAGCTGATCTCGATGTGGGTGAAGCCCCTCAGCACGAGGCACCGGCACCGGTGGCGCCTTGATCACCGCGATGGTGGCGTGGGCCGCCGAACAGGGCCGGTCGACCTACCTGATGGTGCGCAGCGAGAACGTCCGGGCTCGCGTGGCCTACGAACGAGCGGGGTTCGTCGACAGGGGCGTGCCCGAGGGGTGGCCGATCGACGAGCCGCGCGAACACCGCATGGAACTGCGCCTGTGACGCCAACCGCAGCCGTGGATCAGAGGTCGTCGAGGATCTTCTGCCGCGCTGCGGCGTACTCCTCGTCGGTGACCAGACCCCGATCGCGCAGCGTCTGGAGCTCGGCCAGCCGGTCGGCGGCCGGGCCCCGGGACGGTGCGGACGGCGCGGCAGGCGAGGGTACGGCGGTCTGGCCGCGCAGGTTGCTGGCCAGGTAGGTCGCCTCGAAGCCGTCGTCGGTCAGCAGCGCCATCGCGGTGGCATCGCCGGTGCTCATGCCGGAGTCGCGGGCCATCCGGCGCGCGGTCGAGACCTTCCAGATCGTGAAGCCCACGCCGACGATCAGCGCGAGCACGAACAACGCGGCAAAGCCGCCACCCACACCGCCGGCAGTGGCGCTGGGGTAGTCGACGTGCCACGTCCCGTCGGAGTACTCGGTGCAGGTGGGGAGGTTCCCGTTCTCGTCCATCCGGGTGCACTTGGCCGGCATCCGGCCCCCGTTCTGCTCGGTGCGCATGGCGGGACCCTACGACACCGACACGTTGGCCTGTCCGCCCTCGACGGGCTCCATCCCCTCAGCGATGCGCATCGCTTCCTCGATCAGCGTCTCCACGATCTTGGACTCCGGGACGGTCTTGATGACCTCGCCCTTGACGAAGATCTGGCCCTTGCCGTTGCCGGAGGCCACTCCGAGGTCGGCCTCGCGGGCCTCCCCCGGGCCGTTGACGACGCAGCCCATGACCGCGACGCGGAGCGGGACCTCGAGGCCCTCGAGGCCGGCGGTGACCTCGTCGGCCAGCTTGTAGACGTCGACCTGGGCGCGGCCGCACGACGGGCAGGAGACGATCTCGAGCCGGCGCGGCTTGAGGTTGAGGCTCTCGAGGATCTGGAGGCCGACCTTGATCTCCTCGACCGGCGGCGCGGAGAGGCTGACCCGGATGGTGTCGCCGATGCCCTGGCTGAGCAGGTGGCCGAACGCGACCGAGGACTTGATGGTGCCCTGGAAGGCGGGCCCCGCCTCGGTGACCCCGAGGTGGAGCGGCCAGTCGCCGGCCTCGGCGAGAAGCTCGTAGGCACGGACCATGATGACCGGGTCGTTGTGCTTGACCGAGATCTTGAAGTCGTGGAAGTCGTGCTCCTCGAAGAGGCTCGCCTCCCAGACGGCCGACTCGACGAGCGCCTCGGGCGTCGCCTTGCCGTACTTGTCCATGATCCGCTTGTCGAGGCTGCCGGCGTTGACGCCGATCCGGATGGAGGTGCCGTGGTCCTTGGCGGCGGCCGCGATCTCCTTGACCTGGTCGTCGAACTTCCGGATGTTGCCCGGGTTGACGCGGACGGCGGCGCAGCCGGCCTCGATCGCCGCGTAGACGTACTTCGGCTGGAAGTGGATGTCGGCGATCACCGGGATCTGCGACTTCTGGGCGATCGCGGGCAGGGCGTCCGCGTCGTCCTGGCTGGGGCAGGCGACCCGGACGATGTCGCAGCCGGTCGCGGTCAGCTCGGCGATCTGCTGGAGGGTGGCGTTGACGTCGGAGGTGAGCGTCGTCGTCATCGACTGGACAGAGATCGGGTGGTCGCTGCCGACTCCCACCTTGCCCACCTGGATCTGGCGGGTCTTGCGGCGGGGGGCGAGCACGGGCGGCGGGGCCTCGGGCATGCCCAAGTTGATCTCGGTCATGACCCAGAGGCTACCGGCGGGGCGGCTGTGGTCAGGATTCCAGGTGGACCGGTACGACGAGGTCGCCGACGATCAGCACCACGCCGAGCACCAGCAGCACCGATGCCATGGCGTAGGCGACGGGGAGGAGCTTGGCAACGTCGACGTACCCCGGATCGGGTCGCCGTCGGAGTCTGGCCAGTGCCCGGCGTCCGGCTTCGTAGAGGGCGCCCGCGATGTGACCGCCGTCCAGGGGCAGCAGCGGGATGAAGTTGAACATGCCGATGAAGAAGTTGAAGCCGGCGATCAGCATCAGCAAGAAGATCGTCTTCTCCAGGACCGGGAACCCCTCGTAGGAGACCGTCTCGCCCGCAAGTCGGCCACCACCGACGATGCTGACCGGGCCGTTGCGGTCGCGCTCCTGCACGCCGACGATGGCCTGCGCGACGTTCCAGACCTTGACCGGCAGGGTCGCCATCGCGTGCACGGTGTCGACGGTCATCCCGCCCATCTGCCGCACCGTGTAGACCGGGCCGCCGCTGCCCATCTCCCACGTGGGGACGACGCCGAGGAAGCCGACCTGGACCAGGGTGTCGTCGGTGATGCTCGTGGGGCGCAGCTCGACCGTGGTGTTGGCGATGAGCGTCTCCAGCTCCCCGTCACGCTCGACCACCATCACCGCCTCGCCGTCGTCGTTGGCGCGGATCGCCTCCTGCAGCTGCTCCCACCCGGTGACGTCAGCGCCGTTGAAGCTGACGAACCGGTCGCCCGGCTCGATGCCGGCAGCAGCAGCGGGGGTCGGTGCCTCGCGCAGCTCCTCGGGCGTGCAGGCTCGCCCGTCCTCCGCCGCGGGGACGATGCACGGCGCGACCTCGTCGACCGTGGGCTGGAGCCTGATGTCGGTCGGGTTGCCGTAGAGGGCGAAGATCGGGGCGAAGATCAGGAACGCGATGAGGATGTTCACCGTCGGCCCGCCGGACATCACGATGACCTTCTTCCACCACGCCATCTTGTAGAAGAGCCGGTCCTCGTCGCCGGGTTTGACGTGCTCCCACTCCGCCGCGCGGGCGTCGGAGATGAGCTGGGTGAAGATCCCGGTGTTGGACTTGCGGACCCGCAGGACGCGCTCGCCGTTCTCGTCGTAGATGGGGTGGGCGCGGTCCTCGTCGAGCTCGTCGGCGCCCGGCGGCAGCATCCCGACGATCTTCACGTAGCCGCCGAGCGGGATCGCCTTGACGCCGTACTCGGTCTCGCCGATCTGCTTGCTCCACACCGTCGGCCCGAAGCCGATGAACCACTGGGTGACCTTCCCGCCGAACTTCTTCGCCGGGATCATGTGACCGAACTCGTGGAGACCGATCGAGGCCAGGATGGCGACCACGAAGATCACCACGCCGAGCAGGTAGTAGACGGCGGTCATGCACTTCCTTCGATCAGCAGGGCGGCAGCAGCACGAGCCCACGCGTCGGCGGCGAGCACGTCGTCGACGGTGAGCGTCACCTCCGAGGGTACGTCGTGATCGGCGAGCACGGCGGCAACCGTGGGCACGATGTCGACGAAGGCCAGCCGGCCAGCGCGGAACGCCTCGACGCTCGCCTCGTTCGCGGCGTTGTAGACCGCCGGCGCGGTGCCACCCGCCGCGCCGGCCTTGCGGGCCAGCGCGACCGCCGGGAAGGCCTCGTCGTCGAGGGGGTGGAACTCCCAGGTCTCGGTCCGGGTCCAGTCGACCGGGGGCGCGGCGTCCGGCACCCGGTCCGGCCAGGCCAGGCCGAGCGCGATCGGGATCAGCATCGTCGGCGGGCTGGCCTGCACCAGGGTCGAGCCGTCGACGAACTCGACCATCGAGTGGACGACGCTGGTGGGGTGCACCACGACCTCGATCCGGTCGAAGGGGATGTCGAAGAGCAGGTGCGCCTCGATCACCTCGAGACCCTTGTTGACCAGCGTCGCGGAGTTGATGGTGACCACCGGCCCCATGTCCCAGGTCGGGTGGGCCAGCGCCTCCTCGACCGTGACGTCGGCCAGCTGGTCGCGGGTCCGGCCGCGGAACGGCCCGCCACTCGCGGTGAGCACCAGTCGGCGTACCTCTGCGGCCGAGCCGGCCCGCAGGCACTGCGCGAGCGCCGAGTGCTCGCTGTCGACCGGCACGATCTGGCCCGGCGCGGCGCGCTCGGTCACGACCGGCCCGCCGATGATCAGGCTCTCCTTGTTGGCGAGCGCCAGGGTGGTGCCGGCGTCGAGCGCGGCCAGCGTGGGCCGGAGTCCGACCGCGCCGGTGATCGCGTTGAGCACGACGTAGGCCGGCATCCCGGCCGCCTCGACGCTGGCGTCCTCGCCGAGTCCGGCGTACGCCGGTGAGAACTCGGCGACCTGGGCGTCGAACAGCTCCTGGTTCGACCCACCGGCCGTCAGCCCGACCACCCGGAACCGATCGGGGTGGGCGCGCACGATCTCCAGCGCCTGGGTCCCGATCGACCCGGTCGACCCGAGAATGACCACGTCGCGCCTGCTCACGTGTCCATCCTCCCAGTGAGGACCAGGAGGTCTGCAGCGCCCACTCAGGCGGTCGCGGCGAACGCCTCCGCGACCACGTCGAACGCCTCGTGCAGCAGCTCGTCACTGATGGAGAGCGGCGGCAGGAACCGGAACACGTTCCCCCAGGTGCCACAGGTCAGCGTCACGACGCCCGCGCGGTGACAGGCGGCATTCACCGCGGCGGCGCGCGCGGCGTCCGGCTCTCCCGTGCCGGGGGCGCAGAGCTCGATGGCCATCATCGCGCCGCGACCGCGGATGTCGGCGATGACCGGGTGCTCCGCCCGCAGCTTCTCGAGGCGCTCGCGCATGGCCGCTCCCACCACCCGGGCGCGGCCGACCAGGTCGTGGGTGCGCATCTCCTCGAGCGCGCCGAGCGCGGCCGCGCAGGCGACCGGATTGCCGCCGTAGGTGCCGCCGAGCCCGCCGGCGTGGACGCTGTCCATGAGCTCGGCCCGGCCGGTGACGGCGGCGAGCGGCAGCCCGCCGGCGATCCCCTTCGCGGTGGTGACCAGGTCGGGGACGACGCCTTCGTCGTCACAGGCGAACCAGTCGCCGGTGCGGCAGAAGCCGGTCTGGATCTCGTCGGCGACGAAGACGATGCCGTGATCGGTGCACCACGACGCGAGGGCCGGCAGGAAGCCGGGTGCCGGTACGACGAAGCCGCCCTCGCCCAGGATCGGCTCGATCACCAGGCAGGCCAGGTTGCCGGCCCCGACCTGCTTGTCGAGGTGGTCGATGGCGCGGGCGGCGGCCTGCTCGCCGGTCAGCCCGTCGCGGAGCGGGTAGGACATCGGCGCGCGGTAGACCTCACCCGCGAACGGTCCGAACCCCTGTTTGTAGGGCATGTTCTTGGCGGTCATCGCCATCGTGAGGTTGGTCCGACCGTGATAGGCGTGGTCGAAGACGGCGACCGCGTCGCGGCCGGTCGCCACCCGGGCGATCTTGACGGCGTTCTCGACCGCCTCCGCGCCGGAGTTGAACAGCGCCGACTTCTTGGCGTGGTCACCGGGCGTCAGCTCGGCCAGCTCGACGCACACGTCGACGTACCCGTCGTACGGCGTGATCATGAAGCAGGTGTGCGTGAAGGCCTCGACCTGGGCCTGCACCCTGCGCACGACGGCGGGGGCGCTGTTGCCCACCGTGGTCACGGCGATGCCGGAACCGAGGTCGATCAGGGAGTTGCCATCGACGTCGCGGAGGATGCCTCCGCCCGCCTCGGTCACGAACACCGGCAGCAGGGTGCCGACCCCGTCGGCGACGTAGGCCTGCTTGCGCGCCAACCGGGCGCGCGACTCGGGGCCCGGGATCTCGGTGACCAGCTCACGCTGCTGCTCGATCACGGCGCCATCTCCTTGATCCCCCACGGCGATCCGTACTCGGTGAGCAGGTCGAGGAAGGGCTGCGCGTCGAACGCCTCCGGCCCGAGGACCCCGGCCCCGGACCAGGTGCCGTTGGCCAGCAGCTCGAGAGCAAGCACCGGGTTGATCGCGGTCTGCCAGACCACGCACTGGTGGCCGTACTCCTGCATCGTCCACTCGTTGTCGACCACGTGGTAGAGGTACGTCGACCGCGGCCCGGTCGAGTTCCCCTGCCCGTCCTTCCCGGTGCCGGTCACCCATACACCGGCACAGGTCTTCCCCCTCATCCTCGGCCCGACCGTGGCCGGGTCCGGCAGCACGGCGGCCACCACGTCACGCGGACTGACCTCCACCCCTTTCACGCGCACCGGATCGGTGCGGTCCAGGCCGAGGGTGTGGAGCACCTTGAGGATGTTGATGAACTCGTCGCCGAGGCCGTACTTGAACGTGGCCCGCTTGCAGTCGATCCAGCGGGGCATCAGGAGCACCTCCTCGTGCTCGACGTTGACGCACTCGACCGGCCCGATGCCTTCGGGGAAGTCGAAGACCTCCGGCTGGCTGAACGGCTCGGTGGTGAACCAGCCACCGTCGACGTCGGCGCTCGCCCGTTCCCAGATGACCGGCGGGTTGAGGCACTCCTCGATCGTGGTCCACATCGAGAACGACGGCGCGAAGATCTCGTTGCCGTCGTCGTCGGTCACGACCAGGTTGGCACCGTCGCGGGTGCCGAGCTCGTCGATGTCGGAGAACAGGTGGTCGGCGGCGTAGCGGGCGAACACGTCGGACAGGCCCGGCTCGACGCCCATGCCGACCAGCGCGAGCCGGCCGGCCTGCTCCCACTCCCCCGCCCGGGAGAACTGCTCGTCGCCCAGCTTCACCCCACACTTGGAGTACGGCGAGTCGGGGTGCGGCGTGCTCAGTGACATCGCCATGTCGAGGTAGTCGGCGCCGGCGGCGAACGCCCCGTCGAAGATCGGCATGTTGAACACCGGGTCGACGGCGTTCATCACGTGCGTGATGCGGTGCTCGCGGCACAGCGCGGTGACCGACCCGGCGTCGGAGGCGTCGACCTGCGCTGCCACGTAGCGCTCGTCGGTGGCCGCCGCCTTCTCGGCGCGGGCCGGGTCGTAGTCGGCGATCACGATCGCCTCGAAGAAGGCGCGCCGGGCCGCGATCGCGGTGAACGCGCCACCGACCCCGCCGGCACCGACCAGAAGAATTCTCATGGCAACTCCTTGGGCGTCACGGCGTCACTCACCGATGTAGCTCATGACGTGCTTGATCCGGGTGTAGTCCTCGAGGCCGTACATGGAGAGGTCCTTGCCGTAGCCGGAGTGCTTGAAGCCGCCGTGGGGCATCTCGGAGACGAAGGGGATGTGGGTGTTGATCCAGACGCAGCCGAAGTCCAGCCGCTTGGAGACCCGCAGCGCGCGGGCGTGGTCCCGGGTCCAGACGCTGGAGGCCAGGCCGTACTTCACGCCGTTGGCCCAGGCCAGGGCCTCGGCCTCGTCGGTGAACTTCTGGACCGTCATCACCGGGCCGAAGATCTCGTCCTGGATCTGCTCGTCGTCCTGGCGCAGGCCGGAGAGCACGGTCGGCTCGTAGAAGTAGCCGCGCTCGCCCTGGCGGATGCCCCCGGTCTCGACCGCTGCGTGATCGGGCAGCCGGTCCACCATGCCGGTGACGTGCGTGAGCTGGTTGCTGTTGTTGAGCGGGCCGTAGTAGGTGTCCTCGTTCGCAGGATCGCCCGTGGGCATGCCCTTGGCCGCCTCGGTGAGGGCGGCGACGAACTCGTCGTGGATGCCGGGTGCCGCGAGCACCCGGGTGGCGGCCGTGCAGTCCTGGCCGGCATTGAAGAGCCCGGCGCCGGCGATGCCCTCGGCCGCCTTCTCGACATCGGCGTCGTCGAAGACGATGACCGGCGCCTTGCCGCCCAGCTCGAGGTGGACCCGCTTGAGGTCGTGGGCGGCGGAGCCGGCCACCTCCATGCCGGCGCGGACCGACCCGGTGATCGCGACCATCTGCGGCGTCGGGTGCTCGACCAGCGCACGGCCGGTGTCGCGGTCACCGCAGATCACGTTGAGGACCCCCGGCGGCAGGAACTCGCTGCAGAGCTCGGCCAGCAGCGTGGAGCTGGCGGGCGTGGTGTCGCTGGGCTTGAGCACGATCGTGTTGCCGGCGGCCAGCGCCGGGGTGATCTTCCAGATCATCATCAGCAGCGGGTAGTTCCACGGCGTGACCTGACCGACGACGCCGATCGGCTCGCGGCGTACCCACGAGGTGTGGTCGGCCATGTACTCACCCGCAGAACGACCCTCCAGCACCCGCGAGGCGCCGGCGAAGAACCGGAAGTGGTCCGACGCGTACGGCATCTCCTCGGCCATGGTGAGCCCCTGAGGCTTGCCGGTGTCGAGACACTCGACCCGATTGATCTCCTCGACGCGGGCGTCGATCGCATCGGCGATCTTCAGCATCGCGGCGGCTCGGTCCTGCGGGGTGGTCTCACCCCACGACTCGAACGCCGTCGCCGCAGCCCGGTAGGCGCGGTCCACGTCCTCGGGACCCGACCGCGGCGCGGTCGCGTAGGTCTCCCCGGTCGTCGGGTCGATGACGTCGTAGGTCTCGCCGGAGGCGGCGGCCACCCGCTCGCCGTTGACGATGTTCTGGAAGGTCGTGTCAGCCATGACGCCGACCCTAGTGCCCGACCTACGGATTCGGTAGAGGGAACGACCTTTGGGAACGGAATCGGTTGAGAACCGGCAACATCAACGCAGGCCACGTTGTGCGGGTCCGGCCACCACCGGGACAACTTCCGGGAGAGACTGCTCTGGTGAAGCGCCCCACGATCATCGCCCTCGCCGCCGTACCGCTGGCCATCGGTGGCCTGTACTGGTTGATGCTGCACGGCTACCTCGAGCTCAGTGTGTGGCTGCTGGTGCTCGCGGTGATCGGCATGCTGGCCGGCGCCGGCTGGGAGCTGCGCCACGGTCACCGCCGTTGGGCCGCGGTCCTCGCCGCCGCAGCTGTCCTCACCACCGCCAGCGTCGGGTGGTACGCGTGGAACCTCAACGCCAAGCTGGGCAACATCCCACGGGCCGACGACTCGGTGCTCGACATCGGCGAACGACCCGATCCGCCGGCGGAACCCACCGAGGCCCTCAACATCTTGCTGATGGGCGCCGACAACCCCACCCAGCTGATCGAGAAGCCGACCATCGCCGAGCTGCTCGCCGAGGGCGACTGGACGCCCGGCGCCTACCGCAGCGACACCGTGATGGTGGTCCACATCCCGGCCGATCGGGCCGGCGCCTACCTGGTCTCCATCCCGCGCGACTCCTACGTCCGCATCTACGACTCAGAGGGGCAACCCCAGGGCAAGAGCAAGATCAACGAGGCCTTCGCCGCCTACGGACCGTTCGGCACCTGGCGCACCGTGGAGAACCTGACCGGCATCCGCCTCGACCACATGGGCATCATCGACTTCGCCGGGTTCCGCGACCTCACGACCGCCATCGGCGGGGTCGACGTCTACATCCCCGAGGACGTCTACGACTCCCAGCAGGACCAGCAGTGGAACGAGGGGATGGTCCACCTCGAGGACGAGCTGGCGCTGAAGTACGTCCGGATGCGCTACGGCCTGCTCAACGGCGACTTCGACCGGGTCGCGCGGCAGCAGAACTTCCTGCGCGCGGTCATGCGCAAGGTGCTGGCCGACGACACCGTGGGAAACCCCCTGAAGTTCACCAGCACCGTCGAGTCGATCACCCGCAACCTGACCATCGACGACGGCTGGAGCAACGGCGAGCTGCGCAGCCTGGCCCTGTCCATGCGCGGGCTGCAGGGCAAGGACGGCGGGAAGTTGGTGCGGTTCGTGACGCTGCCGTTCGACCGGTACGACACGGTTCCCGACGTCGGCTCGGTCAACATCATCGACGCGAAGCGGTCCCGCGAGCTGTGGCAGGCGATCGCCGACGACCGGCTCGACGCCTACCTGGACGAGCACCCGGAGGACGAGCTGGCGGAGCCGCGGCAGGTCAGCTGACCCGCTCACTCAGCTGACGCAGCGGCCATCGATCCACGTCGAGGCCACCCGGGTCGCGCCGATCTCCTCGACCGGACCGACGAAGGGGTCCCGGTCGAGCACGACCAGGTCAGCCACCGCCCCGCGCTCGAGCACGCCGGCGTCGTCGCGGTGGTTCAGCCGCGCGCTGCCGGAGGTGTACGCCGCGAACGCGGTCGTCAGGTCGAGCGCCTGCTCCGGCAGGAACGGGTCCGACCCGACCCGCCCCTCCTCGCCGTGGGCCGTGCGGTTGACGGCGGTGTGGATCGCGGCCAAAGGGTCCGGGGACGTCACCGGCCAGTCGCTGCCCATCGCCAGCGGCGCGCCGGCGCGGTGGAGGGCACCGAACGGGTATTGCCAGCGCGCGCGCTCCTCGCCCAGGAACGGCAACGTCAGGTCGACCATCTGGTCGTCGTAACAGGCCCACAGTGCTTGCACGTTGGCGGTCACGCCGAGCTCGGCGAAGCGTGGCACGTCCTGCGGATCGACCACCTGGACGTGGGCGAGGTGGTGGCGCAGGTCGGCGCCGCCGCGTGGGTCGAGCCGGTCCAGACCCGCGAAGGCGTCCAGCGCCTCGCGGACCCCACGGTCGCCGATCGCGTGGACATGGACCTGGAAGCCGGCTCCGGCCAGCGCCGGCACCACCTGCTGCAGGGCGGCCTCGGAGACGAACGAGTGGCCGCGGTTGTCGGTCGGGTGGCCGCAGCGGTCCAGGTAGGGCGCGGACATCGCGGCAGTGAAGTTCTCCGCGACCCCGTCCTGCATGATCTTCACGCTCGTGGCGCGGAACCGGCCGTGGGTGTAGGCCTCCCGGCGCTCCATGAGGTCGGCGACCTGCTCGAGCCCGCGCTCGCGGTCCCACCACAGCGCGCCGACGACCCAGCCGGTGAGAGTGCCCCGCGCCGCCGCCCGGCAGTACGCCGGACCGACGTCGTCCATGCCGGCATAGGACCCGATGATGGCGTCCTGCCAGCCGGTGACGCCGAGCGAGTGGAGATGGGCCTGCCCGGCGAGGAGCCCGGCGTCGTACTCCTGGTCGGAGGTGCCGGGCAGCAGCCGTCCGACGAGTGCCATCGCCCCCTCGTGGAGGGTGCCGGTCGGGCGGCCGTCGGGGTCGCGCTCGATCCGGCCGTCGGGAGGGTCGGGGGTGTGACGGTCGATGCCGGCGAGCTCGAGCGCCCGGGAGCTGACCCAGGCGCCGTGGTGGTCGCGGTTGGGCAGGAACACCGGCCGCCCCGGCGCCACCGCGTCGACCTCCGCAGCAGTCGGCGTCCCGCCCGGGAAGGCGGCCATCGCCCAACCGCCGCCCAGGACCCACTCCCGGTCGGGGTGGTCGGCGGCGTAGCGGGCGACGTGCGCGACGTACTGCTCACGGGTGTCGAGTCCCGACAGGTCGCAGCGGGTGCGCTCCAGTCCGCCCTGCACGGTGTGGACGTGGGCGTCGACGAAGCCCGGTGCGACCAGACCGCCGGCCAGGTCGACGACCTCAGCGCCGGCCGTGGCCTCCCGGTCGAGGTCGCCGACCGCCAGCACCCGCCCGTCCTCGACCAGCAGCCGGGCGTCCGGGCGGTGACGGCGGCCGTCGAAGACGCCGCCACCGGCGAACAGGATCCGTCCCATCCGTTCCTCCGTTCAGTCAGTGGCGGTCACCCTACCTACGGAATCCGAATATTTTCGAGACGATCACCACTGATTCACTTGTCAAGCGGTCGGACGGGAGTGATGATGGGCGCATGTCCCAGGAACACGAGCAGCTCCAGCAGGCCGCCAAGGATCACCTCTGGATGCACTTCACCCGGCACTCCACCTACGACCACGCGGACATCCCCGTGATCACTCGCGGTGAGGGCGCCTACATCTGGGACTCCCAGGGCAAGAAGTACCTCGACGGGCTGGCCGGGCTCTTCGTCAGCCAGCTGGGCCACGGTCGCACCGAGCTCGCCGACGCCGCCGCGAAGCAGGCGAAAGAGCTGGCCTTCATGCCGTTGTGGTCCTACGCCCACCCCAGCGCGATCGAGCTGGCCCAGCGGATCGCCGGCTACGCCCCCGGGGACCTCAACCGGGTCTTCTTCACCACCGGTGGCGGCGAGGCCGTCGAGACCGCCTGGAAGTTGGCCAAGAACTACTTCAAGCTGACCGGGAAGCCGACCAAGCACAAGGTGATCAGCCGGGCCATCGCCTACCACGGCACGCCGCAGGGAGCACTCTCGATCACCGGCCTGCCGGGGATGAAGGCCCCGTTCGAGCCGCTGGTCCCCAGCACGTTCCGGGTGCCCAACACGAACCACTACCGCGCCCCCGAGGAGTTCCAGGACGAGGGCGGTCTCGAGCGGTTCGGCCTCTGGGCCGCCGACCGGATCGCCGAGGCGATCGAGTTCGAGGGCGCCGACACGGTGGCCGCAGTGTTCCTGGAGCCGGTGCAGAACTCCGGCGGCTGCTTCCCGCCTCCCCCGGGCTACTTCCAGCGGGTCCGCGAGATCTGCGACGAGTACGACGTGCTGCTGGTCAGCGACGAGGTGATCTGCGCCTTCGGCCGGCTCGGCCACATGTTCGGTGCGGAACGCTACGACTACGTGCCCGACATGATCACCTGCGCCAAGGGCCTCACCTCCGGCTACTCACCGCTCGGCGCGATGATCGCCCAGGACAAGCTGATGGAGCCGTTCCTGAGCGGCCACGAGTCGTTCCTGCACGGCTACACCTTCGGCGGGCACCCGGTCTCGACCGCGGTCGCGATGGCCAACCTCGACATCTTCGAGCGCGAGGGGATCAACGAGCACGTCCGCACCAACGAGCCGGCGTTCCGGGCCACGCTGGAGAAGCTCAAGGACCTCCCGATCGTGGGCGACGTCCGCGGGGACGGCTACTTCTACGGCATCGAGCTGGTCAAGGACAAGGACACCAAGGAGACGTTCTCCGACGCCGAGGCGGAGAAGCTGCTGCGCGGTTATCTCTCCAAGGCGCTCTACGACGAGGGCCTGTACTGCCGAGCCGATGATCGCGGCGACCCGGTGGTCCAGCTGGCCCCGCCGTTGATCTGCACCCAGGAGCACTTCGACGAGATCGAGCAGATCCTCCGGGTCGTCCTCGACAAGGCGTACTCGCTGCTCTGAGGAGGCGTCGACCCACCAGCACCCTTGAGGGAGGGGAAGGGACCGCCGCGTCGTGGGGCGCGGTGATCCTGCAGAAGGTGCAGGATGCGCGGAACGTCTGCTGCCATTGACACCCGCATCCTGCGCCTTCGTCTGCCCTCTCGGCAGCGCCGATGCCGGTCAGTCGTGACGCGGGAAGCCCAGGTCGACGCCGACCCGCTGGGCGGGGTCCGGCCAGCGCGAGGTGACCACCTTGCCGCGGGTGAAGAAGTGGATCCCCTCCATGCCGTGGGCGTGGGTGTCGCCGAACAGTGACGACTTCCACCCGCCGAACGAGTAGTAGGCCATCGGCACGGGGATCGGGACGTTGATCCCGATCATGCCGACCTGCACGTCGCGCTGGAACCGACGCGCGGCGCCTCCGTCCGCGGTGAAGATCGCGGTGCCGTTGCCGTAGGGCGAGGCGTTGACCAGCTCGAGCGCCTCGTCGTACGACGCCGCCCGGACGATGGACAGCACCGGACCGAAGATCTCGTCGTCGTAGACGGACATGCCCGGCGTCACCTGGTCGAACAGCGTGGGCCCGAGCCAGAAGCCGCCCTCGTCGCCCTGGGGCACGACGGCGCGACCGTCGACCACGAGCCGGGCGCCCTCGGCGACCCCGGCGTCGAGGTAGCCGGTCACCTTGTCGCGGTGGGCGCCGGTGACCAGCGGACCCATGTCGCAGCCGGTGCGGCCGTCACCGGTGGTGAGCGAGCCCATCCGCGAGGCGATCGCATCGACCAGGTCGTCGCCGACCGGGTCGACGGCGACGACGACGGAGATCGCCATGCACCGCTCCCCCGCCGAGCCGAAGCCCGCGGACACCGCGGCGTCGGCAGCGGTGTCGAGGTCGGCGTCGGGCAGCACGACCATGTGGTTCTTCGCACCACCCAGGGCCTGGACCCGTTTGCCGTGAGCGGTGCCGGTCTCGTAGACGTAGCGGGCGACGGGCGTCGACCCGACGAAGGAGACGGACGCGATCTCGGGGTGCTCCAGCAACGCGTCGACGGCGACCTTGTCCCCGTGAACCACGTTGAAGACCCCGGCCGGGAGCCCGGCCTCGGCCCAGCACTCGGCGATCAGCAGCGATGCTGACGGATCCTTCTCCGACGGCTTGAGCACGACAGCGTTCCCGGCGGCGATCGCGATCGGCACGAACCACAGCGGCACCATCGCGGGGAAGTTGAACGGCGAGATCACCGCGACCACGCCGAGCGGCTGTCGGATCGAGTAGACGTCGACCCCGTTCGAGACGCCGTCGCTGAACGACCCCTTGAGCAGGTGGGGCGCGCCGCAGGCGAACTCCGCGACCTCCAGGCCACGCTGCACCTCACCCAGCGCGTCGTCGAGCACCTTGCCGTGCTCGGCGGTGATCGCGGCGGCGACGTCCTTGCGGCGCCGGGAGAGCGCTTCGCGGAACCCGAACATGATCGCCGTACGACGACTCAGCGACTCGGCCGCCCAGGCTCGGCCGGCCTCGGCTGCTTCGGTGACCACGGCGTCGACCTCGGGCCCGGTCGCGAGGGCGACCCGGCCGCTCACCTGGCCGGTGGCCGGGTCGTAGACGTCGCCGAAGCGTTCACCGCCACCTACCCAGCGCTCACCCCGGTGCCAGTGCGGGATCTCCGGTGCAGTCATCAGACCAACGCTGCCCGGCGTCGACGAGACCGCACCTCGCCACCGAGCACGATCGCGATGGAGATGAGGAACATCAGGGTGCCGATCACGTTGACCTGCATCGGGACGCCCCGCTGCGCCACACCCCACACGTACATGGGGAACGTCGTGGTGTTGCCGGCGTTGAGATTGGTCACGATGAAGTCATCGAAGGACAGCGAGAAACTCAGCAGCGCGGCGCCGAGAATGCCCGGGAACACCAGAGGGAAGGTCACTCGCCAGAACGTCTGCAGGGGGGTCGCATAGAGGTCCTGGGCGGCCTGTTCGAGCGTGTCGTCCATACCCGCCAGCCGGGCACGGACCGTGACCACGACGAAGGACAGACAGAACATGATGTGGGCGATCAGGATCGTCCAGAAGCCGAGCTGGCCGCCGAACCCGGACGCCACGAACAGGGCCAGCAGCGACGAGCCCATCACGATCTCCGGAGTGGCCATCGGCAAGAAGACCAAGAGGTTCATCGAGGAGCGTCCGACGAAGTCGTGGCGCACCAGTGCGAACGCTGCGAGGGTGCCGAGTGCCGTGGCCACCAGCGTCGCCAACAATCCGATCTCGACGGACCGGACCAGCGCCTCGCACATGCTGGGGTCCTCGCACGGGTTCATCCAGTTGTCGAGCGTGAACTGGTCGAAGCGGTAGACCAGGCGGCTGGTCGGGTCGTTGAACGACATCAGCACGACCACGAAGATCGGGATGAACGTGTAGATCAGGACACCGATGCCGAGCAGCAGCACCATCCGTTCTCGCACCCAGGTCACAGGAGCTCCTCCGTCCCGGCCTTGCGGACGTAGAAGAGCACCATCACCACGATCAGGATCATCACGATCATCGACAGTGCTCCCGCCGCAGGGTAGTCGCTCGCATCGGTGAACAGGTCCTGGATCACGTTGCCGACCATCCGCTGGTTCGGGCTGCCCAGAAGCTGGGCATTGATGTAGTCACCAGAGGCCGGGATGAACGTCAGCAGGGTCCCCGAGATCACCCCGGGGAGCGAGAGCGGCCACGTCACCTTGAAGAACCCCACGAACGGGTTGGCGTAGAGGTCGCCGGCCGCCTCGATCAGGCGGCCGTCGATCTTGTCGATGCTCGCATAGAGCGGCAGCACCATGAAGGGCAGGAAGTTGTAGGTGAGGCCGGCGACGACCGCGACCGGCGTCGCGAGCAGCCGACCGTCGTCGCCGAGGAGCTGCAGCGTCTGGAGCGTGTTCACGACGACTCCGTCGTCGGCGAGGATCAACTTCCACGAGAGGGTACGCACCAGGAAGCTGGTGAAGAACGGCGCGATGACCAGCACCAGCATCAGGTTCTTCCAGCGCCCAGCCTTGAAGGCGATCGCGTAGGCGAGCACGTAGCCGAGCACCAGGCAGATCGCGGTGGCGATGGCGCCGTAGAAGAGTGAACGCAGCAGTGGCTCCCAGTAGTCGATGAGCACGTCGGCGAAGTTGCCGAAGGACCAGGTCATCTCGTAGCCGCGGAACACCGAGCCACCGGGGTCGTAGAGGCTGGTCGCGATCAGGCTGTAGAACGGGACGACGAAGAACAGGCCGAGCCACAGCATTCCCGGGATCAGGAGCAAGTACCCGGTGCGGCCCGGCCGCCGGGTAGTGCTCACGAGGCGTCCATGCGTTGCGCTCCCGCCGAGGCGTCCTGGCTCGCGTCGAGCAGGAAGGCGAACTCCGGGCGCCACGACAGCTCCACGTTGTCGCCGCGCCTGAACATCCGGCGACGTCCGGTGTTCTGCTCGAAGACCTGGAGCTCCTGGCCCCAGGGCATCCGGACGAGGTACTCGGTGGAGACGCCCACGAAGCTCACGTCCGAGACGGTGCCGCCTGGGATGGAGTTGCCAGGCGCGTCGAGGTCGCCGCCCTCCTCACCGATCAGCACCTTCTCGGGTCGGATGCCGATCCAGCCGCGATCGCCGTCCGCGTGGCTCCGCTCGCTCGTCACCGACACGTCGATGCCGTGCATGTCCACGGTCACCATGTCACCGGAGCGGCTCTTGATCACACCCTCGATCAGGTTGGACTGGCCCAGGAAGTTCGCCACGAACGTGGTGCGCGGGTTCTCGTAGAGCTCGTCGGGGGCACCCATCTGCTCGATGACGCCGGCGTTCATCACCGCAACCGTGTCGGCCATGGTCATGGCCTCCTCCTGGTCGTGGGTCACGTGGATGAACGTCAGCCCGACCTCGGTCTGGATCCGCTTGATCTCCAGCTGCATGGAGCGGCGGAGCTTGAGGTCCAGCGCACCGAGCGGCTCGTCGAGCAGCAACACCTCGGGCTGGTTGATGAGCGCCCGGGCGAGCGCGACCCGCTGCTGCTGACCACCTGAGAGCTGCGCCGGCTTCTTGCGGGCCTGGGTGGTGAGCTCGACGAGCTCGAGGATCTCATTGACCTGCGCGTCGACGCCTGGCTGCTTGCGGCGCCGCAACCCGAAGGCCACGTTCTCGAAGATGTCGAGGTGGGGGAAGAGTGCGTAGTTCTGGAAGACGGTGTTGACCGGGCGCTGGTGGGGCTTGGTCCGGGTGATGTCGCGGCCACCCAGGGTGATGGTCCCGCCCGTGGGCGACTCGAGGCCGGCCACCATCCGCAACGTGGTCGTCTTGCCGCATCCCGAGGGGCCCAACAGCGCGAAGAAGGCGCCGCGCGGCACGTCGAGGTCAAGCTGGTCGACCGCCTTGAAGGCCCCGAAGTCCTTGGTCAGCGACCGAAGCTCGAGGCCAGTCCTCACGGCTTCGTCGGGGCCCGACTCCTGCTCAACCACCGATGACATTGGCCCAGTCCCTTTCGTAGGTGATCGACGTCTGGTCGTCGAGCGGCATGAAGTCGAAGGTCCCCTCGAGATCGGTCTCGTCGGGGAAGATCAGCTTGTTGTCGACGAGGGACGGGTCGATCTTCTCCATCTCCTCCTTTGCGCCCTCGACCGGACAGATGTAGTTGACCCAGGCAGCGAGCTTCGCCGCGACCTCGGGCTCGTAGTAGTAGTCGATCCAGCGCTCGGCGTTGTCCTGGTGGGTGGCGAGGTTGGGGACCAGCATGTTGTCGCTCCAGAGCGACAATCCCTCCTCGGGTGTCACGAACTTGATGTCCGGATTGTCGAACTGGGCCTGGATCACGTCACCCGACCAGGCTTCGCACGCCACGATGTTGCCCGCGGCCAGGTCCTGGATGTACTCGTTGCCGGTGAAGGAGCGGACCTGGCCGGTGCTGACCACTTCTCGGAGCCGATCGATGGCGTTCTCCCACTCGGTCGGGGTGAACTCGTCAGGGTCGGCCCCGGCGATCTTGAGCATGAAGGCCATCGTGTCGCGCATCTCCGCCAGCAGCGTGATCCGACCCTTGAGGTCAGGGCGCGTGAGGAGCTCCTCGAAGCTGCGGACCTCGCGGGTCTTGGCGGCGTTGTAGGCGATGCCGGTCAGACCGCTCTGCCAGGGCGCGTGGTAGTCGAGGTCCGGGTCCCACTGCCGGTTGCGGAGCGGCTCGATCAGGTTGGCGTGGAGGTTGGGCACCTTCTCGGCGTCCAGCGGCTGGATCCAGCCGAGGCCGATCATCCGCGCGGCCATCCAGTCGGTGAGCATCATCAGGTCCCGCTCGATCGGCTCGCACGCGCCCATCTGGTTGACGACCTTGGCGAAGAACTCGGCGTTGTCGTTGACATCGTCGGTGTAGTCGACGCTGAGCCCGGTCCGCTGCTGGAAGACCGACAAGGTCGAGGTCTCCTTCTTGCGCGGATCGATGTAGGCGGGCCAGTTGGAGATGATCAGCCGCGGGTCGCCGGTCGAGTCGTCCGGGGCGCGGCAGGTCGTCGGATCCTGCTGCGCGCCGTCGGTGCCGAACAGCGGCAACACGGCGGCACTCCCGATCCCAAAGAGGGCGAGCCCACCTCCTTGGAGGATCGCCCGCCTCGTCGGCCTACCACCCCTGCCTGCGCTCATCGGATCCTTCCCGTGACATGTCGAGACTCCCGGATCGTGTCATGGCCAGCGGGCCGAGACAAGGGATTCCGTTGATTAGCCTCACAGAAACTACGGAATCACTCGCATAGTGGTAGCCGGGGCTGCGATGCGTGTGGAACCATGACTGACCATGACCAAACGGCAGGACCGCAACGGGGCCGCTCTCGACGACGTCGCCAAGGCGATCATCGAGCAGCTGCAGCAGGACGGCCGCCGCTCCTACGCCGCCATCGGCAAGGAGGTGGGCCTCTCCGAGGCCGCCGTCCGGCAACGCGTCCAGCGCCTCATCGAGAACGGCGTGATGCAGGTCGTGGCGGTCACCGACCCGCTCCAGCTCGGGTTCGCGCGGCAGGCGATGGTGGGCATCGAGGTGTCCGGGCCGCTCGAGTCGGTGGCCGAGGCCCTCGCCGCGATGGACGAGGTCGACTACGTCGTGATCACGGCCGGGACCTACGACATCCTGGCCGAGGTCGTGTGCGAGAGCGACGAGCGGCTGCTGGAGCTGATCTCGGAGAAGATCCGCCGGATCGACGGTGTCTCCCGCACGGAGACCTTCATGTACCTCAAGCTCCGCAAGCAGACCTACTCCTGGGGTGTGCGCTGAGCGCGACCCGGTCCCTGTGGGCCGATACCGCCCCGGTCTCGCCGTCGAGACCGCCGCTGCCCGGAGACGCCACGGTCGACGTCGCCGTGGTCGGTGCCGGGTTCACCGGTCTCTGGACCGCCCACTACCTGTCCGAGGCCGACCCGTCACTGCGGATCATGGTGCTCGAGGCGGAGACCGTGGCGTACGGCGCCTCCGGCCGCAACGGCGGCTGGTGCTCGGCCCTGTTCCCGGCCACCCTCGACTCCCTGGCCCGGCTGGCCGGCCGGGAGGCCGCGCTCGCCCAGCACGCCGCGATGCGGGAGTCGGTGGGTGAGGTCGCCCGGGCCGCCGCCGGACTCGGGATCGACGCCCACGTCGCCCACGGGGGCACCGTGACGCTGATCCGCTCCCCCGCACAGCTGCGTCGGGCTCGCGCCGAGGTCGCCCACGCCCGCGGCTGGGGCATCGACGAGGACGAGCTGGAGCTGCTCGGCGAGACCGAGGCGCGTCGGCTGCTCGACGCCAGCGGGACGATCGGGGCGACGTACACCCCGGACTGCGCGGCGATCCACCCCCTCCGGCTGGCTCGCGGACTCGCGGACTCGCTGGCCGCGCGTGGGGTGGCCGTCCACGAGCACACCCGGGTCACCGACCTCGCCGGCGGCCGGGTCACGACCCCGGCGGGCCGCGTCACCGCCGGCACCGTCATCCGGGCGACCGAGGGCTACACGAGTGCCCTGCCCGGGCACCGCCGCGACCTGGCGCCGGTCTACTCGCTGGTGATCGCGACCGAGCCGCTCCCGGAGTCGACCTGGGACCGCATCGGGCTCGCCCGGCGCGAGACGTTCACCGACCACCGCCACCTGATCATCTACGGGCAACGGACCGCGGACGACCGACTGGTCTTCGGCGGCCGCGGCGCGCCGTACCACCTCGGCTCCCGGGTGAGTCCCGGCTTCGACCGGGACGACCGGGTCTTCGCCGCGCTCCGGGCGACGCTGGTCGAGCTGTTCCCGGTGCTCCACGACGTCGTCATCACGCATGCCTGGGGCGGGCCGCTCGGCGTCGCCCGCGACTGGTGCGCGTCGGTCGGCCTGGACCCGGTGACCCGGGTCGGCTGGGCGGGTGGCTACGTCGGCGACGGCGTCAGCACCACCAACCTGGCCGGCCGCACCCTGCGCGACCTGGTGCTCGGTCGCGACACGGACCTGACCCGGCTGCCGTGGGTCGGTCACCGCTCACCGCGCTGGGAGCCCGAACCGCTGCGCTGGCTCGGGATCAACGCCGGACTCCGCGCGATGACGTTCGCGGACGCCGAGGAACGCCTCACCGGTCGCCCCAGCCTGGTCGCCCGCGCCATCACCCCCCTGCTCGGTGGTTGAGTCGCGGACTTGCGACCGTTGAGTCGCGGACGAGTCAGCCCGTCTCGATCTCACCGAGGCCGTTGGCGAGGGTGTCGGCGGGCTTGCGGCCACGGTCGAGCCACACGCGGAAGAAGCGTTCGAGGTCCACGCCGCTGACCTGCTCCGCGAGCTCCTCGAACTCGGCCCGCGAGCCCAGCCCGTTCGCGTGCTCCCTGACCCAGCGCTGCATCACGGTCCAGAAGGCGTTCTCGCCGATGACGTTGCGCAGGGCCTGGAACGTCATGGCACCCCGCTCGTAGACCGGCGTCGCGAAGATGGAGTCCGGCCCGGGGTCGCCGATCTTGAGCTCCCAGAACGTGCGGCCCTCCGGGCGTTTGTCGTACTCCCGGCGCAGCCACGCGGCGCCGGACTGGCCACCGTGGGTCTCGGTCCAGCGGACCTCCATGAACGTCGCCGCGCCCTCGTTGAGCCAGATGTCGCTCCAGCGCCGCAGTGCCACCGAGTCGCCGAACCACTGGTGTGCGAGCTCGTGGACGACCAGCCACGTGTAGTCACGGCCGGTGACGGGGTACGTCGGCAAGGTCTGGTTCTCGAGGGCGAACCTGACGTCGAGCGCTGTCACGAGCCCGCCCACGGTGCTGAACGGGTAGTCGCCGAGGTCGGCCTCCAGACCGGCCACGACCTCCGGCGTCTGCCGCATCAACGCCATGTTGTCCCGCAGGACGCCGCTGGAGAGCTGCTTGGAGACGATGGCCCGCCAGGGCAGCCCGTGGCTCTCGCCGGAGGCGACGCGGAAGTCGCCGGCGGCGAACATCGCGAGGTACGTCGACATCGGCTCATCGGCACGCCAGCGGTGGGTGGCCAACCGGCCGTCCCTCTCGATCGAGATCCGCTGGCCGTTGGCGAAGACCTGCTTGCCCCTCGGCACCGTGATGGAGATGTCCATCCGTGCCTTGTCGCTGGGGTGGTCGTTGGCGGGGAACCACCACGTCGCCATGTGCGGCTGGTTCATGGCGACCACCTCGTGGCGATCGGCCAGCCAGTTCGTCTCACCGAGATAGCTGGTCCGGCGCGGCCGTCCGGCGTACTTCACCTCGACCTTGAAGCGGTCCCCCTGCTTGATCGAGCGCTGGGGCGTGATCACCAGCTCCGGGCTGCCCGGCTGCGTGTGAGCGGCGGGCCTGCCGTCGACGGTGACACGTCGCACTGGCAGCAGGAAGTCGAGGTTGAACTGCGAGAGGTCATGGGTCGCCCGGATCTTCAGCACCGTGCGCCCGCTCAACCGGGCGCCGCGGAACTGGTAGCGGTCCTCGATGCGGTAGCGCAGGACATTGATCCCGCCGTTCCCGTCCTGCGGGAAGTAGGCGTCGCCGATCCCGTCGCTGCCGGGCAGCGGGCGTGCCTGCGCGACCGTGGGAGCGACCAGCGTGGCGGCGACCAGCGCCGCGGCCAGGCCTGCCACCACACGGCAGCCGCGGACCGGGGACATGGTGGGCATGGCGCGAACTTAGCCGACGCCCCGGCGTCGGGCTGCTAAATGCCTTGCGCGGCGCGGCTGCGCCGACCACGATGGTTCTCTCACGAGGCTGCCCGCCCCGTGCTGGAGACGAGAGGAGGCGTGACATGACGACCACTGTCGTCGGCCTGCCCGCAGTCCGCACCCCTTCCTCTCTCTCCAGGAGCACGCATGTCCCCGCACTACTCCGAGTCGGTCCCTGACCGTCTCCACGATGCGCGTCACCACGGCATCGACCCCCGATTCGTCTTCGACTTCCAGAGCTACGACGAACCCGATGACGAACGGCAACGCTGGTCGACCTGGCTGAGTGTCGAGCCGTTGTGCCGTGGCCCCGAGCCGCGCCCCGACTGGGTCGTGACGTCCCAGGCCGCCGTCGACACCGAGCTCGGCATCCTCAAGACCGGCAAGGAGGCCGACGTCTTCCTGCTCGAACGCGCCGTGCCCGGCAGCGAGGCCGTCGGCGAGTCGGTCGTGATGGCCGCCAAGCGCTACCGCGGCCACGACCACACCGACTTCCACCGCTCGACCAGCTACACCGACGGTCGCAAGGTCCGCAACACCCGCGACACCCGTGCGATGGCGCGCAAGACCGCCCACGGCAAGGCGGTGGCGGCCGGCCAGTGGGCGTGGGCCGAGTGGGAGTCGCTCAGGCGGCTCTGGGAGCTCGGGGTCCCGGTCCCCTACCCGGTCCAGCTCGACGGCACCGAGCTGCTGATGGAGTGGATCACCGTCGACGGCGAGACCGCCCCACGGCTGGCCCAGACCCGGCCCGAGCCGGAGCTGCTGGCGTCGTACTTCGAGCAGATCCGCGACGTGCTGGCCGAGCTGTCACGGCACGGGATGGTGCACGGCGACCTGTCGGCGTACAACATCCTCGCCGCGGGCGAGCGGCTGGTCGTGATCGACCTGCCGCAGGTGATCGACCTGGTCGGCAACCCGGCGGGGATGGACTTCCTGCTCCGCGACTGCACCAACGTCTGCCGGTGGTTCCAGGCTCGCGGGCTCGCCGTCGACGAGCACGACCTGTACGGGGAGCTGCTCGCGCACGCGTTCTAGGCTGCGCGCGTGAGACACACACGAGGGAGGGTCGTCGAGGTCGACACCCGAGACGACCTGGACCGCCGGCTGCGGGCCGGTGCCCACGACCTCGGCGGCTGGCGGGTCCGCTCACTCGACCTGCGTGGCCTCGGGCCCCAGCTGGGGCGGCTCCGGGTGGGCGGCGCGTTGTTCCTCGGCTGTGACTTCGACCCCGGCGTCGAGTCCGCGTTGGAGACCGCGGGGGCGATCGTCTTCCCGGCACTCCCCGACGCCCCCGTGGGCGCCTACCGCAGCCGGCTCTACACCGCCGACGAGCTCTACGGGGCCGGCCCGTACCGCGAGAGCCTCGATGCCCGGACCTACGTCTGGACCGAGGCCGAGCCCGACCCGGACTCGTTGCTGGCCGCCACGCTCCATGACCACTCCATCGACGTCGCGCTGACCGCGTGGACCGAGGGCCGACACCTGGTCGGCGTCATGGGTGGGCACGCGCTCAAACGAGGCGAGCCGGCGTACGCCGAGGCGGCCCGGCTCGGCCGCCTGCTCGGTCAGGGCCACACCGTCGCGACCGGTGGTGGGCCCGGCGCCATGGAGGCCGCCAACCTGGGCGCCACGCTGGCCCACCTGCCCGCGGCCGACCTCGAGGAGGCGCTCACCGCCCTGTCCGACGTCCCCGACTACCGACCCGACGTGGGCGCCTGGGCGGCCCGGGGCGTCGAGGTGCTCGGCAGGTTCCCGGACCGCACCGAGACGCTGGGCATCCCGACCTGGCACTACGGCCACGAGCCGCCCAACGTGTGCGCCACGGCCATTGCGAAGTACGTGAGGAACGCGCAGCGCGAAGCGATTCTGCTGGACATCTGCCGCAGCGGGATCGTGTTCCTCCCGGGCGCCGCCGGGACGGTCCAGGAGGTCTTCCAGGACGCCTGCGAGAACTACTACGCCGACCCCGCCTCCGTCGCGCCGATGGTCCTGGTCGGGCGGCGCCACTGGTCCGAGACCCTCCCGGTGTGGCCGCTGCTGCAGTCGCTCGCAGACGGCCGCGACATGGCCGCCCACGTCCACCTCGTCGACCACGTGGAAGAAGCCGCCCTAGTCGTCTCCGAAAACATGCCCGCTTTCTAGGGTCACCGGCTTAGGGTCGGCTCATGAAGCTGACCCGTCGCGACCTCTTCAAGACCGCCGGTGCCGCTGGCGCCGCCACCGCCGTCGGAGGCGCGGCCGTCGTCGGCACCGGTCTGGCGGCCGAGGCGGTCGCGGGGGTCGCCCAGACGACGCTGGACAAGACGTTCCGGATCAGCAAGCCCAACGCGAAGGGCTGGTCGCGGGTCGTCCGCGGACCCGGGGAGCCTCACCGGGTGCGCACCGCCCTGGGGCAGCAGGCGCAACGCGGCCGCGCCAAGCGGCGTACGGCGCTGCTGGCGTTCGCCCAGATGACCGACGTCCACATCGTCGACGCCCAGTCACCGATGCGGTTCGAGGACCAGGAGTCCTTCTCGTCCTCGGCCTACCGGCCGCAGGAGATGCTCTCCGCCCACGTCGCGGAGTCGATGGTGCGCCGGATCAACCGGGTCGGTGCCGGCCCGGTCAGCGGCGCGCCGCTGGCGCTCGCCATCCAGACCGGCGACAACTCCGACAACAGCCAGTACAACGAGATCCGCTGGAACATCGACCTGCTCGACGGCGAGGAGATCCGGCAGGACTCCGGCGACCTCACGACGTTCGAGGGCGTCATGGACGACAACCCGGAGTACTACGACACCTACTTCTGGCACCCCGACGGCACCCCTGCCGGTGCAGCCAAGGACATCCCGCGCAAGAAGCACGGCTTCCCGACCGTGCCCGGCCTTCTCGACGCCTGCCGCCGGCCGTTCCAGGCGACCGGCCTGGCGATGCCGTGGTACGCCGTGTTCGGCAACCATGACCAGCTGATGCAGGGCAACTTCCCCCACAACTCCCTCTTCCGCGATCGCGCCGTGGGCGACACGAAGGTCACCAGCAAGGGCGTCCGGCCGGTCACCCCGGACCCCGACCGGCGTCTGCTGTCGCGGGCCGAGACGATCGAGGAGCACTTCACGACCACCGGCCTCCCGGCCGGCCACGGCTTCACCGAGGAGAACCGGACCACCGGCGTCGGCTACTACACCTTCGACCAGGGTCCGATCAGGTTCCTGGTCATGGACAGTGTCAACGAGAACGGCGGCTCCAACGGATCCCTCGCCCAGTCGCAGTTCGACTGGATCAAGGAGCAGCTGGCGGCCTCGGGCGACAAGCTCGTCATCGCGTCCAGCCACCACACCTCCTGGACGATGGGCAACGCCACCGCCGGCACGGGCGCCGAGCCGCGGGTCCTCGGCCCGGCCCTGGTCGAGGAGTTCCTCGCCCACGACAACGTCATCGCGTGGGTCAACGGCCACACCCACGACAACACGATCAAGGCCCACAAGTCAGCCACGGGCGGCTTCTGGGAGATCAACACCGCCTCCCACATCGACTGGCCGCAGCAGGCACGACTGATCGAGGTGCTCGACAACGAGGACGGCAGCCTGTCGATCTTCTGCACGATGCTCGACCACCAGGCCAGGCGCCGGGCCGGCGCCTACGAGTCGGTCATGCAGCTGGCGTCGCTCTCGCGGCTGCTCTCGGCCAACGACTGGCAGCTGCACCCGGAGGGACGCGGCAAGCGCAACGCCCGCAACGTCGAGCTGCTGCTGCCGAAGCCCGCGCTCGCCTAGAGCTCAGCCGTCGATCGCGGCCAGCTGGCCGCAGGCGCCGTCGATCTCGCTGCCGCGGGTGTCGCGGACCGTGGTCGGAATGCCCTTGGCCTCGAGGCGACGGACGAACTCCCGCTCGTCGGCCGGGTCGGAGGCGGTCCACTTCGAGCCCGGCGTGGGGTTGAGCGGGATCAGGTTCGCGTGCACCCAGGCCCAGTCTCCGTAGGAGTTGAGGACGTCACCGAGCAGGTCGGCCCGCCAGGCCTGGTCGTTGATGCCGCGCATCATGGCGTACTCGATCGAGACCCGGCGCTTGGTGATGCGCGCGTAGTTCCAGGCCGCCTCGACGGTCTCCGCGACCGAGGACCGGGTGTTGATCGGGACCAGGGTGTTGCGCAGCTCGTCGTCCGGGGCGTGGAGGCTGAGCGCCAGGGTGACCGGGATCCCCTCGTCGGCCAGCTGCTTCATCCGGGGCACCAGACCGACCGTCGAGACGGTCACGCCACGCGCCGACATGCCCAGCCCTGCCGGTGAGGGGTCGGTGAGCCGGCGTACGGCGCCGATCACGGCCTTGTAGTTGGCCAGCGGCTCCCCCATGCCCATGAAGACCACGTTGGAGACCCGGCCCGGGCCACCCGGCACCTCGCCGCGTGCCAGCGAGCGAGCGCCGGCGACGACCTGCTCGACGATCTCGGCCGTCGACATGTTGCGCTGGAGACCGCCCTGGCCGGTCGCGCAGAACGGGCAGGCCATGCCGCAGCCGGCCTGGCTCGAGACACACAGGGTGACCCGGTTGGGGTAACGCATCAGGACCGACTCCACCAGGGCGCCGTCGAAGAGCTTCCACAGCGTCTTGCGAGTGGTTCCCTTGTCGGCCTCGAGCGTGCGCAACGGCGTCATCAGGGTGGGCAGCAGCGCTGCGACCAGGTCGTCGCGCTGAGCTGCCGGCAGGTCGGTCATCTCAGCCGGGTCGTCGACCAGCCGCGCGAAGTAGTGGTTCGACAGCTGGGCTGCGCGGTAGCCCGGCAGGCCGGACTCAACGAGGAGTGCCGCGCGCTCGGTCTCGGTCAGGTCGGCGAGATGGCGCGGCGGCTTCTTGCGACCGCGGGGCTCGTCGAACACGAGCGGCAGCTGCGTGACGTTCTGGGGCTGGGTGTCGTCGGACATCTCCACGAGTGTCCCACGGGCCCACGAGGAGGGCCGATTCCGCGCGTGGGCGTCAGGTGGAGCGCACCATGAAGTACAGCACCAGTGACGTGACGCCGAGGACGACCAGCGCCGTGAGCACCATTCCCAGCACCATGTAGAGCCCGAACCTCCGGGTCCGGGAGTTGGCCACGAGGGCGGTCGGCACCACGAGCGCGACGGCCACCAGCGGGAAGAGTCGCTCGGCGGTGTCGTAGTGGAACAGGAGGCGGAGCACCCCGACGAACCCGCCGGGCACCACGGTCACGAACAGCATCCCGGTGAAGAATCCGGTCAGCGCGGTGAAGGTCGGGTGGTCCCGGTGCCACCAGTCCGGCGCAGGTCCGGGCGTCTCCTCGACCGGGTGGGTCGGGACGCCCTCCGTCTGCGGCGTGGTCATGGCCCCACCGTACGACGCGTGACGTCTCAGGTCAGGCAGGCACGGCGATCACGTCCGGCATCGCGAGGGTCTCCCACCGGTCCAGATCGGGCGGCTCGCCGGTGAGCGCAGCCACCACCACCGTCCACGCAGTCCCATGCCCGACCAGGACCAGGTCGCGGTCCGGATGGAGCTCCCGGAGCCCCTCGACGGCTCCGGTCACCCGCTGCCGGCAGGCAGTGAGCGGCTCCCAGCCGGGAGCGGCCGGCTGATCGGGCTCGGCGAAGGCCCGTCGTACGACGGCCACGAAGTCCTCGTGCCAGGTCGTGGAGTCGCGGCGGTGCTCCTGCAGTCCGGGCACGACGGCCACGTCCCCGTCGGTGAGGAGCTGCGCGGTCTGCATCGCCTTCGGCTCGGGCGAGGTGAACCACCGCGCCTCCGACGGCAGCCTCGCGGACTCGCGCAGCGCCCAGACGTCGTCGAACCCCGCGGGGTCGAGCTCCCACCGATGAGCGGGAAGCGCGGGATCGATCAGCGAACGTCCGTGGCGCACCAGGTGGAGCGTCACGCGCGGAAGACGGTGTAGTGGAGCAGCAGCCAGATCGGAGCGATGGTGGCGAGCAGCGAGTCGAGCCGGTCCATCAGTCCCCCGTGTCCCGGGACGACCTGGCTCATGTCCTTGACGCCGAGGTCGCGCTTGATGACCGACTCGCAGAGGTCGCCCAGCGTCGCCATCACCGCGGCGATCAGGCCGAGCACGACGCCGACCCACCAGTCACCCTCGAGGAGGTGGACGACCAGCGCCCAGCCGACGCCGACGCAGAACACCACGGAACCGGCGAAGCCCTCCCACGACTTCTTCGGGGAGATGACGGGAGCCATCGGGTGACGCCCGAACAGCACCCCGGCGACGTACCCGCCGATGTCGGAGGCGATGGTCACCAAGATGAACACCGTGATGCCTTGGGCGCCTTCGTCCCAGCGGTCGAACCCGGTCGCGGCGCCCTCGGCGAGCAGCAGCGCGACGAACGAGCCCAGGAACGGCACGTAGACGAGCGTGAACACCGAGGCGGTGGCGTTCTGGACGTAGCCGTCGACCCCGCGGCGCAGCAACCACAACATGACGACCAGCGCAGTGACCGCGGTCGCGGTGACCAGCGCCGGGGCACCGTAGAAGTACGCGACCACGACCATCACCACGCCGCCCACCATGAGCGGCTGCTCCGGCAGGTCGATGTCCTTGGCGAGCAGTCCCTGGCGCAGCTCCCAGATCGCTACGACGACGGCGACGGCGACGATCCCGAGGAACGCGATCTTCCAGAAGGCAAGGCTCGCGGCGATCGCCGCCAGCAGGACCACGGCGGACGCGACGGCGACGGGGAGGTTGCGGCCGGCGCGGCCGTGATCCTTCGCCGGTGCGGGGGTGGTGGTCATGGGACTCAGACCTCGGTGAGCTCGGCTTCCTTGTTCTTGAGCATGTCGTCGATCGCGTCCGTGTGGCTCTTGGTGATGCCGTCGAGCCGCTTCTCGGCGCCGGTCACGTCGTCCTTGCCGACCTCACCGTCCGCGCCCAGCTTCTCCAGGCCCTGCTTGGCGTTGCGTCGCAGGTTGCGGACGGCGACCCGCCCGTCCTCGGCCTTGGTGCGGGCCAGCTTCACGTACTCCTTGCGTCGCTCCTCGGTCAGCTCGGGGAGCACGCACCGGATGGTCTTGCCGTCGTTCGCGGGGTTGACGCCGAGATCGGAGTCACGGATCGCCCGCTCGATGTTGGCCACCGCACTCATGTCGAACGGCGCCACGATGATGGTGCGCGCGTCCTGGGAGGTGAAGGAGGCCAGCTGCTGCAGCGGGGTCTGGGTCCCGTAGTAGTCGGCGGTGAGCTTGGCGAACATCGCCGGGTTGGCGCGGCCCGCCCGGATGGTCGCGAACTCCTCGCGGGTCGCCTCGACAGACTTGTCCATCTTCTGGTCGGCCTCGTTGAGGATGTCGTTGATCACGGCGTTCTCCTGTGGCTGCTGGTGGGTCCGAGGGATGGTGCGCGGTCAGCCCGCGCTGACCAGTGTGCCGATCTTCTCACCCGAGACGATCCGGCCGATCGCACCCTGCTCCTCGGCGCCGAAGACGATCATCGGCATCTTGTTCTCCATGCACAGGGCGAACGCGGTGGCGTCGGCGATGCGCAGACCCTGCTGCAAGGCGTCCTGGAAGGTGACCTCGTCGAGCTTGGTCGCCGTGGGATCGAGGCGAGGGTCGGCCGTGTAGACGCCGTCCACACCCTGCTTGGCCATCAGCACCACCTCGCACCTGGTCTCCAGGGCGCGCTGCGCGGCCACGGTGTCGGTGGAGAAGAACGGCATCCCGGCACCGGCGCCGAAGATCACGACGCGACCCTTCTCGAGGTGGCGGATCGCGCGGCGCGGGATGTAGGGCTCGGCGACCTGGCCCATCGCGATCGCGGTCTGGACGCGGGTCTCGATGCCCTCCTTCTCCAGGAAGTCCTGGAGGGCGAGGCAGTTCATGACCGTGCCGAGCATGCCCATGTAGTCGGCGCGTGCCCGGTCCATGCCGCGTTGCTGCATCTCGGCGCCACGGAAGAAGTTCCCACCGCCCACCACGACGCAGATCTCGACTCCCTGCCGGGCGACCGAGGCAACCTCGTGGGCGACCTTGGAGACCACGTCGGGGTCGACCCCGACGCGGCCTCCGCCGAAGACCTCGCCGGAAAGCTTGAGCAGAACCCGCTTGTACGCCGTCACGGTCGAGACCCTACCTGCGCACGCATGGCTCCGGTCAGGCGCCGACCTCGAAGCGGACAAAGCGCGTCACGGTGGTGCCGGCCTCGTCGAGGACCGACTTCACGGTCTTCTTGTTCTCGGTGACCGACGGCTGCTCGAGGAGGACGACCTCCTTGAAGAAGCCGTTGAGACGGCCCTCGGTGATCTTGGCGATCGCCTGCTCGGGCTTGCCCTCCTCGCGAGAGGTGGCCTCGGCGATGCCGCGCTCCTTCTCGACCAGGTCGGAGGGAACCTCGTCGCGGGTGAGGTACTTCGGACGCATCGCGGCGATCTGCATCGCCGCACCCCGAGCACCCTGCTCGTCGCCGTCGTACTCGACCAGCACGCCCACGGCGGGCGGCAGGTCGGCGGCGCGCTTGTGCATGTAGGAGACGACGTCACCGTCGAAGTAGGCGACCTTGCCGAGCTCGATCTTCTCGCCGATCGTGATGGCGAGGTTCTCGACGAGCTCGCCGACGGTCTTGTCCCCGAGCGTGACCGCCTTGAGCGCGTCGGCGTCGGTGGCCTTGGCCTCGGCGGCCGCGTCGGCGATCTGCTGGGCGGCGGAGACGAACTCGTCGCCCTTGGCCACGAAGTCGGTCTCGCAGTTCAGCTCGACCAGGGCGCCACCGGAGGTGACGACCAGACCGGCCGATGCCTCGCGCTCGGCGCCTCGCTCGGCCATCTTCTTGCCCAGCTTGACGCGGATCAGCTCAGCGGCCTTGTCGAAGTCGCCGTCGGCCTCCTGGAGCGCGTTCTTGCAGTCCATCATGCCTGCGCCGGTGAGCTCGCGGAGCTTCTTGACGTCAGCAGCAGAGACAGCCATGTTCCCTCTTCCTCAGGTCTCGTCGTGGTGGTGCGCAGGCCCCGGGGCCCGGACGTGCCGGGCCCACGGGGCAGCTGCGGTGGATCAGGCGCCGGCCTTCTCGTCGGCCTTCTCGTCGGCCTTCTCCTCGGCCTTGGCCTCGGCGTTGACGAATCCGGCGGCCTCGGCGGCGTCGGCGGTGCGGAACCAGACCTCGGCGTTGGTGCGGTCGTACCAGGGGCTCGACGGCGCGTGGAACTTCTTCGAGCTCTTGTTGCCCTTGATGTCGAAGCCCTCCGGCGCGCTGCCGTCGGCCAACGGCGCAGCGGAGTCGGCGCCGAACTCGCCCTCGGTGGACGCGTCCTCGGTCTTCTCCTCGGCCTTGGCCTCGGCTCTCGGCCTTGGGCTCCTCGACCTTGGCCTCGGTGGCAGTCTCCGGAGCAGCCTCGGCGGGCTTCTCGGCCGACTCGGCGGCCGGGGCGTCGGTCGCTGCCTCGGCAGCGGCGTCGGCGGCGGGTGCCTCGGTGGAGGCGCCGGTGGCCTCGGCGGCCGGGGCGTCGGTGGCGGTGTCGCCACCGGTCGCGGCGACGGCGGCCTTGTCGGCATCGCCACCGAGCAGCTCGCGCTCCCACTCGGCCAGCGGCTCCTCGGCGCCCGGCGTCGCGGTGTCGCCCTCAGCGGTCTTGGCGCCGGAGCGGGCGATGAGGCCCTCGGCCACGGCGTCCGCGATCACGCGGGTCAGCAGCCCGACGGCGCGGATCGCGTCGTCGTTGCCCGGGATCGGGAAGTCGACCAGGTCGGGGTCGCAGTTGGAGTCCAGGATGCCGATGATCGGGATCCGCAGCTTGCGGGCCTCCTCGACGGCGAGGTGCTCCTTGTTGGTGTCGACGATCCACACGGCGGCCGGCGGGCGGCTCATCTCGCGGATACCACCGAGCGACTTGTTGAGCTTGTCGCGCTCGCGGCGCATCTGGAGCAGCTCCTTCTTGGTGCGGCTGCTGCCTGCCACGTCGTCGAAGTCGACCTCGTCGAGCTCCTTGAGACGGTTGATGCGCTGGTGCACGGTCTGGAAGTTGGTGAGCATGCCGCCCAGCCAGCGCTGGTTCACGTAGGGCATGCCGACGCGGGTCGCCTGCTCGGCGATGGCCTCCTGCGCCTGCTTCTTGGTGCCGACGAACATCACGGTGCCGCCCTTGGCGACGGTCTCCTTGATGAAGGCGTAGGAGCGGTCGATGTAGGCCAGCGACTGCTGGAGGTCGATGATGTAGATGCCGTTGCGCTCGGTCATGATGAAGCGCTTCATCTTCGGGTTCCAGCGACGGGTCTGGTGACCGAAGTGGACGCCGCTCTCGAGCAGCTGGCGCATGGTGACGACTGCCATGGGGATCTCCTGTTGTCGAGTGGCGCTCACCGTCGTTGCTCGGCCTTCGACCGCCTGGAGTCCCAGGTGGCAGGCCGGGCCGGATCGCGCCCTCTGTGGTTGTTTTCAGTTGCATGCCCCCGGCGGGTGCCGGCGGCCCTGACGCTCACGCGCGATCCGACCCGACCGGAATCGGGACCGAGGATCGACGCCCACGGGTGGTCACCAGCCCAGGGATGCAGCCGGCGTCGCGGTCAGCGAACGTGCGAAGTCAACCCACCGCAGTGGGTTGCACCGCTCAGGGTAGTCGAGGCTCACCCGCTCCCGCCAATCGTCGTACGCCGGGGCCGGCGACCGTCCACAGGGCCGCTCCGGAGCGACTTCTCCCCCGCCCGCACCGACCCTCTGGCAGCGCGGTGTCCACCACCGCAGAGTCGTGGCCATGTCCCGCGTCCCCCGCCTGCCCACGATCGTTCTCGCCCTGCTGCTGACCGCCACCCCCGCCGTCGCGGCCGGCGAGGTCGATCCGGCCGGCCGGTGGCCGCTGCGCCCCACCCCCGAGGTCGTCGACGGGTTCGACCCACCCACCTCGACCTGGGGCGCGGGTCACCGCGGCGTCGACCTCGCCGGGCGCCCCGGTCAGCGAGTCCACACAGCCCTCGCCGGGCACGGTGTCGTTCGTCGGCCTCATCGCAGGGCGCGGCGTCGTCGTGGTCGACCACGGCGACACGCGGACCACCTACGAGCCGGTGACGTCCACCCGAGACGTCGGCGAGCCGGTCGCCGCCGGAGACGTGATCGGCCACCTGGCGGCGCCCGGGTCCCACTGCCCACCGCGGGCCTGCCTGCACTGGGGCTGGCTGCGCGACGAGACCTACCTCGACCCGCTCCGCCTGGTCGGCGCGGCCCCGGTGCGACTGCTCCCCCTGGCAGGGCTGCCGACCCTGGTGCCGTCGATGCACGACTCCCTACGCCGACTGGCGGCCATTGCTACGATTGCTACGGCCGGGAATCCAGCCGTGAGGAGGCCGATCGTGGAGCGCATCGCCCACCGTGACCTGCGCAACCGGAGCTCCGAGATCCTGCGTGCCGTCGCAGCCGGGGAGAGCTTCGAGATCACCAACCACGGCGACGTGGTGGCGGTCCTGTCGCCGCCGGGGACGGTGCCCCTGCGGATCAAGCCGGCCACCGAGCAGGGCGGCTGGGCCGATCTTCCGCGTTACCCGGTCGGCGAGTCGGTGCAGGAGATGCTCGACGACCTGCGCCAGGACATCGTGTGAGGGCGTATCTGGATGCCTCGGCCGCGGTGAAGCTGATCAGGGACGAGCGGGAGTCGGACGCGCTTGCCCACTTCTTGCAGCGACTGACCGAGCCGCTGGCGGTGGTGTCCAGCATGCTGGTGGAGACGGAGCTTCGGCGCATGGCGGTCCGCGACGGCATGCCGCAGGAAGCCGTGTCACTCGCGCTGCGGAAGATCAGCTTGATCGAGCTCGATCGAGATCACTTCCGAGCCGCCGGGTTGCTTCCGGACCGCAGCCTACGAAGCCTGGACGCGCTTCACCTGGTCAGCGCCATGCAGGCGGATGCCGATGTTCTGGTGGCGTACGACATCAGACTCCTGCAGGCGGCACGGACCGTGGGCATGCGGAGCATCTCGCCGACCTGAGTCACGCCCGTGGATGGGCCTGACAGGTAGGCCTTGCGCAGCCGGTCGGTGGTGACGTGGGTGTAGAGCTGGGTCGTGGCCAGGGAGGCGTGGCCGAGCAGCTCCTGCACCGACCGCAGGTCGGCTCCGCCCTCGAGAAGGTGGGTGGCGGCGGTGTGGCGCAGTCCGTGGGGGCCGAGATCAGGCGCGCCCGGGACGTCGGCGATCCGGCGGTGCACGAGCTCGCGCACCGCGCGCTGGTCGATGCGGCCGCCGCGCGCGCCGAGGAACAGCGCGGCACCCGAGCCCGGCGCGGCGAGCGAGGCCCGCCCGTGGCCGAGCCAGCGGGCGAGGGCGCGCGCCGCCGGGTGGCCGTAGGGCACCGAGCGCTCCTTGCGGCCCTTGCCGAACACGCGCACCACCTGCCGGTCGTCGTCGACGTCGTCGACGTCGAGGCCGACCAGCTCGCCGACCCGGACGCCGGTCGCATAGAGGAGCTCGAGCATCGCCACGTCTCGCAACCCGATCGGGCTGCCGTCGTCGGCCAGCTCCGCTGCGGCTGCCAGCAGGTCGCGCGCCTCGTCGGCCCGGAGCACGGCCGGGAGCGGCTGGTGGGCCTTGGGAGACCCCAGGCTCGCACCCGGATCGACGACCACTCGACCGGTCCGGGCCAGCCACGCCGTGAAGACGCGGGCCGCGGTCGCCCGCCTGGCGACTGTCGTGCGCGCCTTGCCCCGCGTCTGCTGGTTGGCCAGCCAGCTGCGCAGCGCCCGGAGGTCGAGGTCGTCGAGGCGTTCGAGACCGAGCCGCTGGGCGTGCTCGAGCAGCGACTCGATGTCACCGAGGTAGGCACGGACCGTGTGGGCCGACAGGTTGCGCTCCGCCACCAGGTGGCGCTCGTAGTCGCCGACGGCACGGGCGAACGTCTCGCACAGGCCGGCGCCCGGGTCCTGCGGCTCCTCTCGGCCCATGGGGCGATCGTAGGCCGCGCCGGCTCACGGATCGGGCAGGTGGGCCTCGGCGGCGATGAGTTTCGCCCTGCCGCCCGGTCCTTCCACCATGCAGCCATCCCGCCTCTCGAGGAGCACGCCATGACCGCCGTCTACACCTGGGACGTCTTCTCCACCCTCGACGGCTACGGCTCCTTCGCCGACGGCGCCGACTGGGGCGGCTACTGGAGCAAGCAGGGCCCCGAGCTGCTCGAGCACCGCGCCGCCCTGTTCGAGACCGAGCAGCGCATGGTCTTCGGGGCCACCACCTTCCGGGAGAACGCTCAGATCATGACCTCGGGCATTGATCCCAACTCGCTCGACGAGTGGAACGTCCGCACCATGCGCATGCCTGCGACGGTGCTCTCCTCCACACTCCAGGACACGCTCGGCTGGCCGGACGCGACCATCGTGAGCGGTGACGCCGTGGACATCGTCTCCCGACTGAAGGAGGAGTCAGACGTGCCGCTGCGTTCGCAGGCCAGCCTGTCGCTGAACCGGGCACTCATGGCGGCCGGACTGGTCGACCGCCTGCAGGTGACGGTCTTCCCCGTCATCTCCGGACGGACCGGGACCAGTCCGATCCTCGGTGGGGCGGGCGACTTCGACCTCGAGCTGCTCGAGAGCCGCACGCTCGACGGTCGCACCCAGGAGCTCGTCTACCGCCCCACCCGCCACTGACCAGCCAGCCTCACGGATCGGGCAGGTGGGGCTCGGCCCGCGGGCCGAGTCGCCAGCCGGAGTCGGCGCGCACCACGAACTCGCGCTCGGCCAGGTAGCGCAACGCCGTCTGGGTGGCCAGCAGCTCGATCCCGGCGGTCGCCGCAATGGCGCCGAGCCCGGCGACCTGGCGCAGCGGCACCGCCTCCAGCACCCGACGGTGACGCGTGCTCAGGCGGTCGCGGGGCTGCTCGGGGGCGCGGGCGACCTCCTGGAGGTGCTCCCCCGCCTCGCCGACGAGCTCGAGGACGTCGGCGGGGCCGGTGACGAGCACCGCGGCTCCTTCGGTCACCCGGAGATGGACGCCCTGCGACTGCGCGCTGGTCACCGGACCGGGCACCCCCATCAGCGGACGCGACAGGCTGGTCGCCCAGCTCGCCGTGTTGAGCGCACCGCTGCGGATCGCTGCCTCCACGAGGACCGTGCCGCGGGTCAGGGCGGCGATGATCCGGTTCCGCGCCAGGAAGCGCATCCGCAGCGGAGCACACCCCGGCGGCAGCTCGGAGACCACGGCCCCCACGGTCGCGAGGTGCTCGAGGAGGTCGCGATGGGCAGCCGGGTAGGCGCGGTCGACCCCGCATGCCAGCACGGCCACCGAAGCACCGTCGAGTGCGAGTGCTCCGCGGTGGGCCGCCTGGTCGATGCCGAAGGCCGCCCCCGACACGACGCAGCGCCCGGCTCGTGCCAGGCCCGCGCCGATCTCGCGCGCCACCGCTTCGCCGTAGGTCGTCGCGGCACGCGAACCCACGACCGACACGCCCCCGCCGATCTCGTCGAGTCGCAGTGGACCGCGCACCCACAGCCCGAGCGGGGGACCTCCCATCGCCTGCACGGGAGCCGAGTGGGCGAGGTCGTCGAGCTGGTGGGGCCACTCCTCGTCGCCGGGGATGACGAACCGGATGCCCCTCGCCGCGGCCTGCTCCAGCTCACGCGCGGGATCGAGCCGGTCGAGGCGGGGTCGGGCGTCCCGGGCCAGCTCCTGGTCCCCCGCCGCCGCGACCAGCTGGTCGTAGAGCGCGACCGCGCCGGCACCGGCGACGGTCCCGGCGACCCGGAGCTCGCCGGGCTCGGTGAGCCGGGCCAGGCCGGCGCGGGCCACGCGTTCATCGGTCACGACGCGGCCCTCCGCAGCGCCGAGGTGAGCAGCGGCTCCCCCGACCGCAGCCGGAGCGCGGTCTGCGCGTCCGCCGGCGTCGGGCGATCGGCGCCACGCAGATCGGCGAGGGTCCAGGCGATCCGATGCACGCGGGTGGCGCCGCGACGGCTGAGCCTGCCGGCGTACATCTCGTCGTCGATGAGCCGCTGCGCCTCCGGGTCGAGGGGCCAGTCGCTCCGCAGCGCCGGACTGGGCACCTGCCCGTTGAGGCGCCAGCTGCGCCCCTCGTGGCGCGCCGCCTGGCGCTCCCGGGCGGCCGCCACGCGTGCGCGCACCACCTCGGACGTCTCGGGAGGCTCGAACCGGTCGCGCTCGTCGTGGGGGCGCAGCGGGTCGAGGTGGCGCACGATGTCGATCCGGTCGGTGATCGGGCCGCGGACGCGTGACTGGTAGTCCTGGATCTGCCGGGACCGACAGCTGCATCGGTTGCGGCCCACGTCGGGATGGAAGTCGCCGCACGGGCACGGGTTGGCGGCGAAGACGACCATGCCCCGGGCGGGGTAGGTGACGGACTCGTCGCCGCGGGCGATCGTGACCTCCCCGCTCTCGAGCGGCTGGCGGAGCGCGTCGATCACGTCGGTGCGGAGGAGGGGGAACTCGTCGAGCAGCAGGACGCCGCAGTGGGCACGACTGACCTCGCCCGGTCGGACGCGACCGGTGCCGCCGCCGAGGATGCTCGCCTTGCTGGCGTCGTGGTGGGGTGCGCTGAACGGCGGCCGCCGGATCAGGCCGTCACCCTCCTCGAGCGCGCCGGCCAGGGAGTGGAGGGCGGTGAGCTCGATCGACTCCTGGGTGGTCAGGTCGGGCAGGATCGAGGGGATCCGCTCGGCGAGCGTGGTCTTGCCACAGCCCTTGGGGCCCGAGAGCAGCAGGTGGTGGCCCCCGGCGGCGGCGACCTCGGCCGCGAACCGCGCGTCCGGCATCCCGAGGACGTCGACCAGGTCGACCTCGTCGAGGCGTTCCTCACCACGCCACGACAGCAGCCGGCTGCCGGACATCGGGGCGACCGGCGGCGCCTCGGGCACCTCCTCGCCGCAGAGCTCGGCCACCACCTGCCCCAGCGATCGCATCCCGAACACGGCGATGTCGGGCACCATCATCGCCTCGTGGGCCTGCGGCTCGGGCACGAAGACGCGGCGGATCCCCCGGCGAGCGGCCGCGAGCACCATCGGCAGCACGCCGGGCACCGAGCGCAGCCCGCCGCTGAGCGTCAGCTCGCCGATGAAGACCGAACCGGTCACGTCGGCCGGCGCGAGCTGGCCGTCTGCCTTGAGCACGGCCAGCGCGATCGCGAGGTCGAACTGCGTCCCGCGCTTGGGCAGGTCGCTGGGCGAGAGCAGGATCGTGATCCGCTTGGTCGCCGGCCAGTGCAGGTGGGTGTTGTGGATCGCCATCCGGCAGCGGTGGGGAGACTCGTTGAGCGAGACGTCGGCGCGCCCCACCATGGTGAGCCCGGGCTGACCGGGCGAGACGTCGGCCTGGACGTCGACGAGGTGACCGACCGCACCGTCGAGGGCGATGCTCGGGGTCGAGGCGATGGGCATCAGCCGATCCCCCGCACGTGCTCGACCAAGGCGCGTCCCCTGCCCGGCTGGAGCACCGCGACCAGGTCGACCCGGATCTCCGGCGGGCTGACCTGATGGGCCTCGGCCCACCTCACCGCGAGCCGCTGCAGTCGGTCCAGCTTCACGTCGGTGATCGCCTCGTGGGGCGAGCCGTGGTCGAGGCTGGTCCGGGTCTTCACCTCGCAGACGACCAACGCCGCTCCGTCACGGAGCACCAGGTCGACCTCACCCTCGTCGCAGCGCCAGTTGCGGTCGAGCAGCACCATCCCTCGCGCCAGCAGGTGGTCGGCTGCCACCCGCTCTCCGTAGTCGCCGAGGGCGGCGTTGCGGGTGCGGGTGTGGTGCACGTGCGTCTCTGTCATCCCAATGACCTCCTGCAGTCACCCTCCCCGCGAGTGCGGACCATGCGACCGCGCGGCACGAGGGGCTGTGGAAAGGTCCGTCAGGGCGGAGAATGTGGACGAGAACTGGTCCAGTGCCCCACGACAAATCTGCGAGATTCGGCTGTCAGCGCCCCCCGGATGCGCCACACTCTGTTCGATGGGCTCCGGGTAACCCCCCGATGCTTCTGGACCCAGGAGGAGACAGTGGTGGTCATTCCCACCAGACGACACAGCACCCGCGGTGCTGCGGCGGTCGAGTTCGCCCTCGTGTTCCCGCTCCTGGCCGTCATCATGTTCGGGGTCATCCAGTACGGCCTGTACTTCTACGACGCGCACGGCACCCGCACCGGGGTCCGTGAGGCGGCTCGGATGGGTGTCGTCCAGACCGACATCACCGGCACCTGCAACAACGCCAGCTATCTCGTCGAGCTGAAGTGCGAGACCAAGCGGCAGGTCGATGCCGTCACCGGTCCGATCGCGATCCGGGTCGAGGTAGGCGGTACGACGCCCGTGTGGCAGCGGGGCGCCCCCCTCGTCGTGTGTGCCGAGGTGAAGTCCTCCATCATCGGATTCCTCCCCATGCCCGACGACGGTCTCATCCAGTCGAAGACCCAGATGTCGATCGAAGTGGACTCGCCCATCCCCCCCGTGCTGTTCGCGCAGGACACCTCACTGTCAGGAAGCTGGTCATGGTGCTGAAGATCACGATCCGTCCGCGCCGCCCTCGCGATGAGCGGGGCGCGGTGGCCCTCATGGTCGGCGCCATGACCATCATGCTCTTCCTCGTCGCGGCCCTCGTGGTCGACCTCGGTCTGGCCCGTGACACCAAGCGGCAGTCCCAGAACGGCGTGGACGCCGCGGCCCTGGCCGCCGGGAACGCGTTGTACCCGGACGGTGGCACCTGCACGACGACCAACACCGTCGTCAGCAAGGCGTGCCTCAACGACGCAGTGGCAGAAGCCAAGGCGTACGCCCAGGTGAACTTCGGCGTGACCAGCTGGACCGGATGTGCGGCCGCACCGTCGGGCTACTACGTGCTGACGGGTGCTCCCAGCTGCATCTCCTTCGACCAGCAGGACCAGCCCTCGAAGGTCAGGGTCGTGATGCCGACGCGCAACGTCGACACCAGCTTCGGCGGGGTGACCGGCGTCCAGAACATCCCGGTGTCGACCGCGGCACGCGCCACCCTCGAGCCCGGTCAGCACATCGAGTGCAGCCTGTGCGTGCTCGGCAGCATGATGCACAACATCGGCAACGGCGACCTCTCGGTCATCAATGTCACCGGTGGCGGTGGTATCCACATCAACGGCAGCCTGAACGGGCACAGCAACAGCATCGTCACGGCCGGGCTCGGTGGAACCATCACGATCGAGGGCACGTTCGGGGGATCCAACTTCCTGCCGCCGCCCGACCCACGGTCCCCGGATCGAGGACCCGTTCGCCGCTCTCGCCTACCCGAGCTACGTCGGGCTGCCCGCCAAGTCGAACCCGTGCGGTCTGCTTGGTCCGAACGGCGGCACAGGTGTCTACGGTGGCTACAGCCTCGGTCCCAACGAGACGTGCCAACTGAAGCCGGGTCTCTACGTCTTCACCGGGACCGTGGACCTGCAGGAACAACAGCACGTTGCTGGGGACCGGGGTCACCCTGCTGTTCACCTGCAAGACCGGCACCACCGCGCGTGCCTGCAACGCCCGGGGAGGCCGGCGGCACTTTCGACGCCAAGAACGGCAGCGTGATCATCACCAAGGGCGCACTACCAGATGCCAACCATGGTCGTGGCCTACGACCGGAACAACACCTCGCCGATGAGTCTGCAGGGCAACGGCACCTCGGTGTTGACCGGCAACGTCTACGCCCCCAGCTCGCTGCTCGATGCCAACGGCAACTCGTGCCACACCGTGAACGGCGGCGCGATCATCGTCAAGGACATCTACATGAACGGTAATCCGAACTGCCTCAACGTGACGAACGGGGTGCCTGCGGTGTACGACCTGCCGCCCAGCGACCTGCACCTCGACCAGTAGCAGCCGCTCAGGCCTTGGGGAGGTCGATCTCCTGGGGCGAGAGCTCCTCGACGTTGACGTCCTTGAAGGTCAGCACCTTCACGTTCTTGGCGAAGCGGGCGGGCCGGTACATGTCCCACACCCAGGCGTCGCTCATCGACACCTCGAAGAAGACGTCGCCGGACTCGGTGCGCGCCTTCACGTCCACCTGGTTGCAGAGGTAGAAGCGCCGGTCGGTCTCGACGACGTACTTGAAGATGCCCACCACGTCGCGGTACTCGCGGTAGAGGGTGAGCTCCATCTCGGTCTCGTACTTCTCGAGATCCTCGGCGCTCATCGGGTCTCCTCCGCGAGTTGCTCCACACCGTCATTCTGCACGTCGACGGCCGGTTCGAGGCCCGCGGCCCGCCGGACGTTGACGAACCGCATCCGGTGCTCGGGGCAGGGACCGTGCCGGGTCAGCGCTGCGGCGTGCTCGTCGGTGATGTAGCCCTTGTGGGTGGCGAACTCGTACGCCGGGAAGTCGTCGTGCAGCCGGGTCATGATCCGGTCGCGGGTGACCTTGGCGATGACGCTCGCCGCGGAGATGCACGCCGCGACCCGGTCCCCCTTCCACATCGCCAGGCCGGGGGCACCGAGGCCATCGACGGGGAACCCGTCGGTGAGCACGTAGGCCGGCGGCACCTCGAGCAGCGCCACGGCCCGTCGGAGCGCCTCGACGTTGGCGACGTGCATGCCCAGCCGGTCGCACTCGGTCGAGGGCACCACCACGACCGACCAGGCGACGGCCCGGCGGACGACCTGCTCGTAGCAGCGCTCCCGTGCCTGCTCCGTCAGCAGCTTGGAGTCGGCCAGGCCCGGGACGATGCCGGCCCGGCCTGCGGGCAGGATCGCGGCACCGGCGACCAGCGGCCCCGCACAGGCGCCGCGGCCCGCCTCGTCGACGCCGGCGATCGGGTCGATGCCGACCCGGCGCAGCGCGCGCTCGTAGCCGTAGAGCCCGGCATCGCGCCGGACGGTGAGGCCACGCGGGAGGTAGGACACGGTGGGCCTGACGCCTCAGGACGCGTCCGGTACGTCCGCGAACGAATTGGGGGTGCCGACCCAGTCGAAGCGCGACGCGGGCCAGAGCAGCACGAAGACCTTGCCGACCACGAGGTCGGTGGGAACGAACTCGTCGCCGGCGACGCAGTCCTCCTCGTCCTCGCGACACATGTGTTCGGTGGAATCGGCGGAGAAGCCGCGGTTGTCGCCCATCACGAAGATGGTGCCCTCCGGCACCGGGCCGGCCGTCCAGTCGCAGGTCGGAGAGGCCCGCGGCCCGTTGCACTGGAGCCCCTGCTCGCGGATGTAGGGATCCTCGTCGAGCGGCTCACCGTTGACCGAGATCCGGCCGTCCTCGTCACAGCAGACGATGGTGTCACCGGCGACGCCGACGACGCGCTTCACGAGGTGGCCACCCTGGGGGTAGAGGCCGATCTTCGACATCACCTTCGCTGCCGGGTTGGTGGGCCCGGCGGCCTCTGGCCCGGTCAGCCAGCCACCCGGGTCCTTGAAGACCACGACCTCGCCGCGCTCCGGTTCTCCGCCGAACCAGTAGGACACCTTCTCCACCAGGATCCGGTCGTTCTTGATCAGCCCCGGCTCCATCGACTCCGAGGGAATGTAGAACGCCTGGACGAACAGCGACTTGATCACCACCGCCAGCACGAGTGCGAGGGCGAGGAGCACGATGGTCTCCTGCCACAGCGGGAGATGCTTCTTCTTCTTGACGTGCGAGGACCGCGACTCCTGCTCGTCGTCAGAGACGCTGGAAGCAGAGCCGCGGTCCTCGGGAGTCACGCGTGAAGCGTAACCAGTGGGGTCCAACCGCTGGCGCGGGGACCGGTCAGAACTCGCGGCGCTCCTTGATCTTCGCCTTCTTGCCGCGAAGGTTGCGCAGGTAGTAGAGCTTGGCGCGGCGGACGTCACCGCGGGTCACGACCTCGATCTTCTCGAAGATCGGGGAGTGCAGCGGGAAGGTGCGCTCGACGCCGACGGCGAAGGAGACCTTCCGGACGGTGAAGGTGCGGCCGATGCCGGAGCCCTGGACGCGGATGACGACGCCCTGGAACTGCTGCACGCGGGCACGGTTGCCCTCGACGACCTTCACGTGGACGTTCACGGTGTCGCCGGCGCGGAAGTCGGGGACGTCGTCGCGCTTGATGGCATTGCCGAGATCGGTGATGACGTTGGTCATGTCTCTCCTCACAGTTGCCACAGGTCAGCCGTGGAATCGAGTGTTCACGTGTTGTCCAGTCATGATGGCCGGCGGCGCCGCACTCCCCCTGTGGCAGGAGTTCGTCGCAGATCCCCCGCGCGATTCCCGGGGCGATCCTTCGGCCGACTGGGCCAAGGAGGAATTCTGCCAGAGCCGCCGACGTACGTCGAAATGACGTGGACGCGTATCGCAGATGTCATGTCGCCACGACATGGGTGACAGGTCCGAACGGCGGTAGGTGGGGACGGCTCGACTGGCCCGATGTCGAAGAACGAGTCCGTCGATGCCGTTGTGTTCGAACACTTGTTCGAGTAGGATGGCTCCATGAACGCCGCGGCCATCGACACCGGCTCCGCCCGGGCGACCCTCGAGGCCGCCCGGGCCGGGGTCCGGACGCGGCGGGCGGCCGAGGTCGAGGAGCTGCAGATCGCCAGCCACTGGGCGGCGCTCCACGGCGAGCCGCGCGACGACCGGGACCCGATGACCACGCCGGGCGGGGACGGTACGCCGGCGGTCCGGGAGTTCTGTGTGCCCGAGCTGGCGATGGCCCGCGAGACCCACACGATCACCACCCGCTCGCTGCTGGCCGATGCCCTGGACCTCCAGCACCGACTCCCGCTCACCTGGCGCACGGTCGTCGCCCTCGACTGCGAACCGTGGGTCGCGCGCAAGGTGGCCACGATCTCCCGCGCCGTCCCTGCCGCCACCATCGCGATCGTCGACCGGGCGGTCGCGGCCGCGATCACCGGCCACGCCCCGTCGACGGTGCTGGAGATCGCGCAGGCCAAGGTGATCGAGGCCGACCCCGAGGCGTTCGCGATGCGCCGCGAGGCCGACCGGCACCGTCGCTACGTGTCGCTGTCGAGATCCGACGAGTTCGGCTACCGACAGCTGATCGCCCGGGTCACCTCCGGCGACGCCGCCTGGCTCGACGCCATGATCGACCGGGTGGCCGACATCCTGGCCACGACGCACGGCCACGACAGCACCCACGACGAGCTGCGTTCCATGGCGCTCGGGTGGCTGGCCCGTCCAGCGGACCTCCTCAAGCTGCTCCTCGACCACACCCACGCCGAGGACGCAGATCCGGAGCAGCCGGCCTGGACCCCCGACCACACGGCGCGGACCGTCGAGCGGCTGGCCGGCCTCTCGACCCGCAAGCTGGCCTCGCTCCGCGGCCGGGCCCAGGTGTTCGTGCACCTGAGCCAGGACGCGCTCCGCCACCACACCGGCATCGCCCGCGTCGAGGGAGACGGACCGACTCCTCGTGCAGTGCCTCGCGGAGCTGCTCGGCCACGCCGACGTCACCCTCTCCCCCGTGATCGACCTCAACGGCCGGGTCCGCGCCGACCAGTACGAACACTCCACGTCACTGAAGGACCAGGTGTGGCTGCTCACCGGCGGCGACACCTTCCCGTTCTCACCGCGCACAGCCACCCGCCGCGACGTCGACTTCGACCACCCCGCGCCCTACCACCCCGACGGCCCGCCCGGCCAGACCGGCACCCACAACTCCAGCCCACTGCGACGACGACATCACCGCTGGAAGACACACGGCGGCTACCGCTGCCGACAATCCGGACCCGGACGCCACCTCTGGCAGACGCCGTACGGCGACTGCTACCTCGTGGACCACACCGGGACCCACCGACTCGACCCGGAACGAGCCGAGATCCTGCTCACCTCTCCCGAGGGCCTCGACATCTACTTCGGCGACCTGCGCTTCAGCGGCGCTTGACCAGCCTCACGGTGCCTGGGTCGGTCGAGGCAACGGTGCGATAGCCCGCCTTCTTGTACGTCCGCAGGTTGCGGTCACTACCGGCCCCGGTGATGAGGACGTACGCCGTCGCCTCGACCGGCGCGGCCTGCTCGGCGAGCTCGAGCAACTCCCGCCCCAGGCCGCGGCCCTGCAAGTCGGGGGCAACCATCAGCCGACCGATGTCCCAGGTCCCATCCTCCTGAAGACGGGACCGCACGGCCGCGACCAGCCGGCCGCCCGGGGTGCGCGCCACCCACGTCGTCCACTCGCCCAGCCAGGCCGCGACGTCGTCGACGGACTCGTGGAGCGGGGGAATGGGGATGTCCGGGTTGTTGTGCTGCTCCTGCACCCAGCAGGCCAGCTGCAGCGTGGCGAGCTCACCCGCATCGGCGCGCGTGGCCGGGGCGACGTCAAGGTCGGCGACACCACGGACCAGCCCGGCGGCGGCAGCGAGGTCAGGACGGCGGGCGACCGTCCGGTGTACGGCCTGGTCGTGCCGCCACGCCGCGATCGCGCCGTGGTCGCCGCTGAGCAGCACCCGGGGGACGTCGTGGCCGCGCCAGCTCGCCGGCTTGGTGTAGACGGGGTACTCGAGCAGCCCGTCCTCGTGGGACTCCTCCGCGAGCGACTCGGCGTTGCCCATGAAGCCGGGCAGCAGCCGCGCCACCGCCTCGACCACGACCAGCGCGGCCACCTCGCCGCCGTTGAGGACGTAGTCGCCGATCGACACCTCCCGGACCTCGACCCGGTCGGCGGAGTAGTGGTCGACGACGCGCTGGTCGATGCCCTCGTAGCGGCCGCACGCGAAGACGAGGTGCTCGCGGGTGGCGAGGTCACGGGCGAGTGCCTGGTCGAAGGGCTCCCCCGACGGCGTGGGTACGACGAGGGTCGACCCGTCGGTCAGCACCTCGTCGAGCGCCTCACCCCACGGCTCCGGCTTCATCACCATCCCGGCACCGCCGCCGTAGGGGGTGTCATCCACGGTGCGGTGCCGGTCGTGGGTCCAGTCACGCAGGTCGTGCACCGCGAGGTCGAGCAGACCGGCCGCGCGCGCCCTGCCCGCCAGCGACAGCTCGAGCGGGGCGAGGTAGTCGGGGAAGATCGAGACGACGTCGATCTTCATGATCGGGCGCCCACGTTCAGCCCAGCTCCAGGCGATCGACCGTCCGGACGTCGCGCAACGGGTTGAGCGCGCAGCCGCCGATCGAGTAGATGAACCCGTCGAGCACCACCAGGCCCATGCCGTGCCGGGAGAGCGTCAGCGCGTTCGTCTCCTCCCAGCTGGTCGGGTCCGAGGCGTCGGCGACGTACGCCGACTCGTGGAGCGTGACCCACAGCTTGCCCCGGGCGAAGGCCAGGCCGGCTCGCGACATCGGCTCGGGGAGGTCGGGCAGCTTCGTCCAGCGACCGGTGCGGGGATCGAACAGGTCGAAGAGCGAGCTGTCGACGAAGTCCTTCTGCCCCCCGGCGACGTAGATGCCCTCCGGCGTGGCCACCGCCTTGTGGGAGTCGCGGGCCCGGGGCATCGGCCGGTCGAGCGTGGTCCAGCGTTCGGTCGCGGGGTCGAACACGTCGACCTCGGACACCTCGCCGTCGAGGTCGCGGCCGCCGATGACGTGGACGAGCCCCTCGAACATGGTCACGGTATGGGCGTAGCGCGGGTGCGGCACGGGCGGCAGGGTGCGCCACCGGCCGGTCCTGGTGTCGAGAACCGAGGAGAAGTCGGTCGCCTGGCTCTCCGCGTCGAACCCGCCGAAGGCGTAGATGAGCGGCCCCTGGGCGACGACCTCGAACGAGGCCACCCCGATGGGCATCTCGATGTCGCTCGTGGTCCAGGTACCCGTCGTGGTGTCGAGGATCTCGATCGAGACCAGCCGATTTCCCCGCGCCCCCGTCATCCCTCCCAGGGCCCAGATGTCGGTGCCGATCACCGCGCTCCCGAAGTCGTCACGCGGCGTCTCCAGCCCGTCGATCGCCGACCAGGTCGGGTAGTCGTCGGACTCGGTCGTGATGCCGTCGGAATCGGTCGGCGCGACGGTGCTCGTGGGAACCGGCGAGGTGGTGGGGTCGGGCGCGGGATCGGGCGTGGTGTCACTGCCACCGGTGGCGCAGCCGGCCAGCAGCAGCGTGAGTGTGCACGCCACCGCGACTGCGCTGCGCCCCCGGATGGTGCGGGCCGGGCTCACCCTCAGGCGTCCGGGCCTGCGGGTTCGTCCTGGACCGCTCCGATCACGTCGCGCGGCTCGGCGAAGTGGCAGGCCGAGGGGTGGTCGGAGGCATCGCGGATCTGCAGCAGCGGCTCCTCCGTGGTGCAGATGTCCTCCGCCTTCCAGCAACGGGTCCGGAACCGGCATCCCGACGGCGGGTTGGCCGGGCTCGGGACATCGCCCGAGAGCACGATGTGGTCCCGCCGACCCTTCAGTCGCGGATCGGGCACCGGCACGGCCGAGAGCAGCGCCTGCGTGTAGGGGTGTGTCGGCGTGCCGTAGATCTGGTCCTCGTCGCCGATCTCGACGGCCTTGCCGAGGTACATCACCATCACCCGGTCGGAGATGTGGCGCACCACCGACAGGTCGTGGGCGATGAAGACGTAGGACAGTCCGAACTCCTCCTGGAGCCGCTCGAACAGGTTGACCACCTGCGCCTGGACCGACACGTCGAGCGCGGAGACCGGCTCGTCACAGACCAGCACCTTGGGGCGCAGGGTCAGGGCGCGGGCGATGCCGATCCGCTGCCGTTGCCCTCCGGAGAACTGGTGCGGGTAGCGGTTGATGTGGTCGGGGTTGAGGCCCACGACTGCCAGCAGGTCCGTGACTGCCTCACGTCGGCTCTTGCCGTTCAGCGCGTCCGGGTGGATGTCGAAGGGTTCGCCGACGATGTCGCCGACCGTCATCCGCGGGTCGAGCGAGGAGTACGGGTCCTGCAGCACGATCTGGATGTTGCGACGCATCGCCCGCATCTGCTTGGGCTTCAGACCGGCCATCTCCTCGCCGAGGAGCTGGATCGAGCCGCCGGTCGGCCTCTCCAGGCCCATCAGCAGCCGACCGAGGGTCGACTTGCCGCAGCCGGACTCCCCGACCACCCCGAGGGTCTCGCCCTTGCGGAGCTGGAAGGAGACGCCGTCGACCGCCTTCACGTGTCCGACGGTGCGCTGGAAGACGATGCCCTGCGTGAGCGGGAAGTACTTCTTGACGTCACGAACGTCGAGTACGACGTCGGGGTCGGTGTTCACGGCCGGCTCGGGTGCCGACACAGCTTCGGTGGTCACTTGGCGATGACCTCCTCCCAGTAGTGGCACGCACTGGACCGGCCGCCGGGAACTGCGTAGAGCTCCGGCTTGTCGGTCTTGCACCTGTCGGTGGCGAAGGTGCACCGGGGGTGGAACGGGCACCCCGGAGGTGTGTTGACCAGCGCCGGCGGCAGGCCCTTGATGACGGTGAGCTCCTGGCCCTTCTGGTCCACGCGCGGGATCGACTCGAGAAGGGCCTTGGTGTAGGGGTGAGCCGGGCGTTCGTAGATCTGGTAGACGTCGGCCTGCTCGACTGCGTGACCGGCGTACATGACGCAGATCTTGTCCGCCACGTCGGCCACCACGCCCATGTCGTGGGTGATGAGGATGAGCCCCATCTTCATCTCCTGCTGCAGGTCGGCGAGCAGCTGCATGACCTGCGCCTGCACCGTCACGTCGAGCGCGGTGGTCGGCTCGTCGGCGATGATCACGTCCGGCTTCAGTGCCAGCGCCATCGCGATCATGACGCGTTGCCGCATGCCACCGGAGAACTGGTGGGGGTAGTCGTCGACCCGGGCCTTGGCGGCAGGGATGCCGACGAGCTCGAGCATCTCGATCGCCTTGAGCTTCGCCTCCTTGCGCGAGGCGCCGGTGTGCTTGCGGTAGAGCTCACCGAGCTGCCACCCGACCGTGAAGACAGGATTGAGCGAGGACAGTGCGTCCTGGAAGATCATGGCGATCTTGTTGGCCCGCACGTGGCGCCGCTTCGACTCGTCCAGCTGGAGCAGGTCGACCCCGCGGTAGCGCACCTCACCCCCGGCGATCCGTGCCGGCGGGGTGTCGAGGATCCCCATGATGGCCTGCGCCGTGACGGACTTGCCGCACCCGGACTCACCGAGGATGCCGAGGGTCTCCCCCTCCGCCACGGAGAAGCTGACGCCGTTGACGGCCTTGGCGATGCCGTCGCGGGTGTGGAACTCCACCTGGAGGTTCTCGACCTCCAGGAGAGGTGCGGACGGGTCGAACTTGACGTCGCGCAGTGCCGACTTGGCCGGGCCTGCCGACACGTCGGGCTGCTTGGTCTCAGTCATATGTCAGGTCCTCAGCGGCTTCGGGGGTCCAGCGCGTCACGGAGCACGTCACCCAACAGGATGAACGCGAGCACGGTGACCACGATGAACCCCGAGGGGTAGACGAGCAGGTGCCAGAAGCCGGCGGTCGCAAGGGTCTGGCCCTCACTGACCAGCAGACCCCACGACACGGTCGGTCGCTGGTAGCCCACCCCGAGGAAGGTCAAGGTGGCCTCCGCGCTGATGTAGGCGCCCAGTCCGATCGTCGCCAGCACGATCACCGGCGCGATGCTGTTGGCCAGGATGTGCTTGCGGATGATGAACAGGTCGGTGGCACCCAACGCACGGGCGGCATCGACGAAGTCGCGTTGTTTGGTCGAGATCACGCTGCCGCGCATGACACGGGTGAGCGAGGTCCAACCGAACACCGTGAGCACGATCGAGATCGTCAAGATATTTCGGGTCGGGAAGATCGCGAGGAACACCAGCGCGCCGAGGATGAACGGCAGCCCGAAGAACACGTCGGTGATCCGGCTGATCACGGTGTCGGTGAACCCGCCGAACCAGCCCGCTGCGGTGCCGGCCGCGACCCCCAGGATCACCGTGCCGATCGTGACCAGAATGGCGACGATGACCGACTTGCCGGTCCCCCAGACGAGGGAGGACCACATGTCGCAGCCAGCGTTGGTGTAGCCGAACGGCTTGTCCCAGGTGGGCTTGACCCGCGCCTGCTCCAGGGGGCAGGCGCCGCTCGTGTTGGGTGACGTACTGGCGAAGAGCTGGGGGAAGAACGCCATGACCATGACGACCAGGACCAGGATGGCCGAGAACCAGAACACGGGGTTGCGGACCATCTCGTAGCGGACGTCACCCCACAGCGTCCGGTCGGCGCCGGTGGATCCCTCGGGACCACCGGTGGGCTCGGACGAGGACGCGGCCTGTGCCGCGCTGATGTCACTCATAGCGGATCCTCGGGTCAAGTGCGGCGTACAGGATGTCGACGATCAGGTTGGCGACCAGGAACACCACGGTCAAGATGGTGACGACGCCGATGATGACGGGTGTGTCGTTCGCCTTGATCGCCAAGAAGACCAGTTGTCCGACACCTGGCACGTTGAAGATGCCCTCGGTGACCAGCGAGCCTCCGAGCAACAGGCCGATGTCGATGCCGATGTAGGTCACGACCGGGATCAGGGAGTTGCGCAGGGTGTGGATCCCGACCGTACGGCTGGTCGTGAGGCCCTTCGCCCGAGCCGTCCGGACGTAGTCGGAGCGCAGGTTCTCGATCAGGCTGGTCCGGGTGAGCCGGGCGATGGCCGCCAGCGAGAACGCACCCAGCACGAACCCGGGCAGCATCAGGCTGAGCCATGGATACTCGGCGTTGTAGCCGATCTGGAACATCTGCCCGAGCCACTCCGGTGCCCAGTCGCTGTTGCGTAGGTAGAGGCCGAACTTCAGGCCGATGAACAGCAGGGCGAGCGACCCGAACACGAACACGGGGAAGGCGATCAGCAGCACCGTGCTGAAACGCACGAAGTTGTCGATGAACTTGTCCTTGCGGAGACCGGCGAGGACTCCGAGGAAGATGCCGACCACGGTCTCGAAGATGATCGCGATGAACGCCATCCTGGCGGTGATCGGCATCCGCTCGAGGAACATCTCCATGACCGAGCGGCCGCGGAAGTTCACTCCGAAGTCGCCCTGTGCGTACTGGCCGATGCGGTCGATGAACATGCCGACGCAGGGATTTCCGGTCTGTTCGAGACAGCTGTCGTCGAGACCGTACTGGGCCTGGAGCTGGGCGATGACCGCGTCGGGCGGGGCGTTCTCCCCGAACAATGCGCGCACCGGGTCGCCGACGATCTGGATCGTCAGCACGCTCAACAGGTGGAGCAGGAACAGTGTCCCCAAGATCACGGGGAGGAACTGGATCAGCCGTCGGGCTACGTAACGCCCCATGCGATTACCTTTCCGTCACGGTGCAGACAGCCAGAGTGCGGGGGCCGAGCCTGGGCCCGGCCCCCGCACTAGGTCGCCTGTTGCAAGTTACCTTAAGGGATCAATCACTGGTTGACAGTGATGTCCTTGAAGGCAATCTCAGCCGCGTTGAGGTCGTAGCGCACGTCCCCAACCTCTTCGGAGAACGCAATCGCGGTCTTGCCGCTCCACATCGGGATGATCGGCATGTCCTCGAGCGCGACGTCGCCGGCCTGCTGGTAGGAGGCAATGCCTTCATCCAGGCTCGGCGCCTCGTCACCCTGCACGAGCAGGTCGTCGACCTCGGAGTTGGAGTAACCCGTGTAGTTCGAGTCACCACCGGTGCCCACGATCGGGCGCAGGTAGTTCTCCGGGGACGGGTAGTCCTGGCCCCAGCCGAGGCGGAACGGACCAGTGAAGTCCTGCGCGTCGAGCAGCTCGAGGTACTGAGCCCACTCGGTCGACTGCAGCTTGTAGTCCACGCCCAGGTTCTCCTGGACCTGGCGAGCAGCAGCCTCGACCCACTGGTCGTGACCAGCGTCGGCGTTGAAGTAGAACTGGATGGTCTCGCCCGACAGGTCGACGCCGGAGTCGGCGAGGATCTGCTTGGCCTGGTCCGGGTCGTAGACGCAGTAGGCGCAGGCGTCGTCACGCGAGCCGGGGATCGGCGGGGTGACGATGTCGGTCGACGGGTAGGCCAGGCCGTTGAGGACCTGGTCCACGATCAGCTGACGGTTGATCGACATCGAGATCGCCTGGCGAACCTGCGGGTTGTCGAAGGGTGCCTTGGTGGTCGGGAAGCCGACGTAGGTCAGCGAGGAGGTGGGCTCCTCGATGATGTCGTCGCCGATCGTGCCCTTGGCCTCGAGGTAGACCTCGGGGGCCAGGCTGATCACGTCGAGACCACCGTTCTGGAAGTCACGGTAGGCAGCCGTCGGGGTGGTGAACATCTCGAACCGCACCGTGTCGGCGTTGCCCTCGATGTCACCGGCGTAGTCGGCCCACTTGGTGACGGTGATGGCCTCGTCGTGCTGCCACGGGCCGTCCATCATGTAGGGACCGGTACCGATGGGCTCTTCGTTGCAGGCCTTGAGGTCGTCGAGGCACTCCTGCGCCATCGGCGCGAAGGCCGGGGCGTAGGACATCTGCTGACCGAACTGCGAGAACGGGCCCTTGAGGCTGACCTCGAACGTGGTCTCGTCGACCACCTTGAAGCCGCTCATCTCCTTGCCCTCGCCGGAGCCCTCGATGCGGGCCAGGAAGCCGGCGGTCGACTGAGCGTTCTTCGGGTCCTGCGAGTAGTTCCAGGCGCGGGCGAAGGCCTCGGCGTCCACGGGCTCGCCGTTCTGGAACTCGCGGCCCTCCTTGAGGGTCACCGTCCAGACGGTCTGCTCCTCGTTCGGCTCGATGCTCTCGGCGAGACCGTCGAAGACCAGCTCACCGGAGTCGGCGTCGGTGGTGACCAACGGGTCGTTGATCATGTCGAGAATGGCAGAGCACTCGGACTCGTAGCAGTTCGAGGCGGGCGCGAGGAACGACGGCTCGGTCACCTCGGCGACGTACTCGCCGCCGGGCTGACCGGTCGGCTCGGGAGCCGTGCCCGGGTCGTCTTCGCTGTCTCCGCCACCGCAAGCGGCGAGCCCGAGTGCGAGCACCGCTGCCACGGCAGTCGCACGCATGGGCGTACTGACCTTCATAGGTCCTCCTTGAGAAAAGGTGCGCATGAAACGCATAGCGCCGCCCACCTTGTCCTGTGTCACAAACGAGGGCAAGCACCTCGGTGCTCATCGTTATCAGTCCGTGTCCACCGCCCAGCCCAGCCGTCACTGACCCGTTACCTGAGCCCGCGAGGAGCGGCGCTCAGTTGTCGTCCGTGAGCGCCGTGACCAGCCCCGGACGATCGGCCACGACCACCCTCCGCGCGGCGAGGTCGACGTCGGGTACGAGCTCCTTGACGAACGGCACCAAGGTGTCGCGACCGTCGGGTGTGCGGATCTGCAACAGGTCCTGCGCACCCCCGTGCGACACCCCCGTCACCTCCCCCAGCTCCCTGCCGTCGACGTCGACGGCAGCCAGCCCCACGAGCTGGTGGTCGTAGTACTCGTCCGGGTCCTCGGGCGTGTCGTCCGCGGCGACGGTGACGTGGAGGACATGGCCGCGGGCGCTCTCGGCCTCGTTGCGGCCGGCCAGTTCTTCGAAGGTCACCAGCAGCCGGCCCTGGTGCCACCGGGTGGCGGCCACCGTCAGGGACGCGTACGGGCTCGCGGAGCCCGGTGGCGCGACGGCGCGCAGCGTCGTACCCGACGCGAAGCGACGGTCGGGCTCGTCGGTGCGGACCTCGACGGTGACCTCGCCCTTCAGGCCGTGGGGTTTCCCGACCCGGCCGACGACGACCTCGATCTGCTCGCTCACGCGAAAAGCCTAGAGCGCAGTGAGAAGACACGACCGGGCGCCACCCCCGAGGGGTGGCGCCCGGTCGGCGTCAGCTGTCGATCAGTGTCGGCGGTCGACGTCCACGAAGTCGATCCGGGCACCGCCGCGGCCCGCGAGGGCCGAGATGACGGTGCGGAACGCCGTGGCGGTGCGCCCGCCGCGGCCGATCACCTTGCCGAGGTCGTCGGGGTGGACCCGGACCTCGAGGATCGAGCCGCGATGCAGCTGCTTGTCACGGACGGAGACGTCGTCGGGGTGGTCGACGACGCCGCGGACGAGGTGCTCGAGAGCATCGGCGAGCACGGCTCAGGCCTCGCTCTTGCCGGCGTCCTCGGCGGTGACCACTTCGCTGGCCTCTGCCTGCTCGGCAGCGCCCTCCGGGGTCTCGGACGCGGGGACCGCGGCCGGCTCCTCAGCCTTCTCCTCGGCCTTGGGCTCCTCGGCCGCGGGCTTCTCGGCCTTGGGCTCGGCAGCCTTCTCCTCAGCCTTCTCGTCGGCCTTCTCGGCGGCCGGAGCGGCCTTCTTCGCGCTCTTCTTGGTCACCGCGTCGCCCTTGGGCGCGCTCGCAGCGTCCTTGAGGGCCTCGTTGAAGATCTCGCTCTTGTCGCGCTTCGTCTCGGCCACCTTGAGGGTGCCCTCGGTGCCCGGGAGACCCTTGAAGGTCTGCCAGTCACCGGTGATCTTGAGGATCGCCTCGACGGCCTCGGACGGCTGCGCGCCGACACCGAGCCAGTACTGCGCCCGGTCGGAGACGACGTCGATGTACGACGGGTCCTCCTTGGGGTGGTACTTGCCGATCTCCTCGATCACTCGTCCGTCGCGCTTCTTGCGCGAGTCGACGACGACGATGCGGTACTGCGGGACCCGGATCTTGCCCAGGCGCTTCAAACGGATCTTGACGGCCACGTCTGTGGAGTCTCCTCGAAATTCGTGTGTGGTGAGGGCCGGGCTCCGAGTGGGGTTCCGGGTCGGTTCCTCGATGGCGGTGCGGCTCCGGGTGAGAGGGCCCGGTGGGTCGCACGACTCAGCGCGTCATTCTGCCAGACCCGGGCGGCTGGTCCGAATCGCGCCCGGTCAGCCGACGATGCGGCCGCGCAGCACGATCCGCGACGGCTGCCGCAGCACCGCCAGGTCGGCCAGGGGGTCGTCGTCGTACACCACGAAATCAGCGGGAGCGCCCTCCTCGAGACCGGGGTGGCCGAGCCACTCCCGGGCCCGCCAGCTCGCCGCACCCAGCGCGTCGACGGCCGGGATGCCGATCCGGTGCAGGGCGGCGACCTCGCCCGCGATGTTCCCGTGGCGGCTGATCCCGCCGCCGTCGGAGCCTGCGTAGATCGGGACCCCGGCGTCGTACGCCGCCATGATCGTGGCCGGCATCCGGGCGTAGAGGTCGTTCATCGTGTCCGCGTAGTCCGGGAAGCGCTCACCGCCCGCAGCGGCGTGCTCGGGGAACTTGTCGAGCTGCATCACGGTCGGCACCAGGGCGGTGCCCTGGGCGACCATCTCCTCCACCAGGTCCTCAGAGAGTCCCGTGCCGTGCTCGATGCAGTCGATGCCGGCGCGGATCAGTCCGGGCAGCACCCCGGCGCCGAAGCAGTGGGCGGTCACCTTGGCTCCCTCGGCATGCGCGGCGTCGATGGCTGCCGCGAACGCCTCGGCCGGGAAGCTCGGCGCCAGATCGCCCTCGTCGCGGTCGATCCAGTCGCCGACCAGCTTGATCCAGCCGTCGCCGGCACGGGCCTCCTGTGCGGCGTACGCCGCCAGCTGGTCCGGCTCGACCTCGTGGGCGTAGTTGCGGATGTAGCGCCTGGTCCGGCCGATGTGGCGCCCGCACCGGATCAGCCGGGGCAGGTCGTCTCGGTCCTGGATCCAGCGGGTGTCGGCGGCGCTGCCCGCGTCGCGGATCAGCAGCGCTCCCCCGTCCCGGTCGTCGATCGCCTGCTGCTCGGTCTCCTCGTCGGTGGAGGCACCGAAGTCGTCGAGCCCGAGGTGGCAGTGGGCATCGACCAGGCCGGGGACGATCCAGCCGTCAGCTCCCGGCTCGGCGCCGGCCTGCTTCTCGTAGGTGACACGTCCGTCGACGACGTAGAGCTCGATCGGCTCGCCGTCGGGCAGCAGCGGTCCGGAGAACCTCGTCGCCGTCATGACCGCGACGCTAGCCGATCCGGTCCAGCAACCACGTCGGCGACAACACCTGCGCCGGCGCCACATTGGCCGCCAGGGCGCGGTCTGCGGTGACGACCGTGACCTGGTGGCCGGCCTCGGCCGCGAGCCGGGCCTGCCTGCGGATCTCGCTGTCTCCGTCCTTCGCGGCGTGGACGACCCGGAGCGAGGACGGCCCGCCGGCCCGGACCCCCTGCTTGGCCTGGCCCTCGAGGACCAGCACGATCTCCTCGTGGGGGACGTCGGCGTGGAGCAGCCCGTCGTGGAGCCGGGCCGCGGCACCCGCACGGTCCTTCCACCACCCGTCGGGCCGGGCGCCGACCACGTTGGCCGCGTCGACCACGAGCACTCGGAGGCTGCGCGGGCTCACTTCAGGAACTTGGAGAAGTCCTTCGGCAGGTCGAGCGCCGCGGCGGCGGCCTCGTAGTCGACCGGCTCGTCGGACGGGGTGCCGAAGGGGTTGCCACCGCCCGCGGCAGCCTTCTCCTGGTCGGCCTTCTTCTGCTCCGCGGCCTTGGCCGGGTTGCCGGAGATGCGCTTGCCCTTGCCCTTCTTGGCCGGTTGCTTGGCCTTGGCGCGCTTGCCGCCGGCGCCGGGCATGCCTGGCATCCCCGGCATACCGGGCATGCCGCCACCGCGGGCCATCTGCTGCATCATCTTGCGGGCCTCGAAGAACCGGTCGACGAGCTGGTTGACGTCGGCGACCTGGCGACCCGAGCCCTGCGCGATGCGGGCGCGGCGCGAGCCGTCGATGAGCTTGGGGTTGGCCCGTTCGGCGGCCGTCATCGACTGGATGATCGCCTGGATCCGGTCGATCTCGCGCTCGTCGAAGTTCTCCAGCTGGTCACGGAACTGCCCCATCCCGGGCAGCATCCCCATGATCTTGGACAGCGAGCCGAGCTTGCGGACCTGCTGCATCTGCTCGAGGAAGTCGTCGAGGGTGAAGTCACCGCCCTGGCCGGTCAGCTTCTGCGCGGCCTTGAGCGCCTGGTCCTGGTCGAAGGTCTTCTCGGCCTGCTCGATCAACGTGAGCATGTCGCCCATGTCGAGGATCCGCGACGCCATCCGGTCGGGGTGGAACAGGTCGAAGTCGGTCATCTTCTCGCCGGCGGAGGCGAACATGACCGGTCGGCCGGTGACCTTGGCGATGGACAACGCGGCACCACCACGGGCGTCACCGTCGAGCTTGGTGAGGACCACGCCGTCGTACCCGACGCCCTCGAGGAATGCCTGGGCGGTGGTCACGGCGTCCTGGCCGATCATCGCGTCGACCACGAACAGCACCTCGTCGGGCTGCACGGCGTCACGGATGTCCGCGGCCTGCGTCATCATCTCGGCGTCGACGCCGAGGCGGCCGGCGGTGTCGACGATGACGACGTCGTGCAGCTTGCGCTTCGCCTCCTCGATGGAGGCGCGAGCCACCGCGACGGGGTCGCCGACGCCGTTGCCGGGCTCGGGTGCGAAGACGGGGACGCCGACCCGCTCACCGTTGATCTGGAGCTGGGTGACGGCGTTGGGGCGCTGGAGGTCAGCGGCCACCAGCATGGGGGCCTTGTCCTGCTCCTTGAGCCAGAGCGCGAGCTTGGCGGCGAGGGTCGTCTTGCCGGCACCCTGGAGGCCGGCCAGCATGATCACGGTCGGCCCGGACTTCGCGTAGCGCAGCCGGCGGGTCTCGCCACCGAGGATCTCGACCAGCTCGTCGTTGACGATCTTGATGACCTGCTGCGCCGGGTTCAGCGCCGAGCTGACCTCCTCGCCGCGGGCACGTTCCTTGACCGCAGCGACGAAGTCCTTGACGACGGGCAGCGCGACGTCCGCCTCGAGCAGTGCGATCCGGATCTCGCGCGCCGTGGCGTCGATGTCGGCCTCGGACAACTTCCCCTTGCCCCGGAGGTGCTTGAAGGTGTCGGCGAGCCGGTCGGAGAGAGTGGCGAACACGTGTCTTCCCTGGCGCTGGTGGTCTGGCGTCGGACGAGGCCCAACCCTAGCCGGGGACCGGCGATCAGCCGTCCTCGGCGGGCGTGAGGGCACGTCGTACGGCGTGCGCCGCGTCGGCGGCACGGTGCTCGGACAGCGCACCGGCGCTGGCCTCCTGCAGGTAGAAGACGTCGACCGCCTGCGGTCCGAGGGTGTCGACGTGGGCCGAGCGGACCGTGATGTCCAGCCGGGCCAGTGCGGCGAGCGTGAGGTGGAGGACCCCCGGTCGGTCGGCCGCCCGCACCTCGAGCACCGTGGCCTGGCGCGAGGCCTCCGGGCGGATCACGACGCTGGGTGCCAGCGCTCCGTCACGCGCACGCCGCAACCTCGCCGTGGGGTCGACACGCCCCGCGACGACCGCCTCGAACCGCTGCCGCAGCACGGCGGGATCGACCAGGTCGTCGGCGACGTCCCAGGCCGACACCGCGTGCTCACCGTCCGCCCAGGCCCGCGCCGCGCGCACCGACGCGCGTTGCAGGGCGAACACGCCCGCCACATCGGCCAGCAACCCGACCCGGTCGTGCGCGACGACCGTGACGCGTGCCCCCTCGTCGTCCCGCTCCACGGTGATGTCGACCTCCCCGGCGCCGAGCCGCGGTGACGGCAGCCCGGCGGGTGGCCCCGCCTCGGGTGCGGTGTTGTCGAAGGAGGCCAGCACGCGCCGGCCGAGATCGGTGATCAGGCCGGCCCGCCACGACGACCAGGCCTGGGGTGAGGTGGCACGGGCATCGGCCTCGGTCAGCGCCTGGAGCAGGGCGACGGTCTCCGCGCTGCCGAGCCGGTCCACGACCGACGCGATCGTCGCCGGGTCCTCGGGGTCGCGGGTGGTGGCGGTCCGGGCCAGGAGCAGGTGCCACCGGACCAGGGTCGCGATCGTGGTCACCGCCTCGGAATCGAACCCGAGTCGGGTCGCGATGTCGCGCGCGATCGGCTCCCCCGCGACGCTGTGCTCGGTCAGCTCGCCCTTGCCGATGTCATGGAGCAGCGCGGCCACCATCAACACGTCCGGCCGCCCGACGTGGCGGATCAGCCCCGCGGCCTCGATGCAGGTCTCGACCACGTGGCGGTCGACGGTGAAGCGGTGGATCGCCGAGGCGTGCGGCAGCAGCCGGATCCGCTCCCACTCCGGGAGGATCCGTGCCAGCGCCCCGGTCTCCTCCAGCGTCTCCCAGACCCCGAGCAGGCCGCGTCCGGAGGCGAGCAGGCGCACGAGCAGCTGCCGAGCGGCGGTCGGCCACGGTTCGGGGAGCGTGGGCGCCTCGCGGACCAGTCGGGCGGCGGTGGCAGGGGCGAGGACGGCGTCCCGTTCGGCCGCCTCGGCGGCGGCACGGAGGAGCAGGAACGGGTCGTGGTCGGGCCGGGCCCTCGCGTCGAGCACGACCTCGCCCGCGGCCAGCGCGAGTCCGGGCGCGATCGCGGTCAGGTCCGGCGTACGTGCGCGGCGGACGGAGGCTGGACGGGCCAGGACCGCGTCCACGCGCCGCCACGTCAGCCGGGACAGGTGGGTCAGCCGGCGGCCGAGCTCGCGCACGTGCACCTGCGCGGCGTCCGCGTCCGGCAGGTCGAGCCGCGCCGCCAGGTCCGACCACACATCCGGGGCAACCCGGTCGGTCGCGCGACCGGCGGTCTCGTGCAGCGCGTCACGGACGTCGAGCAGCGCGAGCCGACTCTGCTCGAGCTCGACGTGCGGGACGTCGACCAACCACGAGGCGACGAGTGCCGTGAGCACGGTGGCGTCACGGAGCCCTCCCCCGGCCTCCTTGAGATCGGGGACCGACAGGTGCGCGAGCTCGCCGATGAGCGTGTGGCGGGAACGGACCAGCTCCTGCAGTGCCGGCAACCGGCCACGGGCCTCGCGTCGCCACTGCGTCAGCATCGTGGTGCGCAGCCGCAACGTCAGGCTGGCATCGCCGGCAAGATGTCGTACGTCGAGCAGGCCGAGCGCGACCTTGAGGTCGGCATCGGCCGCGGCGACCGCCTCCGGCAGCGAGCGCACCGAGTGGTCGAGCCTGCTGCCGCTGTCCCACAGCGGGTACCAGAGGTCCTCGGCCACCCGAGCCACGTCTGCGCCCGGTTCGTGGACCAGCACGACGTCGAGGTCGGAGTATGGCGCGAGCTCGCCGCGCCCGTACCCACCGACCGCGATCAGCGACACCCCGACGACGGGAGCGCCGGTCTTCTCGAACGCGGCGACGCAGAGGTGGTCAGCCGCCGCCGTTCGATCGGACCGGTCGCTCGCCGTCATCAGGGTGTGTGGACGCTGCTAGATGGCTGCGTCGTCCTGCTCACCCGTGCGGACCCTGACGACCGACTCCACTGGGCTGACCCAGACCTTGCCGTCGCCGATCCGTCCGGTCTGCGCGGTCTTCACGACGATCCCGACCACGTCGTCGGCGTCGGCGTCGTCGACCACGATCTCGATCCGGATCTTCGGGACCAGGGCGACGTCGTACTCGGCACCGCGGTAGACCTCGGTGTGACCCTTCTGCCGCCCGTAGCCGCTGACCTCGCTGACCGTCATGCCGGTCACGCCGAAGGTCTCCAGCGCCTCGCGGACGTCCTCCCACTTGTGCGGCTTGATGACCGCGGTCACGAGCTTCATGCCTTGATTCCTTCCTTGACCGGAGCGGTCTGTGCGGCGAGGAGACCGGTTGAGGTGCTTCCCCCACGACTGCTGGTGTGCAGGTCGTAGGCGCTCTCGCCGTGGGCGACGAAGTCGATGCCCTCGATCTCGTCCTCCTCGGTGATCCGCAGGCCGATCGTGTACTTGATGGCGAGCGCGATGACCGTCGTGACCACCGCGGAGAAGGCGATCGCCACGAGGGCGCCGAGCGACTGGTCGCCCAGCGAGCCGAAGCCACCGCCGTAGAAGAGACCGTCGATGCCGCCCGCCCCCTCGGAGGTGGAGAAGAGTCCGATGAGGACCGTCCCGACGATACCGCCGACCAGGTGGACACCGACCACGTCGAGCGAGTCGTCGTACCCGAGCTTGAACTTCCACCCGACGGCGTACGCACAGGCCGCGCCTGCGATGGCGCCGATGGCGACCGCGCCTCCGATGTCGACCGCACCGGCGGCCGGGGTGATGGCGACCAGGCCGGCCACGATGCCCGAAGCGGCACCCAGCGACGTCGCCTTCCGGTGAAGGATGTACTCGATCAGCAACCAGCCGAGGATGGCGGCCATGGCGGCCAGCGTCGTGTTGGCGAAGGTCCGACCCGTCTCGAGCGGGAACTGGGTCTCGGGGTCGTCACCGAAGACGATCGAGCCGACGTTGAAGCCGTACCAGCCGAGCCAGAGCAGGCCGGCGCCGAGCATGGTCAGCGTCAGGTTGTGCGGACGCATCGTGTCCTTGGGCCAGCCGAACCGCTTGCCGAGCAGCACCACCAGGACGAGCGCGGCGACACCGGCGTTGATGTGTACCGCCGTCCCGCCCGCGTAGTCCTGGGCGCCGATGCGACCGCAGATGAGCGAGTCGTCGGTGCAGCTGAACACCATGTGGGCCAGCGGGAAGTAGCACAACAGGGACCAGAGCGGGACGAAGACGACCCAGGCCGAGAACTTCATCCGGTCGGCGACGGCGCCGCTGATCAGCGCCGTGGTGATGATCGCGAACGTCATCTGGAACATCACGAAGATGTAGCCGTCGGTCGTCACGCCGTCGAGCCAGAAGAGCTCGAAGGGGTTGGCGAAGAACGTGCCGCCACCACCGAAGCCCATCGACCACCCGACGGCGACGTACAGGATGCCCACGATCGCTGCCGCGATGTAGGACATCATCATCATGTTGAGCACGGACTTGGATCGGCTCATGCCGCCGTAGAACAGGGCGAGCGCCGGCACGGTCATCATCAGAACCAGTGCCGTTGCGATCAGCATGAACGCGTAGTAGCCGTCCACAGGACCTCCATGGAGTGCGTGTGCGAGTCAGGTGGCGTGCCGACGTCGGTGGCGGCGTGCCCCTGCTTGATGTCGCATGAGCCTCGGGCGTGGAGGTTTCGGAGCGCGGCGACCCGTGTTGCGGTCGTGCAACGAGTCGGTCGCGCGTGTTACGGCTGCGTGAACAGCGGGACCGTCAGCCGCCGAGGAGGGCGTCGACGAAGGCGTGCGCGTCGAACGGCGCGAGGTCGTCGGGGCCCTCCCCCAGACCGACCAGCTTCACCGGGACGCCCAGCTCTCGCTGGACGGCGACGACGATGCCGCCCTTGGCGGAGCCGTCGAGCTTGGTCAGCACGATGCCGGTGACGTCGACGACCTCGGAGAAGACCCGGGCCTGGATCAGGCCGTTCTGGCCGGTGGTGGCGTCGAGCACCAGCAGCACCTCGGTGACCGGGGCCAGCTTCTCGACGACACGCTTCACCTTGCCCAGCTCGTCCATCAGGCCGGCCTTGTTCTGCAGCCGGCCGGCGGTGTCGATGATGACGGTGTCGACGCCCTGGTCGACGCCCGACTTCACGGCCTCGAACGCCACCGACGCGGGGTCGCCGTTCTCGGCACCGCGCACGACCTCGACGCCGACTCGCGCACCCCAGGTCGCGAGCTGGTCGACGGCCGCGGCGCGGAACGTGTCGGCCGCACCGAGCACGACCGACTTGTCCTCGGCGACGAGGATGCGCGCGATCTTGCCGACGGTGGTGGTCTTGCCGGAGCCGTTGACGCCGACGACGAGCACGACGCCGGGATTGCCGTCGGTGCCGCTGATCTGGAGCCGGCGGTCCATGGCCGGGTCGACGAGGTCGACCAGCTCCTCGCGCAGGACGGTCTTGGGGTCGGGGGTCTGGCCGCCCTCGACGCGCATCCGGGTGCGCAGGTTGTCGACGACCTGCTGGGTCGGGGCGACGCCCATGTCAGCGGTGAGGAGGGTGTCCTCGATCGCCTCCCAGGTGTCCTCGTCGAGCCGGTCCCGGGAGATCAGGGCGAGCAGGCCCCGCCCGAAGCCCCCCTGCGAGCCGGCGAGCCGCGCCCGCAGTCGCTGGAGCCGCGAGGCCGTGCCCTCGGGCCTCTCGAGGGCGGGAGCGGCCGCGGTCTCCGACGGCGCCTCCACCGGAGCGGTGTCGAGCTCCTCGGGAGCCGTCTCGACCGGCGTCGCGATGACGTCGGTGCGGTCCGCGGGCGGCGCCGCCCGACCCGAGCGGGTCCGGGCGACAAGGCCGGCGACCAGCAGGACGCCGAGGACGGCGATGCCGATGATCAGGTAGAGCAGGTCACCCATGACGCCATCCAATCAGAGGCGTACGACGCTCAACGGTGCGCACCCGACTCCTCGGAATCCAGGGTCGGCGCCGCTCCTGCCGCGTTGCGCATGGCCTGGCCCAGCCACGGCACGCCCGGCAGCTCCTCGCCTCGGTGGGGGAAGGCGACGAAGGCCACCACCAGCCCGGCGACGGCGACGATGACGACCATGGCGATCACAATGAAGAGCACGGTTCACCGTGCCACAGACGGCGTCAGTTCCCCAGTCGGCGGGCGAGCAGCGGGGTGACCGCCGTGCGGACCTGGTCAGGCATCTCGACGACCGGTCGAACCGGGTCGCTGTTGTCGACGTACACGTGCACGAAGCGCCCTTCGGCTGCTGCCTCGTCGCCGTCGCCCTGGAACAGGCCGATCCGGTAGACGACCGAGGAGCGACCCACCTTGTCGGCCACCACCCCGACGTCCACCGGCTCTGGATAGCCGACCTCGGAGAAGTAGCGGCAGCCGACCTCCGCCACGACGCCGATCGCGTCGAGCGTGCGGATGTCGACGCCGGTGGCCGTGGCGAGGTGGTTGTTGACGACGGTGTCGATGATCTCGAAGTAGCGGGCGTTGTTCATGTGGCCGTAGACGTCGATGTCGGCCCAGCGGGTCGTCACGCGTTCCCAGTGGACGTAGTCGGCACGGGTGGGTCGGTCGTGGTCGGCCATGGCCGGGACCCTAGTCGGTCTGCGACCGAGGGCCGGGGTCGAACTTCGCGGGCGAGTCCGTGACTTCGCGGCCGATGTTTGCCCCACCAAGTCACTGGTTCCCCGCCTGAGCGGGGAAACCGACGAACCGCACGCCGACGATCAGGCGGAGGCAGCGTCCCGCAGCCGCTGGCTGATCACCGTCGAGACGCCGTCGCCGCGCATCGTCACGCCGTAGAGCGCGTCGCCGACCTCCATGGTCCGCTTCTGGTGGGTGATGACGAGCAGCTGGGAGTTCTCGCGGAGCTCCTCATAGATCTGGAGCAGCCGACCGAGGTTGGTGTCGTCGAGAGCCGCCTCGACCTCATCGAGGATGTAGAACGGCGACGGGCGTGCCTTGAACAGAGCCACCAGGAAGGCGACGGCGACCAGCGACCGCTCGCCACCCGACAGCAGCGAGAGCCGCTTGACCCGCTTGCCGGCCGGGCGCGCCTCGACCTCGATCCCGGTGTTGAGCATGTCCGCGGGATCGGTGAGGACGAGCCGGCCCTCGCCTCCGGGGAACAGCCGCGAGAACGTGGCGTCGAACGCCGCGCTGACGTCGGCGTACGCCGCGGTGAAGACCTCCTGGACGCGGGAGTCGACCTCCCGGACGATGTCGAGCAGGTCCTTGCGGGTCTTGCGGAGGTCCTCGAGCTGCTCGGTGAGGAACTTGTGGCGCTCCTCCATGGCGGAGAACTCCTCGAGCGCCAGCGGGTTGACCCGGCCCAGCATCGACAGCGCGCGCTCGGCCGAGCGCAGCCGCTTCTGCTGCTCCTCGCGGACGTAGGGGGCGGGCTCGGGCGTCTCGGCGCCCTCCTCGACCTCTCCGCTGAAGGCGATGAGCTGGTCGGGGCCGTACTCGGCGATCAGCCCGTCGGCGTCGAGGCCGAGCTCGTCGAGCGCACGCTCCTCGAGCTGCTCGATCCGCATCCGCTGCTGGGTGCGGGCCATCTCGTCGCGGTGGACGGAGTTGACCAGCTCGTCGTGCTGGCGGGACAGGTCGCGCAGCGTGGCGCGGGCCGTCAGCAGCTGCTGCTCCCGCTCGCTGCGACTGGCCTCGACCGCGGTGCGGGCCTCGGCGGCACGGTGCAGGGAGACCTCGAGCCGTTGCAGGACGACACCGACGGCGACCCCGACCGCCTCGGCGGCCCGACCCTCGCGGATCAGCCGCTCGCGGCGTTCGGCGGCTCGCGCGCGGGCGTCGCGCTCGGCCTGGGCGGCACGGGCCAGCTGGTCGGCGCGTCCGTGCAGGGCGCGGGCACGCTCCTCGGCGGTGCGCAGCGCCAACCGGGCGTCCACCTCACCCTGCCGGGCGGCGCGGGCGGCCTCGAGGAGCTGTTCCCGCACGGTGGTGTCGGGCTCTTCGTCGGGCGCGTCCTCGGCGGAGGCGAGCCGCGCCTCGAGGTCGGCCAACCCGGCCAGGTCGGCCTCGCGGGCCTGCTGCGCCTTCTCGATGGCTGCCGTCGCACGCTCGGCCTCGCCCCGGGCGGCGCGGGCCTGGGAGCCGTACTGGCCCAGCTCCTCGGCGACCGCCGCCAACGTCGCGTCGGACTCGTGGAGCTTGGCGAGCGCGACGTCGACGCGCTGCTGCGCGGCGAGGCGCTCCGCCTCGACGCGGGAGATGTCGAACCCGAGTCGCTCCGCGGTGGCGGTCGCCTCGGCGAGCTGGTCGGTCGCCTCGTCGACGGCGGCCTGGAGCTCGATCAGGCTCGGCTGGCTGCTGGAGCCGCCGGTGGCGAAATGGGACCCGAAGACGTCGCCGTCGCGGGTCACCGCGGTGACGTCCGGATAGCTGGCGACCAACGCTCGCGCGCTCGGCAGGTCATCGACGACCACGGTCTTGAACAGCAGCCTGGCCAGCGCACCGGAGAGGTCGGCGGGAGCATCCACCACGTCGAGCGCGTACGTCGCACCCCCGGGAAGACCGGGCCAGTCGCGGTCGGTGACCGGCGCACCCCCGAGCATCATCCCGGCGCGACCGAGGTCGTCGGCCTTGAGGTGTCCGAGGGCGCCGACGGCGGCGTCCGCGTCGGTCACGACGACCGCGTCGGCGGCCGAGCCGAGGGCTGCGGCCACCGCGGTCTCATAGCCACCGCGCACCGTCAGCAGCGCAGCGACGGAACCCAGCAAGCCGGAGATGCCGTCGGAGGCGGCCAGCAGTGCGCCGGCTCCGTCCTTGCGGTTGAGCCCGATCTCGAGCGCGTCCTTGCGCGCCTGGAGGGTGGCGCGGTCGCGGTCGGCCCGCTGCACCTCGTCGCGCAGCTTCGCGAGCTGCTCCTCGAGATCATCGAGGGTCGTGACGGCGACCTCGTGCTCCTCGTCGAGCCCCTCCTCGCCGGCGTCCAGGCCGGCGATCCGGGTCTCGAGCGCGGTGAAGTCCTTCTGTGCGCGAGCCGCACGAGCCACGGCCTCCTGGCGCGCGGCGTCGAGCCGGCCGAGCTCGTCGTCGGCCGCGGCGGCGCGTGACTTGAGGGCGTTGACCTGGCCGTGGAGCCGGGCCAGGCCCTCGCGACGGTCGGCAGCGGCCCGGACCAGGCCGGCCACGCGGCGTTCCTCCTCGGCGGCCGCGTCCTCGGCGCCGCGGCGGCCGGTCGTGGCCTGCTCGAGCGTCGTCCGGTGCTCCTCGACCTCGGCGGCGATGACCTGTTCCTGCTGTCGGACCTCCTGCGCCTCCGCCTCCAGCGCCTCCGGGTCGCGGCCGGACTCGACGGCGTCCTCCACGCTGCCGGCGTTGCGGACCCGCTCGGCGGCGAGTGACTGCGTGCCGCGGAGCCGCTCACGAAGCCCGGACAGCGCGAACCAGGTGTCCTGGGCCCTCGACAGGGCGGGCAGGTCCTCGCGCAGCGCCGCCTCGAGCGCGGCCTCTGCCTGCTGGGCCTCGGCGATGGCCGACTCCACCTCGGCGCGACGCTCGACCAGGATCGTCTCGTCGGCGAGCTCCTGCTCCAGCGCGGTGCGCGCGGTGACGAGGTCGTCGGCCACGAGCCGGGCCCGGGCATCCCGGACGTCGGCCTGGACACCGGCGGCCCTCCGGGCGACCTCGGCCTGACGACCCAGCGGCTTGAGCTGACGCCGGATCTCGCCCAGCAGGTCGCCGAGCCGGTGGAGGTTGCCCTCGGTCGAGTCGAGCTTGCGAAGCGCCTTCTCCTTGCGCTTGCGGTGCTTGAGGACGCCTGCGGCCTCCTCGATGAAGCCGCGCCGGTCCTCGGGGGTGGCGTGCAGGATCGTGTCGAGCTGGCCCTGGCCGACGATGACGTGCATCTCGCGGCCGATGCCTGAGTCGGACAACAGCTCCTGGACGTCGAGCAGCCGGCACGAGGTGCCGTTGATGGCGTACTCGGAGCCGCCGGAGCGGAACATGGTGCGGCTGATCGTCACCTCGGCGTACTCGATCGGCAGCGCGCCGTCGGAGTTGTCGATGGTGAGGACGACCTCGGCGCGGCCCAGCGGCGGGCGGCCGGAGGTGCCGGCGAAGATGACGTCCTCCATCTTGCCGCCGCGCAGGCTCTTGGCGCCCTGCTCACCCATCACCCAGGCGAGGGCATCGACCACGTTGGACTTGCCGGAACCGTTCGGCCCCACGATGCACGTGATCCCCGGCTCGAGCTGCAGGGTCGTGGAGGAGGCGAAGGACTTGAACCCCTTCAGGGTCAGGCTCTTCAGGTACAACGCGTGCTCCTCACCGAAGACGTGCAGGTACTGAGGGCTGTCGGGGAAGCTCAGCGGGCCACACCCTACCTGCGCCGTCCCGCCACGCGTGGGAGGCGGTCAGGCGTGTGGCTCAGGCGTGGTCGAGCGCGTCCTTCAGCGCCGCCAGCACCAGCAGTACGGCGTCGGGGCGGGCGTTGTGGCCCATCAGCCCGATCCGCCACACCGAGGCGGCGTACTCCCCCGCTCCCGCCCCGATCTCGAGGTCGTGCCGGTCGAGCAGATAGCCGCGCACGGCGGCCGAGTCGGTCCCGTCGGGCACCTTCACCGTCGTGAGCTCGGGGAGCCGGTGCCCCTCGGTCGCGAACAGCTCGAGACCCATCTCCTGCAGGCCTTCGAGCAGCTGGGCGCCCGCCGCCTCGTGTCGCGCCCAGACCGCCTCGAGACCCTCGTCGAGGATCCGGGTGAGGCCCGCGTGAAGACTCGCGACCATCGCGGTCGGCGCCGTGTGGTGGTAGGTCCGCTTGCCCTGGCTGGAGCTGGCCTCGCCCACGTAGCCGCCGAGCAGGCCCAGGTCGAGGTACCACGACTGCGGCTTCTCGACCCGGCGCGCGAAGGCGCGGTCGTTGATGGTGAACGGCGCCAGACCTGGGGCGACGCCCAGGCACTTCTGCGTCCCCGCATAGCCCACGTCGACGCCCCAGTCGTCGGCACGCAGCTCGATCCCGCCGATGCTGGTCACCGCGTCGGTGATCAACAGGGCATCACCTTTGGCGGCACCGAGGGCGGAGATGTCGGAGCGGACGCCCGTCGAGGTCTCGGCGTGGACGGCAGCAATGATCTGCGGGGCCGGGTGGGCGGACCGGACCCGGTCCACGTCGACCGGGGTGCCCCACTCGTGCTCGACCGGCACCACCTCGGCGCCGCAGCGGGCGGCGACGTCGCACATCCGCTGGCCGAACAGGCCGTTGACCGCGATCACGGCGACGTCGCCGGGATGGACGGTGTTGACGAACGCCGCTTCCATCCCGGCGCTGCCGGTGGCGCTCAGCGGCAGGGTGCGGGCGTTCGTCGTACCCCAGACCGTGCGGAGCATCTCGCAGGTCTCGTCCATCAGGTCGAGGAACGCCGGGTCGAGGTGGCCCAGGATCGGTCGTGCCAGCGCGTTGGTCGCCTCCGGGTACGGGTTGGAGGGTCCGGGTCCGAAGAGGTGGCGGTCGCGGATCATGTCGGTGACGGTATCTGGTGGGGTGTTGTTGGTTTCCCCGATCGCTCACAGCACCGCACCAGGGTTCAGGATCCCGTGGGGGTCGAGGGCGTCCTTGACCCGGCGGCTCAGTGCCATCACGTCCTCGCCGACCTGGGCGGGGAGCGCGGACTTCTTGGTCCGGCCGACGCCGTGCTCGCCGGTGATGGTGCCGTCGAGGTCGATGGCGGCGGTCATGATGTCGGCGAACGCCTGCACGGCCCGGAGCTGGGCGGCCTCGTCGTCTCGCGGCACCACGATCAGCGGGTGGGTGTTGCCGTCCCCGGCGTGGGCGACCACCGGGATCGCGAGGTCGTGGCGTTCGGCGATCCCGGCGACGGCACGGAGCAGCTCGGGGAGCCGCGGCACAGGTACGCCGACGTCCTCGAGCATCAGCGCACCCAGCTCCTCCACGGCCGGGATCACCATCCGCCGCGCTTGCACGAACTGCTCCCCCTCGTCGGCGTCGTCGGTGACGAACACCTCCAGCGCACCTGAGTCGCGACAGGCCTTCTCCATCGCCGCGATCTCCTCGGTCCGCGAGGAGCCGGGAGCGTCCGACTGCGCGACCAGCAGCGCGCCGGCACCGACGTCGAGCCCCATCGGCCGGTGCGCCTCGACGGCGCGGATCGAGGCCTGGTCCATCAGCTCGAGCATGGAGGGGCGCAGTCCGCTCCGGATCGCCACCACCGCCTCGGCGGCGACCTCCGGCGACGGGAAGCTGGCGACCAGCGTCGACCTCGCGGCCTGCGCCGGCACCAGCCGCAGCAGCACCCGGGTCACGATGCCGAGCGTCCCCTCGCTGCCGACGAACAACTTGACCAGGCTGAGACCGGCGACGTCCTTGATCCGTTTGCCGCCCAGCCGCACCAGCGTCCCGTCGGCAAGCACGACGTCGAGCCCGAGCACGTAGTCGGTGGTCACGCCGTACTTCACGCAGCACAGGCCGCCGGCGTTGGTGGCGACGTTGCCGCCGATCGAGCAGAACTCGTACGACGAGGGGTCGGGCGGGTACCAGAGCCCGTGCTCCGCTGCGGCCGACTTCACCTCAGCGTTGAAGGCGCCGGGCTCGACCACCGCGACCTGGCACGTGGCGTCGATCTCGATCGCGGTCATCCGCTCCAGGCTCACCACGATGCCGCCGTCGACGGCGCTGGAGCCGCCGGACAGGCCGCTGCCGGCGCCCCGCGGCACGACCGGCACCCGATGGGCGGCGGCCCAGCGCACCGCGGCCTGCACCTGCGCGGCGTCCTCCGCGCGCACGACCGCCATCGGCGTACCGGTGGCCGGGTCCTGCGAGCGGTCCCAGCGGTACTTCTCCACCTTGTCCGGGTCCGTGACGACCACGCCCTCGGGCAGCGCGTCGATCAGGTCGGCAAGGGTGTCCGGGTCCGAGGCCATGGCCCTATCGAACCATCGCCCGGGTCGGGCCGCTCCCCACCCGTCAGACGGCGTCCGTGCGCCGGGTACGTCGACGTAGCGCGACGACCAGCGCGAGCGCGCCGCCGACGAGGCCGGCCGGGACGGCGCTGGCCGCGGCCAGGTCGCCGACGGTCCGCTCCGGGACACCGGCGCGGGTCGGTTCGATCCCGACCTTGCCGGGCACGTCGACGCTGTAGACGTCGAGGCCGCGGACCAGGTCGATCGCATAGACCACGTTGCTGGTCTTGCCGGTCTGCTCGCCCGCAGCGTTGTACTGGGGCACCCACATCGCGTCCCACACCTCGCTGGCGAACCAGTGGGCGTAGCCGTAGGAGGTGATCTTCTCCGGGTCGCGGACGTCGATGAACTGCGTGCCGCCGCCGTAGTAGCCGATCGCGACGATCCCGCCGGGGCGGTAGTCGAACCAGTGGGCGGAGCAGAAGGCGCCTTGCGGGAGGGGGAAGTTGCCGAGGTCGGAGAGCTCGACCTTGTCGAGCGGCACGATCCCGCCGGGCTTGCCGTTGAGGTTCTTGACGTGCCAGGTCTGGAACGAGCCGGCCTGGGTGCAGTCGGTCTGCTCGTAGTCCTCCTCGGTCACCAGCAAGATGTTGCCGTGACGCAACGACGGTGCGGAGTGCGGCTTGAAGGCGTCGGCGTTGGGCCGGAACGAGTTGTGGTGGATGAAGTCGTTGTAGCCGTCGGCCCCGTCGGCGTCACCGGCGCCGCCGGCCTTGCCCGTGGTGGAGAGCAGCTTGGGATGGCGCGGACGCGTGATGTTCCACATCGATGAGCCGTCGAAGCCGGTGTGCGTGCCGACGCCGGCTGTGTCGAAGTTCCACTTGTGGCCGGCAGTCGGCGAGCTGAAGGGCTGCACGCCCTCCTTCTTCCGGTCGGCGTCGACCTCCTTCGGGTTGTCGAGGTCACGGAGGTCGAAGATCGAGTAGGTCCCGGAACTGCTGTTGCCCGCGGAGTAGGCGTAGCGGCAGTTGGTGTCGTCGACGCAGGCGACGGTGTGCGTGCTGGTCGTGGCCGGGGCGCGGCCCACGATCGTCGGCGCCGCGGGATCGGTCACCTCGACGATGACCAGCTCGTCGCCGCCGACGTTGGAGTCACCGACGTGCTGCGGCTCGGTCGGGGACGCCTGGTAGAGGTCGACACCCACGAGCGCGAACCGACGCGTCTCCTCGCCGCGCTTGCTGCGCTCACCGCAGTTCATCGCCTCGTTCTCGAACACTGCGTTGGGCAGCACTCCGGCCCGGGTCGGGTTGGTTCCGTCGGAGACGTCCCAGACGGTCACCGACTCCAGACCGCTGGTCACGAACAGCGGCGCGGTCTTGGTGAAGCACCCGGAGATCCCGGCGGTGCCGGGGTGGTTGCCCAGGTGGGACACGTTGCCGCTGATCAGCGGGGTGTCCTCCTCCGCCAGGAGCTGGGTGCGGACCTCACGGTTCCGCTCGGAGTCGTCGCCGTGGGCGAACGCGGGCGCGGTGGCGCCCACAGTGGTCAGCAACAGAGCCGCTGCAGCCAGCGAGGAGAGTGTGCGCATGCCCCCGTCAACGACGAGGCATGCGCCAGGTCACGCGGGCTGCAGGTCGTTCTCGACCGCGAGCACCTCGTCGGCGGCGGCCGACGCGAGTGCGTCGTTCTCCCGCGCGAGCCGAAGTGTCAGGGCCTCGAGCTCGGACACGCGAGCGCGGAGACGTGCATTCTCCGAGGCGAGTCGAGCCGGGGTCCGGGGGTCGCTGTGCATGTAGCCGATCAGCGCCTTCGCCATGGACGAACCTTCCGAACTGGTGTTTCGCCCTGGGACCGGGCTGCCTTCAAGAGTCCCACTTCGGTCGGTCACGGTCAATCCGGGGAGGCAATCTTCAGGAGGTACGGCGCCTGCGCGGTACGGGCTGGCACGCCGGACAGAAGTACGACGACCGGTTGGTGAACGCGATCCGCCGGATGGGCGTCCCGCACCGCTGGCACGGCTCGCCCTCACGACCGTAGGCGTGCAGGGACCGGTCGAAGTAGCCCGACTCCCCGTTGACGTTGACGTAGAGGGCGTCGAAGGACGTGCCGCCCTCGGCGAGGGCGGCGAGCATGACACCGCGCGCCTCGGCCAGCAGCAGCCGCACCTGCGGTCCGGTGAGCCGGTCGCCCGGCCGGTCACCGTGGATCCGGGACCGCCACAGCGCCTCGTCGGCGTAGATGTTCCCGACGCCCGACACGAGGGTCTGATCGAGCAACAGCCGCTTCACACCGGCGGTGCGCCGACGGACGCGGCGTACGAACTCGTCGTCGTCGAAGGCCACGTCGAGCGGGTCACGGGCGATGTGGGCGATCTCGGCCGGCAGCCCGGCACCGCCCTCGGAGACGGCGAGACCGCCGAACATCCGCTGGTCGACGAACCGCAGCTCGAGGCCGTTGTCCAGGGAGAAGCGCACCCGGAGGTGGCGCTCGACCGGGGCCGCCGGTGGCTGCACCAGCATCTGACCGCTCATGCCGAGGTGCCCGAGCAGGGCATCGTCGTTGTCGAGCGGGAGCCAGAAGTACTTGCCGCGGCGCAGGGCCGCCTCCACGCGACGCCCGGTCAGGGCGGTGGCGAAGCCGACCGGCCCGCGGGGGTCGCGGCGTACGGGGCGGGGGTGGAGCACCTCGACGGAGGTGAAGGTGGCGCCGACGACGTGGCGCTCGAGTCCGGCACGGACGACCTCGACCTCGGGAAGCTCCGGCACGGAGGTGGCAGGTCAGTCGCGGACGTCGGCGGTGGCGATGTCCACGACGCCGAGCTTGCCGGCGATCTCGCTGTAGGCGGTCTCCGCGGCGGCCTGCTCGGCCTCTTTCTTGGAGCGGCCGAGGCCGTTGCCGTAGAGCTCCTCGCCGACGCGGACCTGCGCGGTGAACGTCTTGAGGTGATCGGGTCCGTCGTCCTCGATGACGTACTCGGGAACGCCGAGACCGTGCTCGGCGGAGAGCTCCTGCAGGGAGGTCTTCCAGTCGAGCCCCGCGCCCATGGCGGAGGCTTCCTCGATCAACGGGTCGAAGAGTCGCTGGATGACCTCGGAGGACACCTCGAAGCCGCCGGAGAGGTGGATCGCACCGAGCACCGCCTCGACGGTGTCGGAGAGGATCGAGGCCTTGTTGCGGCCGCCGGTCGACTGCTCACCCCGGCCGAGCTTGATGTGCTGGCCCAGCCCGATCGCGCGACCGACGCCGGCCAGCGCCCGCGCGTTGACGACCGCCGCCCGGAGCTTCGCGAGCCGGCCCTCGGAGAGGTCGGGGTGCGTCAGGTAGAGCTTCTCGGTGACCACGACGCCCAGCACCGCGTCGCCGAGGAACTCCAGGCGCTCATTGGTGGGCAGCCCGCCGTTCTCGTAGGCGAACGAGCGGTGGGTGAGGGCGCGTTCCAGCAGCTCGGGGTCCAGGACCGGGTTCCCGAGCGCCGAACGCAGGTCGGCGTAGTTGCTCAAGCCGAGAGACGCAATCGGGATGTCAGAGGACCTGACGGCGCTCGGCGCGGGCGCCGTACTGGCCGCAGTCGCCGCACGCCCGGTGGGGCAGGTGCTTGGCACCGCAAGCCGGGTTGGCGCAGGTCACCAGGGTCGGCGCAACGGCCTTCCACTGCGAGCGACGGTGGCGCGTGTTGCTGCGCGACATCTTCCGCTTCGGAACAGCCATGTCGATCTCCTCATACCTTGGCCGGTTCGTCCGGCCTTCGTGTGTCCCGGCCGGTTCCCGGTCGGGTCAGTCCTCGTCGTGCTGTGGTGGAACATCTTGCCGGAGTTCCACCAGTCCGGCCCACCGCGGGTCTATCGCCGCCTCGTGTGCGTGGTCCGGGTCGTCGGCCAGACGTGCGCCACACTCGACGCACAGTCCGGGACACTCGTCCTCGCACAGCGGCTGGAACGGCAGCGCAAGCACCACCGCATCCCGCAACAGCGGTTCGAGGCCGAGCAGGTCGCCCTCGAGCCGGCTGACTTCGTCATCCAGCTCGTCATCGGTCGGAGCGTGTGACTGGTCGTCGTACACGAACAGCTCCTGGAACGTCACGGCGATCTCGTCGTCGATCTGCTCCAGGCACCGTGCGCATACGCCCTCGAGCCCGGCCGTGGCCGTGCCCGTGACCAGCACCCCCTCCATGACCGCCTCCAGCCTCAGGTCGAACTCGACCGGAGAACCTTCGGGGACGTGCAGGACATCGATGCCCAGCTCTGCCGGAGCCGGAACCGTACGTGTCACCTGATGCTGGGACCCCGGGCGGCGGCCGAGCTCGCGGGTGTCGAGCACGAGCGGCGCTCTCGGGTCCAGGTTGCTCAGGGGATCACTTTCAGGGTCCGGGAACGACAGAACTAACGGGAATCGTAACGGTCACCGGTCCGGCTGACCAAAACCGTCAGCCGTGGTCGGTCTCGGCGAAGCGGGCCTTGAGCGCCTCGTGGACGAAGTCGGGCACCATGCCGGACACGTCGCCGCCGAACCGGGCCACTTCCTTGACCAGGCTCGAGGCCAGGAACGACCACTCCGGGCTGGTCGGCATGAAGACGGTCTCGACCTCGGTCAGCGACGCGTTCATCTGGGCCATCTGGAGCTCGTAGTCGAAGTCGCTGACAGCCCGCAGCCCCTTGACGATGGCGTGGGCGCCTGCCTCGGAACAGAAGTCGGTCAGCAGGCCGGCAAAGCTCTCGACCCGCACGTTGTCCCACTCGTCACACGCGCGGCGCAGCATCGACATCCGCTCGTCGGGCGAGAACAACCGACTCTTGGACGGATTGACTCCGACGGCGACGATCACCTCGTCGAAGAGCCGGGCGGCCCTGCCGACGATGTCGAGGTGGCCGTGGGTGACCGGGTCGAAGGACCCGGGGCAGACGGCTCGGCGCACGATCTACTCCTCGACTGGTGTGGGGGGTGTCGCCGGCGTGGCGGGGGCGGCGTGACCGTACCAAAGCGTCGTCTCGCCGTAGCGGCGTTCACGACGGCCGGTGAAGTCGTCCGGGAACCGGGGTGGGTCGGTGCGGATGGAGCGCTCCACGACGACCATCGCTCCCGGGACCAGCCAGTCGTGGTGGTCGAGCAACCGCAGGTCAGCGTCGACGTCGACGGTCGACATCGGGTAGGGCGGGTCGAGGAACACCACGTCGTACGGCGCCGCGGGGCTGCGCCGCAGGGTGGTCGAGACAGTGGCGGAGACGACGTCGGCGCCGGGGAAGCCGATCGCGCGGGCGTTGGTGCGGATCAGGCCCGAGGTCCGGCGGTCCTCCTCCACGAGGGTGACCACCCCGGCCCCGCGCGACCAGGCCTCCAGACCGACCGCGCCGGAGCCGGCGTAGAGGTCGAGGAAGCGCAGGCCGCTGAGAGAACCGCACCACGACTCGATGCTGGAGAAGAGGGCTTCGCGCACGCGGTCGCTGGTCGGACGGGTGGTCAGCCCGCGGTGCGTCTGCAGCCGCCGACCCCCCGCGAGTCCCCCGATGATCCGCGTCATCCTCCGGCACGCTCCGGGCGGTTCATGCCTTCTCCATGAAGTCAGACTGCCGTGAATGCTCCAGGTCCGCCACCGCTTCGGCCAGCCCGGGCGCTCCGGAGAGCTCGGGATCCGCCGCCAGCAAGGCTTCCGCGGCTGACCGCGCGGCCACGATCGTCTTCTCGTCGCGGAGGACGCGCAGCGTCCGGAGACCGGACCGGAATCCGCTCTGCGACCGCCCCAGGACGTCACCCTCGCGGCGTTGTTCGAGGTCGACCCGGCTCAGCTCGAAGCCGTCCGTGGTGGCAGCGACGGCGTCGAGCCGATCGCGAGCCGGCGACCCCGTCTCCGCGTGGGAGACGAGCAGGCAGAGCCCCGGCAGCCCGCCTCGGCCGACCCGGCCACGGAGCTGGTGGAGCTGGGAGACGCCGAACCGGTCGGCATCCATCAGGACCATGGTGGTCGCGTTGGCCACGTCGACGCCGACCTCGATGACCGTGGTCGCCACCAGCACGTCGACGTCTCCCGACGCGAAGGCCCGCATCGTGCGGTCCTTCTCCTCGGGCGGCAGCTTGCCGTGCAGCATCGCGAGCCGGAGCCCGGCCAACGGCCCCGCCTCGAGGTGCGGCAGCAGGTCCTCGACGGCGGTCAGTGACGCCTTCGGCGTGACCACGTTGTCGTCGTCGTCAACGTCGAGCTGATCGATCTCACCCTGCTCGGGCTCGTCCCCCGTGATCCGCGGACACACGACGTAGACCTGATGGCCCGCCTCGACGTCCTCGCGCACCCGCTGCCAGGCACGGTCGAGCCAGCTGGGCTGCTCCGCGAGGGGTACGACGTTGGTCTGGATCGGCGCGCGGCCAGCGGGCAGCTCGGTGAGGACCGACGTCTCGAGGTCGCCGAAGACCGTCATCGCCACGGTGCGCGGGATGGGGGTCGCCGTCATCACCAGCACGTGGGGCGGGCTGCCGGCCTTGTCGGTCAGTGCGGCCCGCTGCTCGACACCGAAGCGGTGCTGCTCGTCGACGACCACGAGTCCGAGGTCGGCGAACTGCACGTGCTCCTCGAGCAGCGCGTGCGTGCCGATCACGAGGCCGGCCTCGCCACCGGCGATACGCAGCAGGGTCTCGCGCTGCTGTGGCTTGGACATCGAGCCGGTCAGCAGCGCCACCGAGGTCGCCTCGGCGGCGCCCCCGAGCATCCCGCCGCCGGCCAGGTCACCCAGCATCGCGGTGATCGAGCGGTGGTGCTGCTGGGCGAGCACCTCGGTCGGGGCGAGCAGCGCGGCCTGGGCGTCGCTGTCGACGACGCGGAGCATGGCGCGCAGCGCGACCACGGTCTTGCCGGAGCCGACCTCGCCCTGGAGCAGCCGGTTCATCGGGTGCGACTGGGCGAGATCCTGCTCGAGCTGGGCACCGATCGTCTGCTGGCCCTCGGTGAGGGCGAACGGCAGCCGCTCGTCGAAGGCCGCGAGCAGGCCGCGGTCGCCGCCGGCGCGGGCCCGGGCCGGCTGGGCGCGCAGCCTCGCGCGCCGCCGCGCGAGCACGAGCTGGGTGACCAGCGCCTCCTCGAAGCGGAACCGCTTCTGCGCGGCGCCGACCTGCGCGTAGTCGTCGGGGCCGTGGATCCACCGCAGTGCGGTCGCCCGGTCGAGCAGGCCGTGCTCTCGGCGTACGGCCTCGGGGAGCGGGTCCGGGACCTCCTTCACCAGCTCGAGGGCCGACTGCACGACCTTCTGCACGTCCCAGGAGTAGAGCTTGGACGTGACGGGATAGATCGGCAGCAAACCCTTGAGGCTGGCCGCCAGCCCACCGTCACCTTCCTCGTCGAAGATCACCGAGTGGGGGCCGGCGATCTGCCAGGTGTCCCCGAATCTTTTGGCCTTTCCGGTGAACATCCCGAACCGACCGGGCGCCATCCGGGCCTGCTCCGTCTCGGCCTGCCCGGAGTAGGGGATGAAGAACGAGAGCGAGAAGTTCGGCCCGCCCGTGGTGATCTTGACCTCGACGCGATAGCTCATCCGGTTGGCCCGACGGTCGCGGAACGGCTTGATCTCGCTGGACGTGATCTTGCCGACGACCGAGACCGGTTCCCCCTCGACGGGCTCGTCGACCTCGCTCAGCTCGGTCGTCTTCACGTAACGGCGGGGAAAGTGGAACAGCAGGTCGCCGACCGTCTCGATGCCGAGCCCTTCGTGCACGAGCTTGCGCTTCTTCGCTGCCTTGCCGAAGACGCTGGCGACCGGCGAGTCGACGGTGATCATTCGACACCGACGAGCAGGGGGTAGCGGTCCTGCCCGCCCTCGTAGACCACCACGTCCACGGCCGGGTGGTGCTCCTCGACGTACGACGCGCAGCGCTCGGCCAGGTCGGCCGGTCCCTCCTGCCCGCGCACGATCGTGACCAGCTCGCCGCCGCCGCCGAGCAGCCGCTCGAGGACGTCGGTCGCGACGGCGTAGAGGTCGTCACCGATGACCGCGAAGTCGCCGGCCACCACGCCGAGCACGTCGCCCGGCTCGCACGGACCGGCCATGGTGATCGCCTGCTTCGAGGCGACCGTGACCGCGCCGTGGCGGGCGTGACGCGCGGTGGCGGTCATCTCCAGGACGTCGTGGTCGAACGTCCGGCCGGGCTCGTGGACGGCCAGCGCTGCCAGTCCCTGCACCTGCGCCTGGGTCGCGATCACCCTGGCGCGGATGCCGTTGTCGGTTTCGGCGGTCCCGGCCGCGATCTGCGCCACTCGCACCGAGTCACCGTCGTTGGGCAGGATCACCACCTCGCCCGCACCGGTGGCCAGGATCGCGTCGAGCACCTCGCGGGTGCTGGGGCGGCGACCCGGTCCACCCTCGACCACCTGGGCTCCGCAGTCCCGGAAGAGCGCGGCGAGGCCCGGCCCCGCGGCCACGGCCACCACACCCCGCCCGGTCCGCTCGGAGGTGCGCTGGCGGGCGTCGGCCACCTGCTCGGCGAAGTGGGTCACCCGCACCCGGTAGGGGCGCCCCGCGCGGATGCCGGCCTCGATCGCGGCACCGACGTCGTCGACGTGGACGTGGACGTTCCAGAGCCGGTCGCCGCCCACGACCACCAACGAGTCACCCAGGGGCGCGAGGGCGGCACGGAGCGCCGGGATCGCCGCGTCGTCGGCGTCGAGCAGGTACATCACCTCGTAGGCCGGGCCGCCCGGGGTCAGGTCGTCGGACTGGACGGGGACCGGGATCCGGTGGTGGGTGGGGACCGGATCGGGCCGACGACCCGTGAGGACGGTTTCGGCCGCGTCGAGGATCACGCTGACACCCCGACCACCGGCGTCGACCACACCGGCGTCGCGGAGCGCCTTGAGCTGGTCGGGCGTGCGGGCGAGAGCCTCGCGCGCCGCTCCCGCAGCAGCCGTGAACACGTCACGGGCACGGGCGCCGGGCTTCTCGGCAACGGCGAGGGCGGCATCGGCAGCGGCGCGGGCGACGGTGAGCATCGTGCCCTCGACCGGCTCCCCCACCGCTGCGTAGCTGGCGTCGGTGGCCTCCCGCAGGGCATCCGCGACGACACTCGCGTTGCGCTCGTCCGGCGTTGCCCGCGCGATCCGACCGGCGATGGCGCCGAGCATCTGGCTCAGGATCACCCCGGAGTTTCCGCGGGCGCCGAGCAGCGCGCCTCGACCGAGCGCGGCGAGCGCCGTACGGAGGTCGGAGTGGGGGTCGCCCCCGGTGGCCTCACGAATGGAGTCGCGCGCGGCAGAGACGGTGAGGTACATGTTGGTGCCGGTGTCGCCGTCGGGCACCGGGAACACGTTGAGGGCGTCGATCTCCTCACGGGCGTCCGCGAGCGCGTCGGTGGCGATGTCGACGAACCGCAGCACGACGTCGAGGGTGATGGTGCCGCCGTGGGGTGCCTTCATCGCCTGCCTCGTGTCGTCCAGCCCGGATGCCCGGCCCCGGATGCCCTGCCCGGATCGCGCACACGTTAGTGCGTCCCTCCCACGATTGGCTCCGGCGGACCGCGATCGGTTAGTCTCTTCAGGTTGCCCGCACAGCGGGCCCTGCACGTAATTGACACTCGAGTTTTCCAGGAGTTCCGGTGGCTGCCGTCTGTGACATCTGCGCGAAGAAGCCCGGCTTCGGCAACAACCGTCCGTGGTCGCGCAAGATCACGAAGCGTCGCTTCGACCCCAACATCCAGCGGGTCCGCGCGACGGTGAACGGTACGCCGAAGCGCCTCAACGTCTGCACCGGCTGCCTCAAGGCCGGCAAGGTCTCTCGCTGACCCAGACTTTCTCGATGAGGCCGCCATCCCCCTGGGGTGGCGGCCTCTTCGCTTGTCCCTAGAAGTGCGTCCACCCGGTGGGGCCTTCGTAGGCTCCGCCGTCCACGGTGACGCCGCTGCCCTCGGTCACGGCCCCCACGACCTGCCACCCGGCCGGGACCGAGCCGTCGGGGAAGGTCGCCAGCAGGGCGTGGTCGTCGCCGCCGCCGAGGATGAAGCCGAGCGGGTCGGCGCCCAGGGCCGACCCGACGGCCACCAGCGGTTCGGCCAGCTCGAAGGCGTCCCGGCGTACGTCGATGGCGACGCCCGACGCGTCGGCGAGGTGGCGGGCCTCGGCGAGCAGGCCGTCGGAGATGTCGATCATCGAGGTGGCGCCCGCCTCCGCCGCGGCCGGCCCGGCGTCGTACGGCGGCTGCGGACGGCGGTAGGCCTCCACCAGCACCCGGGGCGAGCGGAAGCCACGGCCGAGGACGGCCAGACCGCCCGCAGCCCACCCCTGCCGGCCGGTGAGGGCGAGCACGTCGCCGACCGCAGCGCCGCTGCGCAGCACCGGGGAGACGGTGCAGCCGCCGAGGACGGTCACCGCGATCATCACCTGGTCGGCGCGGGTCAGGTCTCCCCCGACCACGCTGGCACCGACCAGGGCGCACTCGTCGGCGAAGCCGCGGGCGAAGTCGAGGGCCCACTGCGCGGGAAGGTCCGGCGGCGCCGCCAGACCGATGGTCAGCGAGGTCGCGCGTCCTCCCATGGCGTTGATGTCGGAGAGGTTCTGCGCGGCGGCCCGGTGACCCACGTCGTCGGCCTCGGCCCAGTCGCGACGGAAGTGGCGCCCCTCGACCATCAGGTCGGTCGAGACCAGGACGTGCCCGTTGCGGACCCGGAGCACCGCGGCGTCGTCGCCGGGGCCGACCAGGACGTGCTCGCCCTGCTCGAAGAGCGGGGCGAACGCCTCGATCAGCGCGAACTCCCCGACGTCGGCCACGGTCGCGTCGGGCGGGAAGGAGGAGGTCTCGGGCATGGCTCCATCCCACCAGACCACCGGCCGGCGACCACCTACCGGCATGCCCGGAAGGCACGGTAGGTTGGCCCGGCACACCCGATTTCCCCCTGACCAGCAAGGAGTCACCGATGGTCGTCCAGGCGTACATCCTGATCCAGACCGACGTCGGCAAGGCGGCCGAGGTCGCTCTCGCCATCGCCCAGGTGAAGGGTGTCACCCTCGCCGAGGACGTCACGGGTCCCTACGACGTGATCGTGCGCGCCGAGGCCCGCAACGTCGACGAGCTCGGCAAGCTGGTGGTCTCGAAGGTCCAGAACCTCGACGGCATCACCCGCACGCTGACCTGCCCGGTCGTCCACATCTGACCGGCACCTGTTCGTTGCGACGCCCCGGAGCCCTGCGGTTCCGGGGCGTCGTGCTGTCTGCACTCGTCCTGCCGCTGGCCGCCTGCTCGGAAGCGGAGGTCACGCTGCCCACCGTCGACGTCGCGGAGGACGACCTCGCCGCCTGCCGGGCACTGGTGCGGGACCTCCCCAGCGAGCTCGGGGACCGGTCCCGCGTCCCGGTCCTGCCCGCGGACGGGCTCGGTGCGGCCTGGGGTGACCCGGCCATCGTGATGACCTGCGGCGGCGAGGCGCCCGAGATCAGCCGGACCGCCGCGTGCACGGAGGTCAACGGCGTCGGGTGGTACGTCGACGACGGGGTGATCGAGGACGCCTCCGTCGCCGCCACGCTGGTGACCGTGGGCTATCGGCCGATCGTCACGCTGGTGGTGCCGCCCGAGCAGCGACCGGAGGGCGCCGCCGCGGCCATGGCCGGTCTGGCCGACGCCGTCCAGGAGCACACCGAGCTCGTGCAACCCTGCCGCTGAGTAGTTTGGTTCAGATCCACGGAGGGACGCCCTACGATTCGGGCGCTATAGGCCACGGTTCGTATGACGTCGTGGCGCACTCATCCGCCGCCAGCCACGTTCGGTGGTGCCTGTGTGCCTGCTAGTTGGTGGGCTGTCGGGTTAGTTCAGGGTGTGGAACCAACGGTTGGCGACGCGTCCGGCGTTGACGGCACGTTCCCAGGCGACTCCAGCGGTCAGGAGTGCTGCTCCGGCGACACCCAAGATGAGCCAGCCCGGTACGTAGGCCACGAACGGGCCACCCTGGGTGAACGCGATCGCCGCGAGGACCAGGGAGCTGGTCGCGACCGGGGCCTTCCACTGTCGGGTGAGCCCGACGAGGAGAGCCACCACAGCGAACGTGGTGAGAATGAGGAGGCGAAGATTGTCGCCGGTACCGATCGCGACCAGCAGGGTCGGTCCCATCGCAGCCGACAACGCCGGCCCCATGGTGAGGGTGGTGGACTGGTTGTGGTCGCGGGTCCATTGCACGAACCCGATGCCTGCCAGAAGAAGTACCAGTGGGCCTGTGTAGACCTCGATCGCTTCGATGTGGGCCTGCCAGGACAAGACGGCGGTACCGGCAGAGATGGACAACGAACCGAGGTAGGCGAACGCCAACCGGTGGGGCGAGGCTGCGTAGAGCAACGTCAGGACGCCGGCGGTGACCAGCACCAGCGACAAGGTTTCAACCGAGTAGGTGTGAGCGATGGCGATGGAGGTGTAGATGCCACCGAACAGCACCGCCGACACATCGGTCACATCCCAGAACGTGGCTGCCAGGCGCGGTGTCTTCGCGTCGGTCATCTGCGGCGGAGGAGCGGGTTTCTTGCCGGTTGCGGCCCGGCGCACCGCAACCCGACCCAATGCCACGTTCGCGGCGACGGCGCACAGGCTCACGCCCAGCCAGAGTGTCGCGTCGGCGTCGCGTAGCGCCACGATCACGGTCGACAGGACCGACACCTGGGCCGTTAGCACCCACCGACGAGACCGCAGCCGCACCACAGCCACGCATGCAGTTGCCGCCCACACCGACACCGGGACCAGAACGAGCAGGACAGCCGGCGTGGCCGAGAGGCTCGGCGCAAAGGTGGCGGCGTCCGCCAGTGTCCGTTCCCGGTTCTCGGCAAGCAGGTACACCACCGCACACAGCAGCGGCTGTGCTACGAACACCACACCCGCCAAGGCGGTGCGCCACGCAGCCCGCACCGACGAGGAGCCGGTCATCCAACCCAGGTGCAACCCGACAGCGACCGCACCCAGTACGACGGAGGCGGCAACCATCACCGTGTACGGCAGGTCCAGGAACGGGATACCGAACACCGGTACCGCCCACAGTGTCGCCACCATCGGCAACCGCGACCGCATGCCTTCGGAGATTCCGATCCGCGCCCCCGCCCGGCTGCTGAGCACGGCGCACAGGACCGGACCAAGCAGGAGCATCCCGAACACGGCGTACCGGTCGGCCAGGTCACCGGACACGTCGTATCCGACTTGCAGTCCAGAAATCAGGTGCATGAGGAACGCGACAGCCGCAGACCCGAACAGCGGGAACGTTGAGAGGGGCAGACGCGGCACGACCGTGACGGTGCCCGCCCGTTGCGGCAACGGCTCATCGAAGCCGAGAGCAGCAACCCCGAGTGCAGCGGAGGTGAGCGCGACCAACCCCAGCCCGGCGACCGGGGCACCGTTGGAGGTAAGGGCACTGAGCAGGCACCACGGCGCGACAGCCAACAGGAGTGTGGCGGCGGGCCGGTAGACCAGCACGCGACGCAACGGGTTCCCATCCTGTGTGCGGGGCACCAGCCGGTCCCATCCGACCAACAAGGCGGCACCCAGCACGGCGGCAGCTGCCCAGTACCGGTCGACGGGTAGCGCTCCGAGTCCCGCCAAGTTCAACCCGTGTGCAGCCGTCAAGTCGATGACCAACAGACCGGTAGCGATCATCGCAGCCGTTTCCGCTGCAGCCGACAACCCGCGTTTGGTCGCCATCACCGAACCGGCTACGGCGGCACCGGTCACGGTGGCCATGATCAGGGCCTGCCCGATGATGCCGACCACAGACCACACGATGAACAAGAAGAACGCTGATGCCGAGAGCAGCAGGAGCGCACCGAGGCCCAACAGCAGCTGCTGACCCGACGGGGACTTCCGTGCTGTGGCAGGCGAGGTGGCGATGGTCGTGGGGTACGGGTCGCCTACGAAGGGTGCAGCGGCGAGGGAGGTGTCATCGGTGGGGAACTGGGTCCCGGGGGACCCCAGCATGGCGGGCACCCGCGTCGAGGCCGGGCGCAGCAACCTGGCGACGAGTTGAGCCGATTCGTCGGTGAGCGCAACGATCTGCTGATTGACCTGCCACAGCCGTGCCGCGTCCGGGCCAGAGAGACACATCCCGCATGCCGAGCACTCTTCGCTGCCCACGGCCAGTTCGAGACGGCAACGCGGGTTGGGGCAAGGGAACGTGGGCTCCGGCACAGGTGCTCCTCTTCCAGTCCCGTCTCCGGGGTTCCCGCGAGGGTTCACGAGAGACGGCTCACTACCAGAGTGCCCTGAGCGAACGCGGCCGTGTTGAGTAGCCACACTCAACTCGACGGCTTTTTGGCTTCCGGGTCCCGGGAGCTTCAGTAGGCACAACCAGCTCCCGGTGCTCGGCCTCCGAGCGGAGCAAGTGGGCGTTGTGACCGTCGACCACGAAACACCCCCTCGCCGGGCGCTCAGCGCAGACCGGTGCCGCGCCGCAGCGCCAGCTCGACCAGCCGGTCGACCAGGGCCGGGTAGTCGAGGCCGCTGGCCTTCCACATCTGCGGGAACATCGAGAGCGGGGTGAAGCCCGGCATGGTGTTGAGCTCGTTGATGACCAGCTCGCCGTCGGGCAGCAGGAAGAAGTCGACCCGGGCCAGGCCCTCGCACGAGACCGCCTCGAAGGCGCCGGCCGAGAGCTCCTGGATCCTCGACGTCGTCCGGTCCGCGATGTCGGCCGGGATGTCGAGCTGGGTGTGCTCCTCGGGGAGGTACTTGGCCTCGAAGTCGTAGAACTCGTGGTCGCCGGACACCGTGACCTCGGCCGGCACCGACGTCTCGGGCGCGCCGTCGAAGGACTCGAGGACCCCGCACTCCAGCTCGCGGGAGCCAGCGGGGGCGGCCTTCTCGAGGAGCACCTTGGGGTCGTGCTCCTGCGCAAAGGCGATGGCGTCGTCGAGCTCGGAGGCGTCGTGGACCTTGCTGATGCCGAAGCTCGATCCGCCGCGGGCGGGCTTGGCGAAGACCGGGTAGCCGAGATCGGCGACGCGGCGACGACAGTCGTCGGGGTCGCGCTCCCACTCGCGGCTGGTCACGACCACGCCGGGGAGGACGGGTAGCCCGGCCGCACGCAGCACGACCTTGAGGTAGGCCTTGTCCATGCCGACGGCGGAGGCGAGCACCCCTGCGCCGACGTAACGGACGCCGGCCATCTCGAGCATCCCCTGGATCGTGCCGTCCTCGCCCCACGGCCCGTGGAGCAGTGGGAACACGACGTCGACCGCGCCGATCACCTCGGGCACGGCGGACGCGTCGGCGACGACGAGGTCGGTGGCGTCCTGGTCACGCAGCAGTGCCACGCCCGCCCGGTCGCCGTCCACGGCCGGCAGGGTCGAACCCGTGATCGCGAGTCGTTCGGTGTCCCCCGACTCCAGCACCCACCGACCATCGGTCGCGATGCCGACCGGGACCACGTCGTACTTCTCGCGGTCGATCGCCGCCAGCACGCTGCCCGCGGTGACGCAGGAGATGCCGTGCTCACTGGACCTGCCCCCGAACACGACGGCAACACGGGGCTTGCGCGTAGGTGAAGTCATCGGCACGACCCTAGCCGCCTAGGGTGACGGCCATGGTCGACCACCCGCCCCTCCGTCCCAGCACCCTCGCCGTCACGTCGGGCCGTCCCGAGAAGGCTCCCGACGCCCCGTTGAACCACCCCCTGACCATGGCGTCGACGTACGTCGCGGGGGGCGATCGGGAGTACGGCCGCTACGGCAACCCGACCTGGCAGGCGTTCGAGGAGGTGCTCGGCCAGCTCGAGGGCGGTCGTTGCCTGTCGTTCTCCTCGGGCCTGGCCGCGGTCGCGACGGTGTTCGACCTGGTGGGCCAGGGCGCGAAGGTGGTCGCGCCTCGGCACGCCTACAACGGCAGCATCATGCAGCTCGCCGACCTGGAGGCCCGGGGCCGGTTGACCGCGGCCCTGGTCGACATCACCGACACCGACGCCGTGGTCGCCGCGTGTGACGACGCCGCGCTGGTGTGGCTGGAGTCGCCCACCAATCCGGCCCTCGAGATCGCCGACATCGAGACGATCGCCGCCGCCGCCCATGACGCCGGCGCGTACGTCGTCGTCGACAACACCTTCGCCACCCCGTTGCTCCAGCGTCCGCTCGACCTCGGCGCCGACCTGGTGGTCCACTCCGCGACCAAGTACCTCTCCGGCCACAGCGACGTCCTGCTCGGCGCGGTGATCACCGGGGACGACGAGCTGTTCGGCGTCCTCAAGGGCCGACGCGACCTGGTGGGCGCCATCCCCGGCACGCTCGAGGCCTGGCTGGCGCTGCGCGGCATGCGCACCCTGCACCTGCGGGTCGAACGCGCCCAGGCGAACGCGCAGGAGCTGGTACGACGGCTGGCCGACCATCCGGCCGTCGCCGAGGTCCGCTACCCCGGCTTCGGAGGGATCGTCGCGATCGTGCTGTCGCAGGGCGCGATGGCCGCCGACCTGCTGACGCACAAGACGAAGCTCTGGGTCCACGCCACCTCGCTGGGCGGTGTCGAGTCGACCTTCGAGCGGCGCCGCCGCTGGAAGACCGAGGCCGCGACCATCCCCGAGGCGCTGGTTCGGATGAGCGTCGGGATCGAGGACGTCGAGGATCTCTGGCACGACCTGGTCACCGCCCTCGACGATCTCGCGTAACGCGGAACGTTCCTGCGGCAAAGACCTGGCATGGACCACTCACAGCCGGTCACCGCGATCGGGCACGACCCCGACGCGCTGGAGGCGTTCTACCGCGAGCACCTCTCCACCGTGCAACGGTTCGTCGCCCGCCGGGTCGCCGACCCGCACGACGCAGCGGACCTGACCGCCGACGTCTTCGTGGCGGCCATCGAGACCAGTGCCCGGTACCGGGCCGACACCGGCACCCCGGGTGCGTGGTTGACCGGCATTGCGCGCCACGTCGTCGCCATGCACCACCGAACGGCCGGTCGGCGGGTTCGTGCCGTCGGCAGGATCAGTGGCCGGGCCCTGCTCGACGAGGAGTCGACGGCACGCGTGGCCGAACGGATCGACGCCGAGCGCGACGCACGTCGTCTGCACGACTCACTGTCCGGCTTGCCCGAGTCGCAACGAGCCGTCGTCGAGCTCGTCGCCGTCGACGGTCTCAGCCTCGGTGAGGCGGCCATGGTCCTCGGCATCACCGCCGGCAACGCCCGGATCCGCTATCACCGCGCGCGACACACACTCGCTCGCGCGCTCCCGTCAACCTCTGAGGTGACCTCATGAACCAGCTCGACACATTCGAGACCGCCCTGCTCACCGAGCTCCGCCAGCACGTCGCAGAGCGCGACTCCCCGCCCGCTCGTCGATCCCGTACCCGTCTGGTCGTGGCCGGCCTGGGCGTCGCCGCGGCGGCCGTCACCGCCGCGGTCGTGGTCCCCGGACTGGGCGTCACGCCGGCGTACTCGGTCCAGGAGGGGAACTCCGGCGAGGTCACCGTGTCCGTCGAGCGTTTCGAGGATGCGTCCGGTCTGGAGCGGGCCCTGGAGGCGCACGGCATCCCGGCCGACGTGACCTACGTCCCCGACGGCGGCCAGTGCGCCGCCGGCCGGTACGACGTGGTCGACCGCGACCTGACCGGGTTGCTGCTGTCCGTCGGCAGCAACGAGTTCACGGTCACCCTCCCTCCCGGCGCCGTCCGCGACGGCGAGACCTTCGTGATCGCTGCGTCCCTGGTGCTGCTCCCGGCGACCGGCGACCCCGATCGGGACGGCATCTCGACCCTCGAGGGTTCCCGGGTCTGGGTGCAGGCCGACGTCGCGACCGGACCGGTCGCGGACTGCCAGGTCGTACCCGGCTGAGCGCCCTCAGTCGGTCTCGGCCTTGGTGTCGCGGGCGATGAAGGCCTGCATCATCTCCGAGGCGGTGCTACGGCCGGCCACCACCGAGTCGACGTGCTGGGCGATCGGGGCGTCGATGCCGTTGTGACGGGCCAGGGCGAGCAGCGAGGAGCAGGACTTGGCGCCCTCGGCGACCTGGCGGGTCGAGGCATAGATCTCCTCGGTGGTCATCCCCTGGCCGAGCTTCTCGCCGAAGCTGCGGTTGCGTGACAGTGGCGAGGAGCACGTGGCCACCAGGTCGCCCAGGCCCGCCAGGCCCATCAGGGTCAGCGGGTTGGCACCCAGGGCCATCGCGAGCCGGGCCGTCTCGGCCAGGCCGCGGGTGATGACCGAGGCGGTGGTGTTGTCACCGAAGCCCAGCCCGACGGCCATGCCGACCGCGAGACCGACCACGTTCTTGTAGGCGCCACCGAGCTCGCAACCGAGCACGTCGACCGACGTGTAGGGCCGGAACGCCGTGGAGTGGCACATGTTCTGGAGCTGCTTGGCGACGTCCTCGTCGGCACACGCCACCACGGACGCGGCAGGCTCCCGGTTCGCGATCTCGCGCGACAGGTTCGGTCCGCTGACCACCGCGATCCGTGACTCGCTCGCGCCGGTGACCTCGGCGATCACCTCACTCATCCGCTTGAGGCTGCCGAGCTCCACGCCCTTCATCAGCGAGACCAGGGGCACCTCGGGGAGCACCGGCGCCCAGTCGGCGAGGTTCTCGCGGAACGACTGGGACGGTACGGCGAAGATGATCGCGTCGGCACCGTCGACCGCCGCGGCCGGGTCGTGGGTCGCGGCGATGCTGTCGGGCAGCTTGATGTCCGGCAGGTAGTCGGGGTTCTCGTGACGCTCGGTGATCGCGGCGCAGACCTCCTCGCGACGTCCCCAGATCGTCACGTCGTTGCCGGCGTCGGCCAGCACGATGGAGAACGCCGTACCCCACGAACCTGCTCCGAAGACCGCGACTCTGCTCATGGGGTTTCTCCCTGCTTGCGTGGGTTGCCGATCTCGCGGACGCCTGCCTTGCGCGGGTCGAACAGCTCCTTCGGGGCGGCCTCCCCGCGAAGCTCGGCCACGAGCGACACGATCGCTGCCATGATCCGCGCGGTCGCGGTGTTGATCGTGGCCGCGCTGGCGGGCTGGGCCACGAGGTCCGAGAGGTCCACCGGATCGCCCGCTTTCATCTGGATGCGCTGACGGGGCAGCAACCGCAGCTTGGCGGAGTACGGCGCGAGTAGCCCCTGGGCGCCCCACTGCCCGACGGGGATCACGGGACAGCCGGTCTCGAGGGCGATCCGGGCGGCGCCCGACTTGCCCTGCATCGGCCAGAGGTTCGGGTCCCGGGTGAGCGTTCCCTCCGGGTAGACCACCACGCACTCCCCGTCCCGCACCGCCTGCACGGCGGCGTCGAACGCGCCCACCGCGTTGCGGCTGAGCCGTTCGACGGGGATCTGACCGGCCGACGAGAGGAAGCCCGCGAGCGCCTTGTTCTTGAACAGCCCGGACTTGGCGAGGTAGCGCGGCAGCCGGCCGTGGTCGTAGACGAAGTGGGCCGACAACAACGGGTCGATGTGCGAGATGTGGTTGATCGCCACGATGCAGCCGCCCGTGGCAGGGATCTTCTCGCCGTCGATCCAAGAACGGTTCGCGAACGCGAGCATCGACGGCTTCACGATCGGCACGGCCAAGCTGAACGCCCAGCCACGCTTCTGCTGCAGCTTGCGAACAGTCACGGCCATCCTTCGTCGGTGGGTGGTCCGCAGCAGGCTACCCCCTCAGGTGGCAGGATCGGCGTCGATGAAACGCCCGCAGTTCGTTGTCCTGGTCCCCGTCAAGGCGCCCGCCCTCGGCAAGACTCGACTGCTGGTTCCCGAGCACGTGCGGCCGGAGCTGGCCACGGCATTCGCCCTGGACACACTCCGCGCCGCACGCGAGACCTCGGCAGTCATCGACCTCGTCGTGGTGACGTCCGACGTCGGCTTCGCGATGCGTTGCACCGAGCTCGAGATCCCCACGCTGCCGGACGGCGAGGGACTCAATGCGTCACTGGCCGGCGCCGCCGCAGCGGTCAGGACCCGGTTGCCCGACGCGATCCCGGTGGCGCTGTGTGCCGACCTGCCGTGCCTGCGACCCGAGGACCTCGCGGAAGCCCTGACGCAGGTGGCCGGCGGAGGTGCGTGGTTCGCGGCGGACCAGGACGGAACGGGTACGACGATGTACGCGGCGCCGTACGACGTGTTCGAGCCGCGGTTCGGAGCCGGCTCACGGGCGGCGCACCTCGGGGCGGGCACGATCGAGATCGTCGGAGACCTGCCGTCGCTGCGACGTGACGTCGACGACGAGGCGGGGCTGGCGGCGGCGTTGCAGCTCGGTGCCGGCCCCTTCACACGCGACGCGGTGGCATTGCTTCCCTGAGACGAACGGGCCGGAACAGCAACAGGGGCCGTCCTCTCGGACGACCCCTGTCGATGCTGACGATCAGGACTTCTTGGCGGCCTTCTTGGCAGGAGCCTTCTTCGCGGGCGCCTTCTTGGCAGGAGCCTTCTTCGCGGGCGCCTTCTTGGCAGGAGCCTTCTTCGCGGGCGCCTTCTTGGCAGGAGCCTTCTTCGCGGGCGCCTTCTTCGCGGGCGCCTTCTTGGCAGGAGCCTTCTTCGCAGGAGCCTTCTTCGCAGGAGCCTTCTTGGCAGGAGCCTTCTTCGCAGGAGCCTTCTTCGCGGGCGCCTTCTTGGCAGGAGCCTTCTTCGCAGGAGCCTTCTTCGCGGTCGAGCGCGCTGCAGCCGCGGCCTTCTTCGCCGGAGCCGTGGCCCTCTTGGCCGCGGAGCCACCAGCCGCCACGGCGACCTTGGGCAGCTTCTTGGCGCCGGACACGACGTTCTTCAGATCCTGGCCGGCGGAGAACTTCGGCACCGCGGTCTTCTTGGCCTTCATGCGCGCGCCGGTCTGCGGGTTGCGCACCCAACGGGCCTCGCGCACTCGCTTCTCGAACGAACCGAAGCCGGTGATGGCGACCTTCTCGCCCTTGGCGACCTCACGGGTGATCGTGTCGAGCACCGCCTCGAGGGCGTGGGCAGCCTGCTTCCGGTTCCCCTCGAAGCGCGCTGAAAGCGTGTCGATGAGTTGTGACTTGTTCACTGTCTTCCCTTCCACATATGAACGATCGGGTTCGAGCTTCTGCCCGACTACTGCTAGGCAACCTAGGCATATGTGGGGCGCCCCACAATCACCACGCCGTGTTTGCGCAGGGTTTCTCTGCACGGCGAAGCAACGCAATTGCGGCACTCAGCACGAGTGAAATGAGCGAAACCCCTTGCTGGCAAGGGGTTTCGACGTTGATCGTCGGTTCAGGCAGTGGCTGGTTTCCAGCTCGGCCGGGTTGCCTCGTATGTCGCGATGTCTTCGTCGTGCGACAACGTGATGCCGACGTCGTCGAGTCCTTCGAGCAGACGCCACCTGGTGTAGTCGTCGATGTCGAAGCTGTCCTCGATGCGGTCTTCGCCCTCACCGGCACGGACGGTGCGCGACCCGAGATCGACGGAGATCTCCGTGCCGGGCTCGCGTTCGATGAGGTCCCACAACCGCTGCACGACCTTCTCGTCGACCTGCGCCGCGAGCAGCCCGGCCTTGCCGGCGTTGCCGCGAAAGATGTCAGCGAACCGTGGCGAGATCACGACCTTGAAACCGTAGTTCTGCAACGCCCACACGGCGTGCTCGCGTGAGGAGCCGGTTCCGAAGTCGGGACCGGCGACGAGCACCGAGCCGCCGGCGTACGCGTCGTTGTTGAGCACGAACGCCGGATCGTTGCGCCATGCGGCGAACAGGCCGTCCTCGAACCCGGTGCGCGTCACGCGCTTGAGATAGACCGCGGGGATGATCTGGTCGGTGTCGACGTTGCTGCGACGCAACGGGACGCCGACGCCGGTGTGGGTGACGAACTGCTCCATGGTTCAGGCCTCCTGTGCGACGGGCTCGAGATCCGCGGGCGAGGACAGGGTGCCGCGGATCGCTGTAGCGGCCGCTACGGGCACCGACACGAGGTGGGTGCGACCGCCCTTGCCCTGGCGTCCCTCAAAGTTGCGGTTGGACGTGGACGCGCTGCGCTCCTCGGGGGCGAGCTGGTCGGGGTTCATGCCCAGACACATGGAACAGCCGGCACCGCGCCACTCACCGCCGGCCTCCTTGAAGATCACGTCGAGACCCTCGTCCTCGGCCTGCAGGCGCACCCGCACCGAGCCGGGGACGACGAGCAGGCGGGTGTCCTTCGCGACGTGGCGGCCCTTCATGACCTCGGCAGCGAGACGCAGGTCCTCGATCCGGCCGTTGGTGCAGGACCCGACGAACACCGTGTCGACCTTGATGTCGCGCATCGGCGTACCGCCCTCCAACCCCATGTAGGTCAGCGCCTTCTCGGCGGAGAGTGCGTCGGCCGGCTCGTCGAAGTCGCTCGGCCTCGGGACGGACGCACTCAACGGCACGCCCTGGCCGGGATTGGTGCCCCAGGTGACGAACGGCGCCATCTCCGAGGCATCGAGCACGATCTCCTGGTCGAAGACTGCGTCGTCGTCGGTGCGCAGGCTCTCCCAGTGCGCGACCGCAGCGTCCCAGTCGTCGCCCTTCGGCGCCTCGGCGCGGCCGTTGATGTAGTCGTACGTCGTCTGGTCCGGCGCCACGAGTCCGGCCTTGGCGCCCCACTCGATCGACATGTTGCAGACCGTCATGCGGCCTTCCATCGAGAGCTCCTCGATGGCCTGGCCGCGGTACTCGACGACGTAGCCCTGTCCACCGCCGGTGCCGGTGTGGGCGATCAGCGTCAGCACCAGGTCCTTCGCGGTGACGCCTGCCGGCAGGCTGCCGTTGACGGTCACTGCCATGGTCTTCGGCTTCGCCTGCATCAGCGTCTGGGTCGCCAGCACGTGCTCGACCTCGGACGTGCCGATGCCGAAGGCCAACGCGCCGAACGCGCCGTGGGTGCTGGTGTGGCTGTCGCCGCAGACGATCGTCATGCCGGGTTGGGTCAACCCCAGCTGCGGGCCGACGACGTGGACGATGCCCTGCTCGACGTCGCCCAGAGGATGGAGGCGTACGCCGAACTCCTCGCAGTTGCTGCGCAGCGTCTCGACCTGGATGCGGCTCACCGGGTCGGCGATCGGCTTGTCCCAGTCGAGGGTCGGCACGTTGTGGTCCTCGGTGGCGAGGGTGAGGTCAGGGCGGCGTACAGCACGGCCGTTGAGCCGCAGCCCGTCGAAGGCCTGCGGACTGGTGACCTCGTGGATGAGGTGGAGGTCGATGTAGAGGAGGTCGGGCTCCCCCTCGTGCGACCGGACAATGTGCTCGTCCCACACCTTCTCCGCCAGGGTCCTGCCCATGACACTCCTCCTCCACTCTGTTGGGGTCGCGCGCGACTCTGTCGGGGGTCGCGAGACCGACAACACACCTTACGCCTTGCCATCCACAATTCGAGACGGCAGTATTGGCATATGGACACGACGAGCGGGGTAGGCGTACTCGACAAGGCCGCCCTCGTGCTGACCGCCCTCGAGTCGGGGCCGGCCACGCTGGCCGGGCTCGTCGCGAGCACCGGACTGGCCCGACCGACCGCGCACCGGCTCGCGGTGGCGCTGGAGCACCATCGGCTGGTCGCCCGCGACCTGCAGGGTCGCTTCGTCCTCGGGCCGCGGCTCTCGGAGCTGTCGGCCGCGGCTGGCGAGGATCGGCTCCTCGCCACCGCCGGGCCCGTGCTGGCGCGACTGCGCGACATCACCGGCGAGTCGGCGCAGCTGTGGCGCCGGCAGGGTGAGCACCGGATCTGTGTCGCCGCCGCCGAGCGTCCGTCCGGCCTGCGCGACACCATCCCGGTCGGCACCCAGCTCACCATGAACGCCGGCTCCGCCGCCCAGGTGCTGCTCGCCTGGGAGGACCCGGACCGGATGCAGCGCGGCCTCCAGAACGCGACCTTCTCCGCTGCCGCCCTGTCGGGGATCCGCCGCCGCGGCTGGGCCCAGTCGGTCGGCGAACGCGAGCAGGGCGTGGCGTCGGTGTCGGCGCCCGTACGCTCCCCCAGCGGCAAGATCATCGCCGCGGTCTCCGTCTCCGGGCCACTCGAGCGGCTCTCGCGCCAGCCCGGCCGGATGCACGCCCCTGCCGTCCTGGCCGCGGCCGAGCGGTTGTCCGAGTCGCTGCGCCGGGCTGCTGCCGCGGAGTGACCGGGCGTCGGGTTGGTTTCCCCGCTCAGGCGGGGAACCTGCGGCCTGGTGTGGCAAATTTGCCCCGCGAAGTCACTGCTTCCCCGCTCAGGCGGGGAAACCGCCATCAGCCATCGCGCGCCGGACAACGGAGCGATCGGGGATCCCGACGGCGCTGGCGAGGTAGTCGACGATCTGGTCGTCGGAGAGGCCGTGGGTGTGGCGCAAGCCGCGCGCCATGGTGAGGAGGTACGCCGCGGCGGGCTCGCCCGGCTCGAGCGCGGAGGGGTCCGCGGCGCTGAACGTCAGGACCGGCCGGCCGTCGAGCTCACCGCTCAGGTGGAGCGTCTCGTAGCGCCCCGGGCCGAGCACCTGACGGCCGCTGGCCATGACCTCCGCCAGGTCGTGGTCCACGTCGGGCGCGCGCCACATCTCCTGCTCGACGACGTCGGAGAACGTCGCGGGTGGCAGCAGGTAGGCGGTGCTCAGCACCTCGCCCTCACCGCTGGGATCGTGGAACGCGACCGAGCCGCCCCACGTCGGGCTGTGCCACGCGAAGACGAGCCGCCCGGGGATCGCGTACGGCCGCACGTCGAGTGCCGGCACCCCCGCCCTCGATCCGGGGTAGGTGCGGGTGGCGCCGGGTGGGCACCCACCGAGCAGGTAGCAGCCGAACCGGTCGGGGTCGAGGTTGGACCCGTAGGCGGCGTACCAGAGCGGCGCGCTCAGAACAGCGCCTCCTGCTCGAGCTGGAGCAGGAGCTGCTTGCGCTCCAGACCCCCGGCGTAGCCGGTGAGCGTCCCGTTGGCGCCGATCACGCGGTGGCACGGGACCACGATCGGGATCGGGTTGCTGCCGTTGGCGAGGCCGACCGCGCGGGACGCCGCGTTGGTGCGGCCGAGCCGCTGCGCGATCTGGCCGTACGACGCGGTCTCGCCGTAGCCCACCAGCTTCAGCTGTTCCCAGACCTGCTGCTGGAAGGCGCTCCCCCGCGGCGCCAGCGGCAGGTCGAACTCCTTCAGCTCGCGGGCGAAGTACGCCGTCAGCTGCTCGGCGGCTGCCGCGAGCACCGGGTGGTCGTCGCGGCGGTCACCGATGGGGCGGCCGGTGGCGGGCCCGAACGGCGAGAACTCGATCGCGGTGATCGCACCGCTGTTCTCCACGAGCCGCAGCTCGCCGATCGGACTGTCGAGGACGGTCCACATGTCAGTTCTCCTTCACGGTCAGGGCACGGTCGGGCACGGTCATGGGCACGGTCAGGACGTCGAGGGTGTGCCAGAGGTGCAGCAGGGCGTAGGAGCGCCAGGGGCGCCAGTCGTCGGCCAGCTCGGCCGCGCGAGTGGGGTCGTGGCCGAGGCCGCGCAACGCGTCACGGACGCCGATGTCGGACGGCAGGAACACGTCGGGGTGGCCCAGCGCGCGCATCGCGACGTAGTCAGCCGTCCACGGCCCGATCCCGGGCAGGTCGAGCAGCAGCCGGCGTACGTCGTCGCGGTCACCACCGTGACCGAGGTCGATCCGCTGCTCGGCGAGCGCACCGGCCAGCCCCACCAGCGACCTCCCCCGAGCCCGTGGCATCGGCAGCGTCGTGGGATCGACGGCGGCCAGCGAGGCGGCATCGGGGAAGGTGTGGGTCAGCCTGCCCTCGGGCTCGGGCAGCGGCGTGCCGTGTGCCGCGACGATCCGTCCGGTCACGGTGCGGGCGCCGGCGACACTGATCTGCTGGCCGATCACGGTGCGGATCGCGAGCTCGTCGCCGTCGGGGTGGCCGGGGACCCGCAGTCCGGGGCGTTCGCGGACCAACCGCCCGATCACGGGGTCGCCGGCGAAGGCGTCGTCGACGGCCACCGGGTCGCAGTCCGCGTCGAGCATCCGGCGGGTGCGCTCCACGGCGGTGCCCGTGTCGCGCAGGTCGGTCAGTCGGAACGTGGCGGGCACGAGGGCGGTGCCGTCGCGGTCGAGGTGGTCGGTCAGCTCGAGCCGAACCGTGCCGGTGCCGTGGGGCAGCGCCAGGGTGCGGGCGTACCAGCCCGGCCCGACGTCCTCGACGCCCGCGACCAGGTGGCCGGCCAGGAAGGTGTGCAGCGCCCGGCCCGCGAAGGGAGTACGGACCGCGAGCCGCATCCGGATCTCCCCGGTGGCGGCCCGACCACCGCGACTCCCCCGCAGCTGGGTCGGGCTGGCGGCGTACACCTCCCGGACGGTGTCGTTGAACTGTCGGACGCTGGCGAAGCCCGCGGCGAACGCGATGTCGGCGAAACCGAGGTCGGTGGTCTCGATGAGAATTCGCGCAGTCTGGGCGCGGCGGGCGCGGGCCAGTGCCAGCGGTCCGGCGCCGAGCTCACCGGTGAGGATCCGGGAGAGGTGTCGCGGGGTGTAGCCGAGTCGCGCCGCCAGCCCGTCGACCCCGTCGCGGTCGACGACGCCGTCCGCGATCAGCCGCATCGCGCGGCCGGCCAGATCGGCGGCGACGTCCCAGTCGGGGCTGCCCGGCGTCGCGTCGGGCAGGCAGCGCTTGCATGCGCGGTAGCCGACCCCCTGCGCGGCCGCGGCGCTCGGGTGGAACGTGACGTTGCGGTAGGCCGGTGTGCGCGCCGGGCACGAGGGCCGGCAGTAGATCCCGGTCGTCCGGACGGCGGTGAAGAACACCCCGTCGAAGCGCCGGTCACGGCTCTTCACGGCCCGGTAGCAGGACTCCGGGTCGAGGTGCTGGGTCGGCGACATGCCCCCATCCTGCCGTACGCCACCGACTCCTTCTGGCGGGAATCGGACACGGCCCCTGGAGGCTGTCCCCAGACACTACCGACGTAGCCGGACCAGCAGACCGTCATCGACCGCCGTCGCCCAGAGTCGTCCGTCGAGCTCGATCACGTCGCCCCCGCTGGTCAGGTCGAGTGCGGCCAGCCGGGTGGTGAGCTCCCCGGTCACGGCGTCCACCAGCGTGAGGAAGTCGTCCGCGGTGCCGCGGACCCAGACACCGTGGTCGGTGGCACGCACCGCGAGCACCTCCAGCGGCAAGGTGTCGAGGACCTCCAGCGAAGTGGCCTCGACCCGAGCCAATCCCGCGCCGTACCCCACCCAGACGTCGCCCGCGACCGAGACGCTGGTCGCGTTCGGCAGATCCGCCACCCGCCCGGTGACCTTCCCTGCCTCCAGGTCGACCCGCAGCGCCAGACCGTCGTACGAGCAGACCACCCACAGGAGGCCGTCCGCTGCGGAGTCCGCGGTGTCGGTGCAGAACGTCCCCAGGTCGATGGTCTCGATGACCTGACCGCGATCGGTCAGACCTTCGAGTCGGTCGCCGTCACCCGTCAACACCCACAACAACCCGCCGCTGGACGTGAGTCGACCCTGCTCGTTGACCTTCGGCACGTCCACCGCCTGGAACTTGTTGGTAGCGGGGTCCACACGGATCAACGTGCCTCCGGTCGCGCAGGCCCACACGGCGGTGTCACTGACACCGATGCCCTGGCACACGGGTTGCTGGAAGATGTCGGCGTCGATGGTGGCGACGACGTCCCCGTCCGGTGAGATCCGCTCCACTGCGCCGTTGTCGCGCTTGACCCACAGCGACCCGAATCCCTCGGCGAGCCAGTCCGGGCTATCAGAGATGCGGACCCTGCGATCGAAGCGGGCCGGATCGGCCGCCGGGAGATCCGCATCCGACGGACCAGCCGTCTCCGACGGCTCCCGATTCGTGGCCTGAACTGGGGCATTCGACTCCCGCGCGTCGTCACCGCAGCCCGCCAGTGACGCGATCAGCAGCACCATCGCCGCGACCGCCGCGTTCAGCCGTCCCTCCACGTCACCCCTCCATTCAGGCCGGTGACGTCATCCATTTTGCCGCATCGAACCGGCCTTTGTTCTGGCGGGAATCGGACACGGGGTTGAGTCGCCACGAAATCGAGTCGAGTTGCCAGCGAATCGGGTTCCTCCACGACCAAGGTCAGCTGCCCGGTACTGGCTGATCCGCCCAAGACATCTGCAAGGTGTCCCGGCGCACACTGCGAGTCAGGATCCTCTCGCCCCGAAAGAAGGTGGACGCAGTGCGCCTGACCAGACGCAATGCAGTGCTCGGGATCGGCGGCACCATGGCTTCCGCGGTCGCGGCCGGGGCATGGTTCGTGAACGGGCCCGGGGAGAGCAGCTCCCCCACGCGCGGCCGAGGCAGGTGGACGACCTTCGGCAGCATTGCCGTGCTCGGCTGGAGCCGGCACCGCCACGCCGACAACGCCTCTGGTCATGGCCACAGTCAGCACCACGGCACGGAGCAGGCGGACGTCATCGGCGGGCCGCACGGCGTCTGGCCGCAGACCGTGGTGGTCGGGGTCGAGGTCCACAACGGTCTCGACCGGCCGTTGCTGTTCTCGCCGGGTCAGTTCCGGCTGCGGGTGGGCAGGGGCGGCCCCAGCGTGACGCCGTACGACGCCGAAGGGTCGGCCGAGGGTCTGCCGGCCCACAGCACCCGAACCACCTGGGTGAGCTTCCTGGCGCCCCAGGACGCAGACAACCTCGCCGTGGAGTTCACCGAGGCGGGAGCCTCGCGGGGCATCTCCACACAGCTGCGGGCGGCCGCGTTCGGCACGGCCGACGGATCCCACGGGTCACATGGGGTCGGGTCATGACCGCCACCCCCAGTCGACGCACCGTGATCGGTGCCGCCGCGGGCGGCACCGTCGTGGTCGCCGGCGCGGCGACGGTCCGCGCGGCCGGTTCACCGCCGGCTGCGGTGGCCGCGACGCCAGGCGTCCTCGACCTGTACATCAACGAAGGCTTCGTCCCCATGGTCGACGGCAGCCTCGTCTACATGCGCGGGTACGGCGCACGGCCCACCGCCGTCGACGACCCGGATCCGAGCCTGACCGTCCCGCCGCAACTCTTCCTCGCCGACGGCCGCCAGCTGGCCAGCCGGCACTACCCCGTGGACGCGGAGGCTCCCCACGACGGCAGGCCCGATCCCGAGGACGTGGATGCCGCGAACCCCGGCCACTACCGCGTCAGCCGGGCGCGCTGGGCCAGCTACTTCCCCGCGCGCACCATTCTCGCCGAGACCGGCAGCACCGTCCGGCTGCGCGTGCACAACGGACTCACTGAGACCCACGTGCTGGACCTCCCCGGACTCGGAGGTCCGGACGGCGTGAGTACGGGCGCCATCGCCCCCGGCGCCACCGCGGACCTGAGGTTCACCCCCACGGTTCCCGGTACGTACGTCTACAGCGACACCAGCAACGGCCCGGTTGAGCGGATGCTCGGCCTGCACGGGGTGCTGATCGTGGTCGCGACCGACGACCGCTGGCGCAACGCCCCCGGCGGCACCGAGTTCGAGCGGCAATGGCTCTGGATGTGCCAGGACGTCGACCCGCTCTGGTGTCAGCGGGCCCGAGCCGGTGAGGTGATCGACGCCGAGAAGACCCCGGCCGTGCCGCGGTACTTCATGTTGAACGACCGCAGCGGGTTTCGCTCCATGGCAATGACCAAGGACAAGGCCGCCAACCGCGCCGTCCACGAGGAGTCGCTCCCCGCGGGGTTCCCGCGCGCGATCGACGTACGGGACTTCAGCAAGCCAGACGGTCACGGGTCGATCGTCACTGGTCAGCTCATCCGGATGGTCAACGTCGGCGTGGTCATCCACCAGATGCACTTCCACGGCAACCACGTGTGGACGGTCCGCCGGAACCTGACCGACTTCCCGCGAGACGTCCGGGACGCCAGCTTCACACCCCAGGGCCACCTGTCGCTCCAGCAGTGGGAGGACGTCGTCGAGCTCGATCCCATGGAGCGCAAGGAGATCGTGCTGCCGGTGAAGAGACCACCTGATGCGATCGACCAGGTGTGGGACGCTCGGACGGAGGACTGGACCTACCCGATGCACTGCCACGCCGAGCCCTCGCAGACCGCCGCGGGCGGCCTCTACCCGGGCGGGCTCGTCGCCCACTGGATGCTGGCCGGGGACACCACGCCCCAGCACCCGACCTACCGCAGCCAAGCCGAGTTCGCGTCGGACCAGCCCCACGAGGACAATCCGGTCACGGAGTTCCGTCAACCTCCCGCCAAGACCTTCCTGCGGAAGTTCTTCGGCCGCAGGCTGCGCTTCCCCGACGGTGCCGAGTTCGAGATGTGGTCCTTCGAGGACGAGACCTCCGGTCGCCGCTTCCCGGCCCCGCTGATCCGGGTCACGGAGGGCAAGATCGCGCACCTGAGGCTCAAGCCGAGCAAAGGGGCGCACACCATCCACCTGCACGGTACGGAGCCCGACCCGCGCAACGACGGTGTCGGTCACACGTCCTTCGAGGTGACCGGCAGCTACACCTACCAGTGGAGGCCGCATCAGGGGGAACCGGGCGACGCGAACGCGGGGGCTGCCGGCTCCTACTTCTACCACTGCCACGTCAACACCGTGCTGCACGTGCAGATGGGCATGGTCGGGCCGATGATCGTCGACCCCGTCGTACACCCGGACTTCCCGGTGCCAGCCGGTGCTCGCCGCCCGTTCGTCGACGGACCCCTCTACGACATCGCCACAGAAATCATGCTCATGCCCTTCTCGGTGGATCCGCGATGGCACAAGCTCAACCACGCCGCTGGCCTCTCGGGCGAGGATGTCGGGCTCAACCGGTTCGACCCGACGCACTTCTACGTCCTGGGAGGCGCGCTCGCTGGCCCACGCTCCCGGGGCGATGTCCAGTACCCGAAGGAGTTGGTCGTGAACCGGGTGGGGAACGGCCACCCGACCCTGCTGCGGGTCCTGAACGCCAACTACTTCCCCGCCCGACTGCGCTTCACCACGCTCTCGGGTGAGCCGGTGCCGATGGCCGAGCTCATCGCCCACGACGGGCGGGCCTTCCGCGACACCAGCGACCCCAACGGCCCGAGCCGGCCGGCCCGCGACGCGGGAACGCACCTGATGATTGCGTCGCTCCCGTTCGGATCGGCCGAGAGATACGACATGCTGCTGCGTCCGCCGGGCCCTGGCACCTTCCACGCCCACGTCGATTGGACGCACTGGGTCACCGGCAAGCTGCTCGCCACACGCACGGTGCCGCTCATCGTCAGCTGAACGGGCCCGACCGGATTCGAACCCGCGCTACCGCCTTCCGAAATGAGCAGAGCGGCGGCGTGCCTGCACGCCACCGCTCGAGAAGACTGGGTGGTACCCCCGACCGGATTCGAACCGGCGCTACCGCCTTCCGAAATGAGCAGAGCGGCGGCGTGCCTGCACGCCACCGCTCGAGAAGACTGGGTGGTACCCCCGACCGGATTCGAACCGGCGCTACCGCCTTCCGAAATGAGCAGAGCGGCGGCGTGCCTGCACGCCACCGCTCGAGAAGACTGGGTGGTACCCCCGACCGGATTCGAACCGGCGCTACCGCCTTGAGAGGGCGGCGTGCTAGGCCGCTACACAACGGGGGCCTTGCTGCCTCAGGCAGCGGTCGAAACCCTAGCGAAGCCGGTGGATTCAGACCAAATCCCGGCACTCCCGCGGGCGGGAGATCCGGGATCTCGCTGGGATACTAGGACTCGAACCTAGACTAACTGGACCAGAACCAGTCGTGCTGCCAATTACACCATATCCCAATGGCCGTGGGCTTTCTGCGGCCCGGGCCGTGGCCCTGAGGGCCGGGCGAAACCTTACACGCGCCTCTCGGGGGCGGCCAAAACGGCCGGGTCGGTCCGGTTCGTGAGGCCCATCTGCCGAGCCACCCACCAGGCCAGCGCGAGGTACGTGAGCGACTGGGTGAGGGTGACCGGGAGGCTCCACCAGGTGCCTCCCGACGGGTTGAGTGCCGAGCTCATGTCCCCGAAGGCGAGCGCGACACCGAAGGCCAGCCAGTTGTTCAGGACGTGCATGGCGATTCCGGCCTCGAGGCCGCCGGTGAGGATGACGAGGGTGCCCGCGACCAGGCCGAACGCGAACCGGTCGAGGAAGATCGGCGCATCCTGGGCACCGTGGGCGAGCGCGAACAGCAGCGAGGACGCACCGACGGCGACGTAGGGGCTGCGGAACAGGCCGCCGAAGGCCTGGAGGAGGTAGCCGCGGAAGGCGTACTCCTCCGCGGCCGCCTGCAGCGGCGTGAGAAGCACGACGACGAGCAGGAAGCTGCGCAGCGTCGGTGTGAACTCGTTGAGACCTCCGCCCACCGACGTCGCGGCCTGCTGCGGCAGCAGCGCCGAGACCGCGACGGTCGCGATGAGTGCGACGAACGAGAGCCCCACGCAGATGAAGAGGAACTGCCAGCGCAGCCGCGGGAACACCGACGAGACCCAGCGCGGACGGAGCCCGTGGAGGAAGCGCACCAGCAACCACGTCAGCGGGATCAGGCCGGCGAGGACGAGATTGAGGTAGGCCAGACCCGCGGGCGTCGGCTGAGTGAGGTCGACCAACGCAGTGACCGAGGTGCCGACCTCCTGGCCGGTTGCCGCGTAGTAGCCGATGAAGGGCACGAGCACCAGCAGCGGCAACACCAGCACCATGCCGACTGCCAGCACGAGCAGGCCGACCAGCGGGCGCCACTTGCCGGGCCAGCCACCCCTCAGCACGAGGTGGTAGGGCAAGCCGGTGCGAGCCGGCGCGACGTCGTACTCCGGGGCGATGCTCACGCGAGAGCTCCCGCGAGTCGAGCGAGGGAGCGGTCGCGGCCCAGCAGCTCCAGCGACTCGAACAGGGGCGGCGAGATCTTGCTGCCGGTGACGGCGATCCGGACCGGGCCGAACGCGAGCCGCGGCTTGAGTCCGAGGCCCTCGACGAGCGACGTACGCAGTGCCCCCTCGATCTCGGCAGTCGACCAGTGCGGCAGCGCTGCGAGCGCGTCGTGAGCCGCCCTGACCACGTCGCGACCGGCGTCGTCGAGCTCCTCGTGGCGCTGGAACGCGGTCTCGTCGACGAACAGGAACCCGAGCAGGTCCGAGGCCTCGGTGAGCTTGTTCATCCGCTCGGCGACCAACGGCATGGCGAGCTCGAGCAGCTGGGCGTCCGAGTCGTGCACCGGGTCGCCGACCACGCCGGCCGCCTTGAGGTGCGGCAGCACGCGGCGGGTGAGGTCGTCGAGGGACAGCATCCGGAGGTGATCGGCGTTGATCGCCTCGGCCTTCTTGAGGTCGAAGCGGGCGGGGTTCGGGTTGACGTCGCCGATCTCGAACTTCTCGACCATCTCCTCGAGCGTGAAGACGTCACGATCGGCCGCGATCGCCCAGCCCAGCAGGGCGAGGTAGTTGAGCAGCCCCTCGGGCAGGAACCCGGCGTCGCGGTAGTGGAGCAGGTGGGCCTCCGGGTCGCGCTTGGAGAGCTTCTTGTTGCCCTCCCCCATCACGTAGGGCAGGTGGCCGTACTCCGGGGCCGCCTTGGCGACAGGCCGAGGTCCATCAGCGCCTCGAACAGCGCGATCTGCCGCGGCGTGCTCGACAGCAGGTCCTCGCCGCGCAGCACGTGGGTGATCCCCATCAGCGCGTCGTCGACCGGGTTGACCAGGGTGTAGAGCGGGTCACCGTTGGCGCGGCAGAGCGCGAAGTCCGGGACGAACTCGGTCTGGAAGGTGATCTCGCCGCGCACCAGGTCGGTCGAAGGTGATCTCGCCGTCAGGCATCCGGAACCGGACGACCGGGGCGCGGCCCTCGGCCCGGAACGCGGTCACCTGCTCGTCGGTGCAGCTCGCGGCAGAAGCCGTCGTACCCCATGACCTTGGACCCGGAGGCCTTGCGGCGGGCGGTGACCTCGTCGTTGGTGCAGTAGCAGTCGTACGTCGACGCCGTGGTCGCGCAGCCGGGCGAGCACGTCGGCGTAGAGGTCGGAGCGCTCCGACTGGAGGTAGGGGCCGAAGTCACCACCCTTGAGCGGACCCTCGTCCCAGTCGAGGCCGAGCCAGCTGCATCGACGCTCGAGCAGCCGAGTCGTAGGACTCCTGGGTCGAGCGCTCCTTGTCGGTGTCCTCGATCGCGGAACACGAACGTGCCGCCGTGGTGGCGGGCGAAAGCCCAGTTGTAGAGCGCCGTAGCGGGCCAGCCCGACGTGCGGGCTAGCCGGTCGGCGAGGGGGCAGATCCGGACGCGGACAGGGGTGTTCATCGCTTCTCCACCTTGTTCGTGAGGCTGCCGAGGCCGGCGATCGAGATCTCCACCTCGTCGCCCACCTCCATCGGACCGACACCCTCGGGGGTGCCGGTGAGGATCACGTCGCCGGGCAGCAGCGTCATCACGCTGCTGACGTGGGCGATGAGGGTCGGGATGTCGAAGATCAGGTCGCGGGTGTTGCCGTCCTGCATCACCTCGCCGTTGAGGTGGGTCTGCAGGGACACGCCGTCGGCGAAGGTCTGGGGGTCCAGGTCGGTCTCGATCCAGGGCCCGAGCGGGCAGAAGGTGTCGAAGCCCTTGGCCCGGGTGAACTGGACGTCGGAGGCCTGCAGGTCGCGCGCGGTCACGTCGTTGGCGATCGTGTAGCCGTGGATGACGTCGGTGGCCTGCGCTGCCGGTACGTCGCGGCAGATCCGGCCGATCACGACGGCGAGCTCGCCCTCGTAGTGCAGGTTCTCGGTCTGCTTCGGGTAGTAGATCGACTCCCCCGGCCCGATCACGCTGGTGTTCGGCTTGAGGAACATCAGCGGCTCCTCGGGGACGTCGTGGCCGAGCTCGGCCGCGTGGGCGGCGTAGTTGCGGCCGATGCCGACCACCTTGCTGCGCGGCAGGACCGGTGCGAGCAGTCGCACGTCGGTGAGCTTGTGCTCTTCCTGCGTGGCCTTGACGCCGACGTACAGCGGGTCGCCGACGAGCGCCACGATCACGCTGTCGTCAGCGGGCTGGCCGAACTCGTCGACCTCGCCCGTGATCACGCCGTACTGGGGGTCTTCTCCGGTGGTGAACCTTGCGATACGCACGCTCCCGACCCTAGCGACCGGGTGGCGACTCCTCCGACTCGGCGGCGGCGGTCCGCAGCGCCGCCAGAGTGAGCTCGACGTCCTCCGACGTCGTCGACCAGTTGCTGACCGAGATGCGCAGCACTGCCCGGTCACGCCACGTCGAGCCGGTCGTCCAGGCCGTACCGTCTGCCAGCATCCGGCTGACCACCTCGCGGGTGCGCTCGTCGTCACCGAAGCTCGCACAGACCTGCGTGAAGACCACGTCGTTGAGTACCTCGGCCCCGGGGATCGCGTCGATCCCTGCGCCGAACGCCCGGGCATGGTCGACCATCCGGTCCACGAGGTCGGCGACTCCTTGCCGGCCGAGGGACCGCAGCACGGCCCAGACCGCGAACGCCCGGCCACGGCGACTGAGCTCGGGCACCTTCTCGAAGGGGTCGCCGGCCGCGTCGCGCACGAGGTAGTCCCCCGTCATCGACATCGCCTGACGGAGGGCCGCCGGGTCCCGGACGATGGCGAGTCCCGAGTCGTAGGGGACGTTGAGCGTCTTGTGGGCGTCCGTGGCCCACGAGTCTGCGTCCTCGTAGCCCGCCACCAGATGTCGGTTCTGCGGCGACCCCCCGGCGAACAGTCCGAAGGCTCCGTCGACGTGCACCCACGCGCGGTGACCGTGGGCGAGAGCGATGGCCTCAGCGAACGGGTCGAACGCCCCAGAATGGAGGTTGCCGGCCTGGAGCACCACGATCGTGGGCCGGTCGCCTCCTGCGCGGAGCGCCAGGTCCAGGGCGCGGGGATCGATCCGGCCCTGCCGGTCGGCCGGCACGATCTCGGGTGCACCCAGGCCCAGGTAGCGCAGCACCAGATCGACCGAGTCGTGCCGTTCGGCGCCCACCAGGACGCGCACACCTGGCGAGCCGACGAGGCCGCTGTCGGCCACGTCCCACCCGGCCCGGGCCAGGACGGCGTCCCGCCCGGCTGCCAGGCACGTGAAATTGGCCATGGTGCCGCCGGTGACGAATCCGATCGCACTCCTCTTCGGCAAACCCAGCAGGTCGAGGACCCACGCCTCGGCGCAGTCCTCGACCGCGGTGTGGGCCGGGGTGACGCTGCGCAGTCCGGCGTTCTGGTCCCAGGCCGAGGTGAGCCAGTCGGCCGCCATCGCCGCCGGGTGGGTGCCGCCGATCACGAAGCCGAAGAACCGTCCCGACGGCATCGCGGTCAGCCCCGGCTCGCACGCGTTCGCGAGGAGGTCGATGACCTCAGCCGGGTCGGTCGGCCCCTCGGGCAGGTCGTGACCGAGTCGCTCCGCGATCTGCGCCACCTGCTCACGGGGAGGCACCGGACGCTCGTCGAGGCCGGTCAGCCATTCCAGCGCGTGGGCGTGGGCGCGGGCGAGGGCATCGCCGGGCACCGGTGCATGGTCGGACATCAGCACATCCTCGTACCCTCGTCCCGTGCGCGTCGAGCCTCTGTCCTCCGTGGAGTGGCGCGGGCGCGCCGCCGCGCATGGTGCCCGGCTGGCGCCGTACGTCGATCCCCACCTGGCGCGACGCGAGCGCGGCGAGAAGCACCCGGTCCACGACTTCCTGTTCGGCTACTACTCCCAGCGGCCCGCGCAGCTGCTGCGCTGGCATCCCGGGTACGGCGTCCGGCTGGCCGACTCGGCGGAGTACGACGGCCTGAAGGGGTATCGCGACGGCGCCGTCACCGATGAGTACGTCGCCTCGCAGCGACCGCTGCTGGAGGCGACCCGCCGGCTGTTGGTCGCGACCGCCGCGCGGCCCGCGCACACCGGCTGCTTCGGGCTGCACGAGTGGGCGATGGTCTACCGCTCCGACGAGACCCGTCACCCGCAACCGCTGCGGCTCGGCGGCTCCGGCACCGACGCCGTGGTTGAGTCCCACCGGATCGCCTGCTCGCACTTCGATGCCTTCCGCTTCTTCACCGACGACGCGCGCCCGCTCAACACGCTGCAGCCCGGGCGGGACGACCGGCCGGGCTTCGAGCAGCCCGGCTGCCTGCATGCGGGCATGGATCTCTACAAGCACGCCTTCCGGCTGACGCCGATGATCTGCTCGGACCTGGTGGCCGACTGCTTCGAGCTGGCGTGGGACATCCGCGAGCTGGACATGCAGGCGGCGCCGTACGACCTGACGGCCTTCGGGGTGGTGCCGGTTCGGATCGAGACGCCCGAGGGCAAGCAGGAGTACGCCGCCGCGCAGCGTGCATTCACGGAGCGCGGCGCACCGCTGCGCGCCCGGCTGGCCGAGGAGTGCGAGCGGCTGCTGCGAGTTATTGTCGTCTCATGAGGCTGTTCGGAGCCCCGCTCGGACGGGAGTCGACGACGTGACCGACCCGACGCTGGAGCGCTTCCTGACCCCTGACGGCCGGCTCCACACCATCCCGACGAAGCACGCCAAGCTGCTGGTCGTGCTCGACCACCTGGCGCAGTCCTTCGAGCCGGGCGAGGTCTATCCGGAACCGGTCGTCAACGAGATGCTGCAGCGCTTCCACCCCGACCATGCTGCGTTGCGGCGCTACCTCGTCGAGAACCAGTTCCTCACCCGCGAGGGCGGCCACTACTGGCGTAGCGGGGGGACGTTCGATGTCTGAGCCGATGACGGCGGAGGGGCGGCACTTCCGCGACGAGGACTGGTACGCCGAGGATCTCGGCGCGGCGCGCTTCACCGACTGCACCTTCACCGACGTGGACTTCTCCGAGGCCACGACCCGCGGCGCGGTCTTCGAGTCCTGCGTCTTCTCGGGGTGCCGATTCAACGCCTCGACCCACGTCTCGTCGGCGTTCGTCGCGTGCGAGTTCCGGCGTACCAGCTTCTTCGACGCGACCCTGGAGGGCTGCAAGCTCAGCGGCTCGTCGTTCTCGGAGTGCACGCTGCGGCCGCTCAAGGTCGTCGGTGGACAGTGGGGCGGCGTGACGATGCGTGGCGCCGTCCTCAGCAAGGTCGACCTCTCCGGTCTCGACCTGCGCGAGGCCGACCTCTCGATGGCGAAGCTCGCCGGATCGGTGCTGCGCGACTGCCGACTCGACGGCGTCAACCTGCGCGAGGCCGACCTCGACGGCGCCGACCTGCGCGGCGCCTCCCTCGACCGGGTCGACCTGGCCGCCGCCCGGTTGTCCGACACCAAGCTCGACCTGCCGGGGGCGGTGCTGCTCGCCGAGCTGCACGGTGCGGACGTCGACGTCTCCCTGTGAGCCGATCCGGTTCTCGGTAGTCCAGCGGGAAATCGTCGCGAAACAGTTCGCCACACGACGATTTCCAACTGGACTACCGAGAAGGGGAGCACGGCGGCGAGCTCGACGCGTCACCGGGCGGGTAGTCCACCGACACGCGCCACCAGGCCGGTGAGGACCAGGTCGATGCCGGTGGTGACGTCGGCAGTGTGGTCATGGGAGAGGTGGTCGTGGGCGAGGGGGTCGGAGTCGCCGATGTGGAGCGCGCCCGCGCTGCCGGCCTGGCGCTGCAGCTGCTCGTCCATCGCGTGACCGAGCACGTAGTGGAGCAGGGTGCGGGCGGCGGTCGCGGCCAGCTCGTCGTCGACGCCTCCCCCGGTCAGCACGCCGACCAGCTCGTCGTACGGCGCCCGGCCGCCGAGCCCGAACGCCCGGGCGGTCGCGACGACCTCGGCCCCGTCACGCCAGGCCAGGCAGGCGTCACGCAACGCGTGGCAGGAAGCGCGCGCCTGCTCCTCCCAGCCGGCGTCCGGCAGCGGGCGCGCACCCCGCTGGAGGATCTCGTCGGCGACGGCGGCCAGCAGCGCCTGCTTGTTGGCGAAGTGGTGGTAGAGCGCGCTGGGCTGGACGCCGAGCTCGCTCCCGAGCCGGCGCATGGTGAGGTCGGCCAGGCCGTGGTCGTCGAGCACGGCGAGTGCCCGCCCGACGACGTCCTCGCGGTGGTGGCCCATGCGCCGATGCTAACCTGAACGCCGTTCAGTTCGCTCTCCAGAAGGACGCCCATGAGCTCGCGCCGCGCCTCCAGCAGCACCGACATCGCCCTCATCGCCGGCTTCGCCGCCCTGATCGCCGCGTGCGCGCTGTTGCCCACGATCGAGGTGGGCATCGTCGACATCACGCTGCAGACGTTCGCGGTCCTGCTCGCCGGCGCCGCGCTCGGCGCACGACGTGGCTTCCTCGCGGCGCTGCTCTACGTCGTGGTCGGCGCCGCCGGCCTCCCCGTCTTCTCCGGTGGCGCGGCGGGCCTGGCGGTGCTGACCGGCCCCTCGGCCGGCTACCTCGTGGGCTTCCCGCTGGCCGCCGGGTTGTGCGGATTCCTGGTCGAGCGGCTCCCCCGCCACAAGATCGCGACCAGCATCCCGCTGATCTTCGCGTGCGGCCTCGCCAGCAGCGCTGCCTTCATCCACCCGCTCGGCATCGCCGGCCTGGTGCTGCGCGCGGACATGACGTGGGAGGCCGCCTTCCGCCTCGACATGACGTTCTGGCTGGGAGACGTCATCAAGAACCTCGCGATGGCCCTGGTCGCCACGGCCGTCCACCGCGCCTTCCCCGACCTGCTCGGTCGCCGCCCGACCGTCCACCAGCCCGAGCCCGCACCCACTGCGTGAGTCGCCTCGAGCTCCGCGACGTCACCGTCCGGTTGCCCACGTCCGACGGTGACGTCGCGGTCCTGGCCAGCACCACGCTGACCCTGACCGAGCAGCGGATCGCGCTGGTCGGCGCCAACGGGTCCGGCAAGTCGACCCTGGCTCGGCTCCTCAACGGCCTGGTCACCGCCACCACCGGGCAGGTGCTGGTCGACGGGATCGACGTCGCGACCGACGGCGCCGCCGTACGCCGCAAGGTGGCGTTCTGCTTCACCGATCCCGCAGCGCAGCTGGTGATGCCCACCGTCGTCGAGGACGTCGCGCTGTCGCTGCGGCGCCACCACAAGGACAAGCAGCAGCGACGTACGGCGGCACTCAGCGTCCTCGAGCGGTACGGACTGGCCGAGCTCGCCGACCGCAGCGTCCACTCGCTCTCCGGCGGCCAGCGGCAGCTGCTCGCGATCGCAGGCGTGCTCGCCACCGGCCCGGACGTGCTGGTGGCGGACGAACCCACGACGCTGCTCGACCTGCGCAACACCCGCGCCATCGGCGACCTGCTCTTCGGACTCCCCCAACAGCTGGTGCTGGTCACCCACGACCTCGACCTCGCGCTGCGCTGCGAGCGGGCGCTGCTGGTCGAGGAGGGCCGGATCGTCGCGGACGGCGCACCGGCCGACGTCGTCGACTCCTACCGGGCGCGGGCATGAGCCTGCTCGGGCTCTACCGGCCCGGGACGACGTGGCTGCACCGGCTGTCGGCGTCGGCGAAGCTGGGCGGCCTGCTGGTGGCGAGCGTCGTGGTCGTGGCGGTGCGCGGGCCGGTCAGCGGCGTGGTGGCGCTGGCGATCGCCGTCGGCCTGGCTGCCTGGTCGGGCGCCGGGCTGCGGTTGCTGTTCCGGGCGGTACGGGTGCTGGTCCTGATGGCCGCCGTGCTGGCGGCCTACACCGCCTGGCAGAGCGGGTGGGAACGCGCGGTCGAGGTCAGCACCGACCTCCTGGCGCTCGTCGTGCTGGCAACGGTGATGACGGCGACCACCCCGATCGACGAGGTGCTCGACACGATCACCCGCGCACTCGGTCCGTTGCGGCGGTTCGGCGCCGACCCGGAGCGGGTCGCGCTGGCGTTCGCGCTGATGCTCCGCGCGGTGCCCACGACGCTCGACCTCGCTCGACAGACCGGCGACGCCGCGCGTGCCCGTGGGCTGGAGCGGGACCCCCGCGCGCGCCTGGTGCCGTTGGTGATCCGTTCGGTCGCCCATGCCCGGGCGACCGGCGAGGCCCTCGACGCGCGCGGCATCGCGGACGAGTCAGGCGGCTGATCAAGGCCGGTGCTGGCGGCGCAGGCCGAAGGTCATGCCGTCGACCAGCGCACCCCAGGACGCCTCGATCACGTTGGCGCCCACGCCGACCGTGACCCACGAGGACTCGCCGTCCGAGGTCTCGATCAGCACGCGGGTCACCGCGTCGGTGCCGTGACCCTGGTCGAGGATCCGCACCTTGTAGTCGATCAGCTCGAACTTCGCGACCTCCGGATAGGCCTGCCCGATCGCTTCGCGCAACGCCTGGTCCAGCGCGTTGACGGGGCCGTTGCCCTCACCGGTGACGACGTAACGGACGTCGTGCGACCGCAACTTCACGGTCGCCTCCGAGATCGCCTCGGCACCGGGCCGGGTCTCGGTGATGACCCGCCACGACTCCACCTCGAAGTACGACGTGCGGACGCCCTCGACCTCCTCGATGAGCAGCAGCTCGAAGGAGGCGTCGGCCGCCTCGAAGGTGTAGCCCCGCGACTCCAGCGCCTTGACGCGGTCGGTGACCCGGGCGACCAGGTCCCGGTCGCCCGAGAGGTCGAAGCCCAGCTCGCGGCCCTTGAGCTCGATGGACGCACGGCCGGCCATGTCGGAGATCAGCAGCCGCATGTCGTTGCCGACGCCGGTCGGGTCCATGTGCTGGTAGAGGTTCGGGTCGACCTTGATCGCGCTCGCATGGAGGCCGGCCTTGTGGGTGAACGCGCTCGTGCCGACGTAGGGCTGCCGGCTGGCCGGCGGGAAGTTGGTCACGTCGGCGACGGCGTGGGCGATCCGGGTCGCGTCGGCGAGCAGCCCCTGGGGCAGCACCTGCCGGTCGAGCTTGAGCTCCAGGTTGGCCACGACGCTGACCAGGTCGGCGTTGCCGGTGCGCTCGCCGTACCCGTTGATCGTGCCCTGCACGTGGGTCGCGCCAGCGTCGACGGCCGCGAGGGTGTTGGCGACCGCGCAGCCGGTGTCGTTGTGGCAGTGGATGCCGACCCGGACGCCGGTGGTCTCCACGACGTCGTGGACCACGTCGGACACCCAGTCCGGGAGCATGCCGCCGTTGGTGTCGCACAGGGCGATGACCGAGGCGCCGGCGTCGTACGCCGTGCGCAGCACCTCGAGCGCGTAGTCGCGGTTGGCGCGGTAGCCGTCGAAGAAGTGCTCCGCGTCGAGGAAGACCTCCTGCCCCTCGGCCCGCAGGTGGGAGACGGTGTCGCGGATCATCGCGAGGTTCTCCTCGAGCGTGGTGCGCAGCGCGAGGTCGACGTGGCGGTCGTGGGACTTGGCCACCAGGGTGACCACGCTGGCGCCCGAGTCGCGCAGCGCGGCGACCAGCGGGTCGTCGGCGGCGTTGCCGCCGGCACGGCGGGTGGCGCCGAAGGCGGCGAGCTTGGCGTGGTGCAGGTCGAGCTCGTCGACCGCCCGCCGGAAGAAGGCGGTGTCCTTGGGGTTGGCTCCCGGCCAGCCGCCCTCGATGTAGCCGACGCCGAGCCCGTCGAGGTGGCGAGCGATGCTCAGCTTGTCGGCGACCGAGAGGTTCAGCCCCTCCTGCTGGGCGCCGTCGCGCAGGGTCGTGTCGTAGACGTGGAAGTCCGCGTGCAGGTCCATGTCTCTCTCCGGGGCTCAACTGGTCGGTGGTCGGGCAACAAAAAACCTCCCGTGGGTACAGGAGGTCGGCGCGTCGAAGGATGTCGACGCGCTAGGGAATGATGCCCGTCCGCTTGCTCATGCCAGCCAGTGTGACACGACCGCCCGCAGCGCGAGACGGCCTTCTCGCCATCCGATCACTTGAAGCTGGTGAGCGGACTCCCGAACGGCGCCCAGTCGGTCCCCTGGTCCTGCGCGACGATGCCGAGCGCGATCGAGCCGCCGACGACCACCACCCACAGCGCGACCCAGGTGCCGAGGCTGCGGCAGAGCGGGTTGACCATGCGCGACACCGGGCCACGGAACCGGGAGCCACCCGGGCCGAGCCAGAGCGCGAGCACGCTCACCACCCCGCTCGCGAACAGCGTCACCTGCACGCCCGCAGTGAGTGCGTAACAGATGAGCGCGCAGGCCAGGCCCAGGCCGAGGCTCCACACCAGCAGCAGGCCCGCGCCCGGGATCGCCTGCACGACGTGCCAGGGCGAGGCCAGGAGCAGCTGCGGACCGTCGTACCACTTCGCCCCGCGGAGGTTGCGTCGCGCGCCGGCCGCGGTGGCGGCGAGCGAGGCGCCGCGGAACAACCAGGTCAGCAGCGAGATCAGCACCAGTGCCAGCCAGGGGTACGCCGTCACGGCGGTCGACGCGGCCAGCCCGAGCGCCACCAGCAGGAGGGCGCGACGTGACCGCTCGGCGAGAGCCACCCGGGGCGCGGGGACGTCCTCGTCGAACAACCGGGTGGCACCGTCGGGCTCGTCCTCCTCGTCGTCGTCGAAGAAGCTGATCGTCCGCTCGTGCGCTGACGCCGCGAGCGCGAGGGGCACGGTGTAGAGGTCGTCGGGAGGGGCCGCCGGCGCCGTGGAGACCGCGACCGGCATCGCGCCGCCGACCAGCCAGTCGCGCAGCGCGTCGAGGGTCGGGCGCCTCGCCGGGTCCGGGTCGAGGGCGGCGCCCACGACCCGGCGCAGGTCGTCGGGCAGACCCGACAGGTCGTGCTCGCCGCGGCGTACCCGGTCCATGATCGCCATCGACGGGCCCCGCCCGAACGGCGGCCGACCGGTGCCGGCGAAGGCCACCGTCGCCGCCCACGAGTGGATGTCGGAGGCTGCACTCGCGTCGTCGCCGTGCAGGATCTCCGGCGCGAGGTAGCCCGGAGTGCCCAGCAGCCAACCGGTGTGGGTCAGCTTGGGGTCGTCGGCCACCCGGGCCAGTCCGAAGTCGATGAGGATCGGGGTCCGGCCCTCCATCAGCACGTTGGAGGGCTTCACGTCGCGGTGGAGCACGCCGACGGCGTGCACCGTGCCCAACCCCTCCGCCAGGCACTCCGCGAACCAGCGGAGGTTGTCGCCGCGGATCGGACCCTCCTCGGCGACGTACTCGTGCAACGAGAGGCCGGGCACGTAGCGGGTCGCGACGTACGGGATCTCGCCCCACGGGTCGGAGTCGACGATCTCGGCCACCCAGCGGCTCCGGATCCGGGTCAGCGAGCTGACCTCGCGCGCCAGCCGGGCGCGGGCCTCGTCGTCACCGACGATGTGCGGTCGCAGCACCTTCAGCGCGACCCGGTGACCGTCGTCGCGACGGGCGAGGTGGACCACGCCCATCCCGCCCTCGCCCAGCCGGGAGAGCAGCGTGTAGCCGCCGACCTTCAGCCCGGGCGGGGGCTGTTGCGGGGAGATGGTCACCCCACGAGGTTACAAGCGCGCCAGGCGCGTTCGAGCGACCAACGCCATTGCCGCGCCACGGGTCGCGGCACGGGCCGGGTACGGTGCGAGCACCGCCACCGACCACAGGGACCAGTCATGTCCGACGAGAACGAGGCCTCCGCCGCCGACCACGGGGCTGCGCCCGCGGGGGCCGCCCCCGCATCGGAACCCGGGGCGGCTGCGGACCGGGCCCAGTACCTCGCCTTCTCACGCACCTGGGCGGCCATGGCACGCCAGTCCGGCATCCCGCGGCCGGAGCAGCAGGCCCGCCTCGTGCGCTACTTCCGACGGCTGTGCCGCCGCATCGACCCGGCCCTGGTGCTGGAGATCGGTGCCCACGAGGCGAGCTTCAGCCAATGGGCAGCGCAGAAGCTGCCCGACGCGCGCGTGATCGCCTTCGAGGCCAACCCCTACGTCCACGCGAAGTACGCCGCCGAGCTCGCCGAGACCCGGGTCGACTACCGCCACCTCGCGGTGGGACCTGTCACCGGCGAGATCCAGCTGAACCTCCCCACCGACGTCGCCGGCCGGGAGCGGGAGCTCACCAACCACATGGCCTCCCTCGGGATGCACAAGGAGACCGCGGACCAGATCGAGGTGACGGTTCCCAGCGTGCGGCTCGACGACGTCGTGGACCTCGCCGAGGGCGAGCGTGCGGTCGCGTGGATCGACGTGGAGGGCGCCAGCGGCGTCGTCCTGCAGGCCGGTTCCGAGGTGTTCGACCGGATCGACGCCGTACACATCGAGGTCGAGCGGGAGACCACGTGGGAGGGCCAGTGGCTCGACACCGACGTCGCGGTGTTCCTCAAGCAGCACGGCCTGGTTCCCGTCGCGCGGGACCTGGCGCGCACCTTCCAGCACAACGTGGTGTTCGCCCGGACCCACCTCGTCGAACAGGTCGCGACCACCAAGCAGGCCGCCGCGCTGCTGCGGGCCTAGTCGGAGCTGCTCGTCAGAGGACCCGGTGCATCCAGCCGAAGGCGTCGTCCGCACGGCCGAACTGGACGTCGACCAGCGACTGGCGGATCTTCATCGTGAGATCGGTGCTCGCCGGGGCCGGGGTCTGGCCGCCGGCCCACTTCAGGCTGCCGACCGGGGTGACGACTGCGGCGGTGCCGCACGCGAAGATCTCGACGATCTCGCCTGACTCGACACCGCTGCGCCACTCGTCGATGGAGAACTTGCGCTCCTCGACCTGGTGACCGAGCTTGCCGGCGAGCTCGATGATGCTGGCGCGGGTGATGCCCTCGAGGATGGTGCCGGTCTCGGGGGTGACGATGTGGCCGTCGGCGTGGACGAAGTAGAGGTTCATGCCGCCGAGCTCCTCGACGTACCGGCCCTCCTGGCCGTCGAGGAAGACGACCTGGTCGCAGCCCTGCTCGGTCGCCTCCTGCTGCGCGACCAACGAGCTCGCGTAGTTGCCCCCGGTCTTGGCAGCGCCCATGCCGCCGCGGCCGGCGCGCGTGTAGTCCTCGCTGAGCCAGAGCGTGACCGGCTTGACGCCGCCCTTGAAGTAGGCGCCGGCCGGGCTGCAGATCACCATGAACGTGACGTGCTGGGCCGGGCGGACGCCGAGGAACGCCTCGGTGGCGATCATGAACGGCCGGATGTAGAGGCTCTTCTCGCCCTCACTGTCGGGCACCCACCGCTGGTCCTGGGTGACGATCGCGTCGACTGCCGCGACGAAGTCAGCCTCCTCCAGCACCGGGAGCGCGAGCCGGTGGGACGAGCGCATCATCCGCTGCGCGTTCTGCTCCGGCCGGAACGTCCAGACCGAACCGTCATCGTGGCGGAAGGCCTTCATCCCCTCGAACGTCTCCTGCGCGTAGTGCAGCACCGCCGTCGCAGGGTCGAGCGTCAGCGGTCCGTACGGCGTGATCCGCGCGTCGTGCCAGCCGGCCTCCGGCGTCCACTCGACCGTGAACATGTGGTCGGTGAAATGGATGCCGAAACCGGGGTTCGCGAGGATCTCGGCGAGCCGGCCGTCGTCGACCTGCTGCGGGTTCTCGGTGGTGCTGATCTCCATGGGGTCAACCTATCGAAGGGTGGTGTGGGGGGAAGGGCGCTGGTCCGGGTTCCCCGGATATCCGGGGAACTTGTGCCTTCTCGGCCCAAGTTTCGGCCGAGAACCCACCACTTCCCCGGATATCCGGGGAAACCCGCATTGAAACCTACAGGCGGGAGAGGATGCCGTCGCCGACGTCAGCGGTACGCCGGGAGGTGCCGGGTACTCGGTCGGCGAGGTCGGCGATGACGGCCTTCTCGACCCGGGCGGCCGCGTCGGCGTACCCCAGGTGGTCGAGGAGCAGCCCGACCGACAAGATCGCGGCGGTCGGATCGGCGATGCCCTGGCCGGCGATGTCGGGCGCCGAGCCGTGCACGGGCTCGAACATGGACGGGGCGGTGCGGTCGGGGTTGATGTTGCCGCTCGCCGCCAACCCGATGCCACCGGTCACGGCGGCCGCGAGGTCGGTGATGATGTCGCCGAAGAGGTTGTCGGTCACGATCACGTCGAACCGGGCGGGGTCGGTGGCCATGAAGATGGTCGCGGCGTCGACGTGGAGGTAGTCGACCTCGACGTCGGGGAACTCGGCGGCCACCTCACCGACGATGCGGCTCCAGACGGCGCCGGCGTGGACGAGCACGTTGGTCTTGTGGACCAGGGTCAGCTTCCGGCGGGGCCGGGCCGCGGCGCGGGCGAACGCGTCGCGGACGACGCGCTCCACCCCGAACGCGGTGTTCAGGGAGACCTCGGTCGCGACCTCCTGGGGCGTCCCGACCCGGACCGCTCCCCCGTTCCCGGTGTAGGGACCTTCGGTCCCCTCGCGGACGACGACGAAGTCGACGTCGCCCTTCGCGAGCACGCCCTCGGACAGCGGCGTGGTGACGCCGGGAAAGATCCGCGACGGCCGCAGGTTGACGTAGTGGTCGAGCGCGAAGCGCAGCCGCAGCAGGAGCCCGCGTTCCAGGATGCCGGGCGGCAGGTTCGGGTCACCGGGCTTGCCACCGACGGCCCCCAGCAGGATCGCGTCGTGCCCGCGGATCTCCGCGAGCACGGAGTCGGGCAGTACCTCGCCGGTCGCGAGGTAGCGCTCGGCGCCGAGGTCGTAGCTGGTCTGCTCGAAGGTGGCGTCGGACACGGCCTCGAGGACCTTGAGGGCCTCGGCGGTCACCTCGGGACCGATACCGTCGCCGCCGATGACCGCGATCGTGTGGGAAGTCGTCATGGACGCCGAGGTTAGTTGTCGTCCGGGCGCTGGCCGCCGTTGTCCCGCAGGTCGAGCGACTCCTGCACGGCTTCGTAGCTGTGCGGGTTGTCGGGGTGGTGGCTGGCTGGGCCCCAGTCGGGGTACATCTCATACATGATGGCTGTCTCCTGGTGTGGATGAGTCGTCGATGTCGACGACGACTCCGCAGCGGGAACACCGAGGCGGTCGCGGATCACGCGACGACGAGGGTGTGTCTCCAGGAGAGTGCGGGTTGCGCGGAACTTGCTGGCGGACCCGCCGCGGAGGCGATGAAGCTTTCTTGAGGATCAAGGGGCCCGCAACGCCGAACTCCGCGACGAGGTGGCCCGCTTGTCAGGCCTCGCCGCGGCGAACGATAAGTACGAACACGCTCCGCATGGTGAGGCCACGGTACGCCGAGGACGCCGGCCGTGGCACTGAATATCACCAGCTGTTCGCAATGCGAGACGGCAGTACCGGAATGAGAGACTTCGCGACATGAGCGCCCCCCCTGAGCTGCCCGACGTCGTCCGGCGTGCGTTCGACGTCTCCCGGAGGGCCGGCTACGTGTCGTTCTGCCGCAACGAGACCGGCCGGCTGCTGGCCACCCTCGCCGCGACCCGCGACGGGACGATGGCCGAGTTCGGCACCGGCACCGGGGTCGGCACCGCCTGGCTGCGGTCCGGCGTCCGCAACGGTGCCCGGATCCTGACCGCCGAGCTGGATCCGAAGCTGGCCGGCGCGGCCGCCGAGATCTTCGTCGACGACCCGCAGGTGGAGGTCCGCTCGGCCGACTGGTCGACGCTGACCGACGCCGGCCCGTTCTCGCTGCTCTACCTGGACTCCGGCGAGCCGGAGTCGGTCCGGCCCGATGCGGTGGTCGGCCTCGTCGAGGTAGGCGGCATCGTGGTGCTCGACGACTTCGTGCCCTGTGCGATGTGGCCACCGGTCTTCAACGGCCGCGTCGACACGCTCCGTGAGGAGTGGTTGACCGACGAGCGCTTCACGACCGTCGAGGTCATGGTCGCCTCCGACGCCTCGACCCTCATCGCGACGCGGCGCTGACCGAACGCCCGGAGCCACGCAGCCGTCGCCAGCGACGCCGCAGCCGACCCCGCCAGCGCCGCCAGGCCGCCGACAGCCCGCTGTCGTGGCGGCGTACGTGGCGCAGGGTCAGGCGCGCGGCAGGGTCGAGCTCGGCGACCTGCGCGAGGTAGAGCTCGGCGCACGCGAGCGCGTCACCCAGCGCGTCGTGGGCCGGAGCAGCAGCGAGCCCGAAGCGCTCACGGGCGCGCCAGAGCCGCAGCGCCCCGGGTGTGAGCTCCTGGCCCCGACGCGCCAGCACCCGGCGCTGCAGGTCGAGGGTGCACACCACCGGGAACGCCGGGGGCTCCTCCCCGACGGAGCGGAAGGCGGCGCGCAGGAAGGCGAGGTCGAAGGGGGCGTGGTGGGCGAGCAGCGCCCGGCCCGAGATGGCTGAGCGCAGCTCCCCCAGCGCCTCGGCAAGAGGTACGCCGGCCGACAGGTCGTCATGGGTGAGCTGGTGGATGATCACGGCCTCCCCCGGGCCGGTGGGATCGCGGACGACGACTCGTCGGGCCCCGCTCAGCGAGATCCGGTGACCGTCCACCGGCACCCACCCCACCGCCAGCACCCGCTCGCTCTCGGGCGACAGGCCGGAGGTCTCGAGGTCGACGGCCAGCAACGGCAGGTCCGCGAGCAGGGTGTGGTCCTCGGGTGTCACGAGGTCGCGCTCCCGGGGTAGCGCACGCTGAGCGCCGCCTGCCCGGCACGGATGACACCGAAGGCACCGCGCAGCTGGCGACGTTCGAACGAGCCCAGCGTCCCGGGCACCACCCGGTTGTCGGGGCGATCGCCGGCGCTCACCTGGGCAGCCTGGTGCCGCAGCCGCAGCTCGGCGATGAACTCCCAGGCGTCGCGCAGGTCGGTGGCCAGCGGGCCGCTCAGGGTCCCGGCTGCCGCGGCGTCGTCGAGGCGGGCCAGGGTGCCGGTCGCCGGGGAGCCCGCTGCCAGCGCCTGGACCCTGGCGATCTCGACCAGGACCATCAATCCGCCGGCCTTGAGGTCGAGCGTGTCGCGGTGCTCACCGGACCGCTCGACCACCAGACCGCGCAGGAAGCCCACGGGCACGGGCCGGCGTGCGGCATGGGTGGCGAGGTGCGTCAGGAACCACGGCGAACCCGACGCGGCCTCCCGCTGGTGGCGGGTCAGAGCAGCGCTGAGCGTGGCGTCGCCGGCGAGGTGGCGCAGGTCGAAGAAGACGCTGGAGTCGAACACCGCGTCGGGATCGGGCACGGTGACCCAGCGTGAGACCTGCGCCAACCAGCTCGCGAGGGGCTTGCGCCACCGTGGGTTGGTCGCCATCTTCTCGCCCCGGCACAGCGGGAAGCCAGCCTGCTCCAGCCCCAGCGAGACGCGTTCCGCCAGCGCTTCGAAGTACGCCGACTGGGCGGGGTCGTCGGCATCGTGGTCGTCGTGGAGCACGAGGGCGTGGTCCTGGTCGCCGCCGAGGGCTTGCTCGAAGCGCGCCCTCGACCCGAGGGTGACCCACGCCCACGGCACGGGAGCCGGGCCGAGCTCGGCCTCGGCGAGGGTCAGCAGCCGCCGCTCGATGGCGTCGCCGACCGCGGTCACCACCCGACCGGCGTCCAGGGCGGTGGAGCCGCGTCGGGCGAGACCCTCCACCAGGCGGCCGAGCCGCTGCGCGACCTGCACCACCTCGTCGATGGTCTCGGCACGAGCCGCCTCGCTGCCGAGGTGGACGGGATTGTCGCGCTCGAGGCGCAGCAGGTCGGTGGCACTGACCATGCCCACCGGCCTGCCGTCGACGAGCACCGGCAGGTGGTGGATGTGGTGGCGCACGAGCTCCAGCTGCAGCTCGACGGCCATCGCGTCGGGGCCCGTGGTGACCGGGTCGGCGGTCATCACCTCTCCCACGCTCGTCGCGGGGTCGCGTCCCGCCGCCAGCACCCGGCTCCGCAGGTCACGGTCGGTGAGGATGCCCACCAGGTGGTCGCCCTCGACCACGAGCAGCGACGCGATCCCCTCGTCGGTCATCAACCGGGCCGCGTCTGCCACCGTCGATCCAACCTCGACGACCACCGGCGGCCGGACCGCGATCTCGCCTGCGGTGACCCGCGCGGCCGGTGGTTCGTCACGCTCGGGCCGGCGCCGCAGGCCGTGTCCGGCCAGGTAGGCAGCCAGACCCGGGTGTGAGGCGGCGAGCTCGACGATCACCTCGGCCGGGACGACCAGGAGCAGGGTGTCCTCGTAGGCGGTGACGGCCAGCTGGGGAGCACCGGTGAGCACGCTCTCGCCGACCAGCGTCCCCGCCCCGCCCCGGTCCACCAGGACGCCGTCGCCATCGCGGGCCTCGACGGCCCCGGAGCGGACGACGTAGAGCCCGGTCGGGGTCTCCCCCGCACCCAGCACGACCGCACCCCGGCGTCGATACTCGACGACGAGCCGAGCCGGCAGGGTCGTCAGCTCGGAAGCCGGCAGGTCCGAGAAGGGCGGCACGGACGTGAGGAAGTCGCGGATCTCCGCGAGCTCGACGTCCAGGGGCACCTGCCCATCATGCCCGCGAGGTCAGACAGGGTCGGGAAGTGCACCCACGGGGACGATCCAGGCCGGCAGCATCCGCTGGGTCAGCGGGCCGATCGCCAGCGCATAGATGACCGTGCCCACACCGAGCGCCCCGCCGAGCAGCAGCCCGATCAGCACGACCGAGACCTCCAGCCCGGTGCGGATCAGCCGCAGCGAGCCACCGGTACGCCGCACCAGGCCGGTCATCAGCCCGTCGCGCGGGCCGCGACCGAACTGGGCCCCGATGTACAGGGCGGTCGCCAACCCGTTCAGCACCACGCCCGCGACCATGAACCCGATCCGCAGCGCCATCCCGTCGGGCCGCTCGAGCAGGGCGAGGGTCAGGTCGGCCGCGAGACCGACCACGATCGCGTTCGACACGGTGCCGAGACCGGGCACCTCCCGCAGCGGGATCCACAGCAGCAGCACCACGAAGCTGAACAGCACGACGGCCTGGCCGAGCGTGATCGGCACGTGCCGGATGAACCCGGAGTGCAGCACGTCCCACGGCGCGAGCCCGAGGTCGCCCCGCACCATCAGCGCCAGCGAGGCGCCGTACAGCACCAGCCCGACGTACAGCTGGGTGAGTCGGCGAGTGAGCCGTCCGGCCCGCAGCTGGGCGACCGGCCCGAGGTCGGTCAGGGTGCGGCGCGGAACGGCCCCGGTGCTCACACCAGGCTGACCGCGCGGACCGCGGTCGCGTCGATGGCGTTCTCGATCTCGGCAAGGGTCTCGACGGGGATCGGGGAATCGACCGAGAGGGCGACCAGCGCGGAGCCACCCTTGGCCGCCCGCGACACCTGCATCCCGGCGATGTTGACCGATGCGTCACCGAGGATCCCGCCGACGGTACCGACCATGCCCGGCCGGTCCTCGTAGGTGAAGAAGGCGAGGTGGTCGGTGGGCTCGAGGTCGACGGTGAAGCCGTTGACCTCGACCAGCCGCTCCCGCTGCGCGATCCCGATCAGCGTGCCGCTCACCGAGACCTGCGACCCGTCCGCGAGGGTGCCGCGGATGGTGATCAGGTTGCGGTGGTCGGGGCTCTCAGCCTCGGTGACCAGGCGTACGGCGGTGCCACGCTCGGCCGCAAGCAGCGGCGCGTTCACGTAGGACACGTGGTCCTCGACGATGTCGGAGAAGACGCCCTTGAGCGCCGCCAGCTCGAGCACCTTCACGTCGTACTCGGTGATCTCACCGCGCACCTCGACGTCGATCTGCTGAGCGGCCTCGCCGGCGAGGCCGGTGAAGATCCGGCCCAGCTTCTCGGTGAGGGGAATGCCCGGGCGGACGTCCTCGGCGATGACGCCACCCTGGACGTTGACCGCGTCCGGCACGAGCTCACCGGAGAGCGCGAGCCGCACCGACTTCGCGACCGCGACGCCGGCCTTCTCCTGTGCCTCGTCGGTCGACGCGCCGAGGTGAGGCGTGGCGACGACGTTCTCGAGCTCGAACAAGGGGCTGTCGGTGCACGGCTCCTGCGCGAACACGTCGAGTCCGGCGGCGGCGATGCGACCGGTCTTGAGGGCGTCGTAGAGCGCGCCCTCGTCGACGATGCCACCGCGGGCCGCGTTCACCAGCACCAGCGAGGGCCTGGCCTTGGCGAGCTGCTCGGCACCGATCAGGCCGACCGTCTCCGGGGTCTTCGGCAGGTGGACGCTCATGAAGTCGGACTCGTCCAGGAGCGTGTCGAGGTCGACCAGGCGAACGCCCATCTGTGCGGCACGACCCGCCTGGACGTAGGGGTCGTAGGCGATCACGTTCATGCCGAAGGCGCTGAGCCGCTGCGCGACGAGGACGCCGATCCGGCCGAGACCGACGATGCCGACGGTCTTCTCGTAGAGCTCGATGCCGGTGTAGCGCGAGCGCTTCCACTCACCATTCTTCAGCGCCGCGTGGGCCGGAGCGACGTGGCGGGCGGCGGCGAGCATCAGGGCGACGGCGAGCTCGGCGGCGCTGACGATGTTGGAGGTCGGCGCGTTGACGACCATCACGCCGGACTGGGTCGCGGCCTTGACGTCGACGTTGTCGAGGCCGACACCGGCGCGGGCGATCACCGTGAGCCGGGTCGCGGCGGCGAGCGCCTCCGCGTCGACCTTGGTCGCGGACCGGACCAGGATCGCGTCGACGTCAGCGATGGCGGGCAGCAGCTCGGCGCGGTCGGCGCCGTTGCAGGTGCGGATCTCGAAGTCCGGTCCGAGCGCCTCGACGGTGGCCGGGCTGAGCTCCTCGGCGATGAGTACGACGGGCTTGGCGTGGTCGGTTGTCGTCACAGCGGGGTCCTCGCGTTGCAGTGGGAGTGAGGTCGCACGACGCTGTGCCCTTTCAGCCTAACTCACGGCCGGCACGGCGCCAGAGTGTGGTCAGACGGCGCAGCCCTCCGGTCCGCAGGCGTCGCCGGTCGCCAGCACCTGCACGCCGGGATGGGACTCGTGCCACGCCCGCTCGAGCACCTGGCCGAACACCTCGGCCGGTTGGGCGCCGGACACGCCGAACTTCTGGTCGACCACGTAGAACGGCACGCCGCTGGCGCCGTACGCGACCGCCTGCTGCTGGTCGGCGTCCACCGCGTCGGCGTACTCGTCGGAGGCGAGCACGTCGTCGACGCGCTGCTGCGGCAGCCCGGCCGCGACGGCGACCGCCCGCAGCACACTGGTGTCAGCGGGGTTCTCGGCACGCACGAAGTACGACTCGAGCAACCGTTCCTTCAGCGCCCCCTGACGCTCGGGTCCACCCTCGGCCAGGGCCAGGTGGAGCAATCGGTGGGCGTCCACGGTGCTGGCGCGTTGGGCGTCGGCGTAGCTGAACGCCAGTCCCTCCTCTGCCGCCACCTGCGAGACCTTGGCGATCATCTGCCGACCGGCGTCGACGCCGCCGCCGTACTTGTGGCCGAGGTGCTCGGCGATGGTCCCGGTCGCCTCGCGGGGCGAGGACGGGTCGAGCTGGAAGGAGCGCCAAACCACCTCCACCTCGTCGGCGTGGTCGAAGTCGGCCAGGGCGGTCTCCAGCCGGCGCTTGCCGATGTAGCACCACGGGCAGACGACGTCGGACCAGATCTCGATGCGCATGCCGGGTCAACAGCGCCACCCGGTGGTCTGTTCCGGGCATGATCGGGGCCATGGGAGTACAGGACGACGCGGAGCGGCTTCGAGCCCGAGAACCTCGCTGAGTGGTCGGCCTGGCTCGCCGCCCACCACGCCGACACCCCCGGTGTCTGGCTGGTCACCCACAAGCAGTCGACGGGCCTGGCCGCGTTCGACTACGACGCGGCGGTCGTCGAGGCACTGCGGTGGGGGTGGGTCGACTCGACCCAACGCACGGTCGACGACCAGCGCACGATGATGTGGTACGCCGCCCGCCGCCCCGGCAGCGTGTGGACCCGCCGCAACAAGGTGCGCGTGGCCGCGCTCGAGGCCGACGGCCGGATGGAGCCCGCCGGGCAGGCTGCGGTCGAGGCGGCCCGGAACAGCGGGATGTGGACGCTGATGGACGACGTCGAGGACCTCGTCGTACCCGACGACCTCGCCGCCGCGCTCGCCGCCCGTCCCGGTGCCCGCGAGCACTGGGACGCCTTCCCACCGTCGGCGCGCAAGCAGGCGCTCGCCTGGATCGTGCTCGCGAAGCGGGATGAGACCCGTGCAGCGCGCGTCGCCGAGGTGGCCGCGTCCAGCGCCCGCGGCGAGCGACCCCGCACCTTACGGCGGCGGACCACGGCCAGAAGAGCGGCCCGGGGTCGACCCCGACGACCGGACCAGGGTCGGGCCGGGGTGGCCTCGGGTGTCGTCCCCGATGTGGTGGGACCCGCCCCACCGCGAGGCTTCAACCCATGATCACTGTTGACCACCTGACCAAGAGCTATCGCGGCGTCACCGCCGTCGACGACGTCTCCTTCACCGCCCGACCCGGTCGCGTGACCGGCTTCCTCGGCCCCAACGGCGCCGGCAAGTCGACCACCATGCGGATCATGGTCGGCCTGACCCCGGCCACCTCCGGCCACGTCGAGGTGCTCGGCGGCCGGTACGCCGACCTGCCGAACCCCGGCCTCGAGATCGGCGTCCTGCTGGACGCCTCCGCCCAGCACGCGGGCCGCACCGGCCGCGAGATCCTCACCCTGGCTGCCCTCACGATGGGGCTCCCGAAGAGCCGGGTGGACCAGATGCTCGACCGGGTGTCGCTGACCGGGAAGGAGGCGGACCGCCGGGTCCGTGACTACTCCCTCGGCATGCGACAGCGGCTCGGCATCGCCAGCGCGCTGGTCGGCGATCCGGGTGTCCTGGTCCTCGACGAGCCCGCCAACGGTCTGGACCCGGCCGGCATCCGCTGGATGCGCGACCTCCTGCGCGACTACGCCGACGGCGGCGGCACGGTCCTGCTGTCCTCCCACCTGCTCCACGAGATCGAGGTCATCGCCGATGACCTCGTCGTGATCGGGAACGGCCGGATCGTCGCGCAGGGCACCAAGGAGGAGCTCCTCTCCGCCGCCGGCACTGTCGTCACCTCGGTCGACAACGTCCGACTGGCCGGAGCGCTCGCCGACGCCGGCGTCGGCGCCTCGGTCTCCGGGTCGGGTGCCCTCCACACCGACGCCGACGCATCGCAGGTCGGCCAGATCGCCCTGGCCGCCGGCGTCGCCCTGACCGAGCTGCGCTCCGCGGACAGCGCCGGTCTGGAGGAGATGTTCCTCGAGCTCACCGCGGAATCCCAGCGTGACGACGTCTCCGAAGGAGCAGCAGCATGAGCACCCTGACCGCCACCACCGACACTGCGGTGATCGCACCCCGCGAACGGCCCGCCGTCCGCCCCATCCCGATGAGCCGGATCATCGGCGTCGAGCTCCGCAAGATGTTCGACACCCGGTCGGGGTTCTGGTTGATGGTCAGCATCGGCGTGCTCTCGGTCCTGGCGACCGGCGCCGTGATCCTGTTCGCCGACGACGCCTCCCTGACCTACGACTCGTTCGCAGCCGCCATCGGGATCCCGATGACGGTGATCTTGCCGGTGATCGCGATGCTGTCGATCACCAGCGAGTGGAGCCAGCGCACCGGGCTGGCAACCTTCACCTTCGTCCCCAGCCGGAGCCGGGTGATCGGCGCCAAGGCAGCCGTCGCCGTGGGCATCGGCGTGGTCTCGATGCTGGTCGCTGCCGGCATCGGAGCGCTCGGCAACCTCCTGGGCTCGAGCCTCGCCGGGGTCCCCACCGTGTGGGACATCAGCGTCATGCAGTTCTCGATGATCGTGCTGGCCACCGTGCTCAACATGATGATCGGATTCATGCTCGGCCTGCTGCTGCGCAACTCGGCCGCCGCGATCGTGGCGTACTTCGTCTACCAGTTCGTGCTGAGCACGCTCACGGCGCTGCTGGCCGCGACGCAGGAGTGGTACGCCGACATCCAGCCCTGGGTGGACTTCAACTTCAGCCAGGGCAACCTGTTCGGAGCCGTCCCGAACGCGGAGCAGTGGGCACAGCTGGGTGTCTCGGGATTCTTCTGGCTGGCGCTCCCGCTCGCCATCGGGCTGCGGCTGGTGCTGCGCTCCGAGGTGAAGTAGCCCCTCCAACGTCATACGGTCCGGTCGCTATAGCGACCGGACCGTATGACGTTGCGCGTGGGATCAGCGGGTGGCGGTGCCCTCGACGTAGTCGGAGTCGTGGGACTTCACCCAGGCCATCAGCTTGCGGAGCTCGCGGCCGGTCTGCTCGATCGGGTGGGACTCACCCTTCTCGCGCAGCTCCTTGAACTCCTTGCCGCCGTTGTCCTGGTCGTCGATGAAGCGCTTGGCGAAGGTGCCGTCCTTGATCTCGGCCAGGATCAGCGCCATGTTCTCCTTCACCTGCGGGGTGATGACCCGCGGGCCGGAGACGTAGTCGCCGTACTCGGCCGTGTCGGAGACCGACCACCGCTGCTTGGCGATGCCGCCCTCGTACATCAGGTCGACGATCAGCTTCAGCTCGTGGAGGCACTCGAAGTAGGCGACCTCGGGCTGGTAGCCGGCCTCGATCAGGGTCTCGAACCCGTACATCACCAGCTGGCTGGCACCGCCGCAGAGAACGGCCTGCTCGCCGAACAGGTCGGTCTCGGTCTCCTCGGCGAAGGTCGTCTTGATGCCGCCGGCACGCAGGCCGCCGATCGCCTTCGCGTAGGACAGCGCGAGGTCCCAGGCCTTGCCGGACTCGTCCTTCTCGACCGCCACCAGCACCGGCACGCCCCGACCGTCGACGTACTCACGTCGGACCAGGTGGCCGGGGCCCTTGGGAGCGACCATGAAGACGTCGACGCCCGCGGGAGGCTCGATGTAGCCGAACCGGATGTTGAAACCGTGGCCGAACACGAGGGTGTCGCCCTCGGTGAGGTGCGGCGCGATCTCGTTGGCGTAGACGGTCCGCTGCACCTGGTCGGGCGCGAGGACCACGATGAGGTCGGCCTCCTCGACCGCCTCGGCGGGCGTCAGCACGCGCAGCCCCTCGGCCTCGGCCTTCGCGCGGGACGCGCTGCCCTCCTGGAGGCCGACGCGGACGTCGACTCCCGAGTCGCGCAGCGACAGCGCGTGTGCGTGACCCTGGCTGCCGTAACCGATGACGGCGACGTTCTTGCCCTGGATCAGGCCGAGGTCGGCGTCGTCGTCGTAGAACATCTCAGCCACTGGAGGCTCTCCTTCATGGGTGGGTGGGTCTGGGTGATGCAGTGAGTGACGTTGTCAGTGTCCCGGAGCGGCGCGGGGTGGCGCCGGGACGGGATGGTGGGTGGGTACGGCGGCGGCCGCACCGACCGCGGCCGGTGCCTGGATCGGGACCGGGCGCACGGTGCGCTCGGAGATGGAGCGGGAGCCGCGACCGATGGCGACCATGCCGGACTGCACGAGCTCGCGGATCCCGAACGGTTCGACCAGGCTCAGGAAACCGGCCAGCTTGTCGGGGTTCCCGGTGACCTCGACGGTCACCGCGTCGGGGGCGACGTCGACGACGCGCGCCTTGAACAGCTGGACGGCGTCGAGCACCTGACCGCGGGTCTCCGCGTCGGCGCGGACCTTCACCAGCAGCAGCTCGCGGTTGACCGAGCCGGCGGTGTCGAGCTCGACGACCTTGATCACCTCGACCAGCTTGTTGAGCTGCTTGGTGACCTGCTCGAGCGGGGAGTCCTCCACGTTGACCACGATGGTCATCCGGGAGACCTCGGGGTGCTCGGTCGGACCGACCGCGAGCGAGTCGATGTTGAAGCCGCGCCGGCTGAACAGGCCGGCGATCCGGGCCAGCACGCCGGGCTTGTTCTCGACGAGGACGGAGAGAGTGTGAGTGCTCACTTAGAGGTCGTCCTCCTCGAAGTCGGGAGCGATGTCGCGGGCGTACTTGATGTCGTCGTTGCTGGAGCCGGCGGCGACCATCGGCCACACCATCGCGTCGCGGTGGACCCGGAAGTCGACGACCACGGGGACGTCGTTGATCTCCATCGCCTTGGTGATGGTGGCGTCGACGTCCCCCGGGCTGTCGCACGAGAGACCCACGCAGCCGTAGGCCTCGGCCAGCTTCACGAAGTCGGGGATCCGCCGGTCGGCGCCGGTGTGCAGATCGGTGTTGCAGTAGCGCTCGCTGTAGAACAGCGTCTGCCACTGCCGCACCATGCCGAGCGACTCGTTGTTGATGATCGCGACCTTGATCGGGATGTCGTTGATCGCGCAGGTGGCCAGCTCCTGGTTGGTCATCTGGAAGCAGCCGTCGCCGTCGATCGCCCACACCGTGGTGTCGGGCGAGCCCCACCTTGGCGCCCATCGCGGCCGGTACGGCGTAGCCCATGGTGCCGAGGCCGCCGGAGTTGATCCAGGTGTTCGGCTTCTCGTAGCCGACGAACTGCGCCGCCCACATCTGGTGCTGGCCGACGCCGGAGGCGTAGACCGCGTCCGGGCCGGCGATCGCGCCGAGCCGCTCGATGACGTACTGCGGTGCCAGCGAGCCGTCGGCGGGCTGGTCGTAGCCGAGCGGGTACTTCTTCTTCACCCCGGCCAGGAAGGCGACCCACGCCTCGTAGTCGCCGGTGTGCCCGGCGTCCGACTCGGCCTGCAGCGCCACGACCAGGTCGGCGATGACCTCGCGGGCATCGCCCACGATCGGGACGTCGGCGTGGCGGTTCTTGCCGATCTCGGCCGGGTCGATGTCGGCGTGGATGACGCGCGCGCCGGGGGCGAACGACTCGAGGTTGCCGGTGACCCGGTCATCGAAGCGGGCACCGAGGCTGATGATCAGGTCGCTCTTCTGGAGTCCCGCGACCGCGGCGACGGTGCCGTGCATGCCGGGCATGCCGAGGTGCTGCGGGTGGCTGTCGGGGAACGCGCCGCGGGCCATCAGCGTGGTGACGACCGGCATGCCGGTGAGCGCGGCGAGCTGCGCCAGCTCGGCGCTGGCCTGCGCGCGGATCACGCCGCCGCCGACGTAGAGCACGGGACGCCGCGACTCCAGGATCAGCCGGGTCGCCTCGCGGATCTGCTTGGAGTGGGGCCGGGTCACCGGGCGGTATCCCGGCAGCCGCAGCTCGCTCGGCCAGGCGTACGTCGTCATCGCCGTCAGGGCCGACTTCGCGACGTCGACCAGGACCGGGCCGGGGCGGCCGGTGCTGGCGATGTAGAAGGCCTCGGCGATCGTGCGCGGGATGTCGGCCGGGTCGGTGACCAGGAAGTTGTGCTTGGTGATCGGCATGGTGATGCCCCGGATGTCGGCCTCCTGGAACGCGTCGGTGCCGATCGCGGCGGCACCGACCTGTCCGGTCACGGCGACCATGGGGACGGAGTCCATGTGGGCGTCGGCCAGCGGGGTGACCAGGTTGGTGGCGCCGGGCCCGCTGGTGGCCATGCAGACGCCGACCCGGTTGGTGGCCGCGGCGTACCCCTGCGCGGCGTGGCCGGCCCCCTGCTCGTGACGCACCAGGATGTGGCGGATCGAGCTGTCCATCAGGGGGTCGTACGCCGGGAGAATCGCGCCGCCCGGGATGCCGAAGATGGTCTCGGTCCCGGCGGCCTCAAGAGCCCGGATCAGGCTCTGCGCGCCCGTCATCTCGCTCATCTGGCTGTGTCCTTCATCCGTGGTGGTGCCATCTGCTGTCCCAACAAAAACGCCCCACGTTGCTGAGCAACGAGGGGCGACGCGTCGGCTGGTCGGTGGATCAGTCGGCGCGTCCGGTGCGTACGAGAATCAGCTTCTCCATGCGATCAGCCTACGCCCGGCCTCGTCGGGCCGTCAGCCGAGTCTCCCATGCGTCCCGGATGGTGGGACGGCGGTCCCACATTGCGGCTGGACCGGACTGGGCGCACCGGCCGGGCGGACACGTAGTGCGGGATCGATCAGCCGCTCCGTGTCGGGCTCGAAACCGTTCGTGATGCCCCAGACCACTGCCTGTGCCTGCCGGGTGACGCCGATCTTGGCGTAGACCGACCGCACGTAGGTCTGCACCGCGTCGACGTCGAGGTAGGCACGGTCGGCGATCTCCTGGTCGCTCAGGTCCTGGGTGATCAGCGCCAGGACCTCGGCCTCCCGCGGCGAGAGCCCGGCCGCACGGCCCGCCAGTCACCGGCGGCATCCGACGCTGGTCTCGTGGTCGCCGGCGAGGACCACGACCTCGCCGTCGACGACGCGCTCGAGGGCGGCCGCGATCTCGGGTCGCGGTGAGCACCTTGGACAGGTAGCCACGGGCACCACCGGCCAGCGCTCGCTCGATCAGGTCCGGCTGCAGGTTCCAGCTGTAGATGACCACCTTGGCGTCGCTGTCGCGGACGAAGTGGCCGTCGAGCCACTCGACCGACCCGATCGACCGTGGTCCGGTCGATCCGGAAGAAGCTGGCGACGCCCGCAAGACGTGCCGATGTCGGCCGGGACCAGCGCGTAGGTGACGGGAATCGGCGGGCGCGGCACCCGTCGACCCAGGCGTCGCATGCCGGCCACGTCCCCCGGAGGATCGTCCGCGCGGTAGGTCCAGAGCGACGCGTCGTCCGGTCCGCAGAGCGCCGTCCACAGCGAGCTCGGCGTGCGCTGACCTCGAGCGGCTCGACGTTCACGTAGCGGCCCTCGAGCCGGACCCGGGTCGGCGGCGGGCGGGGCGTCTCACTCGACCGGGTCGCCGATCGGTTGGCCGTGCTCGTTGAACCGGGTCACGGCCACGACTGGGTGATCTCGCGGGTGTCCCCGTCGACGACCACCCGGGCCAGCGCGCCGTTGAGGAGCGGCAGGTGCGGTGGGACGTGGCCGATCTCGACGTCGAGCACGATCGGGACGTCGAGCATGCCGAGCGCGTCGACGACCGCGTCGCGCTGGCCGAAGCCACCCTCGCTGCCGGGTGCGCGGGTGCGGCCGACCAGGATCGCCACCGCGTGCTCGAACCAGCCGGCCAGCCGCAGCGCGTGCAGGTGGCGGCAGATGGTGAACGCCTCGTCCTCGGCGGCCTCGACGTAGACCACGAGGTCGCCGTGCTCGCGCCGAACGCGGCGACGTCGCCGTACGCCGTCCCGGCGATCGGCCCCATCGCCTCGATGCAGCCGCCGATCAGCCGTCCGGTCACGTCGACCGTGCCACCGCCGAGCACCTCCCAGGCGCCCGCACCGGCGGGCTTCCACGTCGTCGCCGACGTGTCCTCCTCGAACCGCCACCAGTCGCCCACCAGACCCGAGTCGCGCTGGGTCACCGGCTCGGTGGCCGCGGCCAGGTCCAGCCAGTGGGTCAGCCCTCCGGGGCGGCGTACGGCGTGTCCGCGAGGTTGTCGCCGTGCAGCGTCGCCAGCCCGGTGCGCAGCGTCAGCGGCACCATCCACGTCGTGGAGTCGGAGAAGCCCACGACCCACGTCGGGTCGGCCGCCGCGATCGCGTCGTAGTCGAGCAGGTCGAGGAGGTCGATCGCGGTGACGCCACCCAGGGCGGCACCACGGCCCGGATGCGTGGGTCGACGAGCATGGCGGTGAGCTCGGCGGCTCGCTGCTCGCGCGGGGCGCTGACGTGGGTGGACCCGTCCATGCAGTCCCCCACCACGACCTCGAAGCCGCGCCGGCGCAACCAGTCCGTGGCGAAGTCGATCCGGTCCGCGCCCGCACCCACGACTCCGGAGGACGGTGAGGTGACACCGATCCGGTCACCGGGTCGCAGCGGGGGCGGGAAGCGGAGGTCCATGGCGACCCATCCAAGCACCGGTGCCCCGCTCCTGGCGGGAACGGGGCACCGGCGGGTGGTGTGCCTGAGGTCAGCCGGCGGGCAGGGTCAGGGCCTCGGCCGCTCCGGCGGCGTTGTCGTAGACGACGACCATGACTCCCAGCGGACTGGTCTCGGCGTGACCCGGTCCCGGTGCGACGTCGACCTGCTCGGACCCACCGGGGGCGACGCTCACGAACTGCCCGTCGCTGGCATACGACGGCGACCACGGGTCGTAGGACCCTGCGGTGTCGGTCACGTCGAACCCGCCGTCACGGCCGAAGGACGCCACGGAGTAGTCGAACGCCGGCGAGCTGGCCGTCATCCCGAGCGAGCTGGCCCGTACCGGGAGCAGCACCGTGCCGCTGTCGGTCGGTGCGCTCGCGAGGAAGCCGGCCGCGGAGAGGCCGCCGGTGGCCAGGTTGACGATGAAGACCTCCGTCGTACCGTTCGCCGAACCGGCACGCACTGCACCGGAGTCGGCTGACAGCACGATGAAGTCGTCGGTGCCGTCGCCGTTGGCGTCGACGTAGACGTCGTGCTCGTTGGCCGCGGCATTGCTGTAGCGGTCGTGGGTGTTGACCGCGAACACCATCAGCTTCGTCGACTGGTAGTCGAACGCCTGGACGCCGACCGCGCGCAGGTCCACGCCGTCGTCGACGCCGGAGTCGCCCTGGGCATCCTCGATGCCCCAGGCGTAGAAGTCCGCGTCGCCCGAGATGGCCCCGCCGTTGGTCAGGGTGGCGGTGTCTGCGTCGACCGTGGCGTCCACCTGCGAGAGCGAGCGCGGCACCAGCAGGTAGGGAACCCGCAGCGTCCCGTCGGCTGCACGCTTCCCGGAGAGGACGACGTTGCCGGAGATCTCCCAGAAGCTGAACTGGTCTCCGCCCGTCGTCGAGCCCGGCACGTTGGTCGCCGGCGCCGTGAGCGTCACGCGCACCGTCCGTGAGCTGCCCGGAGGGACCGTGACCCGCGACGGGCTCACCGTCACGTCGCCGTCCTGCGACTGCGGCGAGCGCTCGGTCGACACCTGGTAGGTGACGGCCTTCTTGCCCTTGTTCGCGACCGTCACGGTCCGGCTCTCCGAGAAGGTGGTGCCGCTCTCGGCGAAGCCGAAGCTCACCGAGGGCTGCCGCACCGTCCCGCCGGCGGCCGCGGTCTCGTCGCCGTAGGCGACGGAGGTGCCACGCACCACCTGCGAGGTGTCGACCAGACCGGCACCTCCGCGCGACAGCTTGTAGCCGGCGATCCCGGACGGGTCCGCGGTCGTGACCAGGGAGGACGAGATCTCCTCCGACGTCCAGCCCGGGTGGGCCTGGACACCGAGCGCAGCGACGCCTGCCACGTGGGGCGCCGCCATCGACGTGCCGGACTTGATGGTGCCGCCCGAGCCGGTCCCGACGTCGGTCGAGAGCGTGCTCACGCCGGGCGCCGCGACATTCGGCTTGGCGCCGCTGTCACCGCGGCGGGGGCCACCGGAGCTGAACGACGCGAAGCCGCGGAAGCCGGGGTTGGAGATGGTCGAGGAGGCGAGCGTGACCGACTGACCGTCTGCGGCGAGCAGCTGGTCGCCGTCCTCGGTCGGCGCCGGCCCCACCACACCGCGCACCCCGAGCAACGGGATGGTGACGCGGTACTGCTCCCCGGTGTCGGGGTTGCTGGTGATCTCGCCCTCGTACGGCGGGAAGTCGGCCGTGTTGTTGATCATCGACACCGCAGCCGCGCCAGCCTGCTGGGCGAAGACTCCGCGCGCCACGCGGGCGCAGGTGCCGCGCTGGGTGACGGCGAGCTGCGAGCCACCGTCGACGATCCCGACGCGGGTGTAGTCGGTGCGGGCGCAGCCGAGTGCCTCATTGGCGGGCGTCGCGGGGTCATCGGTCAACGCGACGATCGTGAGCGGACCCGGGGGCAGCTCGGCCCCGTTGGCGTTGATCGAGTTGATGGTGGTGCCACCGAAGCTGAGGGTTGCTCCCGGGAACGACTCCGCCGGGTCGACGGCCGCGACGCTCACGGCTCCGGGCGCCGTACCGGGCGAACCCGTGATGTAGGGCGCGGGGCCGCTGTTGCCGGCCGAGGTGACGACCACGACGCCGGCAGCGACGGCGTTCGTGGAGGCGACCGCGGACGGGTCGTCGGCGCTGCCGAACGACGAGCCGAGCGACATGTTGATGACGTCCATGTCGTGGGCGACGGCCCAGTCGATGGCGTCGACGGTCACGTCGGTGGAGCCGCCGCAGCCGAAGACGCGCAGGGCATACAGGTCGGCCTGCGGCGCGACGCCGGGCCCGATCTTGAAGTCCTGCTCGAAGGTGGTGGCGTCGTAGCCGCCGTCGTAGGTCGACTCGTCCGGGTTCACGCCGCTGCCACCGACGGTGCCGGCCACGTGGGAGCCGTGGCCCTGGCAGTCGAGCGGGTTCGGGTCGGGAACCGCGACCGAGGCCGGGTTGTTGGCGTCGTAGTCGTCGCCGACGAAGTCGAAGCCGCCCTTGATGCGCGGCGCGTCGGGTCCGAACAGGGAGGGGTCGGCGGGAGCGACGTCGGCCGCGTCGGCCGCCTCGTACGCCTCGACCGTGCCGGGGCCGGCGAAGTTGGCGTGGGTGTAGTCGATCCCGGTGTCGATCACGGCGACCTTGACGTTCTCACCGGTGTAGCCGGAGCTCTCCCAGACCTGGGGGACCCCGAGGAACGGGACCGAGACCTCGTGCTCGAGCTCGTGGACCGGGATCACGTGGACTGCCTTGACGCCGGCGATGTCGGTGATGGCGGGCAGCTGGGAGCGAGTGACCGTCGCGCGGATGCCGTTGTAGGCGGACTGGAGGTAGGACTCAACGCGACCGCCGTCAGCCTCGATGGCGCGGGCAGCACGGTTCTGGATCGAGCGGAGCGACTGCTGGATCTGGCGGTCGCGACTGGCGGAGAACTCGGCGCCGCGCCGGGCTTCTCTCACTGCGACCGGGGCGCCCTCCATCTCGACCATGACGGAGACGCGGCGCGCGTCGTCGAGTGCGGCCAGGGTGACCTGCGGGTCGATGGGGCCACTGCTGGGTGCCTGGACGAATCGGTCGGCGCTACCGTCCTCGGCCCCTGCTGATCCGGGGACGAACGCCCCCGGGATGACGAGGGCGGCGATGCCTGCCCCTACGACGACACGACGAATCAAGGTGATGACCTTCCCGAGAGGTGCCCCCACCGGGCCGCGGATGGTGCGCGGTGGAGGTGACGTGGACCACATCACCCTAGGTCAGGATCAACCCAGCGTCGAGAGCACCTCACGCACGGCCGTCACGCCCGCCTCCACCTCGGCGAACGAGGTCGAGAGCGGCGAGAGCCCGATCCGCAACCCGTCCGGCTCGCGGTAGTCGGGGATCACGTCGCGCCGCCACAGCTGCTCGGTGGCGGCCTGCATCGCCGGGTGGAGCAGGGTCACGTGGCCACCGCGGCGCGCCGGATCGCGCGGCGAGGCCACCTCGACCCCCAGGGGGGACAGCAGCTCGTCGCTGAGCTGGACGGCGTACGCCGTGAGGGCGATCGACTTCTCGCGGATCGCGTCGATCCCCACCTCCTCGATCAGCTCCAGCATGTCGCGCAGTGGCAGCAGGCCCATGATCGGCGGGGTCCCGGACTGGAAGCGACGGATGCCGTCGGCCGGCGTGTAGGTCGGGCCCATCCGGAACGGGTCGGTGGCGCCCAGCCAGCCCTGGATCGGCTGCGTCAGCGTCTCGAGGTGCCGGCGTGCGGCGTACAGCCAGGCGGGGGCGCCCGGTCCGCCGTTGAGGTACTTGTAGCTGCAGCCGACGGCGAGGTCGACGTGCCAGGCGTCGAGCTCGACCGGGACCGAGCCACCGGAGTGCGACAGGTCCCAGAGCACGAGCGCCCCGGCGTCGTGCGCGCGGGAGGTGATGCGGGCCGCGTCGGCGATCCACGCGGAGCGGTAGGCGACGTGGCTGAGCACGACCAGGGCCGTCTGCTCGCCGACCGCGTCCACCACCTGCTGCTCGGTCACCCCGGCGGTGGTGTCGACGTCGATCCACCGCAGTGTCAGCCCGCACTCCTCCGCGACCCCCGCCGCCACATAGCGGTCGGTGGGGAAGTTGTCGCGGTCGATCACGATCTCGGTGCGGCCGGGCCGGGCCGCGACCGCGGCTCGCATGGCCTTGTAGAGCAGCACGGTGGTGGAGTCCCCGACGATCACCTGCCCCGGGGCAGCGCCGAGCACGGTGCGGCCGAGGTCGTCGCCGACCGTCAGCGGCAGGTCCATCCACGACTCGTCCCAGCCCCGGATCAGCCGTCCGCCCCACTCGCCGGTGACGAACCGTGACAGCCGCTCGGCCGTGGCGCGCAGCGGCCTCCCGAGCGAGTTGCCGTCGAAGTAGACGAGATCGGTGTCGGCGTCCACGAACCGGTCCCGGTAGCGGGCCAGGGAGTCGACGGAATCGAGGTCGGCAGCGGAGGGGGTCGGCTGGGTCACGGCGCCACTCTCCCAGAACGTCCGCGCCCGCCCGCCCCGTGGCTGACGGGGGTCAGCCGCAGACGGCTCCGTGGGCGGCGGACTGCACGACCTTGGCGTACTTCCCGAGCACCCCGCGCGTGTACTTCGGGGGGTTGGGCTGCCAGCCCTCGCGCCGCGAGGCGAACTCCTCCTCGGTGACGGCCACGTCGAGCGAACGGTTCAGCACGTCCAGGGTGATCTGGTCACCGTCACGCAGGAACGCGACCGGTCCCCCGTCGGCGGCTTCGGGGGCGAGGTGGCCGACGCACAGGCCCGTCGTACCGCCGGAGAAGCGGCCATCGGTGATGAGCAGGACGTCCTTGCCCAGTCCCGCGCCCTTGATCGCGCCGGTGATGGCGAGCATCTCGCGCATGCCGGGCCCGCCCTTGGGGCCCTCGTAGCGGATCACGACCACGTCGCCGGCGGTGATCTGCCCGGCAGTGAGCGCGTCGAGCGCGGCCCGCTCCCCGTCGAAGACGCGGGCGGTGCCGGTGAAGGTCGTCTCGTCGAAGCCGGCGCTCTTCACCACGGCACCCTCCGGGGCGAGGGAGCCCTTGAGGATGGTGATGCCGCCGGTGCGGTGGATCGGTCGGTCCATGGCCCGGATCACGTCGTCGTCGACGGCCGGCGGCGCCAGCGCCTCGAGGTTCTCGCGCATCGTCTTGCCGGTCACGGTGAGGCAGTCGCCGTGGAGCAGGCCGGCGTCGAGCAGGGCCTTCATCACCATCGGGATGCCGCCGACCTTGTCGACGTCGTTCATGACGTACTTGCCGAACGGCTTGAGGTCGCCGAGGTGCGGGACCTTGTCCCCCACGCGGTTGAAGTCGTCGAGGGTGAGGTCGACGTCGGCCTCGCGGGCGATCGCGAGGAGGTGGAGTACGGCGTTGGTGGATCCGCCCAGCGCCATGACCACGGTGATGGCGTTCTCGAACGCCTCCATGGTCATGATCTGGCGGGCCGTGATGCCGCGACGAAGCAGCTCCACCACGGCCTCGCCGGAGCGGTGGGCGAAGCCGTCGCGGCGACGGTCCACGGCCGGCGGTGCCGCCGATCCAGGCAGCGACATGCCGAGTGCCTCGGCCACCGACGCCATCGTGTTCGCGGTGTACATGCCGCCGCAGGCACCCTCGCCCGGACAGATCGCCCGCTCGATGCGGTCGACCTCCTCACGGGTGATCTTGCCGGCCAGGCAGGCGCCGATCGCCTCGAAGGCGTCGATGATCGTGACGTCCTCGCCGTCGACCTGCCCGGGCATGATCGACCCGGCGTACAGGAAGACCGACGCGAGGTCGAGTCGGGCCGCGGCCATCAGCATCCCCGGCAGCGACTTGTCGCAGCCGGCGAGCAGCACCGAGCCGTCGAGCCGCTCGGCCATCATCACGGTCTCGACCGAGTCGGCGATGACCTCGCGGGAGACCAGCGAGAAGTGCATTCCCTCATGTCCCATCGAGATGCCGTCGGAGACCGAGATGGTGCCGAACTCGAGGGGGTAACCGCCGGCCGCGTGCACGCCGTTCTTGGTGGCCTTGGCGAGCCGGTCGAGGGAGAGGTTGCAGGGCGTGATCTCGTTCCATGACGACGCGACGCCGATCTGCGGCTTCACCCAGTCGTCGTCCCCCATGCCGACCGCGCGCAACATGCCTCGGGCAGCCGCCTTCTCCAGCCCGTCGGTGACGTCGCGGGAGCGGGGCTTGATGTCGGGAGCGTCGGCCATGCCACCGAGCCTAATGCGGGTGCTGCGCCGTGGCGGGCCCCGCCACCGTCGGCGAGACCTGCCCAGGGCCGCGGGCGGCGATTTTCAACATTCTTGATGACGACATCGGGGTCCGGCGGCCGGACAATCGACGTACGGGAACGGGGGTGCGCGATGACCGCACGACATGACAACTATCCACCGAACGACACATATCTCGAGATCTACCGCACGCGGACGCCGCAGTACGAGCGGCGACCATCGCGCCGGCTGTACGGCGTCGCCGTGGCGCTGACCGGCACGGCGGTGGCCATGCTCGTGCTGGCTCCCGACCGGATCAACTGGTTGACCCAGCTCGTCGTGGACACGCTCGCCCGGCTGCCCTGACCCTTCCTGACGAAGGTCTCAGCCGCGTTCGGCGACCGACTTCAGCTGGGCGAGGCCACGGTCGAAGTCCTTGCCGACGGCCTGGTCGAAGTAGAGCTTGCCCATCAGGCCCATGACTGCGCCGCGCTCGCCCGCCATCGTCCAGACCACGTCAGTGCCGGAGGCGGTCGGGGTGAGGTCGAAGCGGGTGATGTTGGTGGCCTTGAACGGCTTGAGGAAGCGGAGGTCGACTGCCACGGCGTGCGGAGTCGACTCGATGATCTCCATCGTCCCCTGACCGGCCTTCTTGTTGCCGTTCCACGCGTAGTGCGAGCCCACGCCCCGCTCGGGACCGGTGAACGTGCGCTGCAGGTCGGGGTCGAGGCCCTCCCACGGCGACCACTGCTGCCACGCCCGGAAGTCGTCGAGGAGCGGGTGGATCCGCTCCGGCGGAGCCGAGATCGTGGTGGACCGGGACATCTCGAAGGCAGCCATGGTCAGATCATCGCAGCCCGGACGACCATCACGTCAGGAAGATCCGCGGCGACCTGCTGCCAGGACTCGCCCTCGTCGGCCGAACCCCACACCACGCCGTTGCGGCCGCCGAAGTAGACCCCGGCGGGATCCCCGTCGTCGGCGCACATCGCGTCGCGCATCACCGCGGCGTAGAACTCGTCCGGCAGGCTGCCCCCGCCGAGCTCTGACCAGGAGGCACCGGCGTCGGAGGTGCGCCACACCCGCGCCCGGCCGTCGACCGGCCAGCGGGCGCCGGCGTCCGCGATCGGGAAGGTGTACGCCGTACCGCTGCGGGTCGGGTGGGCGACCATCGCGAACCCGAACTCGGCGGGCAGGCCCGGGGCGATGTCGTTCCACGACGCACCGCCGTCGTCGGAGCGGTAGACCCCACCGTGGTTCTGGAGGTACAGCCGGTCGGGATCACCCGAGTCGCGGGCGACCTTGTGGACGCACTGGCCGAACTCCGGGTAGAACCGCTCCCCCGGCATGAACTCGGCCTTCACGCCGGTGTTGGACGCCGCCCACGAGCTCCCGCCGTCCTCGGTGCGGTAGACGCCACCGGTCGAGATGGCGGCCAGCACCCGGTCACCGTCCGTGGGGTGCGGGAGGATCGTGTGGAACGCCTGGCCTCCGAACCCCTCGTTCCACTCGGCGCGGTGCGGGTGGTCCCAGAGACCGCGGACCAGCTCGAAGGTCTCGCCCCGGTCGGTCGACCGGAAGATCGCCCCCGGCTCGGTGCCGGCCCAGACGACGCCGTCCTCGACGCCGGGCACCAGCTGCCAGACCCGGGCCAGCGTCTGCCCGGTGTCCTCGGGGAACCGGATCGCACCGTTGGGGGTCTCGGTCCAGGTCTCGCCCAGGTCGTCGGACCGGCGGACCTGCGGTCCGAACCAGCTCGACGAGCACCCGACCAGCAGCCGCGGGCTTCCACCTCGCCGGTCGAGCAGGACGGAGTAGACCTCCTCCATCGGGAAGTGGGGGCCGGTGACCTTCCAGTCAGCCCGGTCGTCCGAGGACGCCAGCCAGAGGCCCTTGCGAGTGCCGATCATCAACAACGTGGTCATGGCGCCACCTTTCCGTGGTCGGGTCGATTGCGGAAGCCCCTCGGGTGGACCACCGGCAGCGGACAGGAGCCCCGCACCTAGATTGACCGGGTGGCGACGCGATTCTCACCGGTCTGGCTGGTGCTGATCGGAATTCTTTCCGTCCAGCTCGGTGCGGCGATCGCGAAGGACCTCTTCGACGTGATCTCGCCGACCGGCATGGTGTGGCTGCGACTGGTGACCAGCGCGCTGGTCCTCGGGCTGGTGGCCCGCCCGGCGCTGCGCGGCCGGAGCCGCGACGACTGGCTGGTCGCGATCGCCTTCGGCGTGACCCTCGGCGTCATGAACTGGGCGATCTACCAGTCGTTCGCCCGGATCCCGCTCGGCATCGCGGTGACCATCGAGTTCGTCGGGCCGCTCACCCTCGCGGTCATCGGGTCCCGCCGGCGGCGAGACCTGCTCTGGGTCGGGCTGGCAGCGCTGGGGGTGCTGCTGCTCGGCCTGCAACCGGGCGACGTGAACCTGCCGGGTGTGCTGTTCGCGCTGCTGGCCGGCGCCGCGTGGGCGGCGTACATCCTGCTCAGCGCGCGGACCGGCACTCGCTGGCCGGGCCTCGACGGGCTCGCGATCGCCAGCGTCGTGGCGACCCTGCTGCTCTCCCCGCTCGCGCTCGCCGGCGCCGGCGCCGCCCTGCTCGACCCGAAGATCCTCGCCCTCGGCGCTGCTGTCGGACTGCTCAGCTCGGTCATCCCCTACAGCTGCGAGCTGACCGCGCTGCGCACCATCCGCCCGGCGGTGTTCTCGATCCTGATGAGCGTGGAGCCGGCCGCCGCGGCGCTGGCCGCCATCGTCGTGCTCGGCGAGTTCCTCTCGGCGCTCCAGTGGCTGGCCGTCGCCTGCGTGGTCGTCGCCTCGGTCGGGGCCACCGGGTCCGGTCGGACGATCTCCGAACCCGTCCCCGACTAGTTCACACAGACTTCACACACGGTTGACGCCACCGCAAACCCGGCTGCCTAGGTTCGGAGCCATGAAGTTGCCGCTCCTGGACCTGTGGGCACACGCCTCCCAGCAGGGCGCGTGTCGCAACGCGATGGTCGCCACGACCGAGCTGACCCGGCGCCGGATCGAGAGGGACGAGGTCGAGGCCTACCTCGCCAGCCGTGCTCCCGTTCGTACGGCGCAGCATCCCGAGCCGGTGGAGGCGGTCGCCGCCACCGGATGACAGGCCAGCGGTCTGGAGGGTGATCTGGGCGACACCTCCCCGATCGGTCATGCTCCCTCGGGCAGAATCGAGGCATGTCGACTCCCGCGGCCGCAACGACCGCCCATGCCCGACTGGCCTTCGAGGACATCCTCTCCGACGACGGCACCCGGCTCCGGGTCTGGACCAACGATCCCGAGGGCACCCTGGAGGGCCCGACCGTCGTCCTCTGCAACGGACTCGGCACCAGCCCCTACACCTGGCCGGCGCTGCTCGACCCCGACTGCGGCGTACGCGTCGTCAGCTGGAACCACCGCGGCACCGGCGGCTCCGACCGACCGGCCGACCCGCACCGCGTGGGGGTCGAGGAGTTCGTCGAGGACGCGCTCTCGGTCATGGACCACTTCGGGGTCGACCGTGCGGTCCTGCTGGGCTGGTCGATGGGCGTCAACACCATGTTCGAGCTCGCCGTCGCGCATCCGGAGCGCGTGAGCGGCCTGTTCGCGGTGGCGGGAGTGCCCGGCGGCACCTTCGCCACGATGCTCTCCCCGCTCCGGGTGCTGCCCCGGCCGGTGGCGCGCGCGGTGACGGTCAACCTCTCCCGCGCGATGAAGTACGGCGGCTGGGCCCTCACCCCGATCACGCAGCGGCTTCCCGTCGGGACCAGGACGATCGCGGTGCTCAGCCGGACCGGGTTCATGTTCCCGATGCCCGACCGCGAGCTCGCCGCGACAGCGGTGCGCGAGTTCCTCACCACCCCGGTCGACTGGTACTTCCACCTCGCCCTCAGCACGTCGCGCCACGCTCGCGTCCGCCTCAGCCGCATCCACGTGCCGGCCTGCTTCGTGGCGGCGTCGTACGACCTGATGGCCGGGCGTCGCGACCTGTTGAGCGCGGCCGAGCGGCTGGAGGACGCGACGTACGTGGAGCTCCGCGGCTCGCACTTCATCCAGATGGAACAGCCCGAGCAGGTGCACGAGCTGCTGCTGCAGTTCCTCGATCGGATCGGCTGACGTGCGGCGGGTCGCGGTCGGGACCACGCTGGTGGTGCTGACGCTGGCCGCCTCGCTGGCCGGCTGCGGCGAGGACCCCGACGCAGGCCCCGGCCCGTCGACCGTCACCGCCACGACCTCAGCCCCTGGCTCCGAGGACCCGAGCCCCACGAAGCAGCCCGACGCACCACGCGTCGTGGCCGAGGTCGCCACGGGTCTCGCCGTCCCGTGGGGCGTGGCCTTCCTGCCCGACGACCGGGCCGTGGTGACCGAACGGGACTCGCGCCGGGTGCTCCTCGTCGACCCCGAGGGCGGCGACCCGGTCGTCGCCGGCGAGATCGATGAGGCTGTCCCGCAGGGTGAGGGCGGGCTGCTCGGCGTGGCGGTCTCCCCCGACTTCCGCACCGATCGGCTCCTCTACTTCTACGCCAGCACCGAGACCGACAACCGGATCCTGCGTGCCGAGCTCGGCGACGACGACACCCTCGGCGCCACCGAGGTGGTCTTCGACGGCATCCCGGTGGGCGCGATCCACGACGGCGGCCGACTGGCGTTCGGGCCGGACGGGTTCCTCTACGCGTCGACGGGCGAGACCGGCATCGGCGAGCTCTCGCAGGACCTCGACTCCCTCGGCGGCAAGATCCTGCGCCTCACCCCCGCTGGCGAGCCGGCACCCGGCAACCCGGACCCCGACTCCCCCGTGTGGAGCTACGGCCATCGCAACGTCCAGGGTCTGGCGTTCGACGACGACGACAACCTGTGGGCCAGCGAGTTCGGCCAGTCGTCCTTCGACGAGCTCAACCTGGTCCGGCCCGGCGAGAACTACGGCTGGCCCGAGGCCGAGGGCCGCAGTCCCGATGAGAATTTCGTCAACCCGCGCGTGGTGTGGTCGACGGGTGAGGCCTCACCGTCCGGGCTGGCCTACGCCGACGGCCACCTGTGGATGGCCGCGCTCGGCGGGGTCCGGCTCTGGCGGGTCGACGTCGCCGACGGCGGGGCCGGAAACCCCGCGGACTTCTTCGTGGGTGAGTACGGCCGGCTGCGGACCGTGGTCACGGCCCCCGACGGCATGCTCTGGGTGACGACGTCCAACCGCGACGGCCGCGGCGCCCCCGCCGCCGCCGACGACCGGATCCTGCTGGTCGACCCGGGATGACCCGTTAGGCGGGTTGCACGACGGCGCGGAGCGGGAGGCGCGGCGCAGCGTGGTCAGTACGGCGGGACCGAGCAGGGCGATGCCCACCGCGTTGGTGATCGCGCGGATGGTGTCCCAGCCGCCGGTCGAGGTGAGCAGCGTGTAGAGCAGGAACCGGTGCAGGTTCTCGAGCAGCGGCGCACCCGGCACGTAGGACAGCGACCTCTCCTCGCCCGGCACCGCGATACCGGCCACGAACGGCCAGCCGGAGAGGTTCATCAGCATCCCGAAGGCGTACGCCGCCACGATGCCGTACGCCGCCAGCAGCACGATCTCCGCGCGGCCGGTGAAGCGCCTCGGCAGCAGCCCCGCGCCCATCCCGACCCACGCGGACACGATCATCTGGAAGGGCAGCCACGGCCCGACCCCAGCGGTCAGCAGGGCGGACGCGAAGAGCGAGGTGCAACCGAGGACGAACCCGAACCCGGGCCCGTAGACCCGCCCGGCGAGGATCAGCAGGAAGAACGTCAGCTCGACCCCCGCCAGCCCGGGCGACAGCGCACGGAGCACGGCGTTGACCGCGCTCAGCACGCCCAGGATCGCCAGCACCCGAGGATCGAGGCCGCCCTCGCTGATCTCCGCGAGCACCACCGCGATGATCAGTGGCAGCAGCACCAGGAACAGGAACGGCGGCGCGATCCGCTGACCCGCCTCGGCCTGGAGCAGCAGCGGCCAGCAGAGCATCATCAGGCCGGTCACCGACGCGACGCCGAGCACCAGACCGGACCGCAGCGAGAGCTGGACCGCGTCCACCCGCCCGCTCACCGGCCGGCCTCCACGTCGGCGACGGTGAGCCACGGTGCCCCGAGGACCTTGGTCACCTGCGGCGCGAACGCCGGCGACTGCGCGACCACCTCGCGCACCGGGCCACGCGAGACCACCTCGCCCTCGGCCATGACCAGCACCTCGTCGGCCACCTGCGCGACGAACTCCACGTCGTGGGTCGCCACCAGCACCGCCATCCCCTCCCCGGCCAGGTCGCGCAGGATCGCGGAGAGCCCCTCCTTGCCGGGGTAGTCCAGGCCGCGGGTCGGTTCGTCGAGCAGCAGCAGTCCCGGCCGGCCGACGAGCACCAGCGCCAGCGCCAGCGCGAGCCGCTGACCCTCGGAGAGGTCTCGCGGGTGCGTCGAATCGGGTACGCCGGGCGCGAGCCGGTCGAGCAGGACCCGGCACCGTCCGGTCCCCCCGTCACCGGCGGCGCACTCGTCGGCCACGGTCTCCAGGTAGAGCAGGTCGGCCGGCGTCTGCGGGACCAGGCCGGCCAGCTCGCGACGCCGGGCCGGGTCCTCGACGGCCGGGTCGACGCCCGACACGGTCAGCGATCCGGCGTACCGCGGCCGACCGTGGAGCGCCCACAGCAGGCTCGACTTGCCAGATCCGTTGCGGCCCATGAGGGCGGTGACGGTGCCGCCGGCCAGGTCGAGGTCGACCTCGCGCACCGCGACGGTGGTGCCGTGTCGCACGGTCAGGCCGCGCCCGACCAGTCGCTCCGCCCCCGGGTCGCGTGTGGGTGGCGCCGGCGGGGTGAGGTCGAGGCCGCGGGCGGCGCGGCGGGCCTCGCGAACGGCGAGCGGCAGCGGCGTCCAGCCGAGGACGCGGCCCAGCTCGACCAGCGGTGGCACGACGGGCGAGTCGGCCAGGATGGTCGCCGGGTCGGCCACCCGGATCCCGCCGTCACCGGTCAGCAGGCAGATCCGGTCGGCGAACGGGACGACTCGTTCGAGCCGGTGCTCGGCGACCAGCACGGTCAGGCCGAGGTCGTGCACGAGCCGGGTCAGCGTGGCGAGCACGTCCTCCGCGGCGGTCGGGTCGAGCGCGGAGGTCGGCTCGTCGAGCACGAGCAGCCGCGGGTGCATCGTCAGCACCGCCCCGATCGCGACCCGTTGTTGCTGTCCCCCGGACAGGGTGCGGAGGTCGCGGTCACGCAGCTCGGCGATGCCGAGCAGGTCGAGCGTCTCCTCGACCCGCCGGCGCATCGTGCCGGGGGTGAGCCCGAGCTGCTCCATGCCGTAGGCCAGCTCCTCCTCGACGGTGTCGGTGACGAAGCCGGCGGCCGGGTCCTGGCCGACGTAGCCGACCAGGTCGGCGCGCTCGCGCGGCGGGGTCCGGGTCACGTCCTCTCCGTCGAGCAGGACACGGCCGCTCAGCGTGCCACCGGTGAAGCGGGGCACCAGCCCGGTGGCGACCCCGAGCAACGTGGACTTGCCGACGCCGGTGCGGCCGGCGACGACGACCAGCTCGCCCTCCTCGAGGGTCAGGTCGACGTCGTCGAGAACGATGTGGTCGTGGTAGCGGAAGGTGATGCCGCGCAGCTCGATCACGGGCCGGCCCGTCGGGTCGCGCCACCCTGGTCAGGCGCGCAGAGCGCACCCGCCAGCCCGATCGCCAGCGCTGCCAGGGCGAGCAGGCTCAGCTGCGGGACGACGTCGGTGGACGGGTAGGCGATCGCGACCTGGTGGCGGTTCATCCACCACGCGGCGGCGCCGACGACGAGGCCGCTGCCGAGCACCATCAGCTCCGGCCAACGCCACGGGTCCGGGCGGTAGCGGGTGCGGTGCACCCGTGAGCCGGCACTGACGAAGCCGAGGCCGGCCACGACCAGCCCGGCGACCAGCATCGGTCCGGCCAGCCACCGCGGTGCGGTCGGGTCGAGCACGGCGTACGTGCCGGCACAGACGCCGATCAGGCCGAGCAGCATCAGGGCGCCCGTACGTCGTCGCTGCGCCCTGCTGACCGCCCCGGCGCGGCCGTAGCCTCGGGCGTCCATGCCTGCCGCCATCGCCAACGACCGCTCGAGCGCGTCCTCCAGCACGGGCACCAGGAAGCGACGCAGCCGTCGTACCCGGCCGGTGTCGCCGCCGCGCAGCGACTGGGCCGCGCGCACCCGGCGCACGCTGTCGGCGAACTGCGGCAGCATCGTCACCGCGACGACCAGCGCGGTGCCGATCTCGTAGAGCGCCGGCGGCACCGAGCGCAGCAGCCGCTTGGGGTTCGCGAGGGCGTTGGCGGCGCCGATGCTGATCACGATCGCGGCGAGCCGCAGCCCGTCGTACAACCCGGCGAGCAGCGACTCACGGGTGATCGGGCCGAGCAGGACGATGCCGGCCGCCCAGTCGGGCAGCGCGACCGCGGGGAGGTCGACCAGCACCGTGCCCGGGATCCCGGTGCCGAAGAAGAGCCGGAAGCCGACCCGCACCGCCACGATGATGACCCCGAGGATCACGTAGAGGCGGAACGAGTCGGCCCACGGCTGGTCCGAGCGCCGGAGCGCCACGGCCACTGCTGCCACGCCCACGATCAGGAGCAGCAGCAGCGGGTTGGTGGTGAACGACGCGGCGGCGGCCAGGCCGAAGGCCCAGATCCACCAGGCCACCGGGTGAAGGTCCCGGGGCAACCGCGCCGTCCCCGCCCTGCCGATCAGAGGGCCGATCAGGGGGCCGATCATGGGGCCCTCACGGGGTTCCGGATGCCCGTCGTCGCAGGTACGTCGCCAGGCCGGCCAGGCCGAGGACTCCACCGACCGCAGTGGGACCGACCCACACCGGCAGAGCGGAGTCGTCGCTGGCCGCAGGCGGCTCGGCGACGACGGCGGGGTCTGTCGGCGTCGAGGTCGGCGACGACGTCGGTTCCTCGGCCTCGTCGCCGCGGTCACGGTCGCGGCTGGTGCGCCCGGACTTCTTCTCATCGGCCCGGTCTCCGGCTCGGCGTTCGCGGCGGTCACGCGCTGGCGACGAGGTCGAGGGATCCGTGGTCGGGGTCGTCGACGACGTGCCGCCACCACCCGTCGTACCGCCACCGGAAGTGGGCGGCTGGGTCGGACTGCGGGTGGGCTCCGGCTTCTCCGAGGGCTCCTGCCCCGACTGGTGCTGCGGCGGTGGTGCTCCCGGCGGCGACTTGGTCGAGGACCCGTTCCACGAGAGGGCGACCGATCCGCCGTCGGGGATGGTCAGGGATGCGACGCCCACCGAGGAGTAGCTCCACGTGCCCGACTCACCATCGGACCACCACAGTCCCCAGTAGGCGTCCGGCGGCGGGGTGTTGACGCACGACTCGTCGGCCGGCGCACCCGACACCTGACACACGAATCCGGGCTGCCGCTGCACGTAGGTCAGCGGGAAGCCGTTGTCCGGGAACAGGGCACTGGCCTTCTGGCCGCCACCGCCGGCGTCACAGACCTGCTGCAGGCCGCCGCCGAGCTCGTGGAAGTCGACCACGACGCTCACGCCGCTGGCCGTCGAGCAGGCCGCGGCGTACGCCGGCGCCGGTCCGGTCAGCCCCGCCGCCGCGACCAGGGCGGTCGCGGCGGCGAGGCGGACGAGACGGGTCATCGCCGGCAGCGCTTGACCGTGGTGAAGGTCAGCCCCGGCGCGGCCTGCGAGGTCGCGCGGCGCCACTGGTCGCGCGTCGCGACCGTGATGCCCTCCTTCGAGCCGAGATCCATGGCCCGCTTGTTGTAGGCGATGGCACCCTTCTCGCCCGCCAGCTCGGTCCCCCTGACCTTGCCGCGGACCTGGAACCCCTTCACCCAGCGGGCAGCCTTGACCGCGGCCTTGCAGGCGCCGGTGTCACCCAGCGCCCAGGCAGCAAGGCCGGTGCTGTTGGTGTTGCTGGCCGGGTTGGCTGCGCCCTGCCCGAAGCTGCCGTTGTCCTTCTGCGCGTCCAGTAGATAGGACTTGGCCCGCTTGATCGCACGCTGGACGCGCTTGCCCTTGGTCGGGAGCGCCTTGAGCAGGACCAGCGTGAGCGTGGTCGTGTCGGTGTCCGGTGCCGTGAGCGAGTTGCCCCCCGCGTCGCAGCGCTGACGCTGGCGATCCTGATCGGAGAAGTCGAGCCGGAAGTAGCCGCCGCGGCACTGCTGCTTGAGCAGGAACTTCCGGGCGGGCGCGGCCTTCGTCGAGCCCGCCTCGGCGAGGCCGAGGACGGCGAAGGCCTGACCGAGGGTGTTGCTGTAGTCCTGCTCGCCCGAGTCCTGGATCCGCCCGGCGATGGGGTCCTCGGTGGCGACGCGGTCCTCGAGACGCTGCAGGAGGTCGACCCCGCCGAACGCGGTCGGGTCCTCGCCGGCGGTCTGGGCCAGCACCACGGCCTTGGCGACCGAACCGGCGTAGATGTCCTCGGAGCCGAAGTCGACGCCGGTGGTCCAGCTGTCCACGTGCGGTGCGATCGCGTCGGCGATCTCGGCGACGGTGGCCTGGTGGCCGCCGACCGCGTCGAGCCCGAACGCGACATCGGCGGTGAGGCCGTAGTCGTTGAACCCACCGAAGTTCTCGTTGTGGACGAGGCCGTCGGTGAGCTGACGCTCGAGCCAGCGTCCGCTGACGTGGTCGGGCGCGGCGTGGGCCGGCGCGACGAGGGTGGTGGCGACGACGGCGCCGGCCGCCAGAACGGCCACCGGACGGAGGAGCTTGCGCATGATGATCCTTCCCGCTGCACACAGCGGGAAACCCCAGAGCGTCTGGGGCCACCCGCTGCTTTCCGCGACAGCGTGTGTTCAGGACGCGTCGTAGCGGGTGCTCCGGCTCGCAGTCCCGACGGATCGGGACGGCCTACGGTTGCGGGTCAGCGCCGGAATTCGACCGGCTTCCCCCAGCTACGGGCGTGATGAGTAGGTGTGCGCCGAGCAGCGTACTACCGCTCCCCGCTCGCCCCCATGCCGAGCCGTCAGTTGTGCAGGTTCCACAGGTGCCGAGCCGTCATTCGTGCAGGCAGAAGTGACGGCTCACGCCCATTCCAACCTGCGGGAGTGACGGCTCGCGCCTAGGTGAGTTTCTCGAGGATCAGTTCGCGGACCCGGCTGGCGTCGGCCTGGCCGCGCATCTCACCCATCACCGCACCGATGAGGGCACCGGCGGCGGCGACCTTGCCGTCGCGGATCTTGGCCGCGACGTCGGGGTTGGCGGCGATGGCGTTGTCCACCGCGGTGCCGAGCGCGCCCTCGTCGGAGACGATCGCGAGGTCGCGGGCGGCGACGATCTCCTCGGGCGACCCCTCCCCCGCCAACAGGCCGTCGAAGACCTGGCGGGCGAGCTTGTCGTTGATGGTGCCGGCGTCGACGAGCGCCTGTACGGCGGCCACCTGGGTCGGCGTCACGCCGATCGAGGCCACGTCGGTGCCGGTGTCGTTGGCGCGTCGCGCAAGCTCACCGAGCCACCACTTGCGGGCGGCCTGCGGGGTGGTGCCGGCGGCGATGGTCTCCTCGACCAGTCCGAGCGCGCCGGCACCGACGGTGTCACGCATGTCGAGGTCCGAGAACCCCCATTCGGCCTGCAGCCGGGCCCGCTTCGCGGTCGGGTTCTCCGGCAGCGTGCCCCGCAGCTCCTCGACCCATTCCCGCGACGGCGCCACCGGGACCAGGTCGGGCTCGGGGAAGTAGCGGTAGTCGTCGGCGTCGGACTTCTCACGGCCCGACGTGGTGACTCCGGTGTCCTCGTGCCAGTGCCGGGTCTCCTGCTTGATCGAACCGCCGCCGTCGAGGATCGCCGCGTGCCGTTGCATCTCGAAACGGACCGCGCGCTCGACCGAGCGGAACGAGTTGACGTTCTTGGTCTCGGTACGGGTGCCGAGCCCGCCGGCGCCGCGCGGGGCCAACGAGAGGTTCACGTCGGCGCGCAGGTTGCCCTGGTCCATCCGCGCCTCGGAGACCCCGAGCGCCACGATCAGCTCGCGCAGCTGCTGGACGTAGGCGCGGGCGACCTCGGGTGCCTTCTCGCCCGCTCCCATGATCGGCTTGGTCACGATCTCGATGAGCGGGATCCCGGCCCGGTTGTAGTCGACCAGCGAGTAGTCGGCGCCGTGGATCCGCCCGGTCGAGCCGCCCACGTGCAGCGACTTGCCGGTGTCCTCCTCCATGTGGGCGCGCTCGATGTCGACCCGGAACGTCGTGCCGTCGACCTCCACGTCCATCCAGCCCTCGAACGCGATCGGCTCGTCGTACTGGGACGTCTGGAAGTTCTTCGGCATGTCCGGGTAGAAGTAGTTCTTCCGGGCGAAACGGCACCACTCCGCGATCGAGCAGTTCAGCGCGAGGCCGATCCGGATCGCCGACTCCACCGCCACCCGGTTGACCACGGGCATCGCGCCGGGCAGACCCAGACAGGTCGGGCAGACCTGGGTGTTGGGCTCGGCGCCGAACGCGCCGGGGCAGCCGCAGAACATCTTGGTCGCGGTGTTGAGCTCGACGTGGACCTCGAGGCCCAGCGCCGGGTCGAACTTCTCGAGTGCCTCGTCGAAGGAGAGCAGTTCCTCGGTCCTCATGCGTGGCCTCCGTTCAGCGAGGGCGCGCGGTCGAGCAGCGGTCCGCCCCACTCGTTGCGCAGCAGGGTCTCCAGGGCGGCGCCGACGCGGTAGACCCGGTCGTCGGCGAGCGCGGGCGCGAGGATCTGTACGCCGGCAGGCAGCCCGTCCTCCTCCGCGAGGCCGCTCGGCACGGAGATGCCCGGGATACCGGCCAGGTTGGCCGGGATGGTGGCGAGGTCGTTGAGGTACATCGCCAGCGGGTCGTCGATCTTCTCGCCCAGCTTGAAGGCCGTGGTCGGCGCCGTCGGCGACACCAGCACGTCCGCCTTCTCGAAGGCGGTCGCGAAGTCCTGGGTGATGAGGGTGCGGACCTTCTGCGCCTGCCCGTAGTAGGCGTCGTAGTAGCCGCTGGACAGCGCGTAGGTGCCGAGGATGATCCGGCGCTTCACCTCGTCGCCGAACCCGGCGTCGCGGCTGGCGCGCATCACGTCCTCGGCGCTGGGCCGGAAGTCGGCATCGCCCTCCGGGACCACCCGCAGGCCGTAGCGCATCGCGTCGAACTTCGCGAGGTTGCTGGACGCCTCCGCGGGGAGGATCAGGTAGTACGTCGCCAGCGCGTGCACGAAGCTCGGGCAGGAGACCTCGACGACCTCGGCACCGGCCTTGACCATCAGGTCGACCGACTCCTGGAACCGCGCCTGCACGCCGGCCTGGTAGCCCTCGCCGCCGAGCTCGGTGACCACGCCGATGCGGACCCCGGACAGGTCGCCCGTCTCGCCGGCACGGACCGCGCCGACCAGGTCGGGCATGGGCGCGTCGATGCTCGTGGAGTCGAGCGGGTCGTGGCCGCCGATGAGCTCGTGGAGCAGCGCCGCGTCGAGCACGGTGCGGGTGACCGGACCAGCCTGGTCGAGCGAGTTGGCCAGGGCGACCAGGCCGTAGCGCGAGACCCCGCCGTACGTCGGCTTCACGCCGACCGTGCCGGTGACGGCTCCGGGCTGGCGGATGGAGCCACCCGTGTCGGTGCCGACGGCCAGCGGCGCCTCGAAGGCGGCCACGGCCGCGGCCGAGCCACCGCCCGAGCCGCCCGGGATGCGGTCGAGGTCCCACGGGTTGTGGGTGGGGCCGTAGGCGGAGTGCTCGGTGGAGGAGCCCATCGCGAACTCGTCCATGTTGGTCTTGCCGAGGATGGGCAGACCGGCGGCGCGCAGCCGCGTCACCACGGTCGCGTCGTACGGCGGCACCCAGCCCTCGAGGATCTTCGAGCCGCAGGTCGTGGGCAGGCCCTTCGTGGTGAGCACGTCCTTGACCGCGATCGGGATGCCGTCGAGGCGGGAGGCGGGGTTGCCGGACTCCCGGCGCAGGTCGGACTCCGCTGCCTGCGCGAGGGCGCCCTCGCGGTCGATGTGGAGGAAGGCGTGGACGTCGCCGTCGACAGCGGAGATCCGGTCGAGGTGGGCCTCGGTCAGCGCGACCGAGGTCGTCTCGCCGGAGGCGAGCGCATCGGCGAGGTCGGCGGCCGTACGCCGGGTCAGGTCGTTCACTGCTCGTCCCCCAGGATCCGCGGGACGCTGAACCGCTGGCCCTCGGACGCAGGGGCGCCGCTGAGTGCCTCCTCGGGCGTCAGCCCGGGCACCACGACGTCGTCGCGGAACACGTTGGTCAGCGGCACCGAGTGGGACGTGGGCGGCACGTCGTCGCCGGCCACCCCCTGGATCGAGGCGATCGACTCAAGGATCACGTTCAGCTGCGGGGCGAGGTGGTCGAGCTCGGCGTCGGACAGGTCGATCCGGGCGAGGTCAGCCAGGTGGGCGACCTGCTCCCGCGTGATGGACGCGCCGGTGGTGTCAGGCATGACGATCATCCTAGGAGGGCGGCCGACGACGTCTCGACCCCGCCCGACCGGCGCCGCCGAAGGGGAGACGCGGACATCATCCCCGTGGGACGATGCCGGACCATGCTGCACCCGGATCCGCTGGTTCCTGTCGACGGGGGTTACTGGGCTGCGCTCGTGGCCGGCGACGCCGATGCGGCCCACGACGTGGTGGCCCGGGCGATCGCCAGCGGCGTCCCGGCTGCCGAGGCACTGACCGACATCGTGGTGAAGGCGCAGCGGCAGATCGGTGACACCTGGGCCGCGAACATCTGGACCGTCGGCCAGGAGCACGCAGCCACCGCCATCTCCGAACTGGTCGTGGCGCGGGTGGTGGCGACGCTGCCGCCCCCGGACCGCGAGCGGAGACCACTCCTGGTCACGTGCGCCGAGCGCGAGTTCCACACGCTGGCCGCCCAGGTGGTGTCCGCCTCCCTCCGTTCCTGGGGCTGGCCCGCCGAGTTCGCCGGCGCCGCCAACCGGCCCGACCTGCTGCAGCACCGTGTCGACGCGCTGCGACCGGCCGCGGTGCTGGTCAGCGTCTCGCTGTCGTCGATGCTCATCCGAGCCGCTCGCCAGATCGCCGCCGTGACCAGCACCGGCACCCCGGTCATCGCGGGAGGTGCCGCGTTCGACGCGGCCGGGCTGCGAGCCACCCGGCTGGGGGCGACCGCCCACGCCACGACCCCGGAGGCCGCCCACGCCCTGCTGGAGACGCTGCCGGTGGTCGTGAGCGCGCCACCGATCGCCACCGAGAGCGAGGTCGAGCGGCTCGAGCCCGTGATCGACCAGCTGGCCCGCACCGTGCTCGGGACCACCATCTCGCTGCTCGACACCCGACCGGATGCCGTCAGCCCCGACCACTGGCAGGTCGTCCTGGCCACCTTCACCCCGCACCTGATCGCCTCTGTCGCGGGCGGCGTCCTGACCGACGACCCGACCGTCCCGGCAGGTGCGCGGGCCTGGCTCGACGAGGTGATGCAGCGCCGCGGCGCACCACCGGACGCCACCGAGGTGCTCTGGGACCAGCTCCGTGTCTGCCTCGACGGCTTCCCCGCCTGCCAGGCGATGTTGGGCTGACCCAACCCGGACGGGTGTCATCCGCGTCTTCTCCGGTACAACCGTTCTCGAGGAGGCACAGATGTCCCGTTCCCCCACCGACGCCGAGTTCACCGAGATGGTGCACGGCTGCTGGGGCTCGCTCTACCGCACGGCGTACCTGCTGGTCGGTGACCACGGGCTCGCCGAAGACCTGGTGCAGACCGCGCTCGCGCGCACCTACGCGGCGTGGTCGAAGGTGCGCAGCGTCGAGGCCGGACCGGCGTACGCCCGCACCACCCTGGTCAACACTGCGTCCGAGTGGTTCCGCAAGCGGTCGTGGCGACGCGAGCTGCCCACCGAGCACCTCGGCGACCCCGCCAACGCACCCCACGATCCGAGCCTGCGGCCCACGGTGGTCGCGGCACTCGCCCTGCTGGCTCCGCGCCAGCGTGCGGTCGTGGTGCTGCGCTACTACGAGGACCTGTCGGTCGCCGAGACCGCCCGGGCCCTCAACTGCTCCGAGGGGACGGTCAAGTCGCAGACGTTCGACGCGCTCGCCGTCCTCCGCACCCACCTGGGCGACACCGTCGTCCCGCTCAACACCGGGAGCTCCTCATGACCGAACGACTCCGCCAGCTGATGTACGACGAGGTCAGCGACCTCACCCCGCCCGCCCCCGACCCCGCCACCGTGCTCGCCGAGGGCCGGCGCTTGCGCCGCCGCTCCCGCGTGACCACCGGCGTGGCAGCCGTGGCCGTCGCCGCGGTCGTGGTGACCACCGCCGGTTTCGTCGCACTCAACACCGGCGACTCCGGCGTACAGAACCCGGGCCCGGCCGGGTCGGCCGCCGTCGAGGCGGCGCCGCCGGCGTACGGCGTCGGCTCCGACATCCACCTCGGCGACGTGGCGGCGCAGGTGCCTGACACCGTCCACTCGCTGCACTACACCTCGAGCGGCGTGCTGGTCCGCAGCAACCCGAACGACGGCGCCTCCGACGGCTCCGGACCGGAGTCCCTGACGCTGGTCCGCTGGGACGGATCCACCGCGGACCTCGGGACGATCCCCGAGGGAGTCGGCCCGGCCACCGACCCCGAGCGGGACGTCTACGCCCTCGCCGAGGCCGACGGCGACGGCTTCGTCGCGGTGGTCCGCGACGCGGAGACCGGCGACACTGTGAACGAGGTGCCACTGCCCGACCTCCCGAAGAGCTACTGGGAGGTGCCGCCGCTGGCGCTGGACGGCGACACGCTCTACGTCGGCTACCGGAACGAGACCGCGGCGGTCGACCTCACCTCCGGGGAGGCCACCACCGTCGACGGCATGGAGGGTGGGCTCCCCGACGTGCAGGGCGGCCGGACCGTGCTGCAGCGCGAGGGCTCCCTGACCGTGCGCGACGTCGCCACCGGCGAGGACCTGCTGACCGCCGACGTGGAGGGCTACGCGTGGGGCACGCTGTCCCCGGACGGCCGGTTCCTCGGCGTCGTCAGCGAGGGCGGCGTCTCGAACGGCGAGTACGTCGAGCCGGAGGACTCCATCCAGGTCTATGACGTCTCGACCGGGGACGTCCGCGACTTCGACGGTGCCTATGGCTGGGGCTGGACCGCAGACGGCGCGTTGTTCAAGGTCGAGCAGAACACGCTCATCTCCTGCGACGCGGCCACCGGCGACTGTGAGGAGTCGCCGCTCACGCCGCCGCTCGCCAAGAACGCCGAGGTGCGGCTCGGCGGCCAGGTCTACGAGAGCTGACGCCCGGACCCGGCGCCCCCGTGGATGCTCACGGGGGCGTCGGCCACCTATCCTCACGACGTGCCCTGGTCCTACCGCCCCGCCCTCGACGGGCTCCGGACCGTGGCCGTCTATGCCGTCCTGCTCTTCCACACCGGCCATCCGTGGGCGCTCGGCGGCTTCATCGGTGTCGACCTGTTCTTCGTGCTGTCGGGCTTCCTGGTCACCAGCGTCCTGCTGTCGGAGATCGACCGCACCGGCAGGCTCAAGGTCGGCATGTTCTACACCCGACGGGTCCGCCGCCTGCTGCCGGCGGCGGTCGTGGCGATCGTGGCAACCTGTGCGGTCTTCGTGCTGATCAGCCCGGTCACCGACCGGGTGGACCTGGTGGACGACGCGCAGAGTGCGTTGCTGTGGTTCGCCAACTGGCACTTCCTGGGCGAGTCCGGCGACTACTTCGCCACCGACGTCGACCGCAGCCCGTTCCTGCACTTCTGGTCGCTCGCGATCGAGGAGCAGTTCTACGTCGTCTTCCCGGTGGTCCTCCTCGTCTTGATGAAGGCCGGGCGGCGTCGGGCCATCACCGTGCTCGGGCTGCTGCTGCTCGCCTCCGTCGCAGCGCAGCTCTACTGGGCCCAGGCCGACGCGACACACGCCTACTACGGCACCGACGCGCGGATCTACCAGCCGCTCGCCGGTGCTGTGCTCGCCCTCGGCGTGCACCGGCTGCCCCGCGGCGGCGGTCGGCGGTGGGCGACGGCCGCCGCGGTCGGTCTCGTGCTCTTCCTGTTCCTGAGCAGCGGGCTCCTCGACGTGGCCCCGTCGTGGCGCGGCCTCGGCGCCACCCTGGCAGCGGTCGCGGTGATCGCGTCGGTCTCGGTCGCCGACGCGAGCCTGGTCGCGCGCGCTCTCTCGCAACCGGTACTCGTCTTCCTCGGCAAGATCTCCTACGGCACCTACCTGTGGCACTGGCCGGTGATCTTGGCCCTGGAGGAGGTGCTCGCGACCAGCCCCCGGGTCATCGCGGTCCTGACGGTCGCGCTGAGCACGGGCCTCGCCGCGGTCTCCTACGAGGTGCTGGAGAAGCCGATCCGGACCGCGTCCTTCCTCGACCGGCTCCGCTGGGCCCCGGCCGTGGCGGGGGTGGCGCTCAGCGCCCTGGTCGCCGTGACAGTCGTGCCCGGACTCCTGGGACTCGACCGGAGGCCGGCCCTGACCGTGGGCGGCGAGCGCGCGGACAACGTGCCCACCCAGCGCCCGCTCGCACTTCCGGACGACGTCGACTGGGAGGCCGTGGTCGCTGACCACGGCGACACCGGCTGGTGCGCCGCCGACGACCCCGAGGGCTGCATCGTCCACGAGGGCTCGGGTCCCCACGTGCTGCTCGTCGGCGACAGCCAGGCGCAGTCACTGGTGCCGATGTTCGAGACGTTGGCCGAGGAGCACGACCTGACGCTCTCGCTCAACGTCGTGTCCGGCTGCATGTGGCAGGAGGAGCTCTACAACACCAAGCTTTCCAAGCAGGGTCAGCAGGACTGCGAGGACGCCCGCGTCGGGTGGTACGACGAGGCGCTGCCCGCACTGGACCCCGACGTCGTCGTGCTCATGGCACGTCCGCGCGACGACGAGGCGGAGTGGGCCGACTCCGTGCGCCGCCGCGACGGTGTGGAGCAGTCACTCGAACGGATGACCCTCACGTCCTCGCGCGCCACGCTCCGCACCCTCGAGCAACTGGTGCCCCGCACCTTGATCGTGAGCCGGATCGTGATGCCGGAGACCTTCGATCCGGCCGACTGCCTGGCCACCTCGCCCGACCCGAACGACTGCGTGGTGCCGGTGCCGGTCGGGGGCACCGAGAGCGACGGCTTCGCGCAGACGGAGGCGGCCCGGTCGCCCAAGCTCGACGTGCTCGATCTCAACCCAGCCTTCTGCCCCGATGCACCGGTGTGCCTGCCGGTCGTCGGGGACGAGGTCGTCTGGCGCGACGACCACCACGTGACGGCGTCCTACGCCACGAGCCGACGCGAGGCGGTCTGGAAGATCCTCACCGCGACCGGAGCAGTGCGGGCCGCCGACGGCGCGTGACGACGGCTGCGTCAGACGGACGTCAGAGGGCTGAGGGACCGCCCTCGAGCAGCTGCGTGAAGCCGGCCTCGTCGAGGATGGGTACGCCGAGCTGCTCGGCCTTGTCGGCCTTGGAGCCGGCGTTCTCGCCCGCCACGACGTAGTCGGTCTTCTTCGACACCGACCCGGCGGCCTTGCCGCCGCGGGCCAGGATCGCCTCCTTCGCGGAGTCCCGGCTGAAGCTGTCGAGCGAGCCGGTCACGACCACGGTCAGCCCCTCGAGGGTGCGGGCGACCGATTCGTCGCGCGCGTCGGCCATGGTGACGCCGGCCCGCTGCCACTTCTCGACGATCGTGACGTGCCACGGCACCTCGAACCAGGCGATGACCGCCTCGGCGATGGTCGGGCCCACCCCCTCGGCCGCGGCGAGCTCGGCCTCGCTCGCGGCCCGGATCCGCTCCATCGACCCGAACTCCTGCGCCAGCGCCCGCGCCGCGCTGGGCCCGACGTGGCGGATCGAGAGGGCGACCAGCACCCGCCAGAGCGGGACGTCCTTGCGGTCACCGAGGTTGGCGAGCAGCCGCTGGCCGTTGGCACTGAGCTGCGGACCCTCCTCGCCCTTCTTCGGTGCCCGGGTGAACAGCGGCGCCTTGACCAGCCGCTCCTCGTCGAGGTCGAAGACATCGCCCTCGTTGTCCACCACCCCCGCGTCGAGCAGCGCGGTCGCGGCCTCGTAGCCCAGCCCCTCGATGTCGAAGGCACTGCGGCCGGCCACGAAGTAGACCCGCTCACGCACCTGCCCGGGGCACTTCTCGTGGTTGGGGCACCGGAGGTCCTTGTCCCCCTCCTTCTGCTGCGCCAGCGTGGTCCCGCAGGCCGGGCACTTCGTCGGCATCGTCCAGGCGCGCAGGCCCTTCGGTCGCAGCGCCAGCACCGGGCCGACGATCTCGGGGATCACGTCGCCGGCCTTGCGGAGCACGACGGTGTCGCCGGGCCGCACGTCCTTGCGCTTCACCTCGTGGGCGTTGTGGAGCGTGGCGTTCTCGACGGTCGAGCCGGCGACCCGGGTCGGCTCCATGACGCCGTACGGCGTGACGCGGCCGGTGCGGCCGACGTTGACCCGGATCTCGAGGAGCTTCGCGTTGACCTCCTCGGGCGGGTACTTGAACGCGATCGCCCATCGCGGCGCGCGGCTGGTCGAGCCGAGCCGGCGCTGCAGCGCGACGTCGTCGACCTTGACCACCACGCCGTCGATCTCGTAGGCCACGATCGAGTGACGGTTCTCCCCGGCATGCTCGATGAAGCCCTCGACGTCCTTCAGTGTCGGCAGCACCCGGACCTGGTCGGAGGTGGGCAGCCCCCATGCGGCGAGCGCCTCGTAGGCGTGGGACTGCGCCTTCGGCTCGAAGCCGCGTCGCTCGCCGATGCCGTGGCAGACCATGCCGAGCGCGCGGGTCGCGGTCACCCGCGGGTCCTTCTGGCGCAGCGACCCCGCCGCCGCGTTGCGCGGGTTGGCGAAGACCGGCTTGCCGGCGTCGGTCATCGAGACGTTGAGCCGCTCGAACGCCTCGCCCGGAAGGAACACCTCACCCCGCACCTCGAGCAGCTCCGGGACCGGGAAGTCAGGGGACGCGGTGAGGCGGTGAGGCACGGAGTCGATCGTCTTCACGTTGGGGGTGACGTCCTCACCGGTGCGGCCGTCGCCGCGGGTCAGCGCCCGGACCAGCCGACCGCCTTCGTAGAGGAGGTTGATCGCGAGCCCGTCGACCTTCAGCTCACACAACAGCGCCGGCTCCTCGACTCCGTCGCGGGCCAGCCGGGCGTACCAGGCCGCGAGCTCGTCGTAGGAGAAGGCGTTGTCGAGGCTCTCCATCCGCTGCAGGTGGTCGACCGCGGTGAACTCGGTCGACACCGCGCCGCCGACCGTCTGGGTCGGCGAGTCAGGTGTCCGCAGCTCGGGATAGGACTCCTCGAGCGCCTCGAGCCGGCGCAGCGTCACGTCGAAGTCGGCGTCGGAGAGGGTCGGGTCGTCGAGCACGTAGTAGCGCCAGCGCGCATCCTCGATCACCTCGACCAGCTGCTGGTGCTCGTCCCGGGCGTCGTCCGGCGCAGCCGTGGGCGTCGTCATGGTCACATCCTGCACCAGCCCGCCCACACCCATCTGCCAGCCTGTCGGCTCCGAAGAACCCTGCGTGGAGACCTCTGTGGACAACCTGACCGTGGCGCGCCCGACGCTCACCCAGTACGCCGCGCCCGAGACCGTGACCGGCGCGATCCTGATGCTCCACGGCGGCAAGGAGCGCGGCCAGGAGATCGTCGACAGCCGGAGCGCCTCGTGGCGCCGGTCGGCGGCGATGGCGCGCGCCATCGCACCCCGGGTCGAGGCGGCCGGAGCGGCCGTCTGGCTGCTGCGCTACCGGCGGCGGGGCTGGAACGGCGGCACCGGCCCGGTCGAGGACGCCCGCTGGGCGCTCGACGAGGTGCGCGAGCAGGTCGGCGACCTCCCGATCGTGCTGCTCGGCCACTCCATGGGCGCTCGCACGTCTGTCCACGTGGCGAACGACCCGCAGGTGCGCGGCGTCGTCGCCCTCGCCCCGTGGTTCCCGCAGGACGAGCCGGTCGAGGCGCTGGCCGGCCGCACGCTGGTCGCCGGACACGGCAGCCGGGACCGCATCACCTCGGCTGCCGCCACTCGCGGCTACGTCGAGCGGGCCCGCGCGGCCGGCGCGGACGCGTCGTACGTCGACATGGGCCGGGTCGGTCACTACCTGCTGCGTCGCGCCTCGGCCTGGAACGAGCTGGCTGTGACGGAGTCGCTGGGGCTGCTGGGGTGATGCGGTTTCCCCGGTCGACCGGGGAAACCGCCGCTTGGTACTCGAAATATCCAGTGCCAACCGACCGACTCGCCAAACCAGTTGCGAAACGGAACGGTTTCGTTCTATCGTATGAAACGAAACCGTTCCGTTCCACTGCCGAGGAGGCGCCATGGTCCCCGACCCCGCCAACCCCCGACCCCGCGTCGAGGGTGACCGCGAACAGGAGATCCTCGACGCCACCCTGAACGTGCTCGCCGACGCCGGCTACGACCGGCTCACCATGGACGCCGTCGCGACCGAGGCCAAGGCGTCCAAGGCCACCCTCTACCGCCGGTGGAGCTCCAAGCCGGAGCTCGTGGTCGACGCGGTCTGCTCGCAGAAGCAGCACCCGCCGACGCCCGACACCGGCACCTTGCGGGGCGACCTGATCGCGGCGTACTGCGGCATGGTCGGCCTCGGCGACGCCCGCTCCATGGGCGTGCTCGCCGCGGTCGTCACCGCGATGGCCCGCGACGAGGAGTTCGCCGCGGCCTACCGCCGCGACTTCATCGGCCCCAAGCAGCGCGCCATGCGCACCGTCCTGGAGCAAGCCGTCGCTCGCGGTGAGATCCGCGACGACCTCGACCTCGACCTGATCGCTCCGGCGCTGCCGGGCATCGTGCTCCACCGCGTCTTCCTGCTGGGAGACGAAGCCACCCCTGAACTGGTGGCCCGGGTGATCGACCAGATCATCCTGCCCGCTGTCTCCCACTCTCCGAACCTGAGGACCTCATGACCGACACGATCCTGCCCGAGCCGGAAGTCACCCCGGCTCAGCACCGACGCCTGACCTGGGCGCTGGTCCTGCTCTCCCTGGCGCAGCTGATGGTGGTGCTCGACAGCACCATCGCCAACATCGCTCTCCCCTTCATCGGCGCCGACCTCGACATCGCACAGGCCAACCTGTCGTGGATCGTCACCGGCTACGCGCTGACCTTCGGCGGCTTCCTGCTGCTCGGCGGCCGGCTCGCCGATCTCTACGGCCGCCGCCGGGTCTTCATGACCGGCGTGCTCGTGTTCGCCGTGGCCTCGCTCATCGGCGGTACGGCGCAGTCGGAGCTCGTGCTGCTCGGCGCCCGCGGCCTCCAGGGGCTGGGTGCGGCGATGGCCTCCCCGGCAGCGCTGGCCCTCATCACCACCACGTTCCCGGCCGGCAAGGAACGCAACCGCGCCTTCGCCGTGTTCGCGTCGATGGCCGGCGTCGGCGCCGCGATCGGCCTCGTCCTCGGCGGCTGGCTCACCGGCCTCGACGCCCCGCTGGGCATCGCCGGCTGGCGCTACACGTTCCTGATCGTGATCCCGATCGGTCTCGTCGCGGCGTTCTTCGCGCCCCGCCTGTTCGACGAGTCCGAGCGCCACACCGGCCAGCTCGACGTCCCGGGCGCCATCACCGGCACCGCCGGCCTGCTGGCCATCGTCTACGGCCTCACCCGCGCCGGCGACGGACGCTACGGCTGGGGCGACCAGTGGACCCTGACCAGCCTGCTGGGCGGCGTCGCACTGCTCGGCGTCTTCCTGCTGATCGAGTCGCGCGTCGAGCACCCACTGCTCCCGTTCCGGATCCTGCTCTCGAAGAACCGCGCCGTCGCGTTCGCGGTGATGATGATCGCCCCGGCCGCGATGTTCGCCATGTTCTTCTTCCTCAGCCTGACCGTGCAGCTGGTGGTCGGCTACTCGCCGCTGAAGACCGGGTTCGCGTTCCTGCCGTTCTCGGTGGCGATGATCATCTCGGCCACGACCGCCTCCAAGCTGATCAGCCGGGTCGATCCCCGGTTCCTCTCCGGTGTCGGCACCCTGCTCTCCGCTGCGGCGCTCTACGGCTTCCACCGGATGACCGTCCCCGAGGACGGTGCCTCGATCCTGGCCACCCTCCCGACGAGCATGGGCGGCCAGGGCATCGCGCTCGGCAGCGACGTCAGCTACTGGACCGAGGTGCTGCCGTTCGTGGTGCTGATGGCCTTCGGCATGGGTCTCAACTTCGTGCCGCTCACGCTGGTGGCCCTGCACCGACTGCGTCGCGACGACTCGGGCATCGGCTCGGGAGTCCTCAACACCATGCAGCAGGTCGGCGGCGCCCTCGGGCTGGCCACCCTCAGCACGGTCGCGCTGCACTTCACCCAGAACCGGGCCGACGAGATCGCTCCGGGCGTCACCGAGGCGGCGACCGCCGCGGGCCTCGACAAGGCGATGTCGTCCGGTGAGTTCCAGGAGCTCGTCGGTCAGCTCTCCGGCCTGGGCGCGTTCACGGAGGGAGCCACGATGGCGTTCTTCGTGGGCAGCCTGATGATGATCGGCGCCTCGGCACTGGTGTGGCTGTTCCTCGACGTCAAGCACGACGAGCTCGCCACCGACGAGCTGCCCGAGGCCGTGCACGTCGGCTGACACATGACCCGGGTGCGGGTGGCTCGTTGACCGCACATGACTCGCACCCGACTGCACGCCCTGCTGGCCTCGGCCCTGGTCACCGCCCTCGTGGCGGTGACCGGGCCGGGGCCGGCGTCACGTCCCGCCACCGCCACCGCCACCGCCACAGCCACGGCAGCAGAGTCCGCCTCGGGCGAGGTCTACGAGGTGCACTACGTGCCGACGGTCGGCGACGCGGTGATCCGCGTCGAGATCTGGCGCGACGCGGCGTACGACGCGGCCACCCAGCCGGTGATCCTCACCTACTCGCCGTACAACTCGATCGCTGAGCCGGAGCCGGCCCGCGACTCCGTCGGCCGGACCTACGTCCCCCAGGGCTACGCCCGGGCCGTGGCCGACGTGCTCGGCACCCGTGGCTCCACCGGCTGCTGGGACTACGGCGGCCGCGCCGAGCAGCAGTCCGGTGTCGACGTCGTGAAGTGGCTGGCCCGTCGCGACTGGTCCAACGGCAAGGTGGCCATGATCGGCGGCTCCTACAACGGCACCACCGCCTCGATGGTGGCCGCCCGCGGCGACGACGTGCCGGAGCTCAAGGCGATCGTGCCGATCGCGGCGATCAGCCGCTGGTACGGCTACGCCTACGGCAACGGCGTCCGCTACCTCCTCAACTCCGAGGTGCCCTCCGACGAGGGCTTCGACACCCCGCTGGCCTTCGACCTCGGCTTCGGCAAGACCGTGGCCGCCGACCCGATGGGCCAGCACTTCGCCGACACTTTGCGCGACCGGGCCGGCGAGTGTGGCGCCCGCGAGCACACCGAGGAGGGCTACAGCCGCAACCCGGACTACGACGGGTTCTGGCGCGAGCGCGACTACCGCCGCCACGCCGACGACTTCCGGGCCGCGGTGCTGCTCGCGCACGGCTGGCAGGACTTCAACGTGAAGCAGGAGGAGGGCACCGAGCTGTGGCGCCGGATCCCGGTCGACCGGCCGGGCACCGACCGCGTCGAGGGGGTGCCGTTCAAGCTGATGTACCTCGCCCAGGGCTCGCACGGCGGTGCGACCGGCGGCAAGCAGTGGGACGACCTGCTCTCCCGGTTCCTCGCTCAGACGCTCAAGGGCGAGGCGACCGGCATCCGTCGGGAGGGCCCGGTGCTGACCCAGGGTGAGACGTCGACCGGGGTCACCGGCTTCCGCGCCCTCGGCGACTACCCCGCGCCGGGACTCGACCCGACGACGCTGTGGTTGCGCGACGGTACGACGCTGGCCGGGTCTCGTCCGGTTGACGGGCACGTCACGACGTACGTCGAGACCGGGACCTCGACCGAGGAGGCGACGCCGGGCACGACGTACCTCTCCCGGCCCGTGCGTCGCGCGACGCGGCTGGTGGGCTCCCCGGTGCTGCGCGCACAGGTGCGGGTGTCCGGCGAGACGATGCACCTCACGCCGGTCCTGTACGACGAGGCGCCCGACGGGTCGCGCAGCGTGGTCGCACGGGGCTTCCAGCACGTCGACTACCGAGATGGCCTCGCCTCCGCCGATCCGGACCCGGGTTCGTGGCTCCGAGTGGCGGTCCGGCTGCTCCCCGTCGACTACACGCTGGCGGAGGGTCACCGGTTCGCGTTGGCGGTGCAGAGCTCCAACACGGTGTGGGCGGTCCCCGGCAACCCCGGCACGGTAGATGTGGCCGAGGGTCCGGTCCGCCCGCGGCTGCGTGGCTCCCGGCTGGTGCTGCCGACCCTCTAGGTGAGGCCGCGCGCCACGGTGGTCGCGAGCGCGAGCGACTGCCGCGCCCAGGTGTGATCGGCGCCGGCCAGTCCGCAGGCCGGGCTGATGACCAGGCCAGGGCCGGGATCGATGCCGAGCATGTCGAGCCACCGGTGGACCCGCTCCACGACGGTCGCCTCGTCGAGCGGCGTCGCGGCCGGTAGCACGCCGAGCACCACGCTCTCCCCCGCCTCCAGCGCGGTGGCGAGGAGGTCGTGGTCGGCCGCTCCGAGACGTGCCAGGTCGACGGCGAGGCCAGTCGCTCCGGCGCCGCGGAGCAGCTCGAGCGGGGTGTCATCGGCGCACGAGTGGACCCACGGCTCGGCGCCCGCGTCGCGGATCGCGTCGAGCACCCACGCCAGCGCGGCGCTCGCCTCGGGCGGCTGGACCGATCGGTGGCTGTGGAAGCCGGACGCGGTCGGCACCCGGCCGGCCAGCACGAGGGGCAGCGCCGGCTCGTCGACCTGCACCACCCACCGGTCGACGCCGGGGATCCGGCGACGCAGGTCGGCCACGTGGCGGCGTACGCCCTCGGCGAGGGCCTGCGCGAGCTCGCGCCGAGCGCCGGGATCAGCCAGCGTGAGGTCGCCGCGGGGCCGCTCGACGGTCGCTGCCAGCGTCCACGGCCCGATGACCTGGGTCTTGAACGGTCCGGTCCAGCCCTGCGACTGCTCCTCGACCTGGTCGAGGTCCTGTCCCAGCTGACTGCGGGCGCGACGCTGGTCGATGCCCTCGGACCCGGTCAGCCGCCACCCGGCGGGCTGCAGGTCGAAGGCGAGGTCGGTGGCGAGCGCGATGGCACGGCCGGTCATGGTCGCGGCGGCGCCGCGGCCCGGCATCTCGGGCACGTAGGGCACCCCGGTCGGCTGCGACAGCTCGCCCAGCACGACCCGCACCGCCTCGGCGTAGTGGACGTCGTCGTCGCCGGGGTGGGAGCCGATCCCGGTCGCGAGCGTCATCCGACCCGCCCGGTGGCGCCGATGGTGGCGGACCCGACGACCCGGGTGCCGTCGTAGATGACCGCGGCCTGCCCGGGGGCGATGCCGTACGCCGGGTCGAGCAGCTCGATCGCGACCTGGTCGCCGTCGACGACCACGACCGCGCGGTGCTCTCCGCCGTGGGCTCGCAGCTGCACGGTGACGCCCTCACCGGCGAGCCGGGACGGGACGGTCCCGCACCAGCGGGGCCGGATGCCGTCGATCCGGTCGACGGCGAGCTCCTCGTGCGGTCCGACCGTGAGCGTCCCGGACACCGGCTCGATGTCGAGGACGAAGCGTGGCTTGCCGTCCGGGGCCGGCCGACCGATCTTCAGGCCCTTGCGCTGGCCGATCGTGAAGCCGTAGGTCCCGGCATGCTCACCGAGCACCTCTCCGGACGCGGAGTCCACGATGTCGCCGCCCCGGTTGGGGGCGCGGTCCCCCAGCTTCTCCGCGAGCCAGCCGGCGTTGTCGCCGTTCGCGACGAAGCAGATGTCGTGGCTGTCGGGCTTGTCGGCGACCAGCAGCCCGCGGCGCGCCGCCTCCTCGCGGATGACGGGCTTGGTCGTGTCGCCGAGCGGGAACAGCGAATGGCGCAGCTGCTGCTGGTCGAGCACGCCGAGCACGTAGGACTGGTCCTTGCCGTGATCGATCGCGCGGTGCATCTCGACCAGTCCGTCGGCACCGGTGCGGAGCTGGGCGTAGTGGCCGGTCGCCACCGCGTCGAAGCCGAGCCCCAGCGCCCGGTCGAGCACCGCGGCGAACTTGATCTTCTCGTTGCACCTCAGGCAGGGGTTGGGCGTCCGCCCGGCGGCGTACTCGTCCATGAAGTCCTCGACCACGTCCTCGTGGAAGCGGTCGGAGAGGTCCCACACGTAGAACGGGATGCCGATCACGTCGGCCGCACGGCGTGCATCGTTGGCGTCCTCGATCGTGCAGCAGCCGCGGGCGCCCGAGCGGTACGACGCCGGGTTGCGCGACAGCGCGAGGTGGATGCCGGTGACGTCGTGGCCGGCCTCGGCCGCGCGGGCGGCGGCGACGGCGGAGTCGACGCCGCCGGACATCGCAGCGACGACTCTCATCGGGGTCTCACCTCCGCGCTGCCCGGGCCCGTTCGACGACCGGACCGATCGCCTCGACGACGGCGTCGACGTCGGCGGGGGTCGAGGTATGACCGAAGGAGAAGCGCAGCGAGTGGCGTGCCTGCTCCGGGGTGCAGCCCATCGCCAGCAGCACGTGGGACGGCTGCGGTACGCCGGCCGAGCAGGCCGAACCGGTCGAGCACTCGATCCCGCGGGCGTCGAGCAGCATCAGCAGCGAGTCGCCCTCACAGCCCGGGAAGCCGAGGTGGGTGTTGCCGGGCAGCCGTCCGGGTCCGATCGCAGCGCCGTGGAGGTGCGCGTCGGGAACGACCTCGGAGATCCGGCGCACCAGGTCGTCGCGGAGCGCGGCGACGCGGGTGGCGTGCTCGTCCTGCACCTTGACGGAGTGCTCGATCGCGGCCGCGAAGCCGGCGATGGCCGGGACGTCGAGGGTGCCGCTGCGGATGTCGCGCTCCTGGCCACCGCCGTGCACCAGCGCGCTGACCGACAGCTCGCGGCGTACGAGCAGGGCGCCCACGCCGTAGGGTCCACCGACCTTGTGGCCGGTGAACGTCAGGGCGTCGAGCCCGGAGGCCGCGAAGTCGACCGGGACCGCACCGACGGCCTGGACCGCGTCGGAGTGGACGGGGATGCCGTGTTCCGCGGCCAGCGCGACGGCCTCCGCGACCGGCTGCAGGGTGCCCACCTCGTTGTTGGCCCACATCACCGAGATCAGGGCCACCGAGGCGGGGTCGCGCGCGATCGACTCGCGCAGCGCCTCGATCCGCAGCGCACCGCGGTCATCGACGGGCAGCAGCTCGACCTCGGCCCCGTCTGCCTCGCCGAGCCAGACCAGCGGGTCGAGGACGGCGTGGTGCTCGACGGCGGTGGACAGGATCCGGACCCGGCGCGGGTCCTCGGCGCGGCGTGCCCAGAAGATTCCCTTGAGCGCCAGGTTGTCGGCCTCGGTCCCCCCGGAGGTGAACACCACGTCGCCGGGACGCGAGTTGAGGGCGCGGGCGATGGTCTCGCGCGACTCCTCCACCACCCGACGAGCACGACGGCCAGAAGCGTGCAGTGAGCTGGCGTTACCGACCGCAGGCAGCTCCGCCATCATCGCCTCGACCGCGACGGGCAGCATCGGCGTCGTCGCGGCGTGGTCGAGGTAGACGGTGAGGGGGTCGGTCATGTCCTCCCCAGCCTACGGCGTGGGTCGAGACGGTCGGAATCCCCGCTGGTCAGCCCGGGCGTACCGACGAACGAGTCAGAGCAGGACGAGGTCATCGCGGTGGACGACCTCACGCTCGAACGCCGAGCCGAGCTCACGCTTGAGCTCGTGTGAGGTGCGGCCGAACAGGGCGGGGATCTCCTCGGCGTCGAAGTTGACCAGCCCGCGGGCGACCGGGACGCCGGCGGGGTCGGTCAGGTCGACCGGGTCGCCGGCCACGAAGCTGCCGGTCACACCGGTGATCCCGGCAGCGAGCAGTGAGGCGCGCCGCTCGGTGACCGCCCGGACCGCGCCGGGGTCGAGGACCAGGCTGCCCTTCGGCTCGGTGGCATGCGCCAGCCACAGCAGCCGGGTCGGCCGGCGCTTCCCTCCGGGGTGGAAGAGGGTGCCGACCGGCTCACCTGCCAGCGCGGGCGCGGCGTTGTCTGCGGACGTGAGGACCACCGGGATACCGGCGCCGCCAGCGATCCGGGCCGCGTCGACCTTGGTCTGCATGCCTCCGCTCCCGAGCCCGGCCGCGCCGACACTGCCGATCCGGACCCAGGACAGGTCGTCGTCGGCGGGGACGTCGGAGATGAGGGTGGTGCCGGCCCGGGACGGGTTCGCGTCGTAGAGACCGTCGACGTCACTGAGCAGCACCAGCAGGTCGGCGTGGACGAGGTGGGCCACCAGGGCTGCGAGCCGGTCGTTGTCGCCGAACCGGATCTCGCTGGTCGCCACCGTGTCGTTCTCGTTGACGATCGGCAGCACGCCGAGCTCCAGCAGCTTGGCGAAGGTCTGGTAGGCGTTGCGGTAGTGCGAGCGTCGGGTGACGTCGTCGACGGTGAGGAGCACCTGCCCGGTGGTGATCGAGTAGCGCGCCAGCTCCTCGGTGTAGCGGTGCACGAGCAACCCCTGCCCCACCGACGCGGCGGCCTGCTGGGCGGCGAGTCCACGCGGCCGGGCAGCCAGCCCCAGCGGGGCCAGGCCGGCCGCGATCGCTCCCGACGACACCAGCACGACCTCGGCGCCACGGGCGCGGGTGGCGGCCAGTACGTCGACCAGCCGGCGTACCCGCTCCGGGTCGATGCCGCCGGCCGTCGTCGTCAGCGACGACGAGCCGATCTTCACCACGACCCGGCGCGCGTCGGTGACGACCTGCCGGGTCATTCTGCGGTCTTCTCGGGGTCCTGCCCCGGGTCGGCCTCGGCCCAGTCCGGGTCGTCCGAGGAACCGATCTCGTAGGCCTGGGGGCCGAACGACGGGCGGTCGGCCTTGCGCAGCCGACGGGCCACGTCGGCACGGGTCTCACCCTCGGCACGGTCCTCGAGGCCCTCCTGGATCTCGCGGCGCCGGCGGGCGGCCGGCCGGGACTCGTCCATCCGGGAGTCCTCGCCGCGGCGGGCGAGGTTCTCGGCACCGGCGTCCATGCCGGGCTTGAAGTCGAACACCACGGCGTTGTCGGGGTCGCCGATGAGCACCGAGTCACCCTCGAGTGCACCCAGCTTGATGAGCTTGGCCTCGATGCCCAGCCGGTCGAGCCGGTCGGCGAGGAAGCCGACGGCCTCGTCATTGCTGAAGTCGGTCTGCCGGACCCAGCGCTCGGGCTTGGTGCCGCGCACGCGCCAGCCGTCGCCGGTCTCGGTCACTGTGAAGTCCTCGGAGCCGTCGGCGCCCGGGGGTCGCAGCACGATCCGGGTCGCCTCGACGAGCGGCAGTGCGACTCGCGCCTCCTCGACGATGCCGGCCATCGCGAAGGTCAGCTCGCGCACCCCTTCGCCGGAGGCCGCGGAGACCGGGAAGACCTGCAGTCCCCGCGCCCGGAGATCCTCGATCACGATGTCGGAGAGGTCGCGACCGTCGGGGACGTCGACCTTGTTCAGGGCCACCAGACGCGGCCGGTCCTCGAGCCCGCCGTACCGGGACAGCTCGTTCTCGATGACGTCGAGGTCGTCGGCCGGGTTGCGACCCGGCTCCATGGTGGCGGTGTCGATGACGTGGACCAGCGCCGCGCAGCGCTCGATGTGGCGCAGGAAGTCGTGGCCGAGGCCGCGGCCCTCGCTGGCGCCCTCGATCAGGCCCGGGACATCGGCGACGGTGAACGTGGTGTCGCCGGCGGTGACCACGCCCAGGTTCGGGATCAGGGTCGTGAAGGGGTAGTCGGCGATCTTGGGGCGGGCCCGCGAGATCGCCGCGATCAGGCTGGACTTGCCGGCGCTCGGGAAGCCCACCAGACCGACGTCGGCGACGACCTTGAGCTCGAGCACGATGTCGAGCTCGTCGCCGGGCTCGCCGAGCAGGGCGAAGCCGGGCGCCTTGCGCTTGGACGAGGCGAGGGCGGCGTTGCCGAGCCCTCCCCGGCCACCGGCCGCGATGACGAGCTCGGTGCCGGGGCCGACCATGTCGGCCAGCACCTCCCCCGAGGTCGTCGTGACCAGGGTGCCGTCCGGCACAGGTAGGACCAGGTCGGAACCGTGGCCGCCGTTGCGGTGGGCACCGGCACCGTGGCCGCCGTGCTCACCGCGACGCTGGGGGCTGTGGTGGTACTCGACGAGCGTGGTCACGCTCGGGTCGACGCGCAGGATCACCGAACCGCCAGGGCCACCGTTGCCGCCGTCCGGTCCCCCGAGCGGCTTGAACTTCTCGCGGTGGACCGAGGCCACACCGTTCCCGCCCCGGCCCGCTGCGACGTGGAGCGTCACCCGGTCGACGAAGGTCGGGATGGCCATGGGGTGCCTCGATCTCAGGGGTGTCGGTGGTGCCGGTCAGTGGCGCTGGTCAGTGGTGCTGGAAATGCCGAAGGGCGCCCCGGTCCCGGGACGCCCTTCGCAGAAATCTGGAGGAGTGACCTCAGGTCACTCGCCGGGGACGATGTTCACGACCCGGCGCCCGCGACGGGTGCCGAACTCGACCGCACCGCCCACGAGGGCGAACAGGGTGTCGTCGCCACCGCGGCCCACGCCGGAGCCCGGGTGGAAGTGGGTGCCACGCTGGCGGACGATGATCTCGCCCGAGGTGACGACCTGGCCGCCGAAGCGCTTGACGCCGAGGCGCTGGGAGTTGGAGTCCCGACCGTTCTTGGTCGAGGCTGCGCCCTTCTTGTGAGCCATAGCAGTTGTCCTTCGCTGGAGTCCGAGCTGACGGTCAGCTCAGAGGGAGATGTCGGTGACCTTGACCTGGGTGTACTTCTGGCGGTGACCCTGACGCTTCTTGTATCCGGTCTTGTTCTTGAACTTCTGGATGATGATCTTGGGTCCCTTGGTGGCGGCGAGCACCTCGACGGTGACCGAGGCCTTGCCGAGCGCCGAGGCGCCAGTGGTGACCGACTCACCGTCGACCGTCATGACCACCGGCAAGGTGATCGTGTCACCCACGGCGGTCGAGACCCGGTCGATCTCGATGACGTCGCCGACAGCGACCTTCTGCTGCTTGGCGCCTGCGCGCACGATCGCGTACACCGCGGTCTCCTTCATCTGAACGTCTGTGTGGCTGGTGCTGGGTCTTCGGCTGCGGCACGCCACGAGCCCACGTGAGATCGGGGTGCCGGCAAGCATCGGCACGCGTGAGCGCACCGAGGGTCGATACTACGGACCGCGTACCCCTTCAGCAATTCGGCGACAGGCGCTACGGTCGTGCTCCACTCGACCGGCCAAGGGGAAACCGTGACGAACTACCCGCAGTACCCGACCGATCCGTCCGCCGAGGGCGGCGGGACTCCCGCACCTGTGCGCGGCCCGCGACCCGAGTCCATCACCATGGCGGTCAAGCTGATCTGGGCCAACGTCGCCCTCAGCCTGATCACCACCGTGATCACCCTCATCATGCTCGACAGCATCGTCGACAAGGCTCTCGAGGACGCCAACATCAGCGCCACGCTCGACGCCGACTCGATCCGGGCCGGGGCGATCACCGGCGCGGTGGTCGGCATGGTCATCAGCGTCGCCGTCGCGGCGCTGCTCGCCCACTTCATCGGCAAGGGAGCCAACTGGGCGCGCATCGTCTACACGGTGCTCGCCGTCCTGGGCATCCTGTTCTCGTTGTTCGGTTTCGGCTCGACGCCGGCCCTGCTCCTCCTGCTGAGCCTGATCTCGCTGCTCATCTCCGCTGCGGCGCTGTACTTCTTGTGGAAGCCGGAGTCCAGCGCCTACTTCAGCGCGCGCTGACCGGGGCTGACCAGGACCTCACCGCTTGCGCGCGCCGCGCTTCTTGACCGGCACGTGCTCGACCGCCGATCGCGTCCCGACCTCGGTCTCGGCGGTGCCGGGCTCCACGGTGCCGTCGACCGGCGGTTCGCCGATGACGCCCGGGAGCTTCGCTGCCGGCGGGGCGTCGGCGGCGCTGGCCGTGGGCGGACCGCTGGCTCGGCTCGCGCTGCGACCGCGGGTGCGGGTGACCACCTTCGGCGCGACCGGTTCGGCCGGCTCCGGCGTGGGCTCCGGCGTGGGCTCCGGCGGCGGGCGCCGCGGGGGCCTGCTCCGTCGCCTCGGTCGCGGGGGCCGCCTCGGCGGGCCGGCTCGCGCTGCGGCTGCGACTGCGGGTCCGGGTGACGACCTTGGGCGCGACCGGCTCGGCCGCTTCCGGCGTGGGCTCCGGCGTCGGCTCCGGCGTCGGCTCCGGGGCGGGCGCCGCGGGGGCCTGCTCCGTCGCCTCGGTCGCCGGGGCCGCCTCGGCGGGTCGGTTCGCGGTGCGGCTGCGGCTGCGGGTCCGGGTGACGACCTTGGCCGGCTCCGGCTCGGCCGGCTGCTCCGGCGTCTCCACCGCAGCCTCGGGAGCGGTTGCCTCGGACGGCGACTGCGCGTCGGCGTCCGGCTGCTCGGTGACCGCCTCGGCCGTCTCGGCGGACTCCTCCGCCTTCGGTGTCCGAGCCATGGCGGCGACGTCCTTGGGGGACGGCAGCTTGCCGTTGCCGCTCGGGGTGTCCTGCGAACCGTTGTCCTCGCCACGGCCCCGGCCGCCGCGGGTGCGACGTGCGCCGCCCCGCTTGGCGTCCTGGTCGCGCTTGGGCTCGACCGGGGCGTCGGAGATGACCACGCCGCGGCCGTTGCAGTGCTCGCAGTTCTCCGAGAAGGACTCGAGCAGGCCGGTACCGATCCGCTTCCGGGTCATCTGCACCAGCCCCAGCGACGTCACCTCGGCCACCTGGTGGCGGGTGCGGTCACGGCCCAGGCACTCGACGAGGCGCCGCAGCACCAGGTCGCGGTTGGACTCGAGGACCATGTCGATGAAGTCGATGACGATGATGCCGCCGATGTCGCGCAGCCGGAGCTGACGCACCATCTCCTCGGCCGCCTCGAGGTTGTTCTTGGTGACCGTCTCCTCGAGGTTGCCGCCGGAGCCGGTGAACTTGCCGGTGTTGACGTCGACGACGGTCATCGCCTCGGTGCGGTCGATCACCAGCGAGCCGCCTGAGGGCAGCCAGACCTTGCGGTCGAGGCCCTTGTGGATCTGCTCGTCGATCCGGTACGTCGAGAACAGGTCTGTCTTCGACTCGTCGTACTTCTCCAGCCGCTCCTCGAGGTCGGGCGCGACGTGGGTGACGTACCCCTGCACGGTGTCCCAGGCGTCGTCGCCCTGGATGACCAGCTTGGCGAAGTCCTCGGTGAACAGGTCGCGGACCACCTTGAGCATCAGGTCCGGCTCGCCGTAGAGGAGCTGCGCCCCGGCACCCTTGTTGGCGGACTTCTTCTCGATGTCCTCCCAGCGGGCCTTGAGCCGCTCGACGTCGCTGGTGAGCTCTTCCTCACTGGCACCCTCGGCCGCCGTCCGCACGATCACGCCGGCGCCGTCGGGGACGATCTCCTTGAGCAGCGCCTTGAGCCGGTTGCGCTCGGTGTCGGGGAGCTTGCGCGAGATGCCGCTGTTGGTGCCGTCCGGGACGTAGACCAGGAATCGGCCGGCCAGGCTGATCTGGCTGGTGAGACGGGCACCCTTGTTGCCGATCGGGTCCTTGGTGACCTGCACCAGCACCATCTGGCCCGAGGAGAGGACCGACTCGATCTTGCGCGGCTGGCCCTCCTTGTGGCCCAGCGCGGACCAGTTGACCTCGCCGGCGTAGAGCACGGCGTTGCGGCCCTTGCCGATGTCGAGGAACGCCGCCTCCATGGAGGGCAGCACGTTCTGGACCCGGCCGAGGTAGACGTTGCCGATCAGCGAGGTCTGCGACTCGCGCGCGACGTAGTGCTCGACGAGAACCTTGTCCTCGAGGACGCCGATCTGGATGAGGTCCTCGCGCTGCCGGATGGCCATGACCCGCTCGACCGACTCACGCCGGGCGAGGAACTCCGCCTCGCTGACGATCGGGGCGCGGCGGCGCCCGGCCTCACGGCCCTCGCGGCGGCGCTGCTTCTTGGCCTCGAGCCGGGTGGAGCCGGTGACGGCGGTGATCTGGTCCTCGGCGGAGCGGGTCTTGCGGACCCGGGTGACGGTGTTCTGCGGGTCGTCCCCGGCGTCACCGCCGTCCTCGCCGGACCTGCGGCGACGGCGGCGCCGGCGGGAGGACGGCGAGGACGAGTCGTCGTCGCCGTCGGTGTCGTCGTCGGTGTTCGGCTTGCTCCTGCCGGAGCCCTGGCCGCCCTGGCCGCCCTGGCCGGACTGACCGGACCGTTCCTGACCGCCCTGGCCGGACCGATCCTGACCACCCTGGCCGCTCTGGCCGGAGTCCTGGGACTCGTCCCCCTCGCCCCCGGGCTTGCGGCGGCGACGCCCACCCCGGCGGCGCCGGCGGCGGGCTCCCTCGCCCGACTCGTCACCGCCGTCCTGCTCGTCCCCAGCGTCGGGGCCAGCCTCGGGGCCAGCGTCGGAACCAGCGCCGGAGCCGGCGCTGGAGCCGGTCGAGGGCTGGTCCTGCGGGGCGTCCGAGTCAGGCTTCGGTCGCGATCCCGACCGGGTACGGGTGCGGGTGGTCACCTTCGAGGTGCTGTCCGACGTCTCCTCCGAGACGGCAGCGCCCTCGGCGGCCGGGCTGGCGGCCGCCTTCTTGCGGGGCTTGCGGGCGGTGGCGGCTGCCACGTCGGGCGCCTGGAACAGCGGGGCCGCGCTCGGGGCCGCGGCGGGCCCAGGGTCGGGTGACGTCGGGGCCGCCTCTGCCGGAGCGGTCGACTTCTTGGCGGTGGTCTTCTTCGCCGCGCTCTTCTTCGCCGGGGCTGTCTTGGCCGCCGTCTTCTTCGCGGCCGCCTTCTTGGCCGGGGCGGACTCAGCCGCGGGGGCGCCGGTGTCTGCGGACTCGGCCGACGCCTCAGCGGTCTTCTTGGCCGCGGTCTTGCGGGTGGTGGTCTTCACGACCGGCTTCGACGTGGCCTTCTTGGCCGCGGTCTTGGCCGGCGCCTTCTTCGTGGCGGTCTTGGCGGCGGTCTTGGCCGGCGCCCGCTTCGCGGCCGCCTTCTTGACCGGTGCTGACTCAGCCGTGGACTGGGTGTCGGAGCCGGTCGGCGTGTCGTCGGGCATGGATGCTCCCTCTGCCCGCCGTCCTGGACGGCGGGGCGTCGGCATCACAGACCCGAGCGGACAGAATCCGTGATGCAAAGCCTTCGGTGGCGGCGACACCCTCCGCGGGTGCGTCGACGCGTGACCGCTGCCGGCCTGCCGCGGTCGCCGGGCCCGTGCGATGGAGGGCTGTCACCCACTCCATCGGGCCGCGTCGCGGTCTGGCGACAACGGACGCTCGTCGTGCCGACCACTCCTGGTGGACGGCGAGAACGTCGTCGGGTCAACCTGGGGTCAACCAAGACCGAGTATCGCACACGCGCCGACGATCGACGCGATGCACGCGGCAGCGGTTCAGTCGAACGGCTCGCGCAGCTCACCTGAGTCAGGGTCGAAGACACCCTGCGCCAACCGGGTGAGCAGCGGCGCCTGACCGGCGTCGAGCCCACCGGCCAGTCGGAGACCCGTGAGCACGTCGTCGGGACGGACAGCGGGCACCGTGTGGAGGAGCAGCAGCAGGAGCGACGATCCGGAGCACGGCCAGTGAGGCCACGGCGGCGCGACTGTCGAACTCCCGCATCCCCTTCTTGGTCATCCGCTCGACCGGGACCGCGTCGGCGGCGAGGAACGCCGCCACGGCCGCCTCCAGGGCGTCGGGGTCGGCGGTGGTGTCGAGCTGCCAGCGGCTGGCGGTCAGCAGGTCGGCGAGCGAACCGCCGGGCGACTCGGCGATGCCGATCACGTCGAGCCCGTCGGGCATCACCGCGTCGAGGGACTCGCGGACGGAGTCGGGGTCGAGGCGCTCCGCCAGGCCGATCTCGAGGTACTCCGCCTCGCTTGCGGACCCGGTCGGCGCTGCGCCGGCGTACGAGATCCGCGGGTGGGGGTGGAAACCCGAGGAGTAGGCCATCGGGACCCGGGACCGGACCAGCGCACGCTCGAAGGCGCGGGAGAAGTCGCGGTGGGACGTGAAGCGCAGCCGGCCCCGCTTCGCGTAGCGGATCCGGAGCCGCTGGACCGGGGGTGCCTGTTGTTCGGGCTGCTCACGCACCCAGACACCCTAGAGCCGAGGAATCAACGCAGTAGCCCCGGGCCGCGGCCCGGGGCTACTGCGGTGGGTGGACGCCGCTCCGCGGCGTCTTCTACCCCGTGGTCAGCGAGGTGTCGTCGATGACGAAGCTCGTCGCCAGGCTGGAGTCCTCGGTACCGGTGAACTTCACCGTCACCGTCTTGCCGGTGAACGCAGCCATGTTGAAGCTGCGCTGCACGTAGCTGGAGCCCTTGTTGAGGTTCGAGTACGTGCCCAGCGTGGTGGTGGTGCCGCCGGACACGACCTGCACCGTCAGCTTGTCGTACGCCGTCGACGAGGTCGTCTCGGCGCTGCTGACGTAGAGCCAGAACGACAGGGTGGCGCTGGAGGCGGCCGGGATCGTCACGCTCTGGGACAGCGTGTCGGTGTGGCTGGTGCCGTAGCCGTCCAGCCAGGCCTTCCACGACCCGGTGCGGGACGGGGCGCCGGTGTCGTTGGTGATGACACCGGTGCTCGCACTCCACGAGGTCGCGCCGGACTCGAAGCCCGGGTTGCCCAGCAGGTTGCCGCCGGTCGGCGGCGGGGTGCCACCGCCGGTGAGCGGCGAGTAGAGCAGCCGGTTCGGCGAGCCGGTCTGGGCCCCGGTCACCACGCCCGTGGTGGCGGTGCTGGTGATCGCGCTGCCGACCGTGGCCGGCGACGCGCTCGGGTTGCCCTGGAGGTAGAGGGCGGCGACGCCCGCGACGTGCGGGGTGGCCATCGAGGTGCCCGAGATGGTGTTGGTGGCCGAGTTCGAGGTGTACCAGGCCGACGTGATGCTCGAGCCGGGGGCGAACAGGTCCAGGCACGTGCCGTAGTTGGAGAAGCTGGAGCGGGCGTCGGTGCTGGTCGTCGAGCCCACCGTCAGCGCGGCTCCCACCCGAGACGGGGAGCCGTTGCAGGCGTTGGTGTTCTCGTTGCCGGCAGCGACCGCGTAGGTGACGCCGTCGGAGATGGAGTTGTTGACCGCCGCGTCGAGCGCCGAGGAGACACCGCCGCCGAGGCTCATGTTCGCGACCGCGGGAGCGCCCGCGGCGTGGTTGGCCGTCACCCAGTCGACACCGGCGATGACACCCGAGGTCGACCCGGAGCCGTTGCAGTCGAGCACCCGGACCGGGCGGATGGTGACCTGCTTGGCCACGCCGTACGTCGTGCCGCCCACCGTGCCGGCGACATGGGTGCCGTGGCCGTTGCAGTCGGTGGTGCCCCGGCCGTCGTTGATCGCGGTGTAGCCCGCCGCCACCCGACCCGAGAGCTCGTTGTGGGTCCCGAGCACGCCGGTGTCGATGATGTAGGCCGTGACGCCCTGGCCGGTCGGCGTGTAGGTGTAGGAGTTGTTCAGCGGGAGGTTGCGCTGGTCGATCCGGTCCAGCCCCCACGTCGCGGGCGACTGGGTCGCGTCGATCGCGACCCGCTGGTCGGCCTCGATGAAGGCGACGTCCGGGTTGGTCCGGAGCGCCTCGACCGCGCGGTCGGAGAGCTTCGCCGAGAAGCCCTCGATCGCGGTCGTGAAGCGCTCCACCTTGCGAGCGCCGTGGTCACGGGCCTCCGCGACGGCCTCGCCGCCGTCGGAGCGTGACGCCCGACCTTCCATGACCACGATGTAGCGACCGTCGATCGCCGAGGCGCGGTCGGTGCCGAGCACCGGTGCAGGCCGGTCCTTGGCCGGGGCGGCGTCGGCGGGGCTGAAGCTGAGCGGAACGGCGACCAGGGTCAGGGCGCCGACGAGCGAGCCGGCCGCGGTGGCGGCCAGGCCGCGACGCGACGGGGTTGAGAACACAGACATGAAATTCTCCCGAGATTCTCCAGTGCCCAGCGGTTGCTGGGTCGGAGGTGAACGTAGCCACGGATCGAGGCGAGCGGGACGTGCGACGAGCCTCATGTTTGTGCAGCGCACAAAGTTGATGCGCCGGGACGGGGCCGGCTTCAGGGACGCCGTGCGGCCTTCATCGCCGGTGAGGAGTAGACGGTGCCGACGCTGACCCCGTCGAGCCAGCCGCTGAGCCGGGCTGCCTCGGCCTCGAGGGAACGGCGGCCCACCGCCGAGACGTCCGTGAGCAGGTGGACCCCGATCACGCCCTCCGGGTCCTGGACCCAGCACCCGACCACCCGTCCGTCCCACCACGCGGTCGTGCCGGCGTTGCCGTTGCGGTCGACGAGCTCCGGCGCCAGGTCCCCGAGGTACCAGTCGCGCCCTTTCCAACCCATGACCGTCGGGTCCAGGACAGGCAGCAGCGCCGCTGCTGGCGTCACCTCCGGCTCGGCCTCCTCGTCCTCGGGGAGCACCCAGCCGGTCTCGCCGCCGTCGAGCGACACCTCGACCGCAGCCAGGTCGGCGAGGGTGCGGCGTACGACGGTCTTGGTCGCACCCAGCCACCAGACCAGGTCGGCCTCGGTCCCGGGGCCGAACCGGGCCAGCCAGCGGCGTACGAGCTCGGCGTAGCCGTCGGCCTCCTCGGCAGCGACGGGCGGGGCGCCGAGCCACCGTGGCATCGACGTCCACTGGGGTCGGGACGTGCGCCAGTGGCCGCGATTGACACCGCGGACGATGTCTCCCCGCGCGCCCAGCCAGCCGAGCACCCGGGGGGCGATCGGAATCGGGCCACCCCACTTGGCACTGGACGAGGTCGACACCTTCGCATCCAGGGACGGCAACGCCTCGCGGATCTGTTGTGCCCCGAGCTCACCGTCCTCGCCCAGCAGGTCGAGGACGTCGCAGCGCGCCCGGTCGAGCCACGCCTCGCCGTCGCGGGCCAGCCGACCCTCCACCACGTTCTTGGCGAGCCTGCGGTGCTCGGCAGCGGCGACCCGGGCGGAGGCACTTCCCCACGCGGCCGGCAACAGGTCCCGCGGGAAGGCGAAGAGGGTACGCCGCATCGCGAGCTGCTTGACCAGGCTGCGCTCGCCGTACAGCGCGTGCTCGATGTCGGCCACGCCGATGCCGTCGGTGCGCGCAGCCACCGACAGGTAGACCGAGGCGGGCTCGGTGGCGTGGAGGCAGACGACCGCCGCAGTGACCGCGAGCGGGTCCGCAAGCCGGTGCTCGGCGCCGAGCCCCTGTCGGCGTACCAACCGGGACCGGCGCTCGGTGTCGGGGAGATGACGCACCGGGCCTATCCTGCCGGAACCATGCCCCCGCCCACCGAACCTGCCAATGAGTCTGCCCGTGGGCGGCGCCGACCACGCCTCTTCGTGCTCGTCGGGCTGGTGCTGCTGGCGGTCAACCTCCGGCCGGCGGCAGTCAGCGTCGGGCCGGTGCTCGAGGAGCTGACCACCGACCTCGCGATGTCCCCGACGTCGGCAGGCCTGCTCACCTCGCTGCCGGTGCTCGCGTTCGCCAGCTTCGGCGCGCTGGCGCCCTGGCTCGCGCGCGTCGTCGGGTTGCACCGCACCACCCTGCTGTCCTTGGGGGCGGTGGCGGCCGGGCTCTCCGCTCGCGCCAACGCCGACCACGAACCGGCGTTCCTGGCCTTCTCCATGCTGGCGCTGGGCGGGATGGCGACCGCCAACGTGCTCCTGCCCTCCCTGGTGAAGCTCCACTTCCCCGACCGGATCGGGTTCGTCACGGCGCTCTACACGACCGCCCTGGCGATCGGGCTGACCGCAGCGCTCACGTTCACCGTCCCCATCTCCGAGGCGACGGACGGGTGGCGGATGGGGCTGGGTGTCTGGGCACTGCTCGCCCTGGTCGCGGCACTGCCGTGGCTCCGGCTGGTCCTCCACGACCGGCACCTGGACCGCAGCATCCGGCCGATCCGCGTCACCGACGTCATGCGCACCCGGCTCGGCCTCTCGATGGCGCTGCTGTTCGGCCTCCAGTCCATGCACGCCTACGTGAGCTTCGGCTGGTTCGCGCAGCTGTGGCGCGACGCGGGCTTCTCCCCCACCGTCGCCGGCGCGCTGGTCGGGCTGCTGGCCGGGGTCAGCATCCCGCTCTCGCTCTGGCTGCCCACCCTCGCCGGCCGGCGCAACGACCACCGTTCCCTGCTCTGGGGCGTCATCGCCTGCTACCCCGTCGCCTACCTCGGCCTGATCCTGGCGCCGTCCTCGCTGGCGGTGGTGTGGGCGCTGCTGGTGGGCATCGGCGCCTCCACCTTCCCGTTGGTGCTGACGCTGATCGGGCTGCGCGCCCGGACCGCTGCCGGCACCGCCGCGCTGTCCGGGTTCACCCAGTCGGCCGGCTACCTGCTCGCCGCGGTGGGCCCCTTCACGGTCGGCCTGCTCTACGACGCGACCGGCGGCTGGACGGTGCCGCTGAGCATGATGATCGTGCTGGTCGCCCCGATGCTGGCGCTGGCGTCGTACGTCGGGAGGCCGCACTACCTCGAGGACCAGCTCCGACGGCCGGTGGACGTGCGGTGAGGCGCTGGCTGCTCGCAGCCCTCGGCATCGGGCTGACCGCCTGCTCGTCGACGACGCCTCCCTCCGACGACCCGACACCCTCGCCGACCGCGACCGCGACCGTGACCGTGGCACCGTCGCAGCCCTCGGAGCCCGGCACCACCCTCGAACCCTGCCCCGGGGGCGACACCACCCGACTCACCGCGCTGACCCTCAACATCCACGGCGGTCGGTCGAAGGCCGAGGTGCTCGACCTCGAGCGCATCGCGGCCGAGCTCCGGGCCTGGGACGCCGATGTCGTGCTCCTGCAGGAGGTCGACCGGGGACGGGAGCGCAGCGGGTTCGCCGCGCAGGCGCGGTGGTTGGGGCGGGCGCTCGATCTCGAATCCGCCTACGGCGCGACCCGCCGACTCCGACCCGGCGCCACCGGCAATGCCGTGCTCTCGCGGTTCCCGATCGTTGCCAGCCGGAGCCGGGTGCTGCCACGACCGCCCGGTCTGTTCCGTCGCGGCCTGCTGCAGGTCACCCTCGACGTGGACGGACGTGAGATCGACGTGATGTCGACCCACCTCGACCACGTCTCGCCGGCGGCGCGGCGTGCGCAGGCGGCCGCGGTCGCGGGCGTCGTACGGCGGAGCCAGCGGCCTGTGATCCTCGGAGGCGACCTCAACGCCGAACCGGGTCTGCCACCGCTGAACGTCCTGGCGCGTGCCGGGCTGGCGGATCCGTGGCCGGAGGTCGGGGTCGGGGACGGACTGACGGTCCCCGCCGCCGATCCGCAGCGCCGGATCGACTACCTGCTGGCCGACGACTCGTTCGTACCGCTGCGCAGCAAGGCCCTGATCAGCCTGGTCAGCGACCACCGGGCGGTGCGGACGAGTCTCGAGCTGCTCCCGGCGGACTGCTGATCCGAGTTGTGATCTGACCGTGACCCGGGAGGCTGTGGAAAGGCCTGGTTGAGCGGCAAACCTGTCAGTGGTCCCTGCTGGGATGGGGGTATGGCAGCGACCGCGACCCACCAGCTCCCGGACACCGCGTCCGGGGTGCTCGCATTCGCGCGCGCCAGGCGGGCAGCTGCGGATCGGGCCGAGGCCGACCTGCTGCAGGCGGCGGTGCAGTGGGCGGTGATCCACCCGGCCGAGACCCTCGATGACGCCGAGACCTTCCGGCTCCGCGGCGGCGGCGAGGTCGCGATCCCGCTCGCGGGTCCGGGTGCGCCGCTGGTCGCTGAGTTCGCGGTGGCGGAGTTCGCGGCCGCGGTCGGACTCAGCACCGAGGCCGGGAAGTACTACCTCGGGCACGCCCTGGAGCTGCGCTACCGGCTCCCCAGGCTGTGGGCACGCGTGGCCGCGGGTGAGCTGGCGGCATGGAAGGCACGCCGGGTGGCGGCCGAGACCATCAGTCACGGGCTCTCGGTGGAGGCGGCGACATTCGTCGACACCCACGTCTCGGCGGTCGCGCACCGGATCCGACCCGCCCAGCTCGCTCGGCTGGTCGAGGAGGCGATCGGCCGGTTCATGCCCGATCTGGCCGACCGGCGGCGCCGTGACGCCGCGGATGGTCGGCACTTCGACATCGACCACGACCAGGTGTCCTTCGCCGGCACCAGCGTGGTGCACGGCGAGCTCGACCTGGCCGACGCCCTCGACCTCGACGACGCCCTCCGGACCATCGCCGCCGATCTGGCCGACCTGGGCTGCGAGGAGTCGCTCGACGTACGACGCTCCCTCGCCGCGGGGGAACTGGCCCGTCGCCAACTCGCCCTCGACCTCACCCGCCCGGACGCCCAGACGCCACGTCGCCGGCCAGTCCGACGCACCGTTCTCCATCTCCACCTCAGTCACGCCGCGCTCTCAGGAGGCGACTCCGTGGGTCGGTGTGAGAACACCCGGACCCCGGTCACTGCCGAACAGATCCGCGAGTGGTGCGGCCACCCCGCCACCCATCTGACGGTCAAGCCAGTCCTCGACCTGGCCGACCACGTCTCGGTCGACGCGTACGAGGTCCCCGACCGGATCACCGAAGTCGTGGCGCTGCGGGACCAAGCCTGCGTGTTCCCCTGGTGCACCAGACCCGCCCGTCGGCTCAGACCCGACCAGCACGGCTGCGACTGTGACCACGTCACCCCCTACCGCGCCGACGGCGGGCCGGACCAGACCTGCACCTGCCAGCTCGCGCCGCTGTGCCGCAGCCATCACCGGCTCAAGACCCACGGCGGCTGGTCCTACACGACCCTCGAGCCCGGCACGTACCTCTGGTCGAGTCCACATGGCCACCACTACCTCCGCGACCACCACGGCACCCTCGACGTCAGCCGTGACCGGCGCCCACCCCCACGAGATTGACCCCGCCCCACACCCCGCCCCACGTCGGCGGGGTCAGCAGCACGCCTGGACGCCTCCAGTCAGACACCGTGGCTCCGCCCACCGCCGCATTCACCACGTTCTCTCCGATGCGCGGGAGTTCTCGCCGGATCCGTGCGCTCAGACCACGTTGAGCGGCAGCAGCTTCTGGCCGGTGGGGCCGATCTGGATCTCGGTGTTCATCTCCGGGCAGACGCCGCAGTCGTAGCAAGGGGTCCAGCGACAGTCCTCGACGTCGGGCACGCCGTCGGGGTCGGCGGCGGCCGCGAGGGAGTCCTCCCAGTCGGCCCACATCCAGTCCTTGTCCAGGCCGGAGTCGAGGTGGTCCCACGGCAGGACCTCGTCGTACTCCCGCTCGCGCGTGGTGTACCAGTCGACGTCGACGCCGGTCCCGGCCAGCGCGCGCTCGGCCGACTCCATCCAGCGGTCGTAGGAGAAGTGCTCGCTCCAGCCGTCGAAGCGGCCGCCGTCGCGCCACACCTCCTCGATGATCCGACCCACCCGACGGTCACCGCGCGACAGCAGTCCCTCGATGATGCCGGGTCGTCCGTCGTGGTAGCGGAACCCGATGGCGCGGCCGAACTTCTTGTCGGCCCGCACGTCCTCGCGCAGCTTGCGCAGCCGCTCGTCGGTCGTCTCGTGGTCGAGCTGTGCGGCCCACTGGAAGGGCGTGTGCGGCTTCGGCACGAAGCCGCCGATGGACACGGTGCAGCGGATGTCGTTGCGGCCGGAGACCTCACGGCCCTTGGCGATGACCTTCTTGGCCAGCGACGCGATCTCGAGCACGTCCTCGTCGGTCTCGGTCGGCAGGCCGCACATGAAGTAGAGCTTCACCTGGCGCCAGCCGTGGGAGTACGCCGTGGCCACGGTGCGGATCAGGTCCTCCTCGGTGACCGCCTTGTTGATGACCTTCCGCATCCGCTCCGACCCGCCCTCGGGGGCGAACGTGAGCCCCGAGCGTCGGCCGTTGCGGGAGAACTCGTTGGCCAGGGTGATGTTGAAGGCGTCGACGCGGGTGCTGGGCAGGCTCAGCGAGACGTTGGAGCCCTCGTAGCGGTCGGCCAGCCCCGTGGCGAGGTCGCCGATCTCGGTGTGGTCGGCGCTCGACAGGGAGAGCAGCCCGACCTCCTCGAAGCCGGACTTCCGGATGCCGTTCTCGACCATGTCGCCGATGGTCTTGATCGAGCGCTCGCGGACCGGTCGGGTGATCATGCCGGCCTGGCAGAACCGGCAGCCGCGCGTGCAGCCGCGGAAGATCTCCACGCTGTAGCGCTCGTGGACCGTCTCGGCCAACGGCACCAGCGGCTTGGCCGGGTACGGCCAGGCGTCGAGGTCCATCAGCGTGTGCTTGCGGACGCGGTGGGGAATCCCCGGCCGGTTGGGCACCACGGCCTCGATCGTCGCGTCGGCGGCGTAGGTGACGTCGTAGAAGCGCGGCACGTAGACCGAGCCGCTCACCGCGAGCCGGCGCAACAGCTCGTCGCGCCCACCGGGGCGATCCTCTTCCTTCCACTCACGGACCACGTCGGAGATCGCGAGCACGACCTCCTCGCCATCGCCCAGGACAGCGGCGTCGATGAAGTCCGACACCGGCTCGGGGTTGAACGCCGCGTGGCCCCCCGCGATCACGATCGGGTCGTCCGCGCCGCGGTCGGCCGAGTGGAGCGGGATGCCGGCGAGGTCGAGGGCGTTGAGCATGTTGGTGTAGCCGAGCTCGGTCGAGAAGGACACGCCGAACACGTCGAAGGCGCGGACCGGTCGGTGACTGTCGACGGTGAACTGCGGGATCGGCCCCTGGTCGTCGCCCTCGCGCATCACGGCCTCGAGGTCGTGCCAGACCGAGTAGGTGCGCTCGGCCATGATCCAGTCGCGCTCGTTGAGGACCTCGTAGAGGATCGCGACGCCCTGGTTGGGCAGTCCCACCTCGTAGGCGTCGGGGTACATCAGCGCCCAGCGCACCGACACCGAGTCCCAGTCCTTGATCGTGGAGTTCAGCTCCCCGCCGACGTACTGGATCGGCTTCTGCACCGACGGCAGCCGGGGCTCGAGCCGGGGGAAAACCGATGCGACGGACACGACGAAACACCTCGAATGTGGGGTTGGGGTCGGCCCATCGTACGCGGCGTGCCCGTCTGGACCGATTCTCCACAACCCAGCGCATCGCCTGCGCAAGGCCGTCCCCAGCCCCTACGCTCGACGGGATCGAAGGGTGATGATCTGTGGGGATCGTGGGGATCACTGTGGGCTCCACCACGCGGCGGCGCCTGCTGCTGGTGGTGGCGCTGACGCTTGCCTTCACGGTCTTCCAGCTCGAGGAGATTCCGCCACCCGGGACCCCCACCGAGATCTGGGGGAGCCTGGCCGGCACCTTCATCTGGACCTCGCTGGTCTGGGACGGGCGGAGCCGACCCACGTTCGAGGTCGGGCTCCACGTGTCGTCCCAGCTGCTGATCTTCGTGGGCATCGGACTGGTGTTCGGGTGGGCTCCGCTCGACGTGCTCTGGATGGGGGTCACCAACACCGCCGGCGGGCTGCTGATGCTGATGCTCTTCGCGCGCTTCCACCGCGGCTCCGGCTGGGCGCCGAGAACCCCGGCCGACAACGTCCTGCTGCTCGGCACCGCCCTCGTGGCGGCCACCTACGTCGCCCTCGTGGGCGGGTTTCCCTACCTGGAGATCGGCCAGCTCGACCGGCTGACCCTCTGGTGGGTGATCCGTGGCGTCGTCTACGCCTATGTCGGCAGCGTCACCTTCCTGGGAATGTTCTACGGCGCCCGCCACACCGCCTCCCCGGCGCCTCGCTGGGCGGTCGTCGCCCTGGTCCCCCTGGGCATCGGATGCGTCTACGCGACCTACCAGGCACCGAGCCTGCCGCTGACCTGGGCCCTGCTGCTGCCCGCGCTCGTGGCCGGGTCGATCCTGAGCCCGCGTGGCGCTGCTGTCTACTCGCTCTTCGTCGCCCTCCTGAGCGCGCTCGCGACGCTGAACCCGATCAACCGGTTCGGCTACGTCGGGTTCCTGCCCGGGTCGGTGATCATCGACCTCCTGCTCACGGTGTCGACGTTCATCACGATCCACCTCTCGATCCGCCGGCTGCAGCGAGTCACTGCCACCGCGGAGCTGGACCGACAGCGCCGGGCCGCCCAGGAGCAGGCGACCCTGCTCGGCACGGTGTTCGAGAGCATGAGCGACGGTCTGGTCATCATCGACCCGGCGCGCAAGGTCGTGCTGCACAACGCGGCCGCCCGGCAGCTGGTCGGCAAGCGGATCCCCGTGGGCGAGGAGCTCGACTGGATCGACTATCTCGGTTTCCAGCGTCTCGACGGCGAGCAGATCACCGCCGAGGACCTTCCGGGTGCAGGCAGCGAGAACTACCACCGGCAGCTGGCCGTGCGCAACGAGGGCGCGGACCGGATCCTCGAGCTGGGGGCCTGGGCGCTCAGCGGCACCGAGGACCAGATGGTCGTGCTGTTCTCCGACGTCACCGCCGAACGAGAGCGGCTCAGCGAGCTGACCGGCTTCGCGGGAGTCGTGGCGCACGACCTGCGCGGTCCGCTGACCAGCCTGCACGGCTGGCTCGAGATGGTCGAGGACTCACTCGACGGCGAGAACCCCGGGCGCGCGGCGGAGTTCCTCTCGCGTGCCCAGATCAGCAGCGTCCGGATGCGTCAGGTCATCGAGGACTGGCTGGCCTACACCGTGCAGCGGGATGGACTGCTGAGCCGCACCACGGTGTCGCTGGACACCGTGGTCGGCGAGATCGTGGCGTCGTACGGAGCCGGCGATGGGCAGGCGGCGCCCCAGTTCCTCGTCACCGCCGACGACGTGGTGGAGGCCGATCGGGTGCTCCTCAAGCAGCTGCTGGCCAACCTCATCGGCAACGCCGTGAAGTACACCTGGCCCGGCGAGCGGCCCTGTGTCGAGATCCGGTCGTTCCTCGACGCCGAGGACGGATTCGTGCGGGTCGAGGTCAGCGACCGCGGCATCGGCTTCCCACCCGGTGAGGAGGAACAGATCTTCGAGGAGTTCCACCGCGCCGCTGCCCATGCCGACACCCACGCCGGCACCGGGCTGGGTCTCTCGCTGTGCCGGCGCATCGTCAACCGGCACGGCGGCAGCATCACCGCTCGCAACAACCCCGACCGGGGCGCCACCTTCAGCTTCACCCTCCCGGCAGCCTGATCAGCGGCGAACCAGCACCCGCGTCTGCGCGATGGAGCGCGCCGCCGGGCCGACCGACGCCCGCAGATGGATGTTCTGCAGCAGGCCGACGGCCAGCAGCACCGCGAACATCGAGCTACCGCCGTACGAGACGAACGGCAGGGGTACGCCGGTGACCGGCATGATCCCGAGGCACATACCGATGTTCTGGAAGGCCTGGAAGCCGAGCCAGCAGGCGATGCCCGCGGCGGCGATCCGGCCGAACACGTCGTCGGCGCGCGAGGCGATCACCAGCGCCCGCCACACGACGACGGCCAGCAGCGCGATCACGACCCCCGCACCGACCAGACCCAGCTCCTCGCCGGCGACGGTGAACACGAAGTCGGTGTGCTGCTCGGGCACGAAGCCCGAGCGGGTCTGTGAGCCCTGGAAGAGACCCTCGCCGAAGAGTCCGCCGTTGCCGACCGCGATCCGTGCCTGCTCGGTGTTGTAGCCGGCGCCGCGCGGGTCGAGGTCGGGGTTGGTGAACGCCAGGAAGCGGTCGACCTGATAGTCCTCGAGCATCCCCAGCCACACCGCGAGCACGGCCACGGCGACCCCGCTCCCGGCCAGCAGCGCCAGCCACCGGCGAGGCGCACCGGACGCTGCGAGCACGCCGAAGACGGTCGCCGAGAGCACGAGCATGGTGCCGAGGTCGGGTTGGAGCAGGATCAACGCCGCAGGGAGGCCAGCGATGAGCAGCATGAGGGTGACGTCGATCCAGCCGACCGTGCGGCGTCGTCCGCCCTCCGCGCGCTCCGCGACGACCAGCGCCATCCCGATCACCACGGCGAGCTTGGCGAACTCCGCCGGCTGGATGGACATGCTGCCCAGCTGGATCCAGGAGCGCGAGCCGTTGATGGTCACGCCGTTGGTCAGCACCAGCACCAGCCCCCCGATCGAGGCCAGGTAGACCAGCGGCGCCAGGATCCTCACCCAGCGGTGGTCGGTCGCCAGCACCATCACGAGCAGCACCACCCCGACCGCGATGTTGACCATCTGCTTGCGGAGGTAGGCGCGGGAGTCGCCGCCGGTGAGGTCGATCCGGGCCGACGTCGCCGACCAGACCAGCAGCGTGCCGAGGACGAGCAGTCCGGCGACCGCCGCCAGCAGGACCCAGTCGAGTCCGGGGACGCGGGTCGTCCGGCCGTTCACTTCCGGCCGCCCTGGGCCGGGGGCAGGATCGCGCCGTTGCGCTGGAACATCGGCAGGGTGTCCGGCGCGACGACGCCGGGGATCGCGGCCCGGTCGGCGTCGACGTCCATCTCCTCGATGCCGTAGAGCGCCTCGTAGATCGCACGGACGGCCGGGCCCGAGGTCCCGGAGCCGGTGCCACCCTGGCTGACCATCATCACCACGACGTAGTCGTCGGTGTACGACGCCACCCAGGAGGTCGACTGCTTGCCGTAGACCTCGGCGGAGCCGGTCTTGGAGCGGATCTGGACCTGCTCGAGCGGGAAGTTCAGCAGCCTCCAGTTCATGGTGCCGCGCAGGCTGACGCCCTTCAGGGCGGTGTCGATGTATCCGAGCACCGAGTCGGGGACGTCGACGGCGCCGACCTTCTTCGGGGCGAACCGCCGCAGGACCGTGCCGTCGGGGCTCACGATCGCCTTCGCGATCCGCGGCGCATAGAGGGTGCCGCCGTTGGCGATGGCGCCGTACGCACGGGCCAGCTGCAGCGGCGTGACGATGGTGTCGCCCTGGCCGATCGCGAAGTTCACGGCGTCGCCGGCGCGGTAGGCGTAGCCCTCGACGCAGAACTCCTTCGCGAACAGGTAGACGAAGTCGCTGATCCCCTTGTTCTCCGGGCTGTCCCGCGGCTTGCCGGCGATGCCGCAGTAGTAGCTCTTCATCTGCTTCCAGTAGTCGAGCTTCCACTGGCGGTCGGCGATCCGGCCGGAGGCCTCGCCGGGGATGTCGATGCCGGTCTCGGAGCCGAAGCCGAAGTCCATTGCCTCCTCGACCAGCGGGTCCTTCGCCTTGACGTTCGCGACGTCCGAACCGAACTTCTGCCAGAAGTGGTAGCCCACCCGGTAGAAGAAGGTGTTGCAGGAGACCTCGAGCGCCCGGGCGAAGTCGATCGAGCCGTAGGCGCCGGACTCGTAGTTCTTGAACACGCGGTTGCCGACCTGGAGGCCCGAGGAGCAGTCGAGTCGGGTCTCGGGCCCGAACCCGTTCGTCATGGCCCCGGCGGTCATGAAGGGCTTCCAGGTGGACCCGGGCGCGAACTGGCCCTGCGTCGCGCGCCCGAGCAGCGGTGTCCCGGCCTTCTCGGAGTAGAGCCTGGAGAGCTGCGACTTGCTGATGCCGCCGACCCAGACCCCTGGGTCGTAGGTCGGCTGGCTGGCCATCGAGACGATCCGGCCGGTCTGCGTCTCCATGACCACGACCGCGCCGGAGTCGGCCTCGTAGTTGCGCCCGGTCACGTCGTCGTGGGTCGCGCGGGCGGTGGCGATGGTCTCGGCGAGCTGCCGCTCCACGACGCTCTGCACCTTGGCGTCGATCGACGTCACGAGCGTGTCGCCGGGCATGCCCGGGATCGCGTTCTCCTCCCCGAGGACCCGCCCCATCGAGTCGACCGCGACCCGGCGGTAGCCCGGCATGCCGCGCAGCCACTCGTCGTACTGCTTCTCGACGCCGGCGCGCCCCACCGAGGAGGCGCCGTTGACGGATCGGTCACCGTCGCTGCGCGCCTGGTCGTACTCGTCCTCGGTGATCGGGCTGAGGTAGCCGAGCATGTGGGCTGCGTTGATGCCGAACGGTTCCGGGTAGGCGCGCACGCTCTGCTGCTCGGCGATGACGGCGGGGTGGTCCTCGGGCTGCTCCAGGATGCGCAGCGCCACGCGCTCGGGGACGTCGCTGGCGATCGGCACCGGCTGGTACGGCGAGCCGTTCCAGCACACGCCGGGAACGCTGCCCTCCTCGCCGCAGGTGACCAGCTGGGTGCGAATGCGTCGTGGCGGCAGGTCGACCGCGTCGCCGATCCGTGCGATCAGTCTGCGCTGCTGGGTCGTCGCTGAGCTTGCCGAGCAGGGTCCGGTCGACCGAGACGACCCAGGACATCCGGTTGGCGACCAGCGGCCGACCCTGGGCGTCGACGATGAGGCCGCGCTGGGGTTGGACGACGATCTCGCGGACCGACTGGTTCGCCGCCTGGGCGTGGTACTCGTCGCCGGTGACGACCTGGAGGTAGTAGAGCCGCCCGAACAGGGTCGCGAAGAGCGAGAAGACCAGGGCCTGGATGACCAGGAGGCGCAGCCGGCTGCGGGTGTCGGCGCCGGCGCTCATGACACGGGCACCCGGTCCGGCTCGAGCCGTCGGAACATCGCCATCACCGGCGGCAGCACGAAGGGCGTGAGCAGCACGTCCCACACCACGGCCACGAGGATGACCTGCAACAGCGCGGTGATGCCGAAGGTCAGGTCGCCGAGCAGCAACCCGGTCAGCGCGAAGACCGACGTACCGACGAACGAGGAGACGGCGACGGTGGCGACCACGGCGGTGGCGGTGGTCGGTCCCTGTCGGGCCTGCTGTTCTTGCCGGACGCGCCCGGCGACGTACCCGACCAGGACCAGCGCGAGCGCCCAGCGCCCGGCGACGTGGTCGGCCGGCGGCGCCAGGTCGAGCGCCACACCGGCAAAGAATCCGAGCACGGTCGCGAACTGCGCGCCACGGGTGAGCGCGGCGCCGACCACGACGAGCAGCACGAGGTTGGGGACGATGCCGTCCCACGCCACGTGGGCGAACACAGTCACCTGGAGCACGAGGGCCACCACGACGGCGGCGAGGGCGACCATGCCTCGGACCAGAGTCATCGGGGTCCCCGCGGAGGCGTGAGCGAAGCGAGCGGCTTCGTGGGGTGAATCATCGGATGGTCCCGTCAGCCTCGATGACCGGCCCGCCGGTGAGGGTTCCGGACGGGACCACGATCCCGACGAGGTCGAGGGCCGCGAAGTCGACGAACGGCTCGATCACGGCGCGCTGCGACGTCTCGCGGATCGAGGAGAACACGGTGCTGACCCGGCCGACCGGCACGCCTGCGACGTACGGCGTCCCGCCCTCGCTCCCCCACGTGACGACGGTGTCGTGCTTGGCCGGCACCTCGGACTGGTCGACCAGCTCGAGGTCGAGGGCACCGGCATCGCCGATGTCGCCGCGGCCGTGCAGGAAACCCATCTCCATCGAGCCACCGACCCTGCCGCCGACGACCGATCCGACGTCGATGATGAGCAGCACCGTGGCGGTGGTGCGGGTGACGCGCAGCACGCGACCCACCAGGCCGTCGTTGTTGAGCACCGTCTGGTCGGGCCGCACCCCGTCGTCGGAGCCCGCGTCGACGGTGACCGTGCGCGAGAACGACTGGGACGGTCCGAGCGCGATCACCCGCGCCGGGACCAGCGCCAGCCGGAGGCTCTCGGCCGTCGCGGTCAGACCGTCGTACTCCTCGAGCCGGTTGCGGTTGTAGCCGGAGGTGGCGACCTCGGACCGGAGCTCGGCATTCTCGGCCTCGAGCGCGCTCAGCTCGGCCTGCATCGAGTCCCGACTCTCGAACCACTCCGGGATGGCCACGATCGGGCGCACCACGGCGGCGGTGGCCGACTCGATCGGGCCGAAGACCTCGCCCACGGCGTGGCGGGCCGGCTCCACCGGGGAGTCGGTGCCCCCGCTGTGGTCCAGGGTGATGAGCGAGACGGAGGCGAGCACCAGCGCGACGAACAGCGCTCGGGACGGCTTCCCGCGCAGGTCGAGGTCATGAATGCTGCGCCAGCGACGTTCAGGTCCTCGGGAGACACCCCGGTCGAGCCCCATCAGAACCTCCGGGGCTCGGTGACCAGCACCTGCTGCAGGGCCTCGAACTCCTCGACGCACTTGCCGGCGCCGAGGGCGACGCTGACCAGCGGGTCGTCCGCGACGTGGACCGGCATTCCGGTCTCGTGGCGGATCCGCTCGTCGAGGCCGCGGAGCAGCGCCCCGCCGCCGGTGAGGACGATGCCGCGGTCCATGATGTCGCCGGCGAGCTCGGGCGGGGTCTGGTCGAGGGTGGCACGGACCGCGTCGACGATGGCGTGGAGCGGCTCCTCGAGAGCCTGCCGGATCTCGGCGCTCGACACGACGACCGTGCGCGGCAGCCCGCTGACCATGTCGCGACCGCGGATCTCGGCCTCGGGCTCGTCGGGCAGCGGGAACGCCGAGCCGAGGGTCATCTTGACCTCTTCGGCGGTGCGCTCGCCGAGCATGAGCGAGTACTCCTTCTTCATCCAGGCGACGATCGCGGCGTCGAGGTCGTCGCCGGCGGTGCGGATGGAGATGCTGGTGACGATGCCACCCAGGCTGATGACGGCGACCTCCGTCGTACCGCCGCCCACGTCGACGACCATGTTGCCGGTCGCCTGGTGGACCGGCAGCCCGGCCCCGATCGCAGCGGCCATCGGTTCCTCGACGATGAAGACCCGGCGCGCGCCGGCCTGGTAGCCGGCCTCCTTGACCGCCCGCTGCTCGACGGCGGTGATGCCGCTCGGCACGCAGATGACCATCCGCGGCCTGGCGAAGTAGCGGCGCCGGTGGACCCGCTGGATGAAGTACCGCAACATCTGCTCGGTCGCCTCGAAGTCGGCGATGACGCCGTCCTTGAGGGGACGGATGGCGGTGATGTTGTCGGGGGTGCGGCCGATCATGCGCTTGGCCTCGTGGCCCACCGCCAGGATCTCGCCGGTGGCGTCGTTGAGCGCGACGACGCTCGGTTCGTCGAGCAGGACGCCCTTGCCGCGGACGTAGACCAGTGTGTTGGCGGTGCCGAGATCCACGGCCATGTCACGACCGATGAAGCTGTTCGCCATGCGGGTGCCCTCGCGCTCGCTCGTCCGACCCGGGGAAGGGGCGGGTACGCCGACACTCAGGTCGGTGGCGGAGCACCCTGCGGCTTGAGGATATGAGCGGAGCCGGGCTCAACCCGGCAGACACGCGTGGGGGCACTGGTCAGAGGCTGGGGAACCAGAGCCCGATCTCGCGTTCGGCCGACTCCGGGGAGTCGGACCCGTGCACCAGGTTCTGCTGGACCGCGAGGCCCCAGTCGCGGCCGAGGTCGCCCCGGATGGTGCCGGGTGCGGCGGCGGTGGGGTCGGTGGCGCCGGCCAGGGAACGGAACCCCTCGATGCAGCGCTCGCCCTCGACGACCATCGCGACCACGGGCCCCGACAGCATGAACTCCACCAGCGGCTCGTAGAACGGCTTGCCCTCGTGCTCGGCGTAGTGCCCGGCGAGCAGCTCGGGGGTCGCCTCCCGCAGCTCGAGCCGGGACAGGGTGTAGCCCTTCGCCTCGATCCGCCGGATCACCTCGCCGGAGAGGCCACGGCGTACGCCATCGGGCTTGACGAGGACGAGGGTGCGCTGAGTCATGGCGCGGAGCCTAGCGATCGGGTGCCGCCGATCCGGCGCGCAGGGCTTGTGCAGAATTGTTGTGCACATCTATTGTGTACGCCATGACCGACCTGTTCCGCCTCGACACCGAGGCCCTGCGCGTGCTCGCCCACCCGTTGCGTTCCCGCCTGCTCACCCAGCTCCGGCTCCACGGGCCGGCCACCGCCACCGAGCTCGCCGCCTCGCTGGTGACCAACACCGGTGCGACCAGCTATCACCTGCGCAAGCTCGAGTCGGTCGGCCTGGTGGCCGACACCGGTGACGGAATCGGCAAACGGCGGGTGTGGCAGGCCGCCACGCGCGGCCACGAGTGGACCCCGAGCGACTTCGCGGGCGACGAGGACGCCGAGGCGTCGTTGGGGTGGCTGCAGCGCCACTACCAGGAGTACCTCGCCGACCGGGTCGCGCGCTGGGTCGAGACGGAACGCGCCTGGCCGGCGCGCTGGCGCGACACCCTCGGCTCCGGTGACGACGGCGTGACCGTCACGGCGGCGCAGGCCCGTGCCATGTGGGACGAGATCGAGGACGTCACCCGTCGCTATCGCACCGCGGGGGTGGGTGAGCCCGATGCGATCCGGGTCCAGGTGTGGACGCACCTGCTGCCCACCGACGACGAGATCCCGCAGGAGCAGTCGTGACCGACGTCCTCTCCCCCGTCGCCGCCCGGCGGGTCCTGCTGGTGCTGACCTTCTCGCGCTGGTTCCCCGTCGGCCTGGTCGTCGGGGTGCTCACGCTGTGGATCCTCGATCGCGGCCTCACCGTCTCCCAGATGCTGCTCGCGTTCTCGCTGCAGGGGATCGTGGTCTTCCTGCTCGAGCTGCCGACCAGCGGGTTCGCCGACGCGTTCGGTCGACGGCCGATGCTGATCGTCTCCGCGGTGGTCAACGTGATCGCCGGCGTCGTGATGATCCTGGCCGACTCCTTCTGGTACTTCGTCGTCGCCGCGGCGCTGCAGGGCGTCTTCCGTGCGCTCGACTCGGGCCCGCTCGAGGCCTGGTTCGTCGACACCGTCCACGTCACCGAGCCCGGCGCCGACGTCGACGGCCCGCTCGCGGCGCAGGGCACGATGCTCGGCGGCTCGATCGCTGCTGGGCGCCGTGATCTCCGGCGGCCTCATCGCGTGGGACCCGCTCCCGGCCGGATCAGCCCTGCTGCTGCCGATGCTGTGCTGGGGTGCCCTCAACGTGCTGCACCTGGGAGCGGTGGTGGCGCTGCTGAAGGAGCCGCGCACGCACATCGACGCCACCGGTGCCCGCCGGGCGGCCGACTCCGTCCGCGAGGCGCCGATGGTGATCCGCGACGGGCTCGGTCTGCTGAGGAGCAACCGGGTCCTGCGCTACGTCGTACTGGTGGAGGTCTTCTGGACCGCGGCCCTCGTGGTGTTCGAGACCTTCCAGCCGATCCGGCTCGCCGAGCTGGTCGGCGGGGAGGAGCAGGCCGGCGCCCTGATGGGTCCGGTGGCCGCCGCGGGGTGGGGTGTGTTCGCGGCCGGGTCGGCGTTGGCCGGCCTCAGCAGCCGGCGGTTCGGCGTCGCCCGGACCGCGATCGCTGCGCGGGTCCTCAACGGGCTCGGCGCGGTCACCATGGGTCTGGTCGCCGGGCCGGTCGCCCTCATCGCGGCGTACCTCTTCACCTACTCGATGCACGGCACCGGCGGCCCGATGCACGACACCCTGATGCACCGCGAGGCCAGCGCCGCCAACCGGGCGACCGTGCTGTCGATGGGCTCGATGGTGTTCTTCGCGACCTTCTCGATCCTCGGCCCGCCGCTGGGCCTGCTCGCCGAGGCCACCAGCACCCAGGTGGCGATGGTCGCCGCCGGAGCCTTCAGCCTGCTCGGCGCCTTCCTCTACCTCCCCGCCCTGCGAGCCGAGCGGGCCGCCCCGGGTCGAGTCGCCACGAAATCGGGTCGAGTCGCCAGAAGTCGAGTTGAGGCGCCGGCGACTCGACGCGAATTACTGGCGACTGAACCCGATTTGTGGCGACTCAACCCGGGGGTGGGGTCGTAGGCGGCGTAGGCCGCGGCGCGGTCGCGCTCGATCCGGCGACCGAGGAGGTAGGCGGTCCCCCACAGCAGCGCGAAGAGGGCGCCGAGGAAGAACATCGCCGGCACCAGGAAGCCGAGGGCGATCGCCGCGGCCTGCACGACCCAGCCGACGGCGTACGCCGCCTCGGAGCGGAGCATGCCGGCGAGCAGCAGGCAGACCGCGGCGAGACCGAGCCCGGCGACGAGCGCGGTGCCGAGCGAGACGTCGGTCAGCGTGACCATCACCGGGGTCGCCAGCGCGACCACGATGCCCTCGAGCGCCAGCACCGCCGCGCACATCCCGCGACGCGGCGACCTGCCCTCGCTCGGCGGGGTGGTCATCGTCCCCCCTTGAGCATGGTGCGGGCCTCGCCCACGGTGACGACCGACCCGGACACGAGGACGGCGCCGGCGCCGATCGACCCGGACTCGCCCTCCTCCGCCAGCGCGGTCGCCCGGTCGATGGCGTCGGCCAGCCGCGGCTCGACGCTGACCCGGTCCTCACCGAAGATCTCGCGGGCCGCCTCGGCCAGCTTCGCCGCAGGCAGCGCCCGATGGGTCGAGTTCTGCGTGCACACGACGTGCGAGAGGTGCGGCTCGAAGGCCGCCAGCACGCCCTCGTGGTCCTTGTCCGCCATCACCCCGATCACGCCGATCAGCGGCTCGAACGCGAACGAGTCCTCCAGCGCGGCGGCCGCCGCCTCAGCGCCGTGCGGGTTGTGGGCCGCGTCGAGCACGATCGTCGGGCTGCGACGGATCACCTCGAGCCGGCCGGGTGACGTCACCTGGCCCACAGCGCTCGCCACCAGCTCCGCGTCGATCATCTGACCGGTGAAGGCCTCGACGGTCGCGAGCGCGACGACGGCGTTCTGGGCCTGGTGGGCGCCGTAGAGCGGCAGGAACAGCTCGTCGTAGCGGGCGTGGAGGCCCTGCAGCGACACCACCTGTCCCCCGACCGCGGGGACCCGCGACTCGACACCGAAGTCGACGCCCTCGCGCAGGGCCGTCGCCCCGACCTCGACGCACCGGCGCAGCAGCACCTCGAGGACCTCCGGCGTCTGCTCGGCCAGGACGACGGTCGCGCCTTCCTTGATGATCCCCGCCTTCTCCAGCGCGATCTGCTCGGGCGACTCACCGAGGAACTCGGCGTGGTCGACGCCGATCGGCATCACCACGGCGACCTGGCCGTCGGCGACATTGGTGGCGTCCCACGAACCGCCGAGGCCGACCTCGACGACGGCCACCTCCACCGGCGCGTCGGCGAAGGCGGCGTACGCCATGCCCACGACGGTCTCGAAGAAGGAGAGGGGGTGGGCCTCGGAGCCGTCGACGAGGTGCGTGTACGGCGCGACGTCGTTGAACGCGTGGACGAACTCCTCATCGGTCAACGGGCTGCCGTCGATGCAGATCCGCTCGCTCATCCGCTCGACGTGAGGGCTGGTGAAGCGGCCGGTGCGCAGGTCCAGCGTGCGCAGCAGGGTGTCGATCATCCGCGACGTCGACGTCTTGCCGTTGGTGCCGGTCAGATGGATGACGGGGTAGCCGTGCTGCGGGTCGCCGAGCAGCTCGGTGAAGGCGCGGATCCGGTCGAGCGACGGCTCGAGCCGGGTCTCGGGCCAACGGGACAGGAGGGCGTCCTGGACTTCGGCGAACGTCTCGGCCGGGCGCGCGATAGGGGTGTCAGTCATCTCGTGGTCGAGTCTAGGGCGCGGCTGCGCCCTCACTCGATCCGCAGGTCGGCCATGTCGACGACGGGGACGTAGCCCAGACCCGCGTACAGCTGGTTCGAGGTCGGATTGGCCTGGTCGGTGTAGAGACAGGGCCGGGCGCCGCCGTCCAGGATCTGTTGGGACACCTGGGCGACCGCGTTGGCGCCGTACCCCTGCCCGCGGTGCTCGCGCGGGGTGAAGACCGGACCGATCCGGGCGGCCCCGAAGGCAGGCAGGTTGTTGCTGGTCAGGTGAACCGGTCGGTCGTCGCCGTCGACCCAGAACCACAGCCGCTCCTCGGCGATCCGCCGGAGCATGCCGTCCTCGGTCTCCGTCATCTCGTGCAGACTGCCGGGCTCGCGGCCGGCCTGCTCGTCGGCGTCGTGGGCGAAGGCCGCGAACCACGCCATCGCCAGGTCGACCTCCTCCGGACGCACGAGTCGCAGCCGACCGGGCGCCGCCCGCGGCGGGACCACCTCGGTCACTTCGTGGAGCCGGGTGTGCACCGTCACCTGGGCGACCCCGCCCCGCAGCCGAGCGAGCTCGGCCGCACAGGCCTTGGCAGCCGGCAGTGCCCCGTTCACGCCATCGACGCGCTCACCGCGCGCGTGCAGCACGTGTGCGAGCACCGCCGCGGCCTCGCCGGGCATCGGCAGCAGGAACAGCGGGTACGGCGCAAAGGGTGCGGTCCGCATCCCGGTCCCGGCCACGTCCCCGGCGTCGTCGCGCACCACGACCCACCAGCGGTGCGGGAGGTCGTGCTCGACTCCGGCGGCGTCCTCCCGCACGGCTCGCTCCGCGATCGAGGCCACCACCGTGGACAGCACCGGCTCAGCAGCGAGGTGGTCGCGTGCGGCCGCGAGGAACTCCCTGGGGTCGTCGTGGAACTCGAGGGTCGGCAGCCCCCGGGGTCGCTTCGCGGGCTGCCGGGGTGCACGCTTCGGACGCTTGGCCATGCGTCGACGCTAGGTGCTCGACCCCGAAGCGAGCGACTCGATATCCGCAACCGATTGAGGGTTCACAGGGTCCGACACCTAGGATTTCGGGTTATGAGCGAGACCGAGACGCCTGACCCGGCCACGACGACGCCTGCCCCGCCCTCCGTCGTCGTACCGGACAAGCCCGCGCTCGAGGGTCTCGAGGACAAGTGGGCCGCGCAGTGGAAGTCCGACCAGACCTACCGCTTCGACCGGACACAGCCGCGGGAGAACGTCTTCTCCATCGACACTCCCCCGCCCACGGTCAGCGGCTCACTGCACGTCGGGCACATCTTCAGCTACACCCACACCGACCTGATCGCCCGCTACCAGCGGATGCGGGGCAAGAGCGTCTTCTACCCGATGGGTTGGGACGACAACGGGCTGCCGACCGAGCGTCGTGTGCAGAACTACTTCGGCGTCCGGTGCGACCCCTCGCTCCCCTACGACACTGACTTCACCCCGCCGGAGAAGCCGGACCCGAAGAAGCAGGTCTCGATCAGCCGACCCAACTTCATCGAGCTCTGCGAGCAGCTGGTCGTCGAGGACGAGAAGACCTTCGAGACGCTGTGGCGCACACTGGGCCTCTCGGTCGACTGGAACCAGAACTACACGACCATCGGCGACAAGTCGCAGCTGGTCAGCCAGACCGCCTTCCTGCGCAACGTGGCCCGCGGCGAGGCCTACCTCCAGGAGGCGCCGACGCTCTGGGACGTCACCTTCCAGACCGCCGTGGCCCAGGCCGAGCTCGAGGCCCGCGACTACGCCGGCCACTACCACCGGGTGGCGTTCCACCGGGCCGACGGCAGCCCCGTCCACGTCGAGACCACCCGCCCCGAGCTGATCCCGGCCGCCGTCGCGCTGATCTGCCACCCCGACGACGAGCGGTACGCCGACCTGGTCGGCCAGACCGTCAGCTCGCCGGTCTTCGGCGTCGAGATCCCGGTGCTGGCACACCCGGCCGCCGAGCCGGACAAGGGCGCCGGCATCGCGATGTGCTGCACCTTCGGCGACCTCACCGACGTCACCTGGTGGCGCGAGCTGCAGCTGCCGGTCCGCACCGTCATCGGCCGAGACGGCCGGCTGCACCGTGACACGCCCGAGTGGCTGTCCTCCGAGGCTGCCTCGACGGCGTACGCCGAGCTCGCCGGCAAGACCGTCTTCAGCGCCCGCGAGGCGATGGTCGGCCTGCTCCGCGAGTCCCGCGACCTCGAGGGCGACCCGACCCCGACGCAGCGAATGGCCAACTTCTACGAGAAGGGCGAGAAGCCGCTCGAGATCGTCTCGACCCGCCAGTGGTACCTGCGCAACGGCGGCCGCGACGCCGACCTGCGCCAGGAGATGCTCCGCCGGGGTGAGGAGCTGACGTGGATCCCCGCCCACATGCGGCACCGCTACGACAACTGGGTCGGCGGCCTCAACGGCGACTGGCTCATCTCGCGGCAGCGGTTCTTCGGGATCCCGTTCCCCGCCTGGTACCCGCTCGACGACCAGGGCGAGCCGGACTACGACCACCCGCTCCTGCCGAGCGAGGCCGAGCTGCCGGTCGATCCGTCGACGGACGCACCCCGGGGCTTCGAGGAGTCGCAGCGCGGCGTCCCCGGCGGATTCATCGGCGATCCCGACGTGATGGACACCTGGGCGACGTCGTCGCTCTCGCCCCAGATCGCCGGTGGCTGGCTCACCGACGAGGACCTCTTCGACCGGGTCTTCCCGATGGACCTGTGCACCCACGCCCACGACATCATCAGGACCTGGCTCTTCAGCCGCGTCGTCCGGACCCACTTCGAGCAGGGCGTGGCTCCGTGGACCACCGCGATGATCTCCGGCTTCATCGTCGACCCGGACCGCAAGAAGATGTCGAAGTCGAAGGGCAACGCCATCGTGCCCGACGAGATCCTGGCCAGGTTCGGCGCCGACGCCGTCCGCTGGCGCGCGGCGATCGCCCGCCCGGGTCTGGACTCGCCGTTCGACGAGAGCCAGATGAAGGTCGGCCGACGGCTCGCGATGAAGGTCCTCAACGCGTCCCGCTTCGTGCTGGGCATGGGCGCGACCGACCTCAACCACGCGGCGGTCAGCACGCCGGTCGACTGCGCCCTGCTGGGCCGGCTCGACGGCGTGGTCCGCCAGGCCACCGACGCCTTCGATGCCTACGACTACAGCAGTGCGCTCGAGGTCTCGGAGAAGTTCTTCTGGGAGTTCTGCGACGACTACCTCGAGCTGGTCAAGGAGCGCGCCTACGGCCACGACGAGCGGCCCGACGACGCCGGCACCGCCTCGGCCCGGGCGACCCTCGCCATCGCCCTCGAGGTCCAGCTCCGGCTGCTGGCGCCGTTCCTCCCCTACGTCACCGAAGAGGTCTGGTCCTGGTGGCGCGAGGGCACGATCCACCGCGCCCCGTGGCCCGTGAGCGCCGATCTCGGCTCGGCCGCTGCCGGTGATCCCTCGCTCATCGACGCCGTCGCGGCCGCGCTGATCGGGATCCGCGGCGCGAAGTCGCAGGCGAAGTCCTCGATGAAGGCACCGCTCTCGCGCGTGGAGATCACCGGACCAGAGAAGCTGGTCGCCCTGGTGGAGCTCGCCGCCGACGACTTGCGCGCGTCGGGCAAGGTGACCGGGGAGCTGGTCTTCACCGCCGAGGCAGGGGCCGACGCGATCCGGGTCGACGCCATGCTCGCGGAGGCCTGACCGCCGATCGGTCAGTTTCGGCCGTGGCGCTCGCCGTGGGCCTTGTGCTTGCCTGCCTTGTCCTTCTCCGACTTGTGCTTGCCTGGCTTGTCCTTGGAGGGCTTGTCCTTGGAGGACTTGTCCTTGGTCCGACTTGTCCTGGGAGGACTTGTCCTCCCCTGACTTGTCCTTCGAACCCTTGTCCTTCGAACCCTTGTCCTTCGAGCCCTGGTCCTTCGAGCCGTGGTGCGAGTCGTTCGAGTCGTTCGAGTCGTTCGAGTCGTCGTTCGAGTCGTCGTCGTCCTCGTCGTCCCCGTCGTCCGAGCTCTGGTTGTCGTTGTCCTTCGGACCCCTGCTCTTGTCGCCCTTGTCCGTGTGGTCGTCGCCCTTGTCCTTGGGTCCGTCGCCCTTGTCGCCCTTGTCGCTCCTTGTCGCCCTTGTCGTCCTTGTCGTCCTTGTCGTCCTTGTCGCCCTTGTCCTTCGGACCCTTGCCCGGTGCGGGGCCGACGTGACCGTAGGGGTGATCCCCGGGCGCCACGTCGTCGAACGAGTGCGGCCTCGGGTCCGTGGAATCGTGCCCGTTCTCAGGACCGGGGGCGGGCTCCTCGCCGCCGCCGGAACCGCTGCCGGAACCGCCGTCGGCGCCCGAGCTGGTGCCGGGTCCGCCGTCACTGGACGGGAGCCCGTCGAAGATGTCGGAGCCGTCGCTGGCGTCAGGACCGGCGGATCCACCATCATCGCCGCCGCCAGACCCGCCACTGCCCGAATTTCCACCGTCCGAATCGCCCACGCCTGCGGCGGACCCGCCGCCGACCAGCTGGGATCGCGGCGGCTCGGCTGCGGGCTGGGCGTCGACCGCTCCACCGGTGGCGCTCTGCGCCTCCGGGGCGGTGGCAGCGGGACTGCCTTCGGACGTCGGCTGCTGGGTCGTCCGCGGCGAACAGGGGCCGCCAAGTACGCCCTCGATCGCGTCCGCGCCCGGGGGCGAACGCGCCGCGTCGTCGGTCACCGGCTGCTCGACCGGCTCCGCGTCAGGGAGTGGCTCGAACTCAACGTGGTCGGTCGACGAGGCCGGCGGCCCGTTCGCTGGGGGTCTGGGTGGTGTCAGACAAGGCGCTGAACGTGGGCTTCGGGCCGAAGGGGATGCTCCCGAGGTCGAGGCTGGGGGCCAGCACGAAGGCGCAGGCCACTGACACGAGGACGTAGGCCACGAGGGGTCGTCGTTGATCAGCGCGCATGGGGGGTCTTCCCTTCCGAGAAACCCAGTCTGCCGGTGACCGGAGACGACACCAAGTCCACGAGGGGGAAATGACCCGAATGGACTAGGCGGCATAGTCCGTTCGGAACTGCACGACGAGGCGTGCCGCTACGCGGACTTCTTCTTCTTGGCCTCGGACTCGCGCGGAATCAGCGTGGGCGCCTCGCCGTCGGTGACCACCCCGTCGGTGACGATCACCTTGCCGACGTCGGCGCGCGACGGCACGTCGTACATGACGTGGAGGAGCACCTCCTCGATGATCGCGCGCAGCCCGCGGGCGCCGGTGCCGCGCTCCATGGCGGCGTCCGCGATCGACTTGATCGCGTCCTCGGTGAACTCGAGCTCGACGCCGTCGAGCTCGAAGAGCTTCTGGTACTGCTTGACCAGCGCGTTGCGCGGCTCGGTCAGGATCTGGATCAAGGCCTCCTGGTCGAGCTTGGTCACGCTCGCGATCAGGGGCAACCGGCCGATGAACTCGGGGATCAGCCCGAACTTGGTGAGGTCCTCGGGCCGGACGAGGGCCAGCAGGTCGTCGGCGTCGCGCTCGGCGGCACCCCGGACCTCGGCGGTGAACCCGAGGGTCTTCTTGCCGACCCGCTGCTCGATGATCTGCTCCAGGCCGGCGAACGCGCCGCCCACCACGAACAAGATGTTGGTGGTGTCGATCTGGATGAACTCCTGGTGGGGGTGCTTGCGACCGCCCTGGGGAGGCACCGAGGCGGTGGTGCCCTCGATGATCTTCAGCAGGGCCTGCTGCACGCCCTCACCCGACACGTCGCGGGTGATGGACGGGTTCTCGGCCTTGCGCGCGACCTTGTCGATCTCATCGATGTAGATGATTCCGGTCTCGGCCTTCTTCACGTCGTAGTCGGCGGCCTGGATCAGCTTGAGCAGGATGTTCTCGACGTCCTCACCGACGTAGCCGGCTTCCGTCAGGGCTGTCGCATCGGCGATGGCGAAGGGCACGTTGAGCATGCGGGCCAGCGTCTGCGCCAGGTAGGTCTTGCCGCACCCGGTCGGACCGATCACCAAGATGTTGGACTTGGCGACCTCGACGGCCTCTTCCTTGGCGTGCTTGCCCACGGTGGGCTGGAGGCCGGCCTGGACCCGCTTGTAGTGGTTGTAGACCGCCACCGCGAGCGACTTCTTCGCCTGCTCCTGGCCGATGACGTAGGAGTTGAGGAACTCGAAGATCTCACGGGGCTTCGGGAGCTCCTCGAGACTGACCTCGGAGCCCTCGTTGAGCTCCTCCTCGATGATCTCGTTGCAGAGGTCGATGCACTCATCGCAGATGTAGACGCCGGGGCCGGCGATGAGCTTCTTGACCTGCTTCTGGCTCTTGCCGCAGAAGGAACACTTCAGCAGGTCGCCACCGTCACCGATGCGTGCCACTCGCCTTCACCCTCCGTCAGTTCGGCGCCACGGGGTTGCGCCGGTCCTTGGTCGATTCGCGGCCGCCCGCTGCGGGACAGCCAGACGACGGTACCCCGAGCCACCCCCCGAGGGGTGGGTGACACGAGGATCGTGACCTCTGGGTTCAGGGGTCATGACGCGGCCGCTCATGCGGGGGTTCATACGAGAGCGGCTGTGCCCTTGCGCGACTGGATCACCGCGTCGATCAGTCCGTACTCGACCGCCTGCTCGGCAGTCAGGATCTTGTCGCGCTCGATGTCGATGCTGACCTGCTCGCGGTCACGACCGCTGTGGTCGGCGATCATCTGCTCGAGCAGCTCGCGCATCCGCAAGATCTCGTTGGCCTGGATCTCGATGTCGGAGGTCTGGCCGAAGGTGCCCTCGGTGTAGGGCTGGTGAATCAGGATCCGGCTGTTCGGGAGCGCTGTGCGCTTGCCCGGCGTACCGGCCGCGAGCAGGATCGCCGCGGCGGACGCCGCCTGGCCGATGCAGACGGTCTGCACGTCGGGCTTGATGAAGTTCATCGTGTCGTAGATCGCGGTCAGCGCGGTGAACGAGCCCCCGGGCGAGTTGATGTAGATCTGCACGTCCTGGTCGGGGTTCATCGACTCCAGGCACATCAGCTGCGCGATCACGGCGTTCGCCACGTCGTCGGAGATGGGCGTGCCGAGATAGATGATGCGGTCCTCGAACAGCTTGGCGTAGGGATCGATGCGACGGAAGCCGTAGGACGTCCGCTCCTCCCACTGCGGGATGTAGTAGTTCATCTCAGTCCTTGTCCTGGTTGCGGGCCGGGCGACCTTCGTCGGCGGCTTCGCGGGCGCTCTTGATGACTTGGTCGACCAGGCCGTACTCGAGGGCCTGGTCGGCGGTGAACCAGCGGTCGCGGTCGGCGTCGTTCTCGATCTGCTCGACCGTCTGGCCGGTGTGCTGCGCGATGAGCTCGAGCAGCACCTTCTTGATGTGGAGCGACTGCTGGGCCTGGATCTTGATGTCGGAGGCCGAGCCGCCCATTCCCGAGGAAGGCTGGTGCATCATGATCCGCGCGTGTGGCAGGGCGTAACGCTTGCCCTTGGTGCCCGCGCAGAGCAGGAACTGACCCATGGAGGCCGCCAGGCCCATGCCGACCGTGGCGACGTCGTTGGGGATGTAGTTCATGGTGTCGTAGATCGCCATGCCGGCGTCGACGGAGCCACCGGGTGAGTTGATGTGGAGGAAGATGTCGGCCTCGGGATCTTCCGCCGACAGCAGCAACAGCTGGGCGCAGATCGCGTTGGCGTTCTGGTCGCGGACCTCCGAGCCGAGGAAGACGATCCGCTCACGCAGCAACCGCTGGTAGATGTGGTCGTCGAGCCCGTACATCGAAGCGCCCGCGCCGTTGGCATCCGGGGAGAGCGAGGGGCTGGAGTTCAGGTTCACGACAGCGACACTAGCCGGACATCGGGACAGTTCCACGGGCTGACGCCACTGTTCGCGCACAGCGGACACCGCGACGCGTGGGTGCGGGTCGGCTAGGACAGCCAGTCGCGCAGCGCGCGCTCCACCCGTGGGTGGTTGAGCAGGTCGAAGTGACCGGCCCGACCGACGTGCAGCACGTCGGCGCCCGGGAAGAGGGCGCGCCCTCGAGACCTCCCGTACGCCGAGGGCACCCGCACCAGGAGGTCGCCCGCGACCGCGCCGACCGGATGCCGGGGCGACCGGGTCAGGGTCGCGGCCACCAACCGGTACCGCGCGTGCGGGAGCGCCGGCACGTCCTCGGCCAGCCCTCTCACGAGGTCACGCACCCCGACCGAGCGCCAGTCCAGGATCCGGCCGAACGCCGCCGATTCCGGCAGCCGCCCCAGGAGGCTGCTGCCGGTGCCGACCTGGCCGGCGAGCGGCGCGCCGAGATGGGGCGTGCCGAGCGTGACGACATCGGACACCAGGCGGGTCCAGACCCGGTCCTCCGCCTCGGCGACGACGGCCGACGCCGCACGCATCACCAACCCGCCGAGGGAATGGCCCACCAGCGCGATCCGCTCGACCTCCACCGGCCACTCCGCGACCAGCTCAGTGAGCAGGGAGGCGAGGGCGACCCCGTTCACCCGCAGCGGCAGCCCGGTGTTGGCGCGCAGGAACACCGGTGTCCATCCGTCGGCGGCCAGCGCTTCGCCGTAGGTCGTGCCGCGCTGCTCACGCCGGCGATCCCAGTTCGACTCGTCCTCGCACAGGCCGTGCAGGAACACCACCAGCCGCTCGGTGGCGTCAGGGAACGCCGCTCCCAGCGACGCCCGGTCGAGGCTGACGTCCGCGCCACTACGGCGCACGGCCATCGGGATCGCGAGGCGCGGCCGTTCCTGCTCGAGCTTGTCTCCGATGATGCCGTTGACCGCCGCATGGAGGAACCGGCCCCTGGCGTGGTCCTCGAGGCCCGGCCCGAGACCGCGATCTGCGAGCGCCCCGAGGCCACGGGACGTAGCCCGCAGGCTGACCCCGAGCCCGCCGTAGAGGCCGCCGGCGAGGCCAAGGTGGAGCGTCTCCACCACTCCGCGCCGGCCATCGGCCCGACTACGCAACAGGCCATGGACCCGATCGACCACGGCGACGTGGGTGTCGCGGACCGTGCGGACGACGAGCTCGTCGGCGGCTTCGGACAGCAGCGAGAGCGCATCGACGACGCCGGGCCCAGCTAAGGTCACGTCCGCACCGTAGCAAGGTGAGTGAACAGATGTGCACAGACCGGGCCGACGACGGCTCTCCGGCCGCGACCGATGACCTGTGGGCTCACGGTCGGTCCATTCAGCACGTGGCCGGCGACGTGCGGCCGGATCGGGGTGGAGGCGCTGATGGCGAGCAGGGAACCAGGGGCGGGACGACCCGAGCTGCGGTCGGGGTTGTGGCTGCCCCTCTTCGACGACCTGGCCGATCCGGCTCTGGTGGCGCAACTGGCGGCCGAGGCCGAGGCCGAGGGATGGCACGGACTCTTCGTGTGGGACCACCTGCGGTGGGCGGCTCCCGTGAGGGAGGTCGCGGACCCCTGGATCTGCCTGGCCGCCATCGCGGTCGCGACCGAGTCGATCCGGTTCGGACCATTGGTCACGCCCCTCGCGCGCCGGCGGCCCGTGAAGGTCGCCCGCGAGACGGTGACCCTCGACCGGCTCGGCGGCGGCCGGTTGGTCCTCGGCGTGGGCCTGGGGGACGACCGCTTCGGCCACGAGCTCAGCGCCACCGGGGAGGAGATGAATGACCGACGGCGCGGAGAGATGCTGGACGAGTCGCTGGAGATCCTGACCGCGGCGTGGTCGGGCGAGCCGGTGCACCACCGCGGTGAGCACTACACCGTCAGCGACTTCTGCTTCCACCCCTCGCCGAGGCGCCGGCGCGGGATACCGGTCTGGGTCGGGGGCCTGGCAGGACGCAGCCGACCGCTGCGGCGCGCTGCCCGGCACGACGGGTACGTGCCGATCAACGTCGACCACCCCGACCAGCTGGCGCAGGCGGCCGCGGCCATCGAGGACCTCCGTGACCCTGATCGCTGCGACGACTACGACCTTGTCGTGGCGCTTCAGCCCGGGGCGGATCCCCAGCCCTTCGCCGCTGCCGGTGCGACCTGGTGGCTCACCGAGTTCGACCCCACGACCCTGACGATCGACCGCGTACGCGGCGTCCTCCGGGACGGGCCCGCGCGGTGAGCGCCACCCGGGTCGACACGGGCTGAGCCCCGAACGCACGAGCGCCCCGCACCGGTCCGGTGCGGGGCGCTCGACTGCTGTGGGTCAGGACTCCGGGTCCTCCGCGGACTCGGCCTCGACCTCGACCGGCGCCGGCTCACCGATGGTGCCGTCGGGCTGCAGGTTCTTCAGCTCGACGACGTTGCCCGAGGCGTCGGTGACCTTCGCGGTCTCCACGATCGCCGCGAGCGCCTTGCCGCGCAGGATCTCCTGCACCAGGTCCGGCACGTGGTTGTGCTCGAACATGTGGTTGGCGAACTCCTGCGGGTCCTGGCCGGACTGCTGGGCGCGGCGGACCAGGTGCTGGGACAGCTCGTTCTGGTCGACACCGAGCTCTTCCTTCTTCGCGATCGCGTCGAGGATGAACTGGGCGGCGACGGCGTCGCGGACCCGGCGCTCGAGGTCGGCCTCGAACTCCTCGATGGTCTGACCCTCGTCCTCGAGGTAGGCGTCCATGGCGATGCCGGCGTTCGCGAGCTGCTGCTCGATGCTGGAGCGACGGGCCGTCAGCTCCTCGGCGACCAGCTGCTCGGGGAGCGGGACCTCCACCTTCTCGAGGAGCACCTCGAGCACGGCGTCACGGGCCGCGGCGGCCTGCTCGAGGCGCTTGCCCCGGCCGAGCCGCTCACGGACGTCCTCCTGCAGCTCGCCGGCGGTGTCGAACTCGCTCGCCAGCTGGGCGAACTCGTCGTCGACCTCGGGGAGCTCCTGCTGCTGGACCTGCGAGACCGCGACCGCGATCTCGACGTCCTGGCCGACCAGGTCGCCACCGACCAGCTGGGAGGTGAAGGTCTTCTCGTCGCCCGCCGACATGCCGGCGAGGGCCTCGTCGAGGCCGTCGAGCATCCCGCCCCGTGCCGACCTGGTAGGACATGCCGGCGACCTCGGCACCGTCGACGACCTCGCCGTCCTGGGTGGCCTTGAGGTCCATCACGACGAAGTCGCCGTCGGCGGCCGGGCGCTCGACGTCGAGCAGGGTGGCGAACCGCTCACGCAGCGCCTGCACCTGCTCCTCGACGTCGACGTCGGTCAGCTCGATGTCGTCGACCTGCGCCTCGATGCCGTCGTAGTCGGGCAGCGTGATGTCCGGCTTGACCTCGACCTCGGCGGTGAACTCGAGGGCCTCGTTGTCCTCGAGCCGGGTCACCTCGATCTGGGGCTGGGCGACCGGTTCGAGGGAGTTCGCCTGGAGCGCCTCGACGTACTTCTGGGGCAGCAGGTCGTTGATGGCCTGGTCGAGCACGGCGCCGCGTCCGACCTGACGGTCGATCACCGTCGGCGGGACCTTGCCCTTCCGGAAGCCGGGAACGTTGATCTGCTGGGCGATCTTCTTGTACGCCGCGTCGAGGCTCGGCTTGAGCTCCTCGAAGGGCACCTCGACGGTCAGCTTGGCCCGAGTCGGGCTCAAGGTCTCGACGGCGCTCTTCACAGGTTGTCTCCTCATGTCTTCTGGTGAGTGGTACGTCGGGGCGACAGGACTCGAACCTGCGGTCTCCTGCTCCCAAAGCAGGCGCGCTAGCCACTACGCTACGCCCCGCCAAGCTGCCCGACGGCCCCGTGATGCAGCGCCGCTGACCGCTTGGAGCGGATGACGGGAATCGAACCCGCGTAGCCAGTTTGGAAGACTGGGGCTCTACCATTGAGCTACATCCGCGCGCTCAATCCGCCCCCACGGAGGGATGCGTTTTGGGCTCGGATCATCGTGCCACACCGGCGCTCAGGCTCCGAAACGGCGCCGAGGTGACGCCGTCAGCGGCGGTAGAGCAGCACCAGCGCCCGGTCGTCGTTGCGGGAGCCCAACGAGCCGATGAGCCGCTCCGCGCCGCCCTCGAAGTCGCCGCGCAGCAGCTGGTCGGTCCGCCCGAGCATCCGGTCGATGCCCAGCCCGATCTCCTTGTCGCGCGTCTCGACCATGCCGTCGGTGTACATCATCACCGCGTCCCCCGGCCGCAGGTGACCGACCACGGTCGGGAACTCTGCCCCGTCGAGCAGTCCCAGCGCCGGTCCCTGGTCGGACCGCAGGTCCCACCGGCCGGAGCCGGCGTTGCGGTGTGCGGCCGGCGGGTGGCCCGCGTTGCGGATCTCGTAGCGGCCGCTCGCCAGGTGCAGGGAGAGGTGGACCGCGGTCGCGAACCCCTCGTCCCAGTCCTGGCGCAGCAGGAACTCGTTGGCCGCCGGGAGGAACTCCTCAGGGGGCAGTGCGCCGATCAGGCCGCCCAGCGCACCGGCGAGCAGCAGCGCTCGGGTGCCGGCGCTCTCGCCCTTGCCCGACACGTCCACGACCACGACCTCGAAGCGGTCGCTGTCGGGCGGACGCACCGTGATCACGAAGTCACCGGCGAACGGCGTACCTCCGGCGGAGCGCAGGGCGCTCTCGGCCCGGTAGTCGGGGGGCAGCTCCGGGATCATGCCCTGGCTCTGGATCCGGTCACGCAGGTCGACCAGCATGAGCTCGCCCTGTGCACCCGCCACACCGAGCCGGGTGCGCCGGAACGACGTCAGCAAGATGATGAACCCCGCCGCGAACATGACTCCGACGGCGCCGACGATACGGCCGGTGATGTCCGCCTGCTGGGTGAGCACTGCGACGAGCAGCACCAGCTGGAAGACGACGAACCATGGCAGGTGCCGCGGCCCGAGGTTCAGGCTGCCCAGCAGCATCGGCAAGATCAGCACCGTGAACGGCGCATCGTCAGGGTAGAACCAGAGCAGGGCTCCCATCGCGATCGAGAGCAGCAACAGGACGCGCAGCGCCCGACTCTCCGGAGGGCTGCTGCGCCGAAACGCGGAGGTCGCGGCCCGTCGAACGGAGGGGCCGGATCGGCTCTGCTGACTCATCGCGGGTCACTGTACGGCTCTGGAGCGGAACCTGACCTGACATCGCGCACACCAGAAGAGGTTCCGGCCGGCGAGGACCTCGGTCCGGATCGCCCCGCCACACACCAGGCACGGCTGGCCGGTGCGGCGGTAGACGTAGACCTCGCCCCCGTGGTCGTCCGCCCGGGGCGGCCTCCCCATCGCCTCGGGCGTGTGCTCGGGCCGCACGGTGTCGATCCGTCCCAGCCGCACTCCCTCGAGCCATGAGCGCGACGAGGTCGTCCCACAGCGCCCGCCACTGACCGACACGCAGGGTGTTGCCGGGGCGGAGCGGGTGGATCCGCTGCCGGAACAGCACCTCGGCGCGGTAGACGTTGCCGACGCCGGCCACCACGGCCTGGTCCAGCAGCAGGTCACCGATCGGGCGGGGACTCCTCCGGATCCGGGCCCACGCGCGGTCAGGGTCGGCACCGAGCCGCAACGGATCCGGGCCGAGGGCGTCGATGACCTCCTCGCGCCGGCCGGGTCCGACGAGGTCGCACCGGGTGGCTCCGCGCAGATCGGCGTACGACGCGCCGCGCGGCGTGCTCGCCACCAGGCGGAGGCGCACCTGTCCTACCGGGGCCGGCACCTCGGCGACCCGCTCGTGGACGTCGAAGCGACCGATCAGGCCGAGGTGGACGTGCACGATCCGCTCGTGGTCGAACTCCACGAACAGGTGCTTGCCGGCCGACTCCGCGCCGACCAGCAACGAACCGTCGAGGACGGCTGCGTCGGCCGCGAACCGGCCCTGCGGGCTCGAGACCGCGACCCGGTGGCCGGCGAAGGCGGCCGTGAGCTCGGCGGCCAGCCGGAAGAGGGTGTGCCCCTCAGGCATCGGGGCGGCCGGGGGTCTGGTGACCCTGGGCCGACTCGGGCAGCGCGGGCAGCTCATGGGTGGTCTCGTAGGAGGCGAGCTGGCCGATCCGGCGCACGTGCCGCTCCTCGCCGGTGAAGGCGGTGGCCAAGAAGACCTCCACGAAGCGGGTCATCTCGTCGAGTGTGTGGAGCCGGCCGCCGACGGAGACGACGTTGGCGTCGTTGTGCTCACGGGCGAGGACGGCGGTCTCCTCGGACCACACGAGCGCGCAGCGGACGCCGGCAACCTTGTTGGCCGCCATCTGCTCACCGTTGCCGGAGCCGCCGACCACCACCCCGAAGGAGTCGCGTCCCGCGGCCCGCTCGGTCGCGACCGCCTCGGCCGCCCGCAGGCAGAACACGGGGTAGTCGTCGAGTGCGTCGTAGACGAAGGGGCCGTGGTCGACCGGTTCGTGGCCGGCCTCGGTCAGCCAGTTGATCAGGTGGGCCTTGAGGTCGAGTCCGGCATGGTCGGAACCGAGGTGCACGCGCATGGTCGTGAAGTCTGTCAGGCGCGGATCAGCGGCCCATCAGGGCGTCCATCGCGACCGCCACCGCCGCAGCGACCCGGAAGTCGACGCGCTCGTCGGGAACGTGGACGGTGTACTTGTCGCGAACAGTGGCCTGCCGCTCCACAGCGAGCAGCGGGGTTCCATCGGCGCCCACGAAGTCGAAGTGGATCGGCAGGAACGGGATGTCGGCGAAGCGGCGGAGGATCGCGACGAGCTGGCTCCGTTCCCGGCCGGTTCCGCTGTAGCCAGGACCCTCGAGGTGGAACGTCGAGCGCAGCAGGCTGGCGCCGAAGTCCTTGCGGAAGAACCCGATCTGCTGGCCGGCCTCGTCGGTGATGTCGTAGCCCGCGTTGAGGTCGAGCCTGGCCCGCGCCTTGAAGCCGAAGACCTTCCGCGTCTTGGCCTCGTCCGCATAGAAGGTGACCTCCTCCTTGAACGCCATCCGCTTCTGCTGGGCGACGCCCATCAGCGCTCCGAAGCTGCCGTCGGGATTGGCGGCGTAGAGGGCGTAACGGTTGGTCGTCATCGCGAACTTCTGCTGGACGTAGAACGTCGGCAGGTGCATCTCGGCGGTCATGCGCCGAAGGGTAGCCGCGTGCCACCCGTCAGCTGGTCGTCAGGGCAGCGTGGCGAGGAAGGCCGCGATGCCGGCCAGCGCCGGCTCGGACTGGTCGTTGTCGGTCCTGCGCCAGAAGCCGTGCTGGACACCGGGGAACAGCGTGACCTCGGTGGGTACGCCGTCGGCCTCGAGCCGTTCGCCGAGGAGTCGACCGGTCGTGGTGAGGACGTCGAGCTCGGCGAGCTGGAGGAGGGTGGGCGGCAGGTCGTCGAGGCTGCCGCCGTCGAGCACGCCCAGGGCCGGGTCGGCCGAGGCGTCGGCACCCTGCAGGTAGAGCCGCCAGAACATCTCACAGCGCGCCATCGGCAGGTCGCTGACGGCCAGGTCCGCGTCGTAGGAGGCGCAGGACGGGTCGACGAACGGGTAGACCAGCACCTGCGCGGCGTACCGGCCCGGCGAGCGGAGCGCCTCCCCCAGCGCCAGCGCGGCGCCGGCGGAGTCGCCGACGACGGCGAGCCGGTCGTAGTCCTGGAGGGCCAGCCACTCGGCGGCGGCGGTGACGTCGTGGTCGGCCGCGGGCCAGGCGTGCTCCGGCGAGAGCCGGTAGTCAGGCATCAGCACCGCCCAGCCGGTGCGCGCGGAGAGCCGGCGCGCGATGCCGTCGTGGCTGACGAGGTCACCGAGCGCGAACCCTCCGCCGTGGAGATAGAGCAGGGCTCCGGACGCACCGGTGGGGACGTAGAGCCGGGCGGGTACGCCGCCGGCGTCCACGTCGTCGACGCGAGCCACGAGCTCCTTCACCTCGGCGGCCGCGTCGGTTCGCATGGCGTGCCGGGCCAGCCCCAGCTCGGTGAGCTCCTCGGCCGAGGCGTACTCGTGCCTCGCCTCAGCCAAGGCGCGCCAGCTCCTCGTCGACGACCGAGGGATCGAGCTTGGTGAACACGGGCGTGGGCTTGGCGACGGGGGTGCCCACGGTCACCGGCCGCGACTCCCACCGGGGGGTCGCGGAGTAGTCGCCGGTGATGACGGGGTACGACGAGTGGCCGACCCCGTGGCCGGGGTCGAGCTCCTCGACCTGCTCCGTGCGCGGCATCGGCACGAACTCGCCCTCGCCACCGAGCACGAGGTGAACCCGGTTGGCGGCGTGGGGCAGGAAGGGCGCCAGGAGCGTGTTGCAGTCGCTCACGCACTGTGTGGCGACGTGCAGCACGGTCCCCAGCCGCTCACGCTGCGACTCGTCCTTCATCTTGTAGGGCTCGGTGACGGTCAGGTACTTGTTGACCTCGCCGACGATCCGCATCGCCTCAGCCGTGCCGGCCCGCAGCCGGTGGTGGCCGAGCAGGTCGCCCACGGTGTCGAAGCCGGTCCGGACCTTGGCCAGCAACTCCTCGTCGACCGGCTCGAGATCGCCGCAGGGCGGGATCTCGCCGAAGCTCTTGGCGACCATCGTCGCGGTCCGGTTGACCAGGTTGCCCCAGCCCGCGACCAGCTCGGAGTTGTTGCGGGTGACGAAGTCGGCCCAGGTGAACGCGGCGTCGGACGTCTCGGGACCGGCGGCGCAGATGTAGTAGCGCAGCGCATCGGGCCCGTAGCGGGCCAGGAAGTCCCCGACGTAGATGACGTGGCCGCGGCTCGTGGAGAACTGTTGGTCCCCCATCGTGAGGTACTCCGAGGACACCACCTCGGTCGGCAGGTTCAGGTCGCCGTACGGCCCGGGCTCGCCACCACGGGAGCCGCGGCCGTCGTAGGCCAGCAGCTCCGCTGGCCAGATCTGGCTGTGGAAGACGATGTTGTCCTTGCCCATGAAGTAGTACGACAACGCGGCCGGATCGTTCCACCACTGCCGCCACGCCTCGGGACTCCCCCCATCAGCGAGGGCCGAGCGGCGGGCCCACTCGATCGACGCCGACAGGTAGCCGATGACGGCGTCGAACCAGACGTAGAGCCGCTTGGTCGGCTGGTCCTCCCAGCCGGGAACCGGGATGCCCCAGTCGATGTCGCGGGTCATCGCCCGGGGCCGGATCTCGGAGAGGATGTTCTGGCTGAACTTGATGACGTTGGGCCGCCAGGTGCCCGACGCCTCCCGCTCGTCGAGCCACTCCGCGAGTGCGTCGGCCAGCGCCGGCAGGTCGAGGAAGTAGTGCTGGGTCTCGACGAAGTCGGGGGTCTCACCGTTGATCTTGCTGCGCGGATCGATCAGCTCGGTGGCATCGAGCTGGTTGCCGCAGTTGTCGCACTGGTCGCCGCGCGCCTCGCCGTAGCCGCAGATGGGGCAAGTGCCCTCGATGTAGCGATCGGGCAGCGTCCGGCCGGTCGACGGGCTGATCGCGGCCGGGGTGGTCTGCTCGACCATGTAGCCGTTGCGGTGGCAGGTCCGGAACATCTCCTGCACCACGCGGTAGTGGTTGCCGGTCGTGGTGCGGGTGAAGAGGTCGTAGGACAGCCCGAGCTCCGCGAGGTCCTTGACGATCACGGCGTTGTTGCGATCCGCCAGGTCCTTGGCGCTGACGCCCTCCTGGTCCGCGGTGACCAGGATCGGGGTGCCGTGCTCGTCGGTGCCGGACACCATCAGCACGTCGTGACCCGCCATCCGCATGAACCGGCTGAAGACGTCGGAGGGCACGCCGAAACCGGCCACGTGGCCGATGTGTCGCGGGCCGTTGGCGTACGGCCAGGCGACGGCTGAGAGGACATGGGTCATGCCGGCAATCGTAGGGACGGGCCGCCACTCCATCTCAGGCGGGCGCACCGGGGGATGCCCGTCCGGGTCTCAGCTGAAGTCGAGGTCCCCGGTCCGCGAGCGCTTGAGCTCGTAGAAGTACGGGACCTTGGCCAGCGCGATACAGGCGTCCCACACCTGGCCGGCTTCCTCGCCACGGGGGATCTTGCCGAGGACCGGGCCGAAGAAGGCCGCGCCCTCGAAGGCGATGGTGGGCGTGCCGACGTCGTTGCCGACCCGGTCCATGCCCTCGTGGTGCGAGGCCGCGATGGCGTCGTCGTACGACGAGTCGTCCATCGCGCCGGCCAGCTCGACCGGCAGATCCGCCTCGACCAGGGCGGCTGTGATGACCGTGCGGGTGAGCTCCTCGCCGTGGTTGTGGCGACGGGTTCCCAGCGCCGTGTAGAGCGGGAGCAGAGCCTCCCGACCGTACTTGTGCTCGGCTGCCATGCAGACCCGCACCGGCCCCCACGCGGTGCTGAGGGCCTCGCGGTAGTCGTCGGAGACGTCCTTGTCCTGGTTGAGGTAGGCCAGGCTCATGATGTGCCAGGTGACGGAGACGTCACGCACCTGCTCCACCTCGAGGATCCAACGCGAGGTGATCCAGGCGAACGGGCAGGCGGGGTCGAACCAGAAATCGGCGTGGGGGGTCATACCTCCATTGAACGGGGGCGACTCAACTACGACGAATCCGCACCCGGTCCGTCACCCTCGCCGCCTCGATCAGCCGGGTCCCGGCGTAGGCGACCCGGACCGTGTGCCGGCCGGGGTCGAGACCGCGCAGGACCACCCGGAGCCGACCGTCCTCGACTCGGCCGGTGACCTCCTGGCCGTTGATCCGCACCGTGGCACGTCCGGCCGGGTCCTCGACTCCCGGAGCCGTCACCCGCACCACCACGACCGCACGATGGTCGCCGCCGGTCGACGTGACGTCGAGGGTGGGCACGGTGGTGACGCGAGCCTCGACCGGCAGCGTCACCGCCCAGTCGCGGTAGCCGGCGTGACGCAGGTCCACCCGGACCGAGAGTCGACGCCCGAGGTCCGCCGGGGCGACGGAGTATGACGGTCCGCTGGCGCCGTCGATGGGCCGGTCACCGCGCAACCAGGTGTAGGTCACCGCTGCGTCGGTCGGGGTGAACGTGCCGGGGGTGACGGTCAGCGTCCGCCCCACGCGGGCGCGGCCGGCGAGGGTGAACGGCACGGTCACCTTGAACCGGCCTGCGGCGACCCGCTCGGTCTCGGGCGTCGTCACCTGCAGGTTGCGGTAACCCTCGCGTCGGAACACGACGGTGGCGGTGATGGAGCGACGGATCTGCTCCTGGCTGAGACGCAGTCGGTTCGAGCTCTCGCCGCGGATCCGCTCGCCGTCGGCGAACCAGCGCACCTCCTGCTCATCGGCAGCCGGGGACGCCGACCCGGGACTCAGGGTGAGGACCTCGTCGACGCGGGCGATCCCCGCGAGGGTCGGCGCCGTGCCGCTGGTCATGGTGCCGCGGGTGACGCGGGCGGTGGGTTCGCTGGTCGCCTTGCCGGGAAGGTAGCCCCGGGACTCGGCTGCCACCTTGATGGACAGTCGGCTGCGCAGGTCGCCGGGGCGGGGCGTGAACGTGCGGCCGGTGGCGCCGGGGATCGGCTTGCCGCCGGCCAGCCACTGCACGTCGTACGTCGCCGCGGGGCTCCAGGCGCCGAGGTCGGCGGTGAGCGTCGACCCGACGGCGGGGGTTCCGGTGACGCGAGGCTTCTCCTGCAGCTTCACGGCACGGTCGTCGAAGTGGACGAAGCCGGTCGGCCACCCACCGCCGCGCTTGCGGATGGTGCGCCAGTGGAAGTCGCCGCTCCAGCTGTCCTCGGAGACCACGATGCGACGCTTCGAGATCACCTTCTCGACGTAGGCCACGTGACCGCTCGAGCCGACGCCGTCACCGGCGTTCCACCAGGCGACCGAGCCGACCATCGGGGTGTCGTCGGTGATCCGGCGGTTGGCACGGCCCCAGTTGTAGGCCATGCCGGTGCCGTCCCAGGGCCGCTCGTTCGCCATGCCCTGCTTGACCAGCCGGTAGGCGACGTAGTTGGTGCAGTTGTGCCCCGTGTACATCAACCACCACATCCGCTCGCTGGCCTTGCGGTAGCCGTGGTGGGAGTAGCCGGCGTCGGCACAGCCGGAGTACCCGGTGCAGAGGTAGGAGGACGTGGCCTGGGCAGGCGTGACCGGCAGGAGGGTCAGCAAGAGGGACACCAGCACCAGCACCGCTGCGGGGGGCAGGGTGCTGAGAGGAGACCTGGGGGGCGCGGTCACGGAAGGAAAGTCAACATCAAGTCAAGGAGGCGCGCGGGCGTTTCACAACAATCTTCCCAGGGGTCTCACTGGCCGCACGGGGTCCCAACCTTTCGGGCGTCGCCACGCGTTGAAGGGATGATGGCCGACGACGGGGAGGTGGCGTGACCACACCGCAGGACTTCACTGAGTGGGTGCTGGCGCATCGCACGGCGCTGCTGCGCTCGGCCACTCTCCTCAGCGGCGACCCCGCCACCGCGGAGGATCTGGTCCAGGAGGCGACCGTCAAGGTCGCCGCGCGCTGGGAGCGGTTGCGCGACCAGCACCCGACGGCGTACGCCCGCCGCATCGTGTTCCACGACCACGCGACGTGGTGGCGGCGGCGCCGGGAGACGCCGACCAATCTGAGCGTTGACGTCGCCGTACCTGCGCCTGACACCGAGCGCCGCCACGTCGTGCTCGACGCGCTGGCGCTTCTCCCCCGCGGCCAGCGTGCCGTGGTGGTGCTGCGCTACTTCGACGACCTGACCGAACGACAGACCGCCGACGTGCTGGAGGTCTCGGTGGGCACGGTGAAGAGCCAGGCCCACGCTGCCCTCGCGCGGCTGCGCGAACAACCCGACCTGCGCGACCTGGTCGGAGAGGAGACCACGCGATGACCGATCAGTTGACCCGAGCACTGCACGACGCCACTGACGGCCTCGAGTCGCGGCTTGATCCCGCGACGGTGTGGCGGCAGGGGCGGGCGCGCCGGCGCCGGACCGCCGCCGCGACGGTCGGTCTGGCAGCCGCCTCCGTCGCGGCCGTGGCCGCGATCTCGGCGGGCCTGGCCGGCACCGAGACGTCCCCCGCGCCCCAGCGGCCCGCCAGTTCCGATGTCCCCGAGATCGACGATCAGGCCACCGTCGGCCTGGTGACCCAGGACCACCTGCTGCCGATGACCGACCCCGCCGACTGGACCGACCTGCCGGCGTACCCCGTTGACCTGGGCCACTGGCTCTCCCCGGAGCGACCCACGCCGCTGGCCGAGGACCCGGTGACCCGCGCCGCCACCGCCCTTCAGTACGACCTCGGCGGCGGCGAGGCCAACGTCGTGGTCATCGGCGAGGACGGTCGCTGGCGCTGGATCGACGTCTCCGGACTGGACCTCGACGGGGGCGACGACGCTGTGCTCGGCCTGCATCGCGGCTCGCTGTCCCCGGACGGAACCCGGCTGGCGCTCGGCGTCACGGCCGGCGTCGTCATGGTGGATCTCACGACCGCCACCACCACGACGTACGACGTCCCCGGCCTGGTCGAGAGATGGGGGACAGCGGCGGGTCGCCATCTCTTCTGGTCTTCCGACGGGGCGGCGATCCTGCTGTCGCAGGGCTACTGGGCGTCCAGTCGCTCCGGCAGTTTCGCCTACCCGGAGGGCTGGCGCATCGACGTCAGCAACGGTGCGGTGTCGCGTGTCCCCTACGACCCCGAGCACGCCGCCCGCTTCGACGATGGCCGTGTCATCGCCGACCTCTGGAGCGAACGCACCGGTCACGTGTGGGCGCACTTCTCCGCTGAGGGGGCACGCTCCGAGCTCGACATCTCGACCGACCTGCTCGGCGTGCTGAACGAGCCCACCGCCCATCGGGACCTCTTCGTGGCCCGCCGTGAGCTGACGGCACGGTTCCCTGACCGGGGGTGGGACCGAGGCGGCTTCGTGGCCATGGACGACGAGGGTGAGGTGGTGTCCATGCTCCCGGTCAAGCGCGTCGACCTGAACGGCGGCGGCGGCCGGGTCGTCGGCTGGGTCGACGAGACGGTGGTGGTGGTAGCCATGCCCGGCCCGGGCGGTAACCCCTACCGCTCGCTCGCCTGGGACGTGAACTCCGGCCAGCTCTGGCGCGGGCCCGACCTGCCGGCCGACTCTGTGGTGTCGCTGGTGCCTTCGCACTAGGGATTTCTGGCGATGACATCTGGTCTGAGAGGATTCCCGGCATGCCCGGAACAAACCTCACCCGCGACGAGGCCGCCGCCCGCGCCGCCCTGCTGGAGATCGGGTCGTACGCCGTCGACCTCGACCTGACCACGAGTGAGAAGACCTTCGGCACCACGACCACGATCCGGTTCACGTGCCGCCAGCCCGGCAGCGACACGTTCGTCGACCTCGTCGACGCCGAGATCCACTCCCTGACGCTCAACGGCCGAGAGCTCGACCCCGCCACCGCGTACGCCGACAGCCGGATCATGCTGACCGACCTTGCTGCCGACAACGAGCTCGTCGTCGTCGCCGACTGCCCCTACAGCCGCAGCGGCGAGGGCCTGCACCGCTTCGTCGACCCGGTCGACGACCGGGTCTACCTCTACAGCCAGTTCGAGGTCCCCGACGCGCGCCGTGTCTTCGCCACCTTCGAGCAGCCCGACCTCAAGAGTCGGTTCACCTTCACCGTCACTGCGCCCGCCGACTGGAAGGTCGTCTCCAACGCACCGACCCCGGAGCCGGTCCCACGGGGCGACGGCACCGCGGTGTGGAGCTTCCCCCCGACCAAGCCGATGTCGACCTACATCACCGCGATCGTCGCCGGCGAGTACTACGAGGTCCACCACAGCTACGACGGCGTGCACGGCACGATCCCGCTGGGCCACTACTGCCGCCAGTCGCTCGTCGAGCACCTCGACATCGAGGAGCTGCTCACGATCACCCGCCAGGGCTTCGAGTTCTTCGAGCGCGCCTTCGGCTACCCCTACCCGTTCGAGAAGTACGACCAGCTCTACGTGCCGGAATACAACATGGGCGCGATGGAGAACGCCGGCTGCGTGACACTGCGCGACGAGTACCTCCCCCGCAGCCGCCAGGACGCCGCCTTCTACGAGTTCCGCGGCTCGGTGATCCTCCACGAGATGGCCCACATGTGGTTCGGCGACCTCGTGACCATGAAGTGGTGGGACGACCTCTGGCTCAACGAGTCGTTCGCCGAGTGGGCCTGCTACCACGCCGAGGTCGAGGCGACCGAGTTCACCGAGGCCTGGACCGGATTCACCAACTCCCGCAAGCAGACCGGCTACCGCCAGGACCAGCTGCCGAGCACCCACCCGATCGCGGCCGACAACCCCGACCTGCACGCGGTCGAGGTCAACTTCGACATGATCACCTACGCCAAGGGCGCGGCGGTCCTCAAGCAGCTCGTCGCCTGGGTCGGCCTCGATCCGTTCCTGGCCGGCCTCAACCAGTACTTCCACGACTTCGCGTTCTCCAACACCGATTTCGCGGACCTGCTGACGGCGCTCGAGAAGGCATCGGGTCGTGAGCTCGACTCGTGGGCGCAGGAATGGCTGCAGACGGCCGGGGTGAACACCCTCGAGCCGGTGTTCGAGCTCGCCGAGGACGGCACCTACGCATCGTTCGCCGTGCGTCAGACCGCCCACCCGGACTGGCCGACGCTGCGCCGCCACCGGATCGGCATCGGCCTCTACGACACCCAGCCCGACGCGGACGGCACAGGCTCCCTCGTCCGACTGGAGCGGGTCGAGGTCGACGTCCGCGGCGCCCTCACCGAGATCCCCGAGCTGGTCGGGCGCCGGCAGCCGGCGCTGCTGCTGCTCAACGACGACGACCTGACCTACGCCAAGATCCGGCTCGACGAGCGCTCACTCACCACGGCGGTCGACCACCTCGGCCAGCTCGACGACTCGTTGGCCCGTGCCCTGTGCTGGGGAGCGGCGTGGGACATGACCCGCGACGCCGAGATGCGCGCGACGGACTTCGTCCACCTGGTGCTGCGCAACATCAGCACCGAGACCGACCCGTGGGGCCTCACCGCGCTCCCCCGCTTCGCCTCGCTGGCCAAGAACTTCTACTCCGCCCCCGAGAACCGCGACGAGCTCAAGCGCGAGTGGGAGCAGGGCCTGCGCGAGCTGGCCCACGCCGCGGAGCCCGGCAGCGACCACCAGCTCACGTTCGTCCGCCACCTCGCGTCGGCCGCGCACAGCGAGGAGGTTCTCGACGAGGTCCAGGCCCTCCTCGACGGCTCGACCACGCTCAACGGACTGGCGATGGACCAGGACCTGCGCTGGGGACTGGTGACCGGGCTGGCCCGGTCCGGCCGGATCGGTGAGGAGCAGATCGCCGCAGAGCTGGCGCGCGACACCACGATCGCCGGCCAGGAGTACGCCGCCGCAGCCCGCGCGGCGCAGCCTCTGCCGGAAGCCAAGGAAGCCGCCTGGGCGGCCGTGCTCGACAAGGACACCCCCAACGAGACCTCACGCTCCATCGTGATGTCGTTCATGCGTCCCGACCAGGCCGACCTGCTCGAGCCCTACCTCGAGCGCTACCTCGAGGCCGCGGAGACGCTCTGGGACGAGATCGGCACCCACAAGGCGTCCGTGGCCCTCGAGCACATCTTCCCGAAGCCGCTCGGCTCTCCCGAGATGCTTGCGAGGATCGACGAGTGGCTCGCCAACACCCCGACCAGCCCCGGCGCCCACCGCTACGTCACCGAGGGTCGCGCCGACGTGGCGCGGGCCCTCGCTGCCCAGGAGCGGGACGCCCGGGGCTGAGCAGCGACGTCGCAGGCAGGGCTCAGCTGCGCGCGTGGTCGGCGAGCTGGGTGATGCCGCGGGTCAGTCCGTGGACCAGGTCCCCCTCGGCGAAGGCCGACTTCATCGACAAGATGGCGAGGTCGACCTCGCCGTCACTGAGGGTGCGGCGTACGACGTCGCCCGTCACCACCTCGATGGCGCGCGCGGACGGGTCGACCATCACCAGGATGCTGCGCGCCGGGACCACGGAGGCGCCGTGGAGTCGCTCGGCGTAGTCACGCGACTCCCCCTGGGTGCTGCCGACGAAGACCGAGAACTCGAAGCGGCAGGACTGCTCGGCCGCCCGGATCGTCGCGTCGATCTCGTGTCGGTCGCCGTGGCTCAACTCACCAGCTGCCACTGCCGCCACCCGTTCTGCTGGCGTCGGCGGTGCCCAGCTCGGCCGGGCCCGAGCGTGGACCGCCGAACCACTCGTCGACGGCCGCCCCGCCGGGCTTGATGGTCTCGCCGCGCGCCATCGCGGGCAGGACGACGGCCAGGCCGATCAGCAGGGCCAGCGCCACCGGGATGGCGCCGATGACCAGCATCAGCTGCAGGAAGCCGATCTCGTCGGGCTCGCTCCAGCCCTCGGGAACCTCGGCCACAGCAGGGCCGGCGGAGAGCACCGACAGCGCGGCAGCGGTGAGCACGAGGGCGGTACGGCGGATCAGCGTCGGGGTCACGTGAGGAGGATATCGAAGTCCCGCGGATCAGGCCGAGGGCCGGTCCGGGAGGTGTTGGTCCGGCCGACATACTGGGGCGCATGTTCTCCGCAGCCGACCCCTGTACCCCCGACGAGACGGTCTGCAACTACGTGTTGGACAACACCGGCAACGACCGTGCCGCCTGGCTGGCGGACTGGCTCATCGGCAAGCCCCTCGGCCTGATCGGTCTGCTCCTGCTGGGGCTGGTCGTGCGCTGGGTGCTGCACCGACTGGTCGACCGGCTCGTGAAGCGGGCCGAGACCGGCGTCATCCCGGCCCGGATCCACCGGATGTCGCTGGGCACGCTGGGTGGAGGCAGGCCCGCCGGCTCCCAGGAGCTGGCGGTCGCCAACCGCCGGGTGCAACGGGCCAAGACGATGGGTTCGCTGCTGAAGAGCATCGTCACCGGGGTCGTCGTCGCGGTGGTCGGGACCATGATGCTCAGCGAGATCGGCGTGAACGTCGGCCCGATCATCGCCAGCGCCGGGATCATCGGCATCGCGCTGGGCTTCGGCGCACAGAGCCTGGTGAGCGACTTCCTGTCCGGCGTCTTCATGATCCTCGAGGACCAGTACGGCGTCGGCGACGAGATCGACCTCGGGGAGGCCATGGGGACCGTCGAGGCCGTCAGCTTGCGCATCACGCGTGTGCGCGACGTCAACGGCACCGTCTGGTACGTCCGCAACGGCGAGATCGTCCGGGTCGGCAACATGAGCCAGAACTGGGCCCGCACCGTCCTCGACGTCGCCGTGGCCTACCACGAGGACCTGGTGAAGGTCCGCCGCGTCCTCGAGGACGTCGCCCACGACCTGTGGGAGGACGAGGACTTCAAGGGCGTGATCATCGAGCAGCCCTCGGTCTGGGGTGTCCAGGAGCTCGGCGCCGACGGCGTCGTGGTCCGGGTCGCGCTCAAGACCGCTCCGCTGGAACAGTGGGCGGTGGCGCGCGAGATGCGGGCACGGATCAAGTCGCGCTTCGACCATGAGGGGATCGAGATGCCCTTCCCGCAGCGCATGGTCTGGCACCGCGACGCACCCGAGAACGCGTCCGCCGTACCGCCGACCGCGGGCTCGCCCGGCACGAGCGAGGGCTCATGACGACGTTCTACGACGAGGTCGGTGGTTTCGAGACCTTCCGGCGGATCGTCCACCGCTTCTACGAGGGCGTCGCCACCGACGAGCTGCTGCGTCCGCTCTACCCCGAGGAAGACCTCGGACCGGCCGAGGAACGGTTCCTGCTGTTCCTGGTGCAGTACTGGGGCGGTCCGACGACCTACGGCGACACCCGGGGTCACCCACGTCTGCGGATGCGGCACGCACCGTTCGCGGTCACCCCGCAGGCGAAGGACCGCTGGTTGGTCCACTTCCGCGAGGGCCTCGACTCCGTCGAGCTGACCCCCGAGCAGGACGAGCGCTTCTGGGACTACGTCACGCACGCCGCACAGTTCATGGTCAACACCCTGGAGTGACCACTCGCGAAAGATTCTCGATCCTCGTGTAACGCAGAGGTCCGGTGCCGACATGTCTCAGTGTCAGGAAGGTCCACCACCCTCGAGGAGTCCAGACATGCGAGCTCTCCCCATCACCCGAGCCTTGGCCGCCGGCAGTGCCTTCGCCGTCGTCGCCGTCGGCGCCGCGTACGCCGCTGGTAGCGCGACTGCCGAGGACGGACCGTCGGCCTCAGCCTCAGGTGCCACCGATTCCAACGCCGGATCCACCATCGTCTCGCGTTCGACCCTGCGTCAGTCCGACGACCAGAAGCGCGAGAAGAAGCGCGAGCGCACCGAAGCCCGTGACGATGACGCCGCCCGCGACCCCGACGACGAGGTCGACGACGTGGTGGAAGACGACGACGACCAGGACCCCACGTCACCCAGCCTGGACACCGCGACGAACTCAGTCGACAGCATGACCGGCGGTGACACGACGGACGGGGCCGACGCGACCACCGATGACTCCGTCGACGACTCGATGGACGACTCCATGGACGACTCGCTCGACGACTCCATGGACGACTCGATCGACGACTCCATGGACGACTCGATGGACGACTCATCAGACGACAGCAGCGACGACTGACGAACGGTCACTGTGTCTCGGCCGATACCCCCTGGCCGAGACACAGTGACACTATGGGACAGGCGCACCGGTCCGGAGGGAGGAGTTCCGCATGACGCACCCCCCGTCTCGCACGCCCGACCTCCGGGTCCACATCCCGGTACGTGAGCCGGACGATGCGTTCCTCTTCCGACTGGCGTCACTCGCCACGGCGTCCGGTGAGGCTGCGGCACTCTCGGCGCACGGACCGGCCCGGTGGAAGGTCGCGCTGGTCGCAGCCAGCGTGGCCGCGATCGCGAGCGGCGGCGCGGCGCTCGCAGGCGCCCTGAACCAGACCGAACGCCCAGCCCCCCTCGGACCACCGACCACCGAGGTTCCCTCCGACGACCACCCGGACCCGACCGAGCAGGGAACCTGGCCCCCCGATGAGGGGACGCAGGTCCAGAAGGACCCGAGATTTGCTTCCGGGCCCGGATCCGACGGACCTGGCGCCCCCGGCGACGAAGACTCCCCCCTCGTCCCGCTCACCAGCACGACTCTCAAGGACGACGCCGGGGACGAGGGTGCTGTCCGCGACGACGATGACGACGACGACACGGGCGACGACCGCGACGACGACACCGGGGCCACGGCCGACGAGGACGAGTCCCGCGACGACGACGCGGACGACCTCGATGATTCCCGCGACGATGACGACGGGAGCGACTCGCGTGCCTCCCCGGACGGGAGCCGTGACGACTGAGGCCGGCTGGTGAGCGCCGACGACGACCTCGTCCATGCCGCCAAGCAGGGAGAGCCCCAGGCTTGGCGGCAGCTCTACCGCGCTCATGCCGGGCGGCTGGTTGCCTGGCTGGGTGCCCGTCCGGCCGCCGATGCCGCCTACGACCCTGAGGACATCGCCGCGGAGGCCTGGTTGACCGCCGCGGAGAAGATCGCCAGCTTCACGGGGACCTCCGACGAGTTCGCCGGGTGGCTGTTCGGGATCTCCCGGAAGCTGGCCTCCAACTCCCAGCGAAAGTCCCGTCGCCGCGCGACCTACCCTGCCGAGATGCTCCCCGAGCCGAGGCTCGCCGAGATGTCGACCGGTCCCGAGCCGCAGCTGGTGTCCACCGACTGGGTCCACCGGCTGCTCGCGACCCTGCCGCCTCGCGAACGCGAGGTCGTCGCCTGTCTTGACGTGGCGCAGTTCGACGTCGCCACCACCGCCCGCATCCTGGACATGACGCAGGTCGCGGTGAGGGTCGCCCATCACCGGGCGATGAAACGGCTGCGCCAGCACGGCGCTGACGCCATTGTCAGCCCGGTCCTCGGCTAGGTCGCACGCCCGGGGATCGCAGACATCAGCCGTGCCCGTTGTTCTGCCGGGGGCGGCGTCGCAAGCCCGGTGTCCGGGTCGATCAGCACCACCACGACCCGCGCCCGCGACAACACGGTGTCGCCGTCGCAGATCTCCGACTCGACGGTCACCGAGGTCCGCCCCACGTGGGAGATCCACGACCAGGCGTCGTACGCCTCGGGGCGGAAGAGGATGGGCAGCTTGTAGTCGACGTCGGTCTGCGCCACCACGGTGACGGGCTCCGGCGTTCCCTCCGGGGCGTCTCGCCACAGCCGGACGAGCAGCAGGATCCGGGCCTCCATGAAGTACTCGAAGTACTTCACGTTGTTGACGTGCCCGTAGACGTCGACGTCGGAGAACCGGATGTGGACCGGGTAGTGCCCGAGCTCCTCGCGCACCGGCTCCAGCGGGCGCGACACCCGCACCGGGTCGCCGGGTTCCAGGTAGGGCGCGAGCGCCTCCTTCTCCTCCCCCGTGAGTCGCCGCGGACGCTCGGTGGCGAAGACGTACGGCGTGAGCACGGTGCTGGCCCGCAGGTAGACCGTCCGGCCCTGGTCGGTCTCGTGGAAGACCTCGTAGGCCATCGTGAACGAGGCGGCGCGGATCTCGGTCACCCAGCACTCGATGCTGACGGGCTTGAACTGGAAGGTGAGGGGCGCGGCGTACTGCACCTCGTGGCGCACCACGACCACGCCCTCGACGAGGCTGCCGACGGTGTGCGCGGACGGGCCGTGGTGGCGCAGCAGGTCGACCCGCGCTTCTTGGAGGTAGTCGACGTAGGTGACGTTGTTGACGTGCCCGAGCAGGTCCATGTCCGCCCAGCGCATCGGGCACTCGTAGAGGTGACGCACCCCCTGATGCTGTCAGAGTCAGACGGCGTCGGTCAGGTAGGCGAGCAGGCGGATCGTGACCGGGACGCATCCCACAGCGATCCCGACACCGACCACGGCTCGCGAGGGCCGTCCTGTGAGTGCCAGCAGGAGGAGCGCCCCCGCTGTTGCTCCCGCCAGGGCCATGAGTCCGAGCACGGGTGCGTCCGACCGCAGCTGCGCAGCCGTCGACGTGCCGGACAGGTGCCATCCCGAGAGGGACATGGCCAGCAGGGTGACCATGGCGCAGAAGACGCCGAGCGGCGCGAGGGACACCACGCGGATCCACGTCGGGATCCGGCCAGTCGACGCCAGTGGCGCGATGTACATGCCGGAACAACGAGCGACCAGGGCGGTGGTCATGGCGGAACCCCGGGGCCACGAGGGGTGATCACGCCAGCGCACTAGGCTGACGAACGCCCGTCCATCCCGAGAATCGGAGTCGTCATGCCCGAAGCCGTCATCGTGTCAGCCGCCCGCTCACCCATCGGTCGGGCGAACAAGGGGTCGCTCAAGGACCTCCGGCCCGACGAGCTGGCGGCGACGATCGTGCGGACCGCGCTCGACAAGGTGCCGGCGCTCGACCCGCACACGGTCGACGACCTCTACCTCGGCTGCGGCCTGCCCGGCGGCCAGCAGGGCTTCAACATGGCGCGCGTCGTCAACGTCATCAACGGGATGGACGACGTGCCGGGTGCCACCCTCACCCGCTACTGCGCCTCGTCGGTGCAGACCACCCGGATGGCCTTCCACGCGATCAAGGCCGGCGAGGGTGACGTGTTCATCTCCGCCGGCGTCGAGATGGTGTCGAGCTTCGCGAAGGGCACCTCCGACCACTGGCCCGACACCCAGAACCCTCGCTTCGCCGACGCGGTCGAGCGGACGGCCAAGACCGCGGAGGGCGGCCAGGACTGGCACGACCCTCGCGACGACGACACCGTCCCGGACGTCTACATCGCGATGGGCCAGACGGCTGAGAACGTCGCCCGGATGCGCGGCCTGAGCCGCCAGGAGCTCGACGAGTTCGGCGTCCGGTCGCAGAACCTTGCCGAGAAGGCGATCGCCGACGGGTTCTGGGCCCGCGAGATCACCCCGGTGACCACCCCGGACGGCACCGTGGTCAGCGGCGACGACGGCCCTCGACCCGGGGTGACCATCGAGGCGGCGTCGGAGCTCAAGCCTGTCTTCCGCCCCGACGGTGTCGTGACGGCCGCGAACTGCTGCCCCCTCAACGACGGCGCCGCGGCGGTCGTGATCATGTCCGACACCAAGGCGGCCGAGCTCGGCCTGACACCGCTGGCGCGCATCGTGTCGACCGGCGTCAGCGCTCTCTCGCCCGAGATCATGGGCCTCGGCCCGGTCGAGGCGACCAAGCGCGCCCTGGCGAACGCCGGCATGAGCATCGGCGACATCGACCTGGTCGAGATCAACGAGGCGTTCGCGGCCCAGGTCGTGCCGTCCTACCAGGACCTCGGCATCGACCTCGACCGGCTCAACGTCAACGGCGGCGCGATCGCGGTCGGCCACCCGTTCGGCATGACCGGCGCCCGGTTGCAGAACACGATGCTGAACAGCCTCGACTGGCATGACATGTCGACCGGTCTGATCACGATGTGCGTCGGTGGCGGCCAGGGCATGGCACTCATCCTCGAGCGGATCTGACCTGGAAGTCACCCGCTAGGGTGGCGCGCATGAGCGACTCGGTGGTCCAGTGGCTGGACCCGTCGCAGCAACGCGACTGGCGTGCGCTCGTGGTCGGCACGACGCTGTTGTTCGACCGGCTCGACGACGAGCTCGGGCGTGCCCACGGCATCTCGCTGACCGAGTACGAGATCCTGGTCCGGCTCTCCGAGCGCGAGGGTCGGCGGATGCGCATGGCGCAGCTGGCCGACTCGTTGGCCCACAGCCGCAGCCGCGTCACCCACACCGTGGGTCGGCTCGAGCGCGCCGGTCTCGTCGAACGGATCAAGTCACCGGAGGACGGTCGGGGCGTGGTCTGCGCGATGACAGACCGCGGCGTCTCGCTGCTCGACGAAGATGGCGCCCACCCACGTGCAGGGCGTGCGCGACCACCTGGTCGACCTGGTCGACAGCGAGGACCTCGCCGCGGTCGGACGGGTCATGAACATCGTCGCCGACCACCTGATCGCGGCCCATCCGGAGATGGAGATCCGCGACCAGAGGGACGGCTGATTCGTCAGTCGCGCGTGAGTCGCCGGTGGGTGACGCGGTGCGGACGGGCGGCGTCGGCGCCGAGGCGCTCGATCTTGTTCTCCTCGTAGGCAGCGAAGTTGCCCTCGAACCAGAACCACTTGGAGGAGTCCTCGTCGTCGCCCTCCCACGCCAGGATGTGGGTCGCGATGCGGTCGAGGAACCACCGGTCGTGGGAGGTCACGACGGCGCAGCCCGGGAAGTCGAGCAGCGCGTCCTCGAGTGACGACAACGTCTCGACGTCCAGGTCGTTGGTGGGCTCGTCGAGCAGCAGCATGTTGCCGCCCATCTTCAAGGTGAGCGCCAGGTTGAGCCGGTTGCGCTCCCCACCGGAGAGCACGCCTGCCTTCTTCTGCTGGTCGGGGCCCTTGAAGCCGAACGACGCGACGTAGGCGCGCGAGTTCATCTCGAAGTTGGCGACCTTGATGAAGTCGAGACCGTCGGAGACGACCTCCCACACGTTCTTGTTGGGATCGATGCCGCCACGGCTCTGGTCGACGTAGGAGATCTTGACCGTCGCGCCCACCTTGAGCTCACCCTCGTCGGGCTTCTCCTCACCGGTGATCATCTTGAACAGCGTGGTCTTGCCGACGCCGTTGGGACCGATGACGCCGACGATGCCGGCGCGCGGGAGCGTGAAGTCCAGGTCGTGGATCAGGGTCCGGTCGTCGAAGCCCTTGGTGAGGCCGTGCGCCTCGAGGACGATGTCGCCGAGCCGCGGGCCGGCCGGGATGTTGATCTCGGAGGTGTCGATCTTGCGCATCCGGTCGGCCTCGGCCGCCATCTCCTCGTAGCGCGCCAGCCGGGACTTGCTCTTGGTCTGGCGGGCCTTGGCGTTGGAGCGCACCCACTCGAGCTCGCGCTCGAGCATCTTGGCGCGCTTGACGTCCTTCTGGCCCTCGATCTTGAGTCGGCCCTGCTTGGTCTCGAGGTAGGTCGTGTAGTTGCCCTCGTAGGGGTGGGCCTGGCCACGGTCGAGCTCGAGGATCCAGGAAGCCACGTTGTCGAGGAAGTACCGGTCGTGGGTGACGGCCAGGACGGCACCGGGGTACGACGCGAGGTGGCCTTCGAGCCACTGCACCGACTCGGCATCGAGGTGGTTGGTGGGCTCGTCGAGCAGCAGCAGGGACGGCTGCTGGAGCAGCAGCTTGCACAGCGCCACCCGGCGGCGCTCGCCACCGGACAGGTTGTCGACCAGCACGTCGGGCGGCGGGCAACGCAGCGCGTCCATCGCCTGCTCGAGCCGGCTGTCGAGGTCCCACACGTTGGCGGCGTCGAGCTCGCTCTGGAGGTTGCCGGCCTCCTCGTTGAGCTTGTCGAGGTCGGCGTCCGGTTCTCCCATGCCCAGGTAGAGCTCGTCGAGACGGGCCATCTTGGCCTTGGTCTCGGAGACCGCCTCCTCGACGTTCTCCTGGACGGTCCTGCCCTCCGAGAGGGGCGGCTCCTGCTGGAGCATCCCGACCGTCGCGCCGGGGTCGAGGATCGCGTCACCGTTGTTGGCGTGGTCGAGCCCCGCCATGATCTTGAGCAGTGACGATTTTCCCGTGCCGTTGGGACCGACGACACCGATCTTGGCGCCGTGGAGGAAGGAGAGGGTGACGTGGTCGAGGACGACCTTGTCACCGTGGGCCTTGCGCACATCGCGCAGAGTGAAGACGTAGTCAGCCATGATCCCTGAGCCTACCGGCGGCCCGGCGGGCCGCCGAAACGCCGGCAGGCACGGGCTCACGCCGCGGGCGCGACCACCTCGGACGACTGGCTCTCTGATCGCCGCTCGCGGGTGAAGACGGTCCGGCCACGGTTGAGGTCGTGGCCCACGAAGGACGCATCCACTTCCAGCGACGTCACCTCGACGCCATCGCTGTTGACCCAGTTCGACTGCGTGAGGCGACCGTGGACGATCACCGGATCCCCGCGTCGGAGCGACGCAGCGCAGTGCTCCCCCAGGGAGCGCCAGGCATTGACCGTGAACCACTGCGTCGGCCCGTCGGACCACTCCTGCGTGGTCCGGTGGTAGCGACGCGGGGTGCTTCCCACCCGGAAGGAGGCCACCAGGGCGCCGGCGGCCTCGCGGGTCTTCACGTCGGCACCGAGCCAGCCCTGGAAGGTGACCATGGACTCGTTCATCGCTGTCTCCTCAGATCGTGCGCGGCCGGGCGGTCGCGCACGGAGAAGGCTCGGCCGGGCCGGTGACAGGCGCGGCCACGTCGTGGCGGGCCTGTGGAGAACGTCGAGGTTGGGGCCCCTGTGGACGGTCAGCGGTTCGTGAGCGTCACGCGAGGGCGCGGTCGAGACCTGCTCGGACGTCTCGGTGGGCCGCCAGCTCCGCCTCGACCGGGGTGATCACCAGCTCCTCGCACACCTCGCGGATCGCGGTGCGCAGCCGCCGGTCGGCGGCGCGCGCCCGGTGCCGGGCGGTCCTCGTGACCAGCCAGCGGCAGAGCAGCGCGAGCAGGATGCCGAGCCCGATGCCGCCGAGCAGCATCAGGGTCGGCACCGGCACTCCGACCAGCGACGGCGTCTCCGGGGCCGGCAGCTGCAGATAGCCCATCACCGCCAGCGACCCGAGCCACACCCCGCCGGCCACGGCCGACAGGATCAGCGCCCACTGCAGCACCCGCACCAGCCCGGCCCACACCGGGATCCGGGCGACACCGAGGTCGGTCGCGCCCAGGGCCCGGTCGAGCCGGTCGTGCAGGTCGTCGAGGCGCGAGACCGAGGCCCGCCGTACGGCGGAGGCCCAGGGCCGACCCAGTCCCTCGGTCACCTCGTCGGACAGGGCGCGGACCTCGGTGTCGACGCGGGCGCGCTGCACCTGGGTCGGCTCGGGCACCGACGTGCGGGACCGGCCGGTCAGCTGCTTGCCGGCGGCGCCGAGGTCGAGGTGGAGCCGCTTGAGCGGATCGGGCTTGAGCCTGGAGAGCCACGCGGTCACCGGCCAACCCGTCGCGCGGTTGGCGCGGAGTCGCGTGGACTCCTCGACGGCCGCCACGACGGTCGGGACGCCGGCTGCCTCGGCGAACGTGTCCTCCAGCGCGGCCACCCGCTCCCGGGGCAGCCCACGCCCGGTGGCGCGACCGGTGGCCTCGTCGAGCCGCTCGGCCGCCGCCCGGAGATCGGCCGCCATCCGGGTCCGGGTGAGCTTCTTGTCCGAGACCCGGCGGGCGATCTCCGCCTTGAGCTCGGTGGTGCCGATGCGCTCGCGGGCACTCACCCCGAAGAGCGGTACGTCGGTGAGCCCGTCCTGGTCGAGCAGCCGGCGTACGTCGGCAAGCATCCCCGCGCGACCCGCCTCGGGCACCGTGTCGATGTGGTTGAGCACCACGACCATCACGTCGCGGTGACTCGCCAGCGGGGCGAGGTAGCGGTCGTGGATGGCCGCGTCGGCGTACTTCTGCGGGTCGAGCACCCACACCATGAGGTCGGCCAGCCGCACCAGCCGGTCGACCTCGAGGTGGTGCGACACCTCGGTCGAGTCGTGGTCGGGCAGGTCGAGCAGCACCACGCCCTCGAGCTGCTGATCGGCCCGGCCGGTGTCGAGCATGGAGTCGCGGACCACGCGGTGGCGCTGCGGGATGCCGAGCCACTCGAGGAGGTCGTCGGCTCCCTCGGTGCCCCACACGCAGGCGCTCGCCCACGACGTCGTGGGTCGGCGGACACCGACCGCCGCCAGGTCGAGACCGATCAGCGCGTTGAACGTCGAGGACTTGCCGGATCCGGTGGCACCGGCCAGCGCGACCACGGTGTGGTCGGCGGAGAGCTTGAGCCGCGCGGCCGCGCGCTCCACGACCTCGGCCGCGTCGTCCACGAGCGCGTCGTCGAGGCGCCCCCGGGCGGCGGTCGTGGCGGCCTCGAGACCCTCGATGCGCGCGCCGATGTCAGGACTGCGGGTGACCAGCCGCCTGGCCCCGTCCAGCAAGGACGTCATTGTCTCCCTCAGGTGCTGCGTCGGGTTCGCGCCCAGCCTAGAGCCCGCCCCGCGAGGCTCAGCTATCGGCCGCGAACCGCAGGTCATCGACGCGGCGGGCCGCCGTGCGGAGCCGGTCCGGGGCCGCCCCGTCGAGGGCGAGCGAGTCGAGCAGGTCGGTGAAACGGCGCCGCTCGGACTCGTACAGCGCATCGGTCCGGCGCTCCAGGTCGGCGCGCGCCCGTTCGGCCAGGGACCGCACGGCCTGGTCACCGAAGACCGCCTCGAGCAGCTTCTGGCCCAGCACCGCCGTGCCCCCGGCGACGCCAGCCTCCGCGCCCACGAGCATGCCCCCGGTGTGGGCGAAGACGACGATCATGAGGGCGACACCGAGCCCGTTCACCCCGTAGGCGAGGAACCGCGCGGTCCCCCGCTTCGTGGCTCCCTCGGTGCGAACCATCTCGAGCACGCCCTGCTGCCAGTCGCGCACGGCGCGCTCGGCCTGCCGCCGGAAGTCGCGTGAGGCGCGGCCGAGATCCTCGCCGGCGTCGGCGAGCAGGTCCTGTCCAGGGGCGAGGCCGCGCCACGACCCCTCGGCCCGTTCGGCTGCCGCCTCGGCATGCTCGAGGAGCAGCGCCTCCAGGCCGGACTCGACAGCGACCGTCACCCGCTCCGCCTGCTGCGGCTTTCCCTTGATCGCGTTGACGACCCGGTCGCGCAGCCGGCCCACCCGGTCCTCGAGCGTGCGGAGCAGCTCACCGGTCCCGACGAACTCCTGCCAGCGGGCCAGCACCTCGCCGCGCAGCAGGGTGCCGTCCGCGCTCGCCTCGGACACCGACGCCTGCGCGTCGTCGTACGCCGCCACGGCGTCGGCACGCAGCCGGCGCTCGGAGGTGACCTGGTCCCAGGCGGCATCCGCCACGGCGTGGGTACGCCGGGTGAGCGTCCGGACCGCACCCTCCAGGGTCTGCCGCACCACCAGACCGCGGGCGTCGGCATCGGCGGCGAGAGCATCGAGCCAGCCCTTGATGTCTGCGACCGAGTCCGGTGGGAGCAGGCCCTCGTCGCTGACCGGCCCCTCGGTGACGGTGAACAGCGGGGAGTCCTTGAGGCCACGGCTGGCGAGCATCCGCGCGAGGTGGGTCGAGACGGTCCCGATCGCCTCGGGCGGGGTGCGGTCGAGGACGATCGCGACCGAGGCGGACCGCTCGGCCGCACGGCGCAGGAAGTCCCACGGCACCTGGTCGGCGTACCGCGCGGCCGAGGTGACGAACAGCCAGAGGTCGGCGGCCGCGAGCAGCTGGGCCGCGAGCGTCCGGTTCTGCTCCTCGACCGAGTCGATGTCGGGGGCGTCGAGGATCGCCAGCCCGGCCGGGACGTTGTCGCTCGCGACGAGCTGCAGCGCGGCGGGGTCGTTGGTCGACCGGTCGACTCGCACCAGGTCGGGCAGCAGCTGGTCCTGCCTGAACCACTCGGCGTCGGCGGGGTTGTGGACCAGCACCGGCGACCGCGTCGTGGGCCGCAGCACCCCGGGTTCGGTCACCCGGCGACCGACCAGGGAGTTCACCAGCGTCGACTTGCCGGCACCGGTCGAGCCGCCGACGACCGCCAGCAGCGGCGCGTCGGTGGAGAGGACGCGCGGGATGACGTAGTCCTCGAGCTGGTCGACCATCTCGGTGCGGGCAGCCCGCTGCTCGTCGACGCCGGGGAGCGCGAGCGGGAGACGCAGGTCCTGCAGGGCGTCGTGGAGCTGGGCGAGCGCAGTGACCATCTGGCCCTGCCCGAGAGTGGGCTCGGTCATCGAGAAGGAACCACCTGTCCGGGGAATGTGACGAACGGTCGGGCGGCCGAGATCCGGGCGACGTAGACCTGGCCGCGGGCGGCGAAGTCGGGCGGAGCCGTCCCGCGCAGGTAGCGGTGGTGGAGGAAGCCGAGCTCGATCGCGGCCTGCTGGTAGTCGCGCATCGCCCGGTGGGCGTCGTCCCCGCCGTACTGCTTGGCCTGGGCGCGGCTGGCACGCCGGGCCTGGAGGTCGACCAGCCAGCCGATGTCGGTGGCCGGGATCAACCCGCGCCGGGCGGCGTCGGAGAGCGCGGCGGTCAGCATCAGCCGTTCGGAGCGACGGGCCCAGATCGCGAGGGCGATCAGGCCGAGGAAGGCCGGAGCCATGACCAGGAGGTAGACACCTCCGAAACCGGTGATGCCCCAGAGCGTGGAGGCGTTCCACAGTCCGTGGGCCAGGACCGCGAGGACGTAGCCGACCAGCGGTGCGAGGAACTGGACGCCGCGGCGGCGGGAGCCGACCGCGATGCCCACTCCGATGCCGATGAACGTGGTGAACAGCGGGTGCGCGAACGGGCTGATCAGGCAGCGGAGGACGAACACGGTCGTGATCTCGACGGTGCCACCCGGACCCATCCCGTCCGTACCGTTGTAGGCCGCACCGAGATAGAAGATGTTCTCGACGAAGGCGAAGCCGATGCCGACCATGCCGGCATAGACGATGCCGTCGAGGATGCCGTCGAGCTCGTGGCGTCGCCACCAGAGCAGCAGGATCAGGAACAACCCCTTCGCGAACTCCTCCGAGATCGGCGCCACCACCGCGAGCGAGGCCGCCTCGGAGAAGCCGACTACCAGGCCGCCGATGCCCTGCACCAGCAGCGCGGCCGCGGTGGCGACGAAGCCGCCCCACAGCAGGCCGAGCGCGAGGAGCCGCTTCGGCTCGGGTTCGTAGCGGTCGAGCCAGAGGTAGCAGGCGACCAGCGGACCGACCGGGAGCGCCGCCAGCCCGGTCGCCAGCAGCATCGAGGACGGGGCGCCGGAGGCCCAGATGATCAGGAAGATCGGCAGCGCGCCGAGGCCCACGAGCACCGTCACGACGACGGTGAACGCGACGTTCTCACGGATCTGCCCAGGCACGGCGGAAGCCTACTTGCCGGGAGGCGGTGGACCCTCGTCGCGGCGTAGAGTGGCCGCCGTGAGCGAGGAGACGAAGCAGACCGAGGCCCAGCCTGACGCCCAGCCCAAGACCCAGCCCAACACGGAGTCCCACGACCCGAAGGTCCCTGAGGCGTGGCAGAACTTCATGCGGACCGGCTGGGGTGAGCGCGAGCTGGACCTGCCGCGGCACCCGGTCGCCGACCGCGCGGCCGAGCGTCGCACCCGCTTGGCCGAGACATTCCCGGGCGAGACGCTGGTGCTGCCGGCGGGTTCCTTCAAGGTGCGCTCGAACGACACCGACTACCGGTTCCGTCCCGACACCGCCCACACCTACTTCAGCGGCAACCAGACCAGCGACGCGGTCCTCGTCATCCCTGCCAGCGGTGCCGACGACGCAGTCCTCTACGCCCGGCCGCGCTCGTCGCGCGAGACCGACGAGTTCTTCCGCGACCGGCAGTACGGCGAGCTGTGGGCCGGCCGGCGACCGTCGCTGAAGGAGATGTCGGACTCCCTGGGTCTCGAGGTGCGTCACATCGACGACCTTCCCTCGTTCGACTCCGACCGCAAGGTCCGCGACGTCGCCACCGACGACGACCTGGGTCGCGTCGCGTCCGAGCTCCGGCTGATCAAGGACGACTGGGAGGTCGAGCAGCTGCAGGAGGCCTGTGACATCACCGCGCTCGGCTTCGGCGACTCCGTGGCCGAGTGGGACCGGGTCCTCGAGTTCGGGGAGCGGTGGATCGAGGGCACCTTCTTCCGCCGGGCCCGCGCCATGGGCAACGACATCGGCTACGACTCCATCGTCGGCGGTGGCAGCCACGCCACCACGCTGCACTGGATCGACAACACCGGGCCGATCACCCCGGGCGAGATGGTGCTGCTCGACATGGGCGTCGAGGGCCGGTCGCTCTACACCGCCGACGTGACCCGCACCCTGCCCGTCGACGGCACGTTCACCGCACGCCAGCGCGAGCTCTACGACCTCGTGTACGCCGCGCAGGAGGCGGGCATCCAGGCGGTGCGCCCCGGCGTACCGTTCCTCGCCGCCCACCACGCGGCGATGGAGGTGCTCGCGCACGGCCTCGAGGGCATGGGCCTGCTCCCGGTGTCCGCCGAGGAGGCGCTCGACCCCGACTCGAAGGTCTACGCGCGCTGGACCCTCCACGGCACCAGCCACATGCTCGGCATGGACGTCCACGACTGCGGCAAGGCCGCCGACTCGTCGTACCGCGACGGCACGCTCGCCGAGGGCATGGTCCTCACCGTCGAGCCCGGGCTCTACTTCCAGGAGGACGACCTGCTGGTCCCCGAGGAGCTGCGCGGCATCGGCATCCGGATCGAGGACGACATCCTGGTCACCGCCGACGGCTTCGCCAACCTCTCCGCCTCGCTCCCCCGGACGTCCTCGGACGTGGAGGAGTGGATGGCGGCCCAACGCGGCTAGGCCGGACTCCCGTGGTCGAGACCGTGCAGGACCTGCGTTTCTGCCACTCGGCCGATGGCACCGCGATCGCGTACGCCGTCCACGGCTCCGGGCCACCGTTGCTGCTCGACGCCTGCTGGCTCAGCCACCTGCAGTTCGACTGGCAGAGCCCGGTGTGGCGCCACTACCTGATCGAGCTGGGCAAGGTGGCGACCGTGATCCGGTTCGACGAGCGCGGCCACGGCCTGTCCGACCGCGACGTCACCGACCACTCGCTGGAGCGACGGATCGAGGACCTGGAGGCGGTCGCCGACCACGCCGGGCTCGACAGGTTCGCGCTGCTGGCGATGGCCCAGGGCGGGCCGATCTCGATCGAGTACGCCGTACGCCACCCCGAGCGGCTGAGCCGGCTGATGTTCTACGGCAGCTACGCCGGAGCGATGGCCACCGCGTCCGCCGAGGAGATCGCCCTCGACGACGCGTTCGAGGCGCTGATCACGGTCGGCTGGGAGCGGCCGACCCCGGAGTTCCGGCGGGTGTTCACCACGATGATGATCCCGGACGCCTCGGAGGAGCAGATGGGCTGGCTCGACGAGCTGCAGCGGCAGTCGGTCACCGCTGCCACCGCGATCCTGTCGCGCCGTCAGCGCAACCGCACCGACGCCCGTCACCTGCTGGCCGACCTCGACCTGCCGGTGTTGGTCCTCCACAGCCGCGGCGACCGGATGAACACCTTCGACGAAGCCCGCTACCTCGCCTCGCACATCCGCGGGGCTCGGCTGGTGGCGCTCGAGAGCTGCAACCACATCGTGTTGGAGGACGAGCCAGCCTGGCCGGTGTTCCTCCGCGAGGTCACCGACTTCGTGGCCGCCGACCGCGCTCCCGACACCTCGGGCGTCGACGTCTCGACGCTGCTGTCCCCGCGCGAGCTCGACGTGCTCGGCGTCGCCGCCGAGGGAGCCGACAACGAGGCGATCGCACGGCGGCTCCACCTGAGCGTCCGCACGGTCGAGCGTCACCTCCAGAACGTCTACGCCAAGCTCGGTCTCCGCGGCCGCAACGCCCGGGCCGCGGCGGTGGCCCGGCTGCTGTCGCGGGTCTGAACCGACTACGCGTCGCCGCGTTCGACGTACGAAGGTGGCGGTCGGCGCGGATGTGGGTCAGACGCCGACGCTCGTACGGTCGAGCTCCCAACGACATGCAGGAGTTCAGAAGTGACCATCACCACCACCCCCGAGGACACCGTCCTCAAGGCTCGCCACCGCGCCATGTGGGCGCTGGGCGACTACCCCGCCGTCGCCACCGACCTGATCGCCGAGCTCGGCGAGGTACTCGTGGACGCGGTCGGCGTCACCGCCGGGGAGAAGGTCCTCGACATCGCGGCGGGCTCCGGCAACGCCGCCATCCCGGCTGCGCGCCGTGGCGCGGACGTGGTCGCGACCGACCTCACCCCCGAGCTGCTCGAGGTGGGCCGGCGGGCCGCCGAGGCCGAGGGCGTATCGCTGCGATGGCGTGAGGCCGACGCGGAGGCGTTGCCCTGTTCGCACGGCCAGCACGACGTCGCCATCTCGTGCGTCGGGATCATGTTCGCCCCGCACCACCAGCTGGCCGCTGACGAGCTGGTGCGCGCGGTGCGGCCGGGCGGCCGGATCGGGCTGCTCAACTGGACGCCCGCCGGGTTCATCGGCCAGCTCTTCGCGACCATGAAGCCCTACGCGCCCACCCCTCCCCCGGGTGCCTCGCCGCCGCCGCTCTGGGGCGACCTCGACCACGTGCACACGCTGCTCGGCAACCGGGTCACCGACCTGGAGGCCCGGCAGCAGACGCTGCGGGTCGACTGGTTCGCGGACGGCGCCGCGTTCCGCGACTACTTCAAGCAGAACTACGGCCCCACCATCGCCGTCTACCGCTCGCTGGCCGACGACCCCGACCGCACCGCTGCCCTCGACGCCGACCTGGCCGCCCTGGGCGATCGGTTCGACCTGGGTGGCGGGGTCATGGAGTGGGAGTACCTGCTGGTGACCGCCACCCGAGCCTGACGAGGTGTCTCGATTGCCCGGGCGGAAGTAGGCGCGCGGATCGCGGTGCCGCAGCGGGGTCGCAGCCCAGACCGAGAAGCGAGCCGCCCTACGTCTCAACTACCTGGTGGCGCGGCACGTCGCACGCGTGAAAAAATCGCCGCCCCGGTCCACTCACGAGAGGAATCTCATGCAGGTCACGCAAGTCGGCGCAGCGTTCGCGACCACGGAGCCCACGACTGCCGGTGCGTGGTTTGCAGAGCACCTCGGATTCGAGGTGTTGGTGGACCTCGGCTGGTACGTGAGCACCCATCACCCCGACCGTGAGGGGCTTCGTGTGGACTTCGTCCGGCGCGACCACGAGACCTGGGTCGAGCCAGCTACCGGGGTGTCCGGGACGATGCTGGCGTTTGTCGTGCCGGACGTCGACAAGCAGCACGACCGGCTGGTGTCCGGCGGAGTCTCGATTCTCAAGCCGCTCGTCACCGAGCCATGGGGGCAGCGCCGGGTGCAGGTGGCGGGGCCGGACGGGCTGGTCATCGAACTCGTCCAGCCCGTCGAGCCGGATCCCGAGTGGATGGCAGCGCAAGGCTTGTCTGGCTGAGGCGCCACGGCGTCGCGCACGATCGCCTCGTGGTGCGTCCCGCCCAACTCGACCGGACTGCGTCACGCAGCGGGGGCGCTCGGTCCGGCCCGGCAGCCGGTGCCGCGGTTGACCTTGCGGTCCGGAGGGGTGACGTCGGGTCCCGGGCGCCAGCCCCGAGAGACGCACCGAAACCCACCAGCAGGGTCTAGTCGCGCCGAAGCGAAGCAGGTTGACACATTGACGGATCCCCATTACTTTCCATGATTGTTAATCAACTCCATCGGAAAGTACGAGGCTGGCGCCCATGGGATCTGCGACCGCAACGCTCGACGACGCGGACCTGGACAAGACCTTCGCAGCGCTCGCCAACTCGACGCGGCGCGCAATTCTCGCGCTCCTCGCCGAGGGTGAGGCGAGCGTCAACGACCTCGCCGAGCCCTTCGAGCTGACCCTGCCCGCGATCTCCAAGCACATCAAGGTGCTTGAACACGCGGGGCTCGTCACGCGTGGTCGGCGAGCCCAGTTCCGGCCGTGCACCATCGCCGCGGCACCCCTGGCCCAGGTCGCGGACTGGACCGAGCAATACCGGCACATCTGGGACGACCGTTTCGACCGCATGGACGACTACGTCCAGATCCTCCAGAAGACCAGCCACCAGAAGGACTGACCATGACCGACACCAAGGACGTCCAGATCGAACGCACCTTCGACGCCCCGATCGACCTGATCTGGGCGATGTGGACCGAAGCCGAGCACTTCGCCAACTGGTACGGCCCGATGGGAGCCACGATCCCGCGCGCCGACATGGACGTCCGCGTGGGCGGCCGCCGCCACATCGCTATGGAGATGGAGACCCCGGGTGGACCGATGAAGATGTTCTTCGTCGGCGAGTACCGAGAGGTCAACCCGAAGACCCGCCTCGTCTACACCGAATCCATGGCCGACGCCGACGGCAACGCGATGACCGCCGAACAGGTGGGTCTCCCTGCCGGTGCGCCGACGGAGACCTCGATCGTCGTCGAGCTCGCCGACCTCGGAGATCGGACCAGCATGGTCATGACCCACCACGGCGTACCCGCCGACTCGCCAGGCGCACAGGGTTGGAGCATGGCCATCGACAAGCTGGAAGCTCGAATCGGCGAAGTCGGCGGCTGACCTGGTCCTCAACTGAGCCGACCAACGCCGCCGTTCGGCGCATCGCTTCCCCGACGCGTGCCACGTGTCAAACAGAGCGCGAGGATGGTCCGGCCCGGCAGCCGGTGCCGCGGTTGACCTTGCGGTCCGGAGGGGTGACGTCGCGGGTCCCGGATGGATCGCGCAGGAACTGTTGGCCGTGGGGATCGGACCAGAGATGGGTGCCGGTGTCGAGGGTCGTGTAGCGCCAGCCGGCGTGGGTCTTGAGCCGGTGATGTCGCCGGCACAATGGCGCGAGGTTGCAGTCGCAGGTCGCGCCGCCCTGGTCGTGCGGGACGCCATGGTCGTGGTCGCAACGACGGGCGGGTCGGTGGCACCACGGGAAGACACAGGAGGGGTTGAGGAGGTCGGTGCGGGTCTTGAGCCGCTCGGCGACCTCGTAGGCCTCGGTCTGGGTGTGGTCGGCGAGGTCGATGACGGGTACGACGGTGAGGTGGGTGTCGGTGCGTCCGCACCAGTCGCGGACCTGCTGGGTGAGCACGGCGCGGTGCAACGTCTCGCAACGTCCGACGGGGTCGGAGCCGGCGACCGCGTCGCGGGCGACGTGGACGACCAGGGTCGTGCGCTTGGTGGGTGTCGGTGACGGTAGGTCGTCCAGGAGCGCCAGGGCCGTCGCGGGGTCGGCGAGCACACCGACGGCACGCGCGCGGCGTACGTCGAGGGAGTCGACGTAGCGGCCGTCCTGCTCGTCGGCGGCCGCGAGCGCGGCGGCGACCCGGGACAGGGTCTGGTCGAAGTCGTGGAGGTCCTTCCAGTCACCGCGCAGGGTCATGTCGACCACCCCGGTGTCGTTGATGGACTCGGTGTGGAGGGTGGCGTGGCGGCGGTCGAGGGCCTCGAACTGGGCCAGCTCGCGCTCCTCGGGGTGCAGCCGCAGCATGGCTTCGTCGAGGAGTCGCTCCAACACGACGGGACCGACGGTCGCGGCGATCGAGGCCAGCTCTGCGTCGAGGTGGGCACACACGTCGTCGTAAGCATCGAGCACGGTCTGCGCGATCCGGCGAGCGCGCCAGGACTCGAGGGTGCCGGCGCCGACCTGGGCCCAGACCGACGGGAGCCGGTGTCGCAGCACCAGCGCGTCGCGGATCAGCGCATCACCCGACGCGGTCGACCTGCCCAGCGCCGCAGCGAACGGCGCCGAGGCCGACCACTCCCACCCGGGGATGCCGCGCAGGGCGTTCGGATCGTCGGGGTCGGGATCATCCGGGTCGTGGTCGAGATCGGGGTGAGCATCGGCCCACTCGGCAGCCTGCACCAACAGCTCTGCCTCGGCCGCCATCGCCGCCGCCCGCGTCGCGCGGACCCGCGCCAGCAGGTCGGTCGGGGTGACCGGCGCGGCGTCGGCGGGAGTGCGAAGCATGGGCCGATTCTATTCGAACACCTGTTCGACTGTCAAGGCGAAACGTGCCTCCTCCGTAGAAGCCACGGATCAGCGGCACGTGCGTGCGCTCCGTCGAGCCAGCGCCTACGGCCGGGTCCAGCGAGTGGTTGCCACCACGGCGCCACCGACGCCGGCCAGCGCAGCACCCGTGGCTCGGTCGCGCCACGCCTGGAACCGGAGCGACGACATTCTTCGACCGAGGTGATCACCGAGCGCGATCACGATGGCCCACGGCAGGAATCCGAAGATGACGTCGATGACCCCGAGTAGCAAGATCTGCCCGCCGATGGATGCGTCGGGAGAGATGAACTGAGGCAGCACGCTGGCGAAGAACAAGATGGCCTTGGGGTTCGTCACGTTGGTGAGAAAACCTTGCATGAAGGCTCCGCGGTCGATGCCTCCGCGGGTCTCGTCGACTGCATCACGCCCGGCAGTGCGCAGACTTCGCGCCTTCCAGACCAGGGACGCGCCCAACCACACCAGGTAGAGCCCGCCGACGACCCGGATGAGGATGAGCGCCTCCGGGTGTCGCGCGAGGACGGCGCTGAGCCCGACGACTGCCAGGACCATGTGAACGCACAGCCCGGCCTGGGCGCCGACGGCCGCCCGTACGCCGCATCGGCGCGTGCGGGTGGCCTGGCGCAGGATGACCGCGAAATCGGGACCTGGGATCAAATAGGCAACCAGCAGGACTGCCAGGAACGCTGACCAATTGATCGACATGCTCACTCCCCGGGTGCCGGCCACTGCCTGAGTCGGTCATCTGCTCCAGAGCCACCGGCCAGTGTCGTGCTGGCTGGTGCCCGCCTCATTCGAGGCGCAGGAACTCCAGGTGCCGCTCGTACTGGTCGAGGCAGTCGTGGATCACCTGGGTCTCGCTGTAGCCCATGACGTCGTAGTCCTGCCCGCCCTCCTCGAGGTGGACCTCGAGCCGCGCGTAGCGATCGCGGTCACCGACCATCCGGCCGCCGTACGTGGGAACCGGGGACTCGGTGACCGCGACCCGGTAGACGAACGGCAGGACCTCCGCGGCAGTCCGCAGCTCCACGAACCGTCGTCCGAGCTCGTCCCTGCTGTCGATCACGTCCGCGGCGACGCCACGCTCGGTGAGTTCGGAGGCCACCTCGGTCAGCGCCGGCGCGACCACGCCCTCGAGGTGCCGGGTGGCGTCCTCGACGTCGACGAAGTTGACCGCCCGCGCCAGCCGCGAGCGCCATGCCTCGTGACCTTCACGGGGTGAACGCGCGGAGAGCATGGTGGGTAGGCGGTGGTCGCCGGAGTCGACCCGGCGCCCCTCGACCCGCAGCGCCTTGAGCAGGCCCCACATCACCAGGATGAGCACGATCGCGAACGGCACCGCGAAGATGATGGTGGCGTACTGCAGCGTGTAGATCCCGCCGACCGCCAGCACCGCGATCGTGAGCAGGCCGGTCACGGCTGCCCACACGATCCGCATCCACGGGGCCGCGTCGTCCTGCACGGTGCGGAGTCGTGAGCTCAGGTTGCCCATCACCAGCGCGCCGGAGTCGGCCGAGGTGACGTAGAACAACAGGCCGACCACGAAGGCGACCGTGATGACGACGCCGGAGGCGGGGTAGTCCTCGAGCAGTGCATAGAAGCCGGGGCCGTCGTAGTTCTGGGCGAGCTCGGCGAACTCAGTGTCTCCGCCCCGGACCCGGTCGATGGCGGCGTTGCCGAAGATCGAGATCCACATCACGATGTAGGTGAAGGGGATGATCATGGTCCCGGCCACGAACTGCCGGATGGTGCGGCCGCGCGAGATGCGCGCGAGGAACATGCCGACGAACGAGGCCCAGGCGATCCACCAGGCCCAGAAGAACAGGGTCCACAGCGACATCCACTCCTCGTTGTCGACGAAGGCGAAGGTCTCCATGGTCTTGGCCGGGAAGGTCCCGAAGAAGTCCCCGACGTTCATCACCACCGCGTTGAGGATGAACGTCGTCTTGCCGGTCACCAGCACCCAGCCGGCGAGCGCCAGGGCGAGGATCACGTTGAGCTGGGACAGGATCCGGATCCCCTTGTCCACGCCGGTCGTGGCGGAGATGGCCGCCATCGTGACCGCCAGTACGGCGAGGGAGATCTGCGCGCCGAGGCCGATCCCCACCCCGAACAGCTCGTTGAGGCCGATGTTGAGGAAGACCACGCCGATGCCCAGGCTGGTGGCGACACCGAACACCGTGCCGAGCACGGCGGCCGTGTCCACGACGTGACCCAGCGGGCCGTCGATCCGCTTGCCGAAGATCGGGAAGAGCGCAGACCTGACCGCCAGCGGCAGGTTCTGCCGGTAGGCGAAGTAGGCCAGCGCGAGGCCCATCAGGGCATACATCGCCCAGCCGGTGATGCCGTAGTGGAACAGCGTCCAGACCGTGGCCTCGCGGGCCGCGGTCACCGACTCCGGGGTGCCGGTCGGCGGGGCGACGTACTGCGTGACCGGCTCGACCACCGAGAAGAACATGACGTCCGTGCCGATCCCGGCCGCGAACAGCATCGAGGCCCACGCGAACGTCGAGAACTCCGGCCGGGAGTGGTCCGGTCCGAGGCGGATGTGCCCGTAGCGGGAGATCCCGAGGTAGAGCACGAAGCCGAGGATCACCGTCGCGAGCAGCACGTAGAACCAGCCGAAGCCGGTGATGACCTGACCGACCACGTCCGCGATGACCGACTCGGCCTGGTCGGGCGCGGCGATGGCCCACACCGCGACGGCGGTGATCAAGATGATCGAGGGCAGGAAGACCGGCCAGCGGGCCGGTGGCCCGCCCCAGCGGGAGGTGTGCGGATCTGCTGGCTCGGCTGGTTCGGCCACCGGAGGTCGGGTGTCGGTGCTCATGTGTCGTCTCCTGTCCGCTGGGCGGCACGGGCGCCGGCGGCGCTCGGAAGATCGTGCACGGTGTCCCACGCATCGTTGCGCGGGTCACCGGGCGGGTACGGCGGGTCGCCGCGGCCGTGGCGGTACCAGGGCACGTCGGGCGTCGCCGGGAGCGGGGTGTTGCCCGCGATCAGGTCGGCGGCCTTCTCGGCCACCATCATCACCGGTGCGTAGATGTTGCCGTTGGTGACGAAGGGGAAGACCGAGGCGTCGACGACACGAAGGCCCTCGACACCATGGACCCGCATCGAGGCGGGGTCCACGACGGCCGCGTCGCCGGTGCCCATGCTGGCCGTGCACGAAGGGTGGAGGGCGGTCTCGGCGTCCCGGGCGACCCAGTCGAGGATCTCCTGGTCGGTCTGCACCGAGGCCCCCGGCGAGATCTCCCCGCCGCTGAAGGCCGCGAAGCCGGGTTGCTCGAGGATGCCGCGGGCGGCCCGCACCATCTCGATCCACTCCTGGCGATCGTTCTCCGTGGAGAGGTAGTTGAACCGGATCGCCGGGTGCTCGTAGGGGTCGGTGGAGCGGATCCGGACCGTGCCGCGGGTGTCGGCGTACATCGGGCCGATGTGGACCTGGTAGCCGTGGACTCCGTAGTCGCTCTCGGCCGGCTTGCTCCCGTCGTAACGGATGGCGATCGGCAGGAAGTGGAACATCAGGTTCGGCCACTCGACCCGGTCGTTGCTGCGGATGAACCCGCCGGCCTCGAAGTGGTTGCTGGCGCCCACGCCCCGGCGACCGAAGAGCCACTCGGCTCCGATGCGGGGCTTGTGGTGGTGGGCCAGCCACGGCGCGATCGAGACCGGCTGCGAGGCAGCGTGCTGGATGTAGACCTCGAGATGGTCCTGCAGGTTGGCGCCGACGCCCGGCAGCTCGACGGTCGGCGTGACTCCGGCCGAGCGCAGGTGCTCGGGGTCGCCGATGCCGGCCAGCTGCAACAGCTGGGGGCTGTTGAACGCCCCACCGCAGAGGATGACCTCACCGGCATCGACTGATCGCGAGAGGCGCCCGCCCCGCACGTAGTCGACGCCGGTGCAGCGCGCGCCGTCCATGCGCAGCCCGGTCACCATCGCCAAGGTCTCGACCTTCAGGTTCTTGCGGTTCATCACCGGGTGCAGGTACGCCCGCGCGGCCGAGAGGCGGCGCCCGCGGTGGACGTTGCGGTCGAACTTCGCGAACCCCTCCTGCCGGTAGCCGTTGACGTCGTCGGTCAACGGGTAGCCGGCCTGCTGGACGGACTCGAAGAAGGCACCGAACAGCGGCGACGTCGCCGGACCGCGCTCGAGGACCAGCGGACCGGATCCGCCGCGCCAGCCGTCGACGCCGGCGAGGCAGGTCTCCATCCGCTTGAAGTACGGCAGGCAGTGGGCGTAGTCCCACTCCGCCATGCCCGGCTCGGCCGCCCACCGCTCGAAGTCCATCGGGTTGCCGCGCTGGAAGATCATGCCGTTGATCGAGCTGGACCCACCCAGCACCTTGCCGCGGGCGTGGTAGACGCGCCGGTCGCCCATGTGGGGCTCGGGCTCGCTCTCGTACTTCCAGTCGTAGAGCCGGTTCCCGATCGGGTAGGGCAACGCGGCGGGCATGTGGATGAACGGGTCGAGGATCGTGTCGTTGCGGCCCGCCTCCAACACCAGCACGCTCGTGCCGGGGTCGGCGGACAGCCGGTTGCCCAGCGCCGAGCCGGCCGAACCGCCGCCGACGATCACGTAGTCGTAGCGCTTCACGGTGTCCCTCCGGTCCGATCGGCGAACCACGCCGCGGGTGCAGGGCGGGTGTTGTGCCAGATGTGCTTCGCCTCGCGGTACTCCTCGAGTCCCGCGTTGCCGAGCTCGCGGCCGATCCCCGACTGCTTGAAGCCGCCCCACTCCGCTGACGCGACGTAGGGGTGGTAGTCGTTGATCCAGATCGTGCCGTGCCGCAGCCGGGAGGCGACCCGTTCCGCGCGGCCGGCGTTCTCCGACCACACCGCACCGGCCAACCCGTAGATCGTGTCGTTGGCCAGGCTCACCGCGGCCTCCTCGGCCGAGTCGCGGTCCCGGCCCTCGAACGTCTCGACGGTCAGCACCGGTCCGAAGGACTCCTCGCGCACGCAGCGCATGTCGGTGGCGCAGTGGTCGAGGATGGTGGGCCGGTAGTACCAACCGTCGGCGTACGCCGCGTCGTCGGGCCGGGTCCCCCCGCAGCGCAGCGTGGCGCCGTCCTCGAGGGCCTCGGCGACGTACTTCTCGACCTTGGCGCGGTGGGCCTCACTGATGAGGGGGCCGGTCTCGGCCTCCTCGTCGAAGGGCCCGCCCAGCCTGATGTCCTCCGCGCGCCGGACGAGGGCGTCGACGACCTCGTCGTGGACGCTCGCCTCCACGATCAGCCGGGCGCCGGCCGAGCACACCTGGCCCGAGTCGAGGAAGATGGCGGTCAGGGCGTTGTCGATCGCGGCCGGCAGGTCGGCGTCGGCGAAGATCACGTTGGGGTTCTTGCCGCCCAGCTCGAGCGCGACCCGCTTCACGGTGGCCGCGGCGCTGGCCATGATCGCCCGGCCGGTCTCGAGACCTCCGGTGAACGACACCAGGTCCACTCCCGGGTCGTCGACCAGCGGCGCACCAGCGGTGGCACCGGCGCCGAGCACCAGGTTGGCGACCCCGTCGGGCAGCCCGACGTCGGTGAGCGCGCGCATCAGCCAGATCGCGGTGCTCGGGGTCAGCTCACTCGGCTTGAGCACGAACGTGTTGCCGGCCGCGAGGCACGGCGCCACCTTCCACGAGGTCTGCAGCAACGGGTAGTTCCACGGCGTGATCAGCGAACACACGCCGACCGGCTCGTGGACCACGCGGCTCGACACGTCCGGCACGCCGGTGTCGACCACCCGGCCGGCGTCGGCGGCGGCCGCGTCGGCGAAGTGCCGGAAGACGCTGACGATGTCGTCGACATCGATCTGCGACTCGACGAAGCGTTTGCCGGTGTCGAGCGACTCGAGCCGGGCGACCTCGTCGCGGTCGGCCACGAGCCGGTCGGCCAGGCGCCGCAACAACGCGGCCCGCTCGGAGGCCGGCGTACGAGGCCAGGGGCCGGAGTCGAAGGCCACGCGCGCCGCAGCGACCGCATCGCGCGCATCCGACGCGGTGGCTTCGGCCACGGTGACGACCTCGCGGCCGTCAGCCGGGCAGTGGATGGTCCGGGTCCCCGAGTCCCCGGCCGGCCGCCAGTGGCCGGCGATGAACAGCGTGTCCATGGGGTCCTCTGCTGTCGGGTGCTCTCAGTGTCCCGCGTCGCGGGCCACTTGACCACTGTCGGCCGCGGGAAGGACCTGCACCGTAGCGAACCCTCCGCTCGGGGAACCCGACCCCGGTCCGGCATACTGGCGCGGCGGGTATGAGTTCCTACCCCCCGCCCCCGTAGCTCAGTTGGATAGAGCGGCGGCCTTCTAATCCGCGGGTCCCAGGTTCGAATCCTGGCGGGGGCACCAGTGCTGGAACCAGCGGCATGGCCTAGGCAGGGCTACTGTGACAGGCATGGGAGACCCGTGACGCGCCCGATCCGGCTGGCCATCGTCAATGACTACGCCGTGGTGATCGCAGGAGTGGCAGCGTTCCTCGCCGACGAGCGCATCGACGTGGTCGAGACCGGAGCGTGCCTGCCCGTCATCACCGACGTCGACATCGTGCTGTACGACACGTTCGGCCAGGTCCAGGGCGACGGCCTCGACCTCGAGGACTTCGTCCGCGACAGCGGCGCGAAAGTGGTCATCTACAGCTGGAACCTGCAGCCGGAACTGATCGAGGAAGCAGTGTCCGGGGGTGCCAGCGGTTATCTGTCCAAGGCGCTCACCGGTCCCGAGATCGTGGCCGGGCTCGAGCGGATCATGGACGGCGAGACCGTCATCCTCATCGGAGACAGCGAGACGAGCGTGGACGGGGTGGGTGACTGGCCCGGCCGCTCGGCGGGACTCTCGCCGCGCGAGGCCGAGGTGGTGGCGTTGATCGTCCAGGGGCTGAGCAACCAGGAGATCGCCGACCGTGCGTACCTCAGCATCAACTCGGTGAAGACCTACATCCGCTCGGCCTACCGCAAGATGGACGTCGATCGGCGGACGCAGGCCATGCTCTGGGGCATGAAGAACGGTTTCCAGCCCGACACGCAGCGGACCATCGATCCGGCGCTGCGCCTTCGCTAAGCGCACTTCCGGACCGCCCGTTCCCAGTCTCCTGACTCCTCCATCGCCACAGGCGGGCCAGTGTGCCCCTTCCCAAGATTTTACTGGTCCTCCGGAGGCGATCCCTTTTACAGTGACGTCAGTTCCCGCGTCCCAGACCCCGACGCCTTGTCGATTGAAGTTCTGGTTGAACGCGCCACCACGAGGCCGGCCGGTTCCTCAACGCACGCAACGTGAGAGTCGTGGTCGACCCGTAGGCAGCGACTCGAACCCCGGGGGAACCGGCGTCCAGGATGGTACGGGTGAAGAGGGGAGCCGTCCTGGACGTCGGGCCGGTGCGCCACCGACGGTGGCCTCAGCCGTCGAGCTCAGGCTCCGACGGGGATTCCGGGCGGTGCCCGAGACCCGCGCGAAGTCCCCAGCTGACCGCCTGCGACCGGCGGGCGACGCCGATCTTGCGGTAGGCCGAGCGCACGTAGGTCTTGACCGAGTTGATCGAGAGGTAGGCCTGGTCGGCAATCTCCTGGTTGGTCAGTCCCTGCGTGATCAGCGCCAGGACCTCACGCTCGCGCGGCGCGAGGCCGGCCATCCGCAACCCGGGGTGGCACACACCGTCAGCGGGGATGACGACGCTGCGGTCGCGGGCCCGGTTGATCCGCTCCAGCCCGGCGACCAGCTCGGCGCCGGCCATCGTCTTCGACAGCTGACCGTGCGCACCGCACGCGAGTGCCCACTCGACCTGCGGAGAGTCGGCGCCCCAGCCGAGCACGATCACGGTGGCCGGAGTGGTGCGCAGCAGGGTGTGGAGGGCCGGCGTCGTGGGCGGCGTGATGCTCGCGGGCGCCGTAGAGGACGACGTCGACCTCGTCGGCATCGGGCGCGACCAGGCTGACCCGGTCGCCGAACCGGTCAAGGACGGCAGTGACCCCGGCGATGTCGATCTCGTGGTGGTCGACCACCGTGGTGCGGAGCGGGTCTCAGGGTTGTACACAGATCGAACCTAGGGCATGTCTAGACCGGCAGGCGAGTCGTCGCCGTCCCAGCACGACTGTCAGGCGCCGGTGAGGGTCCGGCTGTAGTCGGGCTGGAAGCCGTGCTGCATGCCCCAGCTCACGGCCTGCGACCGGCGGGTGACGCCGATCTTCCGATAGGCGGTGCGGACGTAGGTCTTGACCGAGTTGATGGAGATGTAGGCCCGGTCGGCGATCTCCTGGTTGGTGAGGCCCTGGGTGATGAGCGCCAGCACCTCCGATTCGCGCTGGGTCAGCCCGAACGCACGCCCCGGCCAGTTCCCGGACTCGCTCGCCGTCTCGTCGATCGGACGCGGCAGTACGACGATCTCACCGGCTCGGATGGCTTCCAGCGCCGCAACGATCTCCTCGCCGCTGAGGGCCTTGGACAGGTAACCCCGGGCCCCGTGGGCGAGCGCCCGCTCGATCAGCTCCGGCTGCAGGTTCCACGTGAACACCACGACCCGCGCATCAGCGTCCAGGAGAAGCTCGGCGAGGTTGTAGCCGTCACCCTGGACCTGCCCGAAGGTGTCGTAGAGGACCATGTCGACGTCGCTGGCGATCGGCTTGTTGGCGGCGAGCTCCACGATCTCGACCCGGTCAGCGAACGGCGCCAGCAGCCCGACGATTCCGGCGATGACGATCTCGTAGTCGTTCGCGATGGCAACGCGCACCGGAGGCATGACTGCAAACTACGGCACATCGGCATCCACCGACGACACACCCGTCAAATGCGGCGTCGTGGCGCGGCCGCGGGATAGACATGGGGTGGCCCCGCAAAGTATGAGTTTGCGGGGCCTTTGACGTGCCCGCCCTCCCTCAGCCGGCGTAGGCCGCGACCTCGGCCAGCAGCGCCGACTTCACCTGCTCCGGGGCGTACGACGCGGCGACCGCGGCCCGCACCAGCCCGGCCAGCCCCGACTCGTCGAGATCGAGCAGCTCGGCAGCAACGCCGTACTCCTGGTTGAGCGTGGTGCCGAACATGGGCGGGTCGTCACTGTTGATGGTGATCGGCACCCCCGCCTCGACGAATGCCCGGAGCGGATGGACGTCCATGGTCTCCACGGCGCGGGTGGCGATGTTGGAGGTCGGGCAGACCTCGAGCGGGATGGCCTTCCGAGCCAGGTGGGCCAGCAGCTCGGGATCAGCGGCGGCGCTGGTGCCGTGACCGATCCGCTCGGCGCCGAGCAGGTTGAGTGCGTCCCAGACTGTCTGCGGGCCGGTGGTCTCCCCCGCATGCGGGATGCTGCGGAGACCGGCGGCGCGCGCTGCGTCGAAGTGTGGCTTGAACTGCGGCCTCGGGACACCGACCTCCGGACCGCCGAGGCCGAACCCGACCAGCGCGTCCGGCGCGTGGTGGAGGGCGTAGTCCAAGGTGGCGTCGGCCGCCGGTAGACCCGACTCCCCCGGGATGTCGTAGATCCAGCGCAGCACCAGTCCGAAGTCACGTTCGGCCGCCACCCGGGCGTCCTCGATGGCCTCGGTGTAGGCCTCGATCGGGATGCCGCGCCCCTCGACGTGAGGCAGCACCGTGGTGTACGGCGTGCAGGTGAGCTCGGCGTACCGGAGGTTCTGGTCGGCCATGTCGCGGGCGACCTCGTAGGTCAGCATCCGCACGTCCTCGGGGGTGCGGATCAGGTCGACCACGGCGAGGTAGACGTCGATGAAGTGCGCGAAGTCGCGGAACTCGAAGAAGGCGCGCAGCTCGTCGGGGTCCGCCGGCACCACACCCGGGTGCCGCTCGGCCAGCTCGGCGACGATCCGCGGTGAGGCGGATCCGACGTGGTGGACGTGCAGCTCGGCCTTGGGCAGGCCCGCGATGAAGGCGTCGAGGTTCACCCGCCGCAGTCTGTCAGCGGCCGTCCCGGTTGTCCCAACCGACGGTGGTGTCACCCGACGACGTCGCGGACCGCGACCACCGCGGCGGCCGGGTCGCCGTCCACCTTCTTCCCGTCGATGAAGACGGTCGGGGTGCCGTTGACGCCGTCCTGCGACATCTGGTCGGTCGCGTTGGCGATGAACTGGTCGAAGGCCCCGGACTCGATGCCGTCCCGTACCGCCGCCTCGTCGGCACCGGCCTCGACCGCCCAGGCGACCAGCTGCTCGTCGTCCGGTCCGGCGGTGCCTTCCGCCGGCTGGTTCTCGTAGAGGATCCGGTGCAGCTCGGCGAAGGCGTCCGGCCCGGCCGCATCCTGCACCACCATCAGCGCGTTGGCGGCGCGGGAGGAGTACTCGTTCTCCGAGGCGTGGTCGAGGAACGACACCACGCGGTACTCCACCTTGACGTCACCGGCCTCGATCGCATCGGCCACGTCGGCGCCGACCTCGGCCTCGAACGCTGCGCAGATCGGGCACTGCGGGTCCTCGTAGAAGGTCAGCGTGGTCGGCGCCGCGTCGTCGCCGACGGTGACGGCATAGCCGTCCGTCATCCCTGACGGGGCCGTTGCGTCAGTGCCGGTCGTGTCCCGGCCGCTCAGTGCGAGGTAGCCGATCACCACCAGGACGACCAGCACGGCGGCGATGCCCGCGCCCTTCGTCGTACGGCTCAGCCCGGTGGTCCTGGTGCTCATCTGGTTCCTACTTCCGTGTCGTCGAACAGGGCATGGTCGAGGGAGAACCGCGACGAGGGCCGGACCACGAGCCACAGCGAGAGCGCCAGCAGGCCGAGGTCGCGAGCGATCTCCCAGGGATACTTCTCCGTCGCGTCCGCGTCGAAGCCGCCGCCGCCGAAACAGCCGCAGTCGATGCTGAGACCGCGAGTCCAGGCCGCCACGATGCCGACGATGAACGCGAGGAAGAGCAACGCCGAGACGATGGCCACGGGGCGGGTCAGCAGCCCGAGCACAAGTGCCACGCCGATCACCACCTCCACGACCGGGAGCAGGTGGCCGACCGTCGGGACGATCGCCTCCGGGAGCAGGTCATAGGCGCGTACGGCGCGCACGCTGGCGGCGGGGTCGGGGAACTTCAACGCCCCCGCCACGATCCACACCCCACCGGTCACCACTCGGGCGACCACGCCGACCCAGTCCCTCACGCCCGTGACCGTAGGTGCCCGGTCTGAGGGGAACCTGACCGATCTGAGGGGAGCCTGAGTCAGGACGTGACAGTAGGGTGCCCCTCGTGAACGAAAGACTCGTCTGGATCGACTGCGAGATGACCGGGCTCTCCCTGCGGACCGACGCGCTCATCGAGGTCGCGGCACTTGTGACGGACTTCGACCTGAACGTCCTCGGCGACGGGATCGACCTGATCGTGAAGCCGCCGCCGGAGGCGCTGGAGCAGATGGGCGACTTCGTCCGCGCCATGCACGAGAAGTCAGGCCTGCTCGAGGAGCTCGACTCCGGGATCACGCTCGCGGAGGCCGAGGAGCAGGTGCTCACCTTCCTCAAGTCCCAGTGCGACCCCAACGGACGCCCGCCGCTCGCCGGCAACTCGGTGGCCACCGACCGCGCGTTCATCTCCCGCGACATGCCGGACCTCGAGCAGTTCCTGCACTACCGGATCGTCGACGTCTCCTCGATCAAGGAGCTGTCGCGGCGCTGGTTCCCGCGGGCCTACTTCCAGTCGCCGGCCAAGCGCGGCAACCACCGCGCGCTCGCCGACATCCAGGAGAGCATCGAGGAGCTGCGCTACTACCGGGAGGCGGTCTTCGTCGCCTCCCCCGGCCCGGACACCGACACCGCGCGCACCATCGCGCACCGCCACGGAGGCTCGCTGACCGGCCTCGGCGGCGACGACGACGCGGCATCCGGCAGCGTCGCTCCCGATGCGGAGCCGACGGCTCCGTAGGGCTACACTCCTGTGCTGTTCCCGGTGCGCCGGGAACGACCTGGTGGGTATAGCTCAGCTGGTAGAGCGCCGCCTTGTGGTGGCGGATGTCGCGGGTTCAAGTCCCGTTACTCACCCCAGTCGAGACGAAGGCCCCGGCGTCACGCTGGGGCCTTCGTCGTCTCCGCTTGGCCGTCTGGTGCTTATGCGCTAACCCGGTGGGATCATTCGTCACTACGGAGAGTGCTCGCATACGGTGGAGTTCACGCTGGTGAGCCGCACCTTGCATCGAGCCCATCGACGCCGGTTCCCCACCGGAGCGGAGCTCGTGACCCAGGTCGAGACCACAGCCCCAGTCAGCTCCTGGCAGCGCCGCGGCGGCCTGCGCGGCGCGTCTGATCGGTGCGGCGGCGTTCGCCTTCGCCGCGTACGTCGGCCGGCTCACGGTCGTCGACGGCACTTCCCTCAGCCTCGTGTGGCCGGCTGCGGGCGTTGCGGTGCTCTGGTTCCTCCTGCGAGGGGCAGGTCCGCTGAGCTGGGACTCGCTGGCCCTGATCGTGGCCACGGTGGTCGCGAACCTGACCACGGGTGCCCCGCTGCCGTTGATCGCCGTCTTCGTCGTGGTCAACCTCGGCCAAGCGCTGCTGAACGTCCAGTTGTTGCGTCGCTTCTGCGGGCACCTCTGGGGCTGCGGTGGTGACGCCCGGCTCGCGTCCTTGCCCGATCTCTGGGCCCTGGCGTGGACCGCGGCCGCGGCCAGTCTCGCCGGAGCGCTCGTGGGCAACGTCGGACTGGTACTCGTCTCCGAGGCCACTCTCACATTCGAAGCGGTGCTGGTGTGGTGGATCCGCGTGATCACCGGGACCCTGATGGTGCTCGTCGTCGGCCTGCTGGCCGCGCGGCGACTGGTGACGCACGAGCCGGGCCCCATGACCCTGTCCCGCAAGCGGATCCCAGAACTGGTCGCGCTCGTGGCCCTCACCGCGGGCGCGTACCCGCTGGTGTTCCTCCAGGACGAGGCACTGGTGTTCGTGCTGCTTGCCTTCACGATCTGGTCGGCCCAACGGTTCAGCACGCTCTTCACCGCTTCGCACAGCCTTGCGGGAGCGATCGCCGCCCTCTTGTTCACCCTGGCGGGGCGAGGGCCGTTCGGCCAGCTGGGCTCGCCAGCCCACAACGTCCTCATCGTCGGTAGCTTCGTGACTCTGCTCTTGATGCTGGGCATGTTCGTCGCCGTCGTACGCGACGGGCGCGTGGGACTGGTCGAGCGGCTCGTGGCGGCCGACGAGCAGAGCCGGGGCCAGGCACAGCTGGTCTCCGCCATCATCGACTCGATGAGTCAGGGGCTGGTGGTGGTCGACGCGCATGGCGGGGTCGTGCTGAAGAACCAGGCCATCGCAGAGCTGATGGGAATCCCCGACCTGCAGAACTTCGAGCAGGTGCTTCCCTCGGTGTTCCTGCCCTCCGGCGAGCCGGTACCTCCCGAGGAGCGCCCGTCGCTGCGCGCCCTGCGAGGCGAGGAGGTCATCGACGACGACCTGCTGCTGCGGCGTGGCGACGGGACCACCATCCGGGTCCGGGTGTCGGCCTCGCACCTGGCTCCCCTCAACCGCCAGGACACCGATCGTGTGGTCCTGGTCCTCCACGACGCCACCGAGGCCGTCGAGCGCGAGGAGGCCCTGAAGTCCTACGCCTCGACCGTCGCGCACGACCTCAACAACCCGTTGGCCGCGATCCTGGGCTGGAACGCGATGGCGCTGCACGAGCTCGACTCCGGGGAGTGCACCATCGAGTCGATCCGGGGGCTCACCATCCGGGTGGGCAACTCAGCACAGCGTCTGCACCACCTCATCGAGGGGCTGCTGGAGAAGGCCGCCAGCAAGGACCGGGCCCTCGAGCTCACCCGGGTGGACCTGAACGATCTCGTCGGTCGCATCGTGAGCAGCCGGGGCGTCGAGGACCAGGTGCGCTGGGCCGATCTGCCCTGCGTCCGGGCCGACCAGCTCCTCGCGAGCCAGGTCGTCGACAACCTGGTGGGCAACGCCTTGAAGTACGTCGAGCCCGGGACCACCCCGGAGGTGTCCGTCTCGGCGGCCGAGAAGCGTCCCGGGTGGGTGACGGTGCGAATCGTCGACAACGGCATCGGCATCCCGGAGGGTCAGCACGACGCGATCTTCGACGAGTTCCACCGCGCCCACGACGGCTACCAGGGGACGGGTCTCGGATTGTCGATCGCGCAACGGATCGTCACCCGCCACGGCGGGACGATCTCGGCCAGCGTCAACCCGGCCGGTCACGGCACCGTCTTCGAGTTCAGCCTCCCGGCCGCCTGACGAAGCCCCGGCTCATGCCGGCGTCAGCGTCAGCAGGCTCATCGAGGGCATCGGCAGCGTCGTCGCCAGCCGGACCACGCCGTGGTCGTCGGCAGTGACCGAGATCGCCGGCTCGAGCTCGTCGAGCCGGTCGGCCTCGCGCAGCTGGGCCCACTGCTCGTCGGTCGGCCACGCCTGACCCTCCTCGCGCAACCGGCCCCAGGTCGAGGCGACGTTCGAGTGGTCCTGGTCGACCCGCTCGTGCGTGAGGACGTACGCCGCCCCGGGCGCGAGCCCGGTCAGCTCGACGTCGACCTCGCGCGCCAACGCGTCGGACCCGGCCGCCAGGTTCTGGTCGAGCGTGAGGTTCCAGAGCGCGACCGCGTGGCTGCCGTCGTCGGCCCGCGCCGCCACGGCCTCGACCAGCGAGCCGCCGCCGTCCCCGGCGTACTCGACCGGGAGCCGGGTGTCGCCGAGGCGCTCCAGCATCGCCAGCGCCCACCAGCGGGGCTTGCGCAGCTCGCCCACGGTCCGCAGTCCGAAGCCACCGTGGAGCAGCGCCGGCGGCCGGCCGAGCTCCTCGAAGTGGTCGGACACGACCCAGTAGGAGAGCGACTCGATCCGCCCCATCGACGAGAGCATGCCGCGGGCCAGGAAGACACCGGCGAACACCGCGTCGCTCACCTCGTTGAAGTGGGTCGGCGTCACGCCCCACTCGGTCCACCAGATCGGGGTCCCCTCACGACCGTGCCGCTCCAGCATCGGGCGGAAGTCGAGCGGCGGGGCACCGTAGGTGTGGGTCGAGAGGAAGTCGACGGGGGCGCCGGAGCGTCCCGCATGGGCCAGCAGCTCCTCGCACCAGCCGGCCGCGGCCGACGAGGGTCCGCCCACCACGAGCCGCGCGTCGACGTCGCGCACCGCCGCGGCGGTGACGTCGTAGAGCCGCAGGTAGTCCTCGGGGGTGCCGGACCAGAAGACCTCCAGGTTGGCCTCGTTCCACACCTCGAAGGACCACTGCTCCACGACCTCGTCGCCGTAGCGCTCGAGCAGGTGCGCGGTGAGGTCGCGGATCAGGTCGTACCACCGGTCCCAGTCCTTCGGAGGCGAGACGATCGCGTCGTACCCGAACACGGTCTTGGACGGGTCGCTGGCCAGGTCGTGGGGCATGAACGAGAGCTCCACGACCGGGAACAGGCCCAGCTCCCGCACATGGTCGTAGACCCGGTCCACCCCCGAGAAGTCGTGGACCGGGTCTCCGTCCTCCTCGCGGTAGACCCGGAGGTCGTCGCAGAGGATCCCGTGAGCTCGGACGTGGGTCACGCCGAGCTCGGCATGGGCGGCCGACAGCGCGGACGACAGCTCCTCGCCGATCACCGCGCCACCGGTCTCGTCGGTCGACAGCGCGTGCGAGAGGTGCTCACTGCCGATCATCGGGCGCCAGGGCCGCGGCAGCGTCCCGGCGTCCGAGCCGGCGTCGACGGTCACGGCCACCCGGCCGGCCTCCGACGTGGCCGGAGCCGCGGAGACGATGTCGGAGTGCGGGCCCTCGACGTGCACGTCGGACAGTGACGACACCGCATAGAACCGCTCACGACCCGGTGTCCCCGTGGTGTCGACGTAGGGCGGGTGCGGCACGGAGGTCACGTCACGCCCGGCGTGGTCGAGCGCGGCCCACGGCCCGTCGGCACTGTCGGCGACCTGCACCTGGTAGCCGATGGCGCCCGGCACCGGGTCCCAGGTGAGGGTCACCTGCGAGGCACCGGCGACGGCGGTCAGACCGGTCGGCGGGTCGAGTCGTGGCGCGGACCCCTCGAAGGCGGTCACGGTGCCACTCCTGATGCCGATCCGGTTCTCCCAGTCGGTGCGTGCGTCGGTGCTCACGGTTCTCCTTGGTGCGTCGGGGTGCGTCGGGGTGCGTCGGGTGGTTCGGGTTCGACGTCGGTGGGATCAGGGCCTCGGTGCGGCCGAGAACTCCTCCTGCGCCATCAGCGGCTTGACCTTCTCGGTCAGTCCGCCAGGGGTGACGTAGCGCCGCATGTCGTCGCCGGCCAGCGCGTTGCCCAGCGCGGCCATGACCATTCCCTGGTCGAGCGAGAGGTAGCGCTGCGAGACCTGGCCGCTGCCGACCGCGACGGCGTCGTAGAAGCCGCCTGGGCCATAGGCGTCGAAGTCACGGCTCAGGTTGGTCAGGTTCTCCAGTGCGGCCTGCGGGGCGTAGCGCAGCGCCAGGAAGGACGCGTGCGGCGTGACCACTCCGTCGCCGTAGTCGGCGGCGGTCGGGGCCGGCTCACCGGCCCGGCCGCACTCCTCCCACGGCTGGTCCCAGTCGGTCCGCTCCTGGTCGGAGGTGTATCCGCCGCCGTCGAGACCGAGCATGTCCACGCCGTACTCGCGGTAGCCGCCGGCGGGGTTGTTGGAGGGCGAGAATCCCCAGTAGCCGTAGCCCGTCTCCTCCAGGCCGTGCTCGATCTGGCCCTGCACGTAGAGCGGGTGGTTGATGCCCCACGACCGCGGACCCCACTGCTCCTCGGGCACGAACAGCGGCACCATCAGCGCCTCGAACATGCTGCCTCCCCACGTGGGGACGACCTTCATGCCGCGGTAGTCGAGGGCGCCCTCGTACACGTCGACGCCCTCGTAGGTGCGCCACTGACCGGTCGGCTGTGCCTCGGTCCACGCCCAGTCGCAGGTGTCGCCGGGGAAGGTGCGGAAGGTGCCGAAGTAGTGCTTCTGGGGGATCTGGCCCGACGCGATGCCGAGGTACGACGCCATCCGCGGCTCGGTGTTGAACGCGCCGTAGTGGTGGCCGGTGTACCAGACGTCCTGGCCCATGCCGCAGTAGTCGTCCTCGACCCGGGCCGGGTCACCGAAGTCCTCGTCCCAGAAGCCACCGCGGATCTGACCACCCTGGCCCTCGGCCTCGTTGTAGTAGCAGCCGAAGTCCATGTCCTCGCGGATCGCATCGGCCGCGTCGGCGACGCGCGGCTCGGCGCGGGAGGCCAGCAACAAGCCCGTGGCGAGCCAGCCGTTGTCGACGCTGGACATGAAGGGCTGGACGGGATCACCGCTCTCGGGCCAGGTGGTGAGCTTGTCCAGGGTCTTGGGGTCGTACCAGTTGTAGAACTGACCGCTCGGCTCATGCTTCTCCAGCTGGCCGACGGTGGCGATCGTGGTCGCCATCCGCGTGCGGGCCTCACGGGCGGTGATCAGCCCGATGTCCCGCGCGGCGACGGTGCTCCACAGGTAGGCGCCGATGTTGGTCGGCGACGTGAACTCGCTCCGGGTCTTGGGCTTGAGGTTTCCGCCGACGTTGTCGGCGGGCAGGCCGGTCCGCGGGACGGTCATCGCCTCGAAGGAGCGCCAGGTGTCGGCGGCGTACGTCTCGAGGGTCGGTGGCTCGTCACCTCCCGCCGGCGGTTGAGGAGCGAGCCTCGAAACCCCGGCACCGCTCGATGCCATGGTCACGATGAGTGCGCCGGCCGAGACGACGGCCAGCAGCGAACGACGGATGCGCATGGTGGACCTTTCCGAGAGGGGTGTCACTTGATGCCGGTCATGGCGATGCCCTGCATGATCCGGCGCTGGAGCACCAGGAACACGAGGATCACCGGCAGCACGACCACGACCGAGCCGGCGAGCAGCAGGCCGTACCTCGTGGCGTTCTGGCCCACTGAGTAGAGAGCCAGCGCGACCGGCAGGGTGTACTTGTCCTCCGACGTGGCGATCACCAGCGGCCAGAGGAAGTTGTTCCACGACGTGAGGAAGGTCAGCACGCCGAGAGTGGCGACCGCCGGTCCGCAGAGCGGCAGCACGATCGAGAAGAAGATGCGCAGCTCACCCGCACCGTCGACCCGGGCGGCCGAGATCAGCTCGTCGGGGATGGTGAGGATGTACTGGCGCATCAGGAAGACGCCGAACGGCCCGGCCAGGAACGGCAGGATCATGCCCGGCAGCGAGTTGGCCAGCCCGAGGTTGGTGGTGAGCACGAACAGCGGGATGAAGGTGACCACGCCGGGCACCATCAGGGTGCCGAGCACCAGGCCGAACACGATCTTCTTGCCCGGGAAGGCCAGCTTCGCCAGTGCGTAGCCGAGCATCGAGCAGAACACCATGTTCCCGGCCGCGACCGTCACGGCGACGATGGCCGAGTTGGCGAAGTAGGTCGGGAAGTCGAGCGCGGTGAACAGCTGGGTGTAGTTGTCGGTGGTCAGCGACTCCGGCCACCAGGTCGGCGGCACGGCGCGGACCTCGGCCTCGGGCTTGAAGGACGAGACGACCATCCAGACGAACGGGATCACGACCAGCACCAGGCCGGCACCCATCACGCCGTACAGCCAGCGCGGCGTGCGTTGGCCGCCGTCGTGCGACTTCGGCGGCTTGCCGTAGTCGATCTCGGCCAGGCGCGGCGCGGGTGCGACCGGTGCCGGTGGTTCGAGGGTCTGGCTCATGTCAGCTCCTCTCCCGGAGCAGGCGGAACTGGAGCGCGGTGAGCGCCATGATCGCCAGGAACAGCAGGTACGCCGCGGCGCTGGCGTAGCCGTAGTTCCCGTAGCCCCACTGGTCGAAGGTGAAGAACGTGATCGACCGGGTGGAGTCGAGCGGACCACCCTTGGTCATCACGAAGGCCTCCTCGAAGAACTGGAGGTACCCGATGCTGGTGATGACGGCGCCGAACAACAGCGTCGGCCGCAGCATCGGCAACGTGATGTACCGGAACCGGCTCCACGGCGACGCGCCGTCGGTCTCGGCGGCCTCGATGAGCTCACGCGGGACCGTCTGGAGAGCTGCCAGAAAGATGATCATCAGGGTGCCGAAGTTCCGCCACACGGCCATCACGACCAGAGACGGCAGCGCCAGCGTGGTGCTGTCCAGCCAGCCCGGGCCGTCGATGCCGACCACGCCCAGCACGGCATTGACCATGCCGCCCTGCTCGCGGAGCAGGAACTTCCAGACCACGGAGACCGCGACGATGCTGGTGACGACCGGCAGGTAGAAGCCGACCCGGAAGAAGCCCTTCAGCCGCTCGATCCGGTTGAGCCCGACCGCGACCGCGAGCGCGAGCGCCATCGTCAGCGGTACACCCAGCACCAGGTAGAGCGTGGTGTTGAGGGTGACCTTGCGGAACAGCGGGTCGGCGATCAGCTCGGTGTAGTTCTCGAGGCCGACGAACTCGACGCCGAGGGGATTGCGGACGTCGGTGCTGCGGATGTCGGTGAAGCTCATGCCGAGGCTGGCCAGCACCGGTCCGGCGGTGAACACCAGGAACAGCGCCATGAACGGCAGGGCCAGCACCCACGCGGCGACAGCTTGCTGCCGCCGCGTGGGGTCCACGTGCCTCGAAGGCGTGCCCGCCTGCTGCGCGGGCGTGGGGGTGCGAGGCACGGTCAGAGCCCGGTACCGATCGACGCAGCCTTGGACTGCATCTCCTTCACGGCCTCTTCCGAGGCGAGACCGCCCTTGGAGGCCTGCTCGACGAGGCTGTCGATGGCGCCGGCGACCTCTTCCCAGGTCGGGACGGCCGGCGGGGAGACGGCTTCCTCGAGCTGCTGGCCGAACACCTGCAGCTGCGGGTCGTCAGCGAGCTCGCCGCTCTCCCAGGCGGACTGGACGGCCGGCAGGTCACCGACCTCGTCGTAGAAGGCCTGCTGGGTCTCGGGCTCCGACAGCCACTGGACGTACTTCCAGGCGCTGTCGGCGTTGTCGGAGTCGTTGAAGACCGCGAGGTCACCGCCGCCGACGAACGACGAGCCGGGGGCACCGTCCGGGCCGGGCAACGGCGCGACGGCGTACTGCTCCTGGGTCACGCCGGCCTCCTCGACCAGGCCGGTGTGCCACGGGCCGGAGATGAAGGAGCCGTAGCTGCCGTCGGCGAAGCCGCTCTCGAGCTCACCGAGATCGAGCAGCCGGGTCTCGCTGAGGCCCTCCTCGAAGTACGACGTGTAGTAGTCGAGGGCCTCGGCCATCTCCGGGGAGTCGATCGTGTACTCGGTGCCGTCCTCGTTGGTGAGCGAGGCGCCGTTGGACCACGCGAACGGGAGCATCGTCTGCCACGAGCCCGTCGTGCCGGGCTGGAGGTTGAGGCCGAACTTCGCGCCGCCCTTGGTCTCCATGTCCTTCGCGAACTGCTTGAGGTCGTCCCACGTCTGCGGTGCCTCGTCCCAGCCGGCCTTCTGCGCCAGGTCGGAGCGGTAGTAGAGGACGCGGGTCTCCACGTACCAGGGCACGCCGTAGGACGTGCCGCCCACCTCGGTGGAGGACCAGGCGCCCGGGAAGAAGTCGGCCTCGTCGACCAGGTTCTCCGGTGTCGGCATCAGGCCGCCGGCCTCGGCGAACTGGCCCATCCAGGTCGTGCCGATCAGGCTGACGTCGGGCGTCTCGCCGCTGGCGATCGCGCCGGCGAGCTTTTCGTAGGCGGAGTCCCACGGCACGGCGGTCACCTTGAGCGTGACGTCCGGGTTCGCATCCTCGAAGTCTGCGGAGAAGTCCTGCAGCATCTCCCCCTCGGTGCCCATCGCCCAGACCTCGATGGTCCCGGTCGCCTCACCGCTCGAGACCTCCTTGCTCTGCTCCTCGGCCTCCCCGCTGGAGTCGTCGCGGCCGCAGGCCGTGAGGACCAGGCTGGTGATGGTCAGGGTGGCGAGGAGGGCGGTGGACCTGCGTCCGTGGGTGGGTCGGGATCTCATGGGGTGTTCCTTCCGTGGGGTGGTGCGGGGGTGGTGCTGGGGGGTGTCTGGGTCAGCCGGCGCGCCGTCGGGTGGAGCCGCGCGGCACCAGCTGAGTGGCGAGGAGCACGTGGCGGGGTTCGACCCGATTGCCGTTGATGAGGTCGTCGAGCAGCCGCGCCGCGGTGGCGCCCAGCTCGCGCATCGGCTGCCGCACCGTGGTCAATCCGGCATAGCGGGCGGCCATCACGTCGTCCCAGCCGGTGACCTGCACGCGCCCGGGGACGTCGGTGCCGGCGTCGCGAAGTCGGTGGAGGAGGCCGAGGGCGAGCTCGTCGTTGGCGCAGGCGATCGCGTCGGGGAGGTCGTCCGCGGCGGTCAGGAGCTGCTCGGCGACGGCCGCTCCGGCCGCCTCGCCGAGGTCGTCGCAGCGCACCAGCTCGACGGTCGCGCCACCCGCGGTCGCCGTACGCCGCAGCGCGTCCCAGCGTTCGGCGACATCGGGAGACACGTCGGGGTCACCCACGAAGCTGATCCGGCGGGCACCGCCCGCGAGCAGGTGGTCGGCCAGTGCAACGGCGCTCTCGTGGTTGTCGGCGTTGACCGAGTCGATGTCGTCGATCGTCGGCCGGGCGACCAGCACGACCTGGATGCCGCGGCTGGCGAGCTGCTGGACGACCTTGTCGCTGACGGTGCGGCCGAGCACGACCAGCCCGTCACAGCGCCCGGCCATGGCGCGGACCGCACTGTCGGCGTCCTCGCGGCCGTGGGTCGACAAGATCAGCACCGAGCGTCGCAGCTCGGCGGCCACGTTCTCGTAGCCGAGCACGACCTCGGCGTAGTAGGGGCCGGACAGGTCGGGGAACACGATGCCGTTGGCGGCGTACCGGCGCTCGGCGAGCTGGCGACCGAGCTGGCTCGGCGTGTACTCGAGCTCGTGCGCCGACGCCAGGACCTTGTCACGGGTGTCGGGACGGACCGTCTGGGAGTCGCGCATCACCCGGGAGACGGTCGCGATCGAGACGCCCGCGTGGCGGGCGACGTCGCGGATCGTGCTCGCGCCCATGAGCTCCTCCACATCGTGTAACCGGTTTCAGAAACCGGTTACACCGTGACCGCTGTCACCCCCGACTGTCAACCCCCCAGGTTGAATCGCGGACGCGCGGCGGTCGAGTCGCGCGCGTGCGCGACTCGACCCTTGGGGCGGTCAGGCGGGGATGTGCCCGAAGGCGCCGCGCTGGAAGTCCTCGTAGGCAGCCAGCACCTCGGACTTGGTGTTCATCACGAACGGCCCGCCCCAGGCCAGCGGCTCTCGGATGGGACGCCCGCCGAGCACGATCACGTCGAGCTTCGGGGACCGGGTCTCCTGCCGGCCGGCCGCGGCGACGGTCAGGTAGTCGCCCGCTCCGAGCACGGCGGTCTGGCCGGTGCGGATGGGCTGGGCACCGGTGCCGACGGTGCCGTCCCCGTTGAGGACGTAGACCAGCGCGTTGAACTCCACGTCCCACGGCAGCTCGAGCCGGGCGCCGGGCTCGATGGTGGCGTGGAGGAGCGTCATGTCGGTGAAGGTCGAGCCGGGTCCGGCGTACCCGCCCACGGATCCGGCGATCACCCGCACCAGCGCGCCGGCGTCGGCCGAGGTCAGCAGTCGTACCTCGCGAGAGCCGATGTCCTGGTACTTCGGGTCGTTGAGCTTGGCCGTGCGCGGAAGATTCACCCACAGCTGGATGCCGTGGAAGAGGCCACCGGCCTGCACCAGCCACTCGGGCGGGGTCTCGATGTGGAGCAGCCCGGAACCGGCGGTCATCCACTGGGTGTCGCCGTTGGTGATCGAGCCACCGCCGCCGTGGGAGTCCTGGTGGTCGAAGACGCCGTCGATGATGTAGGTGACGGTCTCGAAGCCGCGGTGGGGGTGCCACGGAGTGCCCTTGGGCTCCCCCGGCGCATACTCCACCTCGCCCATCTGGTCCATCATGATGAACGGGTCGAGGTGGGCGAGGTCGATGCCGGCGAAGGCGCGGCGGACCGGGAACCCCTCCCCCTCATACCCCTGCGGCGCGGTCGTCACCTGCCAGACCGGGCGGGGCTGGTCACCGAGTCCGGGCGCCCCCAGGCGCTCCAGGACGGTCAGGTCGTCGACGGTCACGGCTGGCATCTCGAGCCACCTCCTCAGGAACTGCGGGCACAACAATAGTTGAACCTTGCACATTCCGGGAAGTGGTCAGAGGCAGGCGTACCTGGAACGTGCTGCCGGTGCCGGGACCACTCACGACCTGCATCGCGCCGCCGTGCTCGGTCACGATGGCATGGGCGATGGAGAGTCCGAGGCCGCTGCCCTGGATGGCGTGCCGCTGGGCGAGGCTGGAGCGGAAGAACCGCGTGAACAGGTGCTGCTGCTCCTCGAGCGGGATACCGATACCGGTGTCGTGCACCGTCACCACCGCCTCCTCCCCCTCGACGGCGACGGCGAGTCCCAGTTGCCCGCCGTCGGGGGTGAACTTGGCAGCGTTGCCGAGCAGGTTGACCAGTACCCGTTCCAGCAGCTCGCGGCTGCCCATGACCGGCACCTCGAACTCCGGCAGGCAGATCCCGGCGTCGAGATGGCGCTGGGCCCACGACGGCGACACGACGTCGTACGCCGTGCGCGCCACCTCGCGCAGGTCGAGCAGCAAGGCCGCTCCGGACTGGCCCTCGTGGACGCGCGCCAACGTGAGCAGCTCATCGATCAGTGACAGCAGCCGCTTGCTGTTGGTGTCGATGCGGCGCACGGCGTCGTGCTGCTGCCGCTCGAGATCGCCGAACTCCCCCTCCAACAACATCTCGAGGTAACCGACGATGCTGGTGATGGGCGTGCGCAGCTCATGGCTGACCGAGGAGACGAACGTGTCCTTGACCTGGTCGATCTCCCGCAGCCGCTCGACGGCGCGGCGCTCGGTGTCCAGCGCGTCGAGCAGCGCCTGGCGGGCGGCGACCTCCTCGTGCACGTCGGCCGACGTGCATACGTAGCCGGTGACCTCGCCGCGGGCGTCATGCACCGGGGACAGCGTCATCGCATGGATGCGCTCGGTGCCGTCCTTGCACAGGAACCGCATGTGGGCACCGGAGTGCCCGGGCTGCGCGAGCCGCAACGCGACGTGCATGAAGTCGTCGGGGACGCCGAGCTCGGCGGCCTTCTCGGTCACAGCACTGTCGGTGTGGAAGATCTGGGTGGGCTTCCCCAAGACGTCCTCAGGTCGGTAACCGAGGACCCGCTCCGCGCCGGGATTCAGGAGGGTGACCCGGCCGACGGAGTCGGCACCGATGATCGCGACGTGCACGTTGTCGATGACGCGTCGCAACAGGTCGCTCTCGCGCTCCGCCCGGTCGAGCGCCGCGACCTGTTGACCCACGGCCAGCGACAGCGGGATCGCGACCAGTGCGCACGCGATCAGATAGGTCTGCAGGATCAGGCCGAAGACCAGCTGGGGCAGGGCGTAGGCGCCCACTTGCTCGGCCAGCGGGCCGAGACCGAAGGTCGTCATCAGCGTCGCGATGGTGGCGAGGGTCAGCAGCTGGAGCTGGGTCTCGCGCAGCGAGCTGCGCAGCGCCGTCCAGCCGAGCACCGGCATCACCAGGAACACCAGGCTCGGGAAGTCGTGTGGACCGAACACGGCCAGGGTCACCGCGACCAGCGCCACCCACTGCAGGATCCGCTCGACAGGGTGGGCCGCCGTCGCGTGGCCATCGGTCCGGACCAGGAAGGGGAGGAGGACCAGCGCCGACGACACGTGGCCGGCCATGGTCCCGAGCCCGGTCAACAAGGGCGGGCTGTCGGTCAGCAGCCAGGCCGAGACCCCGAGCGTCGAGCCGGCCACGAGGCCGCCCAGAGCCAGTGCCATGACGAACCGGAGCAGGTCGCTGTCGGTGACCAGTGACGCCGTACGACGCCCACGATCAGTCAGGACCAGGTGGATCACCATCGCCTCGGCCAGGATCGCCAGCCCTGCGCACACGGCGAAGTCGAGTGGGCGTCCGCCCAGCGCGAAGGATGCGAACCCGACCACGGCGACTGCGACGTGGGTGGGTACCCGCAACCGACCCCGCGCGGCCAGCAAGGCGGCCGCGGCCAGACCGGCCGGCCACATCTCGGAGCCGAGCACGCTCTCGGGGCGGCTGAGGACCGCCAACCAGCCCACGCTGAAGGCGGCAGCGAGCAGGATGCTCACCCGCGTGAGGCCCGGGACGGCCACCTTGTCTCCTCAGGTGCGGGGCACGGCTAGGTTGGGGCGGTGACTTCTGAGCGGACAGAGTACGACGTGACAGTGGTCGGAGGTGGCCACAACGGATTAGTTGCTGCGGCCTATCTGGCGCGTGCCGGACTCTCGGTCCTGGTCCTCGAGCGGCTGGCCCACACGGGCGGCGCTGCGGTGTCCGCGGTGGCCTTCCCCGGGCACCCCGCCAGGTTGTCGCGGTACTCCTACCTCGTCTCGCTGATGCCGGAACAGCTGATGTCCGAGCTGGGTCTCGACATCACCCTCTCCTCGCGGACCACCGCGTCGTACACCCCGACCATCCGCGGCGGGAAGCACGGCGGGTTGCTCATCGAGCGGCCCGAGGGCCCAGCCACCGCCGCATCGTTCCGCGACCTCACCGGCGGCGACGACGAGTACGCCGCCTGGCAGGCGTTCTACGCCGAGGTGGCCAGGTTCGCCGAGGTGGTCGCCCCGACGCTGCTCGACCCACTGCCGACCGAGCGGGCGATCCGCGAGGCCGCCGACCCCGACGTGTGGCGGGATCTGATCGCGCGGCCGCTCGGTGAGGCGATCGAACGACGCTTCTCCGACGACACGGTGCGCGGCGTGGTCGCCACCGACGCCCTCATCGGCACCTTCGCCGCGCTGGACGACCCCTCCCTGATCCAGAACCGCTGCTTCCTCTACCACCTGATCGGCAACGGTGACGGCGAGTGGCGGGTGCCGGTCGGTGGCATGGGGGCGGTCACCGGGGCGCTGGCGAAGGCGGCCACCGAAGCCGGCGCCGAGATCATCACCTCCGCCGGAGTCTCCGAGATCCGGGCCGGCGACGACAGTGCCGAGGTCACCTGGCACGACGGGGAGCGAGTTCACACCGTCACGTCTCGCCACGTGCTGGCGAACGTCGCGCCCTGGGTGCTGCGGATCCTGATGGGCGAGGGCGAGGAGCCCGGCACCAAGCCGCAGGGCGCGCAGCTCAAGATCAACCTGTTGCTCGACCGGCTGCCCGAGCTCAAGTCGGGCCTCGACCCGCGCGATCGCGTTCGCCGGCACCATGCACCTCGCCGAGGACTACAGCCAGATCGAGACCGCGTACGCCGACGCCGCGGCCGGCCGGGTGCCGACGACGATGCCCGGCGAGATCTACTGCCACTCGCTCACCGACCCCTCGATCCTGGGCGACGCTCCCGAGGGCATGCACACGCTGACCTACTTCGGCATCCACACCCCGGCCGCCCTGTTCGACCAGGACCGCGAGGCCCACAAGGCCGAGGCAGTCGATCGAGCCCTCGCGGCGCTGGACGAGCACCTGGTCGAGCCGATCGCGTCGTACGTCGCCACGGACTCGTCCGGCCGGCCCTGCATCGAGGCGAAGGTCCCGCAGGACGTCGAGGACGACCTGGCGATGCCGGGCGGCCACATCTTCCACGGCGACCTCGACTGGCCGTGGGCCTCCAACCGGGCCCGGCTCGAGACGCCGGCTCAGCAGTGGGGCGTCCAGACCGACCATGCCTCGGTGATGGTGTGCGGCTCCGGCGCTCGCCGCGGTGGGTTCGTCTCAGGCCTCGGCGGTCACAACGCCGCACAGGCGGTGCTGGGCTCCCGGTGACCCCGGTCACCGGCCCCTCCCGATTTTCCCGTGCCCACCGCCCCGTAGTACCGTTGCGGTCGCTTCACAGCGGGCGCCATTAGCTCAATTGGTAGAGCAGCTGACTCTTAATCAGCGGGTTGGGGGTTCAAGTCCCTCATGGCGTACCACGCAGAAATCGAGGCCCGTCCGGCATGAGCTGGACGGGCCTCCGCTGCCTCTCACGGGCGGGAACCCGCCCGGCCTCTCACCCTCATCGAGGTCCGCGGATGGGCACGGCGCAGGCGGACCACCCCCAGGGCGGCGCCCATCGCGAGTACGCCGATGGCGAGCGGGCGCACGGTGAGCGACCAGGGCCACCCGCTGTGGTCGGTGGAATCGAGCGTGACCATCGGGTACTGCATGGACTTGGCGACCCACCGCGCGGTGGCGGCGTCGTAGGTGCGCGCAATGTCGGTGAGTGCGCCATCGAACGGGAACCCGCTGTCGTCGTGGAGGTAGACGACATCCACGTCCGAAGGAACCGAGCCGTCGAGGCCCACGCCACGTCGGGCCGCGTCAGCGCCCGGGACCAGGACTCGATCGACCTGGGCTGCTGCGGTGGCCAGGTCTGTTCTGGGCAGGAACACCAGCCCGTGACGTGACCGGATCGGCTGGCCGTCCGTGCTCACGGCCTCCAGGTTGGCCAGGAAGGACATCTCGGTGTAGGGCCGGAACGCCGAGGCGAGCTCGATCTCCCCCACGCCGTCGGTGAGCAAGACGCCGGTGCGCGGACGGTCCCATCGGTATGCGGCACTCAGCAGAGCCACCAGATCGCTGGGGGCCGGACGGTTGCGGGAGATGGTCACGGAGTCGCCCGGGACGTACCCCGCCCACTGGAGGCCCCGCGAGACCCTGATGGCGGTCTCCGGCCCGAGTAGGCGCTCCACGACGCGCAGCGCGCCGTCCATGCCGGACAGCACAGCCGCGGTGGTGATGATCTTGCCGTCGTCGACGAACCGCACTCCGTCGCGCCAGTCCACCTCGGGGTTGCTGCGCCGCAACCCGATCAGGCCGAGCCAGTTCGAGGTCGCGGGGCGGTCATCGAGCAGTCCGGCGGCGGCCAGGACCTTGGCGCCGACACACACGCTCATCAGGATGGGATCGCCGCTCTCGGCCTGCCGCCGCACCCAGGCGACGACGGGGTCGGCGCTCACCTCGCCGCTCGTGTGGATCTGCGGGATGACGATGACATCCGGCCCGGCGCCGACCAGGCCTTCGAGCTCGTCGAAGGTGAAGTCGGGCAACAGATCAAGGCCGCCGGTCAATGGGACCGGATCCGGCTCGGCTGCCACGGTGTAGACGTTGAAGGCACCCGTGGTCGCGAAGACCTCGAAGGGGGCCAGGGAATCGGCGACGTTGGTGCCCTCGTTGCCGAGGACCACCGCCACGGTGGGCTTCGTGGCGTCGTAAGCCGGGCCCGGGACATCTGCCTGGTCGGCAGCGCGGCGAGGGCTCGGCGTGGTGTACATGTCATCCGCAGCGCCGCGGATCCCTATCGTCCCGACCCCGGCGACGGCGACCAGGCCCACCAGGACGATCGCGGCGCCCAGAGCCAGGTTCTTCACGGTATTGCGCATCGGTGGCCTACCAGGGTCCGTCGTCGGAAGGTGCCGTGGCGCGTTGCCGTCGTGCAGCCAGCTCGAAGGCGGCAGCACGACCGAGCACTGCTGCGGAGGCCTTGCCCGGGGAACCGCTGTCGAACGGCGGCTGCGGGTCGTACTCGGTCCAGAGCTGGATCGCCTCGGCGATGCCGCGGCCGCAGAGGAGCTCGACCAGGCGCAGCGCCATGTCGATGCCGCTGGAGACGCCGGCTGAGGTGATGATCCGCGCGTCCGGCACCTCGACCACGCGCTCCGGGGTCGAGATGGCGCCGAAGATCGCCAGGGTGTCCAGGTGTCGGTAGTGGGTGGTCGCGGGGAGGCCACTCAGCAGACCGGCGGCCCCCAGGATGATCGACCCGGAACACACCGAGGTCGTCCAGCGGGTATGAGCATGGATGGCGCGTAGCCATTCCGGCAGCGCCCCCGAGACGACCTCGGCGGCGCCTGGGCCGCCGGGGACGACCACGACGTCCGGTCGCGCCACGTCTGACAGCTCGACCGTCGCCTCGAGGGTGAGCGAACCCTGATCGTCTCGTACCGGGCCGAGCGTCGTTGCAGCCAGCTGCACGTCGACGCCCGGGGCGAACGCGAGCATCTGGTACGGCCCGACGACGTCAAGGGCTGTGAAGCCGTCGTAGAGCGGAATCACGACGGTCGTCATGGATCACCTTTCGGGCAGGAGAGATCGGGCGATGTTCAGTCAGCTGTGGGCGTACTCGTCGCGTCGACGTAGCAGCAGGCCCAGCATCGCGAGCGGCATCACCACGTGGGCCGTCATCATGAATGTCATGGCCCCCATCGCACCCGTGCGGACAAGCGGCAGGAGGACGAGGGGCACGAACATCGCCGCACACATCTCGAGCGTGCTGGCCCAACGGTGTCCTCGGAACCGCATCCAGCCGGCCATGCCGACGGACATGTCGATCGCCATCAGGACGTACGCCGTTCCCGGTTGCTCCTCGAAGGGCACGGTGAACCCGGACGCGCTCCGCATCGCTCCGAGGACCACCATGCCGACCAGCATCGCCAGCACCATCTCGACGTAGTGCCGAGCCAGGGGTCGCCATCTCGGAGACTCCTGAACGGCCAGGACATTCTCGCGGTTGGAGGTAGGTGTGGTGGTCATGTCGATCACTGTGGGGAGTGGCGTGGCGCCTCGCGAGCCTGTCCGGCGAGCCTGTCCGACATCTTGGGAAGCATGTCCGACGGACATGTGGTGGCGAGGTCCCGACCGCCGTACGTTGAAGCCGTGAACCACGAGAGACGTGTCCTGGTGGTCGGCTACCACGCGGCCGAGCTGCTCGACATCGCGTGCGTGACCTCGGCGCTGGAGCTCGCCAACTACCTGCATGGCGAGGCGGTCTACCGGGTCTCCGTGGCCTCGCCAGGCGGAGCGCCGATCCACACCAGTTCCGGACTCACCCTGCAGGCGAAGGAGTCATTGGAGCGAGCGGCCGGCCCCCTGGACACCTTGCTCGTCTCCGGCGGGATCGGTTATGTCGACGCCATGGACGACCGCCGCGTCGTCGCCCACGTCCGCCGGCTGTCACGCGAATCGCGACGCGTCGCCTCGGTATGCACCGGCGCAGGAATCCTCGCCGCGGCCGGCCTGCTGGACGGACGGAGAGCAGCCACGCACTGGGACCACGCGAGCTTCCTCGCTGCCCGCTTCCCGGACGTGCAGTTCGACGGCGACCCCATCTACGTGCTGGACGGCCCGGTCGCGACGTCGGCGGGCGTGACAGCGGCGCTGGACCTGACGCTGTCGTTCATCGAGGACGACATCGGTGCCGACCTGGCGCGCCAGGTGTCGCGTCAGCTGGTCACCTATCTGCAGCGCCCTGGCAACCAGGCGCAGATGAGCATGTTCATCACACCGCCTGCCGCGCACCACTCGCTGGTGCGCGACGCGATCGAGCACGTGTCCGGCCACCTCGCGGATGATCTCTCGGCAGCCGTCCTCGCGGCACGTGCCGGTGTCAGCGAACGCCACCTCTCCCGGCTGTTCCTCGCCGAGGTTGACCTCACCCCGGGCCGCTTCGTACGACGGGCACGCACGGAGGCGGCCGCGAACCTCCTGGTCACGACCGACCTGACCGTGGACAGCATCGCCCAGCGCTGCGGCTTCGGCGCAGGCGAGGCGCTTCGCCAGGCGTTCCAGAGCACCTACGGCGTCTCGCCGTCGCACTACCGGCGGACGCAGAGCAGGTGCCTGCCGGTCCTGCTCACACCCTGAGCCTGATTGCTCGAACGGGACGGGAAGCCAAGGATTCCGGACATGTGAACATCTGGCACCTTGTCGTCGAAGGTGGGCTGCTGCAGCGTCGGGACAACGGCGAAAGCCACCTCCGACAGAAGGGCTGACCGTGGACGTATCGACGTGGAGCTTGATCATCGGCTGCTTCTGCCTCAGCGTGATCGCGGGCGCCGGAGTGTTTCAAGCACTGTTCGTCATGCCGGCGTACTTCAGCTCGCCACCGGCGTCACTGGAGGCCATGCAGCAGGACAGATCATTCGTGTTCTGGATCCCGCTGCAGGTACTCGCGCTGGTGTCATTGGTCGTCGCCCTTCTCTCCAGTGACGGCGATCGACGAACCACAGCGATTGGGGTGTCGATCGCCTGCTACGTGGTGGGGTGGGTGATCACCGGCCTGTTCTTCATCCCCGGAGTGGTGGCCTTCAACCGGGTCGACACCTCCGGACCACCCTCCCCCGAACTGGCCGACCGCGGCCGCCGCTGGCTCCGACGATCGTGGGGCCGACACGTCCTCACCGTCGGCGCCGCCGGAGCCTTGCTCGTCGCCCTGGCGCAGTAGTCGTGCCCCCGTTCACCCACACCCGCACCACCGCCTCACGCGAGACCAAGGAGGAGCAGTGACGTCTACATCCATCCTGGACATGTCGGTCTCGCTCGACGGGTACATCGCCGACACCAACGACTACCTCGGGGGCCCGGACGGCGAACGGCTGCACGCCTGGGCGGGCGCGATCGGCGACACCGGCGCTCCAGCACACCCGGTGGCCGACTTCGAGCGCGAATGGCGCTCGTGCGGTGCGGTCCTGGCGGGTCGGCGGACCGTCGAGCTCATGGACCACTGGGGCGGTGACCACGACGGTGCTCCGATCTTCGTCCCCAGTCACCGGCCGCCGCCGCCGGCTGCTCGTTGGGGCTACCCGTTGGTGACCTACGTCAGCGACGGCATCGAGAGCGCCATGGCGCAGGCGAAGGCCGCCGCGGGCGGCCGTGACGTACAGGTGCGCGGCGCCTACACCGGTCAACGGGCACTTGAGGCCGGCGTCCTCGACGAGGTTCAGATCCATCAGGTGCCAGTGCTCCTGGGAAGCGGCCATCAGCTGTTCGACGTCTTGCCCTCGAAGATCGAGCTGGACATCGTCCGGGTGATCGATACCCCCGATGCCACCCACGTCCGCTACCGCGTCCGTCGCGACACACCGAACCCCTGAATCAACCAAACATCCCCACCCGAAGGGCGAGAACCACCGTGCGCAAGATCATCAACTCTACCTACATCACCCTCGACGGAGTCATCCAGAACCCCCAGGACTGGCCGTCGATGGGCGGGTTCAGCGACGCCGGAAACCAGGTGCAGACGAAGACGCTGGAGCGGTGTGACGCCGTGATCATGGGCCGCCACACCTACGAGAGCTTCGCGCCGGTGTGGACGTCCCTCCCCAGTGACCCGATCACCGACCGCATGAATGCTCTCCCGAAGTACGTCGTCTCGACCTCGCTCGCCGATCCGCAGTGGAACAACACCACCGTCATCAACCGGGATCCGATCGATGCCATCCGCGGCCTCAAGGAGCAGGACGGCCGCGACATGATCCAGTACGGCTTCGGCGTCCTGACCCGAGCGCTCATGGCCGCCGGCCTGGTCGACGAGCTCCGGCTGTGGGTGCACCCCTTCCTCTTGGGCACCGGCAGCAGCAGCGATCTGCTCTACCAGCCCGGCACGTCGGGCAGCTTCGACCTCGTCGACACGACGACCCTCGACAGCGGCATCATCATTCTCGCCTACCGGGCAGCGCCCGCTCAGGACCGATGACAGTGGCGGAGCCCACCGTCGAGTACCAGCACCTGGTCAAGCGTCTGGTCCTGCCCGCGGGGTGGATCGCACCGACGGAGCTGACCTTCGAGGGCATCCGAGCCGTCGCGCTGACCCGGCGCCACCTGCACGACGACGTCCAGGGCATCAACGCCAGCCTCGATCTGATCCGTCGAACACGAGGCGGACGATGGCCCACCGAACCGGTCAGCGAGGACTACAACTACGTCGACCTCGTCTGGCACGAGTGTGAATTCCGCGAAGGCGACTCGTTCACCTACGCGAGCTACGACACCGACGACCGCTACCTGGGGTGCTGCTACCTGTACCCGATGGGGAGACGCGGACCACTGACGCCAGACCTGGCCCGCTACGACGTCGACGTGAGCTGGTGGGTCACCCCCGACGCCTATCACGCCGGCTACTACGCCACCGTCTACCGCGCGCTGCGCCACTGGGTCGCCACTGCGTTCCCCTTCGAGAAGCCCTACTACTCCAACGTCGAGATACCGGCCCCCACTCCCACGACCCCGCCCGCTGACGCCTAGTTCTGCAGGTGGCTGACGAGCGCGGTCAGCGCGGCTCGGACGCCTGTCCGCAACGCGGTCCGCAGGTCGTCCGGCAGGAACATCGGCGAGTGGTTGCCGGGCACACCTGCCTCGACGGACTCGGCCGAGTGCCCACCGAAGAACCAGTAGGTGTAGGGCACGCCGATCTCGTCGCCGAACCGGCCCACGTCCTCCGACCCCATGACCGGGGGGCTCTCCACCACCGCGTCTTCGCCGAGCTCGTCGCGGAGGGAGTCGAGCAGAGCGCTCGTCAGGTCCGGGTCGTTGTAGCAGCGGGGGAACTCGTACATCTGGTCGATCTCCGGCTCGGGCGCGCCGGCTGCGGCTGCCTCTGCCCGGACGATGCGTTCGATGGACTCCAGGACCTGGGCCCGCACGTCCTCGTCGAACGAGCGCAGGTTGATGGTGAACACCGCCTTGTCGGGGATGATGTTGTCCTTCAGGCCCGCGTGAAATGTGGCGATCGTCAGTACGACGGGCTCGCGAGCGGCGACCTCGCGGGACACGATCGTCTGCAGCCGCGTCACCATGAAGGCGCCCAGAACGACCGGGTCGATGGAGTTCTCCGGCTGGGAGCCGTGAGCCTGCCTGCCGCGAACGGTGACCTGCAAGGAGTTCGCCATCGCCATCGCCGTGCCCACCGAGACGTTCACCGTGCCCGCGCGTGCTGGCCAGACGTGCTGGCCGAAGACTGCCGAAGGCTGGGGCGCCCTGTCCCACAGACCGTCGGCAAGCATGGCTGCGGCACCGGCGGAGGTCTCCTCTCCCGGCTGGAAGAGGAAGACGACCGTGCCGGCCCACAGGTCGCGGTGCTCGGAGAGCAGCCGGGCTGCCTCGAGGGCGACCGTGATGTGGGTGTCGTGTCCGCAGCCGTGCATCACCCAGGTCGACGTGCCGTCGGGGAGGGTGCCCCTGACGGTCGAGGCGTAGTCGGCGCCGGTGTTCTCCTGGATCGGCAGGCCATCGATGTCCGCCCGGTAGGCGATGACCGGTCCGTCGCCGTTGTGCAGGGTGGCGACGACGCCGGTCTCGCCGCAGTCGAAGGCACCGTAGCCGTACCCCTCCACGATGCGCCTGATCGTGCCTGCGGTGCTCTGCTCCTGCATCGACAGCTCCGGGGCCCTGTGGAAGTCCTTGTACAGGTCGACGACGGCGTCCAGGTTGGCGTCGAGGTTCTCCAGCAGTGTCTGGTTCAGTGCCATGGGTGTCCTGTCGTGATTCGTGTGGTGGATGGATGGCCGGAGCTTCTGGCCCGGCAGGGCGTCAGTTGATGAGGGAGCCTTCGTGCTCAGCCTCCGCTGCATCTTCGGGGGCCCGTGTGAACCAGGCGATCGCCACGGTCAGCAGCACGCACAGGGCGATGGAGAACGAGGCCACGATCTCAGGCGTGTTGGGCACCACCAGCAGCACCACCACGAGCGCCACACCGGTCGCGATGACCGTTGACTTCACCTGCTTGAGCGTGGCGATGAGCTGGACCATGACGCCGCCCAGGATGGACGGCAGGATGTAGACCCTCGCGACCTCGGTCACGGCCTCGGGCATGATCGACACGATCCAGGTGCCCAGGAGGCCGACCAGCAACAGCAGCGAGGTCACGTGGACCACGGCGGCGCCCGAGATACCCGCCGTGGCAGCGTAGGCCGCCTTCCGCGTGCCCGGCCTCGCCCCGATGGCTGACTGCGCCACGATGGCCGAGGGGACCAGCTTGTTGGCGATGTTGCCGATGAGGAACGCCTGGTACATCCCGGCTGGCCCCAGGATGGGGAAGTACGTCACGGGCTCGACGACGTAGAACGCGCCGTACACCGCGGCCACCGCAACGAAGGCCGTGACGACCTCGGCCACCGTGACGTTGGCATCGGTCGTGGCAAGGACGATGAACGGCACCGAGGTGGCGACGACGAATCCCGCGAAGAGGGTGATGCGGCCCCAGGTGTTGGTGGTCCGGGTGTAGGCGGAGAACAGGGCTTCCTGCTCGGGTGTGTAGGAGGACATTGGCAGGTCCCTTCTCAGTTGGTCGCCAGGAAGGCGGCGAGAAGGCCGCCGAGGATGGAGAAGCCCAGGGCCCACTCACGCAGCCAGGGCTTGTCGAGGTGCCGGGCGGTCCAGAGACAGATCGCCATGACGACTCCCGACACCACGACGGCAAGCACGTGGAAGGCCGACTTCGGCAGCTCGGTGACGGTGAGGCCGGCGAACGCAGCAAGGAGCGCCGCCGACGGCACGATCGCCATGAGCACCGGGTTCACCTTGGTGAGCTTGGCCTGACCACGCGACAAGATGGGCGTCAGGATGAGCGTCGAGATCATCCAGCAGGCTCCCGACAGGCTCATGGCCATGAGCGCCACGACGAACACGTGCTGGGTGTAGGAGTCGTTGCCGAGACTCGCGCCCATGGTGCCGGCCGCGATCGAGGCCGAGGCGGTCTCGGTGGCAGCCGAGCCGATGAGGCCGATGCGGACCAGGATCGGCGGCGTACCGAAGAGAGGAAGTAGTGCGATCGCCACGAGCACCACGGCCAGGGATGGGCCAATGGCGGCCACCCCGCCGGCGCGGAATGCCTGGAACACCTCGCGTTGGCTCATGCCGGCACCAGCGGCATTCTTCCGTACTGCTGACATGTAGACCAGTGACTGCAAGACGACGACTCCCAGGACCGCCAGGGCCAGCACCCACAGCAGCGGTGAGTTGGCGATGGCGCCGATATCGGTCGAGGCTTCTTGGGTCTGGATCATGAGTGAACCTTCATCACGCGGGGGCTCCTTCGGTTGGGTCGTGTCTCGTCCTGCGGCGGGGGCCGCCCGGGCTCACAGGTGGTAGGTCACGCTCGCCTCCCCCATGAATTGCGGAATGCCAGGGCTGAGCTGAATCCGCCGCACGGCAGGATCCATCCGGACGGTGACGAGCGTGGCCAGCCGCTGAGCCGCGGGCGCGGACGGGTCAGGCAGCAGGGCGACACCGCCGTCCTCGATCGGGGAACACATCAGAGGCACGAGGTCGTCCGCGCTGTGTGGGGGCTCGCTCGCGCCGGTGGCTCCTTCGAGGTAGGCGAGGCGGTCGTACGTGGTCGAGTCGGCCTCGAGCAACGTCGAGCAGTCCTGCCGATCTGCGGCCAGGAAGTGGTTGGTGTGGAGCAGCCACCCGTCGGCCTCCAGGACTGACACGCCACCGGGGGCGATCTCGACCATCGCCACGCGGTCTGCGCTGGTGAGCGTCAGGACCGAGGATGATGTCGTCGCGGCAGAGCTGATGATGGCGATGCCTGCGTCGACTGACGTGGCGTGGGTCAGCACGCGGGTGAGCACCGAGTGGACCGGGACCCCGCCGGGGGCGTCGTCGCGGTGCTTGAGGATGTTGAGGTGCACGCCCACCCCGGCGGCGTTCATGCCGATCTTGCCGGGCATGCCGTACTCGGTGAACCCGGCGTGGGCCAGTTCGCCGGCGAGGGGGGCGACCCGGTGCAGGTGCCAGCAATCGACGAATCGTGCATACCAGTCCCAGGTCTGGGCCGACACCGAGGACCCGGTCGCCTGATGGGCGATGGTGGAGCACTCCGCGGGCACTACCTCGGCCTGCGTCATGATCTCGGTGCGGGCGACCGCCAGGCCCAAGTCGGCCAGCGCCATGCCGGCGCCTTCAGCGATGCCGACGACCTCCTCGTGCTGCGCCGGGTCCCAACTGCGGAGCGCGGCCAGGGACGCGACCGCAGCCTCCCTCTGGCCAGCCTCGCTGATGTCCAGCGAGGCGAAAAGCTCGGCGTACCCCCGCACCGTGGCGTGGATGCGTTCGCGAAGCAGCGCTCCGCGGGTCCGCCCACGGTCCACGGCGCTCTCCCCGGCGATCCGAACGGCCTCGACTCTCGTCAGGTGCGGCTGGTTCGTCGGCGACACGTGTGTCCCTCGATCCGGTCGGCCCTCAGGCCGCCGTGCCCCGCGTGTCCAGTGCCAGGAGTGCACGCGTCAGCGTGGTCACCCCCGCGGCGATGTCCGACAGGTCCGTCCACTCCTCCGGGCAGTGGCTACGACCGTCGCGGGAGGGAACGAAGATCATGCCGCTGGGGACCCGCCGGGCGATGACGGCGGCGTCGTGCTCGGCGCCACTGAAGAGCCTGGAGGAGGAATAGCCAAGGTCGTCGACGACACTGGAAAGCATCGACACCATCGTCGGTGACATCGGCGCCGGTTCCTGCAGCGGCAGCCAGTCGACCTCCACACCGACGCCCCGCCGCTGGCCCTCGCCCTGCGCCGCGTCGGCCAGGGCGTCCTGCGCGTGCCGGAGCCACTCCGCCTCGGGCCCCCGGAACTCGCCTCTGAACTCCGCGCTGGCCGTCACCACGTTGACCGCGGCCGGGGTGAAGGTGATCTGACCACTGGTCCCCTTGCCGTGCAGACCCTCACCCGCGATGCGCTCGACCGCGAGCACCGTGCCCGCCGCGGCGCAGCCAGCGTCCCGACGCAGGTCCATGGGCATGGTGCCGGCGTGGTCGGCCCGGCCGCTGAACAAGGCCCGGAAGCGTGAGACCCCGGTGATCGACTCGACCAGGCCGATCTGGCTTCCCAGCTGCTCGAGGTGAGGGCCCTGCTCGATGTGCAGCTCGAGGAAGGCGTCGACGCCGGAGAAGTCATGCTGCACGGAGAGGATCCCCTCGCCGTCGATGCCGACGTGTCCGAGAGCAGCGGCAAGGCTGCGCCCGTTGTCGTCGAGGAGATCGAGATGGTCACGGGTGAGGTCACCCACCATCGCCCTGGACCCGACGCAGCTGAGGCCGAACTCGTTCGGTTCCTCGTTGAAGAAGTCGACGACCACCACATCGTGGGCGAGCCGCTGGCCGGATTCGCGGAGGGCGCGGACTGCCTCGATGGCGCCGACAACGCCGACCATGCCGTCGAAGCGTCCGCCTCCGACCACGGTGTCGGTGTGCGAGCCCACCATGATGGCCCGGCCGCCGGCACCGCTCCCACGGAGTCGTCCGATGACGTTTCCGGCACCATCGATCGTCGTCTCCAGGCCCGCGTCGACCATCCATCGGCGCACCAGCTCGCGCCCGTCCTGGTCGACCGGCCCCAGCGCTGTGCGCGTCCAGCCTGGCCGGTCCGACTCCACGAGGTCGGCCAGGGCACGCAGGTCGGCATCGATGCGGTCGGTGAGAACCGCTGAAGCCGGGTCGTGCATGCCTGGCTGCTCCTCTGCGGTCGGCGTACGCGAACGTTTGCGTAACGGAGTCAAGCAAACGTTTTGCGAGACCGTCAAGGGGCCTGCACACTCTCGGCATGACGAACGAGTCGCCGCGTGCCGAGGACAGGTCGCCCGCGACGCTGACCAGCCTGGCCCGTGAGCTCGGCGTGCATGTGTCGACCGTGTCGCGTGCACTGACTCCCGACCCGAGGGGGGTCTCGGCAGCCACGGTCACGATCGTCCGGCGGCTGGCCGCCGAGCGCGGCTACCGCTCCAACCAGGCGGCACGATCCTTGCGCACCGGCCGATCCCTCGTCATCGGGATGCTGGTGCCGCGACTGACCGACGAGGTGCAGGCGACGGTGTACGAGGGGGTTGACGCCGCCGCGATGGAGGCCGGCTACGCAACATTGGTGGCCAGCACCCTCGACCAGGCCGAGCTACGGAGCCAGCGTCTGGAGCTCCTGCTGGCTCGGCAGGTTGATGGCATCATCGTGGCCGACTCGCTCGGCGAGTCGAACGTCGTCGACCAGCTCGACGCGGCCGGGATCCCGTACGTGCTGGCACTGCGCCAGCTGCCGGACCGCCCGAGCATCGGCACCGACGACCTGTTCGGCGGACGGCTCGTCGCCGAGCACCTCCTGCAGCTCGGTCATATCCGGATGGGCGTCGTGGCCGGGGACACCAGAGCCAGCACCGGTGCAGAGCGGACCCAGGGATTTCTCGATGCCTGTCGAGCAGCGGGGGTCGAGATCTCCGAGAGCCTGGTCGTGCCCTGCGACTTCAACGTCCGCTCCGGAGCCGCCGCTGCCGCGCAGCTCCTCGACACCGACCCCGACCTGACTGCGATCTTCGCCACGAGCGACAACGTGGCGCTCGGGGTGCTGGGCACCCTGCGTGACCAGGGACGCACCGTGCCAGACGACATGGCCCTGGTCGGGTACAACAACCTTGACCTGGCGGCGTCTCTACCGGTGCCACTCACCACGGTCGACTCGCGCCTCGTCGATGTCGGTCGTGCCGCCGCCAGAGCCCTTCTCGAGCTCCTGAGCAGTCGTCGCCCCGACTCGGAACGGCTCGAACCGCGCCTGATCGTCCGATCCTCGACAACGGCGGCCGTGCGGTCGTGAGCTGGACGCGTCCGGCCCCTTGACACCCCCCGGTGGAGGACTAGCGTGCGAAGCGGAGTGACTCGGCGCTTCCCCATCCACACGGGGGACGACCGCAAGGGGGCAGAGATGCTCAAGGACAGCACCGTGACAGCCAACATCCCCGCCGCGGATCTCGGGCGCGCGCGCGACTTCTACGCCGACACGCTCGGCCTGGTTCCGACCGACTCCAACCCGGGTGGTCTCGTCTTCACCACCGAGGGCGGGACCGCGTTCTTCCTCTACGAGACCGAGCACGCCGGCAAGGCCGGCCACACCATCGCCCAGTGGCACGTCGATGACGTCGCCGCAGAGGTGTCCGCGCTGCAGGCCAAGGGGCTGCAGTTCGAGCACTACGACCTGCCGGGCGTGACCTGGGAGGGAGACGTCGCCACCCTCGACGAGATGGGACGGGCGGCCTGGTTCAAGGACAGCGAGGGCAACATCATGTGCATCGACGAGGTCACCGCCGGCTGAGGGCGAACGAGGCGGCCGCGGGCCATCAGCTGCATGTGCCTCGCACACGGCTACACCAGGAGCGCGCGGTAGAGCAGTTCGTGACGGGCCGCGATGTCGGCGCGCTCGTGGCGTCGCTGGAGGGCCGTGACCTCACCGAGCCGCCGATGCTGCCACGCGGTGCGGAGCGCCACGACGAGAGACTCCTCGTCGACCTCGTCCTCGTGGTGGTAGCTCAGCACCGGACCCTGCTCCGCGAAGTAGCCGCAGTCGGGCGCGACCACGGTCGTGCCCACGTCGCGGCAGGCCTCCAACAAGCCGGAGTGCGTGCCGGACCGGCCGGGCAGCACGGCCGCGTCGAGCGAGTCCAGGTAGCGCCACACCTGCGCGTCCGAGAGGTGGTCGTGCACGCGCAGCTCGAGACGCCCTGCTCGCGCGGCCTCGCGGAGGTAGCCGGCCAGCTCCGGGTCGTAGCGCGCCCCACCGACTTCGAGCAGGTCGCGGTGCCCGTTGACCTGGAGCACGCCCCTGGGTAGCTCGCGGACCGCCCGCACCAAGGCTGGGAGGAGATGCAGTGGCGCCGTGCTCGGCTGCTGGCTCGCCACATGGACGCCCACGCGGAAGCTGCCCCCGTGCAGGTGGTGAGGTCGCCGCTGGATGCGTTCGATCGTGCGCAGGGGGACGACGTGCGGGTGCGGGATGACGAGCGCCTGCCGGTTCCAACGGCGTTCGATCTCGGCCGCCGCACCGGGAGTCAGGGTGACCACCGCATCCGCGGCCGGGATCAGGGCGTCGAGCTGACTGTCGCGCGGCACGCGCCCCTGGTGGTGCGGATTGCGCAGGTCGTGGACGGTGTAGACGAAGGGCCGGCCGCGATCCTGTACGGCACGGACGACGTCGAGCAGGTCCTCGGGTCGTCGGGTCTCGAACCCGAACTGCAGGTGGAAGACGTCAAACGTGTGCTGGGCCACCCAGGCCGAGTCCAACATCACCGAGGGCCACCACCTCTCGCCGTTGGGCCTGATGGGCTCCTCGGGATCCGAATCCGGTATCCGGTGTACCCGGCCTCCGTGTTCTGGACCCAGGTGCCGCACGTAGACGTGGGAGAACGGCACGGAGGCCACGGACAGGTCGTGAGCGCCGCTGGCCCCGCGAAGTGAGGAACGTGCTGTGGTGGTCATGCCGGGCCTCCGGAGGTGTCGAAACGGGCGAGGTGCCGATCGGCGGGCTGGCCGGTGAGCAGCTCGCGCATCTGGAGCAGGCGTCGGTTTCGGGCGCTCAGCCCCGTGAGCGCCGCCGCCAGGACGGCGCGGGCCTCGGCCTCCAGGTGGCAGGCGCGGACGAACAGGTCCTCGGTCAACCGCCGTCGTTCCTCCCCGGAGAGGCGAAGACAGACCGGGGGCGGCGCGGCTGACTCGCGGCGCACCCAGGGGGCAGGGGCGCTCACGACAACGGACATCCCGCATCCCTCCCCGACCTGACGGGCACGTCGCATCGGGGACTGGGATGCCGTGGCACCAGCATACCGCTGACATCACAGTTTTGAGCCCCTCGTCGGGCGGGGCCCCGGTTCTGGTGCGCTCCACCGGTGTGAGCCAGGGGTGGCTAGCATGGCAAGAGGCGCTCGGCGACGAGCGCGTCCCCGTGCTCAGGAAGGCCGCACCATCGCTGATCAGCGGTCTCCGCGCCCCGACGACGTCCGTGAGTGGGCACTGGGGGTTCTTGCGGCGCAACCGTCGGTCGACAGTGGCAGCGTCCCCGAGCGGCTGCACCGCATCTGCGGCGCTGCGGTCATCGGGCTGGAGATGATGGGTGCGGTGGTGACCGTTCGCTCACCAGAGGCAGCCGAAGCGGTCGTGGCCGCCAGCGGACCGGCGGCACGGGCGCTGGCCGAGCTCGAGTTCGGGCTCGGCGAAGGCCCCGCCCACGACAGCTTCGACAACCGCCGACCGGTCATGGTCGACGACCTCACCGCGCCGGGCACGCCGTGGCTGGGTTTCGCCCGGGCCGCGGTCGAGGCGGGCGTCCGAGCCGTGTACGCCGTCCCGCTCCACGTGGGGGCTGCCCGGTTCGGTGCACTGACGGTGTACTCCGTCGGTCGGCGTCGACTCCAACCGGAGGAGACCCGACGGTGCCTGGCGCTGGCCGAGCTGGCCACAGAGCTGCTGCTCGACAGTTCGGCAGCCTCGCACCACGGAGCGATCGACCCCCAACTCGTGAGTGCGCTCGACGTCCGCAGCGAGATCTACCAGGCCCAGGGGATGCTGATGGTGTCCCTGCGCGTCGGACTCCCCGAAGCGCTGGCAAGGATGCGCGCCCATGCCTTCGCCGCCGGCCGGGACCTGCTCGATGTGGCCGCGGACATCATCGCCGGGCGGCTCGACCTCGACGACGACGGATCGAATCCATGAGAACGCGGCGTACGATGTGGCCATCTGAGGAGGCACAGTTTTGATCGCACCAGAACGGCTGCCCGACCTATTCGTCGAGGTGGCAGACACGTTGGTCGACGACTTCGACATCGTCGACTTCCTGCACAGCCTCACCGTTCACGCCGCCGCCGTGAGCGGCGCCGAGGCGGTCGGCCTGATGCTCGCCGACGGCCATGGGCGGCTGCGCTTCATGGCGTCGTCCAACGAGACGGGCAGGGCGTTGGAGCTGCTGCAGCTGCAGAACGACGAAGGCCCCTGCCTCGATTGCTTCTCCAGCCGGGTTCCCGTCGTCAACGCCGACCTCGAGAGCGCGCTCGACAAGTGGCCCCGCTTCGCCCCCGCTGCCATGAAGGCGGGTTTCCACTCGGTGCACGCCTTTCCGATGCGGCTGCGTGACAGCGTGATCGGCGCCCTCAACCTCTTCGGACACGCCGACTCCCACTTCGGGGACGACGATGTCCGGGTCGTCCAGGCACTCGCCGACATCGCCACGATCGCGCTCCTCCAGGAGCGGACCATCGCGCGCGCGGACGCGCTCACCGAACAGTTGCAGGGAGCCCTCAACAGCCGGATCGTGATCGAGCAGGCCAAGGGCGCGCTCGCACAGCTCGAGGGGACGACCCCGGTCGAGGCCTTCGAGACCCTGCGCCGGGAGGCACGCTCAACACGACGCCGGTTGGTCGACGTGGCGACCGAGGTACTGGACCGCCTGGGGCCCCGGTCGGACCGACCGTAGACAACAGTCCTGCAGCCGACGGTCAGCCGCCGGAGACGACGTACCTCCGGAGCAGGTCGGCGGCGACCTGGGCATCGGTCCAGGCGAACCTCACCCACTTCTCCTTCGAGAACAGCTTCGTCTGGTCGCGCGACCACGGTGACCGCGGGTTCTCGGACTGGCCGTAGGTGAGGATGGTGCGGGCGTCCACCCGACCCTTGCCCGTGAAGGCGACCGCCTGGATGTGGGACGAGCCGTAGGTGATCGGGCGGTAGCGGTCCTTGTTGGCGATCGGGCCACGCGAGGCGAGGGCGTTGGCGTTGCCGACGGCGTCGCCGGTGCCACCACCGAGGGCGAGGGGCGGCGCGCCACGGTCGCCGGCGACCTGGAGCGAGCCCCACCGGGCGTCGAAGGCGACGTCGGCGGCCCGGATCGACTCGATCGCATCGCTCATGGCCTGCACGACCTGTGGGTTGGCGACGTTCAGGTCACGCGGGGTCGTGAGCGGCTCGGCGGGCGAGAACGGCGTCCGCCAGACCCCCTCGGTCGGGAGGCGAGCCACGAAGGCCTCGAAGATGTGGGTGCCGACCGAGGACTTCTCGGAGCGACCGTCCCAGTCCGCGAGCACCTCACAGGCCTCGGTCTCACCCGTCGCGTCGCACACGGTGTCGAGGTCGCCGTTGGCTCGCATCACCTCAGCGGCCATCAGCCGGTTCTGGTGCTCCCAGCCGCGCAGCACCCGCGGCGAGACCCGGTGGTGCTGCTTCCGCTCGAGCCGGTCGGTGACGTAGCGGAAGACCATCCGGGTCCGCATCGTCCGCTGGCAGTCCTCGCACCCGATGATGCGCGCGAAGCCCTCGAGCCGGTCCGTGTCGTTGGGCGTCCAGTAGGAGTCGTTCGCATTGCCTGCCCAGGTGCGGGTGAACAGCTCGGGAAGGTTGCCCGGCCCGAAGACGCCCGGACGCACCGAGTCGTCGTCCGTGCGCCACTCGCAGCTCGAGCCGGCGCGGGTGCCGTCGAGACCCGGGAGACCGGCGAGCTCGGAGAGCACGCGGCCGCTCGGAGTCATGCACTCCTGCGCGAGGTCGTCGGGAACGTTCGGCACGACCGAGTGGTCGGCGTACACGACGTCGCCGGAGCGGTCGGCGGCGGTGGTGTTGACCCAGGGCATGCCGCCCTGCTTGTCCTGGCGGCGGATCAGGTCGTGCACGTTCTTCGCGCGGCCCATGTCGAGGAAGGTGTCGATGGTGCGCAGCTGCTCGGCGTTGGCGTCCCGGATCGCCCACACGCTGCCGACGGACCACGGCATCAGCACCGCGGGAGCGTCCAGCACGTAGCCCTCGTCGGTGCGATAGAGATCCTCGGCGACCTGCTTCAGCCCGTTCTTGGTCTTCACCGTGACCATCACCTCGCGCCGCTCCAGCTCGGACGGGCCGTCCTCGGAGAGGTAGGTCGTGGGCGTGGCGGGGCTGACCAGCCGGTACTCGTACGGCGTGAAGCGGTACGCCGTCGACACCGTGTGGCTCCACGCCACGTCCTTGTTGAACCCGATGTTGACCACCGGCGAGCCGATCAGCGAGGCGCCGGCGACGTCGTACCTCCCCGGGATGGTGAGGTGCTGCTGGCTGAACCGGTAGCGGCCGCGCCACGGGAAGTGCGGGTTCCCGAGCAGCATGCCCTTGCCGGTGGTGGTGTGCTTGCCGCCGATCGCGGTGGCGTTGGAGCCGAACGGCGACTCCGGGTCACGCCCGAGACCCGTGAGCAGCTGGTCGCGGTCGACCGAGGCGGCGGTCGGGTTGGGGATGCCCGGGTCATCGGGAGCCGGCGGGTCGGCGTCGACGATCTCCTTGACGAAGACGCCGCTGGACGCCAGCAGGTTCGCGAGGTAGACGCCGTACCAGATGTCGAGGGGGGTGGCGCGCTCGCGCAGGTAGGGCTCGCCGGCGCACGCGGGGTCGGTGATCCCGTGGCGGCCGGCATCGTCGAGGTAGGCGTTGGAGCCGGCGACGTAGCCGCGCACCATGGCGCGAGCCTGCGTGCTGGGTCCGTTCTTCCGGTCGGCGAGCAACTTCTCGACCACCTTGCGGTTGCGCAGGTCGGTCACGAACGCGTCCACCTGCAGGTTGCTCGCCTCCAGGGTGACCTGGTCGTTGTAGCGCTTCCTGGGCCCGAACCAGCGCGACCGCTCCCCTCGCCCGGTGATCAGGGTGTCGATGAGGACGCAGGGCGAGGTCTCCGACGTGGCGTAGCCGGAGCCGAAGCCGAGGTCGCCGAAGCTGTCGCCGGTGATGTGCGGGATGCCGTGCGTGGTCCGCTCGATGGTGGCGGTGTACGGCGGCGGGTTCCGATCGGGCACCGGCGCCGCCTGGCCTGCGGTCGTGCTGCCGAGCATCGCGCTCATCGGCGCGACGAGGGCGAGGGTGGTCAGGGCGGCCCACGGTCGGGCGAGGCGGCTGCGGAGCATGTCCTGCCCAACGGCAGCGGCAGCCTGCGGTTACGCGTCGGTAACCGGCGGCTCAGAGATACAGGCCGGTCGCCTCGTCGTCGAGCCGGTCGGACGCGACGGCGTGCACGTCGCGCTCGCGCATCACCATGTAGAGCTCACCCTGGACCTCGATCTCCGCCTTGTCCTCGGGGTCGAAGAGGACCCGGTCGCCCTTCTCGACGGCGCGGGCGTGCGGGCCGACCGCGATGACGCGGGACCAGGTGAGCCGGCGGGCGCCCATGGCGGCGGTGGCGGGGATGACGATGCCGCCGCTGGAGCGGCGTTCCCCCGAGTCACGGTCGACCTCGACCAGGACCCGGTCGTGCAGCATCTTGATCGGCGCCCCGGACGTCAGCGTGCGACCTTCCGGATCACGACGAACAGCGCGATCGCGCCGACTACGCCACCGGCGACCTTGAGGATGTTGTCGGTGCGCGGCTCACCGGTCCGCGCGTCGACGAAGTGCGCCTTGATGCTCGTCACCTCGCGCGACACGATCGTCTTCGGACTGGCACGGTGAAGGAGCTCGTCGATCGTGTGGGCCAACCGCTCCCGGGTCTCTTCGATCTCGTGCTCGAGGGACGACAGCTCGTTGCTCACCCGGGAAGGCTACCAATGGTCCTCGGGTCGAAACCGAAGGGCAGTTCCAGCCGGTGGGCTCGCATCAGCGCGTCGTCGGTGAGCACGTCGTACGTCGCCCCGTCGGCCACCACGATGCCGTCGGCCAGCACCACCGACCGGGGGCACAGCTCGAGTGCGTAGGGCAGGTCGTGGGTCACCATCAGCACGGTCACGTCGAGCGATCGCACGATGTCTGCCAGCTCGCGTCGCGATGCCGGATCGAGGTTGGACGACGGCTCGTCGAGCACCAGGATCTCCGGCTCCATCGCCAGCACCGTCGCGACCGCGACCCGGCGGCGCTGCCCGAAGGAGAGGTGGTGGGGCGGGCGGTCCGCGAAGTCGGCCATGCCGACCCGGTCGAGGGCGTCCATGACCCGCCGCTGCAACGCCTCGCCCTTGAGACCGTGGTTGGCGGGGCCGAAGGCGACGTCTTGTCGGACCGTGCCGAGGAACAGCTGGTCGTCGGGGTCCTGGAAGACGACGCCGACGCGACGCCGGATCTCCTGGAGGTTCTCCTTCGTGACCGACAGGCCACTGACGAAGACCTCGCCGGCACCGGCGGCCAGGATGCCGTTCAGGTGCAGGACCAGGGTGGTCTTGCCGGCGCCGTTCGGTCCGAGCAGGGCGACCCGCTCGCCCGGGTGGACGTGGAGGTCGACGCCGTGGAGTGCCTGGTGGCCGTCGGGGTAGGCATAGGCCAGGCCACGGACGTCGAGGGTCGGGGTTGTCATGAAGGCAGCTTTCCGGTGTAGCCGCGGGACAGCATCGCGAGGTGGATCCGTTCGCCACGTTCGTAGGACCGGATGAAGAGGGCGCCGAGCGCCTTGCCCAGCACCGGCCAGTGACGCGGCCGCCGCGGGTCGCACCCACGCGAGCGCATCGCGGTCATCATCCGGCCGAGCTCGGCCGAGACCACGTCGAGGTAGCGGATCATGAAGCCCATGATCTGCACGATCAGGTCGGGCATCCGCAGCCGCTCGAGGCCGCGGAGCACGTCGGCGGGCTCGGTGGTCGCCGCCAGCGTCAACGAGGCCAGGACACCGAGCGTGCCCTTGACCAGCAGTCCCCACCCGGCGAGCAGGCCGGCCTCGCTGAGGCTGATCCCGAGCACGTCGACGCGAGGGCCGAGCGCGATGAACGGCATCAGCAGTGCGAAGACCACGAACGGGATCTCGATCACGAGCCGCTTCAGCAGGTAGCCGACCGGGACCCGGCTGATCGCGACGACGACGCCGAGCAGGACGAGATGGACGAGGTACGCCGCGAACCACTCGCGCGGTGTAGCCACGACGAGCAGCACGAACCCCACGAGCGCGAGGATCTTGTGGTGGGGCTCGGCTCGGTGGATCGGCGAGTGACCGTGGAAGTGCAGCCGGTGGCCGTGACCGGCGCCCATCAGTCGGCGCCCATCAGTGGGTGTCCGCGTCGTGCGGGTCGCGGCGTCGTACGGCGACCATCAGCCCGCCGGCGATCGCCAGCGTGACCAGGATGCCGATCACGCCGGCCAGGCCGCCCGACAGTCGCGCATCGTTGACGCCGTCGACCTCGTAGTCGGCCAGGGGGCCGTCGGCAGCGGACGCGTCGGCGGTGTCGCCGAAGCCGACCTGCTCTGCGACGTGCTCGAGGCCGTCGGGGTGGGTGGAGGCGTAGTAGCTGGCGACGCCGCCGAGCAGCAGCGCGACCACCAGGCCGGTGAGCAGGAAGGTGCGCGTCTTCACGAGACCCCTCCCCCGGCAGTCGGCGACCGGCGGATCTCGAGGGTGCGCTCGGCCAGCGCCGGGCGGGCACCACGGACCAGGTCCGGCCGGGCGGCGACGACGCTGCTGACGACCAGGGCGGTGATCAGGGCCTCGCCGAGTCCGATCACCAGGTGCCAGCCGACCATCGTGGTGAGCACCGCGCCCAGTGCGACCGGCGCCTGACCGCCGACGGCGAACAGGCCGACGAAGCCGACCGCGGTGACCGGGACGGAGACGAAGGCCGCAACGCCGGCCAGGAACGGCACCAGTCCGAGCCGGGTGGGCAGCACCGTCTGGAGGCCGCGGAAGACCAGCCAGCCGGCGCCGACCGCCACGACGGAGAAGAGGGTGATGTTGGTGCCGAGCGCGGTGGTGCCGCCGTCGGCGAAGAGCAGCGCCTGCACCAGGAGCACGACCGAGAGACAGAGCGCGGCCGTGTAGGGACCGACCAGGACCGCAGCCAGCGCACCGCCCAGGAGATGGCCGCTCGTTCCGGCCCCGACAGGGAAGTTCAGCATCTGGGCTGCGAACACGAACGCCGCGACCAGGCCCGCCATGGGGGCGGTACGGTCATCCAGTTCACGACGAGCGCCGCGCAGGGCGATCGCGATCGCCGTCGCCGCCACGACACCCGTGGCCACCGAGGTCGGGGCATCGAGGAAGCCGTCGGGAACGTGCATGATGACCACCGTAATGAGCACTGTACGTTATTGCAATTTACTCGCAACAAGGAGATATCTCGTGACGCAGCGACTCGCCCCCGGAGACACCGCACCCGACTTCACCCTCGAGTCCGACACCGGTGAGCAGGTCAGCCTGGCCGCCCTGCGCGGGCGCAAGGTCATCGTCTACTTCTATCCCGCCGCCATGACCTCTGGCTGCACGAAGCAGGCCTGCGACTTCAGCGAGAGCCTCGACTCGCTGCAGGGCGCCGGGTACGAGGTGCTCGGCATCTCCAAGGACGCGCCGGCGAAGCTGGCGAAGTTCCGCGAGCGCGACGCCCTGACCCTCACCCTCCTCTCCGACACCGACCTCGAGACTCACCGGGCCTACTCGGCGTACGGCGAGAAGAAGCTGTACGGCAAGACCGTCGAGGGGGTCCTCCGCTCGACGTTCGTGGTCGACGAGGAGGGCGTCATCGAGCTCGCCCAGTACAACGTGAAGGCCACCGGCCACGTCGCCAAGCTCCGCCGCGACCTCAACCTCGACTGACACCTGCGTCCTACACTGGGCGCGCTCCGGCCGGAGTGGTGGAACTGGTAGACACGCAGGCTTTAGGTGCCTGTGCCTTCGGGCGTGGGGGTTCGAGTCCCTCCTTCGGCACGTGACACGCCTGATCCATCTCAACGGACCGTCGGGGGTCGGGAAGTCCACTCTCGCCGGGCGGTACGTCGATGAGCACCCGGGGACGCTCAACCTCGACATCGACCGCATCGTCTGCCTGATCGGCGGGTGGGAGGACGACTTCGGAGCCACGCTGGCACCCGCACGACGGATCGCCCTCGCTGGCGCTGCCGCCCACCTCGCGAGCGGCCACGACGTCGTGATGCCCCAGCTCGTGACACACGTCGACGAGGCGGCGCGCTTCGAGGCAGCGGCGACGCGGGCGGGCGCGACCTACGTGGAGATCGTCCTGACCGTGAGCACGACCGAGCAGGCCCGGCGCTTCGACGGCAAGCACCGCGTGCTCGGCGTGGACGCACACGTCGGCCGCTACATCCAGGAGCGCGGGGGCGCGACGCTGCTCGAACGCATCCACGGCCACGTCGCGGCCTACCTCGACCAGCGGCCGGACGCCCGGCGCCTGGTGACCGACGGCCTCGACCCGGATGCGACGTACGACGCTCTGCTGCTCGCGCTTCACTAGAGTCCCGCCATGGACTCTGTGCTGACCACCGTCGGACTGCCGATCGCGCTGGCGATCATCATGTTCGGACTCGGGCTCGACCTGACCCTCGCCGACTTCAAGCGGATCGGGGCGCAGCCCAAGGCGGTGCTGGTCGCGCTGGGCTGTCAGCTGCTGCTGTTGCCGGTGATCTGCTTCGGGCTGGTGCTCGCCTTCGACCTGCCACCGCTGCTCGGCATCGGCATGATGCTGCTCGCGGCCTCACCAGGCGGGACGACGGCCAACCTGTTCAGCCACCTCTTCCGTGGCGACGTCGCCCTCAACATCACCCTGACCGCCATCAACACGGTGGTCGCGATCGCGACGCTGCCGCTGATCACCAACCTGGCGATCGACTGGTTCGACCAGTCAGACACCGTCTCGCTGCCGTTGAGCGAGGTCCTCAAGGTGTTCGTGCTGATCCTGGTCCCGGTCGGCATCGGCATGGTCGTCAACGCCAAGCGGCACGCCTTCGCCGAGCGGATGGACCGTCCGGTGCGGATCGGATCGGCGGCGATCCTGGCGATCCTGGTGCTCGGCATCATGCTCGACCAGCGCGAGAACATCGGCGGCTACATCGCCGACGTCGGGCTGCTGGCCGCGTTGTTCTGCGTGATCAGCCTGATCGTCGGGTACGCCGTGCCGCGCGCCGCCGGGGTGTCCGGCGACCAGGCCATCGCGTCCTCGTTCGAGATCGGCGTCCACAACGGCACGCTGGCGATCTTCGTCGCGGTCGAGATCCTGGGCAGCACCGAGATCTCGGTGCCGGCGGCGGTCTACTCCGTCTTCATGTTCGTGCTGGCCGCCCTCTGGGGCATGTTCATCAGCCGCCGGGTGGGTGCGCCCTCCGTGGCCGTGTGACTCTCCTCAAGGCCAGCTTCGGAAGGTTCTGACCCCGCCCGAGGTTCTCCCCTGTCCGCACAGTCCGACGAGACGACAGAGGAGTGCAGCATGCGAGCTGCCGTGTACGACGAGTTCGGTGGGGCCGAGCAGATCCAGGTGCGCGAGGTCGAGGATCCGCCCGTAGGCCCCGACACCGTGCTGGTGCGGGTCCGCGCCACCAGCGTCAACCCCGTGGACTGGAAGGTCCGCGAGGGCTACCTCCAGGGCGCCTACCCCCACCACCTCCCGATCATCCCGGGCTGGGACGCGGCGGGGGTCGTGGAGGCGGTCGGACCGGCCGTGCGCACCGGCCTGAAGGTCGGTGACGAGGTCTTCGGCTACGTCCGTCGCGACGACGTCACCTACGGCACGTCCGCCGAGCTGGTGCCCGCGCCCGAGCGCACCGTGAGCCACAAGCCGGCGTCCCTCTCCTTCGAGCAGGCCGCTGCGCTCCCGCTGGTCGGCCTCACCGCCTGGCAGGCGCTCACCGAGTCGCTCGAGGTCCGCGCGGGCGACCGCGTCCTCGTGCACGCCGGCGCCGGTGGAGTCGGCCACGTGGCCGTGCAGGTCGCGGTCGCGCTCGGCGCCGAGGTCGTCGCGACCGCGAGCCCGGCCAACCACGGCTTCCTGCGCGAGCTGGGTGCCACCGAGGTCATCGACTACGCCGCCGGACCGGTGAGTGAGCAGCTCTCGGCACCGGTCGACGCCGTGCTCGACCTGATCGGCGGCGACGCCCTGGCCAACGCGCCCAAGCAGGTCCGGGACAGCTCCCGGATCGTGTCGATCATCGACGCCGCAACGGTGCTCGCCATGGGCGGCACCTACGTGTTCGTACGACCCGACCGGGACGGGCTCGACGCGCTGGCGCGACTGGTCGACGAGGGCAAGCTGCGGGTCGAGATCGCCCGGACGTTCCCGCTCGACGAGATCGTCGACGCCCACCGGCTCTCCGAGGACGGCCACGTCCGCGGCAAGGTCGCGATCAGCGTCCCGTGAGGGCACCCGCCACGGCCGGCGCGATCTCGCGCAGCGCCCGGCCGCGGTGGGAGATCCGGTCCTTCTCCTCGGGGCTGAGCTCCGCCGAGGTACGCCCGTCCCCGAGGTGCTCGTCGGCGACGAACAGCACGTCGTAGCCGAAGCCACCGCTCCCCCGCTGCTCGCGGATCACCCGACCGGACATCCGGCCGTGGACCACGAGCTCCTCGCCGCCCGGCCCGACGAAGGCCACCGCACAGGCGAAGTGAGCTGCCCGTCGCTCGTCGGGCACGTCCTCCAGCTGGGCGAGCAACAGCTCGTTGTTGCTCGAGTCGGACTTGGCCGGGCCCGACCAGCGCGCGGACAACACCCCCGGCATGCCGTTGAGCGCGTCGACGCACAGGCCGCTGTCGTCGGCCAGCGACGGCAGACCGCTGGCCAGCACCCCGGCGCGGGCCTTCAGCAACGCATTGCCGTCGAAGGTGGGCTGGTCCTCCACCGGCTCGACGTACCCGGGGACGTCGTCGATGCCGACCACATCGACGTCGGGCGCGTGCTCACGCAGGATCCGCTCCATCTCCGCCAGCTTCTTGGCGTTGCGTGAGGCGAGGAAGACGCGGGTCACCGGGCGAGCGCTTCCTTCTGCAGGCGGGTGAGGTCGACGCAACCCTTCGCGGCGAGGTCGAGCAGGGCGTCGAGCTCGGCGCGGTCGAACGCCGCGCCCTCGGCGGTGCCCTGCACCTCCACGAAGCTGCCGTCGCCGGTCATCACGACGTTCATGTCGGTCTCGGCGCGGACGTCCTCCTCGTAGGGCAGGTCGAGGCGGGGCGCGCCGTCGATGATGCCCACGCTGACCGCCGCAATTGAGCCGGTGAGGGGCTCACCGGTCAGCGCGCCGGTCGAGCGCAGGTGGGCGACCGCGTCGGCGAGAGCGACGTAGGCGCCGGTGATCGCAGCGGTGCGGGTGCCGCCGTCGGCCTGGAGCACGTCGCAGTCGAGCACGATGGTGTTCTCGCCGAGCTGCTTGTAGTCGATGATCGCCCGCAGCGAGCGGCCGATCAGCCGCGAGATCTCGTGCGTACGCCCGCCGATCTTGCCGCGCACCGACTCGCGGTCGGAGCGGGTGTTGGTCGAGGCCGGCAGCATGGCGTACTCGGCGGTGACCCAGCCCAGGCCGGAGCCCTTGCGCCACCGCGGAACACCCTCCGAGGCCGAGGCGGCGCAGAGCACGCGGGTCCCCCCGAACTCCACCAGCACCGAGCCGGCCGCGTGGTCGAGCCAGTTGCGGGTGATGGTGATCGGACGGAGCTGGTCGTCGGCGCGGCCGTCGGCCCTGGGAATGTCGCTGCGGGGTGCGGTCATGGGACCGAGCCTAGGGGGCTACTTCAGCTCGGCGCGCATCACCCGGAACCAGCCGATCACGAAGGGCAGCAGGATCCAGAGCAGCGCGGTGGTGCCGAGCTGGGCGTACTGCTCGCCGGTGAGCGCGGAGCCGGTGCCGGCCTCGAACAGCGGCTGCTGCGCCGTGCCGAGGTCGACCCAGGGTGCGCTGTCGCTGAGTCCCGACACCAGGCTGAAGACGATCGACGAGGCGATCGGCAGCACGAAGAACGCGACGATGGCGGCCGGGGTGTTGAGCAGGATCAAGCCGTAGGCGACACCCTGCAGGACCGACAGCAGCTGCAGGGCGAGGAAGAGCAGGAACACCGAGATCTTCAGTCCCTCGAAGCCGTCGTCGGAACCACCGACCAGCGTGCCGAGCATGCCGATGAGGACGGCGGCGACGAAGGCGCCACCGCCGAGAAGCACCGCCGCCACGACCTTGGCCAGGATGATCCGCGCCCGCGACGGCTCGAGCGCGAAGGTCACCATCGCGGTGCGCTGGCTCCACTCGCTGGTGATCAGCAGGATGCCGAGCACCGGCAGCAGGAACCCCTGTGGTGTCGAGGCGATCCCGATGAAGTTGCTGAAGATCCGGTCCTCGGAGTCGGCGACGAAGAAGAAGATCACCATGAAGACGGCGGTGATGCCGACGATCAGGCCGAGCAACCACAGGCCGGCCTTGGTGTCGGCCATCTTGCGGAGCTCGACGGCCGTCAGGCGGGTGAAGGGGACCGGCTTGGTCCCGGAGACGTCGAGGGTCATGGCGCTCATGAGGGGGCTCCCTGCTCGATGGGGGTCGCGGTGAGGTCGTCGCGCTGGGTGTCGCTGGTCAGCTCGAGGAAGAGGTCCTCGAGACCGCCCGCCGCCTCGCGCAGCTCGGTCAGCACGACCTGCTTGTCGGCGGCGACCTGACCCACCTGCAGCGGGGTCGCGTCCACCTTGAGCCCGTCCGCGATCGGGTGGACCGGGTGGCCTGCGCCGGTGAGTGCCTCGGCGAGGGCCTGGTTGTCGGCCGCCGTGACGAGCGTGCCGGTCGTGCGCTCGGCCAGCAACGACTTCTTGTCACCCTGGGCCAGGATCTTGCCGCGGCCGATCAGGATCATCTCGTCGGCGATCAGCTCGACCTCGTTGAGCAGGTGGCTCGACAGCAGCACGGTGCCACCGCGGTCGGCGTACCCCTTGAGGAGGTCGCGCATCCAGCGGATGCCGGCCGGGTCGAGGCCGTTGGCCGGCTCGTCGAGGATCAGTACCGACGGGTCGCCGAGCAGGGCGTGGGCGATACCGAGCCGTTGCCGCATACCGAGCGAGTAGTTGCGGATCCGGCGCTTGCTCTCGGAGCCGGTCAACGACACCATCGCCAGCATCTCCTCCACCCGCGAGTCGGGCAGACCCATGGTGCGGGCGCCGAGCGTCAGCACCTCGCGGCCGGTGCGACCGGCGTGCTGGGCCGAGGCGTCGAGCAGCACCCCGACGTGGAGTCCGGGGTTGGGGATCTTGCGATAGTCGAGCCCTCCGATCGTGGTGGTGCCGCGGCTGGCGGGCGTCAACCCGACCAGGATCCGCATGGTGGTCGTCTTGCCTGCGCCGTTCGGCCCCAGGAAGCCGGTGACCCGGCCTGGCTGGCAGCGGAAGGACACGTCGTCGACGGCCAGGAAGCCCCCGTAGGACTTGGTCAGTCCTGTCACTTCAATCATGTGCCCCATCCAACCAAACTCCGACCGGACATTCCTGCGCCATACTGCGGTGATGGCCTACGACGAAGAACTGGCCGAACGCCTGCGTGCCGTGCTCTCGACCGAGCCGGGGCTCACGCAGTCCAAGATGTTCGGCGGCCTCGCCTTCCTGCTCGGTGGGCACATGGCAGTCGCCGCGAGCGGTCAGGGCGGGCTGATGCTGCGGGTCGACCCCACGACCAGTGCCGACCTCGTCGAGCACGACGGCGTCGAACGGATGGAGATGCACGGTCGCACGATGGACGGCTGGCTGCGGGTCAGGCCGGAGGCGATCGCCACCGACGAGGAGCTGGCCCAGTGGGTCGCGCACGGAGTGGCGTTCGTCCGGACGCTCCCGCCCAAGGGCTCCTGACCCCGGTCAGAGGTCGTGCACGTCGCCGGACCGGGCGAGCTCGAGCGGGCCGTCGTACGCCGTGCGCGCCTCTGCCATCGCCTCCTCCGGGTCGTGCCAGGGCGGTACGTGGGTGATCATCAGCCGACGAGCCCCCGCGCGGGCGGCAGCCTCGCCGCAGTCGGCCCCGGTCAGGTGCAGGCGAGGCGGGTTCTCCACGCTGACGCGGAACGACGCCTCGGCCAGCAGCAGGTCGACGTCGCGTGCCACCGCGTCCAGCCCGTCGCAGGGGCCGGTGTCGCCGGAGTAGCCGAGCGTGACTCCGTCGGCGGTGACCCGCAGGCCGTAGGCGGGCACCGGGTGGTCGACCTCGATCGCCTCGACCCGGAACGGTCCGAGCTGGACCGGCGCGTCGTACTCGCGGAAGTCGAACTCCTCGTGCATGCCGGGGTCGATCGGCAGGTCGTAGGCGCGGGCCATCCGGTCGGCGGTGCCGACCGGACCCCACACCGGGATCCGCGGTTGGTGGCCGCTGGGGTGGTAGCGGCGCAGCACGTGGTAGCCGCACAGGTCCAGGCAGTGGTCGGCGTGCAGGTGGCTGAGGAAGACGGCGTCGACGGTCAGCGGGTCGGCGTAGCGCTGGAGCACGCCGAGGGCGCCGGAACCGAGGTCGAGCAGCACCCGCCAGGTGCGGCCGTCGTGGTCGGCCTCGAGCAGGTAGCAGCTCGCCGGTGAGTCGGGGCCGGGGTAGGAGCCCGAGCAGCCGATGATCGTCAGCTTCACGCGAGACCCCCCGCGAACTGGGACGCGACGACCATCTCCGGGCCGAGGAAACGCCGGCCGATCGACGCGAAGTCGTCGGGCGCACCGGTCGTCAGGAAGTCGTACGCCGGCTCGCCACCGTCGCGCATCAGGTCGGTGTCGACCAGCATCTTGTAGACGTCCTTGGCGCACTCCTCGGCGCTCGAGACGAGGGTGACGCCGTCGCCCATGACCAGCGAGATGACACCGGTGAGCAGCGGGTAGTGGGTGCACCCGAGGACGACCGTGTCGACGCCGGCGGCGGTCAGTGGCTCCAGGTACTCGTGCGCGACGTCGAGCAGCTCCTCGCCCCCGGTGATCCCGGCCTCGACGAAGTCGACGAACCGCGGGCAGGCACGGGTCAGCAGCTCGACCTGCGGCGCCGCCGCGAAGGCGTCCTCGTAGGCCCGCGACTCAGCGGTCGCGCGGGTGCAGATGACGCCGATCCTGCCGCTGCGGGTGGCGGCGACCGCGCGGCGGGTCGCGGGCAGGATCACCTCGACCACCGGCACGTCGTAGCGCTCGCGGGCATCGCGCAGCACCGCTGCGGACGCGGAGTTGCAGGCGATGACCAGGGCCTTCACGCCGCGGTCGACCAGGTGGTCGAGGCATTCCATGGCGTACTCGCGGACTTCCGCGATCCGCTTGGAACCGTAGGGCTGGCGGGCGGTGTCCCCGAGGTAGACGACCGACTCGTGGGGCAGCTGGTCGATGACCGACCGGGCCACGGTGAGGCCACCGAATCCGGAGTCGAAGATGCCGATGGGTGCCTCGGCGGCCGCTGCTGACACACGGGAAGGCTACGGCCCGCGACGCCGCGAGGCACAACGACGTGACGGACAGCACGTAGCCTGAGGCGGTGCGTCACCCCCTGCTCGTCGCCGTCCCCCTGGCCGTTGCGCTGCTGCTCGGCCCCTCGGCGGGCCCGCTGATGGCCGTTCCTGAGCGGGGCGTGCCGGCCGCCTCACGCGTAGCGTCGCCGACGACCAAGGTCCTGGTCGTCACCCTCGACTCGCTCGGCTCCGCCGCCGTACGCCGCCTCGGCCCGGAGCGAGCCCCGACCCTCCACCGGCTCATGAGCGAGGGTGCGAGCACGCTCAACGCCCGGACCACGCGCGAGCTGACGCTGACGTTGCCCAACCACACCAGCATCGTGACCGGCCGGCGCGTCGACGCCGACCACAGCGGCCACGGCGTCTGGTGGAACGACGATCGCCGCACGCCGAGCACGGTGCAGGGGGCGGCGGGGCACTCGGTCGCCTCGATCTTCACCGTCGTCGACTCAGACCAGCGCGACCCGGCCCTGTTCACCTCGAAGAAGAAGCTGTCGCTGTTCAAGCGTTCGTGGCCGAAGGGCGTGGCGCGGTTCGTGCTGCGTGGGAGCAACCCGCGGCTGGTCCGGATGGCGCGCACCGATCTGGTCAAGCACCGGCGGGCGCTCACCGTCCTCCACCTCTCGCTCCCCGACGACGCGGGGCACCAGCACGGCTTCCTGTCCCCGGAGTACCTCGCTGCAGCGGAGAAGGCCGACCGGCTGCTCGGCAAGGTCGTCACCACGATCGAGGCACGGCCCAAGCTCCGCAAGAACGTGACCCTGATCGTCACCGCGGACCACGGCGGCACGCGCCAAGGCCACTCCGACCCGACCAGGTCCGGAAACTTCCGGGTCCCGTTCGTGGTGTGGGGAGTGGGCACCGGAGCCGGCGCCGACCTCTACGAGCTCAACGACGACTACCGCGACCCCGGCTCGCGCCGGACGAAGTACGGCGCGAAGCGGCCGCCGGTCCGCAACGGCGACGCCGCCAACCTGACCACCCGGTTGCTGGGGCTGGGCCGGGTGCCGGGGAGCGAGTTCGGCGTCGGCGTACGGCTCAACGTGCGCTGAGCCAGGTCCTCAGGAGTACCAGCGCTCGCCGGCCAGCGGCCACGGGTTGTGGCGGCAGCCGGCGAGGCCCTTGGACTGCTGCATCATCACCGGAGCGAGCTGGCCGTCGCCGCCGCAACCGAGGTGGCCGTGGCCGAGCCAGTGACCGGTCTCGTGGTTGACGACCATGTGCCGGTAACCGCGCAGCGGCTTGTTCGCGTCGTTCCAGGAGGGCGACGCGTGCAACCAGCGCATCTGGTTGATGACGACGTAGCGGCCCACCCGACAGCTCCACTGGGCGCTGCAGACCGGCGAGAACGACGGCACGGTGCTCGCCTCGGCCAGCACGACGGAGAAGTCGCCTCCCTCGGCGACCCGCTTGAAGACCACGCCCGCCGAGCGCCAGCCGCGCGGGTCGGCGAAGGTCTCGGCGACCTCGGCGCGGAAGACGGCCATGCTGGCGGTGATGTCGCCGCGGGTCTCGATCCGGTAGGTCGCGGTCCGCTTGGCGGCGACCCGGTGCATGATCTCGCGGGTCGGCCGGGAGGTGGCCCGCCCGGTCCGGTAGCCCTCCTTGGTCGTGGTGATCCGCACCCGGACCCGGTGGCCGACGTCGGCCGGAGCAAGCCGGTAGCGCCGCTCGTCGGCGCCGCGGATCCGCTTGTCGTCGCGCAGCCACCGGTAGGAGAAGGCACGCCGCCGCGGGCTCCACTCCCCCGGATCGGCGGTGAGCAGCTGCGTGTAGCGCTTGGTGCCGGACACCGACGGTCGCTGCTCGACCACCAGTTCGGCCCGCTTCACCCGGGTCGTCGGTTCGCTGGTCGACTCACCGGACTGGCCGGTGGTGTCGGTCGCGGTCACCCGGACCCGGAGGTGCTTGCCCAGGTCGTCGAGGCCGGGGCGGTAGCGGCGCGACGTGGCGCCCTGGATGTCCGCACCCCCGCGCAGCCACTGATAGCTGTACGTCAGACCGTCGGCCGGCAGCCAGGTTCCGGGCTCGGCGACCAGCCGCTCCCGGAAGACCGGGTCTCCCGCGATCGTCGGCGGGCTGCTCGCGACCGGCGGCTCCGCCGCTCCGGCGCTCCCGGGCAGGACCGCAGCGGGAGCCAGCACGGCCACCAGCAGGGCGACGATCGCGACGACGCTGTTCCTCATGGGCAGACCCTAAGCCCAGAGCTGCCCCTCCAGGCGGTCCTCTGCCTCGTCGACGGTGCCTTCGTAGGCGCCCGTCGAGAGGTACTTCCAGCCGCCGTCGCACACGACGAACGCGATGTCAGCGCGCTCACCGGCCTTGACTGCCTTGGCGGCCTGGCCGAGCGCGGCGTGGAGGATCGCGCCGGTCGACACCCCCGCGAAGATGCCCTCGGTCTCGAGCAGCTCACGGACCCGGCGTACGGCGTCGCGCGGCCCGACCGAGAACCGCGAATCGATCAGCGATGCGTCGTACAGCTCGGGGACGAAGCCCTCGTCGAGGTTGCGCAGCCCGTAGACCAGCTCGCCGTAGCGTGGCTCGGCGGCGACGATCCGGACGCCGGGCTTGGCGCGCCGGAAGAAGCGCGACACTCCCATGAGAGTGCCCGTGGTGCCGAGGCCGGCAACGAAGTGGGTGATCTCGGGGAGGTCGGCGAGCAGCTCGGGGCCGGTGCCCTCCTCGTGCGCGAGCGCGTTCGCCTCGTTGCCGTACTGGTACATCATCACCCAGTCGGGGTGGTCCGCGGCGACCTCCTTGGCGACCCGGACCGCCTCGTTGGACCCGCCCGCGGCCGGGCTGGAGACGATCTCGGCGCCCCACATCCGCAACAGCTGGCGTCGCTCCTCGGAGGTGTTCTCCGGCATCACGCAGACCAGCCGGTAGCCCTTGAGCTGGGCGGCCATGGCCAGCGAGATGCCGGTGTTGCCGCTGGTCGGTTCGAGCAGGGTCGTCCCGGGCCGGATCCGGCCCTCCTTCTCGGCGAGCTCGATCATCTTCAGGGCCGGGCGGTCCTTGATCGAACCGGTCGGGTTGCGGTCCTCGAGCTTCGCCCACAGCCGGACGTCAGGGCTGGGCGACAGCCGGGGCAGACCCACCAGGGGCGTGTTGCCGACCGAGGCGAGGAGATCGTCGTACCGGGTCACGTGGTCTACGAAGCCGCCCGCTCTGTCCGACGGCCGGCTCCGCCGGCCACCGCGGGCAGCACGACGATCTGGTCGCCGTCGCTCAGCGGGGCCTTGAGGCCACCGAGGAAGCGCACGTCCTCGTCGTTGACGTACACGTTGACGAAGCGGCGCAGCTCGTCCCCGTCGGCCTTGGGCTCGAGCAGCCGCTCCTTGATCCCGGGGTGGTTCGCCTCGAGGTCGTCGATGAGCTCGGCCAGGCTCACGCCGCTGCCTGCCACGGCCTTCTCGCCGCCGGTGTAGGTGCGCAGGATGGTCGGGATCCGGACCTCGATGCTCATCGGGATGCTCCAGTTCTCAGTCGGTGGGGGTGGGGATGCTGTCCACGACAGCGACCTCTTCCTCGGTCACGACGCCGTCGACGATCCTGTAGGACCTGAACTCCTCAGCGCCCTCGTTATTCCCGTGCTCACGGGTGCTGACCAGCACGTAGTGGGCGTTCGGCTCCATCGCCAGCCCGATGTCGGTACGGCTCGGGTAGGCCTCGGTGGCGGTGTGGGAGTGGTAGATCACGACCGGTTCCTCGTCCCGGTCGTCCATCTCCTTGTAGAGGTGGAGCAGGTCCGTGGAGTCGAACTCGTAGAACGTGGGGCTGCCGGCGGCGTTGACCATCTCCACGAGGCGCTCGGGCCGGTCGCTGCCCGCAGGTCCGGCCACCACGCCGCACGCTTCATCGGGGTGGTCCCGCTTGGCGTGGGCGATGATCGCGTCGTACGTCGCACGGTCGAGTGTCAGCACGCCCTCAAGCGTAGGCAGCAGGTCGTGACACCCGCGCCGGGCCCACGATGTGGGCTCACGAGCAGGTGATCGTGGCCACGACGTCGACGGACTTGCCTGCGCCGGCCTTGAGCGCCGCGTCGACCGTGGCCCCGCTCCCCTCCTCGTCGACCTCGAAGGTGCCCTCTCCCCCGGAGAAGGTTCCCTTCTTGGTTGTCAAGGAGGCCAGCGCCGGGAAGTCACCGTTCTCGCCGAGGACAGTGAGGGTATTGCCCTTGTTGGCCGCCTTGTAGAGCACCGGACCCGAGCGGTTCTCGGTGACGACGAAAGCCTCACCGGTCCAGGACGCCTTCACCGCACCGCCGAGCTCCACCTCCGCCTCACACTCGCCGCGCTGCTCCGTGGTGGCACCGTCCGTCGCCTTGGACGGGTCTGCGGTGGGGTCGTCATCTCCCCCGCACCCGGCGAGCAGGCCGAGGGAGAGCAGGAACGAGGCCGAGAGTGCGGCAGCACGAGTCGATCGCATGACGCCATGGAATCAAACGCATCCACATCGGGCGCTGGGGGTCAGTCGGTGAGCGCCTCGACGAGCGTCTCCTGGAGGTAGCCGACCCACTGGTAGATGTCATGGGCCTGCGAGCGCGGGTCGTCGTCGTCCATCGCGAGCCAGACCTCGTCGTCGTCCTGCTCGATCTCGAGGCGAGTCGCGAGGGCCAGTCGGAGGTCGGTGAACGACCGGAGCCACGCCTCGGCCTGCGGCTCGGCCATCTCGACGTCGATGGTCAGCCCGTCCTCGGTCAGCTCGGGCGGCAGCCCGGCCTCCTCCAGGGTGTCGATGATGACGGCGGCACCCGCGGCCTTGCCGTCGCGCAGCGACCCCTCGGTGAAGCGGCGGAACTCGGAGGCGGCCTCCTCGTCGTGCTGGTACGCCGTGGGGAACAGCCGCGCAAGCACCGGATCCTCCGGCTCCATGGTCGGGCCGCTGAAGTCGAGCATGGCCTCGAACGAGTCCTCGGGGGTGCGCGGCGCGGCGGCCTCGTTGCGCAACAGCTCGACCAGCTGCGAGGCCAACGAGCGCAGCAGGTCGGCCTCGAAGCCGCTGAACGTCGCGATCACGTGGCCGCTGCGACGGTGCCGCGCGAAGCCGCTCACTGCTTCTCCATGGTCGCCCAGAGCCCGTACTCGTGCATCGCCTGCACGTCGCGCTCCATCTCCTCGCGCGAGCCGGTGCTCACCGCGGACTTGCCGTCCTCGTGGACCTCCATCATCAGCTTCTCGGCCTTCGACTTGTCGTAGCCGAAGTACTTCTGGAAGACATAGGTGACGTAGGACATCAGGTTGACCGGGTCGTTCCACACGATCGTCACCCACGGCTTGGACACGTGGGTGATCTCGTCTGGTGTCAGGGTCGGCTCGACCTCGACCGGGCTGGCAGCGGACACAGGCACATGGTGGCACAGTGGCGGGCGTGATCCAGAGCGCGGCGCTGCTGACCGACCACTACGAGCTGACGATGCTGCAGGCGACCCTTGCCGCCGGCACCGCTCACCGCCGCGCGGTCTTCGAGCTCTTCCCGCGACGTCTCCCCGAGGGCCGCCGGTACGGCGTGGTGGCGGGCGTGGGTCGGGCGCTGGACGCGATCGAGGCGTTCCGTTTCGACGACGCGGCGCTCGAGACCCTGCGGTCCGGTGGCGTCGTCGACGAGCCGACGCTGGCGTGGCTGGCCGACTACCGGTTCAGCGGCGACATCTGGGGATACGCCGAGGGCGAGATCTACTTCCCCTACTCGCCGCTGCTGGTGGTGGAGTCGACGTTCGCGGAAGCGGTGCTGCTCGAGACGGTGCTGCTGTCGATCTACAACCACGACTCGGCCATCGCCTCGGCCGCGTCCCGGATGACGCTGGTCGCCGGGCACCGGCCGTGCATCGAGATGGGCTCGCGGCGCACCCACGAGGAGGCAGCGGTCGCGGCCGCTCGGGCGGCGTACGTCGCGGGTTTCGCCTCGTCGTCCAACCTGGCCGCCCGGCAGCGCTACGGCGTCCCCACCGCTGGCACCTCGGCCCACTCGTTCACGCTGCTGCACGACACCGAGGCCGATGCCTTCCGAGCCCAGGTGGCGTCGCTGGGTGAGGGCACCACGCTGCTCGTCGACACCTACGACATCGCCGAGGCGGTGCGGCTGGGCGTCGAGGTGGCCGGGCCGGGCCTGGGTGCGGTCCGGATCGACAGCGGCGACCTCGGGGTGCTCGCGACGCAGGTCCGCGACCAGCTCGACCTGCTCGGCGCGAACCAGACCCGCATCGTGGTCACGAGCGACCTCGACGAGCACGCCATCGCCGCCCTCGCCTCCGCGCCGGTCGACGCGTACGGCGTCGGCACCCAGCTCGTCACCGGCAGCGGGCACCCCACCTGCGGCTTCGTCTACAAGCTGGTCGCCCGCGAGGGAGAGTCGGGCGCGATGGTCCCGGTCGCGAAGAAGTCTCCGGACAAGGGCTCCGTCGGCGGCCGGAAGTTCGCGCTGCGACGCCGCGACCCACGCGGCGTCGCCGAGGCCGAGGTCGTCGGCATCGGCACCCCGCCGGTCGACGACGGGGACGACCGCACCCTGCTGGTGCCGCTGGTCCGCGGTGGCGAGATTGTCGGCCGCGCATCACTCGATGACGCACGGGAACGTCACGCGGCCTCCCGCGACGAGCTGCCGATCGCGGCCCAGATGATGAGCCGCGGCGAGCCGGTGATCGAGACCCACCACCTGGGCGGCTGACACCCGTCAGTCCAGCATGGCGCAGACGTCGGCCTCGGTGCCCTGGTCGACGACCAGCCGTCGCGGGCCCTCCTGGGGGAAGCGCACGACGTGCCGGCCGTTGAACACGTAGTAGCCCTGCGGCAGTCCCACCGAGCCGGTGGGCCACCCGAACCCGACCGGCCCGAGGGCCTCGAAACGGGCGAGCGAGCCGTCGGGCCGCTGCTTGGTCCGGGCGTAACCGGACAGGTCGAGCTCCACGCTGGCCTCCGTCGTGGTGTTCGTCGCCTCGACCACGAGCGGACCGCTGTAGACCGTCTCGCGGGCTCCGCCCGACTCCCAGCGCGAGATCACCCGCGAGCTCACGTCGGAGAACACCGGCGTGGAGCGGACGTCGAAGTCGCCGCAGTAGCGGTCCGCCGGGAGCATCAACTCTCCCTCCGGGTAGGGCTCCCACGACTCCTGCACGGAGTGCCAGCCGTCCCCGGTCGAGGCCGGGGTGGTGGCAACTGGGGACAGGGCTGCCACGACGGCGAGTGCGGCGGATGCGGCGGCGAGCTGAAGCATGATTGGTTCCTAACCCTTCGATCTGTCTAACCGGTTATTTACCCCAACAGGTTAGAGTGGCAGATGTCAAGGAGGTTCCGATGAGCTGGTGGACGACGGTCGACGACCTGGTCCTGCCCCGGCAGCTCGCGGGGCACCCGGCGCTCGAGCTGGTCAACACGCGGTCCGGCTGGGGTGAGCCGTACGACGAGGAACGGCGGGACTACCTCCGGACGCTCGACCACCTCGTCGTGCTCGCGCGCGTCAACGGGCTGATCACCGACGAGCGGTCCGCCCGGCTCTGCCGCGAGGCCGCACGCCACCCCCAGGAGGCGTCCGTCGCCCTCGAGCGGACCCGGGTCTTGCGCGCCGACCTCCACGACGTCCTCCTGGGCACGGGATCCCGCGCGGCCGCGACCAGGATCTCCGCCGCAGTCACCGAGGCGCGGTCCCGTCAACGGCTGGACCTCGGGGGGCCGGAGCCTCGGTGGGCCTTCGCGGCCGACCCTGCCCTCGGCGAGCCGCTGGACGCGTTCCTCGTCGCCGCGGGCGACCTGCTCGTCGACCGGCCGCGGATCGGAGTCTGCCCCGGCCACGACTGCGGCTGGCTGTTCCTCAACAGCTCGGGACGACGCCGGTGGTGCCAGATGGCGGTGTGCGGCAACCGCGCGAAGCAGGCCGCTCACGCCCGGCGTACCCAGGGCTGACTGGCCGCGGTCATGGCCACGGCCGCCCGATGGCTAGGCTCGTGGCATGACGCGTGCGCTGATCGTGGTCGACGTCCAGAACGACTTCTGTGAGGGTGGCTCGCTGCCTGTGACCGGCGGCGCCCGCGTCGCCAGCGACATCGCCGAGCTGCTCCACCTCCGTGCCTCCGGCGCTCCGGAGGCGGCTGAGTACGACCACGTCGTGGCCACCAAGGACCACCACATCGACCCCGGGGACCACTGGTCGAGCGAGCCGGACTTCCGGGAGACCTGGCCGGTCCACTGCCGGGTCGGGACCGACGGCGAGGCCTTCCACCCCAACCTCGACCCGCAGCCTTTCGACGCCATCTTCCGCAAGGGCGAGCACGAGGCGGCGTACTCCGGCTTCGAGGGCCTCACGCCCGAGCGGGTCGGGTTGGCCGACTGGCTGCGCAGCCACGAGGTGACCGACGTGGACGTGTGCGGCCTCGCGACCGACTACTGCGTCCGGGCCACCGCCCTCGACGCCGTGCGCGAGGGCTTCGCGACCCGGCTGCTGCCCGACCTGTGCGCCGGTGTCGCCGAGGAGTCGACGGGTGCCGCGCTCCGCGAGATGCGCGACGCCGGGGTCCTCGTTGGCTGACCTCGAGATCCGCACCGAGGGCGGCGCCCTCTGGGTCACCCTGAACCGGCCCGAGGTCTTCAACGCCCTCACCGAGTCGATGGCCGACGACCTGGCGGCGGTGATCGAACGGGCGACGGCCGACGACGACGTCCGGGTCGTGGTCCTCACCGGTGCGGGCGCCGCCTTCAGCGCCGGCGCCGACATCTCGGGCACCGACGCCCACGAACACTTCGACGTCTCGACCCTGGACCGGGCGAACCGGATCATCCGGGCGATCACCACGCTCGACAAGCCGGTCGTCGCGGCCGTCAACGGCGTTGCGGCCGGGGTCGGCTGCGCGGCCGCCCTCGCCGCCGACCTCGTGATCGCGCGCGAGTCCGCGTCGTTCCTGCTCGCGTTCGCGCGGATCGGGTTGATGCCCGACGGCGGTTCCACCGCCACCGTGGCTGCCTCGATCGGCCGAGCCCGGGCGATGCGGATGGCGCTGCTGGCCGACCCACTCAGCGCGCGGGAGGCGTACGACGCCGGGCTGATCGCCGAGGTGGCGGCCGACGACGTGTTCGACGACACCGTCGCCCGCGTCGTACGACGGCTGGCGAGCGGGCCGCCGCTGGCGTTCGCCGCGACCAAGAAGGCGATCAACGCCACGACCCTCACCGAGCTCGACGCCGCGCTGGAGCGCGAGCGGACCGGTCAGACCGTGCTGCTGCGCACCGCCGACGCGGCCGAGGGGATGCGCGCGTTCGGCGAGCAGCGACGGCCGACCTTCCGCGGCGAGTAGGCCACTCCCCAAGAACCCCTTGACAGTCAAGGTCTCTGCCTTCCATACTCCCCAATAACCATTGGAGGGTCACATGACCGACGACGCCACCCAGGCACTCCGCGCGACCGCCCACCCGGTGCGACTGCAGATCCTGTCGCTGCTCACCGGCGCGGAGATGAGCGCGGCCGAGGTCGCCCGCGAGCTCGGCCTGACGCATGCGAATGCGTCGTACCACCTGCGTCTCCTGCTCGGCGCCGGCCAGCTCGAGGTCGCCTCTGAGGAGCGGATCCGCGGCGGCGTCGCCAAGCGCTACCGCCACCCATGGGATGCCCCCGAATCCGACCGGCCGCGCCAGGCGCAGGACCGCCAGACCTGGCTGCGGGTCATGGCCGACGAGCTGGTCCGACGTGGCGGCCAGTGGGTGGACCGCCCAGGGCAGCTCACCGACGCCGAGCTCTGGGTCGAGCCAGATGACCTGGAGACCGTGCGAGCTTCGCTGATGGCCGCGTCCCGCCACCTGCACGCCTCGGCGCGGCCACCCCGTACGGAGGGCACCGTGCGGGTCGCCATGACCGCCGCCCTGTTCGAGATGGAATCCGACGAGTCATGACCTGGCGTGGCTCCCTCGCCCCGCTGTCCGACCGCCGGTTCCGGTTCTTCTTCGCCTCCCGGGCGGTCAACATCTGGGGTACGACGATGGCGCCGGTCGCCCTCGCATTCGCCGTGCTCGCGATCGAGGACAGCGCGGCCGCGCTCGGACAGGTGCTGGCCGCCCGCAGCATCCCGATGGTGCTGTTCCTGCTGCTCGGCGGAGTGATCGCCGACCGGTTCGGCCGGCGGCTGGTGATCCAGGTGTCCAACGCCGTGGCGGTGCTCTCGCAGGCCACGGCGGCGACCTTGGTGATCTCCGGCCACGCCGAGCTGTGGCAGCTGGTCGTGATCGAGGCCGTCAACGGCACCGCCGCGGCCAGCTCGTTCCCGGCGATGCAGGGCATGATCCCCCAGCTGGTGCCGCGGGCCCAGCTGCAGCAGGCGAACGCGCTGCTGTCGATGGCGCGGGGCGCCCTGTTCGCCGTGGGCCCGACCACGGCCGCGGTGCTGGTGGTCACGGTCGGCCCCGGCTGGGCACTCGCCGCCGACGCCGCCACCTGGCTGGTCGCCCTGGTGCTGCTGCTGCCCGTCCGGGTCCCCCACAGCGCACCCGCTTCGGGTTCCGGCGTGGTGCAGGACCTGCGCGAGGGCTGGCACTTCTTCCGGTCCACGACCTGGCTGTGGGTCGTGGTCCTCGCCTTCGGCGCCCTGAACGCGATCGGCTCCGGCGCCCTGCACACCCTGGGTCCGGGGCTGGCCCGGGACACCATCGGCATCACCGGCTGGGGCTACGTCCTCTCAGCCCAGGCGATCGGGTTGGTCGTCACCGGCATCGTCCTGCTGCGGGTCTCGATCCGCTACCCGTTGCGGGCCGGCATGCTCGGTTGCCTCCTCCTCGCGGCACCGCTGTTGATGCTGGGCCTCGGCCCGCAGCTGGTCCCCCTGGTCGTCGGCATGTTCGTCGCCGGCGCCGGGCTGGAGGTCTTCGGGCTCGGCTGGAGCCTGGCCATGCAGGAGCACATCCCCCTGGAGATGCTCTCGCGCGCCTCCTCCTACGACGCCCTCGGCTCGATGGTCGCGGTCCCGATCGGCCAGCTCACGTTCGGCCCGTTGGGCGAGTCCTTCGGCACCCGGCCGGTGCTGGTCGCGAGCGGGATCGCGTACGGCGCCATCTGCCTGCTCACGTTGACCTCTCGCTCCGTACGCACCCTGGAGCGTGCGGTGGCGGAGCCGGTCAGGAGCACCACTTCACCACCAGCGCCCGGATGACGGTGATGTTGCGGTTGGTGGCGACGCCGAGCGCCTTCTCGACCTCGGCATTGGTCAACGAAGCGGAGTGGTAGTCGCCGTCGATGAGCAGGTGGACGGCGCGACCCCGCACCACGGCTCGCTCACCGTCACCACCCGCGCCTTCGATGACCTTCGTCGCTGCCGCGGTGGGCGTGTCCTTCAGCAATGAGACGTAATGACGACCGTCGTGGCCCAGCTCGTCGGCGTCGGCGCCGATCTGGCGCAGCTCGGCGGGGGTGAACACGATGGTCGGCACCACGAACCCGCGGTCCGCCTCGTACGCCGCCTCCAACGCCGCCTCGACCTTCGCGCGTGACCGCAGCGAGGACGTCAGCAGCACGTTGCCGGTGTTGATGTGGGTGGCCACGTCCGTGCCGCCCGACGCCTGGGTCGCGGTGATGATGTCGGCCTTCGGGAACTTGCGGGTCCGCCCGAGGTTGATGGCGCGCAGGAACGCGACGTAGGTCGGCATGGTCGCCATCTTGCCCGAGGTCGTCCGGACGTGCCGGCAGGCGCCCGGTCGTGACCGGGCGCCTGCTGGTTCGTGCTGGGTCCTACTTGGTGTTGACGGTGATCGTGGCGATGCCGACGAGCAGGCCGGCCTCGACCGCGTCGGTCTTGAACACGTCGTTGAGGACCGGGGCGGCGACCTCGGAGATGGTCACCTTGGTGCCCGTCAGGACGGCCGTGTTGCCCTCGGCCTGCAGCGGCTTGAGGGTGCGGCCGTCGAGGTTGAAGACCGGGACGCTCGTGGCGGCGACCTTGCCGTTGACGGTGACGTCGCCGTAGACCTTGGAGACGGCGGGGTCGACGTTGAGGTTGGTGATCTCGACCGTGGTGTCACCCGCGGTCAGCGACAGGCCGGAGTTCTCGTGCTGGATCTGGCCGATCACGTAGGGATCGACGGTGCCGGGCTCGAAGACGGTCACGTTGCCGCCGGTGATCGGGAACACGAGGGATCCGTCGGTCAGCTGGGCGTCACCGACGACACCCGGGGTCAGCTCGAGCTGCGTCAGCGCGTCGACGAAGCCCTGGTCGAGGGCGACGGCGGTGTCCTGGCCGGACAGCGCGGTGATCGCGGCGACGGCCTCGGGAGCGGACTGGGACGAACCCTCGTTGCCCGAGGACGCGTTCGAGTCGGTACTGCAACCGGCCAGGGGCACGGCGAGCAGGGCCACGGCGGCCAGACCGGCGACGGACTTGCGGCTGAAGATGGGGGTGGTGCGCATGAGGGGTCTCCTCCTCGGTAGTCGTGCGGGAGGCGCTCGTGGCGCCTGTCAGGAGGTGTTCGGCTGGCCCGCCCCCACGGATTGGAGATCGGTCGAACGATCGTTGTGAGCCACGACACGCCCGTACGCACGGCTGAGCGTGCGACCGCGCTCGGCGTACCGTCGACCTCATGCCGTGCGACTACTGCGGGGAGCAGTTCGACCCGATCTCCACCCGGTGGCTGTGCCCGCACTGCCACATGAAGGCGAACTGCTGCAACGGCGCGCCGCTGCCTCCCGTCGTCACCGACACCGACGAGCCGACCGGGCACACGATGATGGGGCGCGCACGCACCACCTGAGGCCACCCCGCCTCAGCTGTCCTCGCTGTCCTTCCGGCGTCGCAGCAGTGCGACGAGTCCGAGCATCGAGGCACCGCCGGCGGCGAACGCGGCCTTCGGTGCGATCCGAGATGACGATGTCTCGACCGGGGTCTCGCGCAGCTGCACGTGGGCGAGCTCCTTCATCCTCATCTCGCTGCGATCAGCCTCCAGCTGCTCCCGGTCGCGCTGCGCCCGAGCGGCTGGCGTGGTGTGGGCCCACGCCGCGGCGTAGACCACGACACGTGAGAAGTAGTTGATCCAGACCACCAGGATCAACGCGATACCGAACATCTGGAATGCCTCGGAGTCCTTGGTGGAGGCGAGGAGCAGGAAGGACAGCCGCTTGAGCGCCTCGAAGGCGATCGCTCCGAGCAACGCGCCCGACCACAGCGAACGCGCCGGGGCATGGGGGCGGCCCAGCAGCCGGAAGAGCGCGAAGAACAACACGACGTTCGCCATGAAGCCCAGCACCCCCGCGAGCAGCTGCACCAGCCAGTCGAGGTGGGTGTCGAGCTCGAGCCAGCCGAGCAGCGAGCCGGCGAACCCGGACACGAACCCGGTGACCGCCACCGAGACGATGAGCAGGAAACCGATCGCCGCCAGGACCGCCAGGTCGCGGAGCTTACCGAGCACGAAGTTCAGCTGCTCGTCGGAGGGCAGCTCGAAGACGGCGACCAGAGCCGCCCGCATCGCGGTGATCCAGCCCAGGCCGGCGTAGAGCACACCCGCGATACCGGCCAGGGCGATGCCGCCCGCTGCTTCCTCGAGGCTGCTGACCGGGACGCCGCCTCGGCCGACCACTCCGGGGAATACGTTGCCGATCGCATCGATGAGGTTGTCCTGCGCCTGCGGGTAGAACTTGACGATCTTGCCCACGACGTAGAAGGCGAGGGCCAGGATCGGGAAGAAGGAGAGGAAGGCGAAGTAGGTGACGGCGCCCGCCTGGAGACTGCCCTTCACCGAGCCGAAGTGCTCGACCATGCGCATCACGTGGTCGACGAACGGGCGGCGGGCTCGCAGTGCGGCGAGGCGGTCCTGGGGTGAGGTCATGGGGTGGGGGCCAGCGCGAACTCCCGGGACGGGCGCCAGCCGTTCTCCTCATCGTGTCGGTAGAGCTGGAACGCGCCCGCGTCGAAGGTGCAGTCGAACCCCGCGAGCTCGGTGAACGCGCGGTCCATGGCGTCGTCGGGCAGGTGGTGGGCGATGGTGACGTGCGGGTGGTAAGGGTGCTGGAGAGGTACGTCGAGCGGTCCCCGGCGCATCTGCTCGGCGAGCGCTTCACACTGCGAGATGCCTTCGGCCAGCGACACGAAGACCACCGGTGAGACCGGCCGGAAGGTGCCGGTGCCCCGCAGGTGCACGCAGAAGTCGTGGCTGGTCTCCGCCACCGCCTCGAGGTGCTGGGTGGCCGAGTCGATCTGTTCCTCGGTCAGCTCGACCGGCGGGATCAGGGTGATGTGGGTGGGGATCAGCGTCGCCGTCTCGTCGCCGAGCGCGGTCCGGTAGTCCTGGAGCTCGCTCGCCCAGGGTTCCGGGAGCGCGAGGGCGACTCCGATCGTGGGCATCGATCGAGCCTAGCGGGCCGGCGCGACGAAGCCGACGCGCTCGTAGACGTCGCGCAGCGTGGCCTCGGCCACCGCGCCTGCCTGCTCATTGCCCTGCCGCAGCACCTCCGCCAGCTGTTGCTCACCTGCGAGCAGCTCCAGCGTGCGGTCGCGGAAGGGCGTCACCATCTCGACCACCGCGTCGGCCAGGTCGCCCTTGAGCGCGCCGTACCCCTGCCCGGCGTACGACGCCTCGAGCTCTGCCACCGGGCGCGACGTCAACGCCGAGAAGATGGTGAGCAGGTTGGACACGCCCGGCTTCTGCTCAGGGTCGAACCGGATCTCGTTCTCGGAGTCGGTGACCGCCGAGCGGATCTTCTTCGCACTCGCCGACGGGTCGTCGAGCAGCTCGATGAGCCCGGCCTGTGAGGACGACGACTTCGACATCTTCGCGGTGGGGTCCTGGAGGTCGGTGATCTTCGCGGTCTCCTTGAGGATGTAGGGCTCTGGCAGCCGGAAGGTCTTCTTGTAGCGGTGGTTGAACCGCTGGGCGAGGTCACGGGTCAGCTCGAGGTGCTGGCGTTGATCCTCGCCGACCGGGACGTAGTGCGGGCGGTAGAGGAGGATGTCCGCGGCCTGCAGGATCGGGTAGGTGAAGAGTCCGACGCTCGCGGCACCCTCTCCGCCCTTGGTGGACTTGTCCTTGAACTGCGTCATCCGGCGTGCCTCACCGAACCCGGTCAGGCACTGCAGCACCCAGCTGAGCTGGGCGTGGGCCGGGATCTGGCTCTGCACGAAGATCGCCGAGCGCTCCGGGTCGACCCCCATCGCCAGCAGCTGGGCGGCCGCGCGGAGGGTGCGCTGGCGCAGCACCTTCGGGTCCTGCTCGACGGTGATGGCGTGCAGGTCGGCGATGAAGAAGAACGGCTGGTGCTCCTCCTGGAGGTCCACCCACTGCCGCAGTGCACCGAGGTAGTTGCCGAAGTGGAACGAGTCGGCCGTCGGCTGGATCCCGGACAGCACCCGGGGTCGTGCGGCAGCCGCGGGTGCATCGGGGGTGGACATGCGGGCGATTCTGTCAAAGCAGCCGGGAGGCCCTGCCACGCCCCCGCGGGTCAGGCCGATCGACGCTCCAGGAGAGCCGAGATCGCGAGCACCACCATGCCCACGGCGGCCAGACCGGCGCCGACCACCGCAGGGGCGCGATAACCCCAGTCGGCCGCGATCACGAGCCCGCCGATCCAGGCGCCCAGCGCGTTGGCGACGTTGAGCGAGGCGTGGTTCATGGCGGCGCCCATCGTCTGCGCCTCCTCGGCGACGGCCATCAGCCGCAGCTGCAGGGCCACCACGAGCACGGAGCCGGTCACGGTGATCCCGAACAGCACCGGCAGCGTCCAGTACCCCGCGGGCGCGAGCACGCTGAACAGGAGCAGCAGGACACCCTGGCCGGCGCCGCCGATGAACATCGACCGCATCACCGACCAGTCGGCCAGCCGGCCGGCCAGCCAGGTGCCGGCCACCATGCCGAGGCCGAAGGCCAACAAGAAGACCGGAGCCACCGACTCGGGCAGCCCGCCGACCTCGGTGATGGTCGGCACGATGTAGGTGTAGACGGCGAACATGCCGCCGAAGCCGACCGCGCCCACGGCGAGAGTGAGGATGACCTGCGGTCGCTTCAGCGCCGCCAGCTCTCGCTGCCAGGTCGCGCCACTGTCCCCCCGCGAGGACGGCACGAAGGCCGCGACCAGGGCGACGGTCAGGAGCCCGAGCAGGGCGACCAGCCAGTACGCCGTACGCCAGCCCAGGTTCTGGCCGAGCCAGGTCGCCGCGGGCACCCCGACGACGTTCGCGAACGACAGGCCCAGCATCACCGACGCGACGGCTCGGCCCCTGCGGTCGGCGGTGACCAGGCTGGCGGCGACCAGTGACGCGACACCGAAGTAGGCGCCGTGGGGCAGGCCTGCGGCGAACCGGGCGACCAGCAACCACCCGTAGGAGGTGGCGAGCGCGGAGGCGGCGTTGCCGACCGTGAAGGCGACCATCAGCCCCATCAGCAACGCGCGTCGCGGCAGCCGGGCCGCCAGGAAGGCGATCGTGGGGGCGCCGACGACCACGCCGAGGGCGTAGGCGGAGATCGCGTGCCCGGCCGCAGGGATCGACACGTCCACGCCGCGGGCCAGCTGCGGCAGCAGACCCATCGACACGAACTCGGTGGTGCCGATCGCGAACCCACCGGTCGCCAACGCCACCAGGGCGACCATCGCGTGGCGGGGGCGCGCGGGGGCGTCGGCAGGCTCGCGAGTCGTGACGGTCACGAGAGGTGGCAACACCCAGCGCCGGTCAGGCATTCCGTCAGGTCAGGTGACGCGCACGTCGATCGGGCTGCCGGCGGGGAGGTCGACCGTGACGCTCCCGTCGGCCCCGACGTGGACATCGAAGACGTCCTGGCCGAGGCGAAGTCCGCGCAGCGACCAGGCACCGAGCAGGTCGCTGGTCCGGGCGGGGTGGGTCAGCGACCTGGCGCTGGCGTCGGCGCGCAGGCCGGTGAGTGCCACCAGACAGGCCAGCGGCGCGGCGGCGGACCAGGCCTGCGGCGGCAGGCGGCGGGGTACGCCGACGGCTGGTCGACGTCGCTGGCCGCGTCGCCGCCGTAGAGCTCGGGCAGCCGGTAGTCCACCCCCTCAGCCGCCGCAACCAGACCGTGGGTCAGTCGGGCGGCTTCCTCCAGCCGACCCTCGGCCGCGAGGCCCCGTACCGCGATCGCGGTGTCGTGGGGCCAGACCGAACCGCCGTGATAGCTGAGCCGCGAGAACCGCGGCGAGTCCGTCGACAGCGTTCGGAGCCCGAAGCCCGAGTCGAGGCGGGGGTCGGCCAGCAGTGACGCCAACCGGTCGGTGGCGGCCGGGTCGAGCAGGCCGGTGCCCAGCAGGTGGCCGATGTTGGAGGTGAGCGCATCGGCCCGGTGCCCGTCCTTGTCGAGCGCGATCGCGACGTGGCCACCCTCGTCGGTGTCCACCCAGAACGCGGTGGCGAAGCGGCGCCGGAGGTCGGCGGCCCACTCAGCGAGCCCGGCGACCGGCTCCTCGCCGTACGCCGCCAGCAGCGCACCGCCACGGACCGCCGCCTCGTAGGCGTAGGCCTGGACCTCGGACAGCGAGATCGGCGGCTCGGCCAGCCGGCCGTCGGCGAACGGCACCGAGTCGTGGCTGTCCTTCCAGCCCTGGTTGGCCAGCCCGACCCCGGTGTGATCGATGTAGGTCAGCCACCCCGACGCCCGTGACTGCGACAGCACCCATTCGAGGCAGGCGCGCGCGCTGGGTAGCAAGGACCTGATCTCCTCGACCTCGGCGCCCCACGCGTGGGCGTCGGCGAGAGTGCAGACGAACAACGCAGTGGCGTCAACGCTGCCGTAGTAGAGCGGCGGCAGACTTCTGCGCGCCGAGATCGAGGGTGGCCGGGCGGACCTCGTGGAGGATCTTGCCGGGCTGCTCCTCGGTCTCAGGGTCGTCGCGGGTGCCCTGCCGACGGGCCAGGACGCGCAGCGTCGATGCCGCCAGAGTCGGATCGAACGGCACCAGCATCCGTGCCGCCCACAGTGAGTCCCGTCCGAAGAGGGTGAGGAACCAGGGACTCCCAGCGGCGAGGAAACGATCGCCCCCGTCGTCGAGCAACAAACCCTCGAGGTCGTCGAGACTCTGCTGGACCATCCGTTCCACGCGACGGTCGGTGGCGGCGACCGACGTCGTCCCAGCCGGCCGGGCGGCCAGGGCCGAACAGCGGCTGGGTCCCGGTCGTGGCGCGCACCGTCACGTGGCGCCGTTCGCCGCGCGACAGGCGCCACCGCCAGACGAGACGACCCGCCGCGGCTTCGACCTGGGGCGCGGGATCCGCGACCACCGACACGTCGCCGGACGCCGAGCTCCAGTGCAGACCGCCGGGAACCTCGCTGGCGGCGACGCGGTCCCCCGCGCTGCCTTGCTTGACCACCGACATCGGGGCGAGGTCCGTCCCGAGATCGACCCGCAGCTCCAGCTCGAGCGGATCATGGGCCACCGACTCCACGACCATCTCCTCGAGGACCCCCTCGGCCTCGAGCACGCGAGTGCGGTCGATGCGGACCGTCGGATCGGCCCCACGGTCTCCGAGCGACCGCGCGACATAGCTGAACTCGTGACGAGACGAGCCGCTGTGGCTGGCCCGGACCGGGTCGAGGTCGGAGCCGGCCACGGACACCGTCCAGCGATCGAGCAGACGGACATCTCCGGCATACCAGCCGCTCACGCCCCCGGTCGCAGCTGCCCGTCCCGCGACGCCAGCACCACCCCCGGAGCAGCCACGCAGGACGCCAGGTCGTGCAGCAACGGCTGCAGCGGTGGGGTTGTCGCGGGCTCCGGCATCTGTGTAGTCTCCGTCACAGTCAAGGACTTTAACGCTAAACACCCGGTGTTCCGCAACCGCGTAAAGGAGGCCGCCCGTGACCGACTCCCCGGTCCCCCGCACCTCCACCCGCGGCCCCTCCCCGCACGGCCCGGTCACGTTGAGCGACGTGGCTCGCCACGTGGGCGTGTCGGCCCAGTCGGTCTCCAACGCGTTGCACAATCCCGGCCGGGTCGCCCCGGACACCCGGGAGCGCATCCTCTCGGCGGTGCGCCAGCTCGGCTACCGCCCCAACCGCTCGGCTCGGGCGCTGCGTAGCCAGCGGTCGAGACTGATCGGCCTCAAGGTCGAGGCCTCCCGAGACGATCGCGCAGCGCTCCTGCTCGACCAGTTCCTGCACGCGTTGGCCGAGTCGGCCGCAGCGGCGGGGTGCCACCTGATCCTGTGCCAGGCCGACGGTGAGCCAGAGGAGATCTCGGCCTACCGCGAGCTGCTCGACACCACCTCCGTCGACGCGTTCGTGCTCGCCAGCACCCATGCCGGCGATGCCCGGGTCGCGGCACTGCGTGACTGGGGCGTGCCCTTCGCGACCTTCGGCCGCTCCTGGGACGGCGACCAGGACCTGGCCTGGGCCGATGTCGACGGTCGGCACGGCCTGCACATCGCCACCGAGCACCTCATCGCGCAAGGCCACCGACGTATCGGCCACATCGGCTGGCCGCTGTCGTCCGAGACGGGCCGCGACCGCCGAAAGGGCTGGCGCGAGGCCTGCGGGTTGCACGGCCTCGACGACGATCTCCATGCCGAGGTGGCCGACGACTTCGAGCAGGCCCGCGGCGCCGCTCACCGCCTGCTCGACGCCAGCGACCCGGCCACGGCCATCACCTGCGCGTCGGACACCCTCGCGCTCGGCGTTCTCCGGGCGTTGTCCGACCGTGGTCAACGGGCCGGCGCGCACGTGGCGGTGACCGGCTTCGACAACTCCCCCGCTGCCGCTCTCACCACTCCCGGCCTGACCAGCCTCCGCCAGCCGCTCGAGCAGGTCGCCCAGGACCTGATCGCGGCCCTTGAGTCACTGCTGGCCGGATCACCCGAAAGGCGACAGACGCTGCTCCAGCCGGAGCTCGTCATCCGTGAGTCGAGCCTGCGTGGGCCGACGCGCACCCCACCACCCACCGAGGAGACATCATGAGGCACCCCCGCACCCACCGACGCCGCGCACTGCCCACCCTGTGCCTGGCCGCGACCACCGCGCTCGCCCTCACCGCGTGCGGCGGGTCCGGCTTCGACGACGGCGGCGAGACCTCCGAGGGCTCAGGCAAGATCAGCGTCCTGATCGGGACCTCGGGTGACGCCGAGACCAAGGCCGTCGAGGACGCCGTTGCCGCGTGGTCCGAGGACAGCGGGGTCGAGGCGTCTGTCAAGGTGGCCGCGGACCTGCCGCAGGAGCTCAGCCAGGGCTTCGCCGCCAACAACCCGCCGGACGTCTTCTACGTCTCCACGGACACGCTCGCCGGCTATGCCGGCAGTGGGTCGCTGTACGCCTACGGCGACGAGCTGTCCAATGCCGGCGACTTCTACCCCAACCTGGTCGACGCGTTCACGGTGGACGACGAGTTCTACTGCGCTCCCAAGGACTTCTCCACGCTCGGCCTGGTCATCAACCAGAAGCTCTGGGACGAGGCCGGTCTCACCGAGGACGACGTGCCCACCACGTGGGAGGAGCTCGAGCAGGTCGCCGGAGAGCTGACGCAGGGTGACCGGGTCGGCCTCGCCTTCGGCCCGGAGTACCAGCGGGTCGGTTCGTTCTTCCCGCAGGCGGGAGGCGCGATGGTCAGCGAGGACGGCACCGAGGCGACCGTCGACAGCCCCGAGAACGCCGAGGCGCTCGAGTTCGTGCAGGGGATGATGCAGGAGGGCGTCGCGGCGTACTCCTCCGATCTCGGTGCCGGCTGGGGCGGCGAGGCGTTCGGCAAGGAGCTGGCCGCGATGACCATCGAGGGCAACTGGATCGCCGGTGCGATGACCAACGACTTCCCGAAGGTCGACTACACGGTCGCCGAGCTGCCGCAGGGCCCGGCCGGCTCCGGCACCCTCGCGTTCACCAACTGTTGGGGCATCGCGGAGGCCAGCGGGGACAAGGAGTCGGCCGTCGACCTGGTCGAGTTCCTCACCGCTGAGGAGCAGCAGCTCACCTTCGCCGACGCGTTTGGCGTGATCCCGTCGGTCGAGACCGCAGCCGAGCAGTACGCCGACGACAAGCCCGAGTTCGCGCCGTTCATCGCCGGCGCGGAGTACGCCCAGAACCCGCCGGCCCAGGAGGGTGCCGCCGACGTCATCGCCGACTTCAACGCCCAGCTCGAGGGCCTCAAGAACGGCGACCCGGCCGCGATCCTCGCCTCGGTCCAGCAGTCGATGCAGGCCGTCGTCGGTCAGTGACGTCCACGATCAATCGGGGCCGTACCCGCGACGGCTGGCTGTTCATCACGCCGGCCGTCGCGGTGCTCGGACTGTTCCTCGCCTTCCCCGTCGTGATGGCGCTGTGGGTGAGCTTCTCGGACTGGCGCGGTGTCGGCAGCCCGCTGTCCGGTGACGTGAACTTCATCGGTCTCGACAACTACCGGTCGATCCTCACCGGCGGCACGCTCGACCAGCGCGACTTCGGCACGGCGCTCCGCAACAACTTCTACTACGTCCTGCTCGTGGTGCCGCTCCAGACGGCACTGGCGCTGGGGTTGGCGGTCCTGGTGCACGGCAAGGCCCTCAAGGGACGGGGCTTCTTCCGGACCGCCTTCTACTTCCCCAGCGTGACCAGCGCAGTGGCGATCACGGTGCTGTGGCTCTTCCTGTTCAGCACCACCGGCGCCGTCAACGAGATCCTCGGCTGGATCGGCCTCAACGGGCCGAACTGGTTCCAGGACCCGCGCGGCCTCGTCCACCTCGGCCTCGGTGCGCTCGGGGTCGACTCCGCACCCGGCGCCCTCGCCGACGGCAGCCTGCTCGGCGTCAGCTGGTGGGAGTGGCTCTCCGGCCCGTCCGTCGCGATGTTCGCGCTGGTGCTGCTGGCGGTCTTCACCACGTCCGGCACGTTCATGTTGCTGTTCATCGCCGCGCTCAACAACATCGGTGACGAGATCGAGGAGGCCGGGATGATCGACGGCGCCAGCGCCTGGCAGCGGTTCCGACACCTGACGGTGCCGATGATCCGCCCGACGCTGTTCACGGTGCTGACGCTCGGCCTGATCGGGACCTGGCAGGTTTTCGACCAGATCTACACCGGCACCCAGGGCGGTCCGGCCAAGACCACGGTGACCCCCGCCTACCTCTCCTACCAGTCAGGCTTCGTGGATCAGCAGTGGGGCCAGGGCGCGGCGATCGCGTTCATCCTCTTCCTGATCATCGTCGTCATGACGTTGCTGCAGCGCGTCCTGCTGAAGAGCCGCTCATGAGCGCCGCCCACGACACCAGCAGACGACGGACCTTCGCGCTCTACGGCGTGCTGGCGGCCCTGGCCGTCCTCTACATCGCGCCCTTCCTGATCGACGTCGCGACCTCGTTCAAGACCGAGCCGGAGGCGGCCTCGAACCCGACCTCGCTGATCCCGGGAACGTTCACGACCGCTGCCTACGAACGGCTGTTCCTCAAGTCCGACTTCCCGCTCTGGTTCCAGAACTCCGCCATCGTGACGGTCCTGGTCACCCTCGGCCGGATCCTGTTCAACTCGATGGCCGGCTACGCCCTGGCCCGGATCCCGTTCCGTGGCCGGACGGCGGTCTTCGCGCTGCTGATCGCGGTCATGGCGGTGCCGAACGTGGTGCTGCTGATCCCCAGGTTCCTGGTCGTCAGCCAGCTGGGGATGTTCAACACCTACAGCGGTCTGGTCGTCCCGTTGCTGGTCGACGCGGCCGGCATCTTCATCATGAAGAACTTCTTCGAGTCGATCCCGGCCAGCGTCGAGGAACAGGCCCGGATCGACGGCGCCGGGACGTTCCGGATCTTCTGGTCCGTCGTGTTGCCGATGGCTCGACCGGCGGTGGTCACCCTCACCATCTTGTCCTTCCAGGGCTCGTGGAACGAGCTCAGCCACTTCGTGGTCGCCAGCAACGACGAGCGGCTCTTCACCCTCACCAAGGGCGTCGCCGGGCTCGCCTCGGGCAGTCTCGGTCAGGGCACGCAGTACCCGCTCAAGCTGGCCGCCGCGGCAGTGATGACGATTCCGGTCGCGATCATGTTCCTGATCTTCCAGAAGCGGATCATGAACGCGAGCAGCGGCGCGGTCAAGGAGTAGCTCAGAGCGAGGCGAGGGCCTCGTTCAGCGTGGCGGAGGGCCGCATGACCCGCGCCGCCTTCTCGGGGTCGGGACGGTAGTAGCCGCCGATGTCGGCCGGCTCACCCTGTACTGCCTGGAGCTCACCGACGATGGTCTCCTCCTCGGCAGCCAGCTTCGCGGCGAACTCGCCGAACGACGTGGCCAGCTCGGCGTCGTCGGTCTGCTTCGCCAGCTCCTGCGCCCAGTAGAGGGCGAGGTAGAAGTGGGAGCCCCGGTTGTCGATGCCCCCGACCTTCCGGGTCGGCGACTTGTCCTGTTCGAGGAAGGTGCCGGTCGCCCGGTCGAGGGTGTCGGCGAGGACCTGGGCCCGCGCGTTGTCCTGGCGGTCGGCGAGGTGCTCGAAGGACGCGGCGAGCGCGAAGAACTCACCGAGGCTGTCCCAGCGCAGGTAGTTCTCCTTCACCAGCTGCTGGACGTGCTTGGGTGCCGAGCCGCCGGCACCGGTCTCGAACAGGCCGCCACCGTTCATCAGCGGCACCACCGAGAGCATCTTGGCCGACGTCCCGAGCTCGAGGATCGGGAAGAGGTCGGTGTTGTAGTCGCGCAGCACGTTGCCGGTGACCGAGATCGTGTCCTCGCCCTTGCGGATCCGCTCCAGCGAGTACGCCGTCGCCTCGGCCGGCGCCATGATCTCGATCGTCAGCCCCTCCGTGTCGTGCTCGGGCAGGTACTCCTTCACCTTGGCGATGAGCGCCGCGTCGTGGGCGCGCGTCTCGTCGAGCCAGAACACCGCCGGCGAGCCGGTGGCGCGGGCGCGGGTGACGGCGAGCTTGACCCAGTCGCGGATCGGCCCGTCCTTGGTCTGGCAGGCACGCCAGATGTCGCCGGGCATCACGTCGTGCTCCATCAGCACGTCACCGTTCGACGCGACGACTCGCACCTGACCGGCCGCGGGGACCTCGAAGGTCTTGTCGTGGGAGCCGTACTCCTCGGCGGCCTTCGCCATCAGTCCGACGTTGGGCACCGAGCCCATGGTCGAGGGATCGAAGGCGCCGTGAGCACGGCAGTCGTCGATCACGGTCTGGTAGACGCTCGCGTAGGACGAGTCGGGGATCACCGCGAGGGTGTCGGCCTCCTCGCCGTCGGGGCCCCACATGTGTCCCGAGGTGCGGATCATGGCCGGCATCGACGCATCGATGATCACGTCCGACGGGACGTGGAGGTTGGTGATGCCCCGGTCGCTGTCGACCATCGCCATGGCGGGGCCGTCGGCGAGGCCGGCCTCGACCGTGGCCTTGATCGCGTCACCGTCGGGCAGGTCGGCCACCGCGGACAGCAGCCCAGCGAGCCCGTCGTTGGGTGAGATGCCGGCCTCGGCCAGCTGCTCGCCGTACTGCTCGAAGAGCGTCGGGAAGAAGGCCTGCACCGCGTGCCCGAAGATGATCGGGTCGGAGACCTTCATCATCGTCGCCTTGACGTGGAACGAGAACAGCACGTCCTCGGCCTTGGCACGGGCGATCTGCTCGGCCAGGAAGCGGCGCAGCGCCGCGACGTTCATGAACGTGCCGTCGACGACTTCACCAGCGAGCACCGTGAGCCCGTCCTTGAGCACCGTCTCGGTGCCGTCGGCGGCGACATGGGTGATGGACAGGGTGTCGTCGGCGTCGAGGACCACCGACTTCTCGTTGCTGCGGAAGTCGTCGTGGCCCATGGTGGCGACGTTGGTCTTCGAGTCGGCGCTCCACGCACCCATCCGGTGCGGGTGCGCCTTGGCGTAGTTCTTCATCGCGGCCGGGGCACGGCGGTCGGAGTTGCCCTCGCGCAGCACCGGGTTGACGGCCGAGCCGCGGACCTTGTCGTAGGACGCGCGCGCCGCCTTCTCCGCGTCGCTCTGCGGGTTCTCGGGATACGTCGGCAGGTCGTAGCCCTGGTCCTGCAGCTCCTTGATCGCAGCCTTGAGCTGCGGGAGGGAGGCGGACACGTTGGGCAGCTTGATGATGTTCGCCTCGGGCGTCGTCGCGAGGGCACCGAGCTCGGCGAGCGCGTCGTCGACCCGCTGGTCGGCGCTCAGCCGGTCCGGGAACTGCGCCAGGATCCGCGCCGCCAGCGAGATGTCGCGGGTCTCGACGGACACTCCTGCCTGGGCGGCGTACGCCTCGATGATCGGCAGGAACGAGTACGTCGCCAGCGCGGGCGCCTCGTCGGTGAGGGTGTAGATGATCGTGGAGCCATCGATGTCGGTCACCCCTTGGACGCTACTAGAGTGCGGTGCGGACGCGAACTGCGGCTCCGGCCTCTCCGGACCGCCTGCACAGGGGGATCTCGGACATGACAGGACACACCCACCCGCCAGCTGGTGGCCGCGGAGCTGATCGGCACCTTCGTGCTGGTGCTCTTCGGCTGCGGCTCGATCGTCTTCGCCACCGAAGCCGCCGAAGGCGGAGGCTTCGTCACCACGGCGACCACGGTCGGCCTCACCTTCGGCCTGACCCTGATGGTGATGATGTACGCCTTCAGCCGAGTGTCCGGGGCCCACTTCAACCCTGCCGTCTCGGTCGGCGCGGCGATGGGTGGCCGGTTGGCGTGGCACCAGGTTCCGGTCTACGTCGCCGCGCAGCTGGTCGGCGCGATCCTCGGCGCCGCCGTGCTGTTCGGGCTGCTCCACGGCTTCGAGGGCTTCGACGCCGAGGGCAACATGGGCCAGAACGCGTTCGGCAGCGAGTCCCCGGCCAACTACGCGCTCTGGGCGGCGCTGCTGCTGGAGCTGGTCCTCAGCGTGGTCTTCGTCTGGGTGGTCCTCGCCGTCACTGACCCGCGCTACGTCCTGGACCCGGCCCTGGCCCCGCTGGCGATCGGCTTCACCCTGGTCGCCATCCACTTCGTCTCCCTCCCGGCCACCGGTACGTCGGTCAACCCGGCTCGGGCGATCGGTCCGGCGCTGTTCGCGGGCGGCGACTCCATCGCGCAGGTGTGGCTGTTCGCGCTCGGCCCGTTGCTCGGCGGCGCGATCGCCGGCCTCACCTACGGCGCTCTGTTCGGCCAGGCGACGACCGCGTCGCCGGGTCGGGGCTGCGCTTCGGGCGGCAGGCAGCTGTGTCCGACCCAGTGCCTGCCGCGGCCGCCGCCACCTGGGGCGAGCACCAGTGGACGCCTGAGCAGATCGCAGCGTGGGAGGCCCAGCAGGCAGCGCAGGCGCAGGCCGCCCAGCAGCCGTGGACTCCGGAGCAGATCGCGGCCTGGGAGGCGCAACAAGCCGCCCAGCAGGGGGCACAGCAGGCGGCACAGCAGCCGCAGCAGGGCTGGCCCGCGGCTCCCGGTGACGACGACGGCGGGGACGCAGAACGCACCCAGATCCGGCCGCCGCGCTGATCATCCCTCGGTGAACGAGACCAGCTCGACCTGCTCCGCCCCACCGCTGACCGTCTCCGCGTAGACCAGACCTGTGCCGGAGGCGTAGTAGGTCATGAACAGCTCGACCAGCCCGGGCTCGAGCGGCGTGGTGTCCTCGGTGACGAGGAGATCCTCGAACGAGCCGCTCTCCAGCTGTCGGCTCTCGCTCAACGACACCACCTCCGCCCGGTCCTCGGCCTCACCGTCGTAGAACTCCTGCTGGTAGCCGTCACCGAGACGCGGGCTGGCCGGCATGGCCAGGCCTGCCTGCGCGCCGTCGACGCCGGCCTCCCAGGAGTCCGAGGAACCGAAGCTCCAGACGTTTCCCTCACGGTCCTGGGCGAACCAGTCCGAGGTCTCCTCGATGACCTCGCCGTCGGCGCCTGACACGACGTCGCGGACCACCGTGGTCGTGACACCGGCGACCTCACGGGTCTCGTCGGTGACGGTCACGGTGATCGTCTGCGGCACCTCACCGGTGACCTCGTAGACCCACTCGTTGCCGCGCTCGAGCGGCAGGTACGGGTTGTCGATGTTCTCCACGAAGTCGTTCGGATCGGGCGACGGGGAGGGGATGTCGAGACCGTCGATGCCGGACGGATCCACCGTCTCGGGACGTCCGGCACAGCTCGACAGGAGGAGCGCCACAACGGTCAGGACGGCACCCCACACTGGGCCGAGCCGTCGTGATGGGGGCATGCGCACAGCATGGCGCACCGCTGCTAGCGTCGGATCCATGACCTCTCCTCTCAAGATTGCCGTGACCGGCGCCGCCGGCCAGATCGGCTACAGCCTGCTGTTCCGCCTCGCGAGCGGATCGCTGCTGGGGACCGACCGTCCGATCGAGCTGCGGCTGCTGGAGATCGAGCCGGCGCTGAAGACGCTCGAGGGCGTCGTCATGGAGCTCGACGACTGCGCCTTCCCGACCTTGACCGGTGTGCAGATCGGCTCCGACCCGGAGCAGGTCTTCGACGGCGTCAACCTCGCCCTCCTCGTCGGCGCACGCCCGCGCGGTCCCGGCATGGAGCGCGGCGACCTGCTCGAGGCGAACGGTGCGATCTTCACCGCGCAGGGCAAGGCGCTCAACAGCGTGGCCGCCGACGACGTGCGGATCGGCGTGACCGGCAACCCGGCCAACACCAACGCGCTGATCGCGATGACCAACGCCCCCGACATCCCCGACGAGCGGTTCTCCGCACTGACCCGGCTCGACCACAACCGGGCCATCTCGCAGCTCGCCGCGAAGACCGGCGCCCCGGTCACCGACATCAAGAAGATGACGATCTGGGGCAACCACTCCGCGACCCAGTACCCCGACCTCTTCCACGCCGAGGTCGGCGGTCGCAATGCCGCCGAGGTCGTCGACGACCAGGACTGGCTCGAGAACGACTTCATCCCCACCGTCGCCAAGCGCGGCGCGGCCATCATCGAGGCCCGCGGTTCCTCCTCGGCCGCCTCAGCCGCGTCCGCCACCATCGACGCGGCCCGCGACTGGCTGACCGGCTCTGCCGACGGCGACTGGGTCTCGATGGCGGTCCGCTCGGACGGCTCCTACGGCGTCCCCGAGGGCCTCGTCTACTCCTTCCCGGTCACCACCAAGAACGGCGACTGGGAGATCGTGCAGGGACTCGACGTCAACGAGTTCTCGCGCGGCAAGATGGACGCCACCGCCGCCGAGCTCGAGGACGAGCGCGCCGCGGTCACCGAGCTCGGACTGATCTGAGCCAGCTCCGGTCGGGGTCGGCTCAGAGCGGCTGGTTGGGGATGGAGCCCGCCAGGAAGATGAGCGAGATCCCGACCGCCAGCAGCAGGCCGACGTCGACGGCGCGACGGCGTACGGCGAGCATGCCGGCCTGACGGCTCGGCAGCAGCAGCCTGGCGGCGGCCGCGAACAGCAGCGACCCGGCCATCCAGCGGACGCCGAGGCGCCAGTCCTCGCGGGCGGCGAGGTAGATGCCCACGAACACGCCCGCCATGGCGAGCACGTAGAGGGCACCGCCGAGGGTCGAGGGGTAGCGGGTCGGCGACTCCTCCGGCGGCAGGATCTCGGGCTCGGACACGTCAGCCCGCCGCACGCTCGGCTGCGTCGACGATGTTGGTGAGCAGCATCGCCCGCGTCATCGGTCCGACCCCGCCGGGATTGGGCGACACCCAGTCGGCGACCTCCCAGACGGAATCGGCGACGTCACCGGCGATCTGGCCGTCGACGCGTGAGACGCCGACGTCGAGCACGGCCGCTCCGGGCTTGACCATGGCAGCCGTGATGATCCCGGGGACGCCGGCCGCCGCGATCACGATGTCGGCGTTGCGGACGTGTGCGGCCAGGTCGCGGGTACCGGTGTGGCACAGCGTGACCGTCGCGTTCTCCGTACGCCGGGTCAGCAGCAGGCCGAGCGGCCGACCGACGGTGAGGCCTCGGCCCACGACCACGACCTCCGCGCCGGCGATGGGGACGTCGTGGCGCCGCAGCAGCTCGATCACGCCGACCGGCGTGCACGGCAGCGGCCCCGCCTCGCCGAGCACCAGCTTCCCGAGGTTGGTGGGGTGCAGCCCGTCGACGTCCTTGTCCGGCTCGACCCGGGACAACAGCGCGAACTCGTCGAGCCCGGTGGGCTGCTGGACCAGGAACCCGGTGCAGGCAGGGTCGGCGTTGAGCTCGTCGATGACGGCCTCGACCTCGGCCTGGGTCGCGGTGGCCGGCAGGTCACGTCGGAACGACGTGATGCCGATCTGGGCGCAGTCCTTGTGCTTGGCGCCGACGTACCAGTGGCTGCCGGGGTCGTCTCCCACCAGCACGGTGCCGAGCCCGGGAACGATCCCACGCTCGGCCAACATCCTGACCCGCTCGGTCAGCTCGGCCTTGATGGTCTTGAGGGTGGCGTTCCCGTCGAGTGGCTGTGCCGTCACGAGGTCGATCCTCTCAGTGGAAGAAGTGCCGGGTGCCGGTGAGGTACATCGTCACCCCGGCCGCCTCGCAGGCCTTGATGGTCAGCTCGTCGCGCACCGAGCCGCCGGGCTGGACGATCGCGGTGATGCCGGCGTCGAGCAGGACCTGCGGCCCGTCCTCGAACGGGAAGAACGCGTCGGACGCGGCGACCGAGCCGGCGGCGCGCTCCCCCGCGCGCTCGACGGCGAGCTTGCACGAGTCGACCCGGTTGACCTGTCCCATGCCGATCCCGACCGAGGCACCGTCGTGCGCGAGCAGGATCGCGTTGGACTTCACCGCCCGGCACGCGCGCCAGGCGAAGGCGAGATCGGCGACCGTCTGCTCGGAGGCCGGCTCCCCGGTGGCGAGCGTCCACGAGGTCGGGTCGTCTCCGCCACCGTCGACGGCCGCGTCCACGTGGTCGACCTGCTGCACCAGCACGCCACCGCTGACCTGCCGCCACTCGGTGCGGGCCGGCTGCTCGTCGCGCGGGCAGACCAGGATCCTGATGTTCTTCTTGCGGGTCAGCACGTCGACCGCACCGTCGTCGTAGGCCGGGGCGATGATCACCTCGGTGAAGACCTCGGCCACCTGTTCGGCCATCGCGACCGAGACCGGGCCGTTGACCGCGATCACCCCGCCGAACGCCGAGACCGGGTCGCACTCGTGGGCGCGTCGGTGGGCGTCGGCCACGTCGGTGCCGACCGCGATGCCGCACGGGTTGGCGTGCTTGATGATGGCCACTGCTGGCTGGTCGAAGCCGTTGGCCGCCCGGCGCGCGGCGTCGGTGTCGACGTAGTTGTTGTAGGACATCTCCTTGCCGTGCAGCTGCTCGGCGGCTGCGAGACCGGTGCCGCTGCCGTCGCCGTAGAGCGCGGCCGACTGGTGCGGGTTCTCGCCGTAGCGCAGCACCGCCAGTCGGTCGAGTGCCTGCCCGGCGAAGGCCGGCCACTGCTCGTCGGGGGCGGCGGCCAGCTCCTGCGCCATCCACCCCGCCACGGCGACGTCGTACGCCGCGGTGTGGGCAAAGGCCTCAGCCGCCAGCTGCTGCCGCTGCGTGATCGTGAAGCCACCGTCGGTGAGCGCGGTCAGGACGTCGTCGTAGCGCGTCGGCGAGGTGACGATGGCCACCGAGGGGTGGTTCTTCGCGGCCGCGCGCACCATCGACGGTCCGCCGATGTCGATCTGCTCGACGCACTCGTCGGGGCCGGCACCGGACGCGACGGTCTGGGTGAACGGGTAGAGGTTGGAGACGACCAGGTCGAAGGGCTCGACCTCGAGCTCGCGGAGCTGCGCGACGTGGCTCTCCAGGCGACGGTCGGCCAGGATCCCGGCATGCACGCGCGGGTGGAGCGTCTTGACCCGGCCGTCGAGGCACTCCGGGAAGCCGGTCAGCTCCTCCACCTTGGTCACCGGGATGCCGAGACCCTCGATGAGGGCGGCGGAACCGCCGGTCGAGACGAGCTCGACGCCGGCCTCGTGCAGCGCCCGGGCGAGCTGTTCCAGGCCGGTCTTGTCGTAGACGGAGACCAGGGCGCGGCGGAGCGGGATGCGAGAGTCTGACACGGGCGGTCAGCCTATCCGGACCCGACGCCCGTGGACCGACCAGCCCTCGCGGGCCATCCGACCGACCGCCGCCACGAGCATCTCGCGCTCGGCGACCTTGATCCGCTCGTGCAACGTCGCGGCGGTGTCGTCGTCCTCGACCGGGACCGCCGTCTGCGCGACGATCGGGCCGGTGTCGACCCCGCCGTCGACGACGAACAGGGTGGCGCCGGAGATCTTGACGCCGTAGTCGACCGCGTCGGCCGCGCCGTGCATCCCCGGGAACGCCGGGCACAGTGCGGGGTGGGTGTTGACCATCGGGAACTGCCCGAGGAACTCCTCACTCACCAGTTTCATGAAACCCGCGGAGACGACCAGGTCCGGCTCGAAGGCACCCACGGCGTCGGCCAGCGCACGATCCCAGTCGTCACGGGCCGAGAAGTCACCGACCTTGCGGACGAAGGTGGGGACCCCGGCCCGTTCGGCGCGAGCGATTCCCTCGATGTCGTCGCGGTCGGCACCCACAGCGACCACCTCGGCGCCGTACGCCGGGTCGGCGGTCGCGTCGAGCAACGCCTGCAGGTTGGTGCCGGATCCGGAGACCAGGACGACGAGTCGCACGCCGGGAACCCTAGTTCGTCGGGCGCAGGGTCCGCCGCTGCCACCACGTCATGAGCAGTCCACCCACGAGTCCGCCGATGCCCAACGAGGTGATCGCGTGGACCAGGACGTCGGAGGCGAGCGTCTCGACGAAGCGCATCCGGCCCGGACCGACCGCGCCGCCGGCGAGCGTGGCGAGCCATCCGAGCAGCAGTCCGGCGACCACGCCCCCGGCGCATCCCCGGAGTGCTCCCTCCTCCCAGCGCACCGTGGGACGACGACGCTGCGCGAGGGCCGCGCCGAGCGCAGCCGCGAGCGGCGGGACGGCCATCAGCCACACCGTCCAGCTCGGGACCGGTCCGCTGTCGGGCAGCGCGGCGAGCAGCGGGAACGCGGGCAGGGCCCCGGTCACGACCACGGTCGGGGACACCAGGGTCTGCGCGCCGACCGTGAAGCCCGGACCGAGGAGGTAGGAGGCGGAGAACAGGGTCGCGTTGGGCAGGACCAGCAGCGACAGCACGACGAAGACGACCAGCTCACCGGTCGCGAGCCGCAGCTCGGAGAGCACGTTGATCGCGGTGGCGATGTCGACCGAGAGCGCGACCACGAACATCACCAACGAGGCCAGCAGGACCGAGCGCAGCACGGCCCGGCAGGACGCTGCGGTCGCCCGGAGGTTGCCGGGCAGCATCGCCGTCCAGATCGCGGCGCGGCCGCTGCCGACCGCGATTGCGGGACCGCCGACCGCCACGGTGAGGAACAGCGACCAGCCGACCGCGCTGCTGGTGGACGGAGCGGTCTGCGGCGTACCGGCCAGCGAGGCGGTGACGAGGGTGACGGCCACGTAGCCGAGCGTGAAGCAGGCCACGGCGACCGGCACCGTCCAGTCACGCTCGCCGTCGGCGATCTGGTCGGCGTCGGGGCCGTGGCCCGACACCGAGCTGCCGACCCGGTGGCCCACTCGCCAGCAGGACCAGGCGGCGAGCAGCGTCAGCAGCAGAGGTACGGCGGTGACGGCGGTGCCCTGGATCCGGATCCCGGAGCCGTGGCCCATCAACCAGCCGAGGGCGCCGGTGCGCAGGGCATCGCGCGGTGCACCGTGGGATGCCGCGTCGGTCAGGAACCAGCCGGTGACCGCGAATCCGAGGCAGACGACCAGCAAGGAGCCGGCAGCCACCACCCCACCGAGGGCGGCAACCAGCACCAGCGGTCGGCGGTGACGGGGGTCGGCGACCGGGCCGGCGAGGCGGGCGGGGGCCGAGAGCAGCGACGTCATGGCCCCGCCATCATCGCCCGGAGGGCCCTCGCTCCGGGGTTCCCACGCCGGTTCGCCCCTCTCCCCGGCGGCTCGTACAGTGGACCGGTCATGATCCAACCCGAGGCGTTCGACGCGTTCTACAAGGAAGCCCGCACTCGACTGCTGCTCCAGACCTACGCGTTGACCGGCGATCTGCCCGCCGCCCGGTCCGCGGTCCGGGACTCGTTCGTCGTCACCTGGCACCACTGGCGCAAGGTGAGCCGCCTCCCCGACCCCGAGGCGTGGGTGCGGCCGCACGCCTGGTCACAGGCGCAGCGACGCCACACCGCCCGGATCTGGCACCGCGACAAGGGCCTCGATCCCGAGGCCAAGGCCACCTTCGAGGCTCTCGGCAGGCTCTCGCTCCAGCAGCGCAAGGCGCTGGTGCTCGACCGCTTCACGGTGCTGCCGCTCGCCGATCGCGCCCGAGAGCTCAGCCTCACGGCCAGCGAGACGGAGCGGCAGACGGCGGCAGCGATCGAGAAGTTCCTCGAGCACCGCGAGGTCGGTCCAGAGCAGCTGGACGGCCTCTGCGAACAGCTGGAGGCTCTGGTCGAGGACTCACGCTGGCCGCGGGCGTCGATCCTGCGCCGGGCCGGCGCCGCCCGGCGCCGTACCCACACCTTGATCGGAGCCGCCGCAGCGGTGGCTGCCGTGGTCGTGACCGGCACCCTCGTGAGCGGGGCGACCCTCGAGGGACAGCCGGTGGTGAAGGCGCCCAGCGGGGAGGCAACGACCGACGCCGGGACGGCTGAACCGGCTGCGGCGTTCACGCCGGCGCGGCTGCTCACCGCGGACGAGGTCGGGGCTCGGGTCGACGGCCGCGGGTGGGAGGAGGACCGCACCTCCGACAACAGCCGTGGCAACGGCCGGGTGATGCCCTGCCAGCAGAACCGCTACGCCGACCCGTCCGGGGTGTCGACCCTGGTCCGCACCTTCGACACCTCGCCGGCCAAGGGTGAACCGGCGGTCTCGGCCGTCCAGTACGCCGAGCTGTCGTCGACCACCCGCGCGTCGCGGCAGGCGTGGCGCCGGATGCAGCGCTGGTACGCAGGCTGCGTGACGCCGCGAGCGCAGCTGATGGGCACCTACTCCGTCTCGGGCGTCGGCGACGAGGCCCGGTTGTTCCACCTCCGCAGCTGGCGCAGCCCCGTCTCGACCTACGTCGTGGGCGTCGCCCGGACCGGTCAGATCGTCACGACGACGTTCACCCGCACCACCGCCGAGGGTGCCCCCGACCTCGGCGACTCCGTCGGTCTCCTGGGCGAGTCCGTCGACGGACTGTGCAAGACGACACCCAATGCGCCGTGCACGACCGAACCGTCGCTGTCGGAGATCGCGCCGCTACCGGTCGGCATCGCGCCGAGCCTGCTGGGCGAGGTGGACCTGCCGCCGGTCACGCGCGTGTCGCAGCCGTGGGTGGGCACCGAACCACGGGAGGCGCGCAGCAATGCGGCGGCGACGCGGTGCGACAACGCCGACTTCTCCCAACAGGGCATCAGCAACGCCATGACCCGCACGTTCCTGGTGCCTGGCGCCGACGTGCCTCCGGCATTCGGGATCACCGAGACGGTCGCCAGCATGACGTCCGGGCGAGCCAAGGCCTTCGTGAAGACGGTGCGCAACCGGATGGCGTCCTGCCCGGACCGCGATCCCGGCAGCGACGTGACACCACTCGCCTCGTTCTCCGAAGGTCCCCGCGAGATGTCCCTGTGGCGGGTGTCCACCGAGCTCAACGACAACGAGACGGTCACCTACATGATGGGCATCGTCCGCGTCGGCGGGTCGGTAGGACAGGTCGGGTTCGTCCCGACGAACACCGTCGGGATGCAGCGCGGCGCCTTCGACACCCTCCTCCGCCGCGCGATGGCCAGGCTGGCCTACCAGCCGGACCCGAAGGGCTGACCGGGCAACTTCTGCCAGCGTCGCCGCGTCTCCAAGGCATCCCTACCAAGGAGACGCCATGCCCCGCACCACCATTGCCCTGGCCGTTGGTGGCGCCGTCCTCGCCACGGTGGCCACGGTCGCCACCGTCGCAGCCCTGACCGGCCCCACCGGGACCGGTGCCGACGAGCCGCGCGAGGGCAGTCCCACGCACACGCAGGGCACGATCGCACCGACGACGCCGGACCCGTCGCCCGCCTCGTCGCCCGCCTCGACGTTCACGCCGGCCCGCCACCATGACTGGCTCACGGCCATTCCTGCAGGTCTCTCAGTCTCGGCCGGCCTGCCGGAAGGGGGCGGGGACTTCCAGCGGGTGTCCGAGCCCGTCACCGGGACGTTCTGCGACGCCGGGGCGTTCGGGGATGACGATGCCCTCGACGTACGGCGCGACGGAGCGTCCGGCCCCGAGTACGGCGACCGTCGCGACCTGCGCGTGTTCGCCGACGACCGCGCCGCCCACGACTTCGTGGCTCGGGCTTCGGACGTTGCTCGCGGCTGCCCGGAGGAGCGCCATGGCGCGACCCGGTGGCTCCACTCCGTCGCTCCGGTGGACGGCGTCGGTGAGGAGTCGGTGCGGATCCTCCAGACCTACGAGACGGACGGCATGGTCAACGCGGGAGCGACCTGGTGGGACCTCATCCGCGTCGGCAACGCCGTCCTGCTGACCGCCACGGGTGGTGAGTACGTCCCCGGCGAGACCCTCGGCCAGGGCGTCCGCGAGCACGAGCAACTGATCTCGCCGGTGGTGGACGCGATGTGCGTGTTCGGCGCGGAAGGCTGCCCAGCCGCCGATCTCATCCCGGCGAGCTTCCCGCTCGCGGCCGACTGGCCGGCCGAGGGACGGGCCGAGCCCGGCCCCCGCTACGGGCTGAAGGGCCCCAACGACCACCTGCCGCCGCTGGAGTGGAACTACTGTGACACCCGCTTCGCCGCCGGCGGCGCCGAGGACGCACTACGCGCCACCTGGACCAACGTCGAGGACTACCGGGGCCGAGAGCTCCTCGCCTTCACCGACATCGCGGCTGCCGAGGCGTTCGTGGAGTCCCTGGTCGACTACTGGAAGACCTGCCCACGCGCGGCTGCCGGCCCGGGCATCGAGGCCGTCCAGGCCGTCCGGCCGCTCAGCCTCGGCGACGCGTCGTCGACGCTCGCCTCCTGGATCGAGTACGACGGTGAGCCCGGCATCGGCCTGACGGTCGTGCTGGCCGTCCGGGTCGGCAGCACCGTGCTCCTCGACTCGACCTCGAACGAGGGCAGCGCGGGCCAGGACCGCAGGAGCGGGGTGATCGCCCAGACTGAGCGCCAGAGCGACGCGCTGGGCGAGGTCATCGACTCGATGTCTGATCTCCCGGTGGGCGAGGGGTGATCGAGCGGGTGGAGGTGTCCGGCCCCATCGAGGACCTGTACGGGCCAACCCAGTACTCGCGCGCGGGCCAGCTCCTCGGCGTACGTCGCGACGGATGCGTCGCCAGTCCCCGTCCGAAGCTCGTCCACGAAGGGGGCGTAGGCCGTCGACCCCAGGAACGGGCTGGGCAGCACGAGCCAGTGGGTCAGCCGAGCATCTTCTCCTGCGCGGCGACCCGGGCGCGTCGGATTGGATGGGGTGCGTGAGCACGTGGAGCGGCGTTGCGGATGCCTACCGGGCCTCGTTCGCCATGTTGTGCGAGGGCACCATCGGGCGCCTGCTCTCTGATACGTCAGGTGATAGCCATCTCGATGTTGGATGCGGAACAGGGACGCTCGCGGCGCGGGCGGTAGCTCGTGGCCGGACGGTGGTGGCGCTCGACGCCGATCCAGAGATGGTGGCCATGTCGAGATCTTCCGTCCCCGGGCACGTGGTGGAGGCGTCGCTCCCGGATCTCCCGTTCGATGACAGCACCTTCGACGCAGTGACCGCGAACTTCGTGATCAACCATGTGCCAGATCCGCGTGCGGCGATGCGCGAACTGTCCCGCGTCACACGCCCCGGAGGGCGCGTCGCCGTGACCATCTGGCCAACGACGACCCCCGAGTGGGCAGTGCTGGTCGCAGGTGCCTTCAGCAGGGCAGGTGTCGTGTCGATCCCCGGCCAGCGCCTGAGCGTTGAGTTGGACTTCGACCGCTCTGCGGACGGGCTGCGCGGGCTCGCCGAAGCCGCTGGCTTGGAAACGCTGACGGCAACACAACTGACGTGGGATTGGGAGATCAGCGTCGATGCTCTCTGGGGTGGGATCGCTGGCGGCGTGGCAAGCGTCGGCCAGACCTTTCTCGCGCAGACGCCAGTGGTGCAGAGGTCAGCGCAGCGGGAGTTCTACGAGGCGACGGCCGGACTGGCGAACGACGGCATGCTGACGCTGACCAGCACGGCTGCTTACCTCGTCGCTGTCTGACCGACGCATTCACCTGGCACGATCCGCGTGCCGTCGGCCGGCTAGGGCAATCGGGACACACCCAGCAAGACACAGAGTTGCTGCTCGAATGCTTGCATTCGAACACCTGTTCGAGTATGATCGGCACATGCTCGCACCCGCCGACCTCGAGGACCTGGACGCAGCCGCCACGCTGACGGCCGTCGAGGACGCACTGGTCACACGGCGTAGCGCCGAAGCACGGGATCTGGCGCTGGGTGCCCACTGGGCCGACCTCCACGCCGCCGACCCCCAGCTCGGCCGCAACGGCCGGCGGGTCTGGGCGGGTGAGGACCGGCTGGTCCAGGTCGGCGGCGCAGGCACCCCCGAGGTCCAGGAGCTGTCCCTGGCCGCGCTCGCGATCTCCCGCCGGGTCCACCCCCACGCGTCTCGCCGGCTGGTCGCCGACGCCCTCGACCTGCGCCACCGGCTCCCGACCTGGTGGACCGCGGTCCAGGAGCTCCGGCTCGAACCCTGGATCGCGCGGAAGACCGCGACCCTGACCCGCGACCTCGACGAGGTCGCCGTCCGGGTCATCGATCAGCCGCTCTGCCCGCCGACCTCGGGGAGGTCTCCCCGGCCCGGATCCTCGAGGTCGTCCGCGCCAAGGTCATCGAAGCCGACCCCCTCGCCCACGCCACCGCCCTGGCCGCCGAGAAACGCCGCCGCTACGTCTCGCTGTCCCGCACCGACGAGTTCGGGCTACGCCACGTCATCGCCCGGGTCCGCGCCGGCGACGCCGCCTGGATCGACGCCACCCTCGACCGGGTCGCCGACCTGCTGGCGCCCCGGTTCCCCGACCACACCCAAGACATGCTCCGCTCCGAGGCCTTCGGCTGGCTCGCCCGTCCCGCCGACCTCCTCGACCTCCTCACCGGCGGCACCGGCGACCCCGGTCACACCGGTCACGCCGGGGCGGCGGCCCGGCCCCGCGTGGTGCTCTACATCCACCTCCACGAAGCCGCCGTCCGCACCGACCACGGCGTCGCCCGGATCGAGGACATCGGCCCCGTCCTGTCCTCCGAGATCCCCGCCTGGCTCGGCCACGCCCACGTCACCGTCAAGCCCGTCATCGACCTGGCCGACCAGGTCGCCTTCGACGCCTACGAACACCCCGAGTCCCTCAAGGAACGGGTCCGGCTCCGCACCCCCGCCGACACCTTCCCCCACGCCAACCAGGTCACCGGCCGCCTCGACCACGACCACGTCGAGGCCTACCTCCCCGGACCCACCGACAAGACCGGACAGACCGGCGACCACAACACCCAACCCCTGAGTCGCACCGCACACCGCGCCAAGACCCACCTCGGCTACCAGGTCCGACAACTCGGGCCAGGCGACTACGTCTGGCACACCCCACACCACCGCTACCGACGCGTGAACCACCTCGGCACCACCATCCTCACCGAACCCATCGGCTCCGGACTGATCTCCGAGGACCCCGTCGACCGCGCCATCGCCCAGATGACCCACGACCTCACCGCCACCGGACGAGCCCGCGTCCCCGCGCTCTGAGTGGGCGTGTCCCTAGCGCCCCAAGCCGCAACAAGGCGCACGGAGCGCGGCTATGAGCGGTCGTCTCCGAGCGCACGCTACGCGGGTACATGTGAGGGCGAGGGGTCGGAGACGACACGGGCGTGCAGATTGGTCACGAACTGCAGCTTGGAGGCGCGGGAACGTGCCGTTAGTGACCATTCGATGGGCCCCGCCGACCCGACCGGATCTCGGCAGATCCGGTCGTTCGCGGCGCCGACAATCTCATCCAAGGCGGCAAGTACGACGAGCCCGACAGCTGTGCACCTCGCGCTCTACTCCTCCCGAGCAACTGCTTGCGGCATGGCCGACCTCGGGTACGACGCCGACTTCCTGAGCACCACCGTCGCCACGGAGAACCCTCGATTTCTAGTCCAAGCCTCCTCGCCGCCACTGATCAGGACCCAGCAGTGCTTCTACCTACCGCGGTCGACCGAGAAGGTCCGGTCTGAGCAGACCGGCTGGTCTCACTGGTTCTTCGCGCGTGCCTCGATGCGCACGCCCAGGTCGTCGAGCTCGTCGGCCAGCGAGGAGGCGACCCAGACCTGGTTTCGCGTGCGCTTGGTGAGGGGCCGGATCACGCCGGCCTCGTGGAGTCGGCCAATGGCTGCGTACACGCTCGAGGTCGCCCCGCCTACTCGGTTCTCGACCTCGTCAGCGGAGAACACCGGGTACTCGAGGAGGCTGTCGAGCAGCTTGGCTGCGGCGCTGCCCTTGCGCGGCTTCCCGGCGACCGCCCGCCATTCGTCGGGCATCTGGGCCAGCCGGTCACCAGTGGTCCTCGACTCCTGCGCGGCGATCCGTGAGGCCTTGGAGAATGACTCGATGATCGCCGTGGCGTCGCCGGCGCGGTAGGCATTGAGGGCCGCGAAGTACGACTCGCGGCGCGCCACGATCGCCGAGGCGAGAGGCACCACTACGCGCCGCGTAGTGCCTCGCTTGCGCAGGATGGTGTTGATCAGCGCGCGTCCGATGCGCCCGTTGCCGTCGGTGAAGGGGTGGATCGACTCGAACTGGGCGTGCGCGATCGCCGCCTGGATGAGCACGCCGACGTCGGTCCTGTTGGCGAAGACCAGCAGGTCGTCCAGGTAGCCGCCGACGGTGCGCGGGGGAGGAGGCACGTAGGTGGCGTTGCGCGGTGAATGGTCCGAGCCCTCGATCCAGTTCTGCATCTCGCGCGGGCGCCCCGCGTGGGCGCGTTCCTGGGGGTCGTCGGCCATCAAGATGTCGTGGGCCCGGTAGATCTTGTCCAGCTCGATTGGCTGCCCGTCCTGCACGGAGCTGATGAGGTCGCTCAGCGCCGCGGTCGAGGCGACCATCGACACTGCCGACATGTTGGACCTGATCCCGTGCAGTGCTCGTGCATAGTCGTCGAGGGAGGCCTCGACGTGCTCGATCTTCGACGAGGCCACCGACTCTGCTCGCAGTAGCAGTGTGGCCAGCGAGGCGAGGTGCTCGCCGTGGGTCTCGTCGAGGGCTGCGATCTCGCGTAGCGCTGCATCCATCTCGGCGCCGATGCTCGAGGGCACTGCCACGTCGAACTCAGCGATGCGCGGCGGCAGCCAGACCGTCACCTCCGTCAGCATCCGATCCTCGCGGGTGCCGCCCCTGATGGACTGCTGCCAGGGCTCGACGAGGTGCTCGTGTGCCGCCACTTCGATACTGGACACCCGTCTCGCCTCTCTGATCGTGCTGCTCCTGGTTGTGCTGCTGGTTGTGATGCGGGCGGTCTTGCGCCTCGCAGCACCCAACGCTGCGATCGCGACAACTCGGAACATCGTAGTGGATATTCCGAGTTACAAGTTCTAAGTCGGAATATCTGTAAAGTTGTTCCGACTTAACGGGGCGCGCTCCAGCATGAGCGGTACCCGTCTTGGTGACGGATCCCGAGCAGCTGCAGTGGTAGACGACGGGCACTTCCCTGCAGCGTGAGCGCGGATGGAGCCAGAAGCGGTCACTCGGCCTGGCCGGACCTGATCTTGATCCTGAGCGCAGCGCCATCCGCCTTGAGCACGGCCCGCCCGATCGCGGCGTCGGCCGGGATGGTGACGGTCCAGCGCACGTGCCCGAAGTCGCCGTCGACCTGCTCGGCGTCGGCGACTCCCAACAGCACTTCGTTCGCATCCTGCGCGAGACGGAGTTCCACGTCTTCCTTCGGGCGTTCGTACAGCGGGGCTCCGCACCCCACGCCGGGATCACCTCCGTCGTCGCAGCCCTGCACGTACCCCTCGCCGACGACCGTGATGGTCTCGCCCTGCGCGACCATGCCGACGTCGAGCTCTTGCTCGAGTTGAAGCCCGGCTACACAGGCAGCGACCGCAGCGTCTTGTGGCATGGGGACGAACACCAGGGCAAGAAGGGCCCCTAGTGCCAACGATCTGCGTCCCCTGGTCCCGGTCATCGCACCTCCACACGTTCGACGGCGACCACACGCCGCTGGTTCCTAGAGTGACGGAGGACCGAGCCGGTTCGCAGACTTCATGGGTGATTGGGCACCGTGCGCGATGTACTGACAGAGGCAGAAGCGTGCGTCTCCGAGCGCACGCTGCGCGGCAGATAGGTGCGCCAAGACGTCATACGAAGCGTGGCCTATGGCGCCCGAATCGTGTGACGTCATCTGCAGATGAAGTGCACTTCCGCAGGAATGCGGACACACCCAGTGAGGCCCACGTTCGCTGAACGCACACCGGGCTCCTCCCATCCGTGATGGGAGGAGCCCGGTGAAGCGAGACACTGATCAGAGCTTGGCGACGATCTCCCGCATCAGCTCAGCCGTCTCGGAGGGAGTCTTGCCGACCTTCACACCGACGGCCTCGAGCGCCTCCTTCTTCGCCTGGGCAGTGCCCGACGAACCGGAGACGATGGCGCCGGCGTGACCCATGGTCTTGCCCTCGGGGGCGGTGAAGCCCGCGACGTAGCCGACGACCGGCTTGGTGACGTGGTCCTTGATGTACGCCGCTGCGCGCTCTTCCGCGTCACCCCCGATCTCTCCGATCATCACGATCGCCAGGGTGTCGGGGTCGTTCTCGAACGCCTCGAGGGCATCGATGTGGGTGGTGCCGATGATCGGGTCGCCGCCGATGCCGATGGCGGTCGAGAAGCCGTGGTCACGGAGCTCGAACATCATCTGGTAGGTCAGCGTGCCCGACTTCGAGACCAGCCCGATCGGGCCCGTGCCCGCGATGGTGTGGGGCGTGATGCCGGCCAGCGACTCCCCGGGCGTGATGATGCCCGGGCAGTTGGGTCCGATCATCCGGGTGCCCGCGTGGTTGCTGGAGCTCTGGAGGTAGGCGAACACCTCGGCGGAGTCCTGCACGGGGACGCCTTCGGTGATGACCACCAGCAGACCGATGCCGGCGTCGATGGCCTCGATGCAGGCGTCCTTGGTGAACGCAGGCGGCACGAAGAGGACCGACACGTCGGCACCGGTCTCGGCCATGGCCTCCTTGACGCTGCCGAACACGGGCAGCTCCTGGCCGGCGAGCTCGACGGTGGTGCCGGCCTTGCGTGCGTTGACACCGCCGACGATGTTCGAGCCGGCCTCGAGCATGAGCGTGGTGTGCTTCGAACCCATCCCGCCGGTCATGCCCTGGACGATGATCTTCGAGTCCTTGTTGAGGTAGATCGACATCTCAGTTGCCTCCCGTGCCGAGATTGGATGCTGCGAGCTCGGCCGCTTTTTCTGCCGCGCCGTCCATGGTGTCGGCCATCGTCACCAGCGGGTGGTTCAGCTCGGCGAGGATCGCCCGGCCCTGGTCGACGTTGTTGCCGTCGAGGCGTACGACGAGCGGCTTGGTCGCCTCGTCACCGAGGATCTCCAGCGCGCCCTTGATGCCGTTGGCCACCTCGTCGCACGAGGTGATGCCACCGAACACGTTCACGAACACGCTCTTGACCTGCTCGTCGTGGATGATCACGTCGAGCCCGTCGGCCATCACCTGCGCGTTGGCGCCGCCGCCGATGTCGAGGAAGTTGGCCGGCTTCACGCCGCCGTGCTTCTCGCCGGCGTAGGCGACGACGTCGAGGGTGGACATCACCAGACCGGCACCGTTGCCGATGATCCCGACCTGGCCGTCCAGCTTCACGTAGTTGAGGCCCAGGTCAGTGGCCTTCGCCTCGAGCGGGTCCGACTCCTCACGGATCACGAACCGGGCGTGGTCCTCGTGACGGAAGGCGGCGTTCTCGTCGAGGGAGACCTTGCCGTCGAGCGCCTCGAGCTTGTCGCCGGTCAGCCGCGCGAGCGGGTTGACCTCGACCAACGTGGCGTCCTCCTCGACGAAGACCGCCCACAGCTGCTGGACCATCTCGATCGCCTGGTCGCGCAGCTCGGCAGGGAAGCCGGCCTCGTCGACGATCTCGGCCGCCTTGTCGGCGTCGACACCGGCGCCGGCATCGATCGGGATCTGCTTGACGGCGTCCGGGTTGGTCTTGGCGACCTCCTCGATCTCCACCCCGCCCTCGACGCTCGCGATGCAGAGGTAGGAGCGGTTGGAACGGTCGAGCAGGAAGGAGAAGTAGTACTCGTCCTCGATCGAGGCGCCGGGTACGACGAGCACCCGGTTGACGGGCAGGCCCTTGATCTCCAGGTCGAGGATCGCGCGGGCGGCCTCCTCGGCCTCCTCCGGCGTCTTCGCGACCTTGACGCCGCCGGCCTTGCCGCGACCTCCGGCCTTCACCTGCGCCTTGACGACGACGACGCCACCGATCTCCTCCGCGGCCGCGCGAGCGTCCTCGGGGGTCTCGACGGTCTTGCCGAGCGCTCCGGCCACTCCATGCTTGGCAAAGAGCTCTTTTGCCTGGTACTCCATCAAGTCCACTGTGCGCAGTCCTTTGTTCTGTTCGACGAGCCTGGTTTCGCGCTTCGCACCCTAGACCCGCGCCGCGAGGAACGACGAGGCCGGGTCCGGGGCCCGGTCCCCCGCCGCCGAGACGACTCAGGCGTCGACGGCGAAGTGCTCGGTCACCCACCCGGTGATCTCGTGGGTGGGAGCACCCGGAGTGAAGACCTTCGCGACGCCGATCTCCTCCAGCACCGGGATGTCCTCCACGGGGATGATCCCTCCGCCGAAGACGACGATGTCGCTGGCATCACGCTCGGCCAGCAGCTCGACCAGCTTCTTGAACAGCGTCATGTGGGCACCGGACAGGACCGAGAGGCCGATCAGGTCGGCGTCCTCCTGGATCGCCGTCTCGACGATCTGCTCCGGCGTCTGGTGAAGACCGGTGTAGATCACCTCGTGTCCGGCGTCGCGCAGCGCGCGCGCCACGATCTTGGCGCCCCGGTCGTGGCCGTCGAGCCCTGGCTTGCCGACGACGATCCGGATCCGGCTGCTGCTCTGGGCGCTCATGCCCGCAGGCTATCCGAGGCGTGACAAGCGCCACGTGGCACGCTGATTTTGCCCGGCTTCACCCACAAGGAGGTTGACAGGGATTTCCCCGGGCGTGACCAATCCGTTACAGTCTCTCCTCGTTGTCCCGACCAGACATCCCCGAGCCTGGAAGAGCCACCTCTGCATGGGTAACCACCGAGCGGAACCTCGCGGCCATCGCCGCCGAGCGTCGGCCACCCCCCAGGTTCCGGCTCCCGTGTCGGCTCCCGCTGGACCGGGCCGCCGGAAGGCCAGCACGCACACGGGCTCTCGTGGCCCGCTCTTCCGTGGCCTGCCGTCGATCCCGGTGCTGGTCGGCCTCGCGGCTCTCGCGGCCTCCGCCGGCGGCGCGATCACGATGTCCGAACCCTCGTTCGAGGCGACCTCGCACCACACCCGGGTGGCTGCGGCCAACGCCCTCGGTGGCGACAGCGGCCAGTCGAGCAGCGACCTCCTCGAGGGCCGCTCCACGGTGTCGCGCAGCTCCGGTCGCGACGCCCTGGCCAACTCCACCGACGCCGACCTGGTGGCCAAGGCCGAGGCGATGACCCAGCGACGCAACGCAGCCCTGGCCCGCTTCGCCCAGCTCGCGGAGCAGCAGTCGGACAAGATCGCCCTCAACCAGTGGGTGCTCCCGGTCAGCCCCTCGATCATCACCGCCCAGTTCGGCGAGTACGGCCTCTGGGCCAGCTATCACACCGGTCTCGACTTCAACGGCACCGAAGGCCAGGCGATCATGTCGATCGCCAACGGCGTCGTCACGTCTGTCGGCTACGACGGCTCCTACGGCAACAAGACCGTGGTGACGCTCGAGGACGGCACCGAGATCTGGTACGCCCACCAGAGCAGCTACGCCGTCAGCGAGGGCGAAGAAGTCCGCGCCGGCGAGGTCATCGGCGCCATCGGTTCCACCGGCAACGTGACCGGTTCCCACCTCCACGTCGAGGTGCGCCCCGGTGGCGGTGACCCCGTCGACCCCTACGCGGCGTTCATCGTGCACGGCGTCACGCCCTGACCGAAAGTTCCGACGGAGTGACCTCCGTCCCTGCCCTCCTCGGCGTCATCATGGGTGAGGGCAGGAGGCACACCCATGGCAGCCATGGCCGACGAGACAGCATTCACCGACTTCGTCGTCGCACGGACTCCGGCGCTGACCCGGACCGCCTACCTCCTCACCCACGACCACCAGCTCGCCGAGGACCTCGTCCAGACGGCGCTGTTCAAGGCGGCCAGGGCCTGGGACCGGATCGAGGGCGAACCCGAGCCCTACGTCCGGCGGATCCTCTACACCGAGAACATCTCTCGCTGGCGGCGCCGGCGAGTGGTCGAGACGTTCCGTCCCGCGTATGACGCCCCGGCTGCCGCCGGAAGCGACCCCGACATGCACCTGGCCCTCGAGCACGCGCTCGCCGAGCTCACCCTCCGGCAGCGGACGGTGCTGGTGCTGCGCTACTACGAGGACCTGACCGAGGCCGAGACTGCCCGGGTGTTGGGGATCGGGGTCGGCACCGTGAAGTCCACCCACCGCCGAGCCCTCGACCGGCTGCGAGCCGTCGCGCCGGGTCTCGGCGCCTTGATCGGAGCGGACCGATGAGTGACCAGCTGCGCGACGTGATGACGCGGATCGCCGAACGGGCCGAGCCGGCTGCCCCCGACCCGACCCTCTGGGCCCGGGCCCGACGTGCGCGGCGCCACCACGAGATCCTGGTCGCCTCCGCGGTCGGAGTCGGCGTGTTCGCGCTGGCCGTCACTCTCGGCGTCCTGATCCAGCCGAGCACGGACCGGCCCGACCCCAGCCCCGCCGAGCGGCCCGGCATCCCGAGCGTCGTCCGAGGAGTCTTCGGCGACGGTGGCCTGCCGCTGGAGTCGGATCTTGCCGTCGGCCCCGCCTCCGTCGCGGTCGCCAACCCGACCGGCGCGTTCGTGGTCACCGCCGACGACGGCGTCTACCACCGGCTCGAGCTGCCGGGCTTCGACGCCCTGATCTACGACGACCCCGAGGTTCGGCGCACCGGCATGGTCGGGCTGAGTCTCTCGCCCGATGGCACCAGGTTGGCCTACGGCTTCCATGGCGCATTCCCTCCGGAGACGGGACAGGAGCACGGCTTCGTTGCCAGCGGAGTGCGGATCCTCGACCTGGGCTCCGGCCAGATCGAGACGATCTCCGGCAATCCACCGTTGCCGAGCCAGTACTCCTACATCGTCAACGCCCAGGACTTCCAGTGGGCAGTGGTCCCCTACGGAATCCGATGGTCGCCCGACAGCCGGTATCTGGTCTTCGAGCAGGTGTGGCGCGTGGCCAGCACGGCGGGTGAAGCCGACACCCTCATGCGCTCGGGACTCGCAGGCGCCTACTCCGACGGTTTCGGGAGTTCCGCGCCGACCATCGTCGACACGCGAGGTGACACCGACCCCTTCGTGCGCAACATCGGCTCGTACCTGAACTGGTGGGACGGTTGGCCGTCCGAGATCACGAGCTCCGGCACTCTCGTCAAGGGCGGCACCGAGCTCCAGTTCGTGCGCCTCGGAGCGCGAGAGGCCACCCGGCCGTTGCCTGGGATCGAGTCCGTCGACGACTCCTACTCGACCGGTCTGGTCGACGGGAACGAGCGCGTGTTCCTGGAGACCCGGCGAGCCAGCAGCCACCTGGCCGCCGTCGACCTCCGCACAGGGGCGCTGGAGCGACTGAAGCTTCCGCTGAGCCCCGTGCAGGTCGACCTCCTCGGCTGGATCGGCCGCGACCACGCGCTGGCCCAGGTCCGGCAGGGGTCGGAGCAGAACCTGATCGTGTTCGACCTCTCCGGCGCCGAGGTCGAGTCGAACCTGGTCGCACCCTTCGACGACGAGGGCACCAACAGCACCTTCAGCTTCGCAGTCGACTTCGCGTCGGTCGAGCGGCCGACGTACGACTTCGACGCTGCCGCCGGTGCTGAGGACGACGGTGACGAAACTGCGGCCACGCGGATGGCCGACGGACCGGTCGGCTCCGAGGAAGACGGCCCTGGCCTGAGGTGGCTCGGAGCGGGTGTGACGGGCGGCCTGGTCGCGGCGGGCGCGGCGCTTCTCGTCCTGCGCAGGCGGATCCGTCCGGTCTAGAGCTTCTCGACCGGCGCGTAGCGCAGCAGCAGCCGCTTCACGCCCTCGCTGCCGAAGTCGATCGAGGCGACGGCCTTGTCGGCGGCCCCCTCGACAGCGACCACGGTGCCGAGCCCGAACGTGTCGTGCGTGACCCGGTCACCGGGAGCGAGCGACGGAACCTCGCGGGTGGCCTTCGCCTTCGACGCCGCGTCGGCGCGGGCGGCCGCGGCGGAGAAGTTGCGCCGCCCGGCCGCGGTGGGGGTGCCCCAGGAGCGGCTGCCGGTGGCGAGGTCGGGACGGTTCCACTGTGACTGCGCCGCCTCCGTGCGCCGCCAGTCGACGAGGTCGATCGGCATCTCGTCGAGGAACCGCGAGGCAGGGTTGTGGGAGGGCGCGCCCCAGGCGGAGCGTACGACCGCGCGGGACAGGTAGAGCCGCTGCTCGGCGCGCGTGACGCCGACGTAGGCGAGCCGCCGCTCCTCCTCGAGCTCGGGCTGGTCCCCGAGTGAGCGCGAGTGGGGGAAGACGCCGTCCTCGAGCCCGGTCAGGAAGACCACCGGGAACTCCAACCCCTTCGCGGTGTGGAGCGTCATCAACGTGACCACCCCCGAGTCGTCGCCGTCCGGGGCGTCGGGGATCTGGTCGGTGTCGGCGACCAGGGCGACCCGCTCCAGGAAGTCGGGGAGCGAGTGCGCGATCTCGGGGTCGTCGGAGAACTCCCGGGCCACGGCCACCAGCTCGGCGAGGTTCTCCAGCCGGGTCTCGTCCTGGGGGTCGTCGGACGCCTCGAGCTCGGTGAGATAGCCAGAACGGTCGAGCACCGACTCGAGCACCACGTCGGGCCGCTCCCCTGCCTCGACCATCGACTGGAGCTCCTCGACCATGCCGACGAAGGCGGTGATCGCGTTGTGTGAACGCGAGGCCAGTCCGGGTGCGTCCTCGGCGCGACGCAGCGCGTCCCAGAAGGTGAGCCGCTCCCGCTCGGCGAGCGCGGTGACACACGCCACCGCCCGGTCGCCGATCCCGCGCTTGGGGGTGTTGAGGATCCGTCGCAGCGAGATCTCGTCGGCGGGATTGACCAGCATCCGCAGGTAGGCGACGGCGTCGCGGACCTCGCGACGCTCGTAGAACCGAACCCCGCCCACCACCTTGTAGGGCTGGCCGGTGCGGATGAACACCTCCTCGAACACGCGCGACTGGGCGTTGGTCCGGTAGAACACGGCGACGTCGGACGGCTTGATCCCGGACTGGTCGGTGAGGGTGTCGATCTCCTGGGACACGAACCGGGCCTCGTCGTGCTCGTCGTCGGCGACGTACCCGACGATCCGTTCGCCGGTGCCGGCGTCGGACCACAGCTGCTTGGCCTTGCGTCCCTTGTTGTGGCCGATGACGGAGTTGGCGGCGTTGAGGATCGTCTGCGTGGAGCGGTAGTTCTGCTCGAGCAGGATCGTCGAGGCGTTCGGGAAGTCCTGCTCGAAGTCGAGGATGTTGCGGATGTTGGCGCCCCGGAAGGCGTAGATCGACTGGTCGGCGTCGCCCACCACCATCAGCTCGCTGGGTGGGACGCGCTCGGAGTCGGGGTCGAGGTCCTCGGGGTTGTCGGCGCAGAGCTGATGGATCAGTGCGTACTGGGCGTGGTTGGTGTCCTGGTACTCGTCGACCAGGACGTGCCGGAACCGGCGCCGGTAGTTCTCGCGGACGTCGGGGTAGGCCTGGAACAGGTGGACCGTGGTCATGATCAGGTCGTCGAAGTCCAGCGCGTTGGCCTCGCGCAGCCGCCGCTGGTAGGAGGTGTACGCCGAGGCGCAGGCCTCCTCGAACCCGTTGCGAGCACCGCGGGCCGCCTCCTCGGCGTCGTGCAGCTCGTTCTTGTGGTTGGACATCCAGTTGAGCAGCACGTTGACCGGGTAGCGCTTCGGGTCGAGCTCGAGGTCCTTGGCGACCAACGTCATCAACCGCTTGGAGTCGGCCGAGTCGTAGATCGAGAACGACGACTTGAACCCGAGCCCCTCGTTGTTCAGGACCGTGATCTCCTTGCGGAGGATCCGGACGCACGAGGAGTGGAAGGTGCTCACCCACATGATCCGGGCCCGCTTGCCGACGAGGTCCTCGACCCGTTCCTTCATCTCGGCCGCGGCCTTGTTGGTGAAGGTGATGGCCAGGATCGAACCCGGGTGGGCACCCCGCTCGCCGATCAGCCACGCGATCCGACGAGTCAGCACGCGGGTCTTGCCCGACCCCGCACCGGCCACCACCAGCAACGGCGCGCCCGCGTGGACCACAGCCGCCCGCTGCGGCTCGTTGAGTCCAGCGAGCAGCTGGTCGCGGTCAGGACCCTGGCGCTTCTGCTGGGGCTCGGGGGCAGCGAAGCCGGGGACGGGGATGGGGGTGCTCATGGCGTGTTCCAGCCTACGGTCCCGACCCGACAGGCGGAGTCCTGCGGTCCACCGCCGGAAGACGACATGCCACGCATGCCCCTAGAGTCGCGCCATGAACCGGGGCGACGACGGCACGGCCAAGGACGCGCGCGAGGGCAAGCGCAGCGACCGCTCGTGGTTCGAGGAGTTCGTGGAGAAGGTCTACCTGCGAGCGAGTGGGCCGGCGATGTTCTTCGTGTGCGCCGCGATCGTCGTGGCGTGGTTCGCCTCGGTCCCGTTGTGGGTCGACCTCAAGGAGTGGCAGGTCGCCATCCACACGGTCGCGAGCGTGTTGACGCTGCTGCTCCTCGTCCTCCTCGAGAACGCCAACCGGCGGGACGCCGAGGCCTCACAGGAGAAGCTGAACGTCCTGGCCGAGGCGCTCGCCGCGCTGATGGAGTCGCACGCAGCAGACGACGAGAAGCTGCAGGACGCGACCCGCAAGCTGCACGACGCGATCAACCTGGAGGAGCGGCACTGACCCGCCGGACCCGCGAGTCACTCCTTCTTCTTCGACTTCTTCTTGCGGGGCGTGGGACGTACGACGAGCACGGGGCACGGGGCGTAGTGCTGGACGCGCTGCGCCGTGCTGCCCACCAGCACGGTGTCGCTGATCCCGCGGCCACCGCTGGCCACCACGACCAGCCCGGCGCTCAGCTGGCCGGCGGCCTTGATGATCTCGTTGGCCGGAGACCCGGAGCGGACCCGTTTGTGCACGGCGGGCCCCCACCCGTCGAACTCCGCAGCGACCGCGTCGACCGAGGATTCCGCGGCCTTGCGGAAGCCACCCGCCTCCAGGTCCGCCCGGCGGCGGTCGACCGGCGAGAGGTCATCGGCGAAGGCGACGGCAGCCAGCGGGCGGATCACCGCGATGACCGAGATGTCGGTGATCTTGGCAGGGTCCGCGAACGACTTCAGGTGCCTGGCGGCGCGCAGCGACTGCTGGCTGCCGTCGGTGGCGACGACGACGTGCATCAGAGATCTCCTCCCTGGGTGACGGGTTCGCCCCGCTCGACGCCCGGGGGGCCGCTCCTCCGGCCGAAGAGGTACTCGACGAGGAAGAGCACCACGCCGACGGCGACCAGCCCGGCACACCAGTACAGCGACGTCGGGTCGTCGTAGACCGACCACGCGAGGATGGCCGCGTTGCCCAGCAGGCCGACGATGAGCAAGGGCGTGCTGGCGCGGAAGCTGCGTTCGTCCTCGTCCTGCCCGCGCAGCTTGAGGCACGAGATGATCACCAGCGCGTAGATGAACAGCAAGAACAGCACCGTGACCAGCGCCAGCCGCTCGACGAGCGGTGTCCCTTCGACCGAGGGCGCCAGCGTCCCCACGACGAGCAGGGCTCCTACGACCGCCCCGCTGAAGACCAGGCCGACCCACGGGCTGCGCCGGGTGGCGTGGATCTTGGAGAACACGCCGGGGACGACGTCCTCGTTGGCCATGCCGTAGAGGATCCGGGGCTGGGTCACCACCGCGACCAGGGTGGTGTTCGTGATGGCGATCATCGCGATGATGGAGAACAGCGTGCTCATGAAGCCGGTGTCGATCGGCAGGATCCCGGTCTCGACCACCTCGAGCAGCGCAGCCGGGGAATCGGCCAGGGTGTCCGTCGGTACCGTCAGGGCCGCGGCCATGGAGACCAGCACGTAGATGACGCCGGCGGTGATCATGCCGCCGATCAGGGAGCGGGGGAAGGAACGGTGCGGGTCGATCGTCTCCTCGGCGACGTTCGCGGTGTTCTCGAAACCGGTCATCGCGAAGAAGGAGAGCGCAACGCCGGCAAGGATCGCGAGTCCGACGTTGGAGTCACCGGTGTCGAACTCGGTGAGGACACCGAAGTCGGCATTCCCCTGGGCGATGTACCAGATCGCGATGACCATCACGATGAGCAGACCGAAGATCTCGACGAAGGCCATCACCATGTTGATGACGACCGACTCGGTGATGCCGATGAAGTTGACGATGCTCAGCACGAGGATGAACAACAGCGTGACCAGCAACGCGGGCGGTCCTGCCCACAGCGTGGCGAAGTAGGACGCGAAGCCGCCCGCCAGCGAGCCCGCGGCCGCGAAGCTGGCGGACAGGAACGAGACCGTGATCAGGAAGGTGAGCACCTTGCTGCCGAACGCCTTGTTGACGTAGAGCGCGGCGCCGGCGGCCTGCGGGTACTTGGTCACCAGCTCGGCGTACGCCGTCCCGGTGATCGCCGCGACGGACACCCCGACCGCGAAGGCGATCCAGAAGGCTCCGCCGACCGCTGCGGCGACCAGGCCGATCAGGACGTAGATGCCCGAGCCGAGGACGTCTCCGAGGGTGTAGAAGAAGAGCTGCTTCCCGGTGATCGACCGCCGCAGACCTCCCTCGTCGTCGGTGTCGACGGTGGTCACGCTGGTCTCTGCCACGGTGCCTCTTTCCGGTGGGGGGACGGCCCCCACACGGAATCGGACCCTGTCCGACTTGTAAACCACCCCAAAGAGTGAAGGGGTCAGAGGAGGTGGCGATCCGTGGCCCAGCGGGAGAGCTCGTGGCGCGATGAGAGCTGGAGCTTGCGGAGCACCGAGGACATGTGGGTCTCGACGGTCTTGATGGAGATGTAGAGCTCCTTCGCGACCTCCTTGTAGGCGTAACCGCGCGCGATCAGGCGCATCACCTCGCGCTCTCGCTCGGTGAGCCGGTCGAGGTCCTCGTCCACGGCCGCGACCTCGATCGAACCGGCGAAGGCGTCGAGCACGAATCCTGCCAACCGGGGAGAGAACACCGCGTCGCCGTCGGCGACGCGGCGGATCGCGTCGATCAGCTCGGGACCCGTGATGGTCTTGGTGACGTACCCGCGGGCACCGCCGCGGATCGTGCCGATGACGTCCTCGGCGGCGTCGCTCACCGACAGCGCGAGGTAGAGGGTGGCGGCACTCTTCGCACGCTTGACGACCTGCACACCACCCCCGCCCGGGAGGTGGACGTCGAGCAGGACCACGTCCGGTTGCTGCGCGTTGATGACCGTCACGGCCTGGTCGACGTCGCCGGCCTCGCCGACGATCTCGACCGCGCCCGACGCGGACGCCAGCTCGCCGCGGACCCCGGAACGGAACATCGCGTGGTCGTCGACGAGGACGACGCGGATCGGACCGTCGGGCCGTTGCGGGGTGGTCTCACTGCTCATCGTTGGTTCCTCCTGGGTCGACCGGGAGGTGCAGGCGCACCTCGGTTCCCTCGCCGGGGGTGGATCGGATCTCCGCCTGACCGCCGTGACGGGTCATGCGGTCATGGATGCTCTGCCGGACGCCGAACCGGTCATCGGGGATCGTCTCGGGGTCGAAGCCGACCCCGCGGTCACGGACGAAGACGGAGACCGCCGCAGGGGTGACTTCGGCGTAGACGTCGATCCGGTCGACGCCGGCGTGCTTGGCGGCGTTGGTGAGCGCCTCGCCGGCCGCCCGCACCACCGGGATCAGCGGCTCGCCGTACGGGAGGTCGCCGACGACGACGAGCTCAACGGGGACTCCGTGGGCGTCCTCGATGGTGGCAGCGACCTTGCGCAGAGCACCGGCGACCGTGCTCTCGTCGGTGGAGTCGCCTGAGTAGAGCCAGCCGCGCAGGTCTCGCTCCTGGGAGCGGGCCAGCCGAGCGACGAGCGGTCCGTCGTCGGCGTTCTTCTGGATGAGGGCCAGGGTCTGCAGCACGGAGTCGTGGAGATGCGCCGCCACGTCGGCGCGGTCCTGGGTGCGGACCCGCTCGGCGCGCTCGGCGGTCAGGTCGGCGGCGAGCCGGTAGATCCAGGGGCCGACCACGATGCCGATGCCCACCACGGCCAGCAGCGAGACGGCCGCGACGTCACCGGCCATCCCGTAGGAGCCGCCGCCGCGCACGGAGAGCACCACGACGGCCCCGACGACGAGCAAGACCCCGGAAGCCAACCGTGCGTACGACGCCCAGCCGCCGCTGCCCAGGATGACGCGGACCGGGTCGACCCTGCCGGTCGAGTCGAGCCAGCGCTCACGCTGTGCCTCGTCGGCCTGTCGCCACAGCAGCGCGATGCCGCCGACACCGAGCAGCGCGGCCCAGAACAGGGAGCCCTGACCGACCACGGCGTCGACGACCAGGACGGCACCGACACCGAGGACGGCGAGCACCACCGCCGGACCGACGTCGGTCAGCCGGCGGATCCGCCCGGGGCGACGGCCCTCACGAGTCGCGCCCTCGATGCCCGGCGCCGCGGTCTGGAACGCGTTGTCGCTGGGCAGCACCATCCAGAGCCCGGCATACAGGAAGACGCCGAGCCCGCCGAGCGTGACCATCAGGAGAAAGGCCACCCGCACCCACATCACGGGCAGGTCGAGGTGGCGCGCCAGACCCCCCGCGACGCCGCCGATGATCGGCTCTTGGCTGTCACGGGTGGCGCGGCGCGGATCACGGGGGTGGACGCTCGCAGCAGCGTCGGCGGTAGTGGTACTCATCTCGTGATCCATCGTCACACAGCGACCGGGGTCGGACCATGAGGCGAACCCCCGATCCGACCCTGAGGCGGCGCCGTGCGGAACCGGGCAGGATCAGGGTCGTCCCCGATGGTCACCACCGACCGAGTCCTTCACGCTGGAGCCATGAACCCCACACCGCCACCACCGTCCTCGGCCCAGTCCTCTGACGAGTCCTCGGGCGAGGACACGACCGACCCCACGACCGCCGCCTCGGCCGACGGCGGTCCGCGGGTCACCCGCGACGAGATCCGCGACCTGACCCGGCTGCGCCGCTCGACCGGGGACCGCAAGGTCGCCGGTGTCGCCGGCGGCCTGGCCCGGCACCTCGACGTCGACCCCCTGATCCTGCGCGTCGGCTTCGTCGTGCTCGCCTTCTTCGGTGGTGCCGGTCTGATCCTCTACGCCGCCGGGTGGGCACTGGTGCCCGAGGATGACCGCGAGCGCGCCGCGGTGCACCTCGACGAGCGCAGCCGCACCATTGCGCTCATCGCACTGGGAGTGATCGCCGCGCTCGCGCTGGTCGGCGACTCCTGGGGCGCCTTCTGGTTCCCCTGGCCGCTGGCCATCATCGGCCTGATCGCGTTCGTGTGGCTCAGCCGCAGCCGTGACCGTGCCGAGCGCCGGGCCGGGTGGACGCCCCCGGAAGGGTCGGCCGGACCCGGTGCTCCCGGCGCCGCGCCAGCTCCGCCGTACGTCGCCCCTCGGCCGCGGGACCCGCGCAAGCGCGGACCGAAACTGTTCTGGTTCACGCTGCTGCTGATCGCCTTCAGCGAGGGCGTGCTGGGGATCCTCGACGCGGCCGGCGCGCCGGTCATCGACTCGGCGTACCCAGCGCTGGCTCTCGGCGTGATCGCCACCATGTTGATCATCGGCTCGGTGATGGGCCGCGCTGGTGGCCTGACCTTCATCGGCGTCATCGCCTTCGCGATCGTCGCCGCCACCACTGCCGCGGACCGGTGGGACGGCGAGCGCTACGAGTACACCCCGTCGACCTCCGCCGAGGTCTCCGACATCTACAACGTCAGCACCGGTGATCTTCTCGTCGACCTGACCGAGGTCGTTGACCTGGACGGTCTCGACGGTCGCACCATCGAGCTGACGGGGAGCGCCGCCGCGATCGAGGTGGTGGTCCCCCGCGGCCTGGACGTGGAGGTCGATGCCACCATCGACGGTCCGGGTGGCTACGACATCTTCGACCGCGACGGCGGTGGCTTCTCGAGCCGCGTCGTCCACTCCTACGACGGCGGCCCGGACGCCCCGTCACTCACCCTCATCGCCGACCTGTCCTTCGGCGAGATCACGATCGGCACGGAGTGACCACCATGAGCAACTACGACGACACCGAGACCCTGCCCACCGACGACGCCCGTGCGGCGGACGACTCCTGGCGCCACCCGGTCAATGTGGGGCACCTGGTGATGGGCGTCGCCTTCGCCGGCATGGTCCTGATCTGGGCACTGGTCGCCGGCAACGTGGTCGCCGACGACGACATCCGCTGGCTGATGCCGATCCCCTGGGTCACAGCCGGCGGCGCCGGGCTGGTCGCGATGACCCTCGCCGCGCGGCGCCGACGATGACGCCCCTCTAGTCTGGCGGCGTGACCCTGCCGACCCTCGGGATCCTCCACGTCGAACCAGCCCTGACCCGCACGGACCTGCTCGCCGAGCAGGTCCGTGCGGCGTTGTCGGGGTGGTCTGCGGCCGCCGAGGTGGGGGTGGCCGAGATCGATCCGGAGCTCGCCGACACCGCTGCGTGTGCGGAGGCCTACGCCGTGCCGCTCGAGGCCGGTGCGAACTGCGTGGTCGTGGCCGGCAAGCGGGACGGCGAGGAGCGGGTCGCCGCCTGCCTGGTCCGCTCCGACACCCGAGCCGACGTGAACAACTGCGTCAAGCGACTGCTGGACGTGCGGAAGTGCTCGTTCCTCAGCATGGACCGTGCGGTGGCAGAGTCCGGGATGGAGTACGGCGGGATCACGCCGATCGGTCTCCCGGGCCACTGGCGACTGTTCGTCGACGTCCGGGTCCTCGAGCTCGAGGTCGCGCTCATCGGATCCGGCGTACGTCGATCCAAGTTGTTGCTGCCCGGCCGCCTCTTCTCCGGGCTGCCGACCGCCGAGGTCATCGAGGGACTCGCCGGCTGAGACACGATCCCGGGTCAGCGCGTCACGAGTTGCACCCCCACGGGGAAATGCGACACTCTGCGACACCATTCACCGACAAAGGAGTCACCGTGAACACTCGCACCATTGCCATCATCGCCCTCGTCATCGCGGTCATCCTGGTCCTGGCGCTCTTCGTCTTCTGACGCTGAGCCGGACCTCGATCCGGCAGTCGCGAGTGGCGACCCGGTAAAACCCGGTCGAGGCGCACCGCCCGGCTCCCTAGGCTGGTGCGGTGCGCCTCCTCCCCCTCCCCCATCCCGGCTCCGCGGACCACCGGTCCCCGGCACGGTTCCTGTGGTGGGTCGCGCGTGGCCAGTGGCCCACGCTGCTCGGAGGCATGTTCTTCGGCATCATCTGGATGAGCAGCCAGGCGGTGATGCCCGCTGTGCTCGGACGAGCCATCGACGAAGGAGTCGCCGGCCGCGACACCAGCAGGCTGCTCCAGCTCGCCGGGCTGATGTTCCTGATCGGCCTGGTGCAGGCGGGCAGCGGCATCATGAGGCACCGGTTCGCGGTCACGAACTGGCTCACCTCGGCCTACCGGGTCGTGCAGCTGGTCGGCCGGCAGACGACCCACCTCGGCGGGACGCTCCCGCGCAAGGTCTCCACCGGCGAGGTCGTCGCGATCGGGACCAGCGACCTGTCCCACATCGGCATGGTCATGGACGTCACCGCCCGGTTCTCGGGAGCGGTCGTGTCGTTCGTGCTGGTCTCGGTGATCCTGCTGCAGACATCGGTGACGCTCGGACTCGTGGTGCTGCTCGGCGTACCCCTGCTGATGCTGCTGATCGCCCCGATCCTCAGCCCGCTCCAGCGTCGCTCCGCCCATCAACGCGGCCTCATGGGCGAGCTGTCCAACACAGCAACCGACATCGTCAGCGGGCTCCGCGTGCTGCGCGGCATCGGTGGCGAGCAGGTCTTCCACGACCGCTACCGGCGCGAGTCGCAGACGACTCGCCGGGCCGGCGTCGAGGTGGCGCGCCTCCAGTCGGTCCTCGACGCGCTCCAGGTCTTCCTGCCCGGACTCTTCGTGGTGACGGTGGTGTGGCTCGGCGGGCGGGCCGCCGTGAACGGCGAGATCACCGCCGGCGAGCTGGTGGCGTTCTACGGCTACTCCGCGTTCCTGCTGATCCCGCTGCGCACCGCCACGGAGTACGCCGACAAGGTGATCCGCGGCCTGGTGTCGGCCCGCCGGATCTGCACCGTGCTCGCGTTGACGTCCGACTACGTCGAGCCGGCTGACCCGGCCGACTCTCCCGCTCCCGGTGCGGTCCTCGCCGACGCTCGCACCGGGCTCCGGATCGAGCCCGGTCGCGTGACCGCGTTGGTCTCCGAGCAGCCTGACGAGGTCAATGCCCTCGCCGACCGGCTCGGCATGTGTGCGCCGGAGGTCGACGACGACGTGACGCTCGGGGGCGTCCCGCTCCCGGCACTCTGCCGCTCCGAGGTACGACGCCGGGTGGTCGTGTCCGACACCGCCAGCATGCTGTTCGCGGGTCCGCTCCGCGAACGCCTCGACGTGCACGGCAGCGGCGACCTGGCTCGCGCGCTCGACACCGCCAGCGCCGACGACATCCTCGAGGCGCTGCCGGACGGACTGGACTCGATGGTCGCCGAACGCGGCCGCAGCTTCTCCGGCGGCCAACGACAGCGGCTCGTCCTCGCTCGTGCGCTGCTCACCGACCCCGAGATCCTGGTCCTGGTCGAGCCGACCTCGGCCGTCGACGCCCACACCGAGGCCCGGATCGCAGCCAAGCTCGGTGCCCACCGCGCCGGCCGCACCACCGTGGTGACGAGCAGCAGCCCCCTGGTGCTCGATGCGGTCGACACGGTCGCCTTCCTGCGCGGAAGCCGCGTGGTGGCCACCGGTACCCATGCCGAGCTGCTGGACCGCGAGCCGGCGTACCGCCGCGTGGTGACCCGCGAGGCCGAACCGCAGGTCCGGCCCGAGGGGACCGTTCGATGAGGGTCGCGCTGCCGATCTCCGATGGCCCGGCCGTCCGCCGCTACGCCGTGTCGATCGCCCGTCGCCACCCGCGGATGCTGTGGGGCGCCCTGGCCCTCCACACCGGAGCGGCGTTGGCGGCCCTGGCCGCGCCGCGGCTGCTCGGCGACCTCGTGCAGTCCGTCGAGCGCGGCACCACCGAGGCGGTCGTCGACCGGATCGTGCTGCTGCTCGCGGGGTTCCTGGTCGTCCAGACCGTGCTCACCCGCTACGCCCGGTTCCTGAGCCAGGCGCTCGGCGAGCAGGTGCTCGCCGAGCTGCGCGAGGACTTCGTGGGCAACGCCCTCGCGCTGCCGGTCGGTGTCGTCGAATCCGCCGGGTCGGGCGACCTGCTGACCCGCACCAGCCGCGACGTCGACCAGCTCGGCTGGTCGGTCCGTCACGCGCTCCCGGAGTGGACGATCGCGGTCGTGTCCGCGGTCCTCACGTTCGGAGCGGCGGTGAGCGTCGGCTGGTGGGTGGTGCTGCCCTGCCTGCTCGGCGTCCCGCCACTGGTGATCGGCCTGCGCTGGTACCTCGCCCGGGCCAAGGCCGGCTACCTGCGCGAGTCCGCGACGTACTCCCAGATCAACGCCACGCTCACCGAGACGGTCGAGGGCGCCCGCACGGTGGAGTCGCTCAACCTCGGCGAGGAGCGGATCGAGCAGATCGACCGCGACATCTCGGACTCCTACGACGCGGAGCGCTACACGCTGTACCTGCGCACGGTGTTCTTCCCGAGCATGGAGATCGCCTACCTGATCCCGACGGTCACGACCCTGCTGTTCGGCGGGTACCTCTACACGCAGGGCCAGGCCTCGCTGGGCGACGTCACGGCCGCCACGCTCTACGTGCAGATGCTGATCGATCCGGTCGACCGGATCGTCAGCATCCTCGACGAGCTCCAGGTCGGGGCGGCGTCGCTGGCGCGGCTGCTCGGCGTTGCGCAGGTGCCCGACGACCGCGAGGTCTCCGGCGCCAGACCCGACGGGGAGCAGATCGCGGCCGACGACGTCCGGTTCTCCTACGTCGACGGCCGTGACGTGCTCCACGGCGTCGACCTCGACGTCGGGGTCGGGGAACGGATCGCGATGGTCGGTCCCTCCGGCGCGGGCAAGTCGACGCTGGGTCGGCTGCTGGCCGGCATCCACCCACCGCGGACCGGCGCCGTGACCGTCGGTGGCGTGGGCCTGGTGGAGCTCCCGCTGTCAGACCTGCGCGGCCACGTCGCGCTGGTCACCCAGGAGCACCACGTCTTCGTCGGCAGCGTGCGCGAGAACCTCGCACTGGCCGCACCTCCGGGTGCCGACGACGACGACATCCGGGCGGCACTGCGGGCCGTGGACGCGCTGGAGTGGGTGGAGGCGCTGCCGGACAGGCTCGAGACAGTCGTCGGCTCAGGAGGGCGGGCACTCACCGACGCCCAGGCCCAGCAGGTCGCGCTCGCCCGGCTGGTGCTGGCAGACCCGCACACGTTGGTGCTCGACGAGGCGACGTCCCTGATCGACCCCCGTGCGGCCCGTCACCTCGAACGGTCGCTCGCCGCAGTGCTCGAGGGCCGCACGGTGATCGCGATCGCCCACCGGTTGTTCTCGGCCCACGACGCAGACCGGGTCGCGGTGGTCGAGGACGGCCGGATCTCCGAGCTCGGCTCCCACGACGAGCTGGTCGAGGCCGGTGGCTCCTACGCCGCGCTCTGGGACTCCTGGAACGGGCGTCACTGATCGAACGCTCCTTGCGATCGTGACAGCGCTACTGTCACGATGAGCCGGTGAAGCTCACCTACACGTTGATGTACGACGGGAATCCGCGCACGGCGGCCGACCAGGTGGCCGAGCTCGAACGGGCGGGCCTCGACCTGGTCTGGGTCGCCGAGGCCTACGGCTTCGACTCCCCCACGCTCATGGGGTATCTGGCCGCCAAGACCGAGACGGTCGAGATCGGTTCCGCGATCCTCAACATCTACTCACGGACCCCGGGCACTCTGCTGCAGACCGCTGCCGGGCTCGACAACGTCTCCGGCGGCCGGGCAGTGCTGGGCCTCGGCGCGTCCGGTCCCCAGGTCATCGAGGGCTGGCACGGCGTGCCCTACTCCAAGCCGTTGGGCCGGACGGCGGAGATCATCGACCTGGTGCGGCGCGGTCTCCAGCGCGAGCGGCTCACCTCCGACGGCGTGTTCAAGCTGCCGCTGACCAAGGAGGACGGCGCGGTCACCGGCCTCGGCAAGCCGTTGAAGATGCTCACCCACCCCGAGCGTGACACGATCCCGATCTGGATCGCCGCGCTCGGCCCGAAGTCCGTCGAGCAGGCCGCCACCATCGCCGACGGCTGGATCCCGCACCTGTTCCATCCGGAGAAGTCGCACCTCGTCTGGGGCGACGCGCTCGAGGCCGGGCAGGCGCAGCGACAGCCCGACCTGGGACCGCTGCAGATCTCCGCGGGCGGCATGGTCGCGATCGGCGAGGGCCCTGAGACCAAGGCGCTGCTCGACTTCGCCCGGCCGCTGTTCGCCCTCTACGTCGGCGGCATGGGGGCCAAGGGCAAGAACTTCTACAACGACGTCGCGAAGTCCTACGGCTACGAGCAGGAGGCCGAGGAGATCCAGGACCTCTACCTGTCGGGCAAGAAGAAGGAGGCCGAGGCGCTGGTCCCCACCGAGTGGCTGGAGGCGTGCAACCTGGTCGGCCCCGCGTCGTACGTCAAGGAACGCATCGCGGCGTTCAGGGAAGCCGGCGTGACCCACCTGACGGTGATGCCGGCCAGCGACGACCCGGCCGCGACGGTGGCTCAGATGAAGGAATGGGTGTCGTGACCCCCCTCTACGACGCCGAACACGAGGACTTCCGCAAGACGGCCCGCACCTTCTTCGAGCGCGAGGTGTCGCCCCACCACGACCAGTGGGAGCGCGAGGGCATCGTCCCGCGGGAGCTGTGGCAGAAGGCCGGCGAAGCCGGGCTGCTCTGCTTCGACGTCCCCGAGGAGTACGGCGGCGCCGGCGTCACCGACTTCCGCTACAACGTCGTGCTGTCGGAGGAGCAGACCCGCGCCGGCGCGTCCGGCCCCGGGTTCTCGGTCCACAGCGACATCATCGTCCCCTACCTGACCAGCCTCGGTACGCCGGCGCAGAAGCAGCGCTGGCTCCCCGGCTGCGTCAGCGGCGAGCTCATCACCGCGATCGCCATGACCGAACCAGGCGCCGGCTCCGACCTGCAAGGGGTCCGCACCACCGCCGTCGCCAGTGCCGATGGGGGCGACCACTACGTCCTCAACGGCTCCAAGACCTTCATCAGCAACGGCATCAACGCCGACCTGGTCATCGTGGTCGCCCGCACCGACCCCGACGCCGGCCACCAGGGCATCAGCCTGCTGGTCGTCGAGCGCGACATGCCCGGCTTCGAGCGCGGACGCAACCTCGAGAAGATCGGGCTGCACGCTCAGGACACCGCCGAGCTGTCCTTCTCCGACGTCCGCGTGCCGAAGCAGAACCTGCTCGGCGAGGAGGGGCAGGGCTTCCTCTACCTGATGCAGAACCTTCCGCAGGAGCGGCTCATCATCGGCGCACAGGCCGTGGCGGCGATCGAGGCCGTGGTCGACATGTGCGTCGACTACGCCAAGACGCGCGAGGCGTTCGGCCGCCCGATCGGGAAGTTCCAGCACAACCGGTTCCTGATCGCAGAGATGGCCACCGAGGCCCGCGTCGCCCGCGCATTCCTCGACAGCTGCGTCGAACGGCACGTCGTCGGCGAGCTGACCGCCGTCGACGCCGCGATGATCAAGTGGTGGGCCACCGAGCTCCAGAACAAGATCGTCAATCAGGGCGTGCAGCTCCACGGAGGCTACGGCTACATGACCGAGTTCCCGATCGCGAAGGCCTACCTGGACAGCCGAGTCTCGACGATCTACGGCGGCACGACCGAGATCCAGAAGGAGATCATCGGCCGCAGCCTCGGCATCTAGGGAAGTGGTCCAGACCGGCTGCTGAGAACCGATGGATCTCACGGGCGACCGCGGTCAGATGGGTGAAAACCCTGATGATTTACGTGGCCACCTCGTGATGGAGTTTCTCCCATGCATCGACAGATCGCCGGCAGGTTGACCGGTCCCGTGACCAAGTGGGTCGTCGTCGTGATCGCCCTCCTCATCGCCGGCGGCATGTCGACGTTCTCGGCCAAGCTCGTCGACGTCCAGAACAACGAGGCCTCGAGCTGGCTGCCGTCATCGGCGGAGTCGACCAAGGTGCTCGAGGAGCTCTCCGCGACGGTCGACCCCAACGACATCCCGACCCTCGTCGTCTATCACCGCTCCTCGGGCCTCACCGACGAGGACTTCGCGCGCATGGACGAGCAGGCGGCCGAGATCGCGGAGATCGACGGCGTGACCGAGCGTGGGGTGCTCAGTCCCGGCTCAGCGCAGGAGCTCGCCGACCAGGGCCAGCAGGTGCCACCGCTGGTCTCCGAGGACGGCGAAGTGGCCTACCTCTACCTCGTCCTCAACTTCGGCGCCAACGGGTGGAACGACATACCTCCCGTCGCCGACGAGATCCGCGACATCGCCGACATCGAGGGTGGGGTCGTCCACCTCGCCGGCTTCGGTGGTCAGGCGGCCGACTCAGCGGAGTCCTTCGAAGGCATCGACACCAACCTGATCATGATCACGCTGATGGTCGTGATCGTCATCTTGCTCCTCACCTACCGCAGCCCGGTGCTCTGGCTGCTGCCGATCATCTGCGTCGTGGTGGCCAACACCGTGGCCACCGGTCTCATCTACCTCCTCGCGAAGTACGCCGACCTCACCGTCAACGGGCAGAGCCAGGCGATCTTGAGCATCCTGGTGATCGGCGCCGGGACCGACTACGCCCTGTTGCTGGTGGCGCGCTACCGCGAGGAGCTACGACGGCACGCCGACCGTCACGAAGCGATGGCCGTCGCGCTGCACCGCGCCGCGCCGGCGATCCTCGCGAGTGCCGCCACGGTCGCGGTCGGGATGCTGTGCCTGGTCTTCGCCGACCTGAACTCGACCGCCGGTCTCGGCCCCGTCAACGCGATCGGCATCGCCGTGACGTTCGTGGTGATGGTCACCTTGCTGCCGGCGCTGCTGGTGTGCTGCGGGCGCTGGGTCTTCTGGCCCAAGCGTCCCACCTTCGGCTCCCCGGAACCCACCACCGCCGGTCTGTGGGCCAAGGTCGGCCGCCGGATCAGTGTGCGCCCACGCGGCGTCTGGCTGGTCACGACCGGGCTGCTGCTCCTGGCCTGCCTCGGGCTGTTCCGGCTCGACACGTCCGGCTTGTCGACCGAGGACACCTACACCAAGGAGTTCGACTCCATCCTGGGCCAGAAGCTGCTCACCGAGCACGGACTGGCCGACAACTCCAACACCATCCAGGTGGTCACCGACAGTGGCGAGCTGGCATCGGTCCAGGACGCCCTGTCCGGTGTGGCCGGCCTGGGCACGCCCACCGAGCCGCAGCCGGTCGGCTCCGACCGCGTCTACTTCGAGCAGACCGTGAGCGAGGACATCTCCTCGACGGCAGCGTTCGAGATCGTCGAGTCTGCCCGCGACGCGGCCCACGGCGTGGAGGGTGCCGACGCCCTCGTGGGCGGTGGGTCGGCGTTCTACCTCGACACCAAGGTCGCCTCGAACCGAGACGGACTGGTGATCATCCCGATCGTGCTCCTGGTCGTGTTCCTGATCCTCGTCGGGCTGCTCCGAGCGCTGGTGACGCCGCTGATCTTGATGGCGACGGTCGTGCTGTCCTTCGGAGCGGCGCTGGGGCTCTCGGCGTTGCTGTTCGAGTTCGTCTTCGGCTTCGCCGGCTCCGACCCGAGTTTCCCGTTGTTCGCCTTCGTGTTCCTGGTCGCGCTGGGGATCGACTACAACATCTTCCTGATGACCCGGGTGCGGGAGGAGACCGCGACCCACGGCACGCGGAAGGGTTCGCTGATCGCGTTGTCCTCCACGGGTGGCGTGATCACGTCGGCAGGACTCGTGCTGGCGGCCACCTTCCTGGTGCTGGGCTCCCTTCCCCTGGTGTTCCTCGCCGAGCTCGGCGTCGCGGTCGCCCTCGGCGTGCTGCTCGACACCATGATCGTCCGGTCGGTGCTCGTCACCGCGATCAACCTGGACCTGGGCGGCAAGATCTGGTGGCCGAGCCAGCTCGACCGGGGCGGGTCGTCCGACGTGGGGCAGCGCCAGGACCCGGACACCGCTCAGGAGCCGCTCCGCGTCTGACGCTGAGTCGACCCAACGGCACCTGAAACGTCCGATAGCCGTTAAAATCTCCGCGTCCGGGTGAGACTGTCCGGACGACCGACGGGTATCGAGGCGGGGATGGCTGGTTTTCCGAGGACGGGCGACGAGTACGGCGGTCGTTACCGGATCATCCGCGAGCTCGGTCACGGCGGCATGGGCATCGTCTACGAGGCCGTCGACAGCGTCCTGGACCGCTCGGTGGCGCTCAAGATCGTGCTGCCGTCGCTGCCCGACCGCGGGGACTACCAGGCGCGCTTCGCGCGCGAGGCGTCGGTGCTGGCCAGGATCCGGTCCCGCACATCGTGGGCATCCACGAGTACGGCGAGCACGACGACACCGTCTTCTTCGTCACCGAGCTCTTCCCCGACGGCGACCTGCAGCACTGGCTGCAGAGCAACGGGCCCCTCGACCGCCGCTCCGCCCTGCTGCTGGTCGCCCAGGTGTGCGAGGCGCTCGCGGACGCGCACGCCAGCGGCGTGATCCACCGCGACGTGAAGCCCGGGAACGTGCTGCTCTGGAACCGCTCCGAGGGGCTGCATCCCCTACCTGTGCGACTTCGGCATCGCGATCGACGGCCAGCAAGGCCTGACCCGCACCGGCGCCCTGGTCGGCAGCCCCGCCTACATGGCACCCGAGCGGCACTTCGGGCACGCCGCCGACGAGCGCGGCGACGTCTACTCCGTGGGCTGCCTGCTGTGGGCGGTGCTGACCGGCGACGCGCCGTACTCCGGCACCGACTTCCAGATGATGAACTCCCACATCAACGAACCGACCCCCAGCTCGACACCGGCCACCCGGTCGACCAGCGGATCGACGAGGTGCTGGTCGACACCATGCAGAAGGACCCGGAACAGCGGTTGGCCACGGCCGACGCGGTCGCCAGCGGCTCCTGGGATCGTGCGTGACTCGACGATCCCGGTCCCGTGAGGTCCGGTGAGCCGAGGCATCCGGTCGGCGGCGCGCCACGCCTCCGACCGACCGCCACGCCCGAGGACGACGCGCCGCGGAGCCGCGCGCGGTCTGGCTGCTCGCCGTAGCCGCGGTGCTCGTGCTCGTCGCGCGGGGTCGCCGCCGCGGTGGCGTTGTCGGGTGACGATGGCGCAGCGACCACGGCGCCGAGCACCACTCACGTCCGGCGAGGCGGGGACCACCGTTGCCACGCGAGATCGGCGACGCCGCCGCCCACCCCCGCGCCGCCACGGGTCTCGGCCGCGAGCGGATACCGATCGGTGACCTTCGCGGTGACGGCACCGCACTATCGCGGGTCGGCAGACGTCTCGCTCGAGGCCGACACCGGCCACGGCTGGGACCCCATCCGCCGCAAGGTCACGGTGGAGACCGAGGTGGGTGGCGTGCGGACCTGCGCGCGCTTCCGCAGCCTCGCCACCGGCCGGCGACGGCACGCAGTCGGCCAGCCGCGCGGTCCGCGAGTGTGGCCGCGCCCAGCCGCCGACGGTGGAGTTCATCCGCTCCGAGGACCCGTGCGTGAACTCAGTCGGCGGACCGTGCACCTGGTATGACGTCCGGGTCTCCGGCTTGCGCAGCTCGACCACCCCGCTGGTCAGCGTACGGCGGGTCAACGGTGAGCCGTGGTGCGTCGGGTGTGACTACGACCGGATCGAGGTCGGGGCCGACGGTCGCGGCTATCTGCGGCACGACTGGAAGATCTCCCGCGACGAGGGCCAGGTCATCCTCGACGTCGCCGGCGTGACCCGCGAGTTCCACGTCTTCCACTGACCGGCGTCAGCCTCGAGTCGCCTCGGATGACTGGTGGGCGAACGTCGCGGCGTACCGCGTGGGGAGCTGCGAGCTGTGGCTGTCGCGGCCCTGCACGAAGCCACGGACCAGCGCGTGACGGACGCCGTCGAGGTGGGTCTGCCACCCGTCGACCACGGATTCCGGCAGCGGTACGGCGAGCGTCGAGCCGTCGGCCACGCGCACCCCGGTGCCGTGGGTGGCGGCGCGCACCAACGTCAGCGCGTGATCGGCCAGCCGCTCACCGCCGAAGCCATCGGGGACCAGGTGGACCGACCGCAATCGGCCCTCGGCGTGGTGGATCATCTTGGAGACCAGCACCGAGCCCTGCGGCCCGAGGACGGCCTGCGGGCCCTCGAGCTGCACCTCGAAGGCGAGTCGTCCGTCGAGGTCCTTCTCGATCAGGTCGGCCAGCCGCACCATGGCCTCGATCTCCGCGATGGTCGTCACCGACGGGACCGTCACCACGAAGCCCTCGGGGATCTCACCCAGGACGTCGAGGAACCGGCCCACGGTGCGGATCGAGCGGGTGCGATCGGGGGCGCCCAGTCCGGGAACCCGGATGCCTCCGCACGTGCCCAGCGCGCCGGCTTCCGCCGCCACGCCCCAGGCCAGGGCAGCCTCGGAGATCCGGGCCTCCTCGGCCGCGTCGTCGCGTGCGGGCTCGGCGAAGTCGATCCGCAGGTCCTCGACCGGCTCGGTGGCCAGCTTGTCGAGCACGCGGCCCATCAGTGCGTCGTCGCCACCGAGCACCCGGAGGAACCCCTCCGCATGCTCGAGCAGCAGCTGCTCGGCCTCTCGGCCGGCCTCGCGCACGTACTCGTCATGAAAGTCCCCGGCCGCGACGTACAACGTCTGGATCGGCCCCCGTTCCGACCCGGTGCCGGGGTACTGCTTCGCGAACGCCTCGTCGGCGTCCACGAGCAGTGCGTCGACCTCAGCGGTCAGCCCGTCCAGATCCATGCGGAGGAGCCTAGTGGCGCTCAGCCTCCCCGGAGGTATCAGCGTGAGCGTGAGTCGTGCCACGGCTTGGAGACAATTACTCCCACTCGATGGTGCCGGGCGGCTTCGAGGTGATGTCGAGGGTGACCCGGTTGATCTCCTCGACCTCGTTGGTGATGCGGGTCGAGATGATCTCCAGCACGTCGTAGGGGATGCGGGCCCAGTCGGCGGTCATCGCGTCCTCGGAGGTGACCGGGCGCAGCACGACGGGGTGGCCGTAGGTGCGGCCGTCGCCCTGGACGCCCACCGAACGTACGTCCGCGAGCAGCACGACCGGGAACTGCCAGATGTCGCGGTCGAGCCCGGACTTCGTCAGCTCTTCGCGGGCGATCGCGTCGGCGCGACGCAGGATGTCGAGGCGGCCGCGCGTGACCTCCCCGATGATCCGGATGCCGAGGCCGGGGCCGGGGAACGGGTGGCGCCACACCATGCTGGGGGGCAGGCCGAGCTGCTCTCCGACGGCGCGGACCTCGTCCTTGAAGAGGGTGCGGAGCGGCTCGATCAGCTCGAACTGCAGGTCGTCGGGGAGCCCGCCCACGTTGTGGTGGGACTTGATGGTGGACGTGCCGTGGCCGCCACCGGACTCGACCACATCGGGGTAGAGGGTGCCCTGGACCAGGTAGGCCGTCAGGGCTGCGCCGGAGGCGAGGTCGCCGAAGACCCGCACCTCGGCGGCCTCGAAGGTCCGGATGAACTCGCGGCCGATGATCTTCCGCTTCTCCTCGGGGTCGCGCACCCCTTCGAGCGCGTCGAGGAACTGGTCGGCGGCGTCGACCACGTCGAGCTGGCTGAAGACCTCCTCGAAGTCCCGTCTGACCTGCTCGGTCTCGCCGAGCCGCATCATCCCGTGGTCGACGTACACGCAGGTGAGACGGTCGCCGATGGCGCGCTCGACGATGGCGGCGGCGACGGCGGAGTCGACCCCACCGGAGAGCGCGCACAGCGCCCTCCCGGTGCCGACCTGCTCGCGGATCAGGTCGACCTGCTCGTCAATGATGTTGAGCATCGTCCAGGTCGGCCGGCAGCCGGCGATCTCGAGCAGGAAGTGCTCGAGGATGCGCTGGCCGTGCTCGGTGTGCAGGACCTCCGGGTGCCACTGCACGCCGGCGAGCCCGCGGCCGACGTCCTCGAACGCCGCGACCGGGGTCACCGCCGTGGAGGCCAGCACGTCGAAGCCCGCGGGTGCGGCGATGACCGAGTCGCCGTGGGACATCCAGACGGTGTGCTCGGTGGGCAGGTCGGCCAGCAGCGTTCCCGGGTCTGTGACGCTCACCCGGGTGCGGCCGTACTCGCGGGCACCGGTCTCGGCGACCTCGCCGCCGAGACCGCGGGCCATCAGCTGGAATCCGTAGCACATGCCGAAGACCGGCACCCCGGCCGTGAAGATGTCCCGGTCGATGCCCGGCGCGCCCTCCGCGTAGACGCTGGACGGGCCGCCCGAGAGCACGATCGCCTTCGGGTTCCGCGCCAGCATCTCGGCGACCGGCATCGAGTGGGGCACGATCTCGGAGTAGACCTTCGCCTCCCGCACCCGGCGCGCGATCAGCTGGGCGTACTGGGCCCCGAAGTCGACGACGAGGACCAGGTCGTGATCAGGCGTCTCCGGCATGGCCCGAGCCTATCGGCGGCCCGACCCCGGAAATGCGTCAGGGCCCGGCCGGGGAGGGAGGGTGGCCGGGCCCTGATCGTCCACGCACCGCGGGCGGTGACGGTGGACCAGTGCGACCCGACACAGGGAGGGAGGAAATGGCCGGGTCTCGTGCTGCCCAACGAGGACCCAAACGGGTGGTTACGGGCCGAACGAAAGAGTTTTTGTGGTCTGGACCGCAGCCTCAGGAAACGCCCACGATCGGCAGTCGCAGCGCCCCGGGAGCAGACTCGGGAACCACGGGATGGAGCGGCGCCGCCGGGGTGACCCGCTCGTAGCCCGCGCCCAGCGCCGGCCGCGGGTCGGCCTCGCCCTTGTTCGGCCAGAAGGCCATCGCCCGCTCGGACTGCGCGGTGATCGTCAGCGACGGGTTCACCCCGAGATTCGCCGAGATCGCCGACCCGTCCACGACGTGAAGGCCGGGGTAGCCGTAGACCCGCTGGTAGGGGTCGATCACGCCGGACTCCGGGGAGTCACCGATGGTGCAGCCACCGATGAAGTGGGCGGTCAGCGGCCGGTTGAACGGCTCCCCGATCGAGGAGGCAGTCGTGCCTCCCATGATCCGCGCCATCCGGCGTACGGCGTCGTTCGCGGCCGGGATCCAGGTCGGGTTGGGCTGCCCGTGCCCCTGGCGGGACGACAGGATCCAGCCCCACGGAGTCTTCTTCGGGAAGGTGGTGATCGAGTTGTCGAGAGACTGCATGACCAGGGCGAAGATGGAGCGCTCCGACCAGTGCTTGAGGTCGTAGATGTTGCGCAGCTCGGACTTCTCGGCCCACAGCTCCGTGAGCCAGGTCCGCCACCGGGGTCGGGGGCCGTCGCCGTCGGTGAGCACGGTCTGCAGCAGGGCCAGCAGGTTCGACCCCTTGCCGTAGCGCACCGGCTCGATGTGGGTGTGCTCATCGGGGTGGAACGACGACGTGATCGCGATCCCCTGGCTGAAGTCGGTCGTGAGGTCGGGTGCGATCGAGGTCAGGATGGACTCGGAGTTGGTGCGGGTGAGGTGGCCGAGCCGCTCCGACAGCTGCGGCAGGTCCCCTTCGGCCTTGAGCTTGTGCAGCAGCTTCTGGGTGCCGAGTGCCGCGGCCGAGAAGACCACGTGGTCCGCGGTGAAGGACTTGGTGGCGGATCGACGCGAGAGCTTCGCCTTGGTCCAGCGTGCGTCCACGCGGTAGCCACCCCCCTCCCGAGGCCGCACCCGGGTGACATGGGTGAGCGGATGGACGACCGCGCCCTGTTGCTCGGCGAGGTAGAGGTAGTTCTTGACGAGGGTGTTCTTGGCGTTGTGCCGGCAGCCGGTCATGCATTCGCCGCAGTTCCGGCACGGGTTCCGGTCCGGTCCGGCGCCACCGAAGTAGGGGTCGGCCACCGTCTCGCCGGGCCGCTGTCCGGGGCCTCCGAAGAAGACACCGACCGGCGTGGGGTGGTAGCTGTCGCCGACACCCATCTCCTCGGCGACCTGCTTCATCACCTCGTCGCTCGGGGTGTGCAGCGGGTTCTCGACCACGCCGAGCATGCGCTTGGCCTGGTCGTAGTACGGCGCGAGCTCGGATCGCCAGTCGGTGATGTGGGCCCACTGGGGGTCGGAGTAGAACTGCTCGAGGGGTTCGTAGAGCGTGTTGGCGTAGACCAGCGAGCCGCCGCCGACCCCCGCGCCCGCCATGATCAGGCAGTCCTTGACCATGTCGATCCGCTGGATGCCGTAGCACCCGACCTCCGGGGCGTAGAGGAACTTCTTCACGTCCCACGAGGTGTCGGGCAGGTCACCGTCCTCGAACCGGGCGCCCGCCTCGAGCACACCGACCCGGTAGCCCTTCTCGGTGAGCCGCAGCGCAGTGACGGAGCCGCCGAAGCCGGAGCCGATGACCAGGACGTCGTAGTGCGGCACCGGTCAGGCCCTCCCGAGCTTCTTGAGGACGCGCAGGCTCGTGGTCATCACCGTGGCGAACTGCTCCTGCGAGAGACCGAACGAGGGACCGATGCGCAGGCCGCGTTGGGTGGCGACCGACTGGGTCTCGGTGTAGCGCAGGATTCCCTCGCTCCCCTGCCGGCGTCCCGTGCCGGACTGGCGCATTCCACCCATGGGGGCAGCGAGTGACCCGAAGGTCGCGCCGAAGCCCTCGTTGACGTTGACCGTGCCGCACCTGATGTGCCGGGCGATCTCGCGGGCGCGCTTGCCGTCCTCGCTGTAGATCGAGGCGTTGAGGCCGTACTCGCCGTCGTTGGCGCGGGCGACCGCGTCGGCCTCGTCGTGGAACCGGTACAGCGCCACGACCGGACCGAACGTCTCATGTCCGAAGCAGGTCATCTCCGGGGTGACCCCCTCGAGGATGGTCGGCTCGAAGAAGAAGGGACCGAGATCCGGCCGGGCGCGTCCTCCGGCGAGCACCCGGGCGCCCTTGGCGACGGCATCCTCGACATGGGCCGTCACCGTGTCGAGCTGGGCCTGCGAGATCAGCGGCCCCATGTCGATCGACCAGTCGAGGCCGGCGCCGAGCGTCATCGCCTCGGTGCGGGCGACGAACCGCTCGACGAACCGGTCGTAGACCTGGTCGGCGATGAAGAACCGTTCGGTCGCGACGCACAGCTGTCCGGCGTTGGAGAACGCTGCCCGGCAGGCTCCCTCGGCCGCCTTCTCGAGGTCTGCGTCGCGCAGCACGAGCAGCGGGTTCTTGCCGCCGAGCTCCAGGGAGCAGCCGATCAGCCGCTCGGCGCACTGGGAGGCGATCAGCTTGCCGGTGGCGGTCGAGCCCGTGAAGCACACGTAGTCGACCCCACCGATCAGTGGCGGGCCGATCTCCTTGCCTGGCCCGGCGACCACCTGCCAGAGCTCGCGCGGGAAGCCGGCCTGCTCGAGCAGCTCTGCGCCGAGCAGGGCAGTGAGCATGGTCTGGGCGTCGGGCTTGATCACGACGGCGTTTCCGGCGAGCAGCGCAGGAAGCCCGTCGCACAGCGCCATCGTGAACGGGTAGTTCCACGGCGAGATGATGCCGACGACGCCCTTGGGGACGCGATTCACCTGGACGTGGGTGAGACCGGGGAACATGCCGGCCACGCGCCGGGTGTCGAGGTGCTCCGACGCCGTACGGGCGTAGTAGCGGGCCGTCAGCGCCACGTGCGCCAGCTCCAGGAACGCATCCTTGCGAGCCTTCCCGGACTCCAGACCCACCAGGTCACAGATCTCGGCCTGCCGGTCGAGGACCAGGTCGTGAAGCCGCAGCAACGCGGCCGCGCGTTGCTCCAGGGAGGTCGCCGACCAGGCGGCCTGAGCGCGACGGGCGCGGGCTACGGCCTCCTCGACATCGGTGGTCGAGGACTGCGGCACGTGAGCCAACGGCTGACCGTTCAACGGCGACTCGACCGGTGCGCTCCTGCCCGTCGTGGAGATGATCCGGTCGGTGAGAGCGCGGACGTAACCAGGCTCGAGGGCGTACGACGCGGTGGGGTCGTGCTCGGGATCGGCCGGTCCGTCGACCAGCGGGCCACCGCTGGGGGTCTGAGCGCTCATGAATACTGAGGGTATGTGACCGGCGTCTCGCTGCCTACCCTCCAGTAGCCACTGAGACGCTTGACACAAGGACCCTCGATGTCAAGAGGTCGTCGGTCTCACACGATGTCCGGTGCCTGCACCCGGGCCTCGTCGGCCTCCTGGTCGGTCAGCATCCGCTGTGACTGCCGCTCGGCCTCGACCCGGCGCAGGTAGTGGTCGACCTCGTCGTCGACCCGCACCGCGTCCCAGCCCAGCTCGCCGGCCATCAGCTCGGCGGCCTGCCGGGCCGCGTGGGTGCCGCGGTCGAAGGTCTCGATGGAGATCCGGGTGCGCCGGGCGAGCACGTCGTCGAGGTGGCGAGCCCCCTCGTGGGTGACGGCGTGGACGACCTCGGCCGACAGGTAGACCTCGGCACCGTCCAGCGGCTCGGCGAGCTCGGGACGGTCGGCGATCAGCGAGAGCACCTCGTCGATCAGGCCGCCGTGGCGTCCGAGCAGGTGGTCGATCTGCGCCAGCGAGAGGCCGCTGGTGCGCGAGAGCATGACCCGCTGGTTCTGCCGGGCCTCGAAACCTGCGGCGCCGCTGAGTGGCACCCGGTCGGTGATGCAGGTGCGCACCGGTGCCTGCGTGTCCTCCAGCTGGTCGACGACGGCGTCGATGGCGTCCTTGGCCATCACCCGCCACGTGGTCAGCTTGCCCCCGGCGATCATCACCAGGCCGGGCGCCGGGACGGTGACGGTGTGCTCGCGGGAGATGCGCGAGGTGGGCTCGGTCTCGCCGGACAGCAGCGGCCGCAGGCCGGCGTACACACCCTGGACGTCGTCGTGGTCGAGCGGGTCGCGCAGGACCTGGTTGACCTGCTCGAGCAGGTAGTCGATGTCGGTCCGGCTGGCAGCAGGATGGGCCTTGTCGAGGCTCCACGGGGTGTCGGTGGTGCCGATGATCCAGTGGGCGCCCCAGGGGATGACGAAGAGCACCGACGTCGTGGTGCGCGTGATCAACCCGCACTCCATCCGGATCCGGTCGCGGGGCACGACCAGGTGGATGCCCTTCGAGGCGCGGACGTGGAGCTGGCCGGCCTCGGCCAGGTCCTGGATGTCGTCGGTCCACACGCCGGCGGCGTTGATCACGACCCGGGCCCGCACCTCGAGCTCGCGGCCGGACTCCAGGTCGAGGGCACGGACGCCGACGACACGGCCGCCGTCGCGCAGGAAGCCGGTGACCCTGGTGCGCGTGGCCAGGTGGGCGCCGTACGACGCCGCGGTCCGCGCGACCGCGAGCACGAGCCTCGCGTCGTCGACCTGGCAGTCGTAGTAGCGGATCGCGCCGGTGAGGTGCTCGGTGCGGAGGTCGGGCGCCATCCGCGCCACCTGCTTGCGGAAGAGGTGACGGTGCTTGGGCACACCCATGTCGTACTTGCTGGCCATCGCCATCGCGTCGTAGAGCGCCAGGCCGGCACCGACGTAGGGCCGCTCGCGGGTGCGGTGGAGGGGGTAGAGGAACGGCACGGGTCGTACGAGGTGGGGGGCGAGCCGGGTCAGCTGGAGCCCACGCTCCTGCAGGGCCTCGCGGACCAGCCCGAAGTCGAGCATCTCCAGGTAGCGCAGCCCACCGTGGATCAGCTTCGAGCTGCGACTGCTGGTGCCGGAGGCCAGGTCGCGCTGCTCCAGCAGGCCGGTGGCCAGGCCCCGCGTCGCCGCGTCGTTGGCGATGCCCGCCCCGGTGATGCCTCCCCCGACCACGAGGACGTCGAGCGGTTGGTCGGCGGTGGTCGCGGCCAGCGCGGCGAGCGACCGCTCGCGGGCCTGGGGGCTCAGCGCGCTCGTCATGGAGCGATCCTCTCAGGCAGGGTTCAACGCGACCCGCCGAGGAGGCCCCGCACGGTGCGCAGCCGGCGTACGGCGAGCAACCCGGCCGCCCGGACCGACGCCGGCGACGGCAGCGCCTCGACCACGGCCTGGCCGCGGGTCCATCCGGCATCGCCACGTCGCGACGACTCCGCCACGTCCGGGTCCTCGGCGAGCGCCCGCGCGATGGCGGCGTCGAGGTCGAGCAGCGGCCGTCCGTCGGCCGGCACCCACGTGTGGTCGGGGCGGCAGACCATGTCCTCGCGCAGGCTGTGGGCGAGGGCGAGGGCGGTGCGTGGGGGTGCGGCCGACAGTGCGGCCATGCCGAGACCGACCGCCGCACTCGGCGCCGCCGGGACGGGCAGCCGCAGCCGGACCAGCCCGGACGCCCGGCTGACGGCGCCCATCAGGTCGGGATAGCTGACGACGTCGGGGCCACCCACGTCCAGGCTTCCCGTGACGGTGTGGTCCGTGGCCGTGTTGTCCGAGATGGTCTCGACCAACGCCCGGACCACGTCGCTGACGGCGACCGGCTGGACGCGGCGGTTCATCCACAGCGGGACGGGCTGGACCAGCAGCAGCGTGGCGAGCTGGCGGATGATCTCGAAGGAGGTGGAGCCGGCGCCGATGACCACGCCTGCCCGCAGGGCGAGCGCCGACCGACCGGAGTCCGCGAGCAGCGACTCCACCTCGTGGCGGGAGGCGAGGTGGGCGGAGAGCTGGGCGGGCGGTACGTCGGGGACCAGCCCGGACAGGTAGACGACGCGCTGGACCGTCGAGGAGGCCAGCGCCTCCCCCACGGTGCCGGCCGCGAGCCGGTCGCGGTCGGCGAATCCGGGGGCGTCGAGGGAGTGGACCAGGTAGACGAGGGCGTCGACACCGGCGAGCGCACGGTCGACCTGGTCGCGGACCGTGGCGTCGCATCGACGCCACTCGACCTGGTCGCCCCACGCGTGGTCCGTCGGGTCGGGGCGCGCGTGACGACGACGCCACCACGTCGTGGCCGGCGTCGAGCAGGCGCCGGCACGAGCCGCGAGCCGACGTAGCCGGTGGCGCCGAGGACCAGGACCCTCATCGGGTGCCACCGAGCTCGCGCAGCATGTTGGCCGCGAACCGGTTGCCCATCTGGGTCAGCACCTGATGCATGGTGGCCTCCACCGCGGGTCGGGCGAGGCCGGGCAGGGGCAGCCGCGCGGTGACCGTGATCTCGATGGTGAGCCGGGTGCCGTCGTCGATCGGCTCCAGCCCGTAGAAGCCGTCGGCGCCGGCCCGGACGCCGTCCTCGAGCGGGGTGTGGGTGAACTCGATCCGACTCTGCGGCGTGAAGGTCATCTCCTGGGTCATCGACAGGTCGAGCCGCCGACCGGGGACCGGGACCCGCTGGAGGCTCCACACCCAGCGCCCCTGGCCGTCGACGGCGATCCGGGAGACGAGCGGTGTCAGCCGGGCGATGGCGTCCGGGTCGACCAGCAGGCCCCAGACAGCCTCGACGGGGTGGGGGACGTCTGCTGTGTCCTTGCGGGTGCGGGTGAAGGTGGCCACTACTCGACGACGACCTCGACGCGCTGGAACTCCTTGAGCTCGGTGTAGCCCGTCGTCGCCAGTGAGCGGCGCAGGGCGCCGATCAGGTTCATGGTGCCGTCGGCGACGCGCGAGGGGCCGAACAGGATCTCCTCGAGGGTGCCGACCGGGGCGAACTCGACGCGCTCTCCGCGCGGCAGCTGGCGGTGGTGGGCCTCGCCGCCCCAGTGGAAGCCGCGACCCGGCGCGTCGGTCGCGCGGGCGAACGGGGAGCCGACCATGACGGCGTCCGCGCCGCAGGCGATGGCCTTGGCGATGTCACCGGAGCGCCCGATCGAGCCGTCGGCGATGACGTGGACGTAGCGGCCCCCGGACTCGTCGAGGTAGTCGCGGCGAGCGGCTGCGACGTCGGCGACGGCACTGGCCATCGGCACCGCGACTCCGAGCACGGTGCGCGTGGTGTGGGCGGCACCTCCGCCGAAGCCGACCAGGACGCCGGCCGCGCCGGTGCGCATCAGGTGGAGCGCCGCCTGGTAGGTGGCGCAGCCACCGACGATGACGGGTACGTCGAGCTCGTAGATGAACTCCTTGAGGTTCAGCGGCTCCGACTGGCTCGAGACGTGCTCAGCACTCACCGTCGTACCGCGGATGACGAACATGTCGACGCCGGCGTCGACCACGGCCTTGGCGAACTCCTTGGTGCGCTGCGGCGAGAGCGAGCCGGCGACGGTCACGCCGGCAGCGCGCATCTCCTTGAGCCGGGCGGTGATCAGCTCCGGCTTGATCGGCTCGTGGTAGATCTCCTGCATCCGGCGGGTCGCGTCGGCGCCCTGCAGGCTCGCGACCTCCTCGAGCAGGCCGGTCGGGTCCTCGAACCGGGTCCAGAGGCCCTCGAGGTTGAGGACGCCCAGTCCACCCATCTTCCCCAGCGCGATGGCGGTGGCCGGAGACATCACGGAGTCCATGGGGGCAGCCAGCACCGGGATCTCGAAGCGGTAGGCGTCGATCTGCCACGCGACGCTGACCTCCTCGGTGTCGCGGGTGCGCCGGGAGGGCACGATGGCGATGTCGTCGAATCCGTAGGCGCGGCGGCCGCGCTTGGCACGGCCGATCTCGATCTCGGTCACCGGTTCAGGCTAGCCAAGTCAGGTGACTGGAGACGCATCGTCGCGGCAGGATGTCGCCATGGCAGGCATCCGCGGCTTCACCGGCTGGCTCGGCACGATCCTCGGGACCCCCGATCCGGTCGGGCTCGGCCGCTTCTACCAGGGCTTGCTCGGCGGCGAGCTCGACGAGGGCGACCCGGGTTTCGTGACGCTCCTGGTGCGACCCACCGACACGACGAACCTCGCCTTCCAGCTCGAGCCCGACCACGTCCCGCCGGTGTGGCCGACGCCCGGCGCCGGCGACCAGCAGATGCAGGTCCACCTCGACGTGGGCGTCACGTCGGTTGACGACGCGGTGACGGACGCGACCGCGCTGGGCGCCCGGCTGGCCGAGTTCCAGCCCCAGGACGACGTCCGGGTCATGCTCGACCCCGCCGGCCACCCGTTCTGCCTCTACCTCGACACCGACTGACTCGGCCACGGGCATCCGGTGGGGCGCTGGTGGCCGGAGTGTGTCGGCGAGTCCGCCGGTGGTACCGGAATTTCCACTGCCAACGTGCGGTTTCCCCGGTCGACCGGGGAAACCGCAGCCCGTCAGTTCCCTGCGTAGTTCGGCGCCTCGACGGTCATCTGTACGCCGTGAGGGTGGCTCTCCTTGAGCGAGGCGGAGGTGATCCGGACGAAGCGGCCCTTCTCCTGCAGCTCGGGGACGGTGCGCGCGCCGACGTAGAACATCGACTGGCTCAGCCCACCCATCAGCTGGTGGGCGACGGCGGCCAGCGGGCCGCGGTAGGCGACCTGGCCCTCGATGCCCTCCGGGACGATGTGGTCGTCGCTGGTGACCTCGGCCTGGAAGTAGCGGTCCTTGGAGTAGGACTTCTTGCCCCGGCTGCTCATCGCACCCAGCGAGCCCATGCCGCGGTAGGACTTGAACTGCTTGCCGTTGACGAACACCACCTCGCCCGGCGACTCCTCGCAGCCGGCGAGCAGCGATCCCACCATGACGGAGTCGGCGCCGGCCACGATCGCCTTGGCGATCTCGCCGGAGTACTTCATGCCGCCGTCGGCGATGACGGGGACGCCCGCGGGCCTGCAGGCCAGGGACGCCTCGTAGACGGCCGTGATCTGCGGGACGCCGCAGCCGGTCACCACCCGCGTCGTACAGATCGAGCCGGGCCCGAAGCCGACCTTGACCGCGTCGGCGCCGGCATCGACGAACGCCTGCGCGCCCTCACGGGTCGCGACGTTGCCGCCGATCACCTGGACGTGCTGCGTGGCGGGATCGGTCTTGAGACGGTGGACCATGTCGAGCAGCAACCGGACGTGGCCGTGGGCGGTGTCGGCGACGATCACGTCGACCCCGGCCTCGACCAGCGTGGTCGCCCGCTGCCAGGCGTCACCGAAGTAGCCGACCGCCGCGCCGACCATCAGCCGGCCGTCGGCGTCCTGCGAGGTGTGGGGGAACTGCTCGTTCTTCACGAAGTCCTTGACCGTGATCAGTCCGGCGAGCCGGCCCGCGTCGTCGACCAGTGGGAGCCGCTCGCGCTTGTGCTTGCGCAGGAGCAGCGTCGCCTCCTCACGGGAGATGCCGACGGGACCGGTGATCAGCGGCATCCGCGTCATCATCTCGTCGACCTTGGTGCTGGCCCACTCCGCGACGGGGGTGAACCGCAGGTCGCGGTTGGTGATGATGCCGAGCAGCGTGTTGTCGACGTCGACGACGGGGAGACCGGAGACGCGGAACTCGCCACAGATCCGGTCGAGCTCCTCCAGCGTCGCGTCGGGACCGATCGTGACCGGGTTGGAGATGATCCCGGTCTGGGTCCGCTTCACGAGGTCGACCTGGTAGGCCTGGTCCTCGATCGACAGGTTGCGGTGGAGTACGCCGAGGCCGCCCTGCCGGGCCATGGCGATCGCCATCCGGGACTCGGTGACGGTGTCCATGGCCGCGCTCACCAGCGGCGCGCGCAGCGTGATCTCGCGCGTCAGCCGGGTGGTGGTGTCGATGTCGGCGGGTGCCAGGTCGGAATGTCCGGGCAGCAGCAGCACGTCGTCGTAGGTGAGACCGAGGGCGGCAAACTTCTCAGGGACGTCCACAGGTCCAGTCTACCGACGCGGCCGGA
>CAWAIJ010000006.1:0-237500 GCA_963782075.1 uncultured Actinomycetota bacterium
GCTGCTGGCGCACTACCTTCACCCGCACAGGGGCACATCGGCACACCCGGACCATGTGCGGATGCCGCACGATGCTCTCGCCGTGGCGTGGCCGACCGGACCCGAAGCGACCGTTGTGCCGCTCACCGATCGGGGTCGCAGCGTCACCGTCGCGAACCGTCGTGACCTCTCCACGAGGGCTCGACGCAACGTCGAGGCGCTGAACCTCAGCGTCACCGTCCTGCTCAGCCGCTGGTGCAGCTCATCGAACGGTTCTCGCTCATCGACGCCTTGGACGAGGGCGCACCGGTCGGTGCGTTGGCGTACCTCGAGAAGCTCGCCGAAGTGCTTGAGGACGGCGTCCTCACCGCCGAGGAGGCTGCGGACCTCCAGGAGGTGGCTGCAGTTCATGACCTCGACGCGGGTGCGGTCACCTCGACGCACCGCGCGTTCGTCCTTGCGCTCGCGCACGCTGCTCTCGCGGACGGCAAGGTGACACGAGCCGAAAGCGACGAACTGCGCGTCGTCGCTGCGCTCCTCGACGTCGAACCGGACCTGGTGAAGTCTTGCTTGCTGACGCTGAGGCGGCTCGTCATGCCCGTCTGTCCGCCGACCTGGGGCCGTTGCCGGCCGGCTGGGTCCACGGTGACCCGTTGCGCGTCGGGGACAGGGTAGTGTCACCGGCTGCGAAGGCGCCGGCCGCGACACCCTCGAGGCGCGCTCCACCGAGCTGGGGGTGCGAGTGCTGAACAGTGTGTCGTCGAAAACCACGATGCTGGTCACCGACGGCACGATGCTGGGCGGAAAGCATGAGAAGGCAACCAGCCTGGGTGTCCGCATGGTCGACCCGCAGACATACCGGGAGCTTCTGGCTCACCTTCAACCCGCGGTCCCTGGTGCTACTGACGAACTCACCCCGTGAAGCCACTGGCCAGGTGGGCGCCGTGCCGGCCACGACTGTGGGGACGACGCCACTGCCGCGCGGCAGCAATTCCACAGCGGCGTTCAGCACGGTGGCCGCACCGTCGCCCGCGTTGGTGCAAGCGTGGGGCCGAGACAACGGCTGGGAGGTCGGACAGCGTGGACGACTCCCTGCCGGGCTGCTGGACGCCTACGTCGCGGCGCACACCGGCTGACGGCAGCGGTCCTAGGTGTACCCGGCCAGGACCGACACGGCAGCGGCTGACCAACCCACGGCCGGGCGCGCCGGTGCACAACCCTCGGTCCGGACTGCTCGCCTTGCGGCTGCGGTGTCGGTGCTCGCTCGTAACGTCGCGGCATGCCTGCTTCTGATGACCCTCACGTCCCCGACCTCGCGGCCGGGTTCAGCTCTCACCGAGCGCGGGTCACCGTCGTCGAGGAACTGCCGAGGTCGCTGCCCGGGTAGGTCGGCCGCTGGTACATCTACTCCGTCAAGACGCTGCACATCGTCACCCTCGGGCCGCTGTTCGGCCGAGTCCAGGGCGGCGACCTCGACGAGCACAGCACCTACCTCCGGGTCCCCGGCAACGACAGCCGAACCTTCCGGGACGACGACCACATGCTGCGCCCTGACGCGCATCGACGCGTACCCGCGGGTCGGCGCCAGGTTCGTGTTCCGCTACCAGCGCGTCGACCTGCCCCACCGGTTCGAGGAACGGCATGCGACGTCGCCGGTGCGACGCATCGAGCGCGTCAGCCTGATGTGACCCCCGGTGCGGGTCGAGGAGCTGAGGCTGGGGCGGCACCTGACCTGACGCTTGGACGCTCGTCGGCGCGCCCGGACCTGGTGTCAGACCAGCGCAGCATGTGACCGGCGGTGTCCGGCGCGGCGAGCGTCGACCCGTTGCGACGACTCAGCGTTCGAGCCTGAGCGCGGCAATAACCGACGCGGATGCGACGACCGCCCCGAACTCGCCGTGCAGGTTGGCGCAGGTGGCGTGCGCGAGCTCATCGTAGTGGTTTAGCTGTTGGGCCCGCGCGGTCGAACGTGTGTGTTGCATCGGCGGCGAAGAGGACCTGGTGGCCCAGGTTGCTGCCGACGCGTGCTGTTGTCGCAGCAGTGGTTGGTGGTGATACCGCAGATCGCGCCAGGCGTTGAGCCGCCGGCGCTGGAGCCATCGGTGCAGGTCGGCGTCACGGTGGTGCTGGCCTTTGTCGCCGCCGCCGGGTCCTGGTCGGCCTGCTGTCGGCGTTCGGCGCCGGCCTCCTGGCGCTGTCGAGGCGCCGGACGCCGCCGCCGGCGCATGCGCGTCGCGGTAAAGGCGCCGACGAGGGCAGCGATGTTGTCGTCCACGTCGGTATCCGTGGCCGCCGGTGAAGTCGTCGAAACCCTGCTCGCCGTCGACCACGACGAGGGCGGTTGAGGCTGGCGGTGTTCAGGGTGCATGTCGTGTCGGTCACCGGCGACCTCGCGATGTGGCAGCCGATCAGGTCGGCCAGCGTCGAGGGCCTCGGGCCAGGCGCACTGGCGCGCGTCCTCGGCGTCGCGCAGGCAACAGGTAATCTCGTGGTCGATGGCGACGCGGGAGTGCAGGTTGGTGTTTTCGCTGGCCTCCGGGGTGGTGGTTGATGGAGTTCGCCCATCGTGTTCTGGAGGCAGGCGTGGTCGCGCCGGGAAATCGCGGGGGAATCGCCGGGACGTCGCCGGGACCGCGGCGAGGAGGCCGAGCCCTAGATGTGCAGCGGGGCGCTGGGTGAGGTCGTGGCCGGTGCGGCGAGTTGAGGTACGCGAGGTGATACCGAGCTTGGTGTAGACGTTGCGGAGGTGGAAGTCGACGGTTCTCGGGCTGACGAAGAGCCGGGCGGCGACCTCTTTGTTCGACAGCCCCTGCCGCACCTGGGCTGCCACCTGCGCTTCCTGAGGAGTCAGCTGTCCGGGAGTGACGTCGGCGCCGCGGCGTGCAGTCTCGCCCGATGCCCGCAGCTCCTGCCGTGCTCGCTCGGCCCAGAACGTGGCGCCGAGGGTCTCGAAGGTGTCCAGCGCCTCCCGCAACGGCCCACGCGCGTCGCTGCGTCGTCGGTTGCGCCGCAGGTACTCGCCCAGCGCAAGCTGGGTACGTGCGCGATCCGGGATCCGCGGTGACCGCCGGTGCCAGTTCAAGGCCTGATCGAAGTGGTGCTCTGCGTCGGGTCCGCCGAGAACGGCTTCGCCGTGGTGGCTGATGGCCCAGGCCCAGGCCATGTCGGTGCCCTCGGCGAAGGTTCGCAGCTCATCCACCCAGTCCGCGGCGAGCTCTCGGCGATCGGCACGCAAGGCGGTCTCGATCCGGTCGAGAGCAGCCATCCCGCGCAGCAGCGGAAGCCGGATCTGTTCAAGGTGGTGCAGCGAAGTCGCCGGCGCCACATCGCTCTGGCGGGCCGTGGCCCAATGACGCAACCCCAAGACGAGTCCAGCAACCACGCCGCGTGGCGGGTGTGCAGCGAGGACCCGCTCAAGCTCTTCCAGGTAACAGGCTGCCTCCGGGTCTGACCCGCAGGGCGGTGATGACGGCCAGCTCGGCCAGGGGGAACGCCACCAGCTCGTCCAGGCCGAGGTTGCGGTCCAGCAGCAGTGCCTCATGTGCCGCCGAGGAAGCCTCACTCCAGGCGCCGGTAGCGATGCGGAAGACAACTCCGCGGGTGAGCGCGTGCTCGATCATGTTCACCGCGCTCGCGTCACGCGCCTGCTGGAGCTGGAGGTCGTGCAAGGCCAAGGCGCGGGCGTCGTCACCCACGTGCATGGTCGCAATGGCCAGGTTCGGCGGCAGCAGCGGATGCGCGGTCGGCTCCGATCGGCGTGTTCCACGCCCGCCGGAAGGCGGTGGCGGCGGTCGGCCAGTCGGCCGATGTCACCGCCGAGAAGCCCTCGAGGAGCCAAGCCGCCACGCGGTCCTCGGCGGGCGCGTCAGGTCCCGCTGGCGCCGGGATGGAGGCCGGGTCCGGGGCGTCGGGCGAGTGGGCGCCGAAGGCCGCCAACGACGCGGCGAGCATCGCCAGCACCCGCGCCCGCGCAGGGTCGTACGGTGCTGCGGTCGCGGCCGCCTCGCACACGATCCGGTAGCCGTCGTCGAGCGAGCGGGTGTTCCACTCGACCTGCCCCCGCAGCTGCAGGAGGTCCGCACGAAGCAGCGGGTCGGTGGCGTCCACGAGCGCTGCGCGTACGAGCTGGTCGGTCTCCAGCGGCCGCCCTGCCATCAGGGTGCAGCCGGCGGCCGAGTAGAGCCGCAGGGCGCGCGTCCTGGGGATCCAGCGTGAGCTCGGCTGCCCGAGACCACGCGGCCGCCGCCGCCTCGTGTCCACCGCGGCGGTGGGCCCGTTCTGCGGCGTGATCCAGGGCCGTCACGACCTCGTCGTCGGGCTCGTCGACCGATGCGGCCAGGTGCCAGGCGCGGCGGTCCTCGTCCGGGGTTCCGGCCAGGGCGGCGGCGAGGGCGCGGTGCGCCTGGCGTCGACGTGCGCTCGTGGCGGCGCCGTAGATTGCGGAGCGGACCAGCGGGTGGCGCAACGACAGCGTTCCCTCCCCGACCTCGAGGAGCCCGGAGGTCTCGGCGGCATCCAGGGCGCTGATGTCGGCACCGAGAACCGAGGATGCGCGGAGGATGGTGGAGGTTCGTCCAGAGTCGTCCGTCGCGGCGACCAGGAGCAGCGTCTGCGCCTCTTCCGAGAGCCTCCCGTATCGGTTCAGGAAAGCGCCCTCGACGCCCTTCGTGACGGGCAGTCGGTGCGGCAGCGGCTCGCGCCCGGAGAGCTGGCCGACACTCAGAGCGCGCGTCAGCTCGACCAGGCCGAGCGGGTTGCCACGGGTGGCGTCAAGCAACTCGGCACGGACCTCCGGTGCGACCGGGGTGTTCAGGTGGTCGGCAATGATCTCTCCGGCCGCGGCATCGTCGACTCCGGCGACCCGGAGGACCGGTAAGTCCCCTGAGTCGAAGCGTTCGCTCTCGTCGTCACGGACCGCGAAGAGCATGGCAACCGCTTCCCCCTGCAGCCTGCGGGCGGCGAACAGCAGCGCCGCGGCGGAGGCATCGTCGAGCCAGTGTGCGTCATCGACCACGACGAGCAACGGCTGATCCCGAGCAGCCTCGGAGACCAGGCTCAGCGTGGCCAGGAAGACCAGATAACGGTCACCCACGCCGGACTGGACCTCACCGAAGGCGGCACGCAAGGCGCCTGCCTGGGGAGCGGGAACGCTTCCCAGGTGACTGAGGACCGGACGCAGCAGCCGATGCAGGGCGGCGAACGGCAGGGGCGCCTCGGACTCGACTCCCTGGGTGTGCAGCACGGTCACACCCGTGCCCTCATCCGCGTCCGGGCGGCCGCGACGGCGTCGTCGAGCAGGGCGGACTTGCCGACGCCCGGCTGGCCGCGTAGAACCAGTGCGGCGCCGTCACCGGCTGCGGCGCGTTCGATGAGCGCGCGCAATGCTGACTGCTCGGCCTCCCGTCCCCTCAGCACGGCGGCACTATACCGAGACGACCCGACACCGGAACAGGATTGCTGTCGCGGCTTTCCCTGGATCGGTGAGGTTTCCTGCGGCATGTCGGTCACTGGGCCACTCGGCAGTCGAGCCGGTCCAGGACTGCCAGCACCTCGGCGCGCTCCACCGGCTCGTCGAGCGGTGACGATGAGGAGCCCGGCGGCTTCGTCGAAGTCGCAGGAGCTGACGCCCGACAGGGCGCGTACGTGTCGTTCGACCTGTCGCCGAGGTCTGCGGTTGGCGGGTCCGCCAGGCGGAACACCACGGTCCCTCAAGGTCCGGGGGGTGTTGCGCATCATCGGGACCCCCCGGGCGGGCTGGACGGCCGTACGGGCGTCTGGGTGAGGGCGGCGATGATGCGCGGCCAGGCGCCGGGCGGCAGGTCGTGCCCCATCCCGTCGATAATCTCGAGTCGTGCACCAGGGATGGCGGCCGCGGTCGCGCGCCCGCCGGAGGGGTGGCACATGCGGTCGGCGCTGCCGTGGATGACCACGGTCGGGTACGTCGAGCCGCGCAAGCGCGGGAGTGCGGTCGGAAGCGGTGCGCACGGCGCGGTGCTGCCGTCTGCGTCCGTCATGGGCGTCGGGGTCGCGTCGGAATGCCTCGACTGTCGCCCGCCGAAGCTCGTCGATGTCCTGGTCGAGTCCGGTGGACCCGACGGCCCGGAAGATCCGGACCCGGCGTTCGACAGCTTCCTTCTCGGTGCGGGGCCGGCGGGCGAGGAGGTGACGGAAGAGCAGCGGGGAGGTGCGGCCCTTGCCGCGCTGGCCGGTGGTGGACATCAGTCGATGCGAGCGAGGCCACTCGGTCCGGGTGCCGGATCGCCATCAGCTGCGCCACCATGCCCCCGAGCGACGCTCCGACGACGTGGGCGGTCCCAACGCCAAGGTGGTCGAGGAGCCCGACGGCGTCGTTGGCCATGTCGTCAAGCGTGTACCTCGCACCGGGCAGGTGGGTGGACCGGCCAGCATCGCGGTTGTCGAACCGGACGACGTGGAATCCTTGGTCTGCCAGCTGGCGGCAGAACGCGTCGGGCCAGTGCACCAGCTGGAAGCCCAGCCCCATGATGAGCAGCATCGTGGGTGACGCCGCGTCGCCGAAGGTCTGGTAGCACAGGGTCACGTCCCCGACGTCTGCGAAGCGTTCCGGGCTCGGACCGGTGGGGAGGTCACGCGTCCAGGCCAGCGCGGTGGTCGGCTCCTCGCCGGCCAGGTAGGGCGTGGCGGTGTCGCCCGGGTGGTAGCCCAGTGCAGTCCAGAACGGGTCGGCGAACGGGGCGTTGGTGGCCACGATGGTGGCCCGCAGTCGCTGCACCTCGGGCCAACGGGCGACCCATTCGAGCAGGAGCTCGTGGGTGCGACGGCCGATCCCGCGTCGCTGGTAGGCGGGGTGGGTCTGCAGGAGTCCAATGTGTGCGGTGTGGTCGTCCGGCCAGCCGCGGAGGACGTCGACGACGGCTACGAGCGCACCCGTGTCGTTGTACGCCCCGAGCACTGCCTTGTGCGCGGCGGGCAGCCCGGGTGGGCGGGTGGTGAGCAACTCGGCTGCCGCGTGCGGGGGTGTCGCGGTGCCCGTGACGCGGCGTGCATAGTGCGGGTCTGCGTCCAGGAGCGCCTGCACGGCCTGGGTGTCGCGCTGGTCGAGCTGTCGCAGGGTCAGCTGCGGCGTTTCGGTGGCGGTCATGCACGGTCCTGGAGGTAGCGGGTGTAGTCGTCCGGTCGCCAGGCGGCGACCATCTTGGTGCGAAGCGTGGCTCCCAGGCGCTGGTAGAAGCGCTGGCCGGCGTCGTTGTCCTGGTTCACGCCCCAGGTGATGAGTGACTGGTCGGGGCGCACGTGCTCGGCGAGGGCCGCCATGAGCATGCCGCCGATGCCGCGGTCGCGCACCTGCGGGCGGACATAGAGGTCGTCCATGGCGAAGATGTCGTGGCCCTGCCACAGGTTGAGCTGCCGGGTGCCGCTGACGTACCCGAGGGGCTGCTCGGCTGCGACGGCGAGGAGGACCATGACCGACGGGTCGGCGAGCATGCGCCGCCAGTCCTCGAGGCTGGCGTGGACGGCGTCAGCGGAGTTCTCGTGCGTGGCGAGCTCGAGGAGCAGGGTCCGAACGTCGTGGGCGTCCTCGGGGCCGGCGCGACGGATGGTGATGCGGTGGCGGTGGCGTCCGGCTCGTTGGTCATGGCTGTGCTCCTGTGCAGTGTGTGGATGTCGGGGTTGGATCGGGGTGGTGTCGACTCGGGGTGGTGTCGACTCTGCGTGAGGTGGGCCTGGTGTGGCGCCTGGAGGAACGCCGGGTTCTGCACCCGTGGGGGGCATGTGGGGTGGGTGCAGAACCCGGCTGCATGGGGGCTGGCGGGCGCGGTCATTCGCGGATGGCGGTCAACACCTCCAGACGGGCTGCGCGGCGTGCGGGCGCCAGTCCACCGACGACGCCGACCACGAGGGCCACCGCGGCGACGAGCGCAAGCCCGGTCGTGGGAACCCGCAGGTGCAGGTCACCGCCTTGGGCGATGGCGCGCACGAACAGGGCACTGGTGGCGACTCCGACGGTGGTCCCGACGAGCAGCCCGGCGACCGCGATGAGCAGGGACTCGGTGCGAATCATGGTGCGCAACTGCCGACGGGTCATCCCGACGGCACGGAGCAGGCCGAGCTCTCGGGTGCGTTCGATGATGGACAGCGCCAGCGTGTTGGTGATGCCGAGCATGGCGATGAGCACGGTGAGCATCAGCACGGCGGTGATCAGCGTGAGGATGCCGTCCAGGGACGCGGTGCGGGCCTCGGCCGCGCTGGCCTGGTCGCGTACCTCGACCGTCGGCATGGCCTCGAGCGCGTCCTCGAGCGCGGTCTGCGCCTCATCGACCGTGGTGCCCGAGCTGGGGCGCACGAGCAGGGTGGCATCCACGCGCTCGGTGAACCAGTCGCGGTAGCTGGCGAGCGAGACGAGGTAGTCGGTGCTCAGCGCCTTCGCGTCGTCGTCGTCGATGAGCCCGACGACGGGCACCTCGACGGTGCCGGTGCGGGCGAACGTCATGGCGAGGATGTCGCCGACTTTGAGACCGCGCTCGGCCGCCTGGCGTTCGGTGACGACCACTCCGTCGGTCAGGCCGGTCAGGCTGCCCTCGACCATGTCGACATCGGTCACGTCACCGATCGTCGCGGGGTCAAGCGCGGTGAGCGCGCGGGTGGCGCCGGCGTCCTTCCAGTGCCCGAACCGCAGCGGCGAGACCGTGCCGACCTCATCGAGGCCTTCGATCTTCTTCAGGGTCGCCGGCTCGAGGCCGCCGAGCATCTCACCGCGTGCGCTCTCCACGACCAGCTCGGCCGTGATGGCCTCGTCGAAACCGGACTGCAGAGCAGCGCGGACCGAGGCTCCGACGACGGAGACGAACACCACCAGCGCGAGGCTGAGCGCCAATGCCATCACGGTCGCTCCAGTGCGTCGCGGTGCTCGTCGGGCAGCTTCTCGAGCCAGGCCCGCGGGCACGCCACGGCCGGTGAGGGCGCTCAGCCCGCGCCCGATGTGGTGCACCACGGCGGGCGCGACCACCGGGGCGAGGGCGACCAGTCCGGCCACCAGGGCGGCCGTGCCGGCGCCGAGTGTCGGCATCGACTCGGTGGCCCCACCGACGCTGAGCGCGGCGACTCCCACGGTCGTGAACGTGACGCCCACGCCGGCGCGGATGCGGCCCCGACCGCCGGTGGTGCCGAGGGCACCCTCGCGCATGGCCATCACAGGTGAGATGCGGGATGCGCGTCGGGCGGCACCGAACGCGGCGATGAACGTGACGACCACTCCGACCGCCAACGCGACGATAAGGGTGCGGGCCGACAGAACGGTGGGGCCGTCGGGGACGGTGGCGCCGGCGGCGTCCAGCAGGGCGCGCAGCCCGATGGCGGCCACGAGTCCGGCTCCGGTCCCGGCAACGGCTCCGGCCACGCCAAGGACGGTGGCCTCGCCGAGGATGGACGTCATGACCTGACGGCCGGTGGCTCCGGCCGCACGCATGACCGCAAGCTCCCGGGTGCGTTGTGTGACCAGCACCGAGAACGTGTTGGCGATGAGGAACGCACCGATCACCAGCGCGGCTCCGGCCAGCGCGAGCAGTGCGCCGGTGATGAAGCCGAGCTGAGACTTGGCGGCCGCCGCACTGGCGGCGGCCGTGTCCTGGCTGGCGGCCACGTCGACGTCCGTGCCGAGCTCGGCACGGAGGTCCTCAGCCACACCCGAGGTGGCGGTGGCGTCGGCTGCGATGACGTCGATCTGGGAGATGCCGTCACCGAGCCGCAGGAGACGCTGCGCGGTGGACAGGCTGGTGAGGGCGACGGTGGTGTCGGGCAGCCCGTCTGCCTCACCGAAGCCGACCAACCCGACCACGCGAAGGTCGGCCTCACGGTCGGCCTGGACGCGAACCGTGTCACCGACGGTGATGTCGTGCGCGGTCGCGGTGGCTGCGTCGATGACGACCTCGTCAGACTGCGCGGGTGCGTGACCGTCGCGGAGGGTGAACCCGTCGACTCCGGTCCACGAGGTGAGCATCGAGGGACCTGCCGGAACGATCGCCTTGCCGTCAGCGATGAGGAGTCCGGTTCCCTTGACGACGGGGATGGCGCGACCGACGCCGGGAAGCGCGGCGGTGCGGGTCGTCAGCTCGGCGTCGAGGGGGTCGCGTTCGACCTCGACGCCCATGGCGGCGTCGAAGGCGACGGCGTCGCGGATGACGATGTCGACCTCGGTGCTGGCGTCGCGGAACTGGTCGTCGAACACCTCTCGGGACGTGTCGGTCAGCACGAGGGTGCCGACGACGAAGGTGACGCCGAGGGTGATGGCAGCGAAGGTGAGCAGCAGCCGCCCGCGGTGGGCCATCGTCTGCTTGAGGACGAGTCGGAGCATGGGTCAGCCCTCCTGGATGGAGCCGGAACCGAAGTCGGAGCCGGAGTGGGGATCGGGGTTGGCGTCGGGGTGGGGGTGCGCGTCGGTGTCGAGCTGGAGCATCCGGTCAGCGATGGCGGAGGCTGTGGGGTCGGTGATCTCTTCGATGACGCGTCCGTCGGTGAGGAGCACGACCCGGTCGGCGTGGGCGGCGGCCAGCGGGTCGTGGGTGACCATGACGATGGTCTGGCCGAGGTCGTCGCAGGCGTCGCGGAGGAAGCGCAGCAGAGCCTGCCCGTGCCGGGTGTCGAGGTTTCCGGTCGGTTCGTCGGCGAACACGATCTCGGGGCGGGTGACCAGGGCCCGGGCGACGGCGACTCGCTGCTGCTGACCTCCGGAGAGCTCGGAGGGGCGGTGGTGCAACCGCTCCCGCAGTCCAAGGGTGTCGACCAGTCGGGCCATCCAGTTGGGGTCTGCGCGCCGTCCTGCCAGGTCGAGCGGGAGGGTGATGTTCTCCTGCGCGGTGAGGGCGGGAAGCAGGTTGAAGCTCTGGAAGACGAACCCGAACCGGTCGCGGCGCAGCAACGTGCGCTGCCGCTCGCCGAGGGCGGTGAGGTCGGTGTCTCCGATGAGTACCTGGCCGGCGTCGAGGACGTCGAGACCGGCGAGGGCGTGCATCAGGGTCGACTTGCCGGACCCGGACGGACCCATGATGGCGGTGAAGGTTCCGGTGCGGATGTCGAGGTCGGCACCGTCGAGCGCCTTCACGGCCGCCGGTCCGGTCCCGTAGGTCTTCACGAGGCCGCGGGCGCGTACCGCTACCGACGCGGTCGGGGCAGCGGCTTGGTCGGCTTGGGTGGCGCGGGTGTTGAGCAGGTTGGTCATGGGTGGCTCCTTGGTTGGTGGCCGGGTGCCGGCCGGGTGAGGACGTCGCAGGTTCGGTGGGTCTCAGCCTCGGTTTCCCCGGCGCCTGGTCGCGCCGGGGAAACCGCCGGGTCGGGCCCTCGGCTCAGTGCCCGTGGCCGTGGCCGTGACTGATGGGGGCGTGCTCGGGGTCGTGGGCGGGCAGCAGGAGGGTCGGGACGAGCAGCGCGGCGAGGCCGATGGCGATGGCGAGGAACGCGTCCTGGCTGCCAGACGTGATGCCCGCGCGGGTGGTGAGGTCGCCGGCGACGGCGGTCAGGGCCGCCACGCCGAGGGCGGCACCGATCTCGTGGCCCGTCATGAGCAGGCCGGACGCGAGGCCGGACTGCTCGGGGGCAACGTCGCTCATCGCCGCAACGGAGATGGCCACGAACATCGGTCCGACGCCCAGGCCGAGCAGCGCGAAACCGGGCAGCACGTCGCTGAGGTAGGCGGGGTCGGAGTCGACAAACGACAGAACCAGCGCACCGGCGGTGGCGATCACCAGGCCCTCGCCGATGAGCTTCTTCGCTCCCAGGTGCGGCAGTGCCTTCGATGCGACGGCGGCGCTGACGGTGATGAAGCCCGCGAGCGGCAGGAACTGCAGGCCGGCGACGAGAGCGGACGAGCCAAGCACCTGCTGCAGGTACAGCGAGCTGAGGAAGATTGCACCGACGACGGCTCCGGTGACGCCCGCCATGACCGTGGATGCCGACACCAGGGATCGGATGCGCCACGTGGCGGGCGGGACGATGGGGCTCTCGACCTTCCGCTCGTTGACCACGAACCCGGCCAGCAGGATCGTGGCGAGGCCGGCGGCGAGGAGCGTGTGGGGTGCCGTCCAGCCGTGGCTGGTGGTGGACTCCACCGCGTACACAAGGGTGAGCAGGCCGGTCACCAGGAGCGCTGCCCCGGACAGGTCGAGCTGGCGGCGGCCGACGGCAGTGGTGGGCGCGAGACGAACCTTGGCCAGGACACCGGCGGCGACGGCGACGCCGATGGGGACGTTGATGAAGAACACGGCGCGCCAGTCGAAGACGGTGGTGAGGATGCCGCCGAACAGGACGCCGGCGGCGATGCCCATGCTGGCGACGGTGCCCCACAGGGCGAGGGCGGTGGCCCGCTGGCGGCCTGAGTAGGTGGCCATGACGATGGACATGGCTGCCGGGGTGAGCAGGGCTGCGCCAGCGCCTTGGGCGCCGCGGGCGGCGATGAGGGTGAGTGCGGTGTCGGCGAAGCCGGCGGTGAGGGAGCCGGCGGTGAACAGGGTGAGGCCGGTCAGGAAGACGCGGCGGCGGTCGAACAGGTCCGCGACGCGTCCACCGAGCAGCAGGAACCCGCCGCTGAGCAGCACGTAGGCGCTGACCATCCACTGGTAGCTGCTGGAGGACAGGTGCAGGTCGGCTGGCGATGCTGGGCAGGGCGACGTTCACGACGCTCACGTCGAGCACGACCATGATCTGCGCGGCCAGCATGAGCGCGAGCACCGTCCAGGGGCGCCGTACATCGGGTGCGTCGTGGTCGGCGGCTTCGTGGCGTGGGCTGGGTGGTGGCCGGCGTGCGCGTCGTGTGCGGGCGGCGACGCCGTCGTCGAGTGAGGCGAGTGGGCTCATGGCGTTCTCCTTGGGAAGGGTGATGCCGGCTCGGTGATGCCGGTGACCCGAGCGTCTGTTCCGGGGCGTGTGGCTCGCGCCGGTGGTTCCGCCGGGTTGTCTCCGGTCGGGGCGGCGGCATCGACGCCGGCACTCGGTGCGCCACGTGGGCGTGACGGCCTAGCGTGGAGCGCTCAGCGGCATTGCGCCGCGGATCGCCGGGCCGCAATCCCGGCGATCTCCCCGGTGCGACGCAGGACCGTCGCCGCGACCGTGGGCGGAGACGACCCACGACCGAGGTGACAGCCATGACCACCAGTACGCCCCTCCCGCCACCGCGGCCGCCGCAACTCTCGCCTGCGGCGGCCTGCCTGAGCACTCGCCCCGCGGACCCAGCCGGTGCCGCCGGAGGGTCGCGCTGGCGTTGCTGGTCTCGGCCCAGTTCGTCGTCATGCTCGACACCTCGATCGTCAACGTGGCGCTGCCCTCGATCCAGGCCGTCGCTCGTCGCTGAGCGCGAGCTGCCCTGAGCTGGGTGGTGAACGCCTACGTGCTGACGTTCGGCGGGCTGCTGCTGCTGTGCGGTCGCGTCGCGGACCAGCTCGGTAGGCGGCGCATGTTCGTCATCGGGTCGGCCCTGTTCACCGTGGGCACACTGCTCGCAGCGACCGCGGCCGGCGAGTGGATGCTCGTCACCGGCCGGATCGTGCAGGGTGCCGGCGCAGCGTGCCTCAGCCCGGCCGCGATGTCCCTGCTCCTGCGTCAACTTCCCCGGCGAGCAGCGGGCACGGGCGATGAGCCTGTGGGGCGCGGCGTCGGCGCTGGGCGGAGCCACCGGCGTCGCCGCGGGCGGACTGCTCGCCGGCTCGTTCGGCTGGTCGTCGGTGTTCCTGGTCACCGTCCCCGTCTCCTCGCTGCCGTCGTCATGGCCGGCCGCGTCCTCGACGACAACCCGCAGCGCGGCAGCCACCGTTCGACTGCGCGGAGCAGTGACCATCACCGGCGCGGTCGTCGCCCTCGTCCAAGGGGCACTCGGGCTCGCGGCCGGCGACTGGCGGGCACGTTCGGTCCTCGCCGGGGTTCGCGGTTCCCGTCGTGCTCGCGGCCGTATTCATCCACGTCGAACGTCGGGCCGCCGACCCGCTGGTGCCGTTGGAGCTGTTCCGCTCCCGGGTCCTGGCGCCGGCGTTGGGCTCGCCGTGCTCGGCGGAGCAGCCCGAGCCTCCACGTTCGTGCTCGTCGCGCTCTACCTGCAGCAGGCGCTCGCATGTCCCCCGAAGCCGGTGGACTGGCGATGGTCCCCACCTCCCTGACCGGGTTCGTCGTCTCCCTCGTCCTCCTGCCCCGCGTCCTGCGCACGGTTCGGTCCGCGTCGCAGCCTCGTCGCCGGCCTGCTCGTCCTGGCCGCCGGCCACCTGTGGCTCGCCTACGCGCCCGCCGGGGCGGATACCTGTGAGCGTGCTTCCCGGGCTGCTGCTGGTGGCCACCGGCGTCGCGCTCAGCTTCACTCCCACCACCATGGTCATCGCCTCGGCTGTCCCCGAAGCCCACGCTGGCCTGGCCTCCGGGTCTGGCCAGCTCCGCCACCCAGGTCGGCGCCGCCCTCGGCACCGCCGCGTTCACAGCCATCGCGTTGCGAGACCCCAGTTCCGGGTTCCCGGCCGCATTCACCGCGGCCGCGGTTGTTGCCCTGTTCACGGCCGTCCTCGGCTGCGTAAGTGCGCGACGGTGAGCCAGATAGGCAGTCGGTCGGTGTCGCCATCGCAGGTGCAGCCGGGACGACGCTGACCTACGAGTGCCCAACCCCACGAGGTGGATGCTCAGTCGCCGTGGCGCTCACCATCCGCTTCGGGCACGGGCCTGACGTAGCGTCGTTCACGCCTTCCGGACCTCTCGTGGAGGCGGACATCATCGGTCGCGTGCCAACCCGCTCGTCGGTACACGGTCACGGCCCGGACGTTGTCGTCGTAGACCCAGAGCTCCACGTCGGCTCGCGCGGCCTCCGTCGCGTAGTCGATGACGTCGAGTAGCAACCTTCGCGCAACGCCAGCGCCCCATGCGTCGGGGTCGACGCCCAGGTAGAGGATCTCCAGACGGTCGGCGCGCGGGACAACGACGGCGAAGCCGCGACCCGGTCCTCGAGGTAGGCGACATGCAGTGTCGAGCCGTTCGGGCGCAGCCCGCCTTCGATGATCGGCAAGGCCGACTCCACTGGTGCCGGCTCAGGTTTGCCATCGCGGTGGGCGGTGGCAGCTGCCCCGATGCGCGCTGCCTCCCGCTGGGCGGAAGGCCCCTTGTCCCGGGCGACGGCAGGTTCGCTGATGTTCAACACGACCGTCATGGTGGCCAGTTTCGTCCTCCACGCACAAGACGGTTTCCTACACCTCAGCTCGACGGCACCGCGAGCGGGGTGGCCGGGCGGCTGCGAACTGGAGGTAGGCGCCGCAGGTCGCGGCGAACTGGTTCCTCGGGGGTAGCGGCCATCAGCGCCGCGTCGAGTTCGGCGAAGGCGTCGGCGATAACGGCGTCCTCCAGGATGGCGGCGGCGCCGGTGACGATCTCGGCGAGCCGCAGCTTCACTTGCTGGGTCTGCCGCCGCGAACCGTGCGCCGAACACCGACGGCCACCGCGGACCAGAACGGATGAACCCGGCGACGGGAGGTAGGTCCAGAGCGTGCCGGTTACAGCCCCGCCCGGCGCTTCGCGCACGAGGACTCCTATCCGTGTCTTCGACAAGCCCGTCGCGTCCGCGACCCTCTGGTACGGCCCAGGTCTTCGTACAGCTCGATGACGGCCCGGTGCCGCGGCTCCGCGATCGCTCCAACGCGTGCTCGAGGCCGTTGAAGAACTCGGTGACGGCCTGGACCGCCAGGACCGGGTCCTCGATCGCGTCCAGCCGGGCGGCCTCGTTGTCGAGCGCCGCTTCAAGGACCGGGTCGAGCTGGTGGTGGTCCTGGTAGCCCATGCGGCGTCACGGCGGGGTGGCACGCGCACACCTGATCGTGGACACACCTATGCCCGTTCGGAGGCGCGCCGCTGTCGCGGGCGGTTCGAGCACAGGTCTGTCCGAGTGGCAGGGCCCGGCGCACCGAGGCCGCCGCAGAGAAGGCCCGCGGCCAGCCGCCTGAGTCGCAGCTACCCTCACGGCGTACCAGCGAGCAGTCCGTTCGACATGAAGGTGACGCGATGCTGACGTTCAACGACCTACTCGCGCTCGAGCACGTCGACGTCGCGCGCGTGCGGCTGGTGCGGCACCAAGATCGACGGCTTCCGCCCGGGACGCCTCTACGAGGCCTGGCGCAACGACCGGGCCTCGTTCGAGAGCTACCAGGCCGTGCAGGCTCGAGCCGTGTTCCCCGTCGGCGACCTGCTCGCCAGCTTCATCGTCACGGACGCCGGCAAGACCGTCTTCGTCGGCATGTACTCCGTCGACGGGGTAGGAACGTGCCCGGAGGGGGCGGTCGACGCTCTGCTGAAGCACGACATCTCCGGCCAGGTCTCCTACCAGCTGCAGCACGTCGACCACCTGGCCGGCTACGTGGACCGGGTCGCGATCGAGTGGGGTGCGGGAACGAGGTCGTGGGTCCAGAGGGCAGCGAACCAGCCGAAGCCGGTGGTCGAGATCGCTGACCAGTACGAGCCGAAGTTCCCGGGCTTTCGCGTCTTCACGCGGCTCGTCGACGAGGTCCCCGCCCTCCCGGCCGGGTGGCAGCAGGTCCTGCGCAGCGTGAAGGGCGTCTACCTCCTCGTCGACGTCGAGTCCGGCCACCAGTACGTCGGGTCCGCCAAGGGCGCCGACAGCCTGTTCGGACGGTGGATGGACTACGCCGCCGACGGGCACGGCGGCGACAAGGCGTTGAAGGCCGCAGCGCAGCCGCCGGTGGACGCCGGACCTACCAGGTGTCCGTCCTGGAAGTCGTCGACGCCAACGTCCCCGACGACACCATCGAGCAGATCGAGTCGTACTGGAAGACCAAGCTGCTCTCCCGGACCTTCGGCCTCAACCGCAACTGACCGCCCGCGCTCTACCCTCGACGCATGCCGTACCCGCCGCGTCCGACGCTTGCGGTCCTGCCCGAGTTCGAGGGCACCGCCGGCACGCGGAGCCAGACCACGGACATGCGCGGCCGCCTTCGCGAGTTCGTCGCCTACCAGTACGTCACCGAAGGCCGCTCTCTGCGCGAGCTCGCTGAGCTCACCGGCCGCTCACAAACGGCCGTCAGGCGCGCCCTCGACGAGGCCCGCGTGCCGCGCCGTGGCCGGGGCGCCCGCGGCCTTCGAGAGTCGAACGACTGAGCGCCCGGGCACAGCAGCTGCGGCTCCGACAGTCCCGCGTGTTGCTGGGCGACGCGTCGGTCTAGGAGCAGTCGCGCGCCCGTGGGTGCCAGCGCCCTGCGGCGGTTGTCCAGCGGCGTCTCGGGCGCGAGACTTCGCCCATGCACCTCGGGTACGACCAGGCGTTCCTCGGCACTGCCATCTCCTTACCGGGTCCTGCGGGCTCCGGTGCTGGCGTGGTTGTGCTCGACTACACGCACTTCACCGTCGGCATGCACCCCGCACGCAGGCTGGCGTGGTGGGTGGCGTGGAACATCGACGGCCTCACCCTGTACCCGAGCGACTCGATCAGCCGTTCCGGGGAGCGGTTCAAGCTCGACCCGCGCCTCCCGGCCGACCAGCAGACCGGCGAGGCCGTCTACGCCGACAACGACCTGGACCGCGGCCACGTGGCAAGGCGTTCGGACCTGCTGTGGGGTGCGACCCTGCGAGGAGGCGTTGGACGCGAACTCGGACTCGTTCTTCTTCACGAACATCACCCCGCAGCGCGCAGGGTTCAACCAGTCCGGCCGCGGCGGGGTGTGGGGTCTGCTCGAGAACGCCGTCCTCGCGCTCGACGGGCTGACGGAGAGGCGGTTGAGCGTGTTCGCCGGACCGGTGCTCGCCGACGACGACCCCGTCTACCGCGACGTCGTCCAGTTGCCGCGCGAGTTCTGGAAGGTCGTCGTCTACCGAGTTGAGGGCGAGCTGCGGTTCAAGGCGTTCGTGTTGACGCAGAACCTCGACGGCATCGAACCGATCGCACCCGACGACTTCCTCGACGACTTCGACACCTACCTCGTCGGGCTGGACTTGCTCGAGGAACGCACCGGGTTGCAGTTCGCGAGCCTCAGGGCGGTGACGTTGCCGGCCGAGCTCCGGGTCGCCGAACCGCAGCTCGTGACGGACGCGACTGCCGTCAGCTGGTAGCGGGACGGATCGTGAGCCGGTACTTCCGGCCGAACCGGACGACCTCGACGTCGACGACCGTCGCGTCCCAGGGGGCGCCGCCCTCGTCGCGCAACCGCAGCTGATCTCCGACACCGAGCTCGACACCAGCGTCGAGGTCGACGTCGGCATCGGAGCCGCGGATCGACTTGATGAAGGCGCTGATGACGTCGTAGTGCTGGTCGCCCTGCCGGTCGTAGCGGACGGCGGCCTGGTCGACCGCAGCCTCCGCTGACTCGAGGTCGATCCTCTGCCCGCCCCGGGCGGTCGCGGCACGAGCGGCCGCCTCGAGGTAGGTGAGCGAGCGGCGGGCGTCGCCGCCGGAGAGCCGCACCAGGTGCTCACGGGCGTCTTCGGCGAGCTCGTACTCCCCCGCCAGCCCACGCTCGTCGACCAGCGCCCGCTCCATCACGTCGCGCACGTCGTCGTCGGTGAGCGGCTGCAGCCGCAGCAGCAGGCTGCGCGACAGCAGCGGGGAGATCACCGAGAAGAACGGGTTCTCGGTGGTCGCGGCGACCAGCGTGACCCACCGATTCTCGACACCGGGCAGGAGCGCGTCCTGCTGCGCCTTGCTGAAGCGGTGGACCTCGTCGACGAACAGCACCGTCTCGCGGCCACCGCCGCTGAGCTCGGCCCGGGCGCCGTCGATGGCCGCGCGAACGTCCTTGACGCCCGCAGAGACCGCCGAGACCTCCACGAACCTGCGATCGGTCTGCTGGCTGACGATGGCGGCGATGGTCGTCTTGCCGGTGCCGGGTGGCCCCCACAGCATCAGCGAGGTCGCCTGGTCACCCTCGATCAGCTGCCGCAGCGGCGAGCCCGGCGCGCGCAGCTGCGCCTGTCCCACCAGCTCGTCGAGGGTCCGTGGCCGCATCCGCACCGGCAGCGGCGCCGACGCATGGGTGTTGACCCCCAGCGACCCCTTCCCCGGCCTGGAGCCGCCCGGGAGGTCGAACAGGCCGCTGTCGTCGGTCACTCGGCCGTCGATTCCTTCGGGTCCGGCTGCTTCTCCGGCAGCTTCTCCGGCTGGGCGTCCACACCGGCCTCCTTGCGCTGCTGCGCGGTGATCGGCGCCGGTGCCGCGGTCAGCGGGTCGAACCCGCCACCGGACTTCGGGAAGGCGATCACGTCGCGGATGGAGTCGCTGCCCGAGAGCAGCGCCACGACCCGGTCCCAGCCGAAGGCGATGCCGCCGTGCGGCGGGGCGCCGTACTGGAAGGCGTCGAGCAGGAAGCCGAACTTCTCCTGCGCCTCCTCCGCCCCGAGACCCATCACCTCGAAGACCCGCTTCTGGATGTCGCCGCGGTGGATACGGATCGAGCCGCCGCCGATCTCGTTGCCGTTGCAGACGATGTCGTAGGCCCAGGCCAGTGCGTGGCCGGGGTCGGTGTCGAAGGACTCGACGTCCTGGGGCGAGGTGAAGGCGTGGTGGACGGCGGTCCACGCACCGGAGCCGACCGCCACGTCACCGGCGGCCGTGGCGTCGCCCGCAGGCTCGAAGAGCGGCGCGTCGACGACCCAGACGAAGCTCCAGTCGGACTCGTCGATCAATCCGCCACGGCGGCCGATCTCCAGCCGGGCAGCACCCAGCAGGGCACGACTCGACTTCGTCGCGCCCGCGCCGAAGAAGACGCAGTCGCCGGGCTGGGCACCCACGTGAGCGGCGAGGCCGGCCCGCTCCTCCTCGCTGAGGTTCTTCGCGACCGGACCACCGAGCTCGCCGTCCTCCTGAACCAGGACGTAGGCCAGGCCACGGGCGCCGCGCTGCTTGGCCCACTCCTGCCAGGCGTCGAGCTGCTTGCGGGGCTGCGAGGCGCCGCCGGGCATGACCACGGCGCCGACGTACTCGGCCTGGAAGACGCGGAACGGGGTGTCGGCGAAGTAGTCGGTGCAGTCCACGAGCTCCTGGCCCATACGCAGGTCGGGCTTGTCGGAGCCGTAGCGGGCCATGGCGTCGGCATAGGTGATCCGCGGGATCGGGGTGGTGATCTCGTGCCCGATCAGGGCCCACAGTGCGCGCAGGATCTCCTCCGAGAGCGCAATCACGTCGTCCTGTTCGACGAAGCTCATCTCGACGTCGAGCTGGGTGAACTCGGGCTGCCGGTCGGCGCGGAAGTCCTCGTCGCGGTAGCAGCGCGCGATCTGGAAGTAGCGCTCCATGCCGGCAACCATCAGCAGCTGCTTGAACAGCTGGGGGCTCTGCGGCAGGGCGTACCAGCTGCCGGGCTGGAGCCGGGCCGGCACCACGAAGTCACGGGCGCCCTCAGGCGTCGACCGGGTCAGCGTGGGAGTTTCGATCTCGACGAAGTCGTGTCGGTCGAGGACGTCGCGAGCCGCCTTGTTGACCTTGCTGCGCAGGCGCATCGCGGCCGCGGGTCCGGGCCGGCGCAGGTCGAGGTAGCGGTGCTTGAGTCGCGCCTCCTCACCGACGTCGACGTGCTCGTCGATCGGGAACGGCAGCGGCGCGCTCGCGGCGAGCACCTCCACGTCGGTCGCGACGACCTCGATGGCACCGGTCGCGAGGTTGGGGTTCTCGTTGCCGGCCTTGCGGGCCACGATCTCGCCGGTGACCTTGAGGCAGTACTCGGAACGGAGCTCCCCGGCGACCTCAGGGTCACGCACCACGACCTGGACGACGCCACTGGCCTCGCGCAGATCCAGGAACGCCACTCCCCCATGGTCGCGGCGGCGGGCGACCCACCCGGCGAGGGTGACGGTCTGTCCGACGTTCGCGGCGTTGAGGGTGCCGGCGTCGTGGGTGCGGATCACTGCTGCTCCTTGATGAGGATCTGGGGGTGGAGGTCTGCTTCGGGTGGGGTCCAGGTGTCGGGGTCTGCGGTCGTCTGGTCACCGCTGCGGATGTCCTTGACCTCGTGCCCGTCGTCGGTCAGGAACCAGACGTACGGGATACCGCGGCGTTCCGCAAACCGGATCTGCTTGCCGAACTTCGCGGCGGTGGGCGCCACCTCGCAGGGGACGCCGTTCGCCCGCAGGCGTCGCGCGACCTCGGTGCTGTCGGGACGCGACTCCTCGTCGGTCACGGCCACCAGCACCGCGCTCGGCACCGATCGGCTTCCGACGAGGACGCCGTCGGCCAGCAGCGGCAGGAGGGTGCGGGAGATGCCGAACGAGACCCCGACCCCCGGGTAGGTCGTCTTGCCGTCGTCGGCCAGCGCGTCGTACCGGCCACCGCCGCCGACCGACTTCAGCCGCTCGTACCCGCTCATGTAGATCTCGACGACGGTGCCGGTGTAGTAGTCGAGGCCGCGCGCGATGCGCAGGTTGGCCTCGACGCCGACCCGGTCACCGCCGGCACCGGCGCAGCCCTCGACGACGGCGGCCAGCTCGGCCAACCCGGTCTCGAGCAGCTCGTCCTCGACGCCCAGGGCGCGCACCCGCTCGACGAACGAGGTGTCGGCGACCCGGATCGTGGCGAGATCGAGGCAGCGCTGCGCCTGCTCGGGCGTCGCGCCGACGCGTTCGACGAGCTGCCGGGCGACCTGGTCGGCGGGCAGCTTGTCGAGCTTGTCGATGACCCGGATCGCCTCGGTGACGTCGGTGATGCCCAGCCCGCGGTAGAAGCCCTGGATCAGCTTGCGGTTGTTGAACTGGAAGGAGACGGGCGGGATCGGCAGCGCGGCGAGCGCCTCGACCATGACCCGCATGACCTCGACGTCGTGGTGGAAGCCGAGCTCGCCCTGTCCGACGATGTCGACGTCGGCCTGCGTGAACTGTCGGTAGCGGCCCTCCTGCGGGCGTTCGCCGCGCCAGGCCGGCTGGATCTGGAACCGGCGGAACGGGAACTGCAGGTGTCCTGAGTTCTCGAGCACGTACCGCGCGAACGGCACCGTGAGGTCGAAGTGCATCCCCAGGCCGGTGTCGTCCGCGGCGTCCTCGGCCTGCAGCCGGCGGAGCACGTAGATCTCCTTGTCGATCTCGCCGCCCTTGGCCAGCCGGTCGAGCGGCTCGACCACCCGGGTCTCGATGTTGGCGAACCCGTGGAGCTCGAAGGTGCGTGAGAGTGAGGCGATGATCGCGCGCTCGACGGCCCGCGGGGCGGGCAGGAGCTCGGGGAACCCGCTGAGCGGGGTGGGCTTGGCCATGGTCAGAGGTCCTGCAGGAACGGGTTGCTGTGGCGCTCCTGGCCGATCGAGGTCTGCTCGCCGTGACCCGGCAGCACCACGACGTCGTCGGGCAGCGTCAGCACCTTGTCGCGCAGGCTGCGGAGCATCGTCGGGTGGTCACCGCCGGGCAGGTCGGTACGACCGATCGATCCTGCGAACAGCAGGTCGCCGGCGAACATCACCTCGGACACGTCGTCGCGTCCGTACGGCGACCGGAACGTGACCGACCCCTCCGTGTGGCCCGGAGTGTGGTCGACGACGAACTGCAGCCCGGCCAGCTCGAGCACCTGCTGGTCCTTCAGCTCCTGGACGTCGTCGGGCTCGGCCCACTCGTAGTTCCCGCCGAGCAGCATCTGGGTCGTCTCGGGCGACATGCCGGCCATCGGGTCGGTCAGCAGGTGGCGGTCGTTGGGGTGGATCCAGGCGGTGGCGTCGTACGTGCCGGCGACCGGGGCCACGCACCACATGTGGTCGACGTGGCCATGGGTGACCAGCACCGCGACCGGCTTCAGGCGGTGGTCGCGGACCATCTCGGCGACACCGTCGGCGGCGTCCTTGCCGGGGTCGATGATGACGCACTCGCTGCCGGAGTCGAGGGCGGCGACATAGCAGTTGGTACCCCACGGACCCGCGGGAAATCCGGCGATGAACACCCCCGCACACTATCGAGGGGGCGGCCCCGGCCGTGCAGCGGCGTCGGGCCCGTGACCTAGCATGGCCCCGTGACTAGCGAAGAGTGGGGACGGGTCGCCGAGGATGGCACCGTCTTCGTCAGGACCGCAGACGGCGAACGCACCGTGGGCCAGTACCCCGAAGGCACGCCAGAGCAGGCCCTCGAGTTCTACACGAAGCGTTATGACGCGCTGGCCCTCGAGGTGCAGCTGCTCGAGCAGCGAGTCAATGCCGGCGTACTGTCACCCGACGAGGCGGCCACGGCGATCAAGAGCGTCCGCGCCCAGGTGGTGGAGGCCAACGCCGTGGGAGACCTCGCGTCGCTGGCGGGGCGACTCGACTCGCTGTCCCCCGTGCTCGCCACCCAGCGCAAGGCACGCAAGGAGGATCGGGCCAAGAAGGCGGCCGAGTCCAAGACCGCCAAGGAGGCCCTGGTCGCGCAGGCAGAGAAGCTCGGTGACAGCAACGACTGGCGCAACGGCGCCAACCGGTTGCGTGAGCTGCTCGACGAGTGGAAGGCCCTGCCTCGCATCGACCGCGCGTCGGACGACGCCCTCTGGCGGCGCTTCTCCACCGCCCGCACCAACTACACCCGCCGCCGCAAGGCCCACTTCGCCGAGCAGCACGAGCAGCGTGAGGGCGCCAAGGGCGTCAAGGAGCGGCTGGCCAAGGAGGCGGAGGCACTCGCCTCCTCCACCGAGTGGGGTCCCACGTCGGGCGCGTTCCGCGAGCTGATGCGGCAGTGGAAGGCCGCCGGCCCGGCGCCGCGAGACGTCGAGGAGAAGCTCTGGCAGCGCTTCCGCGGTGCCCAGGACACGTTCTTCGGCGCCCGCGACGCCGCCCAGGCCGAGCAGGACAAGGAGTTCGCCGCCAACGCCGAGGTCAAGGAGGCGTTGCTGGTCGAGGCAGAGGCGCTCGATCCGGCCCAGGACCTCGATGCCGCCAAGAAGGCCGTCCGTGACATCGCGGACCGCTGGGAGGCCGCCGGCAAGGTCCCGCGCGACAAGATGAAGGACCTCGAAGGCCGGATGCGGGCGGTCGAGGAGAAGATCCGTGCCGTCGAGGCCGACCAGTGGCGTCGTACCGACCCCGAGAAGACCGCGCGGGCCGACGACATGGTCACCAAGCTCGAGACCGCGATCGCCGAGATCCAGCGCGACCTCGACGCCGCCCGCGCCGCCGGGAACGAGAAGGCGGCCAAGGACCTGGAGGACAACCTTGCCTCCCGCCAGTCCTTCCTCGACATGGCCAAGCAGGCCTCCGCCGACTACTCCGGCTGACCCACCACCTGGTTGAGTCGCCACATAATCCGGTCGAGTCGCCAGAAATGCGGGTCGGTCGCCAGACCTGCGGGTCGAGTCAGAGCCTCATGGCTGCCGGAAAACCGGTCCAGCGCAGCTCGTCCGGCAGGTGCGACATGTCGTTGAACACCACCACGGCCGGTGGCCGGTCCGTGAAGTACCGGAGCACCGTCAGGGCGGCGTGGCCGTGGTCGAGCCCCAACCACCGCCACGGCGGAGCAGCGCACGCATGACGAACCAGCCACCCGATGGTGAAAGCGTGAGTCACGACGAGGTGGTGGCTGTCGTCCTCGCCATGCTCTGGCCCCGTGAACAGCCGGATGGCCTCCGCCGCGTACGCCGCTCCCTGTGCCGCTTCTCCGGACGAGACGTCAGCCAGGAAGGCCATCACACCGGCCCGGTGGTCAGGGTCGACCTCACTCGGGGACGGCACGTGTGGGACGTAGTCCCCAGCAGCGTCGAGCTCGTCGACCGGCACCTCGCTACCGAGCTGCTGTGCCACGAGTTGGGCCGTTTCCGTTGCCCTCGGCAGCGGGCCGTGCCGTACCGATCCGAAGCGCACCTCCGAGAGGCGTCGCCCCAGCAACCCGGCCTGCTGGACACCCCGCTCGGTCAGCGTGCCGTCGTCGCCCGGCTCGGCGTGCCGGGTGAGGTACAGGTGTCGCACTGACATGCCCGGGATTCAATCATGAGTCCTCGTCGGCCCGGCCGAGCTCCATCTTCTGGCGACTCGACCCGATTTCCTGGCGACTCGACCGGGTCAGGAGGTGACGCGGTAGGCGTCGAAGACGCCGGGGACGGCTCGGACCGCGCGCAGCACGTTGTCGAGGTGCTTCGACTCGGCCATCTCGAAGGTGAACCGGCTCTTGGCCACCCGGTCGCGGCTCGTGGAGAGGCTGGCGCTGAGGATGTTCACGTGGGCATCCGAGAGCGCCATGGTGATGTCGGAGAGGAGCCGCGCCCGGTCCAGCGCCTCGACCTGGATGTTCACCAGGAACATCGACTGGCCGGTGGGTGCCCACTCGACCTCCTGCAGCCGTTCGGGCTGGCTCAGCAGGCTGCCGGCGTTGGTGCAGTCCTTGCGGTGGACCGACACGCCCCCGCCCTTGGTGACGAAGCCGAGGACGTCGTCCCCGGGCACCGGGGTGCAGCACTTCGCGAGCTTGACCCACACCTCCGGGGCGCCCTTGACGATGACCCCGGTGTCGCCGCCGCTGGGTGCGCGCGACCGGCTGCGCCCGGTGATCGTGACGGCCTCGGAGAGATCCTCGGCGGCTCCCTCGTCGCCGCCGTGGAGGTCGATGACCCGGCGTACGACGGCCTGCGCGCTGATGTGGTTCTCGCCGACCGCTGCGTAGAGAGCGGAGACGTCGGCGACCTTGAAGTGGAGCGCGACGATGGTGAGCGTCTCGTGGGACAGCAGCCGCTGGAGGGGTAGCCCCTCCTTGCGCATCAGCTTGACGATCTGGTCCTTGCCGTTCTCGATCGCCTCCTCGCGCCGCTCCTTGGTGAACCACTGGCGGATCTTGTTGCGAGCGCGCGGCGACTTCACGAACGTCAGCCAGTCGCGCGACGGCCCGGCGTTGGGCGACTTGGAGGTGAAGACCTCGACCACGTCGCTGTTCTCGAGGGTGGACTCCAGGGGCACGAGCCGGCCGTTCACCCGGGCGCCGATCGTGTGGTGCCCGACCTCGGTGTGTACGGCGTACGCGAAGTCCACCGGAGTGGCGCCGGTGGGCAGCGCCACCACGTCACCGCGCGGCGTGAAGACGTAGACCTCGGCGCGGTTGATCTCGAACCGCAACGACTCCAGGAACTCACCCGGGTCCTCGACGTCGCTCTGCCAGTCGAGCAGCTGACGCATCCAGGCCATGTCGTCGCCCTCGGCGAGCCGATCGGTGTCGACCCCGTTGCGACCGTCCTCCTTGTACTTCCAGTGAGCTGCGACGCCGTACTCGGCTCGACGGTGCTGGCTGAAGGTCCGGATCTGCAGCTCGACCGGCTTGCCGGCCGGGCCGATGACCGTCGTGTGCAGCGACTGGTACATGTTGAACTTCGGCATCGCGAGGTAGTCCTTGAAGCGGCCGAGGACCGGGTTCCAGCGCGAGTGCAGGATGCCGAGCGCGGAGTAGCAGTCGCGGTCGGTGTCGACCAGGATCCGCACGCCGACCAGGTCGTAGATGTCGGAGAACTCGCGGCCGCCGACGATCATCTTCTGGTAGATCGAGTAGTAGTGCTTCGGTCGGCCGGTGACCTTCGCCTTGATCTTGGCTTCCTTGAGATCCGACTCGACCTGCGCCACGACCTGACCGAGGAACTGCCCGCGCGACGGAGCGCGCTCGGCGACGAGCCGCACGATCTCGTCGTAGATCTTCGGGTGGAGCGTGGCGAACGCGAGGTCCTCCAGCTCCCACTTGATGGTGTTCATGCCGAGCCGGTGGGCCAGCGGCGCATAGATGTCGAGCGTCTCCCGCGCGGTCCGCTCCTGCGAATCGCGCCTCACGTAGCGCAGCGTGCGCATGTTGTGGAGCCGGTCGGCGAGCTTGATGACCAGGACCCGGATGTCGCGCGACATCGCGACGATCATCTTGCGGATGGTCTCGGCCTGCGCCGAGTCGCCGTACTTGACCTTGTCGAGCTTGGTCACGCCGTCGACGAGGAGCGCGACCTCCTCACCGAAGTCCTTGGTCAGCGCAGCCAGGGTGTACGGCGTGTCCTCGACCGTGTCGTGGAGCAGGGCCGCGACCAGCGTCGGCTCGGTCATGCCCATGTCGGCGAGGATCGTGGTCACGGCGAGCGGATGGGTGATGTAGGGGTCGCCGCTCTTGCGCATCTGCGTGCCGTGCTGCTCCTCGGCGATGATGTAGGCGCGCTCGAGCAGCGCCAGGTCGGCCTTGGGGTGGTTGGCGCGGACCGCCCGGAACAGCGGTTCGAGGACCGGGTTCAGGGGCTGGCTCTTGGTGCCCATCCGGGCCAACCGGGTGCGCATGCTGCGGGCAGAGGGCGCCGGCTCGATCGCCGTCGCGCTCTCCTCGTCCGCCATGGGCTCCAGTCTACGGTCCGGGGTGGACGGTCACACGGTCATCAGGCTGGCGAGCGGCAGGTCGCCGGTCTTGTCACGACCGTGGAGGAAGCCGAGCTCCATCAGCACGGTCACCCCGTGGGCGATCCCGCCGCAGCGCTCGACCAACGTGCGGGTCGCCGCGACCGTGCCGCCGGTGGCGAGCACGTCGTCGACCAGCAGCACCCGCTCCCCCGGAAGGATCGCGTCGCGGTGCAGCTCGAGCGTCGCCTCGCCGTACTCCAACGCATAGGAGACGGCGTGGGTCTCCCGTGGCAGCTTGCCGACCTTGCGGACCGGCACGAACCCGCGACCCAGGGCCAGCGCCACCGGAGCCGCGAGGATGAACCCACGCGCCTCCATGCCGACGATCTTGTCGACCACCACCGCGCCACTGTCATCGCGACCTGCCGCCGCGAGCGCCTCGATCACGGCGGTGAACCCCTCGTGGTCGGCCAGCAGCGGGCTGATGTCCTTGAAGACCACACCTGGCTCGGGGAAGTCGGGGACGTCCACGATCAACCGGCCCAGGGCCTCGCGCGCCGTGGCAGCGACGTCGGTCACTTGCGACCCCGCTTGGAGCGAGGCTTGCGGGACGGCTGGTTGCGGCCGGCCGCGCGACTCGGGGCGACCGGGCTGTGCGCGGTGGGCGCCACCCGGCCCTTGCCGACCGCATCCGCACGGCTCGAGTTCGGGTCAGCGGTTGCGGGCACGTCGTCCGGCGCCGACGCCGCCGGGCGATCGGCGCTCCCGGCCGTCGCGATCCGGGACGCGGCTACGGAGTGGTACGGGTCGGCCTTCGCCCGTTCCCGTGCCTTGGCCCGGCGTTCGCCCTGCTGGACCTCGGTCTCGCCCGACTTCATGTGCGCCAACAGGGGCGTCGCGATGAAGACGGAGGAGTAGAGCCCGGCCGCCATGCCGACGAACAACGCGAGGGCCAGGTCCTTCAGGTTGCCGGAGCCGAGCTGCACCGCGCCGACGTAGAGGATCGCCCCCACCGGGAGGAGCGCCACGATGGAGGTGTTGATCGAGCGGACCAGGGTCTGGTTGACGGCCAGGTTGGCGGCGTCGGCGTACCCCATCTTCATGTCGCGCAGGCTCTTGGTGTTCTCACGCACCTTGTCGAACACGACCACCGTGTCGTAGAGCGAGAAGCCCAGGATCGTGAGCAGGCCGGTCACGGTCGCGGGGGTGACCTCGAACCCTGACAGTGCGTAGATGCCGATGGTGATGATCACGTCGTGGCCGAGCGCCACGATCGCCGCGACCGACATCTTCCACTCACGGAAGTAGGCCCAGATGAAGAGCAGGACGAGGACCAGGAAGACCACCAGGCCGGTGAGCGACCGCTTGGCGATCTCCTCGCCCCAGCTCGCGCCGAGCTCGGTCTGGGACAGGTCGTCGGCGGTCGCTCCGGTCGTCTCGAGGATGGCGTCGGCGATCACCTGGCTCTCGTTGCCCGAGAGCGGCTCGGTCTGGATCAGGATCTGTTCCTCGCCCGAGGTCGTGACGACCGGGGAGGACGCGTTCTCGATACCGGTCCTGGCGACCGCCGCACGGACCTCGTCGGCGGTGTCCTGACGGTCCTGGCCCGCGCCGACGGTCACCTTGAACTCGGCACCGCCGGTGAACTCGATGCCGTAGTTGATCCCCTTGGCCGTGAGACCGAGCACACAGATGGCGATGAGGACGCCCGACATGGCGTACCAGAGCCAGCGCCGGCCGATGAAGTCGATTGACCTCTTGCCGGTGTAGAGCTCGTTGCCGATCCTGGAGAAGCGTCCCATCAGGCAGTCCCTCCCGCCGGGCTGCGCAGCGTGATCGAGTCGATCCCGAGCGCCTCTGCACTGAGGCCCGAGAGTCGGTGGCCGCGGTTGAAGAACGGATACTTCGCCAGCCAGGACACCATCGGGTGGGTGAACCAGAAGAACACCACGAGGTCGATCAGCGTCGAGAGGCCGAGCGCGAAGGCGAAGCCCTTCACGACGCCGGCGGCGAAGATGTAGAGCACGACCGCGGCGAGCAGCGACACCGTGTCGGCGGCGAGGCAGGTGTTCCGGGCCCGTGCCCAGCCCGCCTCGACCGCGACCGGCATCGACTTGCCGTCGCGCATCTCGTCGCGTATTCGTTCGAAGTAGACGATGAACGAGTCGGCAGTGATGCCCACAGCCACGATCAGCCCGGCGATACCGGGCAGCGACAGCGTGAAGTTCGCGGTCTTGCTGAGGAGCAGGACCATGGCGTACGTCGATCCCGCTGCCACGACGAGCGAGGCGAGCACCACCAGACCGAGTCCTCGGTAGTAGAGCAGGCAGTAGATCATCACGAGCACCAGCCCGGCGCCGCCCGCGAGCAAGCCCGCCGAGAGCTGGTTGCCGGCCAACGACGGCCCGACGGTCTCCACCTGCGGGTCGGTCTCGAAGGCGATCGGCAGCGCACCGAACTTCAGGCTGGTGGCCAGGCTGTTCGCGGAGGACTCCGTGAAGTTGCCGCTGATCTGGGCCCGGCCGTTGGTGATCACGCCGTCCATGGTCGGAGCCGACAGCACCTGACCGTCGAGCACGATCGCGAACTGCTTCTCGGTGCCGAACAGCGCACGCGAGATGGTGGTGAAGACATCGGTGCCGGAGCCGTCGAAGTCGAGGCTGACGACCCACTCGACCTGCTGCTGCGGGATGCCGGCGTCGGCCGAGGACAGCTGGGTGCCCTCGATCATGGCCACGGAGAGCAGGTACTTGACCCCGTCCTCATCACACGTGACCAGCGGCTTGTCGGGGTCGTCCTCGACCAGGGCGGTCTCGCCCGGGGGCGGGCAGGTGTAGGCCTGGAAGGCCTTGACCGACTCCGGGTCGGGGCTGTCCATCCAGGTCAGCGGGTCGCTGTAGTCACCGCCCGAGGGCTGTGGCGCCTGGCTGGGCCCGTCCGTCGGCCCGTCTGTCGGCTCGGCTGTCGGCTCGTCTGACGGCTGGGCCGACGGCTCGTCGGTGGGGTCTGCGCCACCGGTCTTGCCGCTCTTGCCGTCATTCTTCCCGTCGTTCTTCCCGGCGAAGCCGAGCGGCGCCCGGTTGGCCGGGGTCTCGGACCCGGTGGCGGACTCCGACGGCTCGACGGTGACCCCGGCGCCGGGTGCGGGCTCCGAGGTCTGGTTGGGATCGGTCTGCGGGGCGGCTGCACCGCACCGTCCGTCGACGGTCGAGCACGCGACGACCCGGAACCGCAGCTGCGCCTGGCGCTTCACCGTCTCGACGAGATCGCGCTGGCTCTCACCCGGGATCTCGACGACGACGAACCGGTTGCCCTGGGTGGTGACCTCGGCCTCGGAGACGCCGGACCCGTTGACCCGCTGGTCGATGATCTGGGAGGCCTCGACGAGGTTCTCCTCCGAGGGTTCACCCTTGGCGATCAGCGTGATCCGGGTGCCGCCCTGGAGGTCGAGACCCAACGTCGGGGTCCAGGTGCCGGCCAGCGCGACCAGTCCGTAGGCCACCGCCAAGCCGATGAAGAATCCGACCAGAGTGCGGCTCGGTCGCTGACGACGGGCCATCGATCAGGATTCCTCGACAGGACGCTCGGGCTCGATCGCCGGTTCCGGCTGGGGCACGACGTTGGCGACGGCGCCCTTCACGACCTTGAGCGTGACACCGTCGGCGACACGCAGCAGGACGTGGTCGTCCTCCACCCGCTCGAGCGTGCCGAAGATCCCCGAGGACAACATCACCTCGGAGCCGGGCTCGAGCGTGGACTGCATCGCGAGCACCGCCTTCTGACGGCGCGACTGGGGACGGATGATGAGCAGCCAGAACAGCAGGCCGATGCCGATGATCGGCAGGAGCGGGCCGAGCTCGTTCACGACGGAACCTCACAGAAGTTGGGGGTTGGCGACGGCCGTCCGGCCGACCAACGCTGAAGTGTAACGGCCGCCACAGCGGCGTCGACATCAGTCCTCGAAGAGCACCGGGTCGGCGGTCGGCGGCGCGGCCAGCCCCAGGTGGGCCCACGCGGCTGCCGTGGCGACGCGCCCTCGCGGCGTACGCGCGAGCAGGCCGCTGCGCACCAGGAACGGCTCGGCGACCTCCTCGACCGTCTCCCGCTCCTCCCCCACCGCAACAGCCAGCGTGGAGACGCCGACCGGCCCGCCGCCGAAGCGGCGGCACAGCGCGTCGAGGACGCCGCGGTCGAGCCGGTCGAGCCCGGACTCGTCCACCTCGTAGAGCTCGAGCGCGCGGCGGGCGAGCTCGAGGGTGACGATGCCGTCGGCGCGCACCTGCGCGTAGTCACGCACCCGACGCAGCAGCCGGTTGGCGACGCGCGGCGTCCCGCGGGAGCGCGAGGCGATCTCGGCCGCACCCTCGTCGGTCAGCTCCACCCCGAGCAGGCCGGCCGAGCGCCGGACGATCAGCTCGAGCTCGTCGGACTCGTAGAACTCCAGGTGACCGGTGAATCCGAACCGGTCACGCAACGGGCCCGGGAGCAGCCCGGCGCGGGTGGTGGCGCCGACGAGGGTGAACGGCGGGATCTCGAGCGGGATGGCGGTCGCGCCGGGACCCTTGCCGATGACGACGTCGACCCGGAAGTCCTCCATGGCGAGGTAGAGCATCTCCTCGGCCGGTCGGGCCATCCGGTGGATCTCGTCCACGAACAGCACGTCGCCCTCGTTCATCCCCGACAGGATCGCCGCCAGGTCGCCCGCGTGCGTCACCGCCGGTCCGCTGGTGAGCCGCAGCGGAGCCGACATCTCGGCGGCGATGATCATGGCGAGCGTCGTCTTGCCCAGCCCCGGCGGACCGGACAGGAGCACGTGGTCGGGCGGACGAGCCCGCTTCCTGGCCGCCTCCAGGACCAACCCGAGCTGGGCGCGCACCCGACCCTGGCCGACGACCTCGTCGAGGGTCTTGGGCCGCAGCGCCGCCTCGACGGCGCGCTCGTCACCCACCGCCTCGGCTGCCGTGAGCGAGAGCAGGTGGGCTTCCTCGGCCACCGCCAAGTGGTCGGCACCGGGGTCGACATCGGGGTCGCCGGTGGTGGTCTCGCCGGTGCCCGGCCAGCCGCGCTCGCTCATGCGCGGCTCAGGGTGCGGAGGGCGGCGCGCAGCAGGGCGCCGACGTCGGGCGTGTCACCGGCATCCGGGGCGACCACCTCGACGGCCTTGTCAGCCTCCTTGACCGACCACCCGAGACCGACCAGTCCTTGCTGGACCTGGCCGCGCCAGTCGGGTCCGGTCCCCGGTGCGACCCGACCGGTCACGGCGCCGGTCGGTGAACCGATCCGGTCGCGCAGCTCGAGGATGATCCGCTGGGCGCCCTTCTGGCCGATGCCGGGGACGCGGGTCAGGGTCTTGACGTCCTCGTGGGCGACGGCCTTGCGCAGGTCGTCAGGACTGAGGACGGCGAGCATCGCCTGCGCCAGCTTCGGTCCGACGCCTGACGCGGTCTGGACGAGCTCGAAGGTGGTGCGTTCGTCCTCGTCGAGGAAGCCGAACAGGGTCAGCGAGTCCTCGCGCACGACCATGCTCGTGGGCAGGGTCGCGGCCTGGCCGGGCCGCAGGGTGGCGAGCGTGCCGGGGGTGCAGACCAGCTCGAGCCCCACGCCGCCGACCTCGAGGACGGCTGAGGTCAGGCCGACGGCGGCCACCTGGCCGCGGACGAAGGCGATCATGCGGTTCCTCTCATTGACTGGCTCGCGGCCGAGAGGGCCGCATCGATCTTCGCCTGCGCGCTGCCGCGCCAGACGTGGGTGATGGCCAACGCCAGGGCATCGGCCGCATCGGCCGGCTTGGGTGGCGCGGCGAGGCGCAGGATCCGCGTCACCATCGCGCCCACCTGCTCCTTGCCGGCCCGGCCACTGCCGGAGACGGCTGCCTTCACCTCGCTGGGCGTGTACGACGTGACCGGGAGCCCGCGCCGCGCGGCACACACCAGGGCGATCCCGCTCGCTTGGGCGGTGCCCATGATGGTGCTCGAGGCCGACCGGGCGAAGACGCGCTCGACGGCGACCGCCTCCGGCTCGTACTCGTCGAGCCAGGCATCGATGCCTCGTTCGATCGTGACCAGCCGCTGGGCGACCGGCAGGTCGGCCGAGGTGCGGAGCACGTTGACGTCGACCAGCAGCATCGGCCGACCGATGCTGCCGTCGACCACGCCCATGCCGCAGCGGGTGAGTCCGGGATCGATCCCGAGCACGCGCATGCTCGCCCTCCTCCCGCGGTCTCGTCCGGCTCCAGTGTCCGAACCTGTGTCCGAACACCTGTTCGTGTCCACGCTAGACGCGCGGTACGACGGATCGGCGTACGACACGCGGCGGACCTGCCGTCCGGATGCGTGATGGTGGGCCGGCGGAAAGCTTGTAACGCCGGGTTGTCGACTGTTCCCACGGGGAAATATCCGGGTGGGTAGAGCGAACAACCCGGCGTTGCAGCAACAGCCAGGTCGCCGATTCAGGCGTCGAGGGCAGCGAGGACGTCGTCGGAGACGTCGAAGTTGGCGAAGATGTTCTGGACGTCGTCGAGGTCCTCGAGGACGTCGATGAGCCGGAAGACCTTGGCGGCGGCGTCGGCGTCGAGCTCGACGTGGAGATCGGGGACGAACTGGGCCTCGGCGGAGTCGTAGTCGACGCCGGCGGCCTGCAGCGCCGTGCGTACGCCGACCAGGTCACTCGCCTCGGCGATCACCTCGAACGCCTCACCGAGGTCGTTGACCTCCTCGGCGCCGGCGTCCAGCGTGGCCTCGAGGACGTCGTCCTCGGAGACCGTCTTGTCCTCCTGCGCGACCGGGACGACCACCACACCCTTGCGGTTGAAGAGGAAGGACACCGAGCCGGGATCGGCCAACGAGCCGCCGTTGCGACTCATCGCGGTGCGCACCTCCATCGCGGCGCGGTTCTTGTTGTCGGTGAGGCACTCGATCAGCATCGCGACGCCTGCGGGGCCGTACCCCTCGTACATGATCGTCGTGTAGTCGGCACCGCCCGCCTCGGCGCCCGAGCCACGCTTGACGGCACGGTCGATGTTGTCGTTGGGCACCGACGACTTCTTGGCCTTCTGGATGGCGTCGTAAAGCGTCGGGTTGCCCGCGATGTCACCGCCGCCCAGCCGGGCCGCGACCTCGATGTTCTTGATCAGCTTGGCGAACATCTTGGCGCGCTTGGAGTCGATCGCGGCCTTCTTGTGCTTCGTGGTCGCCCATTTGGAGTGGCCGGACATGCACTTCCCTCGTCTACGTCGCTCGGGTCGATCAGGCTGGAATCAGGTCCACGAGGAGCTGGTGCACCCGCGCCTCGCCGCCCACCTCGGGGTGGAACGACGTCGCCAGCAGGTGTCCCTGGCGGACCGCGACGATCCTACCGGCGGCCTCGCCCCCCGCCACCCGGGCGAGCACCTCGACCTCCGGACCCGCCCGTTCCACCCACGGCGCGCGGATGAAGATCGCGTGCATCGGGTCGGCGAACCCGTCGAAGGACAGCGGCCCCTCGAAGGAGTCGACCTGCCGACCGAACGCGTTGCGGCGCACCGTCACGTCGAGGCCACCGAACGTCTCCTGACCCGGCGCCCCGTCCTCGAGGTCGTCGGCGAGCAGGATCATCCCGGCGCAGGTGCCGAGCGTGGGCATGCCGTCGGCCAACCGCTTGCGGATCGGCTCGAAGAGCTCGAAGGTCCGCGCAAGCTTGGCCATCGTCGTCGACTCACCACCGGGCAGCACCAGGGCGTCGCACCGGTCGAGCTCGCTCGGACGTCGTACGCCGAGAGCCCGGACGCCCAGCCCGGTGAGGACCAACAGGTGCTCCCGGACGTCGCCCTGGAGGGCGAACACACCAACGGTGGGGCCGTTCACCAGCCGCGCTCGGCGAGCCGGTGTGGCTGCGGGATCTCCTCGACGTTGATGCCGACCATCGCTTCACCGAGGCCACGCGAGACCTTGGCGACCACGTCGGGGTCGTCGTAGAAGGTGGTGGCCTTCACGATCGCCTCGGCGCGCTGGGAGGGGTTGTCGGCCTTGAAGATGCCGGAGCCGACGAAGACGCCCTCGGCACCGAGCTGCATCATCATCGCCGCGTCGGCCGGGGTCGCGATGCCGCCCGCGGTGAACAGCACCACCGGGAGCTTGCCCGCCTCCGCGACCTCCTTGACCAGGTCGTACGGCGCCTGCAGCTCCTTGGCGGCGACGAACAGCTCGTCCTCGCTCAACCCGTGGAGGCGGCTCAGCTCGGCGCGGATGGTGCGCATGTGGGTGACCGCGTTGGAGACGTCGCCGGTGCCGGCCTCACCCTTGGAGCGGATCATCGCCGCGCCCTCGGTGATCCGGCGCAGCGCCTCGCCGAGGTTGGTCGCGCCGCACACGAAGGGAACGGTGAAGTTCCACTTGTCGATGTGGTGGGCGTAGTCGGCGGGGGTCAGTACCTCGGACTCGTCGATGTAGTCGACGCCCAGGCTCTGCAGCACCTGCGCCTCCGCGAAGTGGCCGATCCTCGCCTTGGCCATCACCGGGATCGAGACCTGCTCGATGATGCTGTCGATCATGTCGGGATCGCTCATCCGGGAGACCCCGCCCTGGGCGCGGATGTCGGCCGGGACCCGCTCGAGCGCCATCACCGCGACGGCGCCGGCGTCCTCGGCGATCTTCGCCTGCTCGGCGGTGACCACGTCCATGATCACGCCGCCCTTGAGCATCTCGGCCATGCCGCGCTTCACGCGCGACGTACCGGTCTGCGGGGTGGTCTCAGAAGTACTGTCGGTCATGGCTCAATCGTAGTGCGGTCGGCTGATTCTGCTCATTCCGGGAGGGTTGCCTCGGCCTGCGCCTGCCGACGGACCTTCAGGATCCGGAACACCACGGTGTAGGTGCTCGCCGCGGCCAGTACCCAGAGGGTGGCCTCGTAGAGGATCGGCAGGTCGAGCACGTCGCCGAAGAAGGTGAGGACCAAGATCGCCACGAGCCGGTCGGCGCGCTCGGCGATCCCGCCCTTGGCGTCCATGCCGAGCGACTCGGCACGGGCCCGCGCATAGGACGTCACCGAGCCCATCACCAGGCAGTAGAGGGTCAGGCACAGGTAGAGGTAGTCGTCACCGGGGCCGGCGAAGTAGAGGAGCAGCCCGCCGAAGATCGCGCCGTCGCCGATCCGGTCGAGCGTGGAGTCCCAGAAGGCACCGAACTTCGAGGTGCTTCCCGACCGGCGCGCCATCTGGCCGTCGATGAGGTCGCTGAACACGAAGGCGGTGATGAACACGACGCCCTGCCACAACATCCCCTGCGGGAAGAAGATCAGCGCACCGGCCGCGACCCCGAGCGTGCCGACGAGGGTGACCGCGTCGGGGCTGATGCCCAGCCGCAGGAACAGGTTGACGAAGGGAGCGAGCATGACGTTCTGCCAGAAGGCCTTGAATCGATCGAGCACGGCGGTGACGTTACCGGTGCCGACCGTGGGCGTACTGTGGCGGTACGGAGCCATTCAGGCTTCCAATGAGATGAGCCACATGAGCGACAAGTCGCCGCGGCAAGGCATGACCAAGAAGACCGGCAAGTCCATCAAGGAGAAGCGCGCCGACAAGCGCGCCAAGGCGGACGAGCACCCCGCCAAGCTCGACGGCAAGAAGTGACGCTGCTCGACCTCGGGGTCGTCGGCACGTCCGCCAAGGAGAACGAGTACCGCCTTCCGCTCCACCCCGAGCACATCGCGGGGCTCGACGCGGACATCCGGGAGCGGATCACGTTGGAGCACGGGTACGGCGCCCGCTTCGGATTCGCGGACTCGCAGCTGGCCGATGTCGTGGCCGGATTCGCGACGCGCGCTGAGATCCTCGCCAGCTCCGACGTCGTGTTGCTGCCCAAGCCGCAGCACACCGACCTCGCCCTGCTGCGCGAGGGCGCCGTGCTCTGGGGCTGGCCCCACTGCGTCCAGGACCCCGAGCTCACCCAGATCGCCGTCGACCGGCGGCTGACACTGATCGCGTTCGAGGTGATGAACCACTGGACGCGCGACGGCAACATCGGGCTCCACGTGTTCCACAAGAACAACGAGCTCGCCGGCTACTGCTCGGTCCTGCAGGCGCTCCAGCTCACCGGCCGGACCGGCGACTACGGTCGACGGCTGCGCGCCGTCGTGATCGGCTTCGGCGCCACCGCCCGCGGTGCGGTCACCGCCCTCAACGCCCACGGCATCCACGACGTCTGCGTGCTGACCACCCGCGAGGTCGCCGCGGTCGGCTCACCGATCCACTCGGTGCGGATCCTCCAGTTCGACCAGGATCCCGCTGACCCCCAGCACCTCAGCCACGTGATCACCGAGCGCGGCCCGGTTCCGATCGCCTCGTTCCTGGCGGAGCGGGACGTCATCGTCAACTGCACGTTCCAGGACACCGCGGCACCGCTGACCTACCTGAAGAACGACGACGTCCCCACCTTCCGGCCCCGCAGTCTGGTGGTCGACGTGTCCTGCGACGAGGCCATGGGCTTCGAGTGGGCCAGGCCGACCACCTTCGAGGACCCGATGTTCGCCGTCGGCAACATCGACTACTACGCCGTCGACCACAGCCCGTCGTACCTCTGGGACTCGGCCACGTGGGAGAACAGCCTGGCGCTGATCCCGTTCCTGCGTTCCGTGCTCGAGGGCCCTTCGGCCTGGGATGCCGACGAGACCCTCAGCCGCGCGATCGAGATCCGCGGCGGTCAGATCGTCAACCCGGCCATCCTGGCCTTCCAAGGACGGTCGGCACAGCACCCGCACCCCGTCGGCTAGCGGCGCTCGAGGCCAGCCAGCACCTGCCTGACTCCTCGAGTCTGAGCGAGCCCGTTCACCACCACGGAGAACCCGAGCAGCGCCACGGCCAGCGCCGGATGTCCGGCCCACCACAGCCCTGCGCCCGCGGCCCCGAACACCAGTACCTTCGTGAGCGGTCGCAGCACGGGGCCGCCCCAGGGAGCCTTCGGCGACGCGAACCCCCACCACGCTCCGATAGCTGCGCCCATCAGCGCCAGCGTCCAGCTCCAGGCACCGAGCTTGCTGCCGACGTAGCCGAGCACGCCGACGGCCAGCAGCTCGTCCACGAAGACCAGCGTCAGCACGACCCAGGCTGCGCGGCGGGTCACGTCAGCCCCAGGCCCGGGCCAGCAGCTCGCGGGTCTCCCCCAGCAGCTGCGGCATGGTCTTGGTGCGCCCGATGATCGGCATGAAGTTCGAGTCTCCGACCCAGCGCGGAACCACGTGCTGGTGGAGGTGGGCGCGGATGCCCGCGCCGCCGGCCGAGCCCTGGTTCATGCCGAGGTTGAAGCCGGCGGCTCCCGACACCGACCGGATCACCGCCATCGCCCGCTTCGTCAGCGCCGCGATCTCGGCTGCCTCCTCGACGGTCGTCTCGGTGTAGTCGGCAAGGTGCCGGTAGGGACACACCATCAGGTGACCTGAGGTGTAGGGGTAGAGGTTGAGGACGACGTACGCCGCGTCGCCGCGGTGCACGACCAGCCCGTCGTCGTCGTCGAGGCCCGGGATCCGGCAGAACGGGCACGCGTCGGCACCCTCGCCGACGGGGCGGTTCTCCCCCGCGATGTAGGCCATCCGGTAGGGAGTCCAGAGTCGTTCGAGCTCGTCGGGCTCCCCCGCTCCACCCTGCGGCACGACGTCATCGACCATGCCCCAACTCTAGGAGCACCCGCGGCCCGCCCCGGCACCGTGTCCCCGCCCGTCGCCCGCCTCTGGTCCGAATGCAACCTTTGCGTCCCTCACTGCGTCTCCCCTTCCATGCGACTCCTTCGACCCGTCCTGCCCGCACTGCTCGCTGCGTCCCTGCTGACGCCTGCCCTGCCCGCCTCCGCGGCCGACATCCCGTCCCGACACGTCGACCCCGAGGCGATCAGCACGGGGAAGCCGCCCACCAGGCCGTTCCTCGACATCAAGCGACAGGCCATCGTCGACGACACGGGCCGCACGGCGTTGCGCGGCGACACCGTCGGCCGGGTGCGCGAGGTGCACCGCAACGGCGCCGACGGCTGGGTGGCTGCCAGCAGCAGCCTCAACCACACCGCCGTCTACCGGGTCGCGCCCGACGGACAGCTCACCCAGCTCATCGGTGACCGTGAGAACCCCTCCATCCACGTCGACGAGGGCCGCGTCGTCCAGGGCATCTACCCGAACAACCGGCCCGACCTCATCGCTTCCGTGTACGACGTCGCGACCGGCGACCGTGTCGCCCGGATCCACGGCCGCTGGATCGAGGTCCACGACTACCGTGACGGCCTGGTGTGGATGACGCTCCAGAGTGAGCAGAACTCACCCGAACGGCTGGTGACGTGGGACCCGGACACCGACGAGATCGTCGACCAGGGTCGCCGCGGCATCGACGGAGTCGACCTCGACCGCGGCGCCGCCTGGAAGTTCAAGGGACTGCGCAAGGTGCGGGTGATGCCGCTCACCGACGACGCCGGCTGGGAGGCGTGGACCAGCAACGGCTTCACCGACGTCGACCCCGCCTTCTCCCCCGACGGCGAGAAGGTCGTGACCTACACCCGCCGCAAGATCGGCCGCGACACCGCGGTCTACCCCGGTTCCATGGTCGTGCGCGACGCCGCCACCGGCGAGGCGTTGCGGAAGTTCAACGGCACACCGACCGGTGACGTCACCGTGTGGGAGAACAACAAGCGGTTCGTGTCAGCGTTCTGGAGGTCGTCGCGCAACGGTGCCGACCGCGCTGCGCACGTCCGGCTCACCACGTCCGGCGGCGCGCACCGCGTCTCGCCCTTCTCCCCCTGGCCGCTGCTGCGGACCTGGGTCCAGTAGCCCGCGGCGCGCGGCCACGCCAGTGGTCAGACCTGGCCGCGCGTCGCCACGACGTTGAGGACCCGCTGGATCGCCTCGTCCACCGGGACACCGTTCTCCTGGTGGCCGTCGCGGTACCGGAACGACACGGCGTGCGCAGCTACGTCCTCGTCGCCGGCGATCACCATGAACGGCACCTTCTGCAGCTGGGCGTTGCGGATCTTCTTCTGCATCCGGTCGTCGGAGTCGTCGATCTCGACCCGCAGGCCCAGCAGGCGCATCTGCTCGGCGACCTCGCCCAGGTAGTCGTGGTGGCGCTCCGCGATCGGGATGCCCTGGACCTGGACCGGGGCGAGCCAGGGCGGGAACGCGCCGGCGTAGTGCTCGACGAGGACGCCGATGAACCGCTCGATGGAGCCGAACTTCGCGGAGTGGATCATCACCGGCTGCTGGCGTGAGCCGTCGGCTGCCTGGTACTCGAGCCCGAAGCCCTTGGGCTGGCTGAAGTCGTACTGGATGGTCGACATCTGCCAGGTCCGGCCGATGGCGTCACGCGTCTGCACCGAGATCTTGGGTCCGTAGAACGCGGCGCCGCCCGGGTCGGGGACCAGCTCGAGGCCGGTCTCGGCGGCGGAGTCCTGCAGCACCTTGGTCGCTTCGGCCCAGTCCTCGTCGGAACCGATGAACTTGTCCTTGTTCCGGTCGTCGCGAGTCGACATCTCGAGGTAGAAGTCGTCGAGGCCGAAGTCCTTGAGCAGCGAGAGCACGAAGTCGAGCAGGTGCTTGATCTCGGCCGGCGCCTGCTCCTTGGTGACGTAGGAGTGCGAGTCGTCCTGGGTCATGCCTCGCACCCGGGTCAGGCCGTGGACGACTCCGGACTTCTCGAACCGGTAGACCGCACCGAACTCGAAGAGACGCAGCGGCAGCTCGCGGTAGGACCGTCCCCGGGACTGGAAGATCAGGTTGTGCATCGGGCAGTTCATCGCCTTGAGGCGGTACTCCGCACCCTCCATCTTGATGGCGGGGTACATCGTGTCGGCGTAGTAGGGCAGGTGGCCGGAGGTGTGGAACAGCCCGTCCTTGCTGATGTGGGGAGTGCCGACGTACTGGAAGCCCTCCTCGATGTGGCGACGGCGGACGTAGTCCTCCATCTCCCGCTTGATCACCCCACCCTTGGGGTGGAACACCGCGAGGCCGGAGCCGAGCTCGTCAGGGAAGGAGAACAGGTCGAGCTCGCGGCCGAGCTTGCGGTGGTCACGGCGTTCGGCCTCCTCGATCCGATGGAGGTGCTCCTCGAGCGCCTCCTTGGTCTCCCAGGCGGTGCCGTAGATCCGTTGGAGCTGCTTGTTCTTCTCGTCGCCGCGCCAGTACGCCGCGGCGCTCCGCATCAGCTTGAAGGCGGGGATGCGCTTGGTGGTGGGCAGGTGCGGGCCACGGCAGAGGTCGGACCACTTGACCTCGCCGCTGCGACCGACGTTGTCGTAGATGGTGAGCTCACCGGCACCGACCTCGACGTCTGCGCCCTCCGCGGCCTCCTCCGCGTTCCCGGCGCCCTTGAGGCCGATCAGCTCGATCTTGTATGGCTCGTCCTTGAGCTCGTCGAGGGCGTCGGCGTCGGTGGTGACGCGACGCTCGAAGCGCTGGTTCTCCTTGATGATCTTGCGCATCGCGGACTCGATCTTGACCAGGTCCTCCGGGACGAACGGGGTCTCGACGTCGAAGTCGTAGTAGAAGCCGTTCTCGATCGGCGGGCCGATGCCGAGCTTCGCGTCGGGCCACAGCTGCTGCACGGCCTGGGCCAGGACGTGGGCGGTCGAGTGGCGCAGGATGTCGCGGCCGTCAGGGCTCTCGATCTCGACCGCGTCGACCTCGTCGCCGTCCTCGAGGACGTAGGAGAGGTCCTTCAGGTCCTCACCGACGCGGGCGGCCACCACGTTGGGACGGTCGGTGAAGAGCTCCCACGCCTTGGTGCCGGTCGTGACCGTCCGCTCCTCGCGCGCATCGGCAGCGAGTACGGCGATCTTGATCTCGGACACAGGAGACTCCTCCATCGGGTTCACGGACGCGGCCGAGCCTAACGGCCGTCCTGACAGCGGAGCACGCCGATATCGCCGAGGCAGGCTCAGTCGCCGCCCCCGCCCCCGTCGCCCCCGCCGCCGCCGCCGAAGTCGCCGACACCCCCGAACCCGCCCATGTCCAGGCCCCCACCGAAGTTGCCCTCCCAGACCTCCGGCACTGCGTAGATCCACGCCAGGCTCGCGACTCCGGGTGAATCGGCCGGGAAGTAGCCACGGCTGTAGGGCTGGAACGCGGCACCGGCCTCCCAGTAGGGAACGGTGCGTGAACCGATCCGGACGGTGCGGACCTCGGGCTTCTCGTGCGCCGCCACCCTGGATGCGCACAGCCGGCACGCCGGCACCTGACGGGTGCCGTGGCGCGCGGTGGTCCACATCACCTGTCGCGCCGACGGGCCGTGCTGCGGGTTGAAGAAGCACGGCACCCGCAGCTCGGGGATCGGCTCCCCCGCGATCCGGGCGCGCACGCACGCCAGCGCGTACCGGCCCGTTGCCAGGGTGTCGATCAGGCTGCTGATCTGCTCGATGTCCGCGAGCCGCGGCGCGTCCCACTTGGCTCGTTCGTAGGCGTCGAGCGCCGTCTGGTAGTCACGTCGGGTGTCCTCGTCGAGCTCGCGGTCTGACACCTCACCACCGAGCCGCTGCAGCTGTTCGCCGTACACAGTGACGTCCTCGTCGGCGAGACGTCGTACGCCGTCGAGCTCCTCGGCCCGCACCCGCCGGTCGGCCCGCGCCGCCGTGATCCGGCGAGCGCCGTAGGCCCCGGCGCCACCGCCCGCGACGAGCACGAGTAGGAGCCACTCCATGGACCTGTCCTACCACGGGAAAGGGGGGTGGCCGACGTGCGCGTTGAGATCGTGACGGTGTCGATGCCGGGGCATCGCCAGGGTCAGCGCCGCGCGGGCAGGTCGCTCAGCGCGCGCTGGGCCAGCGCGCGCTGCCACGGGGACTCCCCCGGGTCCATCGCCACGGACTTCCGCAGATGGGTGCGGGCCTGGTCGGTCATGCCGAGGGCAGACTCGATGATGCCGAGGTGCGCCCAGAGCGACGGCTCCTGGGTGTCGAGGCGGGTCGCGAGACGGGCGTAGCGCAGCGCCTCCCTGTCCCGGTCGTTGGCGTGCAACGCCCAGGCCATGCCGTCGGCGGCGTGGATACCCTTGCTCCGCGACCACTCAGCCTGGGCGAGGGGCAGTGCGTCTTCGGCGGACCCGTGGTCGGCCAGGAAGAGGGCCAGCTCGAGGTCGATGTTGGCGCCTCCCTGCTCGAGGGTGCGGACGGCGGCGACCGAGTCGTCGTAGGCCTGCTGTGCTTCCTCGCTGCGGCCGAGGGCATCGAGGGTCTCGCCCAGCTCGATGTAGTGCTCGGGGAGCGGGGTGGTGCGGACGATCTCCCGCCACCGATCCACCGCGGACTCGAGATCGCCCCGGGCCGTGTCGAGCAGAGCCAGTCCCGCCAGCGAGTCGGTGTCACCCGGCACGGCCGCCAGCGCACGATCGAGCTTGTCCTGCGCTGCGGCCAGGCGACCCTGACGACGGTCCAGGTCGGCGGCGTGGCTCAGCAGGTGGGCCACGTCGATGCGGTTCGTGGTCCCGGTCCCGCTCATGAGCAAGGAGCGAGCCCGGTCGAGGTCGCCGCGCAGCTCCACGGCGTAGGAGTACCGGGACGTGGAGCCCACCCCCGGCTGGCGGCGGTCGGCGGTGCGCACGGCGACGAGCTGTTGGCGGAACCTGCCCAGCTGCGTGAGGGCGTCGACCCGGACGCCCAGCGCGATCGGGTCGTACGGAGCGACGGCGAGGGCGGCATCGGCCTGCTCGAGAGCGGCGACGAAGTCGTGGTGCGACGCGCTGATCGCGGCACCGTTGGCCAGCGCGGCGACGTTGGCCTGCGGCTGGATCTCCAGGGAGCGCTCGATCGCGGCGTCGGCCTGGGCGAAGAGGTCCTGTTCGAAGGTGATGCCGGCCAGGTCGACGTAGGCCAGCCCGAGGTCGGCCCATGCCCGGTGGTCACCGGGGACGCGGCGTACCTGCTCCTCGAGGGCGGCCACGGCCTCCTCGGGGGTGTTGATGGCGCCGGCCACGGCCAGAGTCGGTGAGGAGGTCGCGGTGTCCGCGTCCCTCCCGATCCCGAGGGCGCCGGAGACGCTCAGCACCAGGGCGAGGGCGAGGAGGGTGACGTACTTGAACATCAGCTGGGCCTTTCGGGTGGTACCCGGCCGCGCGACAGACGCCGCGCGGCCGGGCAAGGGTGGTGGATCAGCTCTCGCGGCGGCGAGTGCGTCGTGCGATGCCCGCGCTACCCATCAGCAGGGCCACCATGCCCACGCCGAGTGCCGACATGGAGACCGACTCGTTCTGCAGCAACCCGGTCACGCCGTTGGCCGACGAGGGCTGGTTGCCCCCAGCGGTCGGGTGCGGGTCCGACTCACTGCCGCTCACCGGGAGCGCCAGGTAGGGGAACGTGTCGGAGAACGCGACGTCGTTGGTGTCCACGCCGTCGCTCAGGTCGTTCGGGTTGCCCACGAGCTCGCCCTCGACGACCTGCAGCGCGATGTCGATCACGTCGTCGGCGAGGCGTCGGCCGTTCGGGAAGCCCTGCGTGTCGCCGCCGATGACGCCGAGACGGTTGGGCTCCTCGGTGACCGGCGTGGTCAGGTTCAGCCGCAGCTGCTCGCTGGGCGTGACCTTGCCCTCGGCCATGTTGAGGCCCTCGATACCGGTGAGGAACACCGAGACCAGGTCGTCGCGGGGGGTCGCCGGCGCTTCGATGCCGTAGACCGCCTCGATCAGCTTGGGGAGCTCGGGGTTCGTCACGTACTTCAGTGCGGCGACGTCCTGCGTCGGCTTGGAGGCGTTGAACGCGTCCTTGACCTTCAGCGGGAGGACGACCTCGTTGACCAGGGGCATGCCCAGGCGTGACACCTGCACGTAACGGCCGCCGACCGACTTCTTCGAGGTCGTCGACCACGTGCCGATCACGGGGTTCTTCTTGGTCTTGCCGTTCTTGGCCACCCAGCGCCGAGGCACCTGGAGGGCAACGGAGTTGACGTTGAACCCGGCGAGCGTGTCGTCGCCGGCCTCGGAGAAGTCACCGCCGTACAACAGGTCGAAGACGCGCAGGTCGAGGAAGAACGGGTCCTCCGCCTGGCCGACGAAGGACTGCACTCGCTTGCCGATCTTCGTCGTTGCCTCGTCGCGCAGCGCCGCGTAGTCAGGCATCGACGCCTTGCCGATGTTCGACGGCGCGACCACCCTGTTCTTGGCCAGGACCTTGGTCTTCTTGCCCTTGATCCGGACCAGCTTGTAGGTCTGGTAGAAGTTGAGGTTCTCGTCGTCCAGGGACGTGACCGGACCGTTGGCGTAGAGGAAGGTGTCCTCGGACCGGTAGTGGTCCTGGAACGTCCAGCGGAATGTCATGTCCGGCTTGGCGTCCGCGTCGTTGTCGATGTGGATGTCGTAGCGAGCGTCGGTGGCGAAGCTGTAGAAGTTCGGCCCACCGGCGGGCTCCTCGAACGGGATCCAGTTGGCTGCCAGCGTGACCCTCCCCTGGTTGTCGGGGCTACGGAACGCGTAGAGGTCGGTGTTGTCGTACTGCGGCAGGCCCGCGATGAGTGGTGCCTCGCGGTGACTGGATGCTGTGGCGGACAGCGGGCCGAGGCCAGCAAGACCGACCGTGGTGAGCAGCCCGCCCGCAGCTACGAGGGCAACTGCCCCGCGCCGCTGGTTGAGTCGTGAGCGAATCATTGACGATTACTCCTTGTGTCGGCACACGAGGGGCGCGGGTTTCGCGCGTCCCAGGCCTGCGCTCCGGTCTCGTCCCATGAGCCGGGTCGAGGAGTGTTCGGAGTCACACCCGGACCGGATTGGCCGCGAGGGGTACCAGCACCATTGACCGATTGCGTCCGTCCGCTGCGGGGAGGAGAGTGGTCGGTCAAGCTCAGCTCGAGACAGGAAGTTCGATGGTCAGCCGCCACCGCGGCGGGCAGCGCTGGCAGATCGGGAATGGGGGTGGAGTAGCCAGACGACGCCTCGCCCCCGGCCTGTGGGTCGGTCTCGTCGTGGCTTCGGTCGCCATTCCGTTGGTCCTGCTGGCGAACGCGCCGATCTCCGTGCGTGGCCGCAACGACCTGCACGTGGCCTCCCTCACGGTCAGTCTGAGCGCCGCCTCCTTGCTCGTGGCCGTGTTCGTGCTGCCGAGCCGGATCCGCGCAGTGACCTCGTACCTCGGGGTCGAGAGGCTGCTGCGCAGCCATCGGTTCCTGGCGCTGCTCGTCGTCGGGCTCGTCCTCGCGCACGTGGGCTTCGTCCTGATGCGAGCCCGGGCGGGTTTCGGGGTGCTGGACCTCCGCAGCGCCCCGCCTCGGGTGTGGGCCGCCTCGATCGCCACCCTGGCCCTGCTGGCCATGGTGCCCCTGGCGCTCAGCCGACGACGGCGACGTCCGCGCTACGAGGGCTGGCGGCTCGTGCACGTCGGCCTCGCCAGCGTCGTGCTGGTGGGCAGCGCCCTGCATGTGTGGTGGCTGCGCGACCTGACCGAGTACGGCCCCGGAGCGACCTGGTTCACGGTCCTGGCGGCCGTCATGGTGACCCTCCTCGGGTACCGCTGGCTGTGGCGACCGTTGCGGGCTCGTCGCAACAGGTACGTCGTCGACGAGGTGCGCGTGGAGTCGGACACGGCGGTGACCGTCGTCCTCCACGCAGTGGGGCACACCGGGATGGGCTTTCGCCCCGGCCAGTTCGCCTGGTTGAAGATCGGTGACTCCCCGTTCGTCTTCGAGGAGCACCCGTTCACGATCGCTTCCGCGGCGACCCGGCCGTGGCGCAAGGAGTTCACCGTCAAGGCGCTCGGGGACTTCAGCGAGATCCTGGCCGGCCTCAAACCCGGTCGGACGGTCCACCTCGACGGGCCGCACGGGACGTTCACCCTCGACGGGCTCCCGTCCAAGGGCTTCGTCTTCCTGGCCGGCGGCGTCGGCGTCACGCCGATGCTCAGCATGCTGCGCACTCTGGCCGACCGGCGTGACCGTCGTCCGGTCGTGCTCATCGTGGCCGGGCGCACCGCCGACGACCTCCTGCACCGCGCCGACAGCGAGCACCTCGACCAACGCCTGGACCTGCACCTGGTGGAGGTGCTCGAGGAACCCCCGCAGGAGTGGGGCGGCGAGATCGGCTGGTTGGACGAGCAGATCCTGGACCGGGCCCTGCCCGGTCACCCCCGACGTGCGGACCTCGACTACTTCATCTGCGGCCCCGGCCCGATGGTCGCGGCCTCGAGCCGGATCCTGCACGACGAGTGGGACGTCCCGTCACGCCGGATCCACACCGAGCTCTTCGACGTCGTCTGAGGAGAGCCGCGCTACCGACGACCTGGCAACCGAGGCCGATGGGGGGAACGGCGCACCGGGGTCTTTCAGGCGCGCCCTTCCCAACGCTGTAGCCACGAGCAACACTGGACCCATGATCGTGGTTCGCTTCAAGATGAAGAGCCGTCACGACAAGGTCGAGGTGGTGCGCTCGTTGCTCGCCGAGGTTGCCACGGCCAGCCAGTCCGTTGAAGGGGTGGTGTCCTTTGACATCGGTCAGGACATCACCGACTCGGACTCCTTCATCGCCACCGAGGTCTTCGATGACAGGGAAGCCTTGGACCGTCAGGAATCGTTGCCGGAGGTGGCTGCCGCGATGGCGGCTTTCGAGGAGACACTGGCCGCAGAACCCGAGGCCACCATCTTCACTGTCGCCTCGGCCGAACCCTACGAGTGATCGAGCACGCCAGAAGAGGCCACCTGGATCCGTCCGACGACCCGACGAGTCAGCAGGACATCTACAGGTCGCACACCCGCTGAACCACAGGGTTCGGCTCTTCGTGGCCGATCGACGTTGCCATCCCGTGCCGGCCACAGGCACGAGGCCGGCGCCCTATCAAGGGAACCAGCCTCTGAGCCGCGGTCATGTCGGTGGGCGATACTGGGTTCGAACCAGTGACCTCTTCGGTGTCAACGGCAGAGCCGCGCTACCGTAGCGCTCCATCGCAAAGCGAGCCAGGAGGGTGGGCGATACTGGGTTCGAACCAGTGACCTCTTCGGTGTGAACGAAGCGCGCTACCACTGCGCCAATCGCCCTCGGCGGTCAGACAATACAGGTCGTCCGAGGCCTGGTCGAAACCGGCGTCAGGACGATCGCGTGGAGCCGTCGTCGGCGTCCTGGATCTCCTCGACCGCCTCCGGGTTCCCGTGGAACCGGCGGTAGCTGTAGACGATCAGCGCGAACGCGAAGACGGCGGAGCCGATCTGCGTGGCGCCAGTGCCGGCGCCGCCGGGAAGCCACCAGAAGTCCGAGAGCGGCCACCACCCCGGTGCCGGGGGCTTCACGATCCAGAGCACCCCGAGGCCGATGAGGACCACGACGCCCAGCACCGAGACGATGATCCGCGGCCATGTCTCCACGCCTTCGGCAGCGACCTGGATCGCGCGCCGCTTGACCGGGTCGGTACGGCGCTCGGCCCACTCGTACTGCTGGGAGAGCAGCGCGAGACCGGCGAACACCCCGAGCAGGCCCGGCCCGGGCAGCACCAGGGCCGCGATGCCGACGAGCAGGAGCACCCACCCGGCCGTCTCCAGCACGACCCGTTTGGCAGTGCTCTTCACCGGCGTTCCCCCTCGCGTGGTCTCACGAGGGTGAGCGTACTGGGCGGGCCACCGCACCACCCGCGTCTCGCGAGCGCGTCGGCGACGCCGTCTGGACCATGAGCACGGTCAGCGGCCCAACAGCTCCGGCTCCCGGTCACGCCAGCACGCCATCGCCTCGCGTGTGACCGGCCCGGGCGCAGCGAGCTCGCGGTCGTTCCAGCGCGTGACGCCCTGCACGTCGCGGGTGGTCGAGACCAGGAAGATCTCGCTGGCCGCGTCGACGGTCTCGATCGGCTCGTCGACCTCGACTCCCCCGAACCACTCCAGCAGCAGGGCCCGGGTCACCCCCGCCAGGCAGCCGCTGGCCAGGGTCGGGGTGCGCAGCTCGCCGTCGACGACGTAGAAGACGTTGGTCCCGGTGCCTTCGCACAGGTGGCCGGCGAGGTTGGCGAAGACGGCCTCGGTCGCCCCGGACTCGGCTGCCCGCGCCAGAGCCATCACGTTCTCGGCGTACGACGTGGTCTTGAGCCCGGCCAGGGCTCCCCGCTCGTTGCGCGGCCAGGGGACGGTGACGACAGCCGTGGTCTTCTCGGCCGGCGCCATCGCGTCGGCGACGACGACCAGCGTCGGCGCCGCGTCCCCGCGGCCGGAGCCGAGCGGGGCCGGCCCGCCGGTGTAGGTGATCCGGATCCGACCGAGCGCGAGCGGCTCGCCCTCCAGCACGGCCGCGACGCCCCGTCGTACGTCGGCGTCGTCGACCGGGGGCAGGCCGAGCCCGGCCGCACTGCGGGCCAGTCGGTCGAGGTGGCGGGTCAGCGCGAACGGCTGCCCGTCGACCACCTTGATCGCCTCGAAGACACCGTCCCCGACGGTCAGCCCGTGGTCGCTCACCCCCACCGCGGGGCCGGTCGGATCGGAGAGCATTTCACCGTTCAGCCAGGCGCGCATGAGCCCACTCTAGAAGGGAAACACGCGTGCGCCAGGTGGATTTTGACCCGGTCCGGGCATGGGCTACTGTTCTGTCCGCACCGGGCGCGAGCCTGGATGCAGGCGGACGTAGCTCAGTTGGTAGAGCGCAACCTTGCCAAGGTTGAGGTCGCGAGTTCGAGCCTCGTCGTCCGCTCGGAGAGGTCTATCCCAGGAGTTCGACCTCCGTGGTGGGTTGGCCGAGAGGCGAGGCAACGGACTGCAAATCCGTGTACACGGGTTCAAATCCCGTACCCACCTCCACCCACCGACAACTCAACAACCCGGGCGATTGGCGCAGTGGTAGCGCGCTTCCCTGACACGGAAGAGGTCACTGGTTCAAACCCAGTATCGCCCACCAGCACATAGATCCCCTGACCTGCGGAAACGTTGGTCAGGGGCTTCTCGTTCCCCGGTCGCGCCACCCCCGTGCCCACCACTCCGGCCGGCTTGGCGTGTGCCTCTACGCCTCGGCGGAAACTCCGTGCCCCTTCGTGCCACACGTTGCAGCAACCTGCGGCTAGCGTTGGCTTCTCACGCCCGCCGCGCGCTGGTCTGACAACCCCCGGTTGTCGCGGTCCCGTGTGCTCTCTCATGCCGAAGAGCGACGGTCGTATCAGTGGGCCAGCTTGAGGCCGACCACGCAACCGATCAGGCCGACGATGAGCGCTACCTTCACAAGGCTCACCGACTCCGACCCGGTGACCATCCCGAACGCGACTGTCAGAGCCGCGCCAATCCCCACCCACACGGCATACGCGGTCCCGACCGGGAGACTTCGCATCGCGTAAGCCAGGCCGCCCATGCTGAGCACGAGTCCGACCAAGAAGACCAGGGACGGTGTGAGCCGCGAGAACCCTTCCGACTTGCCTAGGGCCACCGCCCACACGGCTTCGAGAACACCAGATACAACGAGAATCAACCACGCCATGACGGACTCCTGTCGGCCGTCTTGTCGCGTTCCGGGTACGGCTCCGTCGTCCGGCGAGCCTCATCGGCTCGTAGGCCAAGGATCTCACCACGCCCATACGAGAGCACATTCGCGGATACCCGCTCTTGCCACGTTCCGCTTGGAAGGTCGGCAGATCACGCGGGCGCATCCCCGCTCCACGCCTAGGTCGATCTCTCGACCATCACCTTGACGCCGATGCGTTCCTCACACTTCGAAACGACTGCATGGCCTTGCTGCTGACCGGACTCGACCGCGGCAGAGAATTGATCGTTGTCCGTCGATACTGGGCAGGCACGAGTCCGATCGTGGCCCCGTCGAGCGACGGCGGATCAGGTTGTCGCCCTTGTACTTCCTGCTTGGTGTGGACTCCAGCGCGTACTCAACCGGAACCGTGACCTCGGACCTTCCCACCCAGCAGACGTGCAGTTCAGAGGCCGGTTTCCGACAGGGAGCCGGCCTCTTCCTTGGGGAGACGGTTCTCCCGAGCGCCTCAGATGTCTTCGGGATTCGCCCACGGCGGCCTCGTCGCTCTGGCAGGCTTGGACACGTTCTTTCGTCCCCCGTGAGAGCGAGTGTCGGCATGAGCCGCGTTCCCCCTGCCCCTGTGCATGTCTTGGTCGACGGTGCCTGGATTCCCGGCACCGTGCGGACCTGCGAGGTCGACCGCGGACGGTCAGTCCTGCAGCGCCGTCGTGTCGTACGGCACCCCCACCTGTGTGACGACGGCACGCGTCGACCCGACCCGGATGCGGAGGCTCACCGCCGAGCCGGGATGTCCGGCGGTTCGTGAGGACGGGACCTGCCGAAGCTGTCGGACTGATTGCGGTCTGCAGCTGGCCGAGTAGCGCTCACGAGTCGGATACCGACGTACCGGGGGTGCCCTCGTCGCTCGGCGGCGATGCAGGTTCTCCGGACGGGGTCGAGGTCGACCCGGTGCTCGAGACGCCTCGGGGGTCACGCTCGGAGGCCTCGACGTCCGAGAAGGTGACCTCCGGGCAGGCTTCGACCAGGAGGCGGCCACGGGCTGTGTTGACCACTCGGTAGGTCCCCGCGTCCACGTCGATCACGCCCGGCTCCTGGGGGGAGGTCGTGACCCGGTAGCGGATGTCGTCAGAGGGGCTGTCGACGTCACCGAGCTGCACCTGGGTGTCGTCGACGTCGCCGAGGATCGTTCCCGGCGGGAGCGATGTGACGACGAACCGGAGCCGCCCGCCCGACGTGGTGAAGCGAGCAGGCACTTCGATCGTCGGCACCCCCAGACTCTCGCGCTGGGGTTCGCCGCACGCCAGCTCCAGGCCGTCTGACGTGGTGTCGGGCGCCCGACACCCCGCCAGAACCATGCTGACGACGCCCAGCAGGACCGCTGACGTCACCACACGACCGAAACCGGGCCGGTCGCGAAGGGCGTGGCCAACGAGTGTGCCTTCGTGCACGATGGGACCCGTGGCCATCAAGCGAACGATGCCAGATTTCCCCACTGACGACACCGAAACGGCGACCGCCTTCTACGTCGACGTGCTCGGCTTCGAGGTCGTCATGGACATGGGGTGGATCGTCACCCTGAGCGACCCGGCGAATCCGCAGGCCCAGCTGAGCCTCATGACCCACGACGCCACCGCCCCCGTCGTTCCCGACGTGTCCGTGGAGGTCGACGACGTCGATGCCGCACATGAGGCTGCCCGCAGATCCGGCGCCGAGATCGTGCACCCACTCACCGACGAGCCATGGGGAGTCCGACGCTTCTTCGTGCGGGACCCGACCGGGAAGGTCGTCAACGTGCTCTCCCACCGGAGCACGTGAGGGGACACCAGGACCACGACCGGGCCGCTCTGGACGTCCCCGAGGACGTCGTCCGTTGGAGCACGATCACTGGTCTATTGAGCCTATGCGGCGGCGCGATTTCCGCCCTACAGTCGAAAGACGCATCCTCTCTGGTCCCCTGAAGGTTGACGCATGGACGCCACCGGCGGCATGAACCACCTGCTTGACCTGGTCACCCGCTGCTCCGAAGCGCCCGACGCCGACAGCGTGATCACCTGCGCGCTGACGTCCCTCCCCGAGCTCAGCGGCGCGGACACGGTGCTGGTGCTCCACCGCCAGGGCGCCGAGCTGCACGTCGCCGCGACCAACGGAGCAGAGCTGGATCCGGGAGCGATCACCGACCTCGTATCCGACCTGGGTGCCGGGCGGCTCGTCGCCGGCGAGGTCCCCGCCGCCTGGCGCGAGAGCGGAGTGGTCCGGCTCGAGCAGCGGCTGCTGCCCGGGCACGCCGGCATCCTGGTCCTCGCGTGGCGGAACGAGCCGGTGCGGCCCGACCCGGTGCTCGAGGTGGCCCTGATCGCGCTCGACACTGCCCTCGCCCGACGTCAGGTCGAGGAGGACCTGGTGGACCTCGCCGCGCGCGTCGACAACGCCCAACACCTGGCCAACATGGGCGACTACGACTGGCACATCGCCTCGGACACGAATCGGTGGTCGGACCAGCTGTACCGCATCTACGGGCACGAGCCGCAGACGTTCAACGCGTCGTACGACCAGTTCCTCTCCCTGGTCCATCCCGACGACCGCGAGCGCATCGCCGCGGTGCACCAGCAGGCCTACGCCACCGGTGAGCCCTACCACATGATGGAGCGGATCATCCGGCCCGACGGTCAGGTGCGTCACCTGGCCTCCAACGGCCAGGTGCTGATGAGCGCGGACGGTACGCCGCTGCGCTTCCGCGGCACCTGCATCGACATCACCGACCAGGTGGTCGCCGAACGCGCCCGGGAGAACATCGCGGCCCGCTTCCGCGGACTGGTGGAGTCGGCGCCCGACGCCATCTTGATCCTCGACGACGAGGGCCGGATCCTCGAGGCCAACCCGAAGGCGCACGAGCTGCTCGGAGGTCCGCCTGCGGGACACCTGATCGGTGACGTGCTCCTGGCCCCTGTGCAGGACGGAGCCAACGGCATCCCCGCCGCCTCCCTCGACGGCCGCGACCTCCTGCTGGACGTGACCACGGCCGCCGTCGCCCACGTCGACACCGAACGACTCGTCGCGGTCTTCCTGCGCGACGCGCAGGTCCGGTTGGACGGCGAGGCCATGGCCGTGCGGCTGCGTGAGGCCCAGCTGCGCCGCCGGCAGGCGCTGGAGATCAACGACAACGTCGTCCAGGGACTGGTGGCCGCGTCGTACGCCCTGGAGCTGGAGGACCCGGAGCAGTCCGCGAAGTACCTCGCCGGAACGCTCGGCGCGGCCCGCACGATGATGGACGACCTTCTCGATCCCCTCACCGGGGGCGGCATGAGACCGGGCCAGCTGGTCCGGCGCGCCGCCGCCACCTTCGACGAGCAGGACGACCAGTGACCCAGCGAGTCCTGATCGTCGACGACGCCGAGGACCTGCGGACCCTGCTGCGGTTCCGGATGGACATGACCGACCACCTGCAGGTCGTCGGTGAGGCCGCGGACGGCGCGGACGCCGTCGAGCAGGCCACACTGCTCCAGCCCGATCTGGTGCTGCTGGACCTGGCGATGCCGGTGATGGACGGTCTGGAGGCACTCCCCCTGATCAGGGCGGCCGTGCCCGACGTCCGGGTGATCGTCCTGTCCGGGTTCAACGAGGACACGATGGCGGAGAACGCGAAGCAGGCCGGAGCCGACCACTACTTCGTCAAGGGTGGTTCGCTCCGAGACCTGATCGCGCTGACCGAAACCTGGTGACCACCGGCCTCACTCGTAGGCCAGCGGTCAGTCCTCGTCGCTCGCGGAGTCCTCGTTGTGGGTGCCCGGGCGGGGCGCCCAGGGCAGCTCCTTGGCCGGACGTACGACGACCAACCGGTCGCCGCGGGCGAGCTGGGTGACCACCGGGTCGAAGTAGCGGTAGACCCTCTCGTCGCGGACCACGGCGATCACCTGGTCGGGCAGCGCCTGCGGCTGCTGGCCGACCTCGGTGACGAGCAGGTCGCGCTCGGCCACCTCCAGCCCCTCGCCGTAGGTCAGCAGGTCCTCCATCACCGAGCCGAGCGTCGGCGACAGCGACGACAGGCCGAGCAACCGGCCGACCGCGTCGGAGGAGGTGATGACCGAGTCGGCGCCCGACTGCTTCATCAGCGGAGCGTTCTCCTGCTCCCGCACCGCCGACACGATGAACGCGTCCGGGTTGAGCTGGCGGACGGTCAGCGTCGCGAGCACGTTGGAGTCGTCGCGGTCGGTGGTGATGATGACCTGGTCGGACCGGGAGACTCCTGCGCGGCGCAGGATGTCGCGCCGGGTGGCGTCGCCCACCACCACGGCGAGGCCATCGGCGTTCGCGTCGTCGATCGCCGCCTGGGCGGTGTCGACGATGACGATCTGCTCGCGGTCCTGGCCGTTGTTGATCAGCGTCTCGACGGCGCTGCGGCCCTTGGTGCCGTAGCCGATGACGACGACGTGGTTGCCCATGTGCTTCCTCCACCGGGAGACCCGGATCATCTCGCGCCCCTGCGAGGCGAGCACCTCGAGGGTGGTTCCGATCAGCAGCACCAGGAACGCGATGCGAGCCGGTGTGACGACGAAGGCGTTGACCATCCGGGCCGTCGTCGAGACCGGCGCGATGTCGCCGTACCCGGTCGTGCTGAGTGTGACGGTCGTGTAGTAGATCGCGTCGGTGAACGACACGTACCCCTCGGGGTCGTTGACGTCGGTGTAGCCGTCGTTGTCGAACCACACGAGCAGCACCGTCCCGACCAGGATGCCCACGGCCATCATCAATCGGCGCGAGAGCTCCCACCAGGGCGAGCGGTTGCGATCGGGAAGCGAGACCTTCCCGCGCGTGCGTCCCTCGCGCGGATCGAGGAGGTCGTCGGTCACGACAGAGAATCTAGTCGCTCGTGCGGGCGCCGGGCGTCATCCGCTCCCGCAGGCGTTGCACGAGTTCGAGCCGGGCCCGCGTGGTGGCCTTCTGCGGGAAGACGCTGTCGAAGGCAGCGTTGACGGCCGCGCCGATGAGCACCGCGATCGAGAGCAGGTACAACCACAGGAGCACGGCGATCGGGGCGGCCAGCGGGCCGAAGATCGAATCCGAGTCGGCGGCCGTGATCGTGAGCACCCACCGCAGCAGGAACGACCCGAACACCCAGGCCACCAGAGCGAACGTGGCGCCCGGCAGGTTGAAGCTCCAGTTGGTCCGGACCGGCACCGACACGTGGTAGAGCGTCGCGAGGAAGCAGATCGACAGGGCGATCACCGCGGGCCAGTAGAACTGGATCACGAAGTCCGCGTTGCCGGGCAGGATGCGGCCCACCAGCGACGGCCCGACCACCACCAGCGGCAGCGCGAAGACGCCGGTCACGATCGCGAGGATGTAGAGGAAGAACGACAGCGCCCGGGTCTTCACGATCCCCCGGTGACCACCGAGGCCGTGCATGATCGTGATGGTGTCGACGAAGACGTTGAGGGCCCGTGATCCCGACCACAGGGCGAGGATGAAGCCGATGGAGATCACGTCGAAGCGGCCGGGCTGGAGCACGTCGTCCAAGGTGGGCTCGATGATCTTGTTCACCGCGGAGTCGGTCAGCGCGCGCGAGGTGAAGTCGATGATTCCCTGCTTCACCTCGGCGACATCGGCGGCCGGGAACTGGTCGCTGACGTAGCCGATCGCCCCCGCGAGGGCGAACAGCAGCGGGGGTACGGACAGGATCGCGAAGAACGCGGCCTCCCCGGCGAGCCCGGTGACCCGGTATCTCATGCAGGAGCCGAAGGTCGTGACGACCAGCCGCCACAGCGTCTCCCGCATGCGCCTACGGTATCCACATGAGTGACCGGATCCCGGAAGGTGGCACCGGACCGACGGACCTGCGTGCCAGCGTGAACCAGGCGCCGCCCCTCGTCGGGCACAACGTCGTGACCTCCGACCACGCGCTGGTCGAGGCGGTCACCCGCCACGCGTCGGCCGAGGTGGTCGACGACCTGACCGGTCTCGGCGCCCTCGCCGGCACCGAGGAGGCCAGGGCGCAGGGCATGCTCGCCAACCAGAACCCGCCACGGCACACGCCGTACGACCGGTACGGGACGCGCATCGACGAGGTGGAGTTCCACCCGTCGTGGCACTGGCTGATGGAGCGGGCGATCGGCCACGGCCTGGCCGCGACGCCGTGGGAATCGGACTCACCGCACGCGCACGTGCGGCGAGCGGCCGGCTTCATGGCGTGGTCCCACACCGAGCCGGGCCACGGCTGCCCCGTCTCCATGACGTACGCCGCGGTGCCGGCGCTCCGCGCGGACGACGCGCTCGCCAAGGAGTGGACGCCGCTGCTCGCCTCGACCGCCTACGACCCCGGGCTGCGGCCGGTCGCCGGCAAGCGCGGCGCGCTCGCCGGTATGGGGATGACCGAGAAGCAGGGCGGCTCCGACGTCCGGGCCAACGTCACCGTGGCCCGGCCGACATCGGTGGATGGCGAGTACACGCTGCACGGCCACAAGTGGTTCACGTCGGCGCCGATGAACGACGTGTTCCTGGTGCTGGCGCAGACAGACGGTGGCGTCACCTGCTTCGTGGTGCCGCGGGTGCTCCCGGACGGCCGCCGCAACCGGCTGGACGTCGTACGCCTCAAGGACAAGCTGGGCAACCGTTCGAACGCGTCGGCCGAGCTCGAGCTCAACGGGACCCTCGCCCACCGGCTCGGCGACGAGGGACGCGGCGTCCGCACCATCATCGAGATGGTCGCCGCGACCCGGCTCGACTGCGTGCTGGGCTCGACGTCGCTGATGCGGCGCGCCGTCAACGAGGCGGCCTGGCACGTCTCGCACCGCTCGGCGTTCGGCGGACTGCTCGCGGACAAGCCGCTGATGCAGAACGTCATTGCTGACCTCGCGGTCGAGGCCGAGGCGGCGACCGCCCTGGCGGTCCGGCTGGCGGCCGCCGTGGACAACGCCGAGGACCCGCACGAGGCGGCGCTCCGACGGATCGCGCTCCCGCTGGCGAAGTTCTGGGTCTGCAAGCGCACCCCCGCCCTGGTCGCGGAGGCGCTGGAGTGCCTGGGCGGCAACGGGTACGTCGAGGAGTCGGGCCTGCCACTGCTCTACCGGGAGGCACCGCTGAACTCGGTGTGGGAGGGCTCGGGCAACGTCAACGCGCTCGACGTGCTCCGGGCCCTGTCCCGCGAACCCGAGGTGCTGGACGCGTGGCTGACCGAGGTGGGGCTGGCGCGCGGCGGCGACGCTCGTCTGGACCGTGCCATCGACGACACCCTCGCGCTGCTCGGCGACGCCGCGACCCAGGAGGTCTCCGCTCGCCGGCTGGCCGGTCGGATGGCGGCCTGTCTGCAGGGAGCGCTGCTGGTGAGGTTCGCGCCGCCCGAGGTCGCGGACGTCTTCTGCGCCTCTCGGCTGGCCGGTCACGACGGCACCTACGGCGCGCTGGCCGGCGGCGACCTGCCGGCGATCATGGCGCGCGCGACGCCCACCGGGTAGCCGCGGACAACGCGCGCTCCCGGTGCGACCTCAACACCGTGGGCCGTGGAGGTCGCCCCCGGGAGCGCGCCTATCACCCCTCGGCACGGCTGAGGGACGGGCGGTTCCGTGGGGACGGATCACCGACCCAGCACGTTGCCGGCGGGCACTTCGCATGCTACGCGGCGGACAGAGCCTGCGACACAGCCCGAAATCAGCAGTTCGCCCCCGGGACGGGAACAGTTCATCCACAAACGGCCGCGCGAGTGCGTGAGCCTCAGGTCAGCTCGAGCCCCGGATAGAGGGGGTGCTTGTCGAGCATCTCCATGGAGGCGGCCTTGACCCGGTCGGCGACCCCGTCGGCCAGGACGTACGACGCCTTGGACGGGCCGCCGGCCTTGGTGGTCCCGGCCTCGGTGTTGCGGAGCACGTCCACGATCAGCTCGGCGACCAGGTCGAACTCGTCGGCACCGAAGCCGCGGGTCGTCAGGGCTGGTGTGCCGAGCCGGACGCCGGAGGTGTACCAGGCGCCGTTCGCGTCGTGCGGCACGGAGTTGCGGTTCGTGACCACGCCCGCGTCGAGCAACGCCGACTCGGCCTGCCGACCGGTGAGCCCGAAGCCGGACACGTCGAGCAGCACGAGGTGGTTGTCGGTGCCGCCCGTGACGAGCTTCGCGTCGCGGCTGAGGAAGCCTTCGGCGAGCGACTTGGCGTTGTCCGCGATGTCCTGGGCATAGCTGCGGAACTCGGCGGTGCGCGCCTCTGCGAGTGCCACGGCCTTCGCCGCCATCATGTGCGAGAGCGGGCCACCCAGCACCATGGGGCAGCCGCGGTCGACGTCGCCGGCGTACTCCTCCTGCGCGAGCACCATCCCGCCGCGCGGTCCGCGCAGCGACTTGTGGGTCGTCGTGGTGGTGATGTGGGCGTGCGGCACCGGGTCCTCGTCGCCGGTGAAGACCTTCCCCGCGACCAGCCCGGCGAAGTGGGCCATGTCGACCATCAGCACGGCGCCGACCTCGTCGGCGATCTCCCGCATCTTGGCGAAGTCGACCCGGCGCGGGTACGCCGAGTAGCCGGCGACCAGGATCAGCGGCTTGAACTCGCGGGCCTTGGCCCGGACGGCGTCGTAGTCGAGCAGCCCGGTCTCGGGATCGGTGCCGTACTGCTGCTGGTGGAACATCTTGCCGCTGATGTTGGGCCGGAAGCCGTGGGTGAGGTGGCCCCCCGCGTCGAGGCTCATGCCGAGCAGGCGCTGGTGACCGAACTCGGCGCGCAGCGTCTCCCAGTCCACCTCGGTGAGCTCGTTGACGTTCTTGGCGCCGAACTTCTTCAGCCAGGGTCCCTCGACGTGGTGGGCCAGGATCGACCAGAAGGCGACCAGGTTGGCGTCGATGCCGGAGTGGGGCTGGACGTAGGCGTACGGCGCTCCGAACAGCTCGCGAGCGTGCTCGGCCGCGACCGACTCGACGGTGTCGACGTTCTGGCACCCGGCGTAGAAGCGGTGGCCGACCGTGCCCTCGGCGTACTTGTCGCTGAGCCAGCTGCCCATGGTGAGCAGCACGGCCGGCGAGGCGTAGTTCTCGCTCGCGATGAGCTTCAGCGAACCGCGCTGGTCCTCGAGCTCCTGTCGGGTGGCGGCCGCGATCCGCGGCTCGACCCGGCCGATGACGTCGAGGATCTGGGAGTAGGCGCTGCTGATGGTGGCATCGAGGCTGGCGTCGGTCATGCCGACAGCCTAGATGCGTCCGCCGTGTGAGGCGGGCCACGCCCCCTCGCCTGCCGCCACCGACCACGCTTGCCGCGTCTCACTATGTGGAGCCAGATGTCACATCATGAGATTCCAGGTTGTGGAAGGGGGGTCCAGCAGTTGAGACTCCTCGACATGATCAGCGCTGCGACGCACGCCTACCTCGTGACTCGACGTCACGTGGACCTCGGGCGAACGCGCAGCATGATGTGTTGGTCCCGCTGAACCGCTGCCCCCAGGAATCCTCCTCCGCGCTCGGCCCCCGGCCCCCAGCGCGTGGCTCCAGCTAAGGACCATCTCCATGCCAGATCTGCGCTACACCGCGAAGTCCGCGGCCCACACCGAGATTCCGCGCACCAAGCGCGGCGAGGGCCAGTGGGCGCTCGGCTACACCGAACCGCTGAACAAGAACGAGCAGTCGAAGAAGGACGACGACCCGCTCAACGTCCAGGCCCGAATCCAGCACGTCTACTCCCAGCGCGGCTTCGCCTCCATCGACCCCGCCGACCTGCGCGGCCGGTTCCGGTGGCTCGGGCTCTACACGCAGCGGGCACCCGGCTTCGACGGCGGCAAGACCGCGATGCTCACCGAGGAGGAGCTCGACGACGAGTTCTTCATGATGCGGGTCCGCTCCGACGGGGCGCTCCTCTCCCCCGCCGCCGTCCGCGCCCTGGGCACGGTCGGGCAGGAGTTCGCCCGGGACACCGCTGACGTCACCGACCGGGAGAACATCCAGTTCCACTGGATCCGGATCGAGGACGTGCCGGAGATCTGGGACCGGCTCGGCGCCGTCGGGCTGTCGACCCTCGAGGCCTGCGGCGACTCGCCGCGCCCCTTCCTCGGCTCCCCCGTCGCCGGCGTCGCCGCCGACGAGATCATCGACGGCACGCCGGCGCTCGAGGAGATCAAGCGCCGGGTGCTCGGCAACCCGGAGTACTCCAACCTGCCGCGCAAGTTCAAGACCGCCCTGACCGGACACCCCAGCCACGACGTGGCCCCCGAGGTCAACGACATCGCGTTCGTCGGCACCGTCCACCCCGACCTCGGCCCCGGCTTCGACCTGTGGGTCGGGGGCGGGCTGTCCACCAACCCGATGCTGGCGCAGAAGATGGGCGTCTGGATCCCGCTGGAGGAGGTCGCCGACGCCTGGGAGGGAGTCGCCGCGATCTTCCGCGACTTCGGCTACCGCAGGCTGCGCTCGCGGGCCCGGTTGAAGTTCCTGGTCGCCGACTGGGGCGTCGACACGTTCCGTGAGGTGCTGGAGAAGGAGTACCTCGGCCGGGAGCTGGTCCGCTGCGAGTCGCCCGCCTCCCCGGTCGGCCACCGCGACCACATCGGGGTCCACACCCAGCAGGACGGCCGGCTGTACGTCGGGGTCGCACCGACCGCCGGTCGCGTCTCCGGCACGCTGCTGGTCCAGCTGGCCGACGTGCTGGAGGAGTTCTCCGTCGACGGCGTGCGGCTCACGCCGTACCAGAAGATCGTGCTGATCGGCGTCGACCCCGAGACCGTGGCGGCGCTGCTCGACCGACTCGACGCGATCGGGCTGTCGGGACGCCCGTCGAACTGGCGACGCAACACGATGGCCTGCACCGGCATCGAGTTCTGCAAGCTCGCCATCGTCGACACCAAGGACCGTGCCCGCGACCTGGTCGCGGAGCTGGAGCGGCGCTTCCCGGGCCTCGAGGTCCCGATCACCGTCAACGTCAACGGCTGCCCCAATGCCTGCGCCCGCACCCAGGTCGCTGACATCGGCCTCAAGGGCCAGCTCGTCCTCGACGCCGACGGACGCCAGGTCGAGGGCTTCCAGGTCCACCTCGGTGGCGCGACCGGGCTGCGCGCCAACTTCGGCCGCAAGCTGCGCGCCCACAAGGTGACCAGTGCCGGGCTCGACGACTACGTCACCGCGGTGGTCACGCACTTCCTGGCAGACCGCGCCGACGACGAGTCGTTCGCCGACTGGGTGCAGCGCGCGCCGGAGCAGCTGCTCCGCGGCGAATCAGCACTGGAGGCTGTCTCATGAGCGAGCGAGCCGTCCCGTTCCACTGCCCCTACTGCGCCGACGAGGACCTGTGGCCCCACGAGCCCGCCGAGGGTCCCGCTGGCAGCCACGGCGCCTGGGAGTGCCGGTCGTGCCTGCGCGCCTTCAGCCTGAAGATGCTCGGCCTGGTGCGTCCCACCGGAGCCGTCTCATGACCACCTCCACCACCCGGGTCGCTCGCGACTTCAAGGGCACCCACACGGCCGGCCGTTCGCCGGAGGAGCTGCGCGACCTCATCTCACACGTGGGGGCCGAGCTCGAGCTGGCGCCGGCCGAGCAGATCATCGAGTGGGCGGTGGCGACGTTCGGCGAGCGGTTCTGCATCACGTCGTCGATGGGCGACGCCGTGCTGGCCCACCTCGCGTCCACGGTGGCGCCCGGCATCGACGTCGTGTTCCTCGACACCGGCTACCACTTCGCCGAGACCATCGGCACCCGGGATGCGGTCGGGGCGACGCTGCCGGTCAACCTCGTGACGATCGCCCCGGAGCAGACCGTCGCCGAGCAGGACGCGGCGTACGGCAAGGATCTCTACGCGACCGATCCCGACCTCTGCTGCCGGTTGCGCAAGGTCGCTCCCCTGACCGAGTCGCTGGCGTCGTACGACGCGTGGGCGACCGGGCTGCGGCGAGCGGAGACCCACCAGCGGGTGATCGCGCCCGTCGTCGGGTGGGACGCCCGCAAGGGCAAGGTCAAGGTCTCTCCCCTGGCGCGTTGGACCGACGGTCAGGTGGAGCGCTACATCGTGGACAACGGCGTCCTCGTCAACCCGCTGGTCTACGACGGCTATCCGTCGATCGGCTGCTTTCCCTGCACCCGTCGGGTCCCGCCCGGCGACGACCCGCGTAGCGGGCGCTGGGCGGGCACCACCAAGACCGAGTGCGGAATTCACTGAGGAAGAGGAGGAACTCACCATGACTGCTCCAGCACTGGTGGCCCTGGCTCACGGAAGTCGTGACCCACGGTCCGCCGCGACCATCACCGCCCTCGTGGCCGAGGTGAAGGCGATCCGCCCTGACCTCACGATCGAACGCGCGTTCCTCGAGCTGTCGCGACCGACCTTCGCCACGGTCGTTGACCGGCTCGTCCGCAAGGGGCACGAGGAGATCGTCGTGGTCCCGCTGCTGCTCACCGAGGCCCACCACGCCAAGGTCGACGTCCCGCGCGCGGTGGCGGAGGCCACCGAACGCCACCCCGGGCTGAAGATCACGACCGCCGGGATCCTGGGACTCGAGGCGCAGTTCCTCGAGGTGCTCGACATCCGGATGCGCGAGGCCCTGAGGGAGTCGCGGATCCGCGAGCTCGACGCACTGGTCCTGGCGGGCGCCGGCTCGTCGGACCCCATGGCGAACCAGTCGGTCGCCCGGCTGGCCCGGGTCTGGAGCAGCCGCCACAAGCTGCCCGTCACCGCGGCGTTCGCCTCCGCGGCTCCGCCGGCGACCGGTGAGGCCGTACGTGCCTTCCGGGCCGAGGGGCGCCGTCACATCGCGGTCGCCTCGCTCTTCCTGGCCCCCGGGCTGCTGCCGGACCGGGCCAAGGAGCTGGCCTTCGAGGCCGGCGCGATCGCGGTCTCCGAGCCACTCGGCGCCCACCCGGAGCTGGCCCGCGCGGTGCTGGCACGCTACGCCGTCGGTGCGGTCGAGCTGGTCCCGGTCTGAGCAGACATGACGGTCCTGTCCCAGCTCTCCGACACGGCCCGACGTGCCTGCCACCACGTGGGCGCCCTGAAGGACTTCTGGTCCTCCGACCTCAATCGAGCCACCGTCGAGCTGGTCGACCCGCAGCCGGGTGAGGTCGTGCTCGACGTCGGCGCCGGCCTGGGCCCGGCCAGCGTCGCAGCGGCACCGCTGGTGGGACCGCGCGGTCGCGTCATCGCCGTGGAGCCGTCCCGGGCCATGCGCGGGGTGCTGCGCTGGCGACGCCGCACGCGCCGGCACCTCGGCGTGATCGAGCTCCGCTCCGGGACCGCCGAGTCCCTGCCGGTGGAGCCGGACTCGGTGGATGCGATGTGGGCGGTCAACGCCACCCATCACTTCGGGGACCTGGAACGATTCGCCGCGGAGCTGACTCGGGTACTGCGCCCCGGCGGTCGGGTCGTGCTGGTGGAGGAGGACCTTGACCACCCTGGCCATCACGGGCCCCACAAGGTCGACGTCGATGCCCTGCTGGTGCTGTTCACGAGCGCCGGGCTCGCCGAGGCCGCGTCGGCGTACCGGACGGTGGCCGGCACCCCTGCCACTGTCATCACCACCGTCAAGCCCGGGTGAAGGAACGCACCCTTCCTCCCCACTAGCCTTGCCGGGTGACTCACCCGCTCATCGGCATCCGGCGCTACCCCGTGAAGTCGATGGGAGGCGAGGACCTGGCCACTGCGGTCCTCGACGAGCGTGGGCTGGCCGGCGACCGCTGGTGGGCGGTCACCGACCGCGAGGGGCACCTCGCCTCGGGGAAGAGCTCCCGTCGGTTCCGACGCCGTGACGGGGTCTTCGACTACCGCGCGGCCACCGGTCGTGATGGCGTGACGGTCACCGGAGCGCGCGGTACCTGGAACGTCGGCGACCCGGCTCTGGACGAGGAGCTGGCCGCGACGCTCGGCGGCGGATGTCGAGTGGCCGAGGAGTCCGGCACTCCTCACCAGGACGCGGGCGCAGTCTCGCTGATCGGAACCGCCAGTCTCGCGTGGTGTGCGGACCGCTGGCACCTCGACGCTGATCCACGACGGCTCCGGGCGAACCTGCTCGTGGAGACCTCCGAACCGTTCGTCGAGGAGACCTGGGTCGGCCGTGAGATCGAGGTCGGCTCGTCGCGGCTGCGGGTCGTCGAGCGGATCGAGCGGTGCCGCATGATCGATCTCGCCCAGGACGGGGTCGAGACTCCGGCGCGATGGCTCACGCTGCTGGCAGGCGAACGCGACCTGAGCCTCGCCGTGTATGCCGACGTCTCCGCTCCCGGGACGATCTCGGTCGGCGACACGGTTGCGGTGAGTTAGCCGACCAGTCGCTCCAGCAGGTGCTCCAGCTGGCGCGCCGGATCAGCGGTGAGGCCGCCGTGCACCGGTCCCGGCTGGATCACGGTGCTCCGGGGCGCCTTCAGGAAGCCGAACCGCTGACCGAGCGGCGCCTGCGCGGCGTCGCCGGCGCGCGGGTCGCCGGCGCACACGTGCGACGCGAACGTCAGGCCTGCCCGGACCTGCGCGAGGTCGAGTCGCCCGTCGAGCGCGGCAAGCCGGTCGGCGTCGACCCGGCAGGCGACGTCGAGGAACTTCTCCTCCTCGCAGAAGAGCACGACACCGACGTTGACGAACTCCTCGCGGTCCGGTCGTGGCACGCACCGCAGCACGACGTACTGGTAGGCCACCCCGCTCCGGTCGCTCATGCCGGCCCTCCGGGCAGCCAGTCGCGCGTGCCCAGCCGCGCGGTCAGGAATGCGACGTACGCCGACCTCAGCTCGGCCGGGGTCGACGCGCCCGGGACCGCGTCCAGCCAGGTGTCGGGCACCTGCGCCAGCACCTCGGTCAGCGCCGCTTCGTCGACCAGCTCGCGGGCCTCCGCATCGGCAGCTGCCAGGCCGCCGGCCTGGTCGCGCAGCACGTGGTCGGAGCCGTTCCACGGCTGGTGGGCGAACTTCTCGGGGTCACCCACGCCAGCACCCCAGCCGTGGTGGAAGTAGAGGGCGGCACCGTGGTCGATCAGCCACAGGTCGCCGTGCCAGACCAGGAGGTTCGGGTTGCGCCAGCTGCGGTCGACGTTGGCGCAGAAAGCGTCCAGCCACATCACCGTCGCCGCCTCCCCCGGGGCCGGCGGCAGCTGCCCGTCGTATCCGAAGGCGCCGGGCAGGAAGTCGACGCCGAGGTTGAGGCCCGAGCTGGCCTTGAGCAGGTCCTGCACCTCTTCGTCAGCCTCGTAGCGGGCGATCTCGGGGTCGAGGTCGAGCACCGCCAGGCGGGGGGTCCGCAGTCCGAGCAGCCGGGCGAGCTCGCTGACGACGACCTCGGCCACCAGCACCCTGATGCCCTGTCCGGCGCCGCGGAACTTGCAGACATAGGTGCCGAGATCGTCACCCTCGACGATGCCGGGCAGCGAACCGCCCTCGCGCAGCGGTGTGACGTAGCGGGTCACAGCGACGGTCGGGATCACGCGATCGGCTCCTCCTCGGCGAGGCGACGCCGCTCCACCTCGACGTCGAAGTCGGCGGGCGGCCACTGGGGGTTCATGCCGCGCAGGGCACCGAGCAGCAGCTGTGCGACCGCGAGGTTGCGGAACCACTTCCGGTCCGAGGGCACGACGTACCAGGGCGCGATCTCGGTGTTGGTGCGCTCGAGCGCCGTCTCATAGGCCGCCCGGTAGTCCGACCACCGGACCCGCTCGTCGAGGTCGCCGGGGTTGAACTTCCAGTGCTTGTCCGGGTTGGCCAGTCGCTCGGACAAGCGCTCGCGCTGCTTGTCCGCCGAGATGTGGAGCATGCACTTGACGACGACCACGCCCTCGGCCGCCAGCTCGGCCTCGAACTCGTTGATCTGGTCGTAGCGGCTCTCGATGGTGCGGTCGTCGGCCCACTCGTGCACCTTGACGATGAGGACGTCCTCGTAGTGGGAGCGGTCGAAGACCCCGACATGACCGGGCTGGGGCAGCGCCCGCTTGATGCGCCAGAGGAAGTGGTGCTGCTTCTCCTCCTCCGAGGGCGCCTTGAAGCTGGTGATCCGCACTCCCTGCGGGTCGATCAGCCCCACCGTGTGACGCAGCACGCCACCCTTGCCGGAGGTGTCCATCCCCTGGAGCACGAGCAGCACCCGGCGCGTCGACCCCGTCGTCCCTTCCGCGAACAGCCGCTCCTGCAGGTCGGAGAGCTCGTCGCCCAGCGCCGCCAGCGCCTCCTTGCCTGCTGCCTTGTCCCCGGAGAACCCGGGCGTGCCGGACGGGTCGATCGCCCGCAGGTCGACGGGACCGGGGGGAAGTCGCAGCTCACTCATGGACGACATCATGTCCGACCGGCCGAGGCCGGCCGGCCGACCACCTGCGCCACATCGAGCGAGCAGCCGACCAGGGTGGCGGTGCTGCCGTCGGGTTGAGCCTGGTCGAACCAGGTGCCGCGCACGAAACCGACCTTGTCGAGCATCCGGAGGCTGGCCTCGTTGCGGTGGTCGGGAGCGGCGAAGTAGGTCGTCACGTCGCGGTAGCGCCGCACGGCGCTGGCGAGCCAGGCCCAGAGCATCGCCGTGCCGACACCGCGGCCGACCAGGTGGGGTTCACCGATCGCGTAGTCGACCCCCACGGCGTCCGCGTCGGGCGTGAGCGAGGCGTACTCGGGGTGGTCTCGCAGTCGGTAGTCCTGGCAGAAGCCGACGGAGCGGCCGTTGACCTCGACCACCCACATCCGGGTCGGCTCCATGCCGTCGATCCGCGGGCCGTAGCGCGCGGTCACCGCCTCCAGGGTCGGCTCCTCCACCCCGTGCCACCAGCGTCGGACGTGCTCGGCCGAGCGCCACCGGAGCATGTCCGGCAGGTCGCCACGGGTCATCGCCCGCAACGCCACCCGGCGGTCGTGCTCGATCTGGAAGCGCTTCACCTCGCCGGCGAGGTCGAGCGGGACCGGCTCGGCATGGTGGCTCGCGCAGGTACGCCGCGCGGCCGCTGCCCAGGACTCACCAGAGCGGACCACGCCACTCATCTCGTGGCCTCGGTCGGAGACCGTGAGGTGGACCGTCATGCAGCGCAGCCTAGATGAGTGATTCCAAGGGGTGCCGGTCAAGCGAGCGTCTCATCCGCGCCCGGCGGGCAAGGCGGACGAGCGAAGGCGTGGCGGAGCCACGTCGAGTCGAGGACAACGCCGCCAGCCGGGATGCGGTGAGGCGCAAGCCAGGCACTTCCCCTTGGAATCACTCATCCAGGGCGTGACCTCAGAGCGAGGGGGTCTCCTCCGCCTCGGCTCCGAGCTCCTCGCGCACCAGGGCAAACGCCATCCCCGGCGAGTAGCCCTTGCGGGCGAGCAGGCCGACCAGCCGCCGGGTCTTCGTCGCGTCGTCGAACCGCTCGAGGCTGCGCAGCTTCTTGCGCACCAGCGCACGAGCCGTCGACTGCTGGTCGTCGAGGTCGATCTGGTCGATCGCCTCGCGGGCCACCTCGTCGTCGACGCCCTTGCGGCGCAGCTCCTGGGCCAGCGCCCGGGGCGCCAGGCCCTTGGCGGCATGGCGTCCCTCCACCCACGCCTGCGCGAACGCCACGTCGTCGATCAGCCCGACCTCCTCGAACCGGTCGAGCAGCGACGTCGCGATCTCCTCGGGCACGTTCTTCCGGGCCAGCTTGTCGGCCAGCTCGTGCCGTGACCGGGCCCGGCCGGTCAGCTGGTCGAGCAGGATGGTGCGAGCCACCGACTCGGCGTCGGCATCAGGCCCCTCCGCCACCTCGTCGACCGGTGTCGCCACCGACGGATCGGCCGGCGGATCGGCCGGCGGTGGAGGCGTAGCCCCCCACGCCTCCACCCCCAGCCGTACGTCGCCCTGCCAGCGACCGGGCTCAGAAGTCATTGATCCCGATCGGCTCATCGGAGAGCACCTCGGCCGGCTGGTCGACGGTGGGACCGATGCCGAGCTTCTCGAGGATCTTCTTCTCGAGCTCGTTGGCCAGGTCGGGGTTGTCGCGCAGGAAGTTCCGCGCGTTCTCCTTGCCCTGGCCGAGCTGGTCGCCCTCGTAGGTGAACCAGGCGCCCGCCTTGCGGACCAGCCCGGCCTCCACGCCGACGTCGATCAGGCCTCCCTCGCGGGAGATGCCCTTGCCGTACATGATGTCGAACTCCGCCTGCTTGAACGGCGGGGCGACCTTGTTCTTGACGACCTTGATCCGGGTCCGGTTGCCGACCATGTCGGTGCCGTCCTTGAGGGTCTCGATCCGGCGCACGTCGAGCCGCACCGAGGAGTAGAACTTCAGCGCCCGGCCACCGGTGGTGGTCTCCGGCGAGCCGAACATCACGCCGATCTTCTCGCGCAGCTGGTTGATGAAGATCATGGTGGTGCCGGAGCCGTTGAGGGCGCCGGTCATCTTGCGCAGCGCCTGGCTCATCAGCCGGGCCTGGAGGCCGACGTGGCTGTCGCCCATCTCGCCCTCGATCTCGGCCCGGGGCACCAGCGCCGCGACGGAGTCGATCACGATCAGGGTCAACGCACCCGAGCGGATCAGCATGTCGGCGATCTCGAGCGCCTGCTCGCCGCTGTCGGGCTGGCTCACCAGCAGCGCGTCGGTGTCGACACCGAGCGCCTTCGCGTAGTCGGGGTCGAGCGCGTGCTCGGCGTCGATGAAGGCCACGATCCCGCCGGCGCGCTGGGCGCTCGCCACGGCGTGGAGCGCGACCGTCGTCTTTCCGCTGGACTCGGGGCCGTAGATCTCCACGACCCGGCCACGCGGCAGGCCACCGATGCCGAGGGCGATGTCGAGGGAGATCGCCCCGGTCGGGATCACCTCGAGCGCGGCTCGCGTCTCGTCGCCCAGTCGCATGACCGAGCCCTTGCCGAACTGCTTCTCGATGTTGGCGAGGGCGACATCCAGTGCCTTCTCGCGGTCTCCACCAGCCATGGTGTGGGCCTTCCTCTGTCGTGTCGGATCAGGTGCTCCTTCGACGCTAGGGCGGGCCACCGACAACCGGTCCCGGCCGGAGCCGGTGGCTGTGGAGAACGCGTCCTGCGTCGCACCTGTGGACAGAAACCTAGCCCGAACAGACGTTCGATTCACGCACTGTCACGGCGTGTCGGAGCGATGGGTCGCGACCGACCGGCGGGACCGCACCACGATCGCGGCAGCCACGCCGAGGGTCGTGAGCGCTGCCAGCACCAGCCAACCCGTCACGTAGTCGCGATCGAGCAGCGTGGGGTTGCCGGGGCTCGCCCCGAACCGTCCCAGCACCGGCACCGCGACCAGCGTCACCGATGCCAGCACGACCGTACCGACCGTCACCGGGGCCCGGGCGACCACCGGCAGCCGCGGCAGCACCAGCAGCCCGAGACCGATCACGAGCGGCGCCAGCACCAGGTCGTGGGCGACCACTCCCCCGGCCAGCCAGACCCCCGAGTCGAACACGTCGATCGAGATCCGGCGGACCAGCAGCAGCCCGCCGTACGCCAGGGCGGCGAGGCCGACGATGCCCACCAGGATCCGCATCAGAGGACCTCGATCCGTTCGACCCACTTGGTCTGCCTGACCCCGGGACGGTTGGGGGCGATGATCCGGCACGGGTAGCCGTGGTCGAGGGCCAGGGGTGCGCCGTCGAGGTCGAGCGCCAGCAGGGTCCGGGGGTCGTCGACGAAGTTGTCCCACAGCGTCGAGGTGCCGAAGGCGTAGCGCGTCTGCAGCGACCTGATCCGTACGTCGCGGCCCGGCGGCGCCTCGACCAGGTCGAGCAGGTCGCGAAGACGTACGCCCGTCCAGGTGCCGTTCGCGCTCCACCCCTCGACGCAGGCGATCGGCAGGGTCTCGGTGTGCTGCGGCAGGGCCTCGAGGTCCTCACGGCTGAAGGTCTTCTCCACGCCGTCGTGGGCCACCGTCAGCAGGAACGTCTCCTGCGTCCGCTCGACAGCGATGCCGGCCTCGGCCGCGGTCCGGTTGATCGGGACTCCCCCGGGTCCGCCGCCGGTCGTCACGCCGAACACCGAGACTCGGCGCAGCAGCGGCACGGTCGCGCCCGCGGTGGCGAGCACGGCGACCACCGAGGCCAGCCAGGTCGTGCGCAGCAACCCTCGGCGGGAGAGCACCGACTCGTCGACGGCCTCGGGCCGGTCGTGGGTCGTGTCGTCCACATCGGCCCCCAGCGCGTCCCGGATCACCGGCAGCTTCACCGCGATGTGGAGGACGAGGGAGCCGATGGCCAGCCAGGCGACGGCGTAGTGGGTGGAGCGGAACGAGAACGACCACGGATACCACTGGGCCGAGTTCATCAAGCCGGTGGCGAGCTGGAAGATGGCGGCCGCGACGAGCACCGCGATCGAGCCGCGCTCGGCGGCCATGAGGGCCAGCCGCCGTACGTCGCCGCGTGGCGGGCGCGTGAACAGCCGCGGGTAGACGGTCCAGAGCTTCACCAGCAGCAGCGGTACGGCGGCGATGCCGGCCGTGACGTGCAGCCCCTGCGTCACGCGGTAGCCCCAGCTCGGGGACGTCGGGAACGGGACCGGCTGGCTGGGCGCCTGGGCGTAGTGGCTCACCAGGCCGGTGAGGAAGCAGATCGCGAAGCAGATGCCGAGCCACAGGCCGACCCGCGCCGCGACCGCCGGGCTGCGGAGCCGGGAGGTGAAGTCCGCCTCGGCCGGCACCCGGACGTTCATGACCGCCGCTCGAGCACCGCGAACCAGCGGCCGTCGGTCTGGTGGGTCCCGGTGAGGTCGAAGCCCGCGGCCTCGGCGAGCGACGTGATCGCGTCGACACCGACCACCGCCCAGCGGAAGGGCCGACTGTCCGCGGAGTCGCTCCGCAGCCGTGCCCAGTGGATCGACAGGCCGGTGCCCGGCGGACCGAGGTCGACCACGACCCGACCGGCCGGCGCCAACAGCTCGTGGACCCGACGCAGCAGGGCGACCGGGTCACCACCGATCCCGATGTTGCCGTCGGCGAGGAGCCCCGTGTCCCAGCGACCCTCGTCGGGCACCGGAGAGAAGACGTCCTGGTGGCTGGCAGCGACGCCACGCGCGCGCGTCTGGAGGACCGCCTCGTCGACGACGTCGATCGCCAGCACGTCGCGTCCGCGCAACATCAGGTGCTCGCTCATCCGGCCGGGTCCGCTGCCGATGTCGAGGGTCCGGCCGACACAGTGGTCGAGCAGCATCCGGTCGGAGGCGTCCGCGACCCCCAGCCAGTCCTCCACCGGCAGCAACGCCACGTCGTCGACGCGGACCACGTGACAGCGTCCGCCGCGCAGCGCGTCGGCGAACATCTGGTCGACCGGCTGGCCGTCCTCGCTGGTCGGCGCCGTCACCGTGCTCATCCGACCACCTCGTGGGCACCCGACCACGCAGCGGCGAACCGGCTGTCCGGGACCAGCGCGGCCACCGCGACGGCGTCCTCGACCTCGTCGACGTCACGCAGCGTGGCGACCGTCGCCACGTCGAGGCCCCGCTCGCGGAGAGCGGCGAGGGTGAGGGCGCCGGTGTCGCGCGTCGAGGGCGGTACGCCGCGCAGCACCTCGGCGTCGGCAGGGTCGCGGAGCGCCAGCACCCACCAGCCGCCGTCCTCGGCGAGGCCCAGCACGGCGTCGTGGTCACGCAGGCCGGCGGTCACCTCGAGCAGCAGGTCGGCGGTCACCTGCGGCGTGTCCATCCCGATCTGGACCACCGGGCCGGGACCCAGATCGGCGTGGGCGTGGGCGAGCCGCTCGGCAAACCCGTCGCCACGCTGGTGGTACACCTCCCAGTCGCCCAAGGCAGCCTCGATCTGGTTGCTGCGCGCGGCGCGGGAGAGGTCACCGGTCATCGCCACGTGGCGGCCACCGGCGAAGGCGATCTCGCACTGGTCGAGCGTGTCGAGCAGCGCAGCTGCCGCGATCTCCGCTGCCGCGGGCATGCCGACGCGGTCTCCGAGCCGAGTCTTCGCCAGGCCGGGCACGGGCGCCTTGGCCACGACCAGGATCCGCGGCGTCATGAGAGAACGCGCCAGAAGTCGCGAGCAGTGCGAACGGTCCCCAGGAACGATCCGGAGACCTTGGACTTCGTGCCCTCGGCACGCGGGTGGTAGGCGACGTCGCGCTCGACGATCCGCCAGCCGGCGGCAGTCGCCTTCTGCATCAGTTCCACGGGGTATCCGAACCTCCGATCACGCACGTCCAGGGACAGGAGTTCGGAGCGACCGCTCACCCGGATTGGAGCAATGTCGTGCGCGTTGAACCCGCGGCGTCGCAGCAGCCACACCACGAGGTGGTTGCCGAGCCGGGCGTGCCAGGGCCACACCCCTCGCGACACCGGCCGCCGGCGGCCGACAGCCAGGTCGGCGCGGCCCGCCCGGACGTCCTCCAGCAGGGCCAGCAGATCGGCGGGATCGAAGGAACCGTCACCGTCCATGACCGCGACGAACGGGCGCGAGGCGCTGACCAGTCCACGGTGTACTGCGGCTCCGTACCCGGGAACGGTCTCCTCCACCACCAACGCCCCGAGGCCGCGGGCGACGTCGGCGGTACCGTCGCTCGACCCGTTGTCGACCACGATCACCGCGAAGTCGGACGGGATCCGCGGGAGCAGGTCGCGCAAGGCGGCCGCCTCGTCGCGGCAGGGCAGGACGAGGTCGCAGTCGGGAGGCATCTCGTGCACCGTAGGGCACCGCCCGCGAGGAGCCGGCCTCTACGCTCGCCACCATGCCACCCGAGCCGGAGTCGCGCCGTCTCGCACCTGTGTCTCCGTGGGTCGGTCTGGGCGCGACGCTGCTGCTGGTGCTGCTGGCGTTCGCGGTTCCGCCGCTGACCGGGTGGGACGTCTACGCGCGGTCCGAGGCGGCCGGCGGCATCAACGTCGCACCGCTCCACGGCACCTTCCGCCCGGTGCCGTTCGGTCCCGGCACCCTGCCGGCGATCGTGATCGCGCTGCTCGGCTGGCGCTTCGGGCTCGACCTGGCACGGCGACTGCCCTGGCGCCGGCTGCTCCTGGCGTCGTACGGCGCCGCGCTGGCGTGGTCGGTCTCACTGGCGTTCGTCGACGGCCCCGAGGGCATCTCGCGGGTGCTCGGTCACCCCTACGAATATCTCGAGACGGCGCGCGCGACCACCGACGTCGGCGTCATGCTCGACAGCTACGTCGACCGGATCGACCCGGACCACCCGAACAACTGGCCGACCCATGTCTCGGGCCATCCGCCGCTGGCGATCTTGTTCTTCATCGGGCTGGTCCGGATCGGGCTCGGCGGCGACTTCCCGGCCGGCCTCGTGGTGGCGGCGATCGCGGCGACGACCCCGGTGGCGGTGTTGGTGGCGCTGCGGGCGCTGGGTGCCGAGGACATCGCCCGGAAGGCGGCGCCTTTCCTGGTGCTCGGGCCGGCCGCGATCTTCATGGCCGTGTCCGCGGACGGGTTGTTCGCTGCCGTCGCCGCGTGGGGGTTGGCGACGCTGGCCATCGCTGCGACCAGGCAGACGCGTGGGCAGGTGGTCGCCTGGTCGGTCGCCGCCGGCCTGGTGCTCGGTGGCTGCGTGATGCTGTCCTACGGACTCGCGCTGCTGGGCTTCCTGGCGCTGGGCGTGCTGTTCCTGGCCCGGCGCTGGCTGCCGCTGCCGGTGGCGGCCGCCGCGGCGATGGCCGTGGTGCTCGGCTTCGCCGCCGTCGGGTTCTCGTGGTGGGAGGCCTACCCGGTGCTGCACGAGCGTTACTGGCGCGGCCTCGCGGCGATCCGCCCGGCGGAGTACTGGATGTGGGGCAACCTCGCGGCGCTCGCCGTGTCCGCAGGACCGCTCCTGGGTGCCGGGCTCGCGTCGCTGGCGCCGCCACAGCGACCGGGTCGTCACGGTGCTCGTCGCGGGCGCCGCCGCGGCCGTGGTGACCGCTGACCTGTCGCGGATGAGCAAGGCCGAGGTGGAGCGGATCTGGCTGCCGTTCGTGCCGTGGCTGCTGCTGTCCACCGCCCTGCTGCCCGAGCGCTGGCGGCGTCCCGGCCTGGCGCTGCAGCTGGTCGTCGCGCTGGTCGTGCAGCACCTGCTCTACACGACGTGGTGAGCCCGGTCAGTCACGCAGCGGGGCGGTGGCGAACTCCGGCAGGCCCGCCCCGGGAGAGACCTGCGCGCGGAAGCCGAGCTTCTCGGCGGCGAGAGCGGGTGAGGCGACGACGTGGCGGACGTCGCCGAGCCGGTACTGGCCGGTGACCTCGGGGGCGAGGTCGCGGCCGGAGCCGCGGGCGACGAGGTGGGCGACGTCGCCGATGGCGACGGGCTGGCCGGAGCAGACGTTGAACGCCTCGAACCCGTCGTCGTGCTGCGTCACCCGCTCGAGCGCCGCGAGGTTGGCCCGGGCGACGTCGGCGACGTGGACGAAGTCACGCAGCTGGGCGCCGTCCTCGAAGACCCGCGGCGACTCACCGCGTTCCAGCGCCGAGCGGAACAGCGCGGCCACCCCGGAGTACGGCGTGTTCCGCGGCATGCCGGGCCCGTAGACGTTGTGGTACCGCAGCGCGACGGCCGAGCCGCCGGCCTCCCGGACCCACGCGGCCGCGTAGTGCTCCTGGGCGACCTTGCTGGCGGCGTACGCGCTGCGTGGGTCGAGCCGGGCCTCTTCGCCGACCAGTCCCCAGTCGAGCGGTCGGCCGCAGTCGGGACAGTGGTGGTCGAAGTCGCCACCGTCGAGGTCGGCACGGCTGCGCGCCGGTGGCTGCTGCGGGCCGTGCTCGGGACATGCATAGCTGCCCTCGCCGTAGACGACCATCGAGGAGGCCAGCACCAGCCGGGTCACCGCGACCTCGTGCATGGCGGCCAGCAGCGTGGCGGTCCCGAGGTCGTTGTGGGAGGCATAGACCGGCAGGTCGCTCACCGTCACGCCGGCGCCGACCACCGCGGCCTGGTGGCAGACGGCGTCGCAGCCGCGCAGCAGCTCCGTCAGGGCGTCGGCGTCACGGACGTCGACCTGGTGGGTGCCTTCAGGAGCCCGCGTGTCACCGTGCGCCTCGGCCAGCATCAGGTCGACCGGGACGACCTCGTGGCCGGCGTCGGTGAAGACGTCGGCGGCGGCGCCTCCGATGAACCCGGCCGACCCGGTCAGCAGGACCCTCACGGGATCTCGTAGGGGACGTCGACGCCCTCGGCCCAGGTGTCGCAGGCGCAGCCCGCTGGATCCGGCAGGGCGGAGATGGTGTCGGTCAGGAGAGTGCGGAGCCGGTCGAGGTTCGCGGAGAACATCCGGAACACCTCCTCCTGCCCCACGCCGCTGCCGGCCTCGATCCCGGCGTCGAGGTCGGTGACGAGGGCGATCGGCACGTAGCACTGGCGCATCTCGCGGGCCAGTGCCGCCTCGGGGCTGCCGGTCATGTTGATGAGCGACCACCCCTGGCCCGCATAGTGCTGCGACTCGGCGCGCGTCGAGAAGCGCGGGCCCTGCACGACCACCATCGCCCCGCCGCGGGTCACGTGGTCGTCGGCCGCAGCGACGGCACGGGTGAGTCGAGGACAGTAGGGGTCGGCGAACGGGATGTGGCAGGCGCCGGTCGCGACGTACGTCGACGGCCGGCCCCAGGTCCGGTCGACCAGCTGGTCGGGCACGACGACGTCGCCCGGGCCGAGTTCGGGGGTCAGCGAGCCGACCGCGCACGGCGCGAGCACCTGGCGTACGCCGAGCGAGCGCAGCGCCCAGGCGTTGGCACGGTAGTTGATCAGGTGGGGCGGATGGGCGTGGTGCGGGCCGTGACGCGGGAGGAACGCCACGCTGCGACCGGCGACGGTCCCGACGGAGATCGGCCCCGAGGGTTCGCCGTACGGCGTGGACACGGTGTGCTGGTCGGCGTCGTCGAGGAAGGAGTAGAACCCCGACCCCCCGATCACCGCGATGTCGGCTCGGGTCATGCGTCCACCTTCGCAGTCTCCCCCGCGGCCCGACCATGCGGAGTCGCGACACCGGCCAGCACCACCCCACCGCAGAGCACGGCGGCGAAGCCGCTGAGCACGGTGTATCCCCACCCCGCCACGATCACGCCGGACAGCGCACCGGCCGCGGCCGCCGCCAGACCCATCCCCATGTCCGACACCCCCTGGACATCGGGACGGGCGTCGAGCGGGGCGAGGTCCGCCACCGCTGCCGACGCCGCGACGGTCGCGGCCGACCAGCCGAGGCCGAGCAGGAAGAGGCCCACGGTGATCTCCCAGGACGAGCCCTCCGGCGAGATCCCCGCGAAGAGCAGTCCCGCCAGCTGGATCCCGGCCCCCAGGAGGAGGACCGGCGAGCGTCCCCAGCGGTCGCTGAGCCAGCCCATCACCGGCGCGAAGGCGAACATGCCGAGGACATGCCCGGAGATGACGAAGCCGATGACCCGCAGCTCGGCGCCACCGTGCTCCATGTGGAGCGGGGTCATGATCATCACCGACACCATCACCGCGTGGGCGCTGGCAAGTCCCAGCGCCGCCGCGGCCAGGGCCCGATCGGCCCGGAACGCGACCACGGCCCGGCCCCACGAGGTGCCCTCGGGCTCGGCGATGTCTGCACCGGCCAGCTCCCGCGCGACGAGCAGCGGATCGGGTCGCAGCGCCACGGCGACCACCAGCGCGGCCAGCGCCATCCCGATCGAGGCGAGTGCGAACGGCCCGGTGAGCTCCGGGATCCCGAGCCAGGCGGCCAGCTCGGTGGCAGGGCCGGTCAGGTTGGGGCCGACCACCGCACCGAGCGTCGTCGCCCACACCACCAGGGCGAGCGACCTGCCCCGGGTGCGCTCGGGAGCGAGGTCGGTGGCGGCATACCGGGCGGCCGCGTTGGCTGCGGTGGTCGAGCCCAACATCAGGGCGCCGACGAGCAGCAGGAGCATGGAGCCGACCACACCGGCGACGACGCAGAGCGCGGCGCCCGCGGCGCCGACAGCCAGGCCGGTGACCTGGCCGACACGGCGGCCGCGCTGCGCCATCACCCGGGCCAGGAAGTACGAGGCAGCGGCCGCGCCCAGCACCTGGCTGGTCTGGGCGAGACCGGCCTGACCCTCCGAGCCGCTGACCTCGCGGGCCAGGAGCGAGGCGGTGGCGACCCCGATCGTGATTCCGAGACCTCCCACGGCCTGCGCCACGACGAGCGTCGCGAGCGTCCGGCGGTGGATCGCGGTGACGTCGAGGTCGCTCATGAGGCCCTCATCGTTCCGACGCAGGCAGCCCCAGCGTGTCCCAGACCGCGCGCCAGACCTCCTTGGGTGGGTAGCCGTCGTCGAGCGCAGCCACCACGGTCCGGCTGCCGAGCTTGCCGATCACCTGCGTGTCGGCCCAGGTGGCGGCGTACGTCGACCCCAGCGCCTGCTCGAGGCGTCCCCAGAACTCGGTGTGCCTCATCGTCTCAAGGCGGTCACGTCGAGCCAGGTCTCGCCCCGCAGGCCCGCGACCCCACGCGCCAGCGAGCGCACGTCCCAGCCGGCGTCCGCGAGGACCGACCGCAGCCCCTCCTCGCGCCACAAGGTGAAGTGACGGGGTCCGGGGATGTTGCCGTGGACCGAGAACCGGGCGCCGTCGCCCTCCTTGACGGCCAGGTGCAGGACACCCCCCTCGCGGGTGACGTCGGCGAGGTTGCGCAGCACCGTCGGCAGGTCCTCGCGGCGCACGTGGAGCAGGCTGGCGGACGCCCAGACCCCGTCGTACGCCGCATCGCGGGCGGGGTCGGCGAGGTCGTCGACCAACGGGTCGAGCACGGTCGCCTCGTGGCCTGCCTCGCGCAGGAGTCGGACGAACGCGGGCGTGATGTCGGTGCGGCGGACCGACAGGCCGCGCTCCTCGAGCAGGGCAGCGTCCCGTCCGGAACCGCTGCCGACCTCGAGGACCCGCGCGCCGTTCTCGAGCAGACCCGCGAACCCCTCGATGGCGGCCGCCATGTCGTCGGTGACGGGCGGCTGGCCGGCGGCGTACGCCTCCGCATCGGCCTCGTAGGAGGCGACGGTCACCCGCTTGGTGATGTGGGAGACGTCGTGGGCGTGGTGGACGAGGTCGTGGAGGTGGTAGCGAGCGAAGGTGTCGACGGTGAACGCCGCGCCGTCGCTGCGGCGGGCGGTGCGCTCCCACTGGTCGCCCGACACCTCCTCGTAGGCACCGGCGGCGGCGGCGGCCGCCGCGGTCACCTCGTCAGCGACGGTCGCCGGGTCCTGCACGCCGTAGTCGCCCGCCACAGCGGCGGCGTCCTGGTCCCAGTTGTCGAAGGCCGGCGAGTCCTCGGCCAGCATCAGCCGCAGCCGTCGTTCGAACAGCTCGTTGACGTCGCGCACGTGGCAGGCGTACTCCAGCGGCGACCAGACGTGCCCCGAGGGCCGCACTGCCGCGTCATCGGTGCCGAGCACGACGTCCCACAGGGTGGCGTTGTCCCGGATCGCCTGCGGGATCCGGGCACGGTCGAGCCCCGGTGCGTCGAACCCGCACTCCGGGCACGGTTCGGCAAGGACCCAGGTCCAGTCCTTGGTGTCGGGCTCGATCGTCATGGGGCCATCCAATCAGTCACGGTCAGGTGAGCAGCAGGGTGTCGAGCCGACGGCGTACGACGGCGAGGCCGATCAGGCCCATCACGAGGAGGTAGACCACCGAGACCGCGGAGGCCGACGTGAGGTGGCCGGTCGTGAGCTCGCGGCAGAGCACCACCCCGCGATAGAGCGGGGTGGCCTCGACGACCCACTGCAGCCAGCCCGGGAACACCGTCAGCGGGAAGAAGGTCGCCGAGAACAAGAACATGGGCAGCTGGAACAACGTGACCTTGTCGAAGTCCTGCCAGCTGGTCAGCCAGGTCGTCAGGGCCATGAAGACGGCGCTGAAGGCGAAGCCGATGAGGAGCGCCGCCGGCAGGGCCAGGAGGGCCCACCCCGAGCCGATCAGGCCCATCGCCCACATCACGAGCAGGAACGCCACCGAGTAGCTGGCACCGCGCAGCTGTCCCCAGACGATCTCGCCGCGCGCGATGTCGGCCGTCGACAGCGGCGTGGCCAGCATCTGGTCGTAGAGCTTGTTGTAGCGGAGCTTGAAGAAGACATTGAATGTGGAGTCCATCAGCGCGCCGTTGAACACCGACACCGCGAGCATCCCCGGCGCCACGAACGCGGCGTACGAGATCGGCTCGCCGTTGAACTCGAAACCCTCGACCAGCTTGCCGACGCCGATGCCGATCGAGAACAGGTAGAAGACCGGCTCGAGGAAGCCGGTGAGGAACAGCTTCCACTCCGTGCGGTAGGTGATGTAGTTGCGCAGCACCAACATCTGGACGGCCTCGAGCGGGCCCAGCGGCGTCACCGTGCTCATCAGCTCACCATCCGCTTCGTCAGCCCGGAGACCGACCAGAACCAGCCGACGACCAGCAGCGCCAGCAGCACGAGGACGTTGACCAGCGCCAGTGACCAGTCGACGGCATCGACGGCGAACATGCGCGAGAGGTTGACGCCGTGCCACAGGGGGGTCAGGCGAGCCGCCCAGGCTCCGGCGTCGCCGAGGTTGGCGATCGGGAAGAACGCTCCCGAGAAGAGGAAGAGCGGGAAGATCCCGACCCGGAACAGCACGCCGAAGCCGGCCTCACTCCGCAGCCGCGCGCTCCAGCCGTAGATCAGGGAGGCGAACACCATCCCGACCAGGACCTGCGAGAGGAACGCCAGGATCGGCCCCCACCACGTCTCGAACACACCGAACGGGGTCAGCACCAGCATGAACACCGCACACGTCGTGGCCACGCGGAAGAAGACGAACAACAGGTGGGCAGCCACGATGTCGCGGACCTGCAGCGGCGTCGCGATCATCGAGTCGTAGATCCGCTGCCACTTGATCATGGCCATGACCGGGTACGTCGTCTCCGACACCGCGGTCTGCATGGCATGGGCGGCGACCAGGCCGGGCACGATGAAAGCCAGGTAGCTGGTGGCGCCCTCGAGCCGGTCGGGGTCGCCCTCGATGAAGCCCCCGAGCAGCACGCCCATCGCGAGCACGTAGAAGATCGGGCTGATGAAGCTGCTGACGACGCTGGCCTTCCAGGTCCGCTTGTAGACGGTCCACCAGTAGTCGTACTGGCGCCCCACCGCGTCGATCAGGCCGGGGGCCACGACCACCCTGTTGCTCACGAGGGGTGACTGTACAAATGAGCGCTGACAACCTGCCACCGGAATAGGTGCCGGCCGGCTCCGGTGACTCACAGACCGGCGAGGTCTCGGAGCCGTTGGACCACGACCACGACGCCGACCACCAGCAGCACCACGACTCCGACCACGGCTCGCCGTCGCGCGCCGGTCGGCGTCACCACGCGTCGGACCTCGAGCGCCACGAGCGCCACGATCAACGCCAGCAGCACCACCAGCCCCATCACGACACCCGCTCGACCATCGGCCGGGACTGCCAGAGCTCCACCGTGCCGCCCGCCGCGGTGACGGCGAGCAACGCGACCAGCCCCATCGGCGGCGACCATCCGCCGATCGCCAGCATCACTTGCCCGACGACGACCGCGAGCGCCATGCTCACGGCCACCGCGAGGGTCCACTCCCACAGCAGGGACCCCAGCCGCAGCGGCCGCACGACCGCCAGACCCGGACACACCAGCACGAACCAGCAGACAATCGCGGGACGGGCGGGCGCCCCGAGATCGCCCAGCACCGCGATCAACGCCACCACGCCCGAGCCGACCGTGACGGCAGGCCATGCCACCCGCGCGAAGGTGCTCATGGGCTCGACTCCGGACCGGGATCGTCATCGACCAGCACGAAGACCGTGGCGTCCTCGTTGCGGAACACCGCGTCGAACTGGTCCGACCTCAGCAACGCGTCCTCGATGCCCGCCAACCCGGTCCCGGGAAGCTCCCCCAGCGCCTCGGCCTCGGCCTTCTGGGACCGGGTGATGATGAGGTAGGCCGCCGCATAGTCGTCGGAGTCCAGCCATCTCGACAACTCGCCGACCGGGTCAGCCACCATCTCCTCCCGAACCGACCAGTCCTCGCGGGTCAGGGGGACGTAGACGAAGTTCTCGTAGTTCTCGAACTGGGAAGGATAGTTCCGGGAGCCCTCCACGAGCAGGGTGTTGGGCGGCGCCACCTCGCTGACGTAGCGCGCCGCAGCGACTTCCCCCTCGGTGAAGTGGTACCGACGATCGTTCCCGAACTGGGCCACCAGCAGGGCGGCGATCAGCACCCCGGTGACCGAGCACAGCAGGCCGCCGGTGAACCACCGCCTGCCTGCGGCTGCGGGCAGCAGCAGACCGGCAGCGAAGTAGACGAGGCCGGGCAACGCGAACAGGTACACCCGGAACAGCACCTCACTGCCGTAGGCGCTGAGCACCACGGTTGCCATGGGTGCGACCACCAGCACCAATGCCGTCCGGTCGGGACGCCCTCGGTGAGCACCACGACGCCGGAAACCCCCGGTACGGAGTGTTGCCAGTACGCCCAGGGACGCCAGGGCACAGAATCCGAGGGTCAGGGCCCGAGCAACCATCGACACCACTCGCTGACCCTCGCTGACACGTTCGTATCCGATCAGGGTGTTGTCGAGGTTCTCGTTGACCGCGCCCACCGCGCCCAGCGCCTCGGCGAGGTTGGCGGCGGTGAAGGGCGCGGCCGCGTACAACGCCCACGTGGCCAGTCCGACCACCGCCAGCGCCGGCAGGGTGCGCGGTGTCAGTTCCCGCACCAGCACGAGGCCACCGAGCGTGAGGCACACGATGGCCGGGGTGAGCTGGTGCGTGCTGATGACGACGTACATCAGCAACAGCACCGCGCCCAGCACCGCCACCTTCCGGTGCCGGCCAGCCGGGACCGCACCGGGAGCCGGCCAGGTGCGGAAGTAGCGCAACAGCAGCGCCAGGATCAGCAGGTACCAGACGTAGGCGACGCCCTGGGGAGAGAAGTAGCCCTGCCCGACCCAGTTGGCCAGCACGAACAACCAGCCGCCGACCGCGACCAGGCGACGGTCTGCGGAGAGCGTGGAGAGCAGGGCGAGCATCGCCGCCGTGGTCAGGACGTTGATCACGACCTCGGCCGCCGCTGCCAGAGGCAGGGCCGATCCCATCCCGGTGAGCTCGGTGAGCATCGAGCCGGCAGCGAAGAAGCCCGGCCAGTTGTGGTAGACCGCCAGCGTCTCGATGGAGGGGTCCACACCACCGTGACGGGTGATGTAGTCCACGATCCCGACGTGTTTCCACGCCCAGGAGAAGCGCGGCACGGAGTACACGATGAGCGGTACCAGGTAGACCAGGGCCGTCAGCACCAGCGGGTACGCCGCCAGCGAGCGTGCCAGCGGCCGGACCCGGACCACCTGGTGCACGAAGCCGCCGGTCAGCACTGCCAGTCCGACATAGGCGGGCCAGGGCAACACCGACACCAGACCGAAGTCGGTCAGCTGTCGCGGGTCGATCCGGGCCACCGAGGTGAGCCACACCAGCGTGGCCACCACGATCGGGAGGAGGAAGACGAGCCCGCGTCGTAGGGCGGGCGGCACCAGGCTGGTGCGGGGACCGCTCCGACCACCGACCGGTGCCACGCAGCGCAGCACCTGGCGGACGTTGCGCTGCGCCCACCACGAGGTCGGCTGGAGGTGGCTTGTCTTGCGGACCACCGACGCCACGTGGTGCAGCCAGGTGAGGAGCACGAGATCGGATTCGGCGGAGCGGGGATCATCCCGCTCCGGGTCGCCGGTCAGGTCCGAGACCACCAGGTCGCCCAGCTCACGGCGCTCGGTCCGTTGCCGCTCGGAGAGACGCAGCAGGATCTCGTCGATCTCCGGGAGCCCCTGGTCGGAAGCCAGCTCCCAGTCGAGGACGTGCGTGACCCGCAAGGGACCAGTTGCCAGGGCCGTGTTGGCCACCGTGAGGTCGCCGTGGATCCAGGAGACGGTCCGGTCGGTTCCCACGAAGGCCGTGCGGAGCCGCGTGGAGACGACGTCGATCGCGTCCCCCGCCGCGGGGTCGACCTCGGTCAGCCAGTCACGGATCACGCCAGCCGGCTCGTCGATCCAGATCCGCGCCCAGGCCTCGTCGAGGGTGACGACCCGCCCCGTGCGCCGATGGAGTTCCTGCAGCGTGGCGAGCACCAACGACGCCGCCGAGTCCCGGTGATCCGCCGCCGCAGGCCCCTTCACGCCGTTGGGCCCCGGGGGCGGTGCCAGTTGCTCCACGACGACCACTTCACCCACAGCGGACCGCGCGACTGCCAGCGTCTCCGGGAGCAGTGCGGCCCAGTCGCCGACGCGCGGGTCCCCCCGGAGCTGTCGGAGCGCAGCCTGGGCGTCCCGCAACCCGACGCTGCCGCGCGGCGTTCGCGCAGCCTTGACCACGACCGAGGGAGTGCTCCGGCCAGCCGTACCCACCACCACGTCCCCCACCGTGGGGAACACGGACTGCACCTGCCACCGCGGCGGGAGCCCGAGCTGCCCGGAGACCGATGCGTAGGTCTCGGCGAGCCACCCCTGCTGGCGATGCGAGCCGATCCTCGCCCGGGCACCGGAGACCACGAGGGCCAGCAGCCCGATCAGGCGGAGACCGATTCGCGTCGGCCACACGTCGCGCATCTGCAGCAGACACCACAGCGCCGCCAGCGTCTGGCTGATCAACCACCCCGCCCCGAGGCCCGCGAGCCCAGCGGACTCCAGCAACAGGACCGCCAGCGCCAGACCGCCCGCGTTGGACACCACGGTGAAGCTCATCAACCGGACCATCCGGCCACGCACCCGCTCGACGGACCCGTAGACGACGATCACCAGTGCCGGCACCATGGAGAGTGCCAGCAGCCGGAGCACCGGGGTCCCCGCAGTCGCGTAGTCCGCGCCGAACACCTGGAGCAGGAGCGGGGCCCCGACACTGACGGCCACCACCAACGGCACCAGGATCGCCGCGGTTCGACCGAGGATCCGACCGGCGAACTCCGACAGACGCTGCGGTTCCCGGGAGCCTTCGACGAGCAGCGACACCGACATCCCCCGGCCCACCAGGTAGAGCGCGTAGGCGACCGACCAGGCGAGCGAGAAGTACGCCGCCTCCGTAGCGCCCGCGCGTTCGAGGACCAGGATCGGCAGCACGCTGATCGTCCCGGTGCCGGCCAAGCCGATGACGTAGTCCGCCGACACGAACCGGGTGATGATCTGCGGGGTCACGGGCTCGGCGTCCCGGACAGCGTGCTGTGTCAGGTGGGCGGGGATCAGCCGCCGTGACAGCAGCTGGTGCCCCACGAGCAGGATCGGGACCACCGGAAGGGTCCACGCCAGATAGAGGCCGTAGCGGGACGCGAGCAGGAGAGGCGTGAGCAACAAGCCCAACTTCGCGGCACCGTAGACCGCGTTCTTGACCAGCACCACGTCCGAGCGACGCACGGCGGACAGGGCGCCGTCCTGGAGCACGAAGAGGCACCACACCACGACCGAGAACACGAACCACGCCGCGAGTACGGGATCGAGGGTCACGAAGACCAGCGACGGTGACCACCACTGCAGGCCCGCCAGAAAGACCGACGCCACCGCGACGGCCGCTCCGGCACTCACCGCGTAGCACGACAGGATGAACCTCAGCGGTGAGCCTGCGATGCCGGGCACGAAGCGCTGCAGTGCGTTGGACAGGTTGAGCTGGGCCAACGTGGACAACAGCAACATCGCCGCCACCAGTGCCGCATTGACGCCCACCACCTCGGCGGAGAAGTTCCGGGCCGCCACGGTCCAGAACGCCATCCCCAGCAGCGCCGTCGTCCCCGAGCTGATCACCAGCGCGTAACCGTTGCGCAGCAGTGGTTGGCTCAGCTGGGCGCGTAGCCGCTCACCGACGGCGTCGACCGCGGTCACGGCGACGGCTGCTCAGGAAGCTCGGAGACCCGGACCCAATCCACCAGCATGGTCGCGGGGAACCGCGTCCGCGCACTGGGCGGCCCCGCCCACTCACCTCCCACCGCGAGGTTGAGGAGGAGGTACTGGGGCTCGTGGGCGATCAGGGACGGGTCGGTGACCTCCCACCGGACCACGTCGTCCACCAACCAGGTGATCGAGGTCGAGGTCCACTGCACGGCGTACCGGTGCCACCGGCGCGTGTCCACGCCCCGCCAGGTGTGTCCCTCATCCACCCGTTCCCCGTCCTCGTCGAGGACGTGGATGTGGAACCGGTGCTGGCGCGGGGTGCGGCCCAGCACCTCGATGATGTCGGTCTCCGGGCGGGACTCGTGCGTCACCGGGAGCAACCAGAAGGCGGGCCAGAACCCGCGCCCTCGTGGCATCCGCATCCGCGCTTCGATCCGGCCGTACTGGGTCGCGAATCGTGGTTCCTGATCGGTGTTGTCGCGCCACCGACCGGTGGTGACCATCCCCGACGTGAAGCGATACGTCGCTCCGTCCCGGCGGACGGTGTCGCGTCGTGCTGTCAGCCGGAGCTTCCCGTTGCGCACACTGACGTTCTCCTTCTGGTACCACTGGTCCTCACCCGTACCGAGATTGGTGCACCCCGATCTGGCCCACCAGTAGCAGGTCACCCACTTCGCGGGATCCAGCTCGGAGCCGTCGAAGGTGTCCTCGAACAGGTAGTTCGTGCCGCCCGCACGAGGTTCCAGGCGTGGCCGCTCCTGCGACGAGGACGTGCACCCCGCCAGGCCGATCCACACGGCCAACACGGCGACCAGCAGGCGCCGGTGGGAGTACTTGCTAGGGCGCATCGCGGAATCCGACCAGTGACCTGACAGCCCGACGCGCACCGTGGTCCAGGGAGTGCCACGGAAGCGGCTCGATCCGGTACGACGCATAGTCGATGGAGGCGGCCCCGAACTGTGACTTGAACCGGGCCAGCCCGGAACCGGGACGCGACTCCCCCATGTGGTAGCTCCGGCAACCCGCCTCGCACGCGCTCTCGATCTCGACCTTGTGCAACAGCTTGTTGGCCTGGGTGCGACCTGCCAACCCCTCGTTCATCGCGCCGCGCGTGTAGTGCGCGTTGCGCGTCCGCAGTACCAGCACACCTGCGGCCGCCTCTCCCTCGACCCACGCCACCGAGACCCGACAGCTCTCACCCAGCCGCGCGGCGATCTGCTGGAGCTTGGAAAGCGGATCCCTCCGGCGGAAACGGTATCGCGCCAACGGCAGCGGCTCGTGCTGCTGTCGGGCCCATCGGTCGACCGAGCGCGCCAGCAGCTCGTAGAACACCGGCAGCAGCCGCCCAGTGGTGTCGGTCTCGATCGTCACCCCGCATCGCTCCGCGACTCTCACCGCACGGCGGGTGTCGGACCGGAAGCGCCGCGACCACACCTCGTCGAATCCACCCGTCAGGTCCAGCACGTGGGCGTGAGCCGGAGTGCGGTGGCAACTGTCCCGACCCGCCGACGCCTCCGCCCACGCGGTCGCCTGGAGCGGGTTGGGCCGGAGCCGGACGTGCAGCGGACGCCGTCGCGACACGTCGTCGAGCACCAGTCCCACCAGGTCCGGTGTCATCGGCCCGTCGGCGATGAGCCCGCCGAACCCCCATCCCTCGGCGAAGGACTCCCAGGTCCGCGGAAGCGTGCGACGTCTGACCAGCGGCAGCACCGCCCGCGTGCCGTCCTCGGCCAGGTACAGCCGGCTGGCGTCCTCGTAGGCACCGGTCCGGCACCTGGCGTCGAGCCACTCCGGGCTCTGGGTCGGCAGTGCCAGCGGGTCCCCGCGCACCACCTCTCGCCAGGCGGCGCGCGGGGCCGGTTCGATGACATCAACGATGGTCGTCACGGCCACCTCCGACCCTGGCCGACGTCGATGGCCTGGCGTCGTCGATCGCGTGTGCCGCGCGGCGTACGACGCGCCACACCTTGGTCTGGGCTGATTCAGGGAAGGGTGCCCGTCGCAGACCGCCTCCGACCAGGCGGGCCAGCTCGGCCACGGAGGTCTGCGGGCCGACGATGATGCGCGCCAGGGCGAGCACGTCGTCGGCTGGCGAGGACAGGGCGTGCCGCACCGCGACGGCGGAGGTGAAGCCGGCCTCCTCGACCAGGCGGCGGATGCGGGGGCCGTGATAGCCGTGTGGGTAGGCGAAGCTCGTCACGGACGACTGCACGTGATCCTCCAAGGCGTGCAAGCTGTCGACGATCTCGGCCTTGGCTCGCGAGGAGGGCAGCTCGTCGAGGCGCGGATGGCTGGCGCTGTGGGCTCCGACCTCCACCCCGCTCCGGGCGACCTCGTTGACCTGCGCCCAGGTCATCATCGGTCGGCGCCCCTCGCCGAGTCGGTGCAGCCACGTCGCGGTCCCGCCGATCAGTCCGGTGGTGACGTAGACGGTCGCGGCGAATCCGAGCCGGTCCAGGATCGGCAGGGCGGTCGAGTGGAAGTCTTCGAAGCCGTCGTCAAAGGTCACTACGACGGGTCGGGCAGGAAGGGCAGGTCCATCGTCCCCCAGACCGGCGACGAGCTGGCTGACCGTCACCGGTTCGAAGCCCGCACGTGCGAGATGGCGCAGGTGAGCCTCCAGGGTCTCGGGAGGCACCGCCCACGGCCGGAAGCGAGGAGACACGTCGCGGGCGATGCTGTGGTACATCAGCACCGGGATCGCGGCGCCGTTCACCCGACACCGCCGTGTCGCACACTGCGCCGGCTGGCGAGGTAGGCGCCAGGCCCCCGAAGCATCCCCCACACCTGCAGCCACACGAGGCGCCGTGGCAGTCGGTTCCCCGGTCGACCGCGAACCCGACGTACCGCCGAGCTGGACCGTCGCACCATGGCCGACAACGAGCGTGGTTGGTTCAGGGCCACTCTCGTCAGGTGGGCCGTGAGCCCCACGCCGTAGTAGTGCGCCTGCCGCTCGACGTCCTCGTGATCACGACGGTGACGGTGGTAGACCACTGCGGCGGGTTCGTAGGCGATGGTGTGGCCGGCGAGCACCACGTCGGTGAACGCCGCCAGGTCGTCACCCCCACGAGCCTTGGTCCCCGCACCGAGTGCGGAGTCGAACCCACCGAGTCGGCGTAGGACGTCGGTGCGAAACGCCATGTTGGCCCCGGAGCCCACGACGCCGGTGGAGTACGGGAAGAACGGGTCGACAGGCAGGTGCTCCTCGAGGTCGAAGAGCCGCGGGGCAAATCCCTTGCCGAAACCGCCGTGGGCCTCGACCGCCACCTGGGCCGCGGTCTCGAGCTCGGCGGGCCAGATCAGACCGGTCGCGCACGCCACGCGCTGGTCGTCTGCAAGGGCCGCCACCAGCCAGGTCAGCCAGTCCGGGTCGACGACGACATCGTCGTCGGTGAACGCCACGAAGGGCGCGACGACCTCTTGCAGGGCACGGTTGTGTGCCAGTCCCAGCCCCGGTCGCTCCGCGCGCACGTAGGTCACCGTGGGGAACTCACGCGCCACCAGGTCTCGGGTCTCCTCCGAGCTGGGAGCACTGTCCACCACGACCACGCTCAGTCGCGGATACTGCGTGGCCAGGACGGACTCCAGACAGCAACGCAGCTGGTCGGGCCGGTCCCGCGTCGCCACCACGACGGCCACGTCGGGCCAGCCCTGGACGGGGGCCGGAAGGGTGCGGGTCGCCACCGGCGCGACGGCGTAGCTCGCTCGACTCAGGGCCCGAGCGACCACGTCGGAAGTCAGCCCGTCCGGGCCGAGCCTGACATCAGTGCTCCCCACCGGTTGGCCGTCCTGTCGCAGGAGGAGCCGGGCCGAGCGGTGGTCCCCGACCCCGGGCCCGGTGGTGAGCACGCTCCCCGTGGCGACGTCGACCTCGGCCAACAGCACCGGAGCCTCGAGCGTTGCCACGTCCTCGGGTGACGCCACTGGCTCGCCCTCCGCGCCGGTCATCCGCCCCCGGAGATACCCGACGGTCGTGTACGTCAGCCCGGCCACCATGGCGCCGGCGCGCGACACACCCGCTGGCTCGCGACCCGAGACACTGCGGACCAGCTCACGCGCCACGCCCGCGGGCAGCGTCCGACGGACGTACGTTCGCTCGGTCCCCAGGGCAGGACCGGTGCCCGCCACCATCTGCGCCTTGCTCCGGCCCTCCGCCAGGCATCGCGATCGGAAGTACGTCCAGCTGGTGCGATCACCCGGGACGTCGTGGCGCACGCGTGCCCGAGGGTCGTGCAGCACGTGACCACCCGAGAGCCGCGCGATGCGAATCGACAGCTCGGTCTCCTCGGCTCCCTGACCTCCGGCCCCGACGCGACCCAGTCCGGCGCGGAAGCCTCCCGCGCTGACGATGGCTGCTCGGCGGAAGGACATGTTGGCGCCCACCGGGTTGCGCACCGGTTGTACGGACGCCGGCTGGCCGCGCCAGGCGCAGCCGAGCACCCAGCCGAACTCGTCGGGGAACCATGCCGGACGAGTCTCCAGCCAGTTCGGCTCGACGTGGCCGCCGACGCCGACAACGTGGACACCGTCGTAGTGGCTCAGGTGTCGCGTCAGCCACCCCGGTTCGGCCACCGCGTCGTCGTCGAGGAACAGCACGATCTCCCCCGACGCGCGCTCGACCCCGGTGTTCCGAGCGCCGGCGAGGCCACGCTCGTGAGCGTTGGGCACGACGACGCTTCGGCTGAACGTCGCCTTCGCCCGGGCGAGGAGCTGTTCGTTGTGATCGACCACCACCACCACTTCCAGTGGTGGTGGAACCTGGTCGTGAGCCGAGGAGACGGCGCGCAGCAACTGGTGCCACCGCTCCTCGGTCCAGGCACACACCACGACGGTGCCGGTGCGGCAGGACTTCGGTTCCACGCCGTCAATGCCGGGTGGGTGGATCGATCGGGCGCAGGCTGGCCGCTGCCCGACGCATCCGCGGTGCATAGCGGCTGGTGACGAGCTCCCGCGCCACGCGCAGGCCGTCACGCCTCGCATTCAGGTGGGAGACGCCGGTGATCCTCGGCATCTCCACACTTGGGATCTCGGCCATCCGCAGCCCGGCCAGAGCTGCATGCGCCAGGATCTGCGACTCGATCTCGAAGCCGTCGGCTGTCAGCGCCAGCCGGGGCAGGCAGTCCCGACGGAAGGCCAGGTAGCCGTAGCACAGGTCGGTCCACCGGGTGCCGTAGAGCGTGTTGGCCAGCAGGCACAGCGCTCCGTTGCCGAACGACCTGACCCGAGTCATGTCGTGTGAGCCTCCGCCGACGGCGTACCGGGAGCCCTTCACGAGATCGAACCCCACCCCGATCATGCTGGTGAAGACGTCGATCTCGGCGGTGTCCATGCTTCCGTCGGCGTCCATCACGACCAGGATGTCGCCCTGAGCCGCGTCAAGACCGGCGCGCATGGCATCTCCCTTGCCGCGCGGCGTGCGTTGGATCACCGTCAGGTCCGGACGTATCTGCAACGCCACCTCGACAGTGCCGTCGGAGGAGTGGCCGTCGACGATGACGATGTCGTCGAAGGCCCGCAGCCGCTCCAGCACCCACGGAATGTTCGGGGCCTCGTTCAGCGTCGGCACGACGACGGTGACGGTCAGCGAATCCGATGACCGGGGTGATGCGCGGGGCGTCAAGCCCTGGGGCATTCGCGCCACCGGCTCCTTCGCGCCGTCGGCTGGCCCCGTTCCATTACCTGCCCGTGATCCGGGCTCTACTACCGCAGTCATGCCACGGTCCCCCCTTCTGAGGACTCCATGCTGAAGCCACAGACGATCCCCGGCTCCCCCCGAGACGGTGATCCAAAAAGCAAGGGTGTCTGCGGAAGACGGATGGGGTCAACCCTGCAGAGCCCTCCCAAAATTGGGGTAGTGGCGTCCCGATTGGGGTAGCGGTGTCCCAGTGTCCCGACGTCTCGCCGAGCACCAGCCCGCGATCAGTCGACCAGCGTCCGGCCGGTGAGGCGCAGGAAGACGTCCTCCAGCGTGGATCGGCGGACCAGGACCGCGACCGGCTCGAGCCCGCGCTCGTGCACCTTGGCCACGACCTCCTCGCCGTCATGGCTGTAGACGAGCAACCGGTCCGGCAGCACCTCGACCCGGTCTCCGAGGTCCTCGACCTTCGCCGCGATGACCTCATGGCTCGGCTCGCCGTCCTGGGCGACGCCGAAACGGAGCTCGGCCACCTCGCGGGTCGAGTGGGCGTTGATCAGCTCGCGGGGGCTCCCCTCCGCCACGATCAGTCCCTTGTCCATGACCACCAGCCGGTCACAGAGCTGCTCGGCCTCGTCCATGTAGTGGGTGGTGATGACCAGGGTGACGCCGGCGTGCTTGAGCCGGAACAGCTGGTCCCAGAGCACGTGACGTGCCTGCGGGTCCAGACCGGTCGTCGGCTCGTCGAGGAGCAGCAGGTCCGGGGAGTTGATGAGGCTGCGCGCGATGGTGAGCCGCCGCTTCATGCCGCCGGAGAGATCCTCGACCTTGGACTTCGCCTTCTCGGTGAGGGAGACGAACTCCAGCAGCTCGTCGGTGCGCTGCCGGACGGTCGCCTTGTCGATGCCGAAGTAGCGGCCGTAGATGTAGAGGTTGTCGTAGACGTTCAGCTCGTTGTCGAGGGTGTCCTCCTGCGGACAGACTCCCAGTCGGCCGCGGATCGTGGGGCCATCGACGGCCGGGTCGAGCCCGAAGATCCGCAGACTGCCGCCACCCACCGGACTGACGGCGGCGATCATCCGCATCGCCGACGACTTGCCGGCTCCGTTGGGTCCGAGGAAGCCGAACGCCTCACCCCGGCGTACGTCGACGTCGATGCCCTTGACCGCGTCGAGGTCGCCGAAGGACTTGCGCAGACCGACCGCCGAGATCATCGATTCACTCACGAGAGGGAATCCTAGGGACTACCACCGACGACCCCCACCGGATTACGCCTCACTCGAGGAGGTGACGGTGCTCGCGGGTCCAGCGGGTGCGCGCCCGCAGGTCGTCCAGCCCACCGGACTGCACCCAGGACACCCACGGCTCGAAGCCGCGCTCGGCGAGGTCGAGGACGCGGGCGACGGCAGTCTGCTGCCGGTCGATGACGCGATCGACGAGCCCCGCCGTACCGCCGGTGCCGTAGGCCGACGCGAAGGCGCGGATCCGCGCCCGTCGATCGGGGGGATCTGCGAAGCCGTGGCCGCGGGCGACGTCGTCGGGGCGGCAGGGGGCGAAGGCATCGAGGGCTGCGGCGACGTCCTCGAGGGCCGGCGCCGGCGAGGCGTTCTCCCAGTCGATGAGCGCGACCGCCATCCCGTCCCGCCACACGAAGTTCCACGGACCGGGGTCGCCCTGGCACACGGCATCGGCGCCGGGCAGGGGCGGGAAGGCCCAGGTGGCGTCGGGCTCGGGGTGGTAGTCCCGCGTCGCCTCGTGAATGCGTCGGAGCAGGGCAGCCGCCGACGCCACCCCCTCCACCGAGACCTGGTGCGGCCACGCTCGGGGACCGGCGTCCCCCGGGATGAACCTCACTGCCTCGATGTCGCCGCGGATGCCGACGGGGTCAGGCACGCAGTCGAGGCCGCGGGCACGGAGGTGCGAGAGCAACGCGTGCACGGTGGCACTCCACGGCCGGGCAGGGCGCAGCACCAGATCTCCCGTGATCGTGACGTCATCGTCGACCAGCTGCCAGTCACCCATCGGTCCCATGATGCGACGTCCGGCCCTGCGCCGTGGCAGTTCGGCGAAGGCCGGCGCGCCGCCGTTCAGCCCCGCGGTCGTCTCGTGCGTGGGAGGATGGACGACGGTGCCCCCCACCTGTCGAGGAGATCGACACCCGTGACCCCCTTTGCCCTACCGAGCACGCTGCCTCCGCCTGCCCGGCCGACGCTGGCCGCTGCGATTCCATTCATGACCGTGGCCCTCCTCGGCCTCGGCAGCGTGCTCCTCCCCCCGTACGCCGACGGCAGCTTCGCGCTGATCGTCTGGTCGGTCCTGGGGTTCCTCACCGTCCTCGGCTTCCTGTTCGTCAGCGTGCGTCGAACGACGCGCACGTGGGTCGACCCGATGCCGGCGTTCCTGTTCTTCGGTGTCCTGGCGCTGGCCCGGCACGCGAGTGGAGGGTCGGAGGCCGGCCTGGCGCCGCTGGTCGCACTGCCGATCCTGTGGCTGGCGATCACCGGCACCCGCCGCGACGTCGCCATCGCAGCGGTGCTGACCGCGGCGATGTTCATCCTCCCGATGGTCCTGGTCGGTGCGCCGGAGTACCCGCTGGGCGACTGGCGCCGCACCCTGTTGTGGACCGCGATCGCAGCCTTGGTGGCCCCCGTCGTACAGCGCCTGGTTGCGCAACTCGCGCTGGAGACCCAGCTGGCCGAGGATGCAAGCGCCGAGAAGGAAGGCATCCTGCGCGGTGCCCGTCTCAGCAGCATGATCGTCTTCGACGAGACCGGCACCATCCGGTCCTTCAGCGCGGGGGCCGAGGAGCTGCTGGGCTACCGGGCCGCCGACGTCGAGGGAAGCCACGGACCTGAGCTCTTCCACACCAGGGAAGAGGTGGACGAGGTCGCCGCCGAGCTCGGCGTCGAGCCCGGGTTCCCGGTGTTCGCCGAGCTCGCCGCCACCCAGGCCCCGAGCCGCGTCTGGACCTTCGTCCGCGCCGATGGATCGGAGGTCCACGTACAGCTCGTCCTCACTGAGCTGCGTGACCACGAGCACGCCGTCAGTGGCTACCTGGGCGTGGCCATCGACGTCACTGCCGGTGTGAAGGCGCAACAGGAGCTGGAGCTCTCGGAGGGTCGCTGGCGGGTGCTCCTGGACCACCTCCCGGACGCCACGGTCCTGATGGTGGACGAGGAACTCACGATCCGCGCCGTCGGCGGCGAGGGGGCCACCCGACAAGGGGTCCACAGCGCCGAGGGCAGGCCGCTGGCCGAGTTCTCCCGTCCGGAGAGCATGGCAGTGCTGAAACCCCTTCTCGACGCAGCCCTCGAGGGCCGGGAAGGCACCGGCGAGGTGGTGTCGACCGCCACCGGCGCCGAGCACGAGCTGGTCGTGACCCCGCTGCCGCGTGGGGCAGACGGCCGCCGGGTCCTCGTGCTGGCCCGGGACGTGAGCACGGAGCGGGCGCGGGTCCGAGCCGTGCTGGCCGCCAAGGAACGGGCGGAACGCCTGTTCGCGGATGCACCCCACGGCGTCGCACTGCTGCGTACCGACGGGACCGTGCTGCAGGCCAACAGTGCGCTGCATGCGCTGGTCGGGGAGCTGCCGACACATCTCGAGTCGCAGTACCTCGGAACCCTGGCCACGCCGGGCGACGAGCACTTCGACGTACACCTCGAGGACGCGCTGGCCCATCCCGCAGATCAGGTCACCACCGACTGGACCCTGCGCAACGCCGCCGGGCAGGACGTGCACGTCGTGCTCGCCAGCCGAGTGCTCGCGGGTTCCGTCGAGGAAGACGAGGAGGACGTCGTCCTGGTCCATGTCGTCGATGTGTCCGAGCAGCGGCGCTACGAGCAGCGACTGGCCCACCTCGCGGACCACGATGCCCTGACCGGCCTGCCCAACCGTCGGAGGTTCGACGAGGAGCTGCGGCGGCACCACGGGCTCTGTGAGCGGTACGGCATGACCGGCGCGGTCCTGCTGATGGACCTCGACCAGTTCAAGGACGTCAATGACTCCCTCGGCCACGGCGCCGGTGACCAGCTGATCATCTCCACCGGCGCCCTGCTGCGCAGCAGCGTCCGGAGCACCGACGTGGTCGCCCGGCTCGGTGGTGACGAGTTCGCGGTACTGATCAGCGACGGGGACCGGGCCGTGGCGGAGCGGGTCGGAGAGACGATCGTGGAGCGAGTCCGCGAGTACACCGCCACCTTGGACGGCACCCGGCGCCGGGTCACCGCCAGCGTCGGCGGCGTGACCTTCGAGGACGCCTCACGGAGCGGCTCCGAGATCCTCGCGCTGGCCGACATGATGATGTACGACTCGAAGGACGCAGGTCGGGATCGTTGCCTCGTGCTCGATGCAGATCAGTTCGCGCAACCGCGGATGGGGGCCCGGCTGGAGTGGAAGAGCCGGATCGAACGAGCCCTGGAGAACGACGACTTCGTCCTCCACCTGCAGCCGATCCGCGACCTCCGGTCTGACTCGGTGCGATCCGCGGAGGTGCTGCTGCGGCTCGCCGACAGCGACGAGCTGGTCCCGCCGGGCCGGTTCCTCTACATCGCCGAACGCGCTGGCCTGGCTCCCGCACTCGACACCTGGGTCATCCGACAGAGCGTGGCGATGCTGACGAAGCTGCGCCGGCTGGACCCTGACTTCGCCCTGGAGGTGAACCTCTCGGGCCACTCGATCGGGGACCCGCGGATCGAGCGGACCATCGTCGACTCGTTGCGTGAGCACGACGTCGACCCGTCGACCCTGATCCTCGAGATCACCGAGACGGCCGCGGTCTCCGACGTCGAGCAGGCCCGCGAGTTCGCCGAACGGATCACGGCTCTCGGGAGCAAGTTCGCGCTCGACGACTTCGGGGCGGGTTTCGGCTCGTTCTACTACCTCAAGCACCTGCTGTTCGACTACGTGAAGATCGACGGGGAGTTCGTGGCGCACTGCCACCGGTCCAGTGTCGACCGGGCGATCCTGCGCTCGATCGTCGGGATCGCACACGACCTCGGGAAGAAGACGGTCGCCGAGTTCGTGACCGACCCCGAGATCCTCGAGGTCGTCCGGGCCGAGGGCGTCGACCTGGCCCAGGGCTACCTCATCGGCAAACCGATGCCGTACGACGATTTCGTCGCCTCGTGGCAGGCGTTGGGGTGCGCAGCCGTGGCGGTCGTCGAATGACCCGGCTACGCCCGCGCCGGAGGGCACTGTCCCGAGGTGATCTCGTGCTCCAACGGCTCGTGGGAGTGGTGGTGATGGTCGCGGCTCTCTCCGCGGCCGCGCTGCTGTGGCTGGTCGTCTCGGCCAAAGGGCCGAGCGCCACCGCCTCTCCTGCCGAACGAGTCACCGTCGGGGTCTGGGAGGTCTTCTACGACACCGAGGCACCGTCCTTCCGCGTCATCCTCGCGGCGGTGGCGCTGGGGCTCCTGCTGGCTTCCGGGGTGGCGCTCCTGGAGCGCCGCATCGCCGGTCGCTCCCGCCGTTCGTTCGACCGGCACGCCACTCCGTTGGCTCCCCGCATCATCATGGAAGAGACCCGCGGCGTCTTCGCGGGTCCGGTCACGGTGACGGTGCTGATCCCCGCCCACAACGAGGCCGGCTGCATCGAGGCGACCCTGGAGTCGCTGCTGTCGCAGTCGCACCCGCCGGAGAAGATCGTGGTGGTGGCCGACAACTGCACCGACGACACAGTGGCGATCTCCCGCCGCGTCGGAGTCGAGGTCTTCGAGTCCGTCGACAACGTCGGCAAGAAGGCTGGCGCCCTCAACCAGGCGCTGTCCGAGCTGCTCCCCGGCCAGGGAGCCAACGACCTGGTGATGGTGATGGACGCCGACACCGTCCTGGACGCGGGCTTCCTGGCAGAGGCGGTCCGGCGGATGACCGACGACCGGGCGCTGATGGCGATCGGAGGGTTGTTCTACGGCGAGGAGGGCCAGGGTCTCATCGGCCAGTTCCAGCGCAACGAGTACACCCGGTACGCCCGTGAGATGCGCCGACGCCGGGGCCGGGTGTTCGTGCTGACCGGGACGGCCTCTCTCTTCCGGCCGCAGGCCCTGCGCACGGTGGCCGAGAGTCGCGGGAACCTGATCCCCGGACCGCACGGAGACGTCTACGACACCGTCGCGCTGACCGAGGACAACGAGCTGACGATCGCCCTCAAGTCCCTCGGAGCGCTGATGATCTCGCCAGCCGGCTGCACCGTGGTCACCGAGGTGATGCCGACCTGGCGAGCGCTGTGGAACCAACGACTCCGGTGGCAGCGCGGCGCACTCGAGAACCTCGGGGCGTACGGCGTCACTCCCCAGACGTTCCGCTACTGGGCCCAACAGCTCGGGATCGCCTACGGCGCGATCGCCCTGAGCACCTACCTGCTGCTGATCGGGTTGATGGTCGTGGCGCTCGACGCCTGGATCTGGTTCCCGTTCTGGGTCGGGATCGGCCTGATCTTCACCGTCGAGCGGATCGTCGGAGTCTGGCGAGGCGGCTGGCGAGCCCGACTCCTCGGAGCGGCCCTCTTCCCCGAGCTGGGCTTCGCGCTCTTCCTCAACGTGGTCTTCGTGAAGGGGATCCTCGACATCTCGCTGCGCCGTACGGCCAGCTGGAAGCACGTCACGCACGAGCAGTCGACGCAGAACGTTGAGGTGGGGTGACCATGTCCTTCTCGCCCGCTGTCGTGGTGTTCGGCATCCTGCTGCCCGAGTCGTTCGTCCGCTCGGACCTCTTCGCCGTACTCGCGGCCTTCGTCGCGATCAACACGATCATGTACACCGCACTCGCCGTGGGGAAGATCCTGCCGAAGATCTACGTGGGGGACTACCTCCACAGCCGGGCACGACGTGCCGAGAGCCGGAGCATCCACCCCGACCAGTCGCCGGACTGAGGCGACCAACCGGTCGGTAACGGCCCACGGAGGTTGTCGGTGGCGTGAGGCAGGATGAGTCCGTGAACCCGCTCGACCGCTTCAGCGCGCCCACACGGGAGTGGTTCGCGGCTGCCTTCGCCGAGCCGACGCCAGCCCAAGCGGGCGCGTGGGAGGCGATCAGCCACGGGAAGCACGCGCTGGTGGTGGCGCCGACCGGGTCCGGCAAGACCTTGAGTGCGTTCCTGTGGTCGCTCGACAAGCTGGCGAGCAGCGAGGTGCCGGCCAAGAAGGAGCGGTGCCGGGTCCTCTACATCTCGCCGCTGAAGGCGCTCGCGGTCGACGTGGAGCGCAACCTGCGCGCGCCGCTGGCGGGGATCCGTCATACCGCCGCCCGGCTCGACACCACCCTCTCCGAGGTCACCGTCGGGTTGCGCAGCGGCGACACCAGCCCGGCTGATCGACGCAAGCTGACGACCACTCCCCCGGACATCCTGATCACCACCCCCGAATCGCTGTTCCTGATGCTGACCAGCCAGGCGCGCGACATCCTGGCCAGCGTCGAGACCGTCATCGTCGACGAGGTCCACGCAGTGGCCGGGACCAAGCGGGGCGCCCACCTCGCGCTGAGCCTCGAGCGCCTCGACGCCCTCCTGCCGAAGCCGGCGCAGCGGATCGGGCTCTCCGCCACGGTCCGGCCGACGGTGGAGGTCGCCCGCTACCTCGGCGGTCAGGCGCCGGTCGAGATCGTGGCGCCGCCGAGCGAGAAGGCCTGGGACCTGCGTGTCGTCGTCCCCGTCGAGGACATGACGGCGCCGGGCGAGTACGACGAGACCGACGGTGACCCCGGCCGCAGCCAGTCCATCTGGCCCCACGTGGAGGAGCATGTCGCCGACCTGATCGGCCAGCACCGTTCGACGATCGTCTTCGCCAACAGCCGGCGACTGGCGGAGCGACTCACCGCCCGGCTCAACGAGATCGCCGCGGAGCGGGCCGGCGCCGGAGAAGTCACGGCGGATCACGACCCGCCAGCGCAGGTCATGGCGCAGTCCGGCGCCTCCCAGGGCGCTCCTCCCGTCATGGCCAAGGCCCACCACGGCTCGGTCTCCAAGGAGCAGCGCGCCCTCATCGAGGACGACCTCAAGCGCGGACGGCTGCCGGCCGTGGTCGCGACCAGCAGCCTCGAGCTGGGCATCGACATGGGCGCGGTCGACCTGGTCATCCAGATCGAGTCACCGCCCAGCGTCGCCAGCGCGCTGCAACGGGTCGGCCGGGCCGGCCACCAGGTCGGCGAGGTGAGCCGCGGCGTGCTGTTCCCGAAGCACCGCGGCGACCTGGCGCAGACCGCGGTCGCCGTACGCCGGATGCGGGAGGGCGCGATCGAGAGCCTCCGCGTCCCCACCAACCCGCTCGACGTCCTGGCCCAGCAGGTCGTCGCGATGTGCGCGCTGGACGCGTGGGACGTCGACGAGCTCTACGCCCTCGTCCGCCGCAGCGCCGCGTTCACCACGCTCCCGCGCAGCGCCTACGACGCCACGCTCGACCTGCTCGCCGGCCGCTACCCCTCCGACGAGTTCGCCGAGCTGCGGCCACGTCTGGTGTGGGACCGCGTGACCGGCATCCTCACCGGCCGACCCGGCGCCCAGCGCCTCGCGGTCACGAGCGGCGGCACGATCCCCGACCGCGGTCTCTTCGGTGTCTACCTGGTCGGTGAGGGGACCGGTCGACGCGTCGGCGAGCTCGACGAGGAGATGGTCTACGAGTCGCGGGTGGGCGACGTGTTCGCCCTCGGCGCCACCAGCTGGCGGATCGAGGACATCACCCACGACCGGGTGCTGGTCACCCCCGCCCCCGGAGTCCCCGGCCGGCTGCCGTTCTGGAAGGGCGACGCGCTCGGCCGCCCCGCTGAGCTGGGCGAGGCGATCGGCGCGTTCACCCGCGAGCTCGCCTCGCTGCCTCCGGCGTCGGCGATCACGGAGGCGCGCTCCCACGGCCTCGACGAGTACGCCGCCGGCAACCTCGTCGGCTATCTCGCCGAGCAGGTCGAGGCGACCCGCACCCTGCCGAGCGACGTGTCGGTCCTGGTCGAGCGGTTCCGCGACGAGCTCGGCGACTGGCGGCTGGTCGTCCACTCCCCCTACGGCACCCCCGTCCATGCGCCGTGGGCGCTGGCCATCAACGCCCGGCTGCGCGAACGCTTCGGCATCGAGGGGCACGCGGTGGCCTCCGACGACGGCATCGTGGTGCGCATCCCCGACACCGAGGCGGAGCCGCCCACCGGCGCGATCGTCGCGTTCGAACCCGACGAGATCGAGGAGATCGTCACCACCGAGGTCGGCGGCAGCGCGCTGTTCGCCAGCCGGTTCCGCGAGTGCGCCGCCCGGGCGCTGCTCCTGCCTCGCCGGGACCCGGGACGTCGCAGCCCCCTGTGGCAGCAGCGGCAGCGTTCGGCTGCCCTGCTCGAGGTCGCCGCCCGCTACCCGTCCTTCCCGATCGTGCTCGAGGCGGTGCGCGAGTGCCTGCAGGACGTCTACGACCTGCCGGGCCTGGTGTCGCTGATGGGCCGGGTCGACCGGCGCGAAGTCGCGATCGTGGACGTCGCCACGACCCAGCCCTCGCCGTACGCACGGAGCCTGCTGTTCGGCTACGTCGCCCAGTTCGTCTACGAGGGCGACTCGCCCCTCGCCGAACGCCGCGCGGCAGCCCTGAGCCTCGACCAGGGGTTGCTCGCGGAGCTGCTCGGCCGCGCGGAGCTGCGCGAGCTGCTCGACCCCGAGGTGCTCGCCGAGGTCGAGGCGGAGCTGCAACGACTTGCCCCCGACCGGCGCGCCCGCAACGCCGAGGGTGTGGCCGACCTGCTCCGGATGCTGGGGCCGCTGACGACCGACGAGGTCCGGGCCCGGGCCGTCGACGAGGCAGACGTCACCGAGTGGCTGACCACGCTCACCGACACCCGCCGCGTGGTCGAGGTGCGGGTGGCCGGTGAGGAGAGGTGGACCGGCATCGAGGACGTCGGGCGGCTGCGTGACGGCCTCGGTGTCCCCGTCCCGCCCGGGACACCGGAGGTGTTCGCCGACCCCGTCGACGACCCGCTCGCCGACCTGGTCTCCCGCTACGCCCGCACCCACGGCCCGTTCACCAGCCTCGACGTGGCCGCACGGCTCGGGCTCGGCGACGCCGTGGTCCGGCAGACCCTGCAACGGCTGGCCTCCCAGGGACGTGTCCTCGACGGTGAGTTCCGGCCCTCGGGATCCGGGACGGAGTGGTGTGACGCCGAGGTGCTGCGGCGGCTGCGGCGCCGGTCCCTGGCCCGGCTCCGGCAGGAGATCGAACCGGTCGACCCTCCGGTGCTGGCGCGGTTCCTGTCTGCCTGGCAGCACGTCGACGGTCGGTTGCGCGGCACGGACGGGGTGCTGGCCGTGGTCGCCCAGCTGGCGGGCTGCCCCGTCCCCGCCAGCGCCCTGGAGTCGCTGGTGCTCGCCGCCCGCGTCCGCGACTACGAACCCGCCCTCCTCGACGAGCTGACCAGCGCCGGTGACCTGGTGTGGGCGGGCCACGGCGCGCTGCCGGGACAGGACGGCTGGGTCTCGCTCCACCTCGCCGACCAGGCCCATCTCACGCTGCCCGAACCCACCACCTTCGAACATTCTGAGCTTCACCAGGCGGTGCTGGACGCCCTGACCCCCGGCGGCGCCTGGTTCTTCCGTCAGCTCGGCCAGGCCGTGGGTCACACGACCACCGATGACGCGCTGGCCGGCGTGCTCTGGGACCTCGTGTGGGCCGGCCGGATCACCAACGACACGTTGACGCCGCTGCGCTCGCTGGTCGGCGGCGGCAAGGGCACCCACCGCACCCGCCGGCCCGGTCCGCGGGTGCTGCGCAGCGGACCGCCCCACACCGCCGGGCGGTGGGCGATCCTGCCAGAGCTCGACACCGACCCCACCCGTCGCGCCAAGGCCGCGGCCGAGCGGCTTCTCGACCGTCACGGCGTCGTGATCCGGGGCGCCGTCCAGAGTGAGCGCACCCCCGGCGGATTCGCCGCCGTCTACAAGGTCCTGTCCGCATTCGAGGACTCAGGGCGATGCCGACGCGGCTACTTCGTCGACGGGCTCGGCGCCGCCCAGTTCGGCACCGCCGGAGCGGTCGACCGGCTGCGCACCTTCACCGAGGCGCGTCCCGACCAGAAGCCGGTGGCCACCGCTCTCGCGGCCACCGACCCGGCCAACCCCTACGGCGCCGCCCTGCCGTGGCCGGTCGGTGACGGTGGCCACCGCCCCGGCCGCAAGGCAGGCGCCCTGGTGGTGCTGATCGACGGCGAGCTCACCCTCTACGTCGAGCGCGGCGGCCGCACGCTGCTCACCTGGTCCGACGATGCCGAGCTGCTCACCCCGGCTGCCGAGGCGCTCGCCACGGCGGCCCGCCGTGGCCACCTCGGCCGGCTCACGGTGGAGAAGGCGGACGGCGAGCAGCTGCTCGGGCGCGGCCCCACGCCGCTCCGTGAGGCTCTGGCCGCGGCTGGCTTCATCGCGACACCGAAGGGGCTGCGGCTCCGTGCCGGAGGGTGACGCGGTCGTCCGCACGGCCCGACGTCTCGACCGTGCCCTCGCCGGTCAGCTGCTGACCGGCACCGACTTCCGGGTCCCGCGATTCGCCGTCGCCGACCTCTCCGGCGCCCTGGTCACCGGCACCCACACCCGCGGCAAGCACCTGCTGACCCGGATCGAGCACGGCGAGCAGAGCTGGACCCTCCACACCCATCTCAAGATGGAGGGCTCCTGGCGCGACTACGCTCCGGGGCAGCGCTGGGGCCGGCCCGGGCACACCGCCCGGGTCGTCCTCACCACCGCCGACCGGATCGCCGTCGGGTTCTCGCTCGGGATCGTGGAGCTGCTCCCCCGCACCCTCGAGGAGAGCGCGGTGGACCACCTCGGCCCCGACACGCTCGGTCCCGACTGGGACCCCGCCGAGGCAGTGCGCCGGCTCGCGACCCATCCCGACGAGCCGATCCGCGACGCGCTCCTCGACCAGCGCAACCTGGCGGGCGTGGGCACCATGTGGGCGGCCGAGATGTTGTTCGCGCTCCGGGTCCACCCGCAGACCCGGGTGGCAGACGTGCCCGACCTGCTGGCTCTGGTCAGCAAGGGCCAGGAGCTGCTCGCCGCTGCCGTGGAACGTCGCCGGCCGACCAACTGGGTCTACGACCGCCGCCGGATGCCGTGCCCGCGGTGCGGCAGCGCGATCCGGACGGCGAAGACCGGACCGGTCGGCCGTGAGCGTCCGTCGTACTGGTGTCCGCGGTGCCAGCCGGAGCCGTGAGGTGCCGTCAGGCGGCGGAGGCCACGACCTCGGGGGTGGGAGCCGCGGCGGCCTCCTCGAGGGCGACCAGCGACGAAACGTCTCGCAACACCTCGGAGAGCGGCACGTCGAGCGCGGCGCACAGCGAGGCCAGCAGCTCGGAGGAGGCTTCCTTCTGGCCGCGCTCGATCTCGGAGATGTAGCCCAGCGAGACCCGGGCCTCCGCGGAGACCTGTCGCAGTGTCATCCCGCGGTGGAGCCGCTTGCCACGCAGCACATCCCCCAGCAATCGCCGGAACAGCACCATGTGGCTCACCTCCTCAGGCCTCTCATCGTCGTCCTGTTCGCCCAACGCTACCGGAGGCCGGGTTCTTCCCTGCGGAGAATCCCCCCGAGCGCCGCAACTGCCTCGTCGCAGGTCCGCTCCCGGATGCCGTCGCGGTCGCCGCTCAACGCGAGTGAGACCACGCTCGTGCCGGAGCGGGCGGCGACGCCGACGAACACCGTGCCGACCGGCTGACCCTCCTGCGGCTCCGGTCCCGCGACGCCGGTGGTGCTCACGGCGTAGGTCGCACCGAACTGCAGCCGGGCGCCCTCGGCCATCGCCCGGGCGCACTCCGCGGAGACCACGCCGTACTGCTCCACGAGGTCCGCCTCGACACCCAGCAGCCGCTGCTTGGCCTCGGTGGCATAGGCCACCACCCCGCCGAGATACACCCGTGAGGCCCCCGGGACGCCGGTGATCCGCGCCCCCAGCAACCCACCGGTCAGCGACTCGGCGGTGGCCAGGGTTGCGGCGCGGGTCTGGAGGAGCGCGAGCACGGCGGGGGCATCCACGTGACCGACCGTAGGACATGATGGCCGGCATGGCGCTGGCGATCGAGGACTACGCCCTGATCGGAGACCGCCACACCGCGGCACTGGTCGGCCGGAACGGCTCCATCGACTGGCTGTGCCTGCCGCGCTTCGACTCCCCTGCCTGCTTCGCCGGGCTCCTCGGCACCGACGACCACGGCCACTGGCAGCTCGAACCGACCGACGACTACACGTCGACCCGCCGCTACGTCGAGGACTCGACGGTGCTGGAGACGACGTTCACGACCGCCACCGGCGTGGTGTGCCTGATCGACGTCATGCCCACCGGCGACGACCGCGCCGACGTCGTCCGCCGGATCACCGGGGTCGAGGGCACGGTCCGGATCCGCCACGAATGGGTGGTCCGGATGGACTACGGCAAGGTCCGGCCCTGGGTCACGCGCCGCATCATCGGCAAGGACGAGGTCATCACCGCCGTCGCCGGCCCCGACCAGCTCGTGCTCCGGGGGCCCCGGTTGCCACGGGCCATCGACCACCGTCACGCCGACGAGTTCGATGTGACCGAGGGTGAAACCCTGACCTTCTCCACGACCTGGGTGCCCTCCGCGGACCCGTTGCCGAAGCGCGACCGGATCCGCAAGCGGATCAAGGCCACGATCCACGACGAACGCGAGTGGTTGCAGTGCTGCGCCCTGGAGGGAATGCCCCACCGCGACGCGGTCGCCCGCTCGCTGCTCACGTTGCGGCTGTTGACCCACGAGCGGACCGGCGGCATCGTCGCCGCGCCGACCACGTCTCTGCCCGAGGACTTCGGCGGGGAGAGGAACTGGGACTACCGCTACTGCTGGCTGCGCGACGCCGCGCTCACGCTCGAGGCGTTGCTCGCGGCGGGCGCCACCGATGAGGCACAGGCCTGGCGCGCGTGGCTGCTCCGCGCCGCCGCCGGCGATCCGGAGGACCTCCAGATCATGTACGCCGTGGACGGTGCCCGACGACTGCCGGAGCACGAGCTGGACCACCTGCCGGGATATGCGGACTCCCGACCGGTCCGGATCGGCAACGGCGCCGTGGAACAGCGCCAGGCCGACGTCCTGGGCGAGGTGATGATCGCCCTCGCGCTGAGCCGCGACGCGGGAGTGCCCAGCGACAAGAACGCCTGGTCGCTCCAGCGCAACCTGATCGACCGGCTGGCCGAGACCTGGCAGGAGCCGGACCACGGGCTGTGGGAGATCCGCGGCCCGACCCAGCACTTCACCCACTCACGCGCGATGGTCTGGGCGGCGTTCGACCGGGCGGTGCAGGCGGTGGAGCAGCACAGCCTGCCCGGGGACGTCGAGACCTGGCGCGCGCTGCGCGACCAGGTCCGGGCGGAGGTGCTCGACCGAGGCTTCGACCAAGACCGCTTCACCTTCACCCAGCACTACGACACCACCGAGGTCGACGCCTCGCTGCTGGTCCTGCCGATGATCGGCTTCATCGACGGGGACGACCCGCGGATGCTCGGCACGATTGCGGCCGTCGAGCAGGACCTGATGCGCGACGGCCTGGTGCTGCGCTACCGCACCGAGTCCGGCGTCGACGGCCTCTCCGGTGACGAGCACCCGTTCCTGGCGTGCTCGTTCTGGCTGGTCTCGGCCTATGCCGAGGCCGGGCGACACGACGATGCCCACGCGCTGTTCGACCGGCTCTGCGGCCTCACCAACGACGTCGGCCTGCTCGCCGAGGAGTACGACGTCGACGGGGACCGGATGGCCGGCAACTTCCCGCAGGCGTTCAGCCACCTCGCGCTGGTGCAGGCGGCGTTCCGCCTGCACCAGCGTCGGTGAACCCTCAGCGCTTGTTGCTGCGGACCTCGAACGTGAATGTCTCGGTGCGCGGCGCATGGGTGTCGCTGCCGAGGTATTCGACGGTGACCGTCACCGTGCCGGGGGTGTCGAAGGTGCCGAGCTCGAACAGCGCCTCACCCCGTCGCAGGGTCTCGGTGCGAACCTCGTCCTCGAAGGACACCCGGACCACTCCGGACACCGGCTGACGCCGGTTGTCGCTGTCCTCGACCTCCACCTCGAGGCGGGGCCGGGTCTTACCGGCCTCGACCTTGCCGGGCTTGAACTTCATGTCCAGCTCGACCTGTGCCCGGTCGTCAGCATCCCCGAGGTCCAGCCCGATGATCACCGGGTCGTGGTCGCTGGCCCGGTAAGCCGTCGGCTCGTAGAGAGTTCCTGCCGTCGACTTGCGCTCGAAGGAGGCCTCACCGGCGTCGTGGACGGTGTCGTTGTAGTCGAACAGCGGGTTCTCGTCGGCGTTGATCGCCCACCCGGCGGCTCCCGTGACCTGATCGGCGAGGCTGTCGTTGGCCAGGCCGTAGTCGAGCGTGCCGAGCTGGCCGTCGAACAGGTACGTGTAGGCGTCCGACCCCTGGAACTCCTGGAGCAGGTCGGTGTAGCCGGCGTCGAGCAGCGCCGCGATCGGCCGCTCCATGGCGTAGGAGTTGAGGTCGCCGATGATCAGGGTGTCCGACTCGCCGGTGCCTGTCGGGTCGTCTGCCAGGTGCTCGGCCAATGCCTCGGCAGCCGCGGTGCGGGTGCCGTCACAGTTGCCCGATCCGTCGAGTGCGTCGTCTCCCGCACCACAGCCCGAGCCCTTGCTCTTCAAGTGGTTGACCGCGACGGTGACCCGCTCCCCGGAGGAGTTCTCCTCGAACGTCTGGATCAACGCCGGCCGGTTGCGCTCGTCGTCGAACTCGGCGTCGTCCGCTGAGGTGAGCAGGTCGTAGTCGCCGACCGGCGTGACCGTGCCCGTCTTGTAGACGAACGCCTGCTTGATCGCGTCGGTGCCGATGAAGCCGGTGTCGATGAAGTCGTAGGTGCCGGGCGCGGTCGCCGCGTTGAGCGCGTCGACGATCTGCTCAGTGGCCTCGCCCTGGTCGTTCTGGATCTCGATCAGGCCGAACACGTCGGCGTCGATCTGCTCGAGCGCCGCCACGATCTTGTCGAGCTGACGCACCCGCTCTGCCTCGGAGTCGGCCCCACGGCAGTCCTGGCCACCGCTGGGACCGCAGGGTCCGGAGCTGTTGGACGAGGTCTCGTCGATGGTCGCGAAGTAGTTCAGGACGTTGAACGACGCCACCTTGAGCGTGCCTCCCACAGCCGGCGGGGACGCGGGCCGCGGGTTGGTGGAGTCGAACGTGTAATCCGCGCCGGTGACCGGGCGCAGGGCCCAGGCGCCGAAGGAGTACTCGAAGACGCCGGTCAGATTGTCGATCGTGTCTCCACCGCGGAAGAAGTTGCCGGTGCTCAGCCCGGGGGTCGGGTAGTAGTACGGCTCGTTGTCGTCCGGACCCGAGGTCGCCGCGTTCTGGCTGTTGCTGTCGTCGTCCAGGATGATCTGCCGGGTCGCCACGTCAGCGAGGTGGGCGTTGTAGCCCTCAACACTGGGCTCGTCGGTCTGCGTGAACTGGTAGGCCCGCTCCTCGGCGGTCAGGATGATCTGGCCGAACCGAGCCTGGTTGAAGTACTCGCTGACGGCCAGGGTGGTCGAGATCGTCGTACGCATGCCCTCGACGTGCTCGAAGGTGGCGGGGTCCTGGGTGGACGCGTCGGCCGGCAGCTCCTCGACTGCGGCCTTGGGCAGCCGCCGACCGGTGGCGAGCGTGTCGAACGCCCCGTCGCCGAACGCGGCGCTGATCTGGGTGCTGTCGTTGAACTCCGCAACGTCACCGGTGACCCGGATCCGGTCGCCAGCGGACAGGTCCTCGGGGCAGTCGTTGCGGCAGAAGACGTAGATGCCCTCCGATGTGCTCGCGTTGTGGTCTGAGTCGGCCTTCTCCTCCTGGAGGAAGAAGCCGTCGACGACATCATTGGAGGTGATCAACGAGGTCACGATCGCCTCGACGTTCACGCGCTTCCCGACCAGCGGAGAGGCCGCGCCGTCGCCCTGGATCTCGCTGATCAGCGTGACCGCGTCCTGGTCGCTCACCACGACGGTGACGGTGCAGGTGGCGGTCTGGGCGGGGTCGTCATCGGTGGTGAACTCGATCTCCACCTCGTAGCTGCCGTCCGCCGTGGTGTCGGCGACGCTCAGCGTCGCAGAACCGGGGTCGCCGTCGGCGCCGGACGCCGTGAAGCCGTCGAGGGTGATGCCCGCGACGCTGGCGGAGGTGATCGTCGCCGTGACGACCCTGCTGTCGGCGTCGACCGCGGAGACGTCACGGGAGCCGTTCTCGTCGGTGTCGACGGCGAAGGTGGCGTCACCGCAGTCGGCGACCGGCTGTGCCGGCCCACCGCCACCGGTGAAGAACTGGCCCGTGTTGACCGCCCCGGGGCTGCCCTCCACGGGTCCGGTCCAGGTGAAGTCGCCGTACGTCGCACCGGAGCCGGTGAGTTGCAGCGATTGGCCAATTGGCGTGGTCGCGGTCTCCGAAACTCCGATGTCAATGCTGTCTTCACCGACCGCCAACCCGTTGGTCGCGGTCATGGCGCCCTCGTAGGAGAGGAACTGCACGACGTTGTCAGCCGCGTCCACCAGAGCGACCCCGTCCGGCGCACCGTTCTGGACGCCGTCGACCGGGTAGGTCAGGGCTTGGACCTCGTCGGTGCCGCTGAGGGTCCGGACGTTGTAGCTCGTACCGTTGGAGCCGTTGTAGAGCACGACGCGCCAGCCGGTGAGGTCGGCACCGGCGGTGTTGGCGATCTCGACGAACTCGCCGGCGTCTGTGCCCGCGTTGTCGTAGTGGATCTCGTTGATGAACACCGTCGAGTGCGCGTCGGCGGCGGCCGGCACGGCGGTGAGGACCGAGACCCCGCCGAGGGCGACGGCGAGGCCGGTGAGAGCGGAGAAAGTGCGGGAGCGGGGCATTCGGGAGCCTCCGAGTGGCAGTGGGTGAGGGTGAGGGTGAGGCCGAGTGCTACTTCTTCGTGATGCGGATCGGGACCTTGACGCTGGTCCCGGTCTTCTTGCCGAAGACGCGCAGAAAAGCCTTTCGGGTACGTGGGTGGGATCTGCGTCACCCTAACCCGGCTCGAACCCGGCCCTGAAGCAGCAGTTGATGAAGTTTGAGTGACGAAACTGTCGTCAGTTGCCGGTGCCCGCGCGCAACGACGACCGCTGGCGCCAGACGCCGCGGAAGAACTCGTAGCCCGACCACAAGGTGATCGCGACGGCACCCGCGAGCGCCACCTGACCGGCGTAGAACGCCACCTCACCGAGGACGCCGAACCGGTCGAACGCACCCCCGTGGGCATCGCCGTGGGGCAGGGGCAGCGCGAGGACACTGAGTGCGATCGCCTGCAGGGTCGTCTTGAGCTTGCCGCTGGCCGACGCCGCGATCACGACCTGTTTGAGCACGGAGAGGCGGAGCAGGGTCACGCTCCACTCACGCAGCAGCACCACGATGGTGACCCACCACCAGACGTCGCCGACGACCGACAGCGCGATCAGCGCCATGCCGGTGATCGCCTTGTCGGCGATCGGGTCGGCGATCTTGCCGAAGTTCGTGACCAGGTCGTGCTTGCGTGCCAGGTCCCCGTCGATCTTGTCGGTGATCATCGCCCCGACGAAGAGCGCGAACGCCACCAGCCGCCAGGTGATCGAGTCGCCGCCGTCGTGGAGCAGCGCCCAGCCGAAGAACGGGACCATGGCGATCCGCAGGGTGGTGAGCGCGTTCGGGACGTTCCAGTTGCTGGTCCCGCCCTCGGCGCCGTTCACGCAAGCTCCTCGGCGTAGAGGTCCACGCCCTCGGTGGCCACCACCTCGGCCCGGACCAGGTCGCCGACCACCGCGGCGCTCCGCACCAGGTAGGTCGAACCGTCGACCTCGGGGCCCTGGTGGGCGGCCCGACCGACGACCTCGCCGTCGGCCACCGACTCGACCAGCACCTCGACCGACTCACCGATCCGCTCCTCCGCGCGCTGCGCGTTGAGCTCCTCGACCAGGTTCGTGACGTGCTCGGTGCGGGCGCGGATCTCGTCGTCGCCCAGCTTTCCGTCGTACGACGCCGCCTCGGTGCCGTCCTCGTCGGAGTAACCGAAGACACCGGTCACATCCATCCGGGCAGCGACCAGGAAGTCGCACAGCGTCTCGAGGTCGGCCTCGGTCTCGCCGGGGAAACCGACGATCACGTTGGAGCGGACGCCAGCAGTCGGCGCGAGCTCGCGGATCCCGGCCAGCAGACCGAGGAACGACTCGGGGTCACCGAAACGACGCATCCGTCGCAGCACCGTCGCGCTCGCGTGCTGGAAGGAGAGGTCGAAGTACGGCGCCACACCGGTCGTGCCGGCGATCGCGGCCACCAGCCCCGGCCGGGTCTCGGCGGGCTGCAGGTAGGAGACCCGCACCCGCTCGATGCCGTCGACGGCGGCCAGCTCGGGAAGCAGGGTCTCCAGCAGCCGCAGGTCGCCGAGGTCCTTGCCGTAGGAGGTGGAGTTCTCGCTGACGAGGAACACCTCCTTGACGCCCTGCTCCGCCAGCCAGACCGCCTCGCCGAGCACGTCGCTGGGCCGGCGGCTCACGAACGAGCCGCGGAAGCTGGGGATCGCACAGAAGGAGCACCGTCGGTCGCACCCGCTCGCCAGCTTCAACGGCGCCATCGGACCGCCCTCGAGCCGGCGGCGTACGGCGCGGGGGCCGCTGGCCGGTGAGTGCCCCGGCACACTGAGGAAGTCGTCGTCGATGGACGCCCCGCGCTCGACCGGGGTGATCGGGAGCAGCAGTCGGCGGTCCTGCGGGGTGTGGGCCTCGTGGGTCTCGCCCGCCATGATCGTCCGCAGCCGGGCGGCGATGTCGGGGTAGTCGTCGAAGCCGAGCACGGCGTCCGCCTCGGGCAGCGACGTCGCCAGGTCCTTGCCGTAGCGCTCCGCCAGGCAACCGACGGCCACCACGGCCTGCGGACGGCCGGTGGCCTTGAGGTCCGCGGCCTCGAGCAGCGTGTCGACGCTGTCCTTCTTGGCCGCCTCGACGAAGCCGCAGGTGTTGACCACGACCGTGTCGGCGTCCTCGGGCTCGTCGACGAGCAGGAACCCGCCGGCCTCGAGCCGGCCGGCCAGCTCCTCGGAGTCGACGTCGTTGCGGGCGCAGCCGAGGGTCACCAGCGCCACCGAGATCTGCGAGTCTGCGGGCGCGGCCCCGGCCGGGGACTGTGTCGTAGGAGTAGTCATGTCCTCACGAGTATGCCGGTTTCGGCCCGAGTCCCCTGATTCGTGGTGCGCGACCGGTGACCCGGATCACGACTCCGCACGGTCAGGGGGTGACGGTGAACATTTCCTGGGCACCGCGCCCCGTGGCACCCAGCGCGCCGTGGTCCTCACCGTCGATGCTCGCGGTGAGCGAACCGTCCGACGACTTGATCCACACCGGGGGCGATACCTGGAGGGTGCGGGTCTCTCCGAAGGACAGGACGCCCTTGAACAGGACCTCGCCGGAGCCATCACGGACGATCACCTGGGCGCCGCCTCCGGCCGCGCTCAGCACGACCGGGACCTCGGGGGCGGCCTTGCCCCCGCGCTTGCCGTGGTCGACCCCCGCGGAACCGTTGAGCACCGGGGTCGCGCCGTTGAGGTCCACCGGACTGTCCATGACCAGCCGGGCCACCGACCACACGAGCACGAGTGCCATCACGGCCGCGACCAGCACCGACCAGTTCGGTCCGCCGCGAGTGCCGCGGATCGACCCGTTCGATCCGGTCGCGAGCTCGGCCTCGAAGACCCGGCGCGGGTTGATCGGCGCGTCCGAGTACCGCTCGTCGTACGTCGTCAGCAGCGGTGCCACGTCGAGGCCCAGCACGCGGGCGAGCGTGCGCAGGTGGCCACGCGCATAGAAGTCCCCGCCACACGGCGCGAAGTCGTCGACCTCGATCGACTCGATGACGTGCGGGCGGATCCGGGTGCGCTCGGCCAGCTGGTCGACGGTGAGGCCGAGGCGGGTCCGGGCGGCCGCGAGGTCCGGGCCGATGACCGGGTCCTCGGCGGGCTCGACGGCGTGGTCGTCGATGAGCAGTGGGTCGACGGCGTGGCCCTGGCGGGAGATCGGCTGGACGCGGTCGCTCCAGACCTGGGTGTCCTCGACCAGGCTGACACTGCCCGGGCGGCGCATCTCGCGCCCCTCGAGGGCGACCTCGTCGTCCTCGATCTCGACCTCGTGGCGCACCTCCGTCCGCGAGGCGGCTGCGGGCTCGCGTAGCGGGCTCGGCGTCTCGCTGACCGGGAGGTCTGGCACGTCGACCACGGTCTCGTCGGTCTCGCGTTGGAACAGCCCCGCCAGCCGGAAGATCCCGTGAGCCACGGTCGGTCGGAGGTCCGAGCCCCCGAGCCCAAGCCTGCGCGGGCTCGGGTCGGGCGAGGAGGTTGAGGAGCGTCGGCTCAGACGCGAGCGCAGCGAGCGACTGGGCGACGCGTCCTGAAACCCCACGGGTGGCTCGGAGGACTCGACCACCATCGGCTCAGTCACGATCTCGTCGGCGGCCTCGTCAGCCACGACCTCGACGACGCGGCTGGACGTCCCCGCCAGTGCGGTCAGTGCGGCGGTGAGGTCCTCCCCGCCACCGACCACCCGGGTCGAGAGCCCGAGCGGCATGGCGAACGGCGCGCCGTACAGCTTCTGGCTGAGGACGGACTGACGGCGAGCGCCTCGGTCCAGCTCCTCGAGCAGCCGGGCCGGGTTGTGCACGACCATGACCAGCCGGCCGTCGCGCAACAGGCCGCGGCGCGGCGTGTGCTCGACGCGGTGGAGCGCGCCCCAGGGCAGGCCACGCCAGGCACGACCGAGACGGATCCGGACACCCTGGGCGTCGGCCACCAGCAGCGGCGTCCGGGCGTCGACGAGCGCGGCGAGGTAACCGATGCCGAGCGCGCCCAGGACCGCCGCCATCGCCCAGTCGAGCGCGGCACCGGTCTCGGAGGCCCGCGCCAGGTAGGCGATGGCGACCGCCGAGGCGGGACCGCCCACGAGGGCGGCGAGCCCGGCGTTGCGACGGACCACCACGCTCTCGGGCGCGAGCGCGAGATCGGTCGGAGGTGAGGTCTCGTCGCCGAGACCGTCGGCGTCGTCGTAGTCGGGTCCTGCTTCAAGACTGCTCATGAGGCCTCTCCCTGCAGGACGGCGATCACGCCGTCGATCTCATCGGGCTTGACGAGCACGTCTCGTGCCTTCGACCCCTCACTGGGACCGACCACGCCACGACTCTCGAGGATGTCCATCAGCCGGCCCGCCTTGGCGAAGCCGACCCGCAGCTTGCGCTGCAACATCGAGGTGGACCCGAACTGGGTGGACACGACCAGCTCGACCGCCTGCACCACCAGGTCCAGGTCGTCGCCGATGTCGCTGTCCAGGTCGCGCTTGGCGGACTGCGGAGCCGTCACGTCCTCGACGTACGTCGGCTGGAGCTGCTTCTTGCAGTGGTTCACGACCTGGTGGATCTCGGCCTCGGTCACCCAGGAGCCCTGGACCCGGACGGCCTTGGAGGAGCCCATCGGCAGGAACAGGCCGTCACCCTGGCCCACCAGCTTCTCGGCGCCCGGCTGGTCGAGGATGACCCGGCTGTCGGCGAGCGAGGAGGTGGAGAACGCCAGTCGCGACGGCACGTTCGCCTTGATCAGCCCGGTCACCACGTCGACGCTCGGACGCTGGGTCGCGAGCACCAGGTGGATGCCTGCGGCGCGGGCCAGCTGCGTGATCCGGACCACGGCGTCCTCGACGTCGCGGGGCGCGACCATCATCAGGTCGGCGAGCTCGTCCACGACCACCAGCAGGTAGGGGTACGGCGCCAGCTCGCGCTCGCTCCCCGGCGGCACCTCGACCTTGCCGGCCCGGACGGCCTTGTTGAAGTCGTCGATGTGGCGGTACCCGAAGTTGGCGAGGTCGTCGTAGCGCATGTCCATCTCGCGCACGACCCACGCCAACGCCTCGGCGGCCTTCTTGGGGCTGGTGATGATCGGCGTGATCAGGTGCGGGATGCCCTCGTAGATGTTGAGCTCGACCCGCTTGGGGTCGACCAGGATCATCCGGACCTCGTCGGGCGTCGACCGCATCAGGATCGAGGTGATCATCGAGTTGATGAACGACGACTTTCCGGAGCCGGTGGCTCCGGCAACCAACAGGTGGGGCATCTTCGCCAGGTTGGCCACCACGAAGCCGCCCTCGACGTCCTTGCCGAGTCCGACGACCATCGGGTGGTGGTCCGAGCGGGCGATGCTGGAGCGCATCACGTCACCGAGGGTGACCTTCTCCTTGTCGACGTTCGGGATCTCGATGCCGATGGCGGACTTGCCGGGGATCGGGCTGAGGATCCGCACGTCGGCCGAGGCGACGGCATAGGCGATGTTCTTCGACAGCGCGGTGACCTTCTCGACCTTGACGGCCGGGCCGAGCTCGACCTCGTAACGGGTGACGGTCGGACCCCGGGTGTAGCCGGTGACCTGCGCGTCGATCCCGAACTCGTCCATGACCTGCATCAGCCGGTCGACGACGGCGTCGCTGGCCTTGGAGCGCGCCTTGTGCACCGAGCCGGGCTTGAGCACCTCGTTGGCGGGCAGGGTGTAGGCGATGTCGCCGGAGAGCGCGAGCTGCTCGACCCGCTGCGGGATCGGCGTGTGGAGCGGCGGTTCGAGGTCGACCTTGTCCTCGGCGACGTCCGGGACGACCGGCGTCGGCTCGGTGAGCTGGTCGTCGTCCTCGCCCTTCTTGCGGCGCTTCCGGAGCTCACGCTCGCTCAGCACCGGGGTGTCGTAGGCGGGATCCCCCATGTCGGGATCGATGTCGTCGAGAGCCCGGCCGCGGCGAGTACGGATCGGCTGCGTGGGCTCGCCCTCGTCCTCCTCGGCGACGGGGGTGCGGCCGAGCACCCGGTCGCGGAGCCCGGCGAGCCGGGTGGGGATCTGGTAGACGGGCGTCGCGGTGATGACCAGCAGGCCGAACAGCGAGAGCAAGATGAGCACCGGCACCACGACGTACGCCGAGCGCAGCAGGTCCAGCAGCAGGCTCGAGACGACGAACCCGATCGCCCCGCCGCCGAACTGGAGCTCGCTGGAGTCGCCCAGCTGAGGCTGGGGGTTTCCGCTGGCGATGTGGACGATGCCGAGCACACCGAAGCCGAGCGCGATCCAGCCGATGACCTGACGACCCGCCGGGCCGTTGTGCTCGGGGTCGCGCATGTTCCGCCAGCCGATCAGGACCAGCAGCACGGGCACCAACCAGCCGATCTTGCCGACCGATCCGGACACGACCGTGCGGGCGAAGTCCATGACGCCACCGGGCACCTGCCACCACACCGCGGCAGCGGCGACGACCGCCACGGCGATGAGCGAGAGCCCGACACCGTCACGTCGCTGCTCGGGCTCGAGGTCGCGGGCGGCGCCGCCGACCTTGCGGGCACCGGCACCGACCCCGTGCGCGGTGGCCATCCAGGCCGCACCGACGCCACGGCCGACCGTGCCCACGGTGCGCGACACTGGTCCGCGACCGCTGCGAACGGCACGCGGAGCCGGCCGGCTCCTGCTGGACCGGGTCCGACCGGATTGAGTACGGCGGGATCGGGAGGTCGAGCTCTTCGGCTTCGGCTTGGTCTTCGACTTCGAGGACCGTGACGAGGACGTGCTCTTGCTCCGCGACCCCGGCGGGGAAGACGTACGGGTCGCCATGCTCGAAGGCTAGGCCAACGTCACTCCAGTCACAGGGACCACAGGTTGCGTGTCGCCGACGCACCTTCTTGGCGCGGTCATGGACCCGGCCCCGACGGGGGCCTAGTGTGTCGCCCACATGGCCCGGGTCACACCGGTACCGCACCCTGGGAGGGAACCCACTCGTGAGACTCGTGAGTCAAGCAGTCGCGCTGGCACTTCTGGGGGCAGGTCTTTCTGCAGTCCCCGGGCTCCAGACCATCGCCGCCGGCACGCCGGCCCCGACGCCCGACGCCAGCCTCGTCCAGCAGATGCGCGGCGAGGCCGAGGGCCCGGTCGCGGTCTCCGCCGACCGGGCGACCGGCGAGGTCGGCTTCATCCGCGCGCGCCATGACGGGGGCGACCTCCTCCCGGGCGTCACGGGCGACTCCTCCGGCGCCGCCGTGTCCAAGGCGAGCACGTACCTCGACGAGTACGGCGCCGCGTTCGGCGCCCGCGACGGCCAGCTCTCCCAGACCGGCGTTCAGTCCTACCGCTACGGCTGGATCGTCCGGTTCCGGCAGACCTACCAGGGCCTCCCCGTCTTCGGCGCCGAGCTCAAGGCGAACATCGACCGCGAGGGCAACCTGACCGCGGTGAGCGGCTTCGCCGCCCCCGACCTGGACCTCTCGACCACGCCTCGCTTCTCGCAGGAGCAGGCGGCCGAGCGCGCCGTCGCCACCGTCCGGACGAGTCCCCCGACCGGTGCCAACGGCAGGGACGGCGACCTGGCCGGCATCCGTGCCGTCGACCCGGAGCTGATGGTCTACCGCCTCGGCGTGACCCGTGGGACCCCCGGAAAGGCGATCCTCGCCTGGTCCGTGGAGGTCACGAACGGCTCGAACATCGGCGAGCGGGTGTTCCTCGACGCGAACACGCTCAAGCCGGTCAACCGCTACTCCGTCGTCCACGATGCCCTCTACCGCGAGCTCTACGAGGCGTCACTGGGACGGCGCGGCCAGCTCAAGACCAAGCTGGTCTGGAAGGACGGCGACCCCTACCCCGGCACGCTCAACGGCGTCCAGAACAACCTCGTCGTCGACGCCGGCAACGTCTACTGGTTCTTCAACAACACGTGGGGCCGCGACAGCTACGACGGGCAGGGCGGCGACATGATCACCATCTACAACGACCCGACGCCGGGTGGCTGCCCCAACGCGAGCTGGAACGACGGCTTCACCCTGTTCTGCGAAGGCGTCACCTCCGACGACGTGGTCGCCCACGAGTGGGGCCACGCCTACACCCAGTACACCTCGGACCTCGTCTACCAGTGGCAGCCCGGCGCCATGAACGAGGGCTACTCCGACGTCTGGGGCGAGACCATCGACCTGATCAACGGTCGCGAGGACGGCGCCGAGGGAGACATCTCCGCCAAGCGTCCCGACGGCCAGTGCAGCCAGCACACCCGCGGCGACGTGCAGGTCGTCATCAACTCCCCCGCCGAGGTCGCCGGCCCGTGCGTCGATGCCGCTCCGGCCGCCTTCGGTCCGACGATCTCGGACCCGATCGACGCCGACGTCGTCGTGGCACAGGACCCCGATGAAGGCCGCGGGGACAAGCCGACCGATGCCTGCTCGCCGCTGACCAACAGCGCCGAGGTCGCTGGCAAGTGGGTCTACGTCGACGAAGCCAACTGCGGCTTCCAGACGCCGGTCGACCACGTGGCGGACGCCGGCGGCGCCGGCATCATCGTGGGCAACCGGTTCAAGGAGGAGGGCGCGTTCTCGATCAGCGCCGAGGGTGACATCTACGGTGTGATGGTCACCAAGGCCGACGGCAAGCGCTTCCGGCAGGCAGGTACGGCGACCGCCACCATCAGCCCGACCGACGACTCGCCCCGTGCCGACTCCTACCGCTGGCTCCAGGGCGAGCAGTCCCCGGCGCTCGGCGGCGCGATCCGCGACATGTGGAACCCCACCTGCTACGGCGACCCGGGCAAGGTGTCCGACGCCGAGTACAAGTGCAGCGAGGACGACAACGGAGGTGTCCACAGCAACTCCGGCGTGGTCAACCACGCCTATTCGCTGCTCGTCGACGGTGGCGAGAGCAACGGCGTGACCGTGTCCGGTCTCGGTCTGGCGAAGTCGGCGCACATCTTCTGGCAGGCCCAGTCGGCCCACCTGACGTCCACCTCGGACTTCGTCGACCTCGCCGATGCGCTGGCGACGTCCTGCACCGAGCTGACCGGTCAGCCGCTGCGCGAGCTCTCGACCAAGCGCGAGACTCCCGGTGACCTCAACGTCACCATCACCCCGGCCGACTGCGCTCAGGTGGAGGCGGCGTCGAGCGCCGTGGAGCTGCGGCTCGACCCGCAGGACCAGTGCAACTTCACTCCGCTGCTGCGCAAGAACGCGCCGAGCGCCTGTGGACCCGGCACCCGCACGGTCAAGCTGTTCGGCGAGAACTTCAACCGCGGTCTCCGTGGGTGGAGCCAGTCGCGCGACGTGGTGTTCCGCAAGGGACACGGCTACAAGTGGCGGACCACCGACAACGCGCCTGACCACCGCAGCGGCGCCGCGTTCGCGCCCGACCCGGTCACGGGCAGCTGCCTGGGCGACAAGGACGACATCTCGAGCCGGAACAGCCTGATCAGCCCGGCCATCCGGATGCCGCGCCGGGTCAGGGCACCGAAGCTGACCTTCAACCACTATGTGGCCACCGAGGCCGGTTGGGACGGCGGCAACGTCAAGATCCGGGTCAACGACGGCACGTGGAAGCTGCTCCCGGATCGCGCCTTCCTGTTCAACGGTCCCAACGCCCGCATGGTGCCCGCACGAGGCGGCAACACCAACCCGCTCAGTGGTGAGCGGGGCTGGACCGGAACCGACGGTGGCGAGGTCGCGGGCAGCTGGGGTCAGACCCAGGTCGCGCTCGCCAAGGCCGGCGTCGGCCGGGGCGACGTGCTCGAGATCCGGTTCGACTTCGGCAGGGACGGCTGCAACGGCCTCAAGGGCTGGTACGTCGACAATGTGAAGGTGCTGTCCTGCAAGAAGAAGAACGGCCGCGTCGCCGGTCGCTCGACCCAGGACTGATCCCCTCGGCACCGCACAACGGCCCCACCGGATCCGTCCGGTGGGGCCGTTGTCGCGTCGACGATCAGGCGTCGATGAGCGGGATCCGAACCGTGAACTCGCTTCCCGTGCCCAGCACCGACTCCACTCCGATGTCGCCGCCGTGGAGCTCGGCGATGGTGCGGGAGATGGCCAGTCCCAGACCGGTGCCGGGGATGGTGAGTGCCTCGGGATTGGTGGAGCGGTGGAACGCCGAGAACAGGTGCACCTGGTCCTGCGGCGAGATCCCGAGGCCGCTGTCGCGGACCAGTACCTCGCCCAGCCCGTCGTGCGCACGGACACTGACCTCGATCCGTCCACCGCTCGGCGTGTACTTCACGGCGTTGCTGCACAGGTTGTCGACCACGCGCGGCAGCTCCTCGGCATCACCCAGCACCAGCACCGGGCCCGTGTCGGGAGGCAGCAGCTCGAGCGTGACGCCCGCGGACTGAGCCTGGATCCGGAGCATCTCCAGCGACGTACGGCAGACCTCGACCAGGTCGAGCGGCACCCGCTGCAGCTCGCGCCGACCCTGGATGCGCGAGTAGTTGAGAAGATTGGTCACCAGACGGTCGAGCCGGGCCGCGTTGCGACTGATGGCATTGACCGAGTTCGGCTGCACTCCCGCCTCCTCGAGCAGCTCGGTGTGTCCGATGATCGAGGTGAGCGGTGTCTTCAGCTCGTGGGAGATCGTCGCGATCAGCTCGCCCTTGTAGCGATCGAGCTCGCGCAGCTCGCCGAGCAGCCGTCGCTCGGTACGCCGGATGCGGACGTCGCGCACCAGCCGGCCGAGCTCGCGGCCGGCCTCGTGGATGGCACCGATCTCGTCGGGGTCGAAGTCCGCGTGCGCCTGCTCGCGGAGCATGACGAGGTATCCCATCACCTCGCGGTCCACGCCGATCGGCGCGAGCAGGCCGTGCGTCCACCCGTCCTTCTCCATCCGGGCCCGGATCAGCGCCGCCGACTCGAGATCTCCGAATTCCTGGTCCCGCTCCGAGAACACCACCGGTCTGAGCTGGCCCTGCGCCGCCTGGCGCTCCAGGTCCTCGCGGATCCCCATCACGGTGCTGGTGTCTGCGCTCGCCGGCGCGGGCATGCCGGCGGAGTAGTTCTCGTGGTCCTCGACGTTGTCGGCGAAGCAACGCACCGTGACCTGGGCCGCCGTCAGCGCTTCGAAGAGCGCCTCGGCGGCCTCCTGCAGGGCCGGCTCGATCTCCAGCGTCCCGGAGAGCAGCGCCAGCTTCTTCAGCGCCTCGCCGTGGCGCACCTGGTGACTGAGCTGTTCACGTCGCTGCGCGTTCTCCAGCGCCACGCCGGCCTGCACGACGAACATCTCCAACAGCTCGCGCTGCTGCTGGTTCGGGACCTTGCTGTCCGGCGGCAGGTCCACCGCCATGTTGCCCAGCAGCTTGCCGCTCGACGAGTACAGCGGCGCGTAGAGCGCGTCGAGCGGGTGCCAGGCGTCCGGGTCGTCCGACACCTCCATGTCGGGGACCCACAGGCTGGAGATCTGCTCGGGAGGGAGCCGGTCGTGCGGGACGAACCGCAGGATGCCCCAGTGGTCGGCGATCGAGAATTCGCGGCCGAGCACCTGTTCGGCCGGCGTACGGCGTCCGATGATCTGGTCGCGGACCGCGTCGTCGCCGGCGACCGCCGCCATCACCAGGGTGTTCCCCTCGAGCCGTGAGATCGCAGCAACGCCGTAGCCCAGGCCCTCGCAGACGCCGTTCGCGATCAGCTCGAGGACCTCGGCGAGGTCGGCGGAGGAGTTGACGCGTCGCGTCACTTCGTAGAGACGCCGGACACCGTCCGCATGGAACGTGTCGAACCGGGCCATGGGTTCCTTCCCGAGCGCTCGGCCCGTCAGGCCTCGATGACCACGGGAATGATCATCGGGCGGCGTCGGTGGGTGCTGTTGACCCACCGTCCCACAACACGGCGCACCGTCTGTTGAAGTTGGTACGTGTCTCCGGAACCCTCGCTGGCAGCCCGGTGGAGGGCGTCGATGATCGGCTGCTTGATCTCGTCGAAGGTCGAGTCGTCCTCCGCGAAACCTCGTGCATGGATCTCCGGGCCGCCCGACACCTTGCCGGTCACCGAGTCGATGACCACGATGACAGAGATGAACCCCTCTTCGCCGAGGATTCGCCGGTCCTTCAGGTCCGATTCCGTGATGTCTCCCACCGACGACCCGTCGACGAAGACGTAGCCGCAGTCCACCTTGCCGGCGATCGAGGCGACACCGTCGATGAGGTCGACCACGACGCCGTCCTCGGCGATGACGACGTTCTCGTCCGGGACGCCGCTCTTGCGCGCGAGTGCACCGTTGGCCAGCAGGTGCCGGATCTCGCCGTGCACGGGCAGCACGTTGCGCGGGCGGACGATGTTGTAGCAGTAGAGGAGCTCACCGGCGCTGGCGTGGCCGCTCACGTGGACCAGGGCGTTGCCCTTGTGGACCACGTTCGCGCCCCAGCGCGCCAACCCGTTGATGACCCGGTAGACGGCGTTCTCGTTCCCCGGGATCAGGCTGGAGGCCAGGACGACGGTGTCCCCCGACTCGATGTGGACGAAGTGGTGGTTGCGCTGGGCGATCCGGCTCAGGGCACTGAGCGGTTCCCCCTGGCTGCCGGTCGAGACCAGCACCTGCCGTTCCGGCGCCAGGCCGGACAGTTCCTTGGCATCGACGAGCGTGCCGGGTGGCACCGTGAGGTAGCCGAGGTCACGGGCGATCGCCATGTTGCGGACCATCGAGCGGCCGACGTACGCGACCTTCCGGTCGTGCTCGACGGCCGCGTCGAGAATCTGCTGCACGCGGTGCACGTGCGAGGCGAAGCACGCGACGATGATTCGCTGCCGGCTCTCGTGGAAGACCCGTTCGAGGACCGGCGCGATCTCCTGCTCGGACGTCGTGAAGCCCGGCACCTCGGCGTTGGTGGAATCGACCATGAAGAGGTCGACGCCTTCCTCGCCGAGCCGGGCGAACGCGCGCAGGTCGGTGATCCGGCCGTCCAGTGGTAGCTGGTCCAGCTTGAAGTCCCCGGTGTGGAGCACCAGCCCGGCCCCGGTGCGGATGGCGACTGCGAGGGCATCGGGGATGGAGTGGTTGACCGCGACGAACTCGAGGTCGAACGGGCCGAGGGTCAGCCGGTCACCCTCGCGGACCTTGTGGTGGATGGTCTCGCGCAGCCGGTGCTCCCGCAGCTTGCTGTCCAGGAGCGCGAGCGTGAGCTCGGAGCCCACCAGGGGGATGTCGCCGCGCTCGCGCAGGAGGAACGGCGTCGCGCCGATGTGGTCCTCGTGGCCGTGGGTCAGGACCAGGGCCTCGATGTCGTCGAGGCGGTCCCGGATCGGCTCGAAGTCGGGGAGGATGAGGTCGACGCCGGGGTGGTTCTCCTCGGGGAACAACACCCCGCAGTCGACGATCAGCAACCGGCCGTCGTACTCGAAGACGGTCATGTTGCGTCCCACCTCGCCCAAGCCCCCGAGGGGGATCACCCGGAGGCCGCCGGGCGCAAGCTCGGGCGGCGCGGACAGTTCCGGGTGGGGGTGGGACATCTGGTGTCTTTCGTGTGGTGGCTCTGTGGGCGGACCAGCGGTCAGATCAGATGGGACTCCGCGAGGCCGGCACGCAGCGCGTCGACCTCCTCGTCGGTGAGCGCCACCAGCGGTGAGCGGACGCGACGGTTGTCGATGACGCCGAGCAGCTCGAGCGCCGCCTTCGCCGTGGTGGCCCCGTAGTTGGGGACCGCCATCATCGCGTCCATGGCCGGCAGCAACCGGTGGTAGAGCGCGAGGGCTCCGACGTGGTCCCCGTGGAAGAAGGCGCCGGCCATCGCCGAGAGCATCTGGCCGCCGGCATGGCCGGCCACGGAGACGAATCCACAGGCGCCGTGGGCGAGCCAGCCGAGGTTCGCGTGGTCGTCGCCGGAGTAGACGGCGTAGCCGAGGTCGATGATCTTCACGCCACGCGCGAAGTCACCCACCGCATCCTTGACGGCCACGACCGAGTCGAGCTCCTTGATGGCCGCATAGGTGTCGAGCTCGATCACGGTGGCGGTCCGGCCGGGTACGTCGTAGAGCATCACCGGCACGTCGGTGGCCTGGACCACCTCGGTGAAGTGATGCCGCACCCCGGCCTGGCCGGGGCGGCTGTAGTAGGGGGTGACCAGCAGCAGTCCGTCGGCGCCGCGACGCTCTGCCTGCCGGGCCAGCTCGATGGAGTGCTCGGTGCTGTTGGTGCCGACGCCGGCGACGACCTTGGCCCGATGGCCCACCGCCTCCTTGACGACGCGCAGGATCTCGCCGTCCTCGAGCACGCTGGTGGTGGGCGATTCCCCCGTCGTACCACTCACCACGACGCCGTCGTGACCGTTGTCGACCAGGTGTGCCGCGATGGCCGCGGTCTGGTCGAGGTCGATCGAGCCATCGGGTGCGAACGCCGTCGCCATCGCCGTCAACATCCGGCCGAACGGCGCCTCGGGAGCGGTCGCAATCGTCATGGAGCGAGGATATCGGCTCTCTACTCCGAGTCTCTTCCCGGCGGGCGCGTTTGCCGGTTTTGCTCCGCGGCCCCCGGTTCGCCCCGCACCATGGTGCTGCGTCCCACCCCCGGGGACGCACCGTTGCGTATGGAGGCACCGTGATCAGCCCGTCTGTCCCTACTGAGCGGCCGGCCTCGCCGCGACTCCTGCTCCTCGTCGTCACGCTCCTCGCGCTCCTGCTGATCCCCGCCGCACCGGGCGTCGCAGCCCCCGGCACCACGCCGCCGGGCACTCCTCCTGGCCAGGGTCCTGGCCAGGACGCGGGCCAGGCCGATGGCAAGCCCGGCCAGGCCGAGGAGGAGACGCCCGTGTGGGCCGGATACCCCGGCACGAACGAGGCCTACGAGACCTACGGCTATCCGTGGCCCGCCGCCCCGGACTGCAACGAGGCGTCCCTCGGCGGATGCATCAACGACGGGCTCGGGTTCTTCCAGGGTCAGTGCACCTCGTGGGTCGCTCACCGGCTGGGGCAGCGCAACGGATTCACCTTCAGCAACTGGTACCGCGGAGTCCACTGGGGCAACGCCTCGGAGTGGGCCAAGGTCGCCAGGTCGATCGGCATCAAGCCGAACCGGATACCCGCGGAGGGCAGCGTCGGCTGGTACGCCCGCGGGCACGTCTCCTACGTCGAGTCCGTCAACTCCGACGGCAGCATCGTGATCTCCGAGATGAACACTGACGGGCGCAACGGGTTCCACCTCGTGACCGTGACCCCTGGCGGACCCGGCTGGCCCGACAAGTTCATCCACCTCGCCGACGTCGTCCCCGTCGACTACACGGCCCCCGACGCGCCGCCGGCGCTGGCGGCCACCGCGCTCGACCGCGGTGTGGACGTCACCTGGAAGCCATCAGCCGACGACCTGGGCACCGCCGGCTACCGGGTGCTGCGCAACGGCATCCCGCTCGCCACGACGGCCACCCCCTCCTACGTGGACCGTCAGGCCTCGCCCGGCCAGGACTACACCTACTCGGTGCAGGCGTACGACGCCGCAGGCAACGTGTCCCAGGCGTCCACCACCGCCGTGCGACCGGGCGCCACGGCACCGGCCCGCCTCGCGCGCCACTTCCTCCCCGACTCGGCGCGGCTGGTGCAGCTGGCTGACCGCGACCTGGTCTGTGGCCGGCTCGGATCGGTGCGCCACCAGCGGGTCGGCTGCCTGCTGCGCACCTCGGACGGTCCCCGCCTGGTGCGCACCGGCCGCGAGGTCCCGTGGGGTACCGCTGCCAGCCAGGCCTTCCTGACCGGTGCGGACGGCCGCGCGTGGTTCTGCCGCAGCCTCGAGGCACGTGGCGGCTCGAACGCCTGTCTGCCGTTCGACCCCGCAGCCCGCAGCTGGGGCTTCGACCGGATCGACCACCCCCGCGCGGGGCTCGTCGACGCCTCGTGGGTGTCGGCCGCGAAGGGCCCGGCGCGTTGCGGCATGCGAGCCGACCGGGCCGTCTGCTCCCTCGTCACCGACACCGGGTGGCTGGCTCCGCGTCGCGCGGAGGACGCCCGACCGGGCGACCCGCTGTCGCGCGCGTTCGTGGCCACGGATCGTGGAGTCGGCTTCTGCCGGGTCGTCCAGGGTCGCGCCGCTTGCACCAAGCTCGGTGGCCAGGGCGTGTGGCGACTGACGTTCAGCCGCGGCCAGAACGTCGAGCACGGCCGGTGGGTCGCGCGTCGTACCGGCCCGGCACTGTGCCCGGTCGGCGGCGGCGAGTGCCGGACCGTGGCGCGCGGCCGCAGCTGATAACGGGTTGTCCTCCGGCGGATTGCCGGGTTGGCTGGTCGCCCATGGACGGATTCGACCCCCTGCAGAGCTTCGGCCCCGATGTGGCCGCCCGCTACGACGACGAGCTGCGTGGTGACGAGGACCAGACCGTGGACTTCCTGGTCGACCTGGCCGCCGGCCGACGCGCGTGTGAGTTCGCGATCGGCACCGGCCGGGTCGCCGTACCCCTCGCCGCCCGCGGCGTCGACGTCTGCGGCATCGACCAGTCCGAGGCGATGCTCGACCGGCTCCGCGAGCGCACTGCCGACATCCCGGTCGTGCGCGGTGACATGACGACCGACGGCCCGGACGGACAGTTCGGTCTGGTCTACCTCGTCTACAACACGATCGGGAACGTGGTGACCCAGGAGGGGCAGGTGGCGGTGTTCCGCAACGCGGCCTCACGGCTGGTCGACGACGGCGTCTTCGTCATCGAGAGCAGCACCCCGTGGCAGACGTTCGGCAGGTCCCAGTTCGTGGAGGCGGAGTACGTCGGCAGTGACTCGGTCGTGCTCGACGTGAACCGCTTCGATGCCTCGACGCAGCTGCTCTCGGAGAACCACGTCCGGATCACCGCTGACGGGATCCGGCTCGGACCGATCGCGCAGCGGCTCACCACGCCGGCCGAGCTCGACCTGATGGCGCAGCTCGCCGGGTTGCGGCTCGTCGAGCGCTGGGGTGGGTGGCTTCGCGAGCCGTTCACCGGCGAGAGTCGCCAGCACGTCAGCGTCTGGAGCCGCTGAGGATGGGCGTGGCGCTTCCCGACGAGCAGCAGGCCGTCCTCGACGCCTGGCTCCCCGGTGCCGTGGTGGTGGCCGACCACAGCTGGAGCCTCGGCCTGCGCTACGTGCTGCAGCTCGAGCACGACGACGAGCACTACGCCCTGAAGGCCGGCGGCCCCGACGACGGACACATGGCGCGCGAGATCGACGCCCACGACCGCTGGCTGGAGCCGTGGACCTCGCGGGGATTCGCGCCCCAGCGGGTGGAGTCGGACCGTGAGCTCCGGATGCTGCTGACCCGCTGGCTGCCCGGAACCCTGGTGCAGGGCTCTCCCGCGGCGTCGGATCCCGACACGTTCCGGCAGGCCGGCGTACTGCTCCGGCTGCTGCACGACCAGTCGGTCGTCGTCGACCACGACTACGAACGACGCCAGCTCTCCCAGTCGCTGGCGTGGCTGGACAAGCCGCACCGGATCGCGCCCGACGTCGAGGCCCGGCTGCGCGCGGTGATCGACACCTGGGACACCGACGGTCCCGTCGACGTCGTGCCGACCCACGGCGACTGGCAACCCCGCAACTGGTTGGTCGACCGCGGAGCCGTCAGCGCCATCGACTTCGGTCGCGCGGACCTGCGTCCCGCCGCGACCGATCTCGCCCGGCTCGCCGCACAGGACTTCCGCCGTGACCCTTCCCTGGAGCGCGCCTTCCTCGACGGCTACGGCGCCGACCCCCGCTCCCCCGACGCCTGGCAGCGGATGCTGGTCCGTGAGGCGATCGGTACCGCCGTCTGGGCCCACCAGGTCGGCGACGAGCCCTTCGAGCAGCAGGGCCACCGGATGATCGCCGAGGTTTTGGCGGGCTGTTGAGGGTTCGCCGAACACCTCGATGGGCGTGTCCCACGTCTTGGTGGCTGGGCAGTGCACACGCACTCTCATGCCGATGAGCGTGCACTCCACTCAATCGCGGAACCAGAACCTGGGCGATACCGTCCCAGCATCATGAGAAGTTTGCTCAGGAGGGGTCTGGGGCTGCTGACAGTAGCCGCGCTCGCAGCCGGGTGCAGTGCGACCTCGCCAGCCAACCCGAGCGTGGGTTCTACGTTGAAGCCGTCGGCCTCGAATCAATCCGCCGAACCAACGCGGTTCGTGAAGGTTCCGCACATACAGCCTTACGTGTCTGTGGGACGCGCGAAGCGAGAACTCGAACGTGCGGGACTCGTCGGCGTCTCGCCCGACGTCCAATGGCCCCACTACTTCGTCATGACACGACCGAAAAGCGGCACCAAGGTCGAGGTGGGCTCCGAAGTGCGGCTGCTCATCGGGGATGGCTGAACCGCACTCTCATGCCACGATGAGTGGTCATGCCGAGATGCGGACGTTCAATCGCGTCGGCATACTGCGCGGATGGACAACGCGGAGGTAGAGGCGTCTGGTGCGTACGCCAAGAAGGCGGCTCGCACACTGCTGGGCGGAGCAGTCGTCTTCGCGGTGTTAGCCGCACTGTTGATTGTCGCCGCCGTCACGGACGAAGAGCCGACACGAGCCCTAGCGGGCCTCGCCGGACTCGGCTTCGCCTTCCTCAGCGTGATGCTCGTCGTGTTAGCCGGTAGGGCGCGGCGCGCATACCGAGGCGCGAGTGAGCAGGAGCCCTCAGATTCCATCGGCTAGAAGACGCACTCATCTGCCGCTGACCGGTCATGCCGATGAGCGGTGCGAGGCCGACTCGCCAGATCGAAACCCACGTATGGTCGCGTCATGAGTGAGTACGGGGTGGTGCTTAGGTTTGGTCGCGCCGACAGTCAGGCCGAGATTCTCCTTCAGGTGCGGGCATCGTTCGTGCCGCAAGTGGGAGAGCGCCTGATCCTCGGTCCAGCGCTTCCGCGCCAACTCCCAGATCCTGGGCCGATGAAAGTCTTCGAGGTCGTCCACGGGCCTATTGGATCCGCACCGCCTTTCGAGGTGCGCCCACCCCGGGTCGTGATCGTGGTTCCTGATCCCGGTATTGAAGCGCGACGGACCCTCCAAGCGGAGCACGAAGCGGAGTGGCAGGGTTGGTTGGTAGACATGGCCGTGCCAGAAGATGTGTAGCCCGGCTGAGAGTTGCCAATCGCGCGGGGCATGTGCTGAAAGGTGACCGCTCATGCCGCGAAGCGGTCATGGCGATGAGCGTGCTGTCAGGACGTACCTCGTGGTGTCACCATTAGGAGCATGAACGCCACCCAGCGGACTGAGTCCTTGGGCCAGCACACGCAGGCAGACAAGCCGCTGACCTGGGCCGTCGCCGCACTCGTGGCCGCGAACCTCGTCATCACATGTGCTCTTGTGTACTTCGCCACCACGGGTGGTGAGGATCCGATACGGCCGCCCGAGGTGTGGCGATCCTTCGTCCCGTGGCTGGGCGTCCAGGCGGCGGTGAACGGCGCGTTGCTCCTTCTGCCCCGGAGTACGCGGCAGGTTGGACTTGGAATGCTCGCGGGGGTTCTAGCGGTGGCCGTGCTTGCCAGCCTCTGGCTCATCGTGGCCGTGCTCCCCAACGTCGGGTGACTGGCGCCGCGTGACCGCTCATGCCGCGATCCGCTTGGAAGGTCGGCAGACCACGCACGGGCGCATCCCCGCTCCACGCCTAGGTCGATCTCTCGACCATCGCCTTGACGCCGATTCGTTCCTCAAACTTCGAAACGACTGGATGGCCTTGCTGCTGACCGGACTCGAGCGCGGCAAGGAATTGCTCGTTGTCCGCTCGATACTGGGCAGGCACGAGATCGGCTTGACACGATGAGCTGGACGAGCCGCCATATGCAAGGAGCACGATGCCGACCTTCTTCGTGTCGATGCCTGCCGTTTTCCTTCTCGGGTTCGGCATCGTCGTCATCACCGACGGCGCGTACGGCATGGGCACCGTCATGATCGTCATCTCGATCCTGCTCTTCTTCATTTGGCACCGAATGTGGGCGAAGAAGTCGGCGTAGGGAGCCCGGGTCGTAGCAGTCGTGCAGAACGTCCGGATCTGCCGCTGGCGGTTCAACAGTGCGGACGAGCGGACGTCCGGACCGAACCCGTAGCCAGATGGCGGGACGGTTCGTTTGCCTGACGTGACGATGAAAGAACTGGCTGTCCCCGGCGACCTCTCGCAGCTGGAGGCGCAAGCCGCCGAAGACCTGAGTCCCGAGGCCCTCGGCTACATCCACGCCGGGGCGGGGAACCGGGACTCCACGCGCGCCAACGCCGCGGCGTTCCGGCGTTGGGAGATCAGGCGGCGCACGGGCCGCAAGCCGGAGAAGGTCGATCTCTCCACCACCATCTTGGGGACGCGCATGCCCGCGCCGGTCCTCTTCGCGCCGGTCGGCGTGCAGACGCTCGCGCATCCGGACGGTGACCTCGCCACCGCCCGCGCGGCGGCCGAGCTCGGGCTGACCTACGTGCACTCGACGCAGGGCGCCTACACGATGGAGGAGGTGGCCGAGGCCAACGGCGACGGATCGCGCTGGTACCAGCTCTACTGGCCCACGGATGACGAGCTGGTGGTGTCCTTCCTGCGCCGCGCTGCGGCGGCCGGCTACACCCACCTGATGATCACGCTCGACACCACGCTGCTCGGCTGGCGGCCGTTGGACCTGGATATTGCGTACTCACCATTCCTCGAGAACAAGGGCATCGCGAACTACACGAGCGACCCGGTCTTCCAGCGCAAGCACATGCCAGTGCCGGCAGAGGTTGCCCCGTTGGCGGCCGGCATCGCATTCGCACGCGTCTTCCAGAACCCCGGCCTGAGCTGGAGCCAGCTGCCGCTGATCCGCGCGAACTGGGACGGCCCGATCCTGCTCAAGGGGATCCAGAGCCCCCGCGACGCCAGGCTTGCTGTCAAGAACAAGATCGACGGCATCGTCGTCTCGAACCACGGCGGACGTCAGGTCGACGGTGCGATCGCGTCGCTCGACGCGCTCAGTCCGATCGTCAAGGCGGTCGACGGCAGGATGCCCGTGCTCTTCGACTCCGGGATCCGCACGGGCCGCGATGCCTTCAAGGCGCTGGCGCTCGGCGCCGACGCGGTGCTCGTCGGCCGTCCGTACCTGTACGGCCTCGCGCTGGACGGGCAGAGGGGCGCCCGGCGCGTCATGCGGAGCCTCGTCGACGAGCTCGAGGAGGCGGTCCGGAAGGCGCGACACCGCAGTCACCGCACGCTCTCCCGTTCCTCCCTGACCCGCGCGCGCTGAAACGAGGCCCAGACATGTCCGACCACACCCGTCGTCAGTTTCTCGAGGTCGCCGCCGCGACAGCCGCCGCGACCTTCCTCGCGCCGCCCGCGCTCGCCGAGCCCGGGCTGGCCCCCCGCCCTGCGACTCCCACGCTCCTCGCGAAGTCACCAGCCCCCGTCGGTCCCGGCGCGCCGTTCGGCAGCTACCAGTCCGAGATCTACATCGCCGGGATGAGCGCAGGCACCGAGCCGATCTTCACCACGAACCTGTCCGACCTCGAAGCCGCTGCGGAGGACGTGCTGTCCGAGGCTGCGCGCCGGCATCTGCTCGCCTGGGCGGGCGGCGCCGCCGCCGTGCGAGCGAACGCGCGGGCGCTGTCCGCCTGGCGGATCGTCCCGCGGATGTTCATCGACCGCGCCGAGCGCGACCTCAGCACGACGGTGCTCGGCGTCGAGATGCCGGCCCCGGTCATCCTCGGCCCGGTCGGACGCCAGGCCATGGCGCACCCCGACGGCGAGATCGCCACCGCCCGGGCGGCAGCGGGGTTGGAGCTCACCTACGTTCACTCGTCGCGTGCGAGCAAGTCGCTCGAGGAGGTCGCCGTGGCCGCGCCGGAAGGCCCGCGGTGGTTCGGCCTGGACTGGCCGGACGGCGGCGACCCCGATCCCGTCCTACTCACCCGCGCGCAGGCAGCCGGGTACACCCACCTCGTGCTCTCTCCCCCGCAGCCCGGGCAGGGCTGGGAGGCGCTCGCGGCGATCCGCAAGGCCTGGGACGGGCCCATCGTCCTCGGCGGCATCCAGAACGTGCCGGACGCGCGGATGGCGGTCCGCCGTGGGCTCGACGGCATTGTCGTCTCGAATGAGCGCGGGCGCCGCGGTCCCGGCGTCGGCGGGACGATCCGCGTCCTGCCGCGGATCGCGGATGCGGTCGGCGGCAAGCTTGCCGTGCTGTTCGGCTCGGGTGCCCGCACAGGGACCGACGTGTTCCGGGCGCTGGCCCTGGGGGCCGACGCTGTCGTCATCGGCCGCCCGTACGTGCACGGCCTGGCGCTCGGAGGGGAGGACGGCGTCCGGCACATGCTCCGAACGCTCCTCGCCGAGCTCGAAATCACCCTCACCATCGCTGGTGTCGGGCACCACCGCGACCTCGACGCGGGCGCACTCGTCCGGGCGTGAGCGCCGGAAGGCAGTGAGGGCCAGCTCCCTCGGAACCAGAATGCGGTCGCACGTCCGGCTGGGCCGTGCACACGCACTCTCATGCCTATGAACGGACGGGCGACCTCAATCCTGGCCGAGTGGGGCGGCCATCGCGTCAGCCACCGCAAGGTCGCCGGGTCGTCCGTCTGCGCGCAGGCCCTCGATGACGCCCACGCGATCAGCGTCGGAGCGGTTCTGGCTCAGTTTCGCCTTGCCCTCTACGCCCGTCACTGTGAGTTCGATCCCGACGATGCCCCGCAACTGTCCCTCAATGTAGGGAGCGGGTGCGTCGCTGACCTGCCATGGCTGGTCACGCGACTCCTCGTGCTGCTCGGTCAGGTCCGTCACGGCTGTGCGCAGCCACTCCGGGTCCTCGTGGACCCGAGCCGTGCCTGTCAGGTGAACCGCGCTGTAGTTCCAGGTGGGTACGACCTTGCCGTGCTCAGCCTTGGCGGCGTACCAGTTCGGCGAGACGTAGGCGTCTGGACCGGTGACGATGAGCAGCGCCGGGGTGTCATCTTCGATCTCGCGCCAGTGCGGGTTTGCCTTCGCGAAGTGGGCGATGACGGTGTCGGCCCTCCACATCACCGGAAGGAACGACGCAGCCGGAGCGGCTCCTACGCGGCTGGTGACCAGCCAGCCCACCCGGACATCGGCAACGAACTCGCGGAGTTCGCCCTCGTCGTCAGCGCGGTTGAAGGGTGGCGTGTACATGAGCCCGATGCTACGGAGTTTGCGTCGCCGTGACGTAGGCCCGTCTCAGTCGGAACCGGAACGTCGTCTTACGTCCGCCTACTGAAGGTCACTTTGCCGTTGGGGCTGGCTTTGAGCTGGTAGCGGCGGTCGTGGGCGAGGGTGTGATGTCGGGGGCACAGGAGCCGCCCGGTCTTGAGGTCGGTGGTGCCGTCGCGGGACCAGGGGTGGTCGTGGTGGGCGTGGCACATCGCGGGTGGCCGGTCGCAGCCCTCGGCGGTGCAGCCGCCGTCCCGGACTCCCATGGCGATGCGTTGGGCCTTGGTGTGGAAGCGGCGGGTGCGGCCGACGTCGAGGGGCTGGGACTGTCCCGCCGAGGACGACGGGGATGATCCCGGCACCACACGCGAGCCGCCGGGCTTCGCCGGCGGAGATCCGGGTCCCGTCGCAGAGTCCGGCGGCCTTGAGCCCGCCCATCAGGGTGTCGAGGTCGAGGGTCACCACGACGGTGGCCGCGACCCCGCCGGCGTCGGGGAGGTCGGTGTGGGTCTCGACGTACTCCAGGAACGCCTCCCCGAGCCGATGCTTGGTCGGCGTCTGGGCCGGTCGGTCGGGGTGACGTGACGGTGCCGCGAGGGCGAGCAGGGCCTTGCGGAGCATCGACCCGTGCAGCGAGGGGATGGTGAACCGGCCGTGGCACTGTCCCTTGGCCGTCATCAGTCATGGTGAACGATGCCGCTGCCCGGGCAGCTTCTTCTTCGGCCTCGAGGCGGCGGGCCTCCTCGGCCTCGGCAGCGTCGGGGTCGACGACCTCGAGCAGCCGACGGCCCAGGATCCGCAACGCCCGGGCGTCGTGGTCGGCGGCCTCACGCAGCAGGAACGCCTCGGCCTGCTCGCGGACCGAGTCGTCGACCTCGTCCGGCAGCCCGTCGACCGCGTCGACGATCACGGTCGCCTGTTCGACGTTGATCGCAGCGTCCGCCAACGCCTGATCCACTGCCGGGTGGGCGTCGTCGAGCCTCGATGCCAGTCGGGCGGCACGGTGTGCGGCGGGTCGTGTGGTCCGCGACTCGTGGGCGAACCAGTTCGCCGGCGACGTCGCCCCCACCGACTGCCCGACGTCGACCCGGTCGGCGTGGGACAGCAGGCGCAGCTTCAGCTGGGTGACCTGGGACTCCAGGCGTGCGACGTCGAGCAGCGCGGCCTCGGTCTCGGCGGTGGACATCGACCACACCGGCGTCCCGACGACCGAGGCGAGGTCCTCGCGCGCCGACGCCACGGTGGTCGCCACCGGGTGAGTCGGGTCGAGGAGCTCTGCTGTCATGGACAAATTCAAGCACCGGCCACCGACACGTTCCTGACGCCTGTGGACGACCGACAAGGAAGCGCTGAGTGTGGATGAAAAGTGGCTCACCGGACGCGCACCTCAGTGGTCGCCGGGGGTTTCGAGGCTCGGCCGTGGGCGGCCTCGCACCTCAACCACCGGCACCTTGCGTCGTCGTACGGGCGGGGGTTTCGAGGCTCGGACGTCACCGCACCCGTTCCCAGGTGACGACGTCGAAGTCGTCGCCGGGCACCCGACTGACCTCCTGCCAGTCGGCGCGGTCGAAGTCCGGGTAGCGGGTGTCGCCCGGAGGCGAGAGGTGGACCTCGGACAGCACCTGCGCGTCGGCGTACGGGAGCGCGGCCGCGTAGACCCGCGCTCCCCCGGCGACGAACACGTCGCCCGGCAGCTCAGAAGCGAGTGCCAGAGCCTCGTCCAGGGACGCCGTCCCTGGAGCGCGCCTTCCTCGACGGCTACGGCGCCGACCCCCGCTCCCCCGACGCCTGGCAGCGGATGCTGGTCCGTGAGGCGATCGGCACCGCCGTCTGGGCCCACCAGGTCGGCGACGAGCCCTTCGAGCAGCAGGGCCACCGGATGATCGCCGAGGCGCTGGCGGGCTGTTGAGGGTTCGCCGAACACCTCGATGGGCGTGTCCACTCCTGGGTGGGCAGGTCCCCGCTACCCAGTGAAGGCCGTGCTGCTCGAGCGTCAGCATCTTGTCCGACACGACACAGACGGGTGGGCTCGTGGAAGCCACCGAGCCAAGCGGCACCGCGGATGTTCGCCGATCACCGTTCTGACGACGACCCGGGTGGGGCAGGACAGCGAGTCGCCTATGTCCCGCTAGGGCTCCCCGATGCTGGAGCCCTTGCGGGGGCGGCCTTGCTGGTGGCCCCGGACGCTCATGATGGAGCCCTGGTCACTAGTGCAGAGGGGTCGCGAAGGTGGCGGCGAACACCGCGAGCTGGCCCCCGTCAGCTCTCCGAATCGCATACCTGATCACTGGGCCGAGCAGTCGCACGGGACCAGTCATCGAACAATCTGCCACCAAACTCAGGCTGGTGTCCGGTCCCTGAGCCACGCACTCATAGGTGTAGTCGGCGGTCACTCCGCCCTGGACAGACCTCAACGTGATGCAGCGCCCTGGTTCGAGCGCGGCAACGGTCGCTCGTCGTTCCTTGCCTCGAGCCGTAAAGATCACGGTCGAGCCGGCGGCAACGGGACCCTGCGCACGCACAGCATCCACGCCCGGCATCCACCGATCGGCGGTGTCCCAATCGACCAATCGCTCCCAGACGGCGGCAACCGGATGGCCAACGGTGGCCCTTGCCGCAAATGCAGTTGTCATTCCAGGCTCCCATCAGTGGGTCTTTGCCCCATGCTCCCCTCGCCTGGACGGGCAAGCATTGGACAGACTTCACGTCTTGTCAGGGACGAAGCCGGCGGACACGGCGGCCTCCGCACGGGAGTAGGTCGATCGTTGGGCAGTGACGTACTCGGTGGGCGTCACCCCGGTGTGGCGCAGGAAATCGCGGATCAGATGCGCCTGGTCGAACCACCCAAGATCCGCAGCCATGTCCGCCCACGCCACTGTCTCGTGGACGTCGATGTGGTCAAGCAGACGGCGCACTCGCAAGATTCGAGCGAGGGTACGTGGACTCAGCCCGACCTGCTCGACGAACTGTCTGTCGAGGTGTCCGTGACTGACGCCGAGCGCCGCCGCGATGTCAGCGACAGGACGGGTCGGGTCGGCCGTGAGCGCCTGCACCGCCGCCGCACATCGCGCGAACGCGAGTCGACTGAACGGCTCTTGCGTGCCCAGCGTGGACTCGACAAGGTCCAGAGCCTCCCCCGGGGAGTTGGACGACGAGAGCGCGAGCCGCAGGGCATTGCCGCGTGGCCAGGCTTCCAACAGTTCCAGCACCCGCCCGTTCAACGCGGCCGGGGAGAGCCCGAAAACAGGTCGACAGCCCGCCGGGCGGGTCACGATCCCCACGCAGTACGTCTCACCCTGGGGTTCGTTGACGACCGGTCGATCGTGTGGACCGATCATGAAGCCCGTCTCGGCGGTGATCGAAGCGCCGCCAGCGGGGATGAGACGGATCGGATCGCCGAGAACGACGGCAGCCACGGTCGCCCCGGTGGGCGCGATGCGCTCCCTGACCCCGGTGATGCGACCGCGCGCGAACCAGACGAGTTCAACGAATCGGCCGGTCTCGCCACCAACCTCGCGTGTCACGTACTCGAACACAGTTCAGGATATCCCTCTCTCGCGCGGCACCGTCGCGGACAGCAGGAGCGAGTCCCGCCAGAGGAAACCCATCCGGGAGCGCCGCAGGTCTGGCGGCACACCTCAACGAGGGTCCCGGATGCCGGCGAAGTCGGTCCGCCGTCACGGCACAAGGACGTCGGCGACTTGGGCTTCCGAGAGCGACGAGCGCAGGCCGACGACCGCGGCCACCACCGGGTGTCTCGCCTCGTCGACCTGCGCTGTCATGACCCCCACTCAACCACCGCCCACCGACACCGAGACCGGCCCTGTGGACAGCCGACCACGACCGCAAATTGTGGACGATCCGCGGTCCATTGGGAGTGCGCCTCAGTCGCTCACGACGCCCGCCCGCAGCGCCGGCAGGACGTGCTGCTCGAGCAGGGGAGCCAGGTCGTCGTGGTGGCGATCCCCCACTCCCATCCACCGCAGCTCCACGATCTCCGCGGCGGCGACGGGCGTTCCCGGAAGGTGGGCCGTGAACACCGTGGACACGACGTCGTGACCGGGTTCGTTGGCTGCCGGAGCACGGAACACCCCGAGAGGGGTGACGTCCTCGACGTCGAGGCCGACCTCCTCGCGCGCCTCGCGGACGGCGGCCTCGCGAGCCGACTCCCCCGGCTCGAGCTTGCCGCCGACGAGCATGAACCGACTCGTTCCTCGCTTGCGCACCGTCAGCACCTGCCCGCCCCGCACGAACGCGATCGCGGCCACGACGAACTCGGGCGTCACCGGACCCGTTCCCAGGTGACGACGTCGAAGTCGTCGCCGGGCACCCGACTGACCTCCTGCCAGTCGGCGCGGTCGAAGTCCGGGTAGCGGGTGTCGCCCGGAGGCGAGAGGTGGACCTCGGACAGCACCTGCGCGTCGGCGTACGGGAGCGCGGCCTCGTAGACCTGCGCTCCCCCGGCGACGAACACGTCGCCCGGCAGCTCAGAAGCGAGTGCCAGAGCCTCGTCCAGGGACGCCGCGACCTGGACGCCGTCGGCCGACCACGCCGGGTCGCGGGTCAGCACGATCGTGGCGCGGCCCGGCAGCGGCCGGCCGATCGAGTCGTACGTCGCCCGCCCCATCACCAGCGTGTGGCCGAGCGTCGTCGCCTTGAAGTGGGCGAAGTCGGCCGGCAGGTGCCACGGGATCGCGCCGTTGTCCCCGATGACGCCGTTCTCCGCGACTGCGGCGATCAGGACGACGCGTTGCTCAGACGGCAATGGGGGCCTTGATGCCGGGGTGGGGGTCGTAGCCCTCGACCGTGATGTGGTCGAGGTCGAAGGCGTCCAGCGACGTCACCGTCGGGTCGAGCCGCAGCGTCGGCAGCGGCCGCGGTTCACGGGTGAGCTGGAGCCGCGCCTGCTCGAGGTGGTTGGAGTAGAGGTGGGCGTCGCCGAGGGTGTGGACGAAGTCGCCGACCTCGAGCCCGGTCACCTGGGCGACCATGTGGGTCAGCAGGGCGTACGACGCGATGTTGAACGGCACGCCGAGGAAGACGTCGGCGGAGCGTTGGTAGAGCTGGCAGGACAACCGGCCCGGACCCGAGTCGGACGGGGCGACGTAGAACTGGAAGAACGCGTGACACGGCGCGAGCGCCATCTGCGGGATGTCGGCGACGTTCCAGGCGCTGACGATGTGACGGCGGCTGTCCGGGTCCGCGCGCAGGTTCTCGACGAGCTGGGCGATCTGGTCGACGTGGCGGCCGTCCGGTGTCGGCCACGACCGCCACTGGTAGCCGTAGACCGGACCCAGGTCGCCGTCGGGATCGGCCCACTCGTCCCAGATGGTGACGCCACGGTCCTGGAGCCACTTCACGTTGGTGTCACCGCGCAGGAACCACAGCAGCTCGGCGAAGATCGACCGCGTGTGGACCTTCTTGGTCGTCACCAGCGGGAACCCCTCGGTGAGGTCGAAACGCATCTGGTGGCCGAAGACCGACTGCGTCCCGGTGCCGGTGCGGTCCCCCTTGTCGACGCCCTCGTCGAGGACTCGTTGGAGGAGGTCGAGGTACGCCCGCATGAGGCCGAGCCTACGGGAACGTGACGCCGCCGTGGATGACTGTCGACGCGTCGCCGCCCACCCACACGGTGTCGCCGTCCACGTCGACGTGGACCCGGCCCGACCGGCCGATGACGGTGCCCTGCGCGGCGACGTACGACGCGGGCAGCACCGTGCCGGCCAGCCACATCGCCAGCCCGGCGTTGAGGCTGCCGGTGACCGGGTCCTCGGTGATGCCCGAGTCGACGGGGCCGAATGCGCGGACCTCGCAGGCGGTGTCTCCACCGGTGCGGAGGCCCACCACGCCGACGTCCTGGTGCAGCGCGGAGAAGTCGGGTCGCAGCGCCAGCACCTGCTCGGCGTCGCGCAGCAGCAGCCCCATCCAGCCGGGACCGTTGTCGACCCAGGCCGCGTCGACCACGTCGGCCACCTCGAGACCGAGCGCGGGAAGAACGTCGGCCAGGTCGCCGTCGGAGACCGGCCCGGACCGCAGCAGCGGGGGCGCGGCGAACGCCAGCCGGCCCCCGGAGTCGGCGCTACGCCGCAACCTCACCAACCCGGCGGCGCACTGCTGCACGATCCCGTCGGCGGAGGCGGGTTCCCCACCGGCCTCCAGCCAGGCGTGGGCCGAGCCGATGGTCGGATGACCCGCGAACGGCAGCTCCGAGCCGGGGGTGAAGATCCGCAGCCGGTAGTCGGCGCCGGGGTCGGTCGGGGGCAGCAGGAACGTCGTCTCACTCAGGTTGGTCCAGCGGGCGAACGCCCGCATCTGGTCCTCGGAGATCCCGTCGGCGTCGTGCACGACGGCCACGGGGTTGCCCCGCAGGGCCTCGGAACCGAACACGTCCACCTGCCGGAAGTCACGCACCCGAGCACGTTAGCGGGCCAGCACCGGAGCGTCGGGAACGTCCTCGGGAACCTCAACCTGCTCGATGCACACGTCGGAGCGGCCGAGGACGCACTCGAAGATCCGGTAGTTGCCCTCGGACGGCATCTGCAGCAGGTCCTGGTAGGTCTTGTCCTGCAGCTTGTGGAGCACCGCGAAGTAGAAGGCGTCCCCCGAGTAGGTCCAGCTGACTGCGCGGTCACTCGGCGAGTACATCCGCTCCACGGGGCGACCCTCGTCGACGTCGTGGACCACGACCTCCTCGTTGTCGACCACGAAGGCGTAGCGCCCGTCGGGGGTGAGCCGTCCCTGGGTGCCGCCCACCATCACGCCGCTGCGGAAGGGCTCGGCCTGCACGAGGTAGCCCTCCGGTGCGTGGCTCATCCGCGCGCCGTCGGCGGTGTCGGCCAGCGAACCGGACACCCCGAACGCGTCGTCGGGCAGCGGTTCCCACACGAAGTCGGTCTCCCGCGCCCGGTAGTAGACGCGCTCGTCGTCGATCGCGATCGGCCCGTTGGCGCCGACCGGTTGCCCACCCCCCTGGCCGGGGCTCGCGAGCGACCGTCGGCCGACCTCCTCGCCGACGCGCGTGTCGTGGACCACCAGCTCAGGGTCGCCCCCGCCGGGATCGGCCCACGCGACCCAGCCGTTGTCGGGCTCCACGACCAGGGCGGTGCCGGGAACCGTCTCCCCGATCTTCTCCATCGCCCCCGATGACTCGACCAGCATCACGTCGCCGCGCAGATCGGTCATGACCACACCGTCGGGCACCGTGACCAGCTGCTCCACAGCGAGCGTCTCGACGGTCACGTCTGCCAGGTGGAGAACGCCATCGGCGTACCAGGCGAAGGGCAACGGGTTCACCGCCGGCGTGACGTCGCCGACGGAGTCGCTGCGGTCCAGCAGCCAGCCCACGCTCGCCACCACGATCACCAGGGCGGCGACGGCGCCGAGGATGCGGGTCCGGGTACGACGACGCCGGGACCGCGAGCCCTCGGCGACGTCCTGCGCGCGCAGCGGCAGGACCGGGACTGCCTCGAGGGCGAGCCGGACATCGGCGTCGGTGAGCCGCGGTCGGGCACCGACGTGGGTGTCGAGCACGTCGGCGATCTGGTCCTCGGAGAGCTCCGCGACGTACTCCAGGACCACCACCGTCCGGTCGTCCGCCGTCATCGTCGCGAGAGCTGCCGCGATCTCTTCCCGTCGTTCGGCCTGCTCCGCCGACCCGGCCCCGTCGACAACCGGTACGCCGCCGGGGGCGGGCTCCGGCTCGGGCCGCCGTTCCCCGTGGCGGGCGGCGTGGCGCAGGTGCCGGTCGCGGGAGTCGAGGAGCTCCTGGTAGACGGCGACCTCGACGTCTTCCTGCCGGTGCAGTCGCGACCAGTCGGGGTAGATCCGCTCCAGCGCGTCGAGGGCGATCGCGTGCGCCTCGTGCTCGGGATGGCCGAGGAAGACGAGCGTCCGCACCAGGGCGGGCCAGCGGGCCGCCAGGTAGGCGGTGAACTCGCTGTCGTCCCGGCTCATGTCACTGCGTGTTCGGAGCCCGAGGCCGGCGAGATTGCTCGACCTGCCACGACGCACCTCTCACGCGTGCAATGACATCGGCCCGTAGACGACCCGCTCGTGCTCGAGCAGGGTGACCTGGTCGACGCCCTCGCTGGCGAGCTCGGACCAGGTCTCGCCGACCCACGACTCGGCGTCCGCCTGGTTGGCGAAACGCTGCCCGGCGAGGTCGTCGGCGACCGAGATCTCGGCCCCGGCCTTGTCCTCGAGCCGCCACCACCACGGGCGCTCGGCCGCGGTCGGCTGCCGGAAGGTGCTGGGCTGGTCGGGCAGGTTCATGTCAGGACTCCCGGACACTGGTGTCGACGAACGGCGGTTTGGTGAGCTGGAAGATCTCGCGCCTCCCCCGGATGTCCACGCCCAGCTCGGCCTCGGGGTTGACCATCGTGGGCACCAGGGCCAGCCCGATGCCCTTGCGCAGCGTGGGGCTGAAGGTCCCGGAGGTGATCTGGCACAGCGGCACGTCGGAGACCAGCGAGACGGTCATGCCGGGCCGCGGGATGCCCCGGCCGGTGGCGACGAGCCCCCGCAACAACCGTGTCGGGCCGGCCTCCTTCTCCTCGCGCAGCCGCCGACTGCCCCAGAACTGGTCCTTCTTCCAGCCGACCGCCCACCCGAGCCGCGCCTCGTTGGGCGTGGTGTCGAGCGAGATGTCCTGGCCGTGGAGCGGATAGCCCATCTCGGTCCGCAAGGTGTCGCGGGCACCGAGACCGCACGCCTGGAGGTCGTGCTCCTCACCGGCCGCCACCAGCCGGTCCCAGAGCGCCTCGGCCGCGTCATTGCGGACGATCAGCTCGTAGCCGCGCTCGCCGGTGTAACCGGTGCGGCAGACGACCACCCGGGCGCCCTCGTGGTCGGCCTCGACGAACGACATGTAGTCGTGGCCGACGGGCAGTCCGACCGCGCTGAGCACCTCGTCGGAGCGCGTCCCCTGCAGGGCCAGCACGGCGTAGTCGTCGTGGTGGTCGATGATCTCGATTCCCGAGGGGGCCTCGGCCCGCAGTCGGCGTACGACCTCGGCGGTGTTGGCGGCGTTCGGCACGAGCAGCACGTGCTCGTCGTCGTGGTAGTAGGCGATCAGGTCGTCGACGATCCCGCCGCTCTCGTCGTCGACGCAGAGGGTGTACTGCGCCTTGCCCGGCTGGATCTTCCCGAGGTCGTTGCTCAGCGTCTGGTTGACGTACGCCGCGGCGCCGGCTCCGGTCACCAGCGCCTTGCCCAGGTGGCTGACGTCGAAGAGGCCCACGGTGCTGCGGACTGCGGTGTGCTCGGCGACCGTCCCGGCGGGGTACTCCAGCGGCATCGTCCAGCCGCCGAACTCCGCGAACTTCGCGCCCAGTGCGGCATGCCGGTCGTGGAGCGGCGACTGGCGGAGATCCGTCTGGCTCATGGCGCCGAACCTACCGCAGCGTGGTGGGCGTCACGTGCCCTGCATCCGGCCCTGCATCCGGACCCGTATCCTGCCCCGGTGACGACTTACCAGCTGCGTGCCGCGAACCCCGCCAAGACCCGAGCCGACGCCGTCGTGGTGGGGGTGGTGCAGGCGGCGCAGGACTCGACGAGCGGGCCTCAGGTCGCTGCCGGCGGCGAGGATGTCGCGAAGGCCTACGGTCGCAAGTTCCGCCCGCTGCTGAGCAGTCTGGGCGTCACCGGCAAGGCCGGTGAGGTCCACCGGATCCCGACCGGCGGCACCCTCTCCTCCCCCGTGCTGGTGCTCGTGGGGCTCGGCCGGGAGACCGACCAGGTCGCCGTACGGCGAGCAGCCGGTGCGGCAGCCCGCGCCGTCACCAATTCCTCATCCGTCGCCCTGGCGCTGCCCGCCGACTCCCCCACGCTGGTCCGCGCGGTCACCGAGGGCTACCACCTCGGCAGCTACCGGTTCACGACCTTCAAGAAGCCCACCGAGGACACCGCGCCCGGCACCGTCACGGTCCTGAGCCCGACGGCGCGGAAGTCGGAGATCAGCGACGCGTTCGACACCGCCCAGGTGCTGGCCGCCGCGGTCACCACCACCCGCGACTGGGTCAACACGCCTCCGGGCCACCTGCGCCCGCCGGGCTTCGCCGACGCCGTGGCCGCCGCCGCCAGCGCGGTCGGCAAGGGCCGTGGCAAGACCAAGGTGAAGGCAGTCATCCACGACGAGTCGGCGTTGGCCGAGCTGGGCTGCGGCGGCATCCTGGGCGTCGGCGCGGGATCGGACGCCCCGCCGCGCCTGGTCGAGCTGACCTATTCACCGCGCGGCGCCAAGGTCCACCTGGCGCTGGTCGGCAAGGGCATCACCTTCGACTCCGGCGGGCTCACCATCAAGCCGGCCCAGGGCATGAGCGACATGAAGTCCGACATGGCCGGCGCGGCGGCCGTGGTGCAGGCGACCCTGGCGATCGCCGAGCTGGGTCTGCCGATCAAGGTCAGCACCTTCGTGCCGATGGCCGAGAACATGGTGTCCGGCTCGGCGACGCGACCCGGCGACGTGCTGACCATGTACGGCGGCAAGACGGTCGAGGTCCTCAACACCGACGCCGAGGGTCGGCTGGTCCTGGCCGACGCGCTGGTCCGCGCCACCGAGACCAAGCCCGACGTCATCCTCGACGTCGCCACGCTCACCGGCCACATGGTGCTCGCACTCGGCGACCGGGTCGGCGGCGTGATGGGCAGCGACGAGATCGTCGACGGCGTGCTGTCGGCCGGGGAGAACGCCGGCGAGGCGCACTGGCCGATGCCGCTGCCGGAGGGGATCAAGGAGCGGGTCAAGGCCAGCAAGATCGCCGACCTGCTGCAGCACGACTGGATCCGGCCGGGGGGCGGCCTCTATGCCGGGGCGTTCCTCCAGCAGTTCACCTCGGACATGCCGTGGGCACACCTCGACATCGCCGGCCCGTCGTTCCACTCGGGTTCGGCCTACGGCCACGTCACCGCGGGCGGCACCGGCTTCGCGGTGACGACCGTCGTCGAGTACGCCCGCTCGCTCGTCTAGCCCGGCCGGTGGTTGAGGTGCGAGCCAGCGAGCCCGGCCGGTGGTTGAGGTGCGAGCGCAGCGAGCCTCGAAACCCCCGGCTGGATCGCTCTAGAGCTCGCCGGCCTTCTTGCGTCGGTTGTACTCGCGCATCCGCGCGGGGACCCCGACCACGGCGGCGTCGTACGACGGCACCTGGTGCTTGTTGGCGAACTCGTGGGCCCACTGCACCGACGGGACCCGGCGCCGGGTCCACGCGCCGTCGTGAGCGACCAGCAGCAACGTCACGTCGCTGACGGCCGTGCGCGGCTCCACGAAACCCTCGACGCCGCGCCGGCTGCGCACGAACTCGAGCAGGTGCTCCTCGTCGGCCTTGTCGGACGCGCGGACGGTGGTGGAGCCGGTCCGGGTGGTGTCCCCTGCGGGACGACGCACCTTCGGACGGCGACGGAACCGGTCGAACAAGCCCATGGGGACCAGTGTGCCGGGTCGCTCCCCGGGGTGGTGTCGTCAGGCGGTGTCGACACGCTGGGAAAGAGTGCAAAGATGGGCGCGGGCTGAGGAGCCCACCAGTGACGGCAGGGACGAAGGGAGCATGGTGGCGGACGCCGAGTTCGACGTACTCATCCTCGGGGCGGGGTCAGGTGGCTACGCCTGTGCGCTCCGGGCAGCCCAGCTCGGGCTCTCCGTCGGGTTGGTCGAGAAGGGCAACCTGGGAGGCACTTGTCTCCACGTCGGGTGCATCCCGACCAAGGCCCTGCTCCATGCCGCCGAGGTCGCCGACGCCGCCCGTGACTCCGAGAAGTTCGGCGTGCTCGCCTCGCTCGACGGCATCGACATGCCCGGCGTCAACACCTACAAGGACGGCGTCGTCAACCGGCTCTTCAAGGGCCTCACCGGCTTGATCAAGGGACGCGGCATCACCGTCATCGAGGGCGAGGGCCGGTTGACCGGTCCGCGCGAGGTCACCGTCGACGGCACGGTCCACACCGGACGCCACGTCGTGCTGGCCACCGGCTCCTACAGCAAGTCGCTCCCCGGCCTCGACGTCGACGGCGAGCAGGTGCTCACCTCCGAGCACGCGCTGCGCCTCGACCGCGTGCCTGCCTCCGTGGTGGTCCTGGGCGGAGGCGTGATCGGCTGCGAGTTCGCCAGCGTGTGGAAGAGCTTCGGCGCCGAGGTCACCATCGTCGAGGCGCTGCCGAGGCTGATGGCCGCCGAGGACGAAGCGTCGTCGAAGGCGCTCGAGCGCGCCTTCCGCAAGCGCGGCATCACCTTCCGCACCGGCACCTCGTTCCAGAGCGTGAAGACCACTGACACCGGCGTCGCCGTCACCGTCGAGAGCGCCAGTGATGGGGAGGGCGTGATCGAGGCCGAGCTGCTGCTGGTCGCGGTCGGCCGCGGGCCGGTCACCGACGGCCTGGGCTACGACGAGCAGGGCGTGGCGATGGATCGCGGCTTCGTGCTCGCCGACGAGCGCTGCCGCACCAACGTCGAGGGCGTCTACGCCGTCGGCGACATCGTGCCCGGCCTCCAGCTGGCCCACCGCGGCTTCCAGCAGGGCATCTTCGTCGCCGAGGACATCGCCGGGCTGGAGCCGACTCCGATCGACGAGGCCGGCATCCCGCGCGTCACCTACTCCCACCCCGAGATCGCCTCGGTGGGTCTCAACGAGTCCGCCGCCATCGAGCAGTACGGCGCCGACGAGGTCGAGTCACTCACCTACGACCTCGGCGGCAACGGCAAGAGCCAGATCCTCGCGACGCAGGGCTTCGTGAAGCTGGTCCGCCGCAAGGACGGTCCCGTCGTCGGGGTTCACCTCGTCGGCGACCGGGTCGGTGAGCTGATCGGCGAGGCGCAGCTCATCTACAACTGGGAGGCTCACGCCGAGGACGTGGCACCCCTGGTGCACGCCCATCCCACCCAGAACGAAGCTCTCGGCGAAGCCCACCTGGCCCTCGCCGGCAAGGCCTTGCACGCCCACTCCTGACCAACAGATCTCCACCAGCGACCCGAAGGAAGACCATTGGCCACCGAAGTCACCCTCCCCGCGCTCGGAGAGTCCGTCACCGAAGGCACCGTCACCCGCTGGCTCAAGCAGGTCGGCGACACGGTCGCGGTCGACGAGCCGCTGCTCGAGGTCTCCACCGACAAGGTCGACACCGAGATCCCCTCCCCCGTCGCAGGGACGCTGGTGGAGATCAAGGCGAACGAGGACGACACCGTCGAGGTCGGGGCCGTGCTGGCCCTGGTCGGCGAGGAGGGTGAGGGCGGCGGCGACTCCGGCTCCTCCGACGAAGCCGACCAGTCCGACGACTCCCAGGGTTCCGACGACTCAGGCGACTCCGGCGAGCAGGACGAGGCCGGCGGCGGGCAGGACGTCGAGCAGGAGCGGGCCGAGCAGGAGGCCGAGGAGAAGGACTCCCACGGCGAGGCGCCCTCCGAGCAGGAGCCGGCGGCCGAGTCCGCCGACGACTCCGGCGACTCAGGCGACTCCGGCGACTCGTCCGGTGGTGGCGGTGGCGGAACCTCGGTGACGCTGCCCGCACTGGGTGAGTCCGTCACCGAGGGCACCGTGACCCGCTGGCTCAAGCAGGTCGGTGACGACGTGGCGGTCGACGAGCCGCTGCTCGAGGTCTCCACCGACAAGGTCGACACCGAGATCCCCTCCCCGGTGGCCGGGAAGCTGCTGGAGCAGAAGGTCGCGGAGGACGAGACCGTCGAGGTCGGGGCCGAGCTGGCCGTGATCGGTTCCGGCGATGCGTCGGCCCCGAAGCAGGCCGAGCCGGAGGCGAAGGAGAAGTCCGAGCCCGAGCCGGAGAAGGAACCCGAGCCCGAGCCCGAGACGAAGTCCGAGCCCGAGCCGGAGCCCGCGAAGGAGAAGGAGCCCGAGCCGGAGAAGAAGCCGGAGCCCGAGGCCAAGCAGCAGGCCGCTCCCGCCAAGGACCGCGAGGAGCCGACGACGTACGTCACTCCCCTGGTCCGCAAGATGGCCTCCCAGCACGGCGTGGACCTGGCCGCGGTGTCCGGGACCGGCGTCGGCGGACGGATCCGCAAGCAGGACGTGCTCGACGCTGCCAAGGCGAAGGAGGCCCCGGCCGCCGAGGCCCCGGCAGCACCTGCCGCGTCCGCTCCTGCGGCGTCCGGTGCGTCGTCGGCACTGCGTGGCAAGACCGAGCCGATGTCGCGACTGCGCAAGGTCATCGCCAAGCGGATGATGGAGTCGCTGCAGACCTCGGCCCAGCTGACCCAGGTGGTCGAGGTCGACGTCACCAACATCGGCCGGCTACGCGACTCGGTGAAGGCCGACTTCCACGCCAGGGAGGGCGTCAAGCTCTCCTACTTCCCGTTCTTCGCCAAGGCGACGATCGATGCGTTGAAGGACCACCCCACGCTGAACTCGCAGATCGACGAGGAGAAGGGCGAGATCACCTACTTCGACGCCGAGCACCTCGCGATCGCCGTCGACACCGAGCGCGGACTGCTGAGCCCGGTGATCCACAACGCCGGGGACCTCAACGTCGCGGGGCTGGCGCGCAAGATCGCCGACCTGGCCGAGCGGACCCGGACCAACAAGGTCAAGCCGGACGAGCTGTCGGGCGGCACCTTCACGCTGACCAACACCGGCAGCGTGGGCGCCCTGTTCGACACCCCGATCATCAACCAGCCGCAGGTGGCGATCCTGGGCACCGGGACCGTGGTCAAGCGTCCGGTCGTGATCGACGACCCCAACCTCGGCGAGACGATCGCGGTGCGGCAGATGGCCTACCTCTCGCTGACCTACGACCACCGGATCGTGGACGGCGCCGACGCCGCCCGCTTCCTGCAGGACGTGAAGGGTCGGCTCGAGGCCGGTCAGTTCGACGTCTGAGCCGAGCTGACGTCATGCGGTTCGGTCGCCATGGCGACCGAACCGCATGACGTTGCGGGCTTTGACGGGCAGGGCACGATGAGGACATGCGCTTCCTCATCGCCGGCGGTTCCGGCTTCCTCGGGTCCCACCTGACCGGTCACCTGCGCGCGGGCGGTCACGAGGTGACCCAGCTGGTGCGTCGTACGCCGACGGCCGCGGACCAGTCGCAGTGGCAGCCGGCCGACGGCCTGATCGACTCAGACGTGGTCGAGGCAGCCGACGTCGTGGTCAACCTGGCTGGATCTCCCACCGTCGGCAACCCGCACTCGAGCCGCTGGGCGCGCGAGCTGCGCGAGAGCCGCGTCGACACCACCCGGCTCCTGGCCGAGACGATCGCGTCGACCGGAGGGCGTGCCGCCTTCCTCGCGGGCAACGCGGTCGGCTACTACGGCGACCACGGGTCCGAGCCGGTCACCGAGGCGTCCGACAGCAGGGGTGACTCGCTGCTGGCCCGGGTGACTCGCGAGTGGCAGGCGGCCTCGGAGCCGGCGGCAGCGGCGGGCGCGCGCGTGTGCGTGCTGCGCACCGCACCGGTGATGGACCGGAGCGCCCCGCCGCTCAAGCAGCTGCGGGTGCTCTTCAAGCTCGGCCTCGGCGCCCGGCTCGGCGACGGCCAGCAGTACTTCCCGATGGTGAGTCTCCGGGACTGGCTCGGGGCCGTCACCACCCTCGCCGACGACGAGCAGGCCGAGGGACCCTTCAACATCTGCTGTCCCGAGACCCCCACGAACGCCGAGTTCACCCGCGCGCTCGCACGACTGGTGAGCCGCCCCGCCTTCCTGGTCGCCCCGAAGCGGGTCCTGTCCGTGGCCGGTGGTGACGCGGCCCCGGAGCTGCTGAACTCCACGAACGCCCGGCCACAGGCGCTGCTCGACCGCGGCTACGGGTTCTCCGACCGCGACGTGACGTCGGTGCTCGCCACCGGCCTGGCCTGATCCAGCACCTCTGCGACCCGCCACTCGTCGCCGTCGCGGGCCAGGACCACGGTGCGTGTGGACCAGCCGTCGCGCGGCAGGGCGGCGCGGCCGCTCCGCCCGATCGCCGTCGCGTCGACGACCCGGTCGGTGACGACCAGCACGGCCCGGTCGGCTTCCGCGCTGACCACCACGACTGCCGCCCGCTGCATGCGCAACCCGGCCACCCGCAGTCCCCGCTCGGCGTACGCCGCCAGCAGCGCGCGGTCCGCCGCGCCGGCCTCCGAACCTGGGGCGTAGAGCCGGCCCAGCGCGGCCGGATCGCCGGTACGCCAGGCCTCCGCCCGTGAACGGTCCCAGGCCGCCAGCACCGTGAGCGGCGCGATCCGGTCGGCGGCCGGCGGCCGTGGCACGTCGCCCGCCGGCACCCAGACGGCTCCCACCGTGATCAGGCAACCCAGCCCTGCCAGCAGCAGGGCGGTGAGCAGTCGGGACCCGGTCACCGCACCAACCTAGGTCGCTGCGGCGGCCGCCGGGCCCGTCCTCCACAGGGGTAGGCTCGCCGGGTGGCTGACTACCGCATCGCCGGGCTCGGAGACGACGCCGTCGACTACCTCGCCGCCTGGGAGCTGCAGCGCGAGGTGCATGCGGCCGTGGTCGCCGGGGACTCCCCCGACACCGTGCTGCTGCTCGAGCACCCGGCGGTGTTCACCTGCGGCAAGCGCACCGACCCCCACGAGCGTCCGCTCGACCCGGGCGGCGCCCCGGTCATCGACGTCGACCGCGGCGGCAAGATCACGTTCCACGGCCCGGGCCAGCTGGTCGGCTACCCGATCGTCGCGCTGCCCGACCACGTCAAGGTCGTCGACTACGTGCGTCGCGTCGAGGAGGCGCTGATCGCCGCGTGTCGCGAGCTGGGCGTCACGACCGCCCGGATCCCCGGCCGCAGCGGCGTCTGGCTGCGGGCCGACCAACGCGGCCCAGAGCGCAAGCTCGCCGCCATCGGGATCCGGGTCAGCCGCGGCGTCACCATGCACGGCTTCGCGATCAACTGCGACGTGGACATGAGCTGGTACGACCGGTTCGTGCCCTGCGGCATCGCCGACGCCGGCGTCACCTCGCTCTCCGCCGAGCTCGACCGCCACGTGACCGTCCCCGACGTGATCCCGGTGGTCGAGCGGCACCTGTCGACGTACCTCGCCTGGCAGCCCTACGTCCCCACCCCCGACTACGAGCCGCGCCCCGAGCCGGGCCGCGTGTCGCGAATCGAGCTCGTCAGGCCGTAGTGCATACTCCGTATCTATGACGGGGAACTTGGTGATCGAGACGGTGGGACTCCGCAAGGAGTTCCGGACCCGGCGGGGTGGCCTGCGGGTCGCCGTGCAGTCGCTGGACCTGGCGGTGCCGGCCGGTGGCGTGCACGGCTTCCTCGGCCCCAACGGGTCCGGGAAGACGACCACCATCCGGATGCTGCTCGGGCTGGCCCGCGCGACCAAGGGCTCGATGGCCCTGTTCGGTACGACGGTGCCGCACCGGCTGCCGGACGTGATCGACCGGGTGGGGGCCGTGGTCGAGTCGCCGAAGTTCTCCCCCAACTTCACCGGCCGGCAGAACCTGCAGCTGCTCGCCCGCACCCGCGGCATCAGCAGCGACCGGATCGAGAGCGCGCTGGCCACCGTGAGCCTGGGCGAGCGGGATCGCGACCGCTACAAGTCCTACTCGCTCGGCATGAAGCAGCGGCTGGCGATCGCCGCCACCTTGCTCAAGGACCCGCAGCTGCTGATCCTCGACGAGCCGACCAACGGCCTCGACCCCGCCGGCATCCGGGAGATCCGCGACACCATCCGCACCTTGGGCGAGTCGGGTGTGACGGTGCTGCTCAGCTCGCACATCCTCGCCGAGGTGCAGCAGGTCTGCACCTCGGTCACGATCATCGGCAACGGCCGGATGCTCGCCTCCGGCAAGGTCGACGACCTGATCGGCGCGAGCACCTCCTACCGGGTCAGCGTGCCCGACCGCGACGGCGCCGTACGCCGCCTGCAGGAAGCCGGTTTCACGGTCCACCCCGACGGTGACGCGGGCTTCCACGTCGAGACCGATCGACCACCCGCTGACATCACCCGCACCCTCGGCGAGGCGCAGGTCTGGCTCAGCGAGCTGACGCCGGTCCGCGCCGACCTGGAGGCCGTGTTCCTCGACCTCACCTCCGGCGAGACGCTCGGGCAGGTCCACGACGAGGAGGGGGTCCGATGATCCGGCTGCTCGGCCTGGAGCTCACCCGGCTCCGCTGGCGACGGGCGGTGCTGCTGCTGCTCATCGCGTGCGTGGCGATCCCGGTCATCATCTTCAGCACGCTCGCGTGGAGCACCCGCCCGGTGTCCGATGCCGACCTGCAACACGCCCAGGAACAGGTCGATCGCGACCGCGCGGATCCCGGTTTCCAACGCGATATCGCCCGGTGCGAGAAACGACCGAACCGGTACGGCGCCGCGAGCGCGACCGAGTGCGCCCAGATCATGGGCCCCCGCGTCGAGTGGTACATCAGCCGCCCCCAGCTCTCCCTCGCCGAGGCCCAGCGCAACCAGGGGTTGGCGGTCTTCGTCTTCCTCACCGGCCTGCTGATGCTGGCCGCCACGACCTTCGTCGGAGCGGACTGGAACTCAGGATCCATGAGCAACCAGCTGCTCTTCGAGCCGCGGCGGATCCGCATCTGGCTCGCCAAGGCGGGGTCGGTGATGGCCCTCGCCGCGGTCACGCTCGGCCTCGTGCTCACGGCGTTCTGGGGTGCGGTCTATCTCCTCGCCCGCTCCCGCGACCTCGAACCGCTCGCCCGCGTGATCGACGACATCCAGGGAACCACGGTGCGCGGCACCCTTCTGGTCGCGGCCGCCGCCCTGGGGGCGTACGCCGTCACGATGCTGTTCCGCAGCACGGTCTTCACCCTCGGCGCCATGTTCGCGGTGGTGGTCGGCTCCACCATCGTGCTGGCTGCGCTCGGCGTCTCCGAACGATGGATGCCCCACAAGAACCTGGCCGCGGTGCTCAACGACGGCTCCCGGTACTACCGCGAGGTCCCCGACATCTGCTTCAGCACTCCACGACCGCCCGCCGGGCCCGAGTGCCAGCAGTTCGGGACCGTGACGCTCGGCGACGGCGCGCTCTACCTCGGCATCGCGTTGGCGCTCGCCGTCGTGCTGTCGATCTGGTCGTTCCAGCGCCGCGACGTGCCCTGATGCCTCGGCTTCGTGGGGCTGGAGCCGCCGCGTACAGTGGGTGAGCGTGACCCAAGCCCCTGCTCCTGAAGGTCGCAAGATGTTGCGACTCGAGGTCCGGAACGCCGAGACCCCCATCGAACGCAAGCCCGCGTGGATCAAGACCCGGGCCAAGATGGGGCCTGAATACATGGCCCTGCAGAACCTCGTGAAGTCCGAGGGACTCCACACCGTCTGCCAGGAAGCGGCCTGCCCCAACATCTTCGAGTGCTGGGAGGACCGCGAGGCGACGTTCCTCATCGGCGGCGACCAGTGCACCCGGCGCTGCGACTTCTGCCAGATCGACACCGGCAAGCCGGAGCCGCTCGACCGTGACGAGCCGCGCCGCGTCGCGGAGTCGGTGCAGAAGATGCAGCTGCGCTACGCGACCATCACCGGCGTCGCCCGCGACGACCTGCCCGACGGCGGTGCGTGGCTCTACGCCGAGGCCGTGCGCGCGATCCACGAGCTCAACCCCGACACCGGTGTCGAGAACCTGATCCCGGACTTCAACGGCAAGCCCGAGCTGCTGACCGAGGTGTTCGAGTCGCGACCCGAGGTGCTCGCCCACAACGTGGAGACCGTGCCCCGCATCTTCAAGCGGATCCGGCCCGCCTTCCGCTACGACCGGTCCCTCGACGTCATCACCCAGGCCCGCGACTTCGGCCTGGTCACCAAGTCCAACCTGATCCTCGGCATGGGTGAGACCCGCGAGGAGGTCAGCCAGGCGCTGCGAGACCTCCACGAGGCGGGGTGTGAGCTGATCACGATCACCCAGTACCTCCGCCCCTCCGTGCGCCACCACCCCGTCGAGCGCTGGGTGAAGCCGGAGGAGTTCATCGAGCTCAAGGACGAGGCCGACGAGATCGGCTTCTCGGGTGTGATGTCTGGACCGCTGGTCCGTTCGTCCTACCGGGCCGGGCGGCTGTACCGTCAGGCCCTGGAGCAGCGCGCAGCCCGCTCCGCCTAGCCACCCGTTCGTCAGAAAGCACCCGCATGTCCAACGTCGACCCGTCCGAGATGAACCGCCGGCAGCAGATGGTGGCCACCTACCGGATGGCCAAGAAGACCGATCGGCGCATCGGCCTCATCCTGCTCGCGACGTTCCTCGTCGTCGGCGGGCTCGGCTTCGTGCTGTTCCAGTTCGTGCTCCCCGGCCGGGGCACGATCGGCCTGGTCCTCGCCATCATCGGCGGGTTCCTGCTGGGCACCCTGGCGACGATCATCATCTTCGGCCGCCGCGCCCAGCGGGCGGCGTACGCCCAGATGGCGGGGACGCCCGGCGCCGGCGCCCGCGCCCTGTCGACCCTGCGACGCGGCTGGCGCACCGACCAGATGGTGGCGTTCAACAAGCACCAGGACCTGGTCCACCGGGTCGTCGGCCCGCCGGGCATCATCTTGGTCGGCGAGGGCAACCCCACCCGGCTCAAGGGGATGCTCGCCACCGAGGAGCGCCGCCACTCCCGGGTCGCCTCCGAGGTCCCCATCCACCACGTCGTCGTCGGCGACGGCGAGGGTCAGGTGCCACTCAGCAAGCTGGTGCGCCACGTGACCAAGCTCGGCCGGTCGGTCAAGGGCGCCGAGCTGACCGACCTGCTCAGCCGGCTCAGGGCGATCGACGCCAACCGGCCCGCCATGCCGATCCCCAAGGGTCCGGTGCCGACCAGCATGAAGGGCATGCGCGGCCAGGCGAAGGGTCGCTGACCCTCAGCGGAACCGATCGGCCAGCAGCTCCGCGGCCGGCTCGTCGAGCCCGGCCAGCCCGGCAGGGCGCCCGGTGGACAGCAGCAGCAGTGACACGATCGGTCCGCTGATCGTCGTACCGCTCCCTCGCGTCCAGTCGACGTCCTCGGCCACCAGCCGGACGCCGCGGAACCGGCGGGCCGGGAAGAACGGGAAGCGTCGTCGCCAGGCCCACTCCGCGGCCTCGCGTGCCGCGTCGGGCGGCGTCTCGACCTGGATCCCCAGCGGGTGTGCGATGTCGTGGGCGTGGACCAGGATGTCGAGCAGGGGGTCGCGCCAGAAGGTCCCCGGCGCCTGGCGTCGCGAGCCGATGATGCTGCGCAGGTCGCCGACGATCTCGTCGGTGGGCCGCTGCGCGCGGGCGATGGTCACGTCGCGGATCATCCGGTCCGGGTTGCCCCGTGCGGTCACCGCACCGCGGAGCACCTCGCCGGCGCCGGCCGTGGCCGCCAGCGACAGGTGGGCGCCGACGTCGCGCACCCGCCACTCCTCGCACAGGGACGGCGACTCCCACTGCTCGGTCGACAGCGACTCGAGCAGGTCGGCCAGCATCGCACGGTGTCCATCGATGACCCGCCAGCTCTGGTCACGGTCCACGGCGCCACTCATTGGTCAGCCTCCCTGACCGATGATAGTCAGCGGGCGCGGCTGCGCGAGATCACCGACCCGTACGCGCCCGGTACTCCTCCAGCGTGACCGTGGCCGAGCCGACCGCCAGGTCGTGCAGCCCGCGGCCGTCGGGCCGGAACACCAGCGGCGGGATCACCACGCACACCATCAGGCTGCGAGCCAGCGACCGCAGCAGGTCGATCGGACGCGGGTCGCCGTCGACGCGCACCACCCGCAGCCGGGTGGCGAGCTTGCCGAACGAACCGCCCACCAGGGCGGTCAGCACCGCGGTCTCGAGCGCGAAGACACCCAGCGTGTAGAAGCCGGAGTACCGATCCTCGCTCCAGCTCCCCAGACCGATCAGGCCGATCACCACCAGGGTCGAGGCGAACCAGTCCACGAACAGCGCCAGGATCCGGCGCGCCCACGAGGCAGTCTCGATCACGGCTCCAGCCTAGAGACACCCTGCGGCGCGTCGGACAGGCGGAGGGTGCTCCGGTGGCACGCACTCAGGCGGGCCGGTCCAGCTCGGACCTGACATCTGCATGTTCGACGCGCCGCGCCACCTGACCGAGCACCACCCCGGAGCCGAGATCCAGCGCGAGCTGCGGCGTCGCCGCGAGCCCCGCGTTGATGCTGAGCGCCCGCAGCACGGACTCGAACGGATTCTGAGCGCGCCCGTCGGCGTACTCGAGGACGCGGCGCACTGCGGCGGCCCCCGCGCCGCGCACGCTGACAGCGGCCAGTTCCTCGGCAGTGACGGCGCCGGACCGGAGCGCCGAGTCGGCGATCGCCAGCGCCTCGTCGAACGGCAGATGGCGCGCGCAGTCGATCACTGTTCGCAAGGGCGACGTGACACCCGAGTGCAGGTCGTCGAGAGCGACGTCCATCCAGAGCACCCGGACCCCCTGCCGGCGCTCCGGGCTCACACGCCGGTTGCGCGGGACCGCTACCTCCGGCTCCTCTGGTTGCGTCTTCAGGAGCCAGCCGTGCACAGCGGCGGCGCTGCGCAGGCAGACGACACCGTGGAGAGCCGCGGCAGCGCGTCGCGCCTGGCCCGCGGTGGGTAGCGCGTACCTGCCTCGGCCGAGCACCAGGACGTCGCCTCGGCGTACGGCGCGGCGCAGCTCTCGCCGGCTCGTCAGCCGCAGCAACGACCGGGCATCGGCGACGCCGCCGACCCGGTCCAGCGCGCTCACCGCATCCATGCCCCAACCCTGCCCGCGACGAAGGGGTACGCAACCACTCATCCACAGACCATCTGTTACATGGCGGAAACAAACGGGATACGGTCGAGAAACTGGCCGTGCCTAGGTTCGGGCACACCGGTGCAGCGCCGCACCGGCCTTTCGTGTCACCAGATCTTGCGGCCGGTCCGCCCGGCCAAGGAGGATTGCATGTTCGCAAACAGCGACGAGCTGCTGAAGTACGTGAAGGACGAGGGCGTCGAGATGGTCGACGTCCGGTTCTGTGACCTGCCGGGTGTGATGCAGCACTTCACCGTGCCGGTCTCGTCCTTCGACCAGTCCGTCTTCGACGACGGCCTGAACTTCGACGGCTCCTCGGTCCGTGGTTTCCAGGCGATCCATGAGTCGGACATGGCGCTCTTCCCCGACCCCACCACTGCTTACCTCGACCCGTTCCGGAGCGCGAAGACGTTGGTCGTCAACTTCTTCGTGCACGACCCGTTGACCGGCGAGGCCTACTCCCGCGACCCGCGCAACATCGCGAAGAAGGCGCAGCAGTACCTCAAGTCGACCGGCATCGGCGACACCGCCTTCTTCGCCCCCGAGGCGGAGTTCTACGTGTTCGACTCGGTCCGTTTCGAGACCAAGCAGAACGCCGGGTACTACCACATCGACTCCGAGGCCGGCGCCTGGAACACCGGCACGGAGGGGACCGACGGCTCGCCGAACCGGGGCTACAAGGTCAAGTACAAGGGCGGGTACTTCCCGGTCGCGCCGTACGACCACTTCGGCGACCTCCGCGACGAGATCGTGATCGAGATGGAGAAGGCCGGGCTGCACGTCGAGCGCGCCCACCACGAGGTCGGCACCGCCGGCCAGGCCGAGATCAACTGGCGCTTCAGCGAGCTGCTGCAGAGCGCCGACGACGTCATGAAGTTCAAGTACCTCGTCAAGAACGTCGCGTGGCGCAACGGCAAGACCGCGACGTTCATGCCGAAGCCGATCTTCGGCGACAACGGCTCGGGCATGCACGTGCACTCCTCGATCTGGAACGAGGGCGTGCCGCTCTTCTACGACGAGACCGGGTACGCCGGCCTCTCCGACATGGCGCGCTACTACATCGGTGGGCTGCTCAAGCACGCCCCGTCGCTGCTGGCCTTCACCAACCCGACGGTGAACTCCTACCACCGGCTGGTGCCCGGCTTCGAGGCCCCGGTGAACCTGGTCTACAGCCAGCGCAACCGCTCGGCCTGCATCCGGATCCCGATCACCGGTGCGAGCCCGAAGGCCAAGCGCGTCGAGTTCCGCTGCCCCGACCCGTCGTCGAACCCGTACCTCGCGTTCGCGGCGATGCTGCTGGCCGGCATCGACGGCATCAAGAACAAGATCGAGCCGCACGAGCCGGTCGACAAGGACCTCTACGAGCTGCCGCCCGACGAGCACGCCGACATCCCGACGGTGCCCGCCTCGCTCGACGCGGTGCTCAACTCGCTCGAGGCCGACCACGACTTCCTGCTCGAGGGTGGCGTCTTCACCCCCGACCTGATCGAGACCTGGATCGACTTCAAGCGGACCCAGGAGATCCAGCCGGTCGCGCTCCGTCCCCACCCGCACGAGTTCGAGCTCTACTACGACATCTAGTCACTTGTGCACGTAGAGCTCGAACTCACCGTTCGAGGACGAGGGCCCCGGCACTGCCGGGGCCCTCGTTTCGTCTTCCGAGCGGTTCCTGGATCACGACGATCCTGTCGGTTGCAGGCGCTCACCAACACAAGAACGATCAGTTCGAGATGGGCGGGCTTCCCACCACGCTCAGCACCGATGCCGACACCGCCAACTGCACGTTCGTCGGGGGTTTGTTCCCCAATGGTTACGCCGAAGGTCCTCGACGCTCTCCGGACCGCGGGTTAGCGTGGCCCAGTCCTCCAACCATTCAGTGACCCAAGAACTGGAGCATCATCACGTGATGAAGCAATCCCGGCTCCGCGCCGTGCTGGCCGCGAGCACGGTCGCCGCGCTCAGCGTTACGGCGCTGAGCGCTGGCCCGACCAGCGCAGCGCCTGACACCTCGGCCCCGACAACCGTCTCCGAGCAAGCCCCGGCCGAGGCCGCCGCCGGCCCGAAGCACGGCAAGAAGAAAAAGAAGAAGGTCGCGATCCGCGTCCTGTCCTTCAACGACTTCCATGGCCGCCTCGAGTCCGACGGAGGCCTGGGCGGCGCGCCCGCTCTGGCCGCGAAGGTCAAGGAGCTCCGCGCCAAGTCCGGCAAGCGCCGCACGATCACGGCAGCGGCCGGCGACCTGATCGGTGCCAGCCAGTTCGCCTCGACGATCTTCCAGGACGAGCCGACCATCGAGGTGATGGAGGCACTCGGGCTCGACACGAGCGCGGTGGGCAACCACGAGTTCGACGAGGGCGTCCGTGAGCTGCTGCGCATCCAGCACGGCGGCTGCTTCGACGAGTGCTTCGACGAGGGCGCCTACGACGGTGCGGACTTCCCCTACCTGGCCGCCAACGTGGTCTGGAAGGGCAGCGGGAAGCCGATCCTGCCGCCGTACTGGGTCAAGAAGATCCGCGGTGTGGAGGTCGGCTTCATCGGTGTGGTCACCAGCGACCTGCCGGTCCTGGTCAACCCCAGCGGCATCCGCAACGTCGACGTGCTCGACGAGGCCGAGACCATCAACAAGTACTCCCGCGAGCTGCGCGCCCAGGGCGTGAAGGCCCAGGTCGTGCTGATGCACGAGGGCGGCCGACAGACCTGGGAACCCGCCGAGGGTGAGACCGAGGACGACGACCCGCGTACGGCGAACACCTGCATCGGCCTCGAGGGCCCGGTGGCGGCCATCAACGACGCCGTCTCTCCGCAGGTCGACGCCATGGTCACCGGCCACTCCCACGAGGGCTACGTCTGCGACCTGGAGGACCCGCGCGGGCGGACTCGCCCGGTCACCCAGGCCAGCGACTACGGCACCCTGGTCACCGCGACCAAGCTGGTGCTCAACAAGCGCTCCGGCAACGTGGTCCGCGACCGTTCCAAGGCGCGTAACCACGCGGTCGACGAGGCCGACGGGGTCGACGCGACCGTGCAGGCCATCGTCGACAAGTGGCTGGCCAAGGCGGCCCCGCTCGCCAACCGGGTGGTCGGCTCGGTGACTGAGGACATCACCGGCGACTCCAATGGTGACCGTGGCGCCGAGACCCCGATGGGCCGTCTCGTCGCGGACGCGATCCTCTGGGGCACGCAGGCCGAGAACGACGGGGGCGCGCAGATCGCCTTCATGAACACCAGTGGCGTGCGTGACTCGTTCCTGTTCGACGAGATCTCCGGTGGCGAACAGCCCGGTGAGATCACCTACGGCGAGGCCGGGGCCGTGGCCCCGTTCAGCAACCTGCTGGTGACCCTGGACCTCACCGGTGCCGACATCGAGGCGCTGCTGAACCAGCAGTTCAAGGGGGTCGGCGCATCTCGACCGGTCCTCGCTCTGAACCCGTCCGAGGGCTTCACCTACGAGTGGGACCCGGTGGCGCACCAGGTCGTCGAGGGCTCCATGATGCTCGACGGCGAGCCGATCGAGGACGCCACCACCTACCGCGTGGCGACCCTCAACTTCCTCGCGGACGGGGGTGACGGTTTCACCGCCTTCGAGAACGGCGAGAACGTGCTCGGTGGTGCAAGCGACCTGGAGAACCTCGTCGCCTACCTCGAGGCCAACCCCGGCCTCTCGGTGACCGAGGACCGGGTGGGCGGCCTGTGAGCCACCTGCCGGCGTCCAGCTGACGTCGCACAGCCCCATCTCGAGGCCCCGGTCCTCACGGCCGGGGCCTCGTGCCGTGCTTCGACGGCTAGCACGTGTGCACGTAGTGCTCGAACTGGGCTACGCCTTGCGGGCCGCCCGCTTGGCCGCGGACGCCTCGCGCTGTTCGACGAAGCGGGTGGCCTGCTCGTCCAACGCGGCGATCGCGGCGGCCAGGTCCTCGCGGGCTCGCTCGCCCTCCTCGTCCAGGCCCTCGAGCTCGAAGAGCTTCCACTGCCGCACCAGTGGCATGACGATGTCGTCGTGGTGGATGCGGAGGTCGTAGATGCCGGCCATGGCCATCTGGACCGCCTTGCGGGCGAAGCCCGGGATCACCGAGCCCGGCATCTGGAAGTCGACGACCTCGTCGGCGATCGCGCGCATCGTCGGCCCGGGCGCGATCTGCAGCGCGGCGTCGACGATGTTGCGGTAGAAGATCATGTGCAGGTTCTCGTCCTTCGAGACGCGGGTGAGCAACCGCTCCGCGACCGGGTCGTTGGTGACCTTGCCGGTGTTGCGGTGCGAGACCCGCGTCGCGAGCTCCTGGAACGACACGTAGGCGCACACGTGCAGCAGCGGCTTCTCGCCGGTGTCGTAGCCGGCCTCCATGGTCTGCATCCGCGCCCGCTCGAGCTCGTCGGGGTCCACGCCGCGGGTGACCAGGAGGTAGTCGCGGATGCAGAAGGCATGGCGTCCCTCCTCGGCGGTCCAGCGGTTCACCCACTCCCCCCACGCGCTCTCCCGGCCGAACGCCCGCTCGACCTCGCGGTGGTAGCTGGGCAGGTTGTCCTCGGTGAGGAGGTTCACCTCCAGCGCGGTCCGGGCGATCGGTGAGAGCGTCGACTGCTCCACCGACCACGGTTCGCCGTCGAGGAGCGCGAAGTTGCGGCCCTCGCTCCACGGGACGTAGTCGTGGGGCATCCACTCCTGGGCCACCTCCAGGTGCCGGTTGAGGTTGGCCTCGACGGTCGGCTGGAGTTCCTTCAGGAGGATCGCAGTGTCCATGTCTCGGCCTATCACTTCCGCGGCGTCAGCGATAGCCCTGAAGGCTTTTGCTCGATGACAGTGAGCGGGAGAAGTCGACGCAGCTGCTCGTTCTCACCCGGGTCGAGGACCGAGTGCTGGACGCACGCGGGGACGAGCTCACCGGTCTCGGGGTGCGCCATCGCATAGGTGCACGCCGACAAGCGCTCCTGGGTCGCCCTGACCGCCGGCTCGGTCGCGACCTGGCCGTCCTGCATCAGCTTCCACGCAGGAGCCACGTCCGCGGCATCCATGAAGTTGTGCACCACGTAGGTCATCGGTACGACGGCTCGACGACGCCACGCGGACCAGGCACGACGGACTCCCCCGGACCTCTCGACCAGCCGGCGCGCCCAGGCCAACGCGACCACGCCGTCGACCGGGTGGCGGGCAACGACGCGCAGCACCTTCACCGCCAACACCAGTGGCGGCGTACCGCCGAAGTTCATGCCGCCGAAGTGAGCCAAGGCGCGGTCCCGGGCAGCCAGGTCGGGTTCGCTGTCGGGGTCGAACATCGGCACCCAGCGGCCGTCGACGCGGACGCCGAAGGCGGAGCGGTTGCAGCGCGGGTCGCCGAACTGCAACGCCTGCCAGGCGACGCGTTGGCCGAGACCCGCCTCGAGCCGCTCCCACACGTCGTCGATGCCGACCGTGCGGTAGTCACCTCCGGTCCACCGTCGTTCGTCCCCCACGTGGGCGGCCGGCTGGAAGGACAGCATGGAGAACCCCATGGCGCTCACGTCCGCCACGACGTCGTTCGACCTGGTCGAGATTCGCCGGGGTGATCGTCATGTTGTGGGCGAGGTAGGACCGCACACCGTGGTCACGGCGGAGCTCCCGGAACATCTCGACGAACCTGGCCCGGAACGGATTCAGCTCGACCTCGGACCTGGGCCGCGGGATCCCGGTGCGACCCCGCATCAGTGAATCGAAGTGGGCTGCGAACGAGAGGCGACGGAAGCGGGGCGTTCCGTCCGCGTCCAGGGCGAGCGCGCGGAGGTAGGCGCCGTCGAAGTCACCGTGGCTCATCGACATCGGCTCCCGACCGTGGCTGCGCATCGCCATCAGGGCTGCGGCATGGTCCTCGGGGTCCAGGAGGGACACCTCGCCGCCGATCAGCTGCGCGTGCGCTCGCGGGCCCCGCGCCTGTTCGAGCAGGCGCATCTGGGCGTCCACCTGGGCCACGGTGTGGGCGCCGTCCACCCGCACCTTGTTGGCGTCCTTGGAGTGGTAGCAGGGCGAGCAGGTCAGGTTGCACTTCGGGAAGACACCGTGGGTGCCCTCGCAGCCCACCGCGTGACGCCCGAGGATCTGCGACCTGGTCCGGACGCCGCGGGGCAGTGCCGCCCAGCGCTCAGCGAGCACCCGTGCGGTGGTCGGGTGCACCGGCCGAGTGGTCCGCTCCAGGTTCCTCCACCAGGAGAGCAACGTCATGAAGCACCATTCTGCTCCGACGAACCGAGTACGGCGGTGTCGACGTGGAAGCTGGCCCAGGCGAACCAGAACGTGTCGAGGTGCCGGTACTCCTTGAGCTGGGTCCCCCGCAGCGGTCCGGCAGTGGCCCGTCCCAGGATGTTCCAGCTGCTGCCGGTCTCGCGATCCCGGAATCCGGATCCGTCTGCCTCGAAATGCAACTGCTCGCCGTCCACGACGGGGACGAAGACACCCACGGTCCCGACGTCGGCCCCGCCGGCGACCGTGTCGGCGTCGAGGGCCGAGGCTTGCCCGGGCCGGTGCCAGAGGATCAGGGTTCGATCACCCACCGTCACCTCCAGCGGGTCCGCGCCGACCAGGGAGCTGCGTACGACGGCCACGCTGTCGGTTCCGTCGGCCAGACCTACCACGCGCTCCTTGACGGGGAGCCGGGCATCGAGGTCGTCGGGCAGCCCGAACAGCAGGCCGCCGTTCGGGTCGTCGTACCCGGCGTAGGGGTTGGATCCGTAGGGGCGGTCGAAACCGGTGTCCTGCGACAACACCTGGGCGGACGGGTGCTCGGCCAGGAAGTCGCTCCAGGCGACGGTGCCCATCGGGATCGCGACCAGCTGCGTGCCGGTGAGCACGCCGACCGAGGCCTGCCCCGTGAGCTGCGGCCACAGGGACTGGGTCTGCCGGTCGTACATGACCAGGTTGTCGGCGTACAGGAGCCCCGAGGTCCCGAAGTTGAGCTTGCCTTCGCCGGCCACCGTGCGCTCGAAGGCCACCCCGGAGTTGCACAGCGGGCAGTAGGTCACGGCCACGGGCGTCCCGCCCACGACGTCGTTGACGATCTCGTGCCACGTCATCACCCGCAGCGGGTAGGCCCGGGTCTCGCCACCCACCGTCAGCGACAGCACCGCCTCGTTCTCCTCCAGCCAGTCCACACGATCTGCCTGTTCGAACTCCGGATGGTCGATCGACGGGATGCCGTCCGGTGGCGGACCGCCCGACAGGAGTTCAGCGGGGTCGATCAGCGGGTCCGGGAACGCAGGATTGTCGGGGTCCTCGAGCGCCGACGGCGCGTTCTCGCCACGTGCTGTCGTGGGCGAGCCGGACGACTCCGGCACCGGATCCGTCACGGCAGGGGTGTCGGCGCCGGAGCAGGCTGTCAGCAGGCCCAGCAGCGCAACAGCCGCCAGGGATGTCCATCGGTGGGCCATCGTCGCCGCCTCCTGGGGCTTCTGGAGGACCACCGACTGGTGGTCCATCCTCGTCGAGCATCCGTCACGTGCCTGCGCAGTTCCGTAAGCCCGGTCACTGAGCAGACCACGCACTCCCGGCCACACTCAGTGCGTCGACCACGAAGGAGTGCACTGTGCGCTTGAAGCTGCTCACCGGACTACTGCTCGCCACCATCGTGGCGGTGAGCGGATGTGCGGCGTCCGACGAGAACCCGGGATCCGCCGCCGCCGGGGATGCCGTGAGCCTGCAGTTCGTCGGAGAGGACCTGGACGGCGCGTCGTACGACGGCGCGCAGCTCGCCGGCAACCCGACCGTGCTGTGGTTCTGGGCGCCGTGGTGCCCCACCTGTCGGGCGCAGTCCACCCGGGTCTCGGCCATCGCCACCGAGTACGCCGGCGAGGTCAACGTGGTCGGGGTGGGCGGCCTGTCCGCCGCGAGTGACATCCGGGACTACGCCCGCCAGGTGGACGGACCGATTCACCTGATCGATGAAGAAGGCGAGATCTGGCGGCACCTCAACGTCACCGCCCAGAGCACCTACGTGATCCTGGACGCGGACGGCAGCGTCGTCAGCGAGGGCTACCTCGACGACGACGAGCTCTCCGCCCAGGTGGCAGAGCTCGTGGGCTGACGTGCTGGGCGCAAGCGGAGCGCTCGCCCTGGGGGCGGGCATGCTGGCCGCCCTGAATCCCTGCGGCTTCGCCCTGCTCCCGGCCTACCTGACCCTGCTGGTCAACGGTGACCAGCCGAGCCGAGGAGTCGCGGTCACGCGGGCGCTCACGATGACGGCGGCCATGACCGCCGGCTTCACGGCCGTGTTCGCCGTCTTCGGCCTCGTCGTCGCCCCGGTCGCCAGCTCGGCGCAGCGCTACCTGCCGTGGTTCAGCTTGGCGGTGGGGCTCGCCCTCGCCGGTGTGGGGCTCTGGCTGGTCGCCGGCCGCAGCATCGCCGTACCCCGGTCCCGGCCTCGCGGACAGGCGCCGATCACCCGCTCGTGGCGATCGATGTTCGGCTTCGGGGTCTCCTACGCGCTCGCGAGCCTGACCTGCACGATCGCCCCGTTCCTGGCGGTGGTGGTCTCCGCCTTCCGCGCGGATTCACTCCTCACCGGCGCCGGCTTGTTCCTCTTGTACGCCGCCGGCATGGGTCTCGTGGTCGGGACGGCCGCGCTCGCGGTGGCCCTGGCCCAGCAGGCACTGGTCCGTGGCGCCCGGCGCCTGGGCCGGGCCGTCCCCACCGCGGGCGGTGCGTTGTTGCTGCTGGTGGGCAGCTATGTCGCCTACTACGGCTGGTGGGAGATCCGCGTCCTTCGCGGAGCGTCTCCCGACGACCCGGTGATCGAAGCCGCGGCCTCGGTGCAGCACTGGCTGGCCAACACGGCCACCTCGATCGGTGCTTGGGGATTCGCCCTGGTCCTGGCCGGATCGATCCTCACCCTCACCCTCCCCCGCGCCCTCCGGTCGAGTCGCCCAGACGAGGACCGTCGGGAGTTGCCCCGATGACGGAAGCTGGCGCCCGACGGGAGTTGGACCTCGCGACGTACTGTCTGGTGGGAAGACTTGACGATCTCGACCCCTTCGGCGTCCGGCCCTGGGCTCCGGGACGTCGTGAGGAGCTGGCCGACGTGGAACGCCAGGCACGCGGGGCCGGTGACCTCTGGTGCATGTCCGAGGTCGACATCTTCACCGACCTCAACGACCAGGAGATGGCGACCATCGCGGCGGCGGCGCCGATGCGCGAGTTCTCCTCCGGGGAGCTCCTCTACTCCCCACCGCAGCCCATGGAGACGCTGTTCATCCTCAAGCAGGGACGCGTCCGCATCTTCCGGGTCTCCCCCGACGGACGTGCGCTCACCACGGCGATCCTGACGCCCGGGACCATCTTCGGAGAGATGCTCCTGCTCGGGCAGCAGATGCACGACAACTTCGCCGAGGCGCTCGACCAGGTCACGGTCTGCGTCATGACCCGCCCCGACGTCCAGCGCTTCCTGCTCTCCGACGCGAGGATCGCGGCACGCATCTCCGAGATCCTCGGCAACCGGGTCTCCCAGCTCGAGCGCCGCCTCTCCGACACCGTCTTCAAGAGCGTTCCGCAGCGCGTCGCCACCACGTTGTGCCTGCTCGCCGACCAGGAACCCCGCCGGCTGCTGGGGCGTGGGATCCAGGTCCAGCTCACCCACGAGCAGGTGGCGGCGTTGGCCGGCACCTCGCGAGAGACCACCACCAAGATCCTCAACGAGTACGCCGACCAGGGACTGATCCACCTGGGCCGCGGCAAGGTCACCATCGTCGACCTGCCCCGACTGGCTCAGCAGCGGGGCGAGTGATGACGACTCCCCCGCGACGACGACGACAACAAGGATGGACATATGCGCAGTGAGCGAGTCGAGTTCCCCGGTTCCCAAGGCAGCCCACTGGCGGGCCTCCTGGACCTCCCTGACACAGAACCGCGGGCGTTCGCCCTCTTCGCGCACTGCTTCACCTGCAGCAAGGACGTGAAGGCCGCGTCCCGGATCGCGCAGGCCCTGACGGACTTCGACATCGCGGTGATGCGCTTCGACTTCACCGGGCTCGGCGGATCCGACGGCGACTTCGCGAACACCAACTTCACCTCGAACATCGCCGACCTGGTGAACGCGGCGGACTACCTCCGCACCAGTCACGCGGCTCCCACGATCCTGATCGGCCACTCCCTGGGCGGTGCCGCCGTCATCGCGGCCGCCGAGCACATTGCGGAGACGCGCGCCGTCGCCACCATCGGGGCACCCGCGGACACCGAGCACCTGCTGCACCTGCTCGCCGACAGCCGCGACGAGATCGAGCAGTCCGGCGAGGCCGAGATCGTGCTGGCGTCGCGCCCCTTCCGCATCCGCAAGCAGTTCCTCGACGACATCGCCGACCAGCCGCAATCGGTCAGGATCCGGGAGCTGGACGCCGCGCTCCTGGTGATGCACTCCCCCATCGACGAGACGGTGGGCATCGACAACGCGCGCCTCATCTTCGACGCGGCCGCCCACCCCAAGTCGTTCGTCTCCCTCGACGGCGCCGACCACCTGCTCACCCAGCCGGCCGACGCCCGCTTCGCCGCGTCGGTGCTGGCGGCCTGGGCCAGCAGGTACCTGGAGGAGGGCACCGAGCCGGGTTCCGACTCATCAGCGCCTTCGGAAGCGTCGGAGGCAGCCGAGGGACTGGTGGTCGTGTCCGAGAACGGTCGCGGCCCGTACGGGCAGCAGATCACCGCCGGTCGGCACGTGCTGAGCGCGGACGAACCGCGTCCCGTGGGCCACGACACCGGCCCCTCGCCGTACGACCTGCTGCTCGCCGGTCTCGGCGCCTGCACCTCCATGACCCTGCGCATGTACGCCGCGCGCAAGCAGTGGTCCCTCGAGAGCGTCACCGTCTCGTTGCGCCACTCCCGGATCCACGCCCGGGACTGCGAGGACTGCGAGACCGAGACCGGTCAGCTCGACCGGGTGGACCGCTCCATCGTGCTGACCGGCGATCTGGACGACGACCAGCGGTCGCGACTGCTCGAGATCGCGGACCGCTGCCCCGTGCACCGCACGCTGCACTCCGAGATCAACGTGCGTACCGTCCTGGATCCAGCCTGACCTCCCCAACAGCTCCGCTGAGGTAGCGCCCGGCTGAGGAGCGACGTTCTCAGGCTTCTCACAGCCGGCTCACCGCACACTGGAGTCAGGCACTCCAGCGAAAGGCCCACTCACGTGAACCGAGGAGCCGTCATCGGCGCGGCATGCGGCGCCGCCGCCCTGATCGGTTTCGTGATCGTGGCCGGTACCACGCCGGCGGAGGAGCTCCCGAGAAGCTCGGTCCCCGCGGTCTCCACCGGGACCGTCACGCGCATCGCCGTGGCAGGCGACACCGGCACCGGCCCGGGCAGCGCCATCGAAGCGACCGTCAAGGTCATGGCCGACCAGGCCCGACAGCGTGACTACGACGGTCTGGTCCTGCTGGGCGACCTCGTCTACCCCGCGGGCGATGCGGACCAGGCCGACAGCACGATCATCGACGTCTTCGCCCCCGTGACGAGGAGCGGCACTCGCCTCGTGCCGGTGCTGGGCAACCACGACTACGTGAGCGACGAGCAGTCCGCCATCCTCGCTGAGGTCGGGCGCCGACGGACCTGGTACGCCGACCAGATCGGCATCGTCCGCATCGTCGTGCTCGACACCGAGCAGATCGACGATCCCGCGCAGACGGCCTGGCTGCAGGAAACGCTCGCCTCACCGACCGATGCTCCCTGGACAATCGTCGCGATGCACAAGCCGGCCTACTCTGCCGGCGTTCATGGCTCGGACGAGGCGATCCAGCAGCAGTGGGTGCCGCTCTTCGAGCAGTACGACGTCCCGCTGGTCTTGGCCGGCCATGACCACGACTACCAGCGGTCCACGCCGATCGGTGGGGTCACCTACGTGGTCTCCGGCGGCGCGGCCACGCTCCGCCCCGCCGGCCATGAGGACTTCACCGCAGTGAGCACCTCGACCCTCCACTATGTCGACCTCCTCGCCGAGGACGACCGGCTGACGCTCCGCGCGATCGACCACTCCGGCATGCTCTTCGACTCGGTCGAGCTGACCAGATAGCCACCGGCAGCCGGACCTGACCCTGCCCTCAGCATCCCTCGGCCTCCTCACAGCGCCCCCGAGGCAACATCGGCGGCCCAGTCACTGCTCAGACCGACCAGCCCCGACGATCAGGTGGCCGGCAGCACCTCGGACCCGACGCACGCGCGCCGAGCCTCCTCGACAGGAGTGGGCACCGCGTCAGGGACCGCCCACAGCCCGTCGGGTCCCGGCAGCTCCACACCCGTGCGATCGCCGGGGCGGAGCATCGTTCCGAGACGCGCCTCGACCGCGACCCTGACCCGTGCCTCGGCCTGCGTGCCGTCGAGCTCCACGATCACATCCTGATGGGGGCCCGACTGCCGGACCTCCACCACCCGGCCGGTCGACGTGCCCGGCGACTCGGGTGCCACGAGCGTGAGACGTTCCTTGCGTACGAGCAGCACCGCTCGTCCCCGCACGCGAACGGCGGCGGGGAGCACTCCCGCCCCCAGGCCCGAGTGGTGGACGCCGGACTCCACGACGCCGGGCAGCTCGTTGAATCCACCCACGAGCCGCGCGACCGCCACCGACGTCGGCGCGGTGTAGAGGGCCTGGACGGTGTCGCACTGCTCGATCCGTCCCTCGACCAGTACGGCGACCCGCTCGGCCAGCCCGGCCTCGTCCAGGTCGTGGGTCACGATCACGATCGTGGGATCGAGCGCGGCACGAACCTCGCCCAGCAGCTGGTGCATCGACGCCCGCAACGTGGTGTCGAGTGCGCTGAAGGGCTCGTCGAGGAGCATCACCCGACGGTTGGCCGCCAGAGCACGCGCGAGGGCGACGCGTTGCTCCTGGCCACCGGAGAGCTGGCGTGGCCGGCGCCGGCTGAGGTCGCCCAGGTGGACCAGGTCGAGGTAGCGCTGGGCCGCGACCCGGCTCTGCGACCGGCTCCGCCCACTCAGCCGGTCCGCGAAGGCGACGTTGTCCAGCACGCTCAGGTGCGGGAAGAGATGCGGCTTCTGGAACATGACGGTGAGGTCGCGCTGCTCCGGCGGCACCCCCAGGACGCTGGTGCCGTCGAGCAGCACGTCGCCCGACTCCGGCGCCTCCAGCCCGGCCGCGACGCGCAGCAGGGTGCTCTTGCCCGACCCGGAGGGTCCGAGCACGGCGAGCATCTGCCCGTCCTGGACCTCGAGGTCGACGTCGGCCAGCGTCGGTTGCCCGGCACCCGGGTGACGGTGCGTGATGGCGGTCAGCTTCAGAGCCGCGGTCATGACAGTGCCGCCGTCCTGCGGCGGGAGGCCGCGTAGGTGAAGACCGCCAGCGCAGCCAGGGGCGGCAGGCTGGCGGAGATGGCCAAGGTCGAGGTCAGGGCGTCGTTGCCGGACCCGGCAGCCGAGGAGCCGATCAGCAAGGGAGCGGTGACGATCTGCCCGCCGCCGATGAGCAGGGTGACGGCGTAGTCGCTCCACCCGACGAGGAAGGCGAGTCCGGTGGCGGTCAGCAAGGCCGGTGGTCGCGGCCGGGAGCGTGACGCGGCGTCGAGCCTGGCGCGAGCTCGCCCCCAGGACCCGGGCCTGATCCTCCAGGGCGGGGTCCAGGGCGAGGTAGGCGGCCCGCATGGTGAAGGTCGTGTAGGGCAGCGCGAACACGCTCAGGACCAGCACCACAGCGATCTCCCCCGGGATGCCGAGTCGCAGGACGACAACGCCGAGGCCCATCGCCACCGCGAACGGCGCCAGCACCACCGGCGCCAGCAGCACGATCGACGGCAGTGCGGGTCGGCGCAGCAGCCGCCACCCCAGCGCCCGGCCGGCCATCACCCCGAGCGGTGTCGCGATCAGCGCGACCGCCACGCCCAGCAGGCCGGACCGGAGCAACGCCGCGATCACCCCCGCATCCAGCGCCTCCTGCCAGCCGCGGGAGCCGAAGGCCTGCGGCAGCCGTGCCGTCCCCGACCAGCGTGCCGCCGCGCCCCACAGCACCAGCGGGGTCAACGGCACGACCAGCCACAGCACCAGCAGCGCCGAGACCGCGGCCCGTCGCCCCCTCACCGGTCTGCCCCCAACCGCCGCAGCAGCGGCAGCGCGATGACGGCCGCCAGCAAGGCGATGCCGGTGGCGACCACGGCGGTGGCGGCGGCCTGCGGCCGGGCAGCGACGTCGATGTCGGTGAAGAGCCGGAAGGCCATGACCGGGAGCGGCTCCGGGTAGGTCCGGCCGAGCAGGCGGGCGACCTCGTAGGTGCCGAGCGAGTAGAGGAAGACGATGAGCGATGCCGAGGCGAGGGCGGGTGCCGACAGCGGCAGCAGGACGCGACGCCACTGCGCCCGCGGAGGGGCGCCGAGCACCGCCGCGACCTCACGCAGGTCCGCGTAGCGTCGCCCGACGGACCCCACGACCACGAGGGCCACGAAGGCGGACTCCTTCCAGGCGAGCTCGAGCACCGTCGCCCAGGGCCAACGTCCCCCCACCAGCTCGGGCCACGCAGCGGCCGGGACCCCCGACCAGCGCTGGGCCAGACCCACGTCGGAGAGCAGCAGCCCGGTCGAGGCCGCGCCCACCAGGTGCGGAACGGTCAGCACCGCCACGGCCAGCCCGACGATCAGCGCAACACCACGGTCCGCCCGGACCACGACGGTGGCCAGGGTGAGACCGATGATCGCCGCCAGCACGGTGGCGGCGACGGCGGTGAGCAACGACTCGCCCGTGGCGGCGCGCAGGTCACCGGCCAGTGCCGTGAACCCGTCGGCGCTCAGGCGAGGCTCGCCCACGAGGGGCATCAGTCCCAGACTGGTGGCGATGACGGCGAGGAGCGCGGTTCCGGTGACCGCCACGATCAGGACCACTGCCGGCGCCACCAGGCGTGCCCCGCCGTGCTGGCTGACGGTGGAGTGGGTGGTCACGATCCCGAACCGAGCACGGCCCTGCGCCAACCTTCGTCGAGCCTGGACACCCACTCCGACGCGAGCTCGGGATTGGCGTTGCGCGAGAGGACGTCGTACGTCGGCACGACGTCCGACGCCGGAAGCTCGTCGAACCGGGCCCGATCAGCATCGCTCAGCAGGTCGGTGTCGAGCACGGTGAACTGTCCCCAGGTGCCCGGGTCGGCCTTGAGCGCCTGCTGCGCGGGCGAGAGGGCCAGGTTGGCGACCACCATGGCGCCCTCGGGGTCACCGGCCGACGACGGGATGGCCAGGAAGCTGGCGTTGCCGATGGTTCCCTCCGCCAGGGGCAGGACCCGGGTGCTCGGCGGGAAGGTGCCGTCGGCGACGAGCTCGGTGAGCGTCGCCGGTCCGTAGGTCATGGTCATGTCCACCTCCCCGTCGGCGTAGAGACGGTCCAGGGCGACCGAGTCGCGGGGGTAGGTCCTGCCCTGCCGCCACAGCGACGGCGCCACGTCCGTCAGCGCGGTCCAGAGCTCGGGGGTCAGCTCGTCGTACGCGTCCTGGTCGAACTGCGCCGGGATCTCCGCATACCCCCCGGAGGTGCTGTAGAACGCCTCGCGGAGGAAGACCGAGCCGGTGAAGTCGGGCGGGGCCGGGTAGGTGAATCGTCCCGGGTGGTCCTTCGCCCACTGCAGGACACCCGACATCGACGTCGGCGGCTCGTCGACCCGCGCCGCGTCGTAGACGAGGGTGAACTGGGCCTTGTGCCAGGGCGCCTCGCAGCCGTCGACCTCGGTGCCGAAGTCTTGGGTGACCAGGGCGTCGTCGGGGTCCACGAAGGTCATGTTCGGCAACTGGGAGGACCAGCCACAGCGCCAGGCGTCGGCCTGCTTGCCGGTCGCGAAGTTGTCGCCGTTGACCCACACCAGGTCCACGGCGCCGTCCTCCTGGCCGGCTTGCCGCTCGGCGAGGATGCGGGTCATGGCGTCCTTGGTGTCGGCCACCGGGACCCGCCGCAACGTCACCCCGAGCTCGGCGGCCGCCGGCGTGAGCACGTCGTCGACGTAGGCGTTGCCCTGCTGGTCACCGCCGTACATCCACAGGTCGACGGTCTGCCCCTCGGCCTGCTCGGTGATCTGCCCCCAGGAGCGGTCCTCGGACGTCGAGCCCGCCGGCGCGGCCGGGGCGGCACAGGCGGAGGTGGCCAGTCCGAGCAGCGCGGCCGGGAGCAGCAGTCGGGCAGGGCGCGGGAACATCGGACCTCCGGGGCAGGGAACATGTCACATCGGGAACACTTCGAGGTGCTCAGGGACTTCCCGGGGTAGCACGTCCACTTCAGCCACCAGTCAGGATGACGCATGAGTCGAGCCGCCCTCATCAAGGCAGGCGCGTTGATCCTGATTGTGATCGGTGTTGTCGTCCTTGCCCTCATCCTCGGGACCCCCGACATCGCGGCCTTCAGGGCACGCGTCGACGAGGCGGGCCTGTGGGGACCTGCCCTGTTCTTCGCCTTCTACACCGGACTCGCGCTCATCCCGTGCCCCAAGGCACTCCTCACGGCGGCCGGCGGAGCGCTGTTCGGGCTGTGGATCGGAGCAGGACTGGCGCTCGCCGCGGCCCTGGTCGGCGCGGTCGTGGCGTTCGGCCTCGGGAGGTTGCTGGGGCGTGAGGTCGTCGACCGACTGATCCGCGGCCGGGTGGCGCGAGTGGACGCGCTGCTGACCGACCACGGACTGTCCGCGGTGCTGATCGTCCGCCTGGTCCCGCTCGTGCCCTTCATCGCCATCAACTACGCCTCCGGGCTCTCGGGCGTCAGGTTCCGCCACTACCTCGTGGGCAGTGCCGTCGGCATGGTGCCCGGCAGCCTCGCGTACGCCGCACTGGGCGCCTACGGCACCAACCCGTGGGGTCTGGCCGCCGCCGGCTCCGCCCTGGTGCTCCTCGTGGCCGGCGGGTCCTTCTGGGCGCGACGGCTGAACGCTCGCGGCGTGGGCACGCCGGCCGCCGACGCGACCCATGTTTGACGCGACCGTCCGTCGGGTCCTGGACCGGCCGTTGTCCGGGGCCGCCCGGCTGATCGATCGACCGCTCGTGAGTCCGAACCGGCTGACCATGCTCGGCCTGGCAACCGGGCTGGCGAGTGCCGCCGCCGCTGCGGGGCAGCTGTGGTGGTGGGCGCTGGGGCTGTGGTTGTTCTCCCGGGCGATGGACGGACTCGACGGCCCCCTGGCTCGACGGCGCCACGCCACCGCCCGCGGAAACACCCAGACGTCCCAGGGGTCCGAGGCGGGCGGCTTCCTCGACATCACGGCCGACTTCACGGTGTACGGCGCGACGGTGGTCGGCGTGGCCATCGGTGCCGCCCATCAGTACGACGCCGCCTGGTGGCCCTTCCTGCTGGTCCTCCTCGCCTACTACCTCAACGGGACCGCGTTCCTGGCGTTCTCCTCCATCGCCGAACGGACCGGACGGCAACGTGCGGATGGTCGCTCGCTCAGCTTCCTCGGAGGCCTCGCGGAGGGAACCGAGACCATCGCCGTGCACTCGTTGTGGCTCGTCATTCCGGCCCAGGCCGGGGTGATCGCCACCGTGTGGGCGGCCGTCGTCGGCGTCAGCGCCGCCCAGCGCATCGTGGCGGGCTATCGAGACCTCGCCTGAGCGCGAGACGTCCGTCAGCGGGTCAGTCGTCCCGACCGACCCACCACGAGCGGGCCCGTGCCAGCGCGCCCAGGGCACGCCGGGTGGCGGGACGCTCCAGCTGGTCCTGGACGTCGGCGATGGCCGCGTTCCACGGTCCGTCGTTGTACGTCGGGTAGGCATGGGTCACGCCGGCGAGGTCCCGGGTCGTGAGTCCCCGGGTGATCGCCAGGGTCAGCTCACCCAGGGTCTCCCCCGCTCGCGGACCGACCACCGTGGCACCGAGCACCCTGCCCTTCTTGTCGATGACGAGACGGGCGAATCCACCGGATGCTCCCTCCGCCACCGCCCGGTCGACGTGCGCGTGGGCCCAGTCGATGGTGCGGAGCCCGGACGGAGGCCGGTCGGTCTCGATGCCGACGGCGGCAACCTCGGGGTCGGTGAAGGTCACGCGCGGCACGGCAGTCAGGTCGACCTTGCGGCGTACGCCGAGAACGGCGTTCGACGAGGCCAGGCTCGCGTGCACGCCGGCCGTGTGGGTGAACTGCGGGTGACCGGTGAGGTCGCCGGCGGCCCAGATGCGTGGATTGGTCGTGCGCAGCAGGTCGTCGACCACGACGAAACCGCGGTCGTCGACGTCGACTCCCGCAGCATCCAGTCCGAAGCCACGGGTGCGTGGCGCTCGTCCGACGGCGACCAGGAGACAGGAGAAGGGAACCTGCCGGCCGCTCTCGAGGTGGAGGACCCCCGACCCGGGACCCGTGGGCTCGACGCTGGCGACTCCCGAGCCGGTGAGGAGGTCGACGCCGTCGTCCACCAGGACGCGCGCCAGCTCCGCTGCAGCGAGCGGGTCCTCGCGAGGAAGGATCCTGGGTGCGCCCTCGACCACGGAGACCCTGCTGCCGAGGCGGGCGAAGGCCTGGCCCAGCTCGCAGCCGATGCTCCCGCCGCCGAGAACCACCAGGTCCGCTGGGAGCTCGGTGAGTCCCCACACCGTGTCGCTGGTCAAGAACTCGACGTCGCTGAGACCGGGGATGGGCGGCACCGCTGGGGAGGCCCCGGTGGCGACGAGGGCCTGCCGGAATCTCACGGGAGTCCCGTCGACCTCGGCCGAGTCCGGGCCGGTGAAGCGCGCGGTGGCGGTGCTGACCGTGACCGACGCCTTCTCGAGTGCCTCGATGGAGTCGATCGGCGCGATGTGCTGGATCGTCGCTCGCACGTGTCCCATCACCCGTGCGAAGTCGACGGAGACCTCCGCGACGTCGATGCCGAAACGATGCCCGTTTCGTGCGGCGGCAGCGACGCCGGCCGCGGCCAACAGGGCCTTGGACGGCACGCAGCCGGTCCACAGGCAGTCACCCCCGGTGCGGTCGCGTTCAACCAGGAGAACTCGGGCCCCGAGCCGCGCAGCGGTCTTGGCTCCGACGATCCCGGCGGTCCCGCCCCCGACGACCAGGAGGTCCCACGGCTCGTCCTGCTCGGCGGCCACGGTCTGCTGGTCGGTGGTGGTCATGCACTGTCCTCGTCGTTGATGGTGGACAGGAAGTCCCGGACCCGATCGACCGATCGCGGGTCGACGGCTGTTCCGCCCGACCACAGGGACAGCGCCTTGTGCAGGGCACGGTGCTCGGTGGCGACCCGGGAGCACTTCTCGCACGTCGCGAGGTGTTCCTCGAGCCGCGAGACCTCGCCGGGCGTGAGCCGGGCAGCCGGGTCCGCGTCGAGGTAACGCTGGATCCGGCGCGCGGACCAGTGGCAGGTCAGCATCTGACGCAACGTGCCGGTCATGGCAGGTCTCCTCGGGTGAGTGGGCTGAAACGCAGCGATGTCCGGACGCGGTCACGTGCGCGGCTGAGTCGCGACATCACGGTGCCGATGGGGACCCCCATGACCGCGGCAGCCTCTGCGTAGCTCAGGTCGTGCACGTCGACGAGGATGAGGGCGGCCCGGAAGCGAGGGTCGAGCGCACGTACGGCGGTGTCGAGGTCCGCGTGCAGCTCGTGGTCCACGAAGCTCTCCTCGGCACTCGGCAGCTCTGCTCTACCGAACGCCGGTCTGGCGGTCTGGATGAGTTCCCAGTCGCCGATCGTGCCCGGTCGGCGACGGCGGTGCAGGTTGGCGTTCGTGTTGCGCAGGATGGTCAGCAGCCAGGCCCGCGGATACCGACCGTCGAAGCGATCGATCGCCCGGTAGGCGCGCAGCAGGCTCTCCTGCACGAGGTCTTCGGCATCGTCCTTGTTCGAGGTGATGGTGAGGGCCACGCGCAGCAGCACCTCGATCTCGGGCTCGACCAAGTTCCGGAAGGAGGACTTCCGGGTAGCGTCATCCGGGGGTCGAGGGGCCGTCACGACGGGGAAACCCGGTGAGCACGGAGATCTCTTCCCGCTCGGCTGTGGGGTGCTGGGACCTGCGGATCCGACACGGTGTTCTCACTCCCACTGGTCCAGTGCGCAGCACCGGTCCCATTGCGTTCCTGAAGAGCAAGGATCCCATGTCTCGCTACACGCGCTACGCCTCGTGGTACGACCGGCTGTCTGCCGAGCCGCTGTACGGGGTCGGCCGCGACCGTGCCATTGCTGCCCTGCCGCTCCGAGACGGTTCCCGCGTCCTGGACATCGGCTGCGGGACCGGCCTCAACTTCCCGGGCCTGCTCGCCGCGGTCGGGCCGAGTGGGCAGGTGGTCGGCGTCGACCGCAGCCGGGAGATGCTCGAGCTCGCCCGGCGCAAGACCAGGCAGCTGCCTCCGGAGCGCATCCTCCTGATCGAGGCGGACGCCGAGCAGCTCGACCCCCTCGCCGTGGGGCTGGATGGCGCGGGTGCGGGGTTCGATGCCGTGCTGTTCACCTACTCGTTGTCGCTGATGGCCCACCCCGACCGGGCATGGCGGCGGGCCACCGCCGTGGTCCGGCCCGGAGGTCACGCCGCGATCGTCGACATGCAGCCACCCCGCGGCTGGGCCCGGCTGCTCGGTCCGGCTGCGCGTCTGGCCTGTTGGCTGGGCGGAGCCGACATCACGGCGCGTCCCTGGACGCTGCTGGAGCACACGTCACACGACGTGCAGGCCTGGAGCCTGCGCGGCGGGCACGTCCAGGTCCGAGTCGGGACGCTCTGATTCCTTCGAGGATCCCTTCGAGCTTCGGGATGCTCACAGCGAGGTCACCGGGTTCCCCTGACGAATCGGCCCATCGCCACCACGTCACACGGAGGACACCATGAGCACCGCCACCCAGGCCCCCACCACCCGGACCCGCCTCGTCCGAGCCGCGTCGACGGGCGCGTTCGCCGGCGTCATCGCGTCGTTGATGATGGCCGGCTACGCGATGATCGCCGGCGCGACGTACCAGGGCTCCGGCTTCTTCACCCCGCTCTACCACATCGCATCGGTCTTCATCTCCCCCGCCGACATGATGTCCTCGATGGAGAGCGCCATGGGCGGGTCGAACTTCGAGTTCATCGCCGGACCGGCCATCCTCGGAGCGCTCGTCCACATGATGGTCGGCGCGATGTACGGCGTCATGTTCGGCGTCCTCGCCAGCCTGACCCGGATCGGTGGCATGGCCATGGTCGCGGCCGCGACCGTCTGGGGCGGCCTGGTCTTCGTGATCAGCTCCTTCGTGGGACTCCCCCTCGCCGCAGCGATCTTCGACAGCGGCGACCAGATCACCGACATGGCCGAGATGGTCGGCTACGGCACCTTCATCGTCGAGCACCTGATCTTCGGGCTCTTCCTCGGCCTCGTCCTCCTCATGGGCGCTCGACGCGCGCGCTGACCGCCTCTTCCATCCGCAACGAGGAGAAGACATGCCCCAGCCCCACCGGACCTCACCCACCGTCGAGGTGATGTGGCGTCCCGGGTGCCCCTTCTGCGGGTCACTACGTCGTCGGCTGAGCCGCGCCGGCGTGGCGACGGTCGAGCACGACATCTGGTCGTCGCCGGACGCCGCGGCCCGGGTCCGTGGCGCCACCGGTGGCGACGAGACGGTGCCCACCGTCTTCGTGGGCGACCGGGCGCTGGTGAACCCGTCGGTGCGTCAGGTGGTGGACGCCATCACTGCCGTCGATCCGGGCTATCGGCCGGCGTCGACGCCCGCGACCGGGGTCCGTTGGACCAGGGCGACCCGCAACCCCGGGCTCGTCGGGACGCTGGTGATCGGGGTGCTCTGGTCCGTGCTCGCTGCGTGGCGGCCCGCCACCACCTGGCACCTCGCGCCGCTCATCCTGGCTGCGGCCTGGCCCTGGGTCGTCGGCCAGGACGCCTCGGCCGGGGATCCTTCGGCTCGACGCCGCATCCTGCTCGCCGGTGCCGCCGGGCTCGGCGCTGCGCTGGCGCTCACCGGAGTCCTGTCTGCGGCCGGCCGCTTGGACGGGCCGACCTGGACCGGATCGGGGACCGCCGGGCTGGAGGCGCTCCTGCTCTCGGTCGGTGGGGCCGCGGTCGCCACCACCCTGGGGCTGCTGCGCACGGTACGACGGACGGCCAGCGCCTCAGCGCGGGTGGGGACGACCCAGGTCGCCACGTCGGACGACGTCGTGACGGTGGAGGGGAATGCCTACTTCCCGCTGTCCAGCGTCGCCGACGGCGTGCTGCACCCCAGTCGGACGACCAGCCTGTGTTTCTGGAAGGGCGTCGCGAGCTACTACGACGTCCACGTCGACGACCAGGTCGTCCCGGACGGCGCCTTCACCTACCGTCATCCCTCACCCCTCGCCCGTCGCATCAAGGGCCGGGTCGCGTTCTGGAACGGGATCGAGGTCGACGCGACCTCCGGTGACCGGACGGACCAGCCTGATAGATCTTCAGCCAACGTCGATCGATGAACCGCTTGAGGCGCAGCGGCCCCGCGCCGTACCACCACCAGCGTCCGCGGACGGCGAGCCCGACACCGTCACCGAGATCGAGGATCGACAGCGCACGTCGCTGGGGCTCGTACTCCGGCAGTGACTCTCCGCGAACCCGCGCGAGCAGGCTGCGGTGCAGCACGGGCCCCTGCCGCACCCCGTGCACTCCGATGCGGGGCAGCGGACCCGGGAGGAAACGCGCGCAGTCACCGACCGCGTAGATCTCGTCCCGGCCCACGTGCTGGAGGGTCGCCCGCACCGGCACCCCGCTGTCATCGCCCAGTCCCAGCTCGGTGAGCAGCGGGGGCGCCGTCAGCCCGGTCGCGAGCAGGGCGACATCGTGGGTCATCTCGGTGTCGTCGTCACAGACCAGCCGCCGCTCACCGATCTCGCGCACCTCACACCCGGTGCGGACAGCGACGCCGCGCCGGGCGAGGAGCCGCTCGATCCTCCTCCGGGCGCGTGCTGGCAGGTCCGGACCGATGAGAGGCCCGGCCTCCACCAAGCTGACCTGTACGACGTCTCGACGGACCGCCAGGTGCGCCGCCAGCTCCGCGCCGGAGGCGCCGCCACCCACCACCGTGACCGTGGCGCCCTGCCGGTCGGACGCTCCGAGCCGCCGATCCAGATCGGCCAGGCCGCTCAGCGGCTTCACCTTCAGCACCGTCGGGTGGACCTGCATCCCGGCCGTTGCCGCCACGCTGCCGATGTTGAGGGAGAGCACGTCGTAGGACAGGTGGGCACCGGTCGACGTGACGGCGATCCGTGCCTCCTGATCGAGGGACGCCAGGGCGGCCTCGTGGAACTCCACGCCCGAGTCACCGACCAGCGCCCGCACGTCGATCCGTCCGGCGTCACGAGGCAATGCCCCCGCAGCCGTCGCCGACGCGACCCCGCTGTAGTCGAAGAACCGCGGGGCGAGGAGGTGGATCCGGTAGCCGGCGGCGGCCAGCTCCGCGGCACGCTTCACGACGTAGAGGTGCGCATGTCCCGCCCCGACCAAGAGCAGAACCGGCACTAGGGCACCCTAGCTGTCCACGTCGACGAGGCGTCCGTCCGGAGTGACCGGGTGGTCCTCGTTGATGGCGAGCACCGCGTCGGAGAGCTCGGGCTGGAGGTCGAGCGGGCGACGATCGAGGTGGATGCCGGCGATCATGCAGCGGACCGATCCGCCCGCGAGCTCGATGGTGGGGATGTCGACGGCGACGATCTCGCAGGACTCCTCGATGGCCTCCACCTGGTCGGGACGCAGGCTGCGACGGGCCCGGGCCGACATCGCCATGATGTAGCGGCGCTTGCCCGCTGGCGTGAAACCGCAGAGCTCCACGGCGTTGCCTGCGAACTCGCGGACCTGCTCCTCGGTGAGCTCCACCACTCTGCGGCCGTTGACGGTGAGCCGCTCGCGGACCTCCTGCCGACGCTGGACGTCGGGGATCATGTCCAGCGCCATCAGGGCGACGTCGGTGCCGACGCAGGCCATGACGTTGGTGTGGTAGACCGGCACGCCCGCGGAGTCGACGGCGTCGAAGACCATCGGCTCGTAGGTGAAATCGGTGCAGAAGCGCTCCAGGACCTGGGCGTTGGCCCGGTGGCTCCGCGCGGTGTAGGCGACCCGCGAGACGTGGTCGAGCACCATGGCCCCGGTGCCCTCGAGGAAGACGCCGTCGGGCTCGAGGCCTGAGTAGTCGACGATCGTCTGCACCCGGTAGTGCGACTTCAACATCTCGAGCACGTCGGCACGACGCTCGTGACGACGGTTCGAGGCGTACATCGGGAACACCGCGACCGTGCCGCCGGCGTGGGTCGAGATCCAGTTGTTCGGGAACACGCTGTCGGGCCTGGTGTGATCCCCGTCGTCGAAGACGTGGACGCGGACGCCCGCGACGCGCAGCGCCTCTGCGACCGCGTCCATCTCCTGCAACGCCCGGGCCGAGATGGCCCCGGCTTCCTCTCCCGCGGGCACGTCGGACTGGAAGGCGTTGTCCGCGGCCGTGGCGGGGTTCGGCAGGAACTTGGCGGCGCGGACGAGGATCACTGCGGACGGGGCCTGTGCACTCACGTCGTCGAAATCTAGACGACGCGACCAGCTGGGTCCGCATCGGCCGACACGGGCAGTGGTTCTCGTGCTGGGATGGGGCGGTGACCCTCGTCGAGCACCTGCGAAAACTCCCGGACAACCCACGCATCGTGGTCAGCGGAAACCACGCCACCCCCTGGCACACGTTGGCCCTGCTGGACGCGGCTGTCCCGTCGTACCGGCTGTGGGTGCTCAACGGCCAGCCGGGCCTGCCGGACCGGGACGGGGTGTGGTTCGAGACCCCGTTCGTCGGTCCCGGCATGCGGCGAAGCCCGCGGCTGAGCTACGTGCCCTCCCGGCTCTCCCTGGTGCCGACGCTTCTCGCCACCGTCACCCCGCCGGACGCCGTCGTGATCCACACGACCCGTCCCCGCGGCGGGAAGGTGTCGCTCGCCACGGAGGTCAACGTGCTGCCGGCCGCGGTCGAGGCGGTGCGCGCCCGCAACGGGCTGGTGATCGCCCAGGTGAACCAGCACCTGCCCTGGACGTACGGCGACGCCGAGCTCGACGTCGCCCTGATCGACGTCATGGTGGAGGCCGACGAGCCGCTCACGCATGCTCCGATGGCTGATCTCGACGAGGAGTCGGTGAGGATCGGAGCGCTGGTCGCCGCTCGGGTCACCGACGGCGCCACGCTCCAGGCCGGCATCGGAGCGGTCCCCGACGCGACCATGCGGGGCCTCGTGGGTCGTCGCGGGCTGCGGATCTGGACCGAGATGTTCTCCGACTCCGTGCTCACGCTGGAGCAGGCGGGAGCCCTCGACCCTGACGTCCCGATCACGGCGTCGTTCCTGTTCGGCTCCGAGGAGCTGATCGACTGGGTGGACGGCAACGAACGCGTCCACATGACGCGGACCGAGGTCACCAACGACCCCGGCCGGATCGCGCGCAACCAGGCGATGGTCAGCGTGAACACCGCCCTCCAGGTGGATCTCTTCGGACAGGCCAACGCCTCCCGGATCGCCGCCCGGATCCACTCCGGCTTCGGCGGCCAGACCGACTTCATCGTCGGGGCCCTGCACAGCCCCGGTGGTCAGGCGGTCATCGCACTGCGGTCGTGGCATCCCAAGGCAGACGTGTCCACGATCGTCCCCCTCGTCGACGAGCCGGTGACCTCGTTCCAGATGAGCGCGGTCGTGACCGAGCAGGGGGTGGCGGAGGTCTTCGGTCACGACCAGCACGAACAGGCACGGCAGCTGGTCGAGCACGCCGCTCACCCCCGGGTCCGGGAGGAACTGCGCGAGGAGGCCGTGGCACTGGGGCTCGGGCGGGCCTGGACCGGCTGACTCGAACAGAGGGACCTTCGCCCCTGCCTGCCGCCACCGGCTCGACCTAACGTCGAGAGTGAGACTCACAGTACGAGGAGACAGGAGAGGTCACGATGCCCACACCCGAAGGAGTCACCGAGCTGTCCCTGGAACAGTGCTGGGACATGCTCCGCACGCACGAGGTCGGGCGGCTGGCGTTCCGGCTCGTCGACGAGCTCCACCTCACCCCGATCAACTACGCGGTCGACCAGCAGACCCTGCTGTTCCGGACCGGCGAGGGCAACAAGCTGCTCAGCGTGGCCCTGGGGTCGGAGGTGGCCTTCGAGATCGACGAGTACGACGAGGACTCCGCGCGCAGCGTCGTGGTCCGGGGCACGCCGCGGTTGCTGGAGGAGGACGAGGCCCACCGGGCCGAGGACCTGCCCTTGCGACCATGGGTGCGATCGCCCAAGTACAACGTGGTGGAGATCGTGCCCACGGACGTCTCGGGCCGAGCCTTCGATCTGTCCCGTCCGTGGCTCCACCTGAGGACGGACAGCCACCCGGCCGAGTAGGGCACGGGACAGGAGTCAGCGCATGGCCTGGGTGGCCAGCAGGATGCCCCCGTAGTGGCTGGCGAAGGCGAGCACCGTGAGGGCGTGGAAGACCTCGTGGAACCCGAACCAGCGGGGCCAGGGGTCGGGTCGGCGGAGTCCGTAGACCACGGCTCCCGCGATGTACAACGCGCCGCCGGTTGCGAGCAGCACGAGTGTGGCCGCGCCGACAGCCCCGAGCTGCGAGGCGCCGTCCAGGAAGCCCGGGATGAAGAGGACCGCGCCCCACCCGCAACCGACATAGATCGGTGGTGAGATCCACCGTGGCGCGTCGGGCCACACGAAGCGCGCCGCGACGCCCACCAGCGCGCTCGACCAGACGATGACCAGCATCGGGGTGCTCTCATCGCGGTCCAGCAGCAGGAGGGCGTACGCCGTGCTGGACCCGGCGATCAGCACGAAGATGTTGCAGTGGTCGAGCCGGCGCAGGGTGCGCCACGTCCCCGGGGACCAGCTCCCGCGGTGGTAGGCAGCGGAGACACCGAACAGCAGCAGCGCCGACGCGATGAAGATCGTCGACCCTGCCCGGGTGACGCCGTCCGGTGACATCAGGATCAGCACGAGGCCGCCCGCCACCGTCAGGGGCACGATGCCGAGGTGCAACCAGCCGCGCAGGTGTGGCTTGACCTCGGCGATGGACTCACGCAGTGGTTCGACCAGGTAGGTGTGCAGGATCTCGGGAGCCAGCACTCGCGCCTGGCGGTGCGAGGCGTCGGAGAACGTGCGGTGGGGACGTGGCATGGCTCGGAACTTCCGTGGGCGACGCACGGGTCCGGGGGCGTGGCTGCGAGGTCAGGGCTGATCTCGCGACCAGCCGGTGTGTGAACACTACTCCGGGGTCTCGCACGGTTCCGGCCACTGGCTGAGCATCCACTCGCACCACTCCACAGCCGCCCGCCGCGAGCGGACGCCGCCCTCGAGCGTCAGTCGGCTCGCGAAGGCCGGTTCACTGGGGTTGGTGGACGCGGGGTCCGCCGCGACGTCCGCCAGCTCGCGCTCGTACGCTGCCAGCTGATCGGCGTGGCGGTCCCGGGCGGCCCGCGCCACTCCGCGGGCGGTGATGGGATCGACCGTCCAGACCGACCACAGCCGGAGCACCTCGAGGTCGCGCACCGGCTGCGGCTCGTCCTCTCCGGACACCCACGCTGCGAGCGCGGCGAGGCCGGCCTGGGAGATCTGGTACCGCTTGGTCGAGCGCGGGCCACGACCGGGCTCCTCGACGTAGGTCACCAGTCCCGCATCGGCCAGCCGTGCGAGCTCCGGATAGATCTGGCTGTGGCGGGCGGTCCAGAAGTAGCCGACGGGACGCTCGAGGCGACGCGCGAGCTGGTAGCCGTTGGACTCCCGGCGCGCGAGCAGGCCGAGAATGGCGAAGCCGAGGGTGGACGCGGTCGACGGCATATGTCAATCTTGACACATGTTGGCGGCACGGGGGTGGAGCCTGGCGCTCCTGATCGGCGTACTGGCACTCACGTCCTGCGCGAGCGAACCGGCATCTCAGCGGGATCGTGTCGACCCGGCCGCCAGCGAGTCGAACGTCCCCCGGTCGGATGCTCCCGAGTCGGCCACGGCGGCGGATCCTGCGCCCCCGGAGAGCGTCCGGCTGGCCGACCGCTGCAGCTTCGATGTCCCCGGACGCACCTTCACCATCCCCGGTCCCGATGCGACCACCTGGTTGGCGGCGGCTGAGCTCGGTGCCGGACCAGACGTCGCTGTCTTCCTCCACCAGACCGGCGGTGCTGGCCTGTGCGGGTGGCTGCCGTACGCCGAGTGGGCGACCCGTCACGGCGTCCGTGCAGTGCTGGTCGACGGTTGCTACTACGGCGACACGGTCTGCTCCGATCCGGTCTCCGACAACCCCCGCGCCTGGATCGGCTCAGCCGTGGACTGGGCGCGTGAGCACGGCGCCCGCCGGGTCACCCTCGTCGGTGCCTCGATGGGAGGCGCGTTGGCCACCGGCGCCGGTCAGGAGGCTGGGGCGGACGCGATCGTGAACCTGTCCAGTCCCCCGGCGTGGCCAGATGTGCCCCGGGTCCTCAAGGCGGCGCGCAAGATCCGGGTCCCGTTCCTCGTCGCCGGCTCCGATGCCGACGAGGACATCAGCACCTCGGTGCTGCGACGGGCGGTCAGGCTCTCCCCCGCTCCGGTCACCCGCTACGTCGCGACGCCCGACGGTCACGGCTGGAGCATGGTGACCTCGAGCGGGTTCAGCAACACTCCGAGCGACACCAGGCCCTCGCCGCTCGGCCGGGTGCTGCTGCGGTGGATCAGCGGCAACGTCGGCTGACACTCGCGCCGCGAAGGGCGAAGGGGCCCCTGCGACGGCAGAGGCCCTTCACCGGTGACGACGTCGGCAGACGGGATCACCGTGGGTGCTGCTTCGGGGGGACGGCGCCCGGCCCTCGGTGTCTCGAGGGCTAGCCGGAGAAACTGGTCGAGCCGGGCGCCGACGACCCTCATCCACGGGGGAGAGAACGAGGGGCGTGAGATCAGTCTCACCGACTCGATGCCGTCGTCGCGTCACCCCTTGACGGCATCTTGGAGTAGCCCGGATGCACTAGACCGACGAGTCAGCGGTCCGGGAGCAGACCCTCGCGCACTGCGATCGAGAGCGACTCGAGCTTGGAGCTCGCCCCGAGCTTGCCGGACAGGTTGGCGACGTGGTTGCGCACGGTGTGGACGCTGACGGTGAGCCGTTCGGCGATCGCGGCGTTGGTCAGGCCTTCCGCGACCAGTCCCAGCACCTCACGCTCCCGCTCGGTCAGGGTCACCCGAGCGACACCCGAACGACCCCGCTGGAAGCGCGGCAACAACCGGGACAACATCTCCGGGGAGATCACTGCCTCGCCCGCCGCGGCCGCCCGCACGGCGGTCGTCAACTCACCGAGGCCGCGAGTCTTCGAGACGAAGCCGGAGACACCGGCCTCGATCGCGGCCACCATGACGTGCTCGGCCGCACTGGCCGTCAGCACCACGACGGCCATCGAGGGCCGTAGCTCCAACAGCCGCGGAATCGCGGTGACGCCGTCACCGTCCGGGAGCCGGTGATCGAGCAGGAGGACGTCGGGGGCTTCGCTCGGGATCAGGGCCTCGGCGCGTGCGAGAGAGCCGGCGCGGCCGACGACGTGAAGGTCGGGCTCGGCGTCCAGCGCCTGCGCCAGGCTCGCTGCCAGCACCTCATGGTCGTCCACGATCAGGACCCGTACCTGTTGGCCGTCCAACTCGTCCCCCCGGTTGTCCATCGCCTGTAGTGCCAACGTACTAGGCATATGGCCCCCGTGGCGCGTTCCCACGGATTGGGCAGGCCCCACCCTGAGACCTGTCGACGAGAAGAGGTGCGCCATGGGTTCGATCAGGGTCGTGGTCGCCGACGACGACGACACCATGCGTGAGACCCTGATCGCGCTGCTCCACAGCGATTCCCGCTTCGAGGTCGTCGGCGACGCCGCGACCGGTGCCGACCTGGTCCGGGTCGCCGGCGCCACCCGCCCGCATGTGGCGCTGGTCGACGTCCGGATGCCTGGCGGCGGCGTCGAAGCCGTGCGCGCCCTCGCCACCGGCCACCCCGTCGTCATCATCGCCGTCTCCGCGGAGACGGCGCCCCAGACCCTGCTCGGCATCCTTCACGCGGGCGCCCGCGGCTATCTTGTCAAGGGCCGGATCGGCGGCTCCCTGCCCGACCTCGTCGCGCGCTGCGCACAGGGCGAGGTCGTGCTCGCGACGCCCACGGGCGCGGAGGTCCTGCGTCAGCTCATCACCGGCCCCGGCCCCGGCCGCTGACGCCCCACCCGGCCCCGGGGTCGATGGCACCTGGGCACTACCCCCATCCGGTGCCTGCGCATCTGCGCACTCCCCGGTACGTCGAGCAACGTGGACGTCATGCTTCCCGACCTCTTGCGTGACTCCGACGTCGGACTTCTCCTGGTGCGCCGTACGTCGACGCGCCTCGACGTCGTCGATGCGAACCGCACCGCGGCCGGCCTGCTCGGCGCGGCCGGGCTGGACGTGCGCGGGCCCGTCGTGGCCACCCTGGGAGTAGGGCGTCTGGTCCGGCTCAGCGACGCCGTGGAGCTGGCACTTCGGGGCGAGAAGTCCCGGTGGTGCACGGTGCTCGACACCGATGGGCCGGGTGGCCGGCACCTCAACGTGTGCACCACGCCCTTCGACGGCGACCCTGACCGCCTCGCGCTGGTACAGCTCTCGGACCTGCCCGGTCGGCACGACGCGTGCCCCGATCCGGTGACGGCTCAATGATGCCCGTTGGCCGACCCGAGAGCGTTCGTCGGGCCCGGCAGCCGAAGGCGCACCGTGGTGCCGGCTCCGGGACGGGAGAACACGTCGACGCTGCCGCCTGCGATTGCCGCCCGGTCCTGCATACCTCGCAGGCCGAGGTGGCCGGGTTGGTCCGACTCCTGCTCGCTGTCGAATCCGCGACCGTCGTCGGTCACGGTCAGCTCGACCCAGCCGTCGACTGACTGCAGCTGCACGGTGACGTGAGAGGCCTCGGCGTGCTTGCGCACGTTGACCAGCGCTTCCTTGGCGATCCGGTAGGCGATCACCCGGTCAGCGCTGGGTAGGTCGGTCCCGTCGGGTGCCTCGACGGTCCAGCGCACGGTGTCCGCCAGCACATAGGCGGCTGCCTCGTGGAGCGCCGTCTCCAGGTTGGTCTCCCTGGCTGGCGACTCGAGGTCGAACAGCAAGTGACGCAGCCGCTCGGTCGCACCGACGACGGCTCCCTCGAGCGTTGCCAGGTCCTCCAGCAGCGCGGGGTTCTCCCGTTCCAGCACCTTCCGCAACAGCTGTAGGCGCAGCTCGACCACGGCCAGCGCCTGAACGGAGTCGTCGTGCACGTCGGCCGCGATCCGTGCCCGCTCGTCCTCCTGCGCCTCGACCAGGTGGGTGAGCAGGACCTGTCGCTGGTCGGCCAGACGCTGGACCTCTGCCTGCTGCGCGAGCCGACGTGAGATGTCGCGCTGCACGGTGCCCAGCAGCCACGGCTCGCCGGTCGTGGCGTGACGGATCAGGAAGCTGTTGATCAGGACGGGAGTGGGTGGGCCGCCCCGCAGGTCGCGCAGCGTCGACTCTCCCTGCCACCGGCCGTGCTCGAGCACGGCCGGTTGTTCGAACTCGACCGAGGCCCGCTGGCCCTCCTCGGTCAGATAGTCCGCGATCGTGGTGGTCGCGACGTCGACGTCGGCGTCCAGCCCGGCCAGCTCTCGCCCCGCGGGATTGAGGTACTCGACGGTGCCCTCGGTCGTCGCAAGGGCGATGAAGTCCGACGACGCCTCCACCAGTGCCTTGAACCGCACCAGCTCCGACTCGGCCATCCGGAGATCCGTCACGTCCCGCTGCACCGTCGCCAGCAGCCACGGCTCCCCGGTGAGGGGGTGGTCGATCGCGAAGCTGGAGCTGGCGACCGGGACCGGCGCGGCCCCCTGCCAGTGGCGCAGGTGTTGCTGCCGGTGCCAGGTCTTGTGGGCGAGCATGGCCGGGCGACGCTCGGCCTGCCACTCCTCCCACGCTTCGGGCTGCAGGAAGTCCGCGACCGTCGTCCCGGACACGTCGAGGTCCGGGTCGATGCCCACCATCGCCCGGCCCCGTGGATTCACGTAGAAGATGTTTCCGTCGACGTCGGCCATCGCCACGAAGTCGCTCGAGGCCTCTACGAGCGCCTTGAAGCGCTCCAGCTCGAGCTGCTTCTCCTCGATCACGTCCGAGGCGACGTCCGATTCTTGCTGCCGGGTGAGCAGGGCACGGGCGTTCGCGACCACGATGGCGAGTGTCACCAGCACCAGGCCGATCAGCGGAGCATCCAACGCGGCGTCGAGGAACAGCACGGTGAGCGCCACCGTCGCGAGCGCGGCGGGCACTCCCAGGCCGCGTACGTCATCAGCTGCTGGCGTGGTCGCGGGCGTCAACCAGTGGCACGACCAGGCGAGGAGCGCGGTCGCCGTGAGCGACAGGGCTGCCAGCGGACTTCCTGGGCCGAAGCTGCCCGCCACCACCTGGTAGAAGTAGACGCTGTCGACCACGGCGACTCCTGCGGCACCGATAGCCAACGCCCACACGTGAGCGGGTGCCCGGAAGCTGGCCGCGACCAGCAGGCCCACGACCACGATCAGCAGCGCCACGTCGAGGAGCGGGTAGGTCAGGTTGGTCACCACCGCGGCGTCCGGCAGTGCTGGATCCGTGAGCCCCACCAACGTGTCGAACAGCAACGAGGCGACGATCCCGGCCGTGACCAGTGCACCGACCACGGCGTCGAGGACGAGGGTGCGGGTCGCGCGTGGTGACTGCCGCCACGCGACGTACGCGATGCCGAGGACGAACAGGACGCCGGAGGCGAGCCAGGCGGTGTCGGCGATCGACGGGTAGTCCGGCGGCAGGGTGCGCCGGACGACGGCGAGGAACAGCACGAAGCCGGCTGCGCGGAGGACCAGGGCCGCCACCAGGGCCGCGCGCAGGCGTCGGTTCGCGGGGTCGCCGGCCAGGGACCGGACGGCGACCAGTGCCAGCAGGACGTAGGTGCCGCCCTGGAGCCACCCGTCGAGGACCGGGTCGAAGCCGGTGCGGGAGCGGACGCCCGGCACCAGCGAGACCACGAAAGCCCCCACAGCGAGGCAGGTGAGCGCGACCAGGCCCCAGGTCGTACGCCGACCAGTTACCCAGCTCGCCCGATCCATGTCTCGCCCCCGTCGCGCTCCATGTTAGGTGCCCGCCGGCTCGACACTGGAGAAACGCTCAGCCACCGAGCAGCACCAGGCCGGCCAGCGCGAGCATCCAGCTCACGAAGCTGCCCACCAGGAAGTACTCGGTCACCTGGTGGATCCCGGGGCCGCGGGGGTGCTCGTCGCGGGCCGCCTGGAGCTCAGGCCACCGCAACAGGCCCTTGGCCGCCACCACGACCGACGCCGCGGTCAGCTCGCCGGCCAGACCGAGCCCGACGATGAAGACGCGTTCCATCGGACCGAGCAGGCGTCCACCCTTGAGCCGGTAGGTCGGAACATCACGACCGGACCCGCGCGCAGGATCGACCGTCCCGGTCGCTGCGAGCACGAGCCGCACCAGCACGTTGCCGGTGGAGAGCTGGGCCAGCATCACGCCGGCCAGCAGGAGCGCCTGGTCACCGTCCAGACCGGCGAGCACCACGACCGGCGTCTCCGCGAGCCAGCGCGCGACCGGGCCGTCCACGTTCCCGGCGTACGGCGAGAGCGCGATCGCGCCGGTGACCGCACCTCCGAAGAGGGCCAGCGGCCGCCACGGGTGGTCGGAGGCGAAGCCGCGGGTGACCACCTGGCCCCAGCCGACCGTCAGCAGTGCGATGACCAGCAGAGCCACCAGGTCGCGGCCGCCGGTGAGGTCTGCGAGCAGCCCGAGGGCGATGGCACAGGTGGCGCCCACCGCCTCGGGGACGTGACGCATCGGCCGCACCGAGAAGACGAGGTCGGTGACGGCGAAGCCGACCAGGAGCAGCCCGATCCAGCTCACGGCGTCACCGCGAGCGCCCGGTCGGCGGCCACCAGGGCGGCCAGGCCGTCGGCGCGCACCCGTTGGGACACGGCCGAGGCGGTGATGCCGAGGTCACGGGCCAGGTCGCGCTGGGTGGTCCCGTCGAGCAGCCCGCGGAGCACGAGCAACGAGCGTTCCGAGAGGTTCCCGACCAGCTGGTCGCGCAAGATGAGCATGGCCTCGAGCGTGGCAGGGTCCGGTCCCGAGGTGCCGTCGGCACGCCGATAGACCGTCCGCCGCAGGCGTGAGCCCGGTCGTTGCGCGGACCGGTGCACCTCCGCGATGGCGTCGCGGGCCGCCCACCACGCCGCACCGTCCTCGACGCGGGGTTCCTCCTGCAGCACCGTCGCCTCGCCCCAGCCGATGCCATGGCGCACGTCGTTGCCGGGGCCGAGGGCCAGTCGGAGCCGCAGCGTCGCCCGGACCGCCTCGTGCACGGTGGTGAAACCGCCCTGGTACTCGTCACCCACGGTGATCCGCAGCGGCGCGGCCGGGTCGAGCGCGGCATTGACCTCGACCAGCACGTCGGCGAGCCGCGCGTGCAGCGCCGGACGGTCCACCGAGGACCGCGACCGCACCAAGTCCCCAATCACTGCCGCCATCAGCATATGCCTTCACCTCACCTGCACTTTAGCATTATGCTTACTGCCCCACCCGTCATTGAGCCGGTGCCGCTCGAGGGATCGCTCAATTGAGGGCCCGGACGGTGCTCGGCAGGCCACCGCCCGCGTGGACGTCCTCGACCAGTTCCTGCAGGGCGGTCAGCGCGACGCGTTGGGAGTGGGGTCCGTAGGAGACGCGGGCGACGCCGAGCTCCTCGAGCCTCGCCAGCGGCAGCGAGCCGGGCACGCCGATGAGGGTCAGCCGCCGCGGCCCGACCGCATCGACCAGCGCGATGACCTGCTGCTCGTCGAGCCTGCCCGGCACGAACACCAGCGGGGCGCCGGCGTCGAGGTAGGCCTTCGACCGCTCGATCGCGTCGGCGAGCACCTCGGTGGGGTCGCGGTCGCCGGCCCTGAGGAAGGCGTCGGTGCGGGCATTGAGGACGAAGTCCGGCACCCCTTCCTCGGCCGCGGCGGCCATGACCTGCTCGACCTGGCGGGCAGCTTCGGCGAGCGGCCTCATCTGGTCCTCGATGTTGGCGCCCACGATGCCGAGCCCGATCGCCCTGCGGATGGTGCCGGGCGCGTCGCCGTACCCGGCCTCGAGGTCGGCAGAGACCGGCAGGTCGACGGCCCGCGCGATCCGGCCGCACATGTCGAGCATCTCCTCGACCGGGATGTTCTCGCCGTCGGCATAGCCCAGCGTCGCGGCGATGCCGTGACTGGCGGTGGCCAGCGCCTGTGTGCCGGAGGTGCCGGCGACGACGCGGGCGCTGATCACGTCCCAGACGTTGACGACCGTCAACAGCTCGGGGTCGCGGTGCAGCTGCAGGAACTCGGTGGCAGACATGTCTCCGATCCAACCACTCACCCACCACCCACCGCACCGCCGAGTCGGCTCGTATTCACTCCCGCGAGGTGCCGAGTCGGCTTGTTTTCACCCCCGGAGAGCGCCGAGTCGGCTGGTCTTCACCGTGGGTGCGGCCGATCACATGAAGGCGCGCCGACGCGGCGGCCTGGCACCGTGAAAACAAGCCGACTGGGCGGTCTGGGACCGTGAAAACAAGCCGACTCGGCACGCGGGGGGTCACTCCCAGAAGACGCGCTCCACGACGGCATGGGTACGCCGGGTGCGGCGCAGGTAGTCGTTCACCATCACGTCGGTGCCACCCGGTGGGTAGCCGACCGTGATCGCCACCGCTGCCCGCTCGCGGGTGTCGCGCGGCAGCTGGTCGCCGGGCTTGCCCCGCACCAGGGTGATCGCGTTGCGCACGCGGCTGACGGTGGCCCAGCCCTCTGCGAGCACCGCCGCGTCACTCCCGCTGACCAGTCCGGCCTCGCGGGCACCCTCGAGCGCTGCCAGGGTCTGCGGCGTGCGCAGGCCCGCGTGCTCCGCGCCGTACCGCATCTGGAGCAGCTGGACGGTCCACTCGATGTCGGACAGGCCACCGCGGCCGAGCTTGAGGTGGGTGTTGCGGTCGGCGCCGCGCGGCAGCCGCTCGGTGTCGACGCGCGCCTTGATCCGACGGATCTCCACGATGTCGTCCTGCGCGAGTCCGCCCTCCGGGTAACGGAGCGGGTCGATCAGCTCGGTGAACCTCCGCCGCAGGTCGACGTCGCCGACGACGGCGTCGGCGCGCAGCAGCGCCTGCGCCTCCCACACCCGCGACCACTTGGCGTAGTAGGCGCCGTAGGAGTCGAGACTGCGGACCAGCGGCCCCTGCTTGCCCTCGGGCCGGAGCCCGGCGTCGACCTCGAGCGCCGGGTCGGGACCGGGCTGGGCGAGCAACCGGCGCACCTCGTTGGCCACCGCCATCGCATAGCCGGTGGCGACCTCCGGGTCGGCGTCCTCCCGCGGGTCGTGGACGAAGAGCACGTCGGCGTCGGAGCCGTAGGAGAGCTCGAAGCCGCCGTAGCGACCCATCGCGACGATCGCCATGTCGGTGGGCGCCTCGGCGAGCGATCGCGCCTCGCGGACCGTCCGGCCGGCGATGGCCAACGTCGCCTCGAGCGTGGCGTCGGTCAGCCGCGACAGGGCAGCACCGACCTCGGCGACGTCGGTGACCCCGGTCAGCTCGCCCGCCGCGATCCGCAACAGCTCACGACGGCGTACGGCGCGGACCCGGTTGACCGCGTCGTCGGCCTCGTCGCGTCGCTCGGCGATCGCTTCCATCTCCTCGGTGAGCGCCTCCGCGCTGAGCGGCGCGAGGTCCTCGCTCAGCATCTTGACCCCCCGGGGCTCGCGCTGGAGCAGGTCGGTCGCGTAGCGAGAGGTGGCGAGGATGGTGGCCAGCCGCTGGGCGACCTGACCCTCGTCACGCAGCGTGGAGAGGTACCACGGAGTCGCGCCCAACGCCTCGCTCAGCCGCCGGAAACCGAACAGCCCCGCGTCGGGGTCGGGCGCGTCGGCGAACCACTCGAGCATCACCGGCAGCAGCGTGCGCTGGATCGACGCCGTCCGCGAGACGCCGCTGGTGAGGGCCTCGAGGTGGCGCAGCGCGGACGCTGGGTCGCGGTAACCGAGCGCCGACATCCGGGCGGTCGCGGCCTCCGCGGAGAGGCGCACCCCGTCGCCCGGGATGCGGGCGACCGCGGCGAGCAGCGGCCGGTAGAAGAGCTTCTCGTGGAGCCGTCGCACCTCTCGCCGGTGGTGCTGCCAGGCCTGGTCGAGCTCGGAGATCGGTTCCTTGAAGAAGCCCATGCTGCGCGCCAGCCGGCGCAGGCTCGGCTCGTCCTCGGGAACGACGTGGGTACGCCGCAGCTGGTGGAGCTGGATGCGGTGCTCGAGCGTGCGGAGAAACGAGTAGGCGTGGTGCATCGCCTCGCCGTCGGGTCGCCCGACGTAGCCGCCGTCGGTGAGCTCGGCCAGCGCGCTGAGCGTCGTCGACGCCCGCAGCGTCTCGTCGGCGCGGCCGTGGACGAGCTGGAGCAGCTGGACCGCGAACTCGACGTCGCGCAACCCGCCCGACCCGAGCTTGAGCTGCCGCTCGGCCAGTCCGGCCGGGATGTGTTCGAGGACCCGGCGCCGCATCGCCTGCACGTCGGCGACGAAGCCGTCACGCTCCGCGGCCTCCCACACGAAGGGCCCGACCATGGCGGCGTACTCCTCCCCCAGGGCCGTGTCGCCGGCCACGGGCCGGGCCTTGAGCAACGCCTGGAACTCCCACGTCTTGGCCCAACGCTCGTAGTAGCCGCGGTGGCTCGCGATCGTGCGCACGAGCAGTCCCGAGGAGCCCTCTGGCCGGAGGTTGGCGTCGACCGGCCAGATCGTTCCCTCGGCGGTGTGGTCGGAGCAGATCTGCATCAGGTGGGAGGCGAGCCGCGTGGCGGTCCGTGCGGCCGTGGCGTCCGGGACCCCCTCGACCGGCTCGTAGACGAAGATCACGTCGACGTCGGAGACGTAGTTGAGCTCGTGGCCGCCGCACTTGCCCATCGCGATGACCGCCAGCCGGGCGTGCCCCCGGTCCTCGCCGACCCTGGCCCGGGCGACCGCGAGCCCCGCCTCCAGGGTGCCCGCCGCGAGGTCCGAGAGCTCGGCGGCCGTGTCGTCGACGCCCTGGCCGTGGGCGAGGTCGCGGGCCGCGAGCCGCAGCAGCACCCGGCGATACTCCACCCGCAGCGCGTCGAGCGCCGCGGCATCCGGGAGGGTCGCGACCGGTTCTGCGTCCGTCGGGTCGGCGCCGACGGACGCCAGCAGTCCGGCGCGTACGGCGAACGCAGCGGCTCGGGTCGATCCGAGGGTCGGGTCGGTCAGCTCGCGCCAGTGCTGGGGATGGAGTGCGAGGTGGTCACCGAGGGCCGCGCTGGCACCGAGCACCGACAACAGCCGCATCGACGTGCCCTCGTCGTCGGCCACCGCCGTCAGCATCGCCGTGCGGTCCTCGACCTGGTCGGCCAGCCGGAGCAACCCGCTCAGGGCGAGGTCGGGGTCCGCAGTGCGTCCGAGGATCGCGACCAGGGCGCCGGCGTGCTCACCCAGCTCGGCGAGGTTGGCCGCGGCTACTTCCGCGTCCGCGAAACCGGCCCGGACCAGGGCCGCACGGCCGCGGTCGGGTCGGCTCATCCGGCCAGCTCCACGAAGCGCCTCGCGAGCGGCCGCCAGGCGGCGTCCAGCTCCGCTCGCGCGTCCGCGATCTGGCCGATCAGTGCCGCCTGGTCGAGCCCGCGGTCGAGGTGCTCCTCACGATCGCCGTCGGCCCACGCCCCGACGATGTGCTCGTCGGCCTCGGGGTGGAGCTGTACGCCCCACGCGCGGGGCGCGAACCGGACGACCTGCAGCTCCCCCTGAGGAGTGCGGGCCAGCGCGGTCGCCCGCTCGGGCAGCGCCGTGACCAGGTCGTGGTTCCACTGGATGCCGCGGATCGGCCCGAGGCCGGCCACCAGCTCGTCCTCCCCCGCCTCGGCCAGCCACCCCACGTCGTAGAGCCCGACCTGCTGGCCGTGGGGATTGCGCTCCACGGTCCCGCCGAGCGCGGCGGTGATCAGCTGGTGACCCAGACAGATCCCGAGCAGCGGCGTCCCGGCCGCGACGCAGTCACGGAGCAGTTGCTTGAGGGGACCGATCCAGTGGTGGAGGTCGTCGTCGTTCGCGCCCATCGAGCCGCCCAGCACCACGAGCGCGTCGTACGTCGACCCAGCGACCGATCCGGCGGGCAGCTCGTCTCCCGCCCAGGGCCGGCACACCTCGACCACGGCGCCGGCCTCGGTCAGCCAGGTCCCGACGTACGCCGGTGGGCACCCCGACTCGTGCTCCACCACCACCACTCGCGTCACGATGAGTCGCCCCTGCTCAGATGACCGGCAGCATCCGGTCGCGCTCGAAGGGCGAGACCTGGATGCGGTACTCCTCCCACTCCTTGCGCTTGTTGCGCAGGAAGAAGTCGAAGACGTGCTCGCCCAGGGCCTCCGCGAGGAGCTCGGAGTTCTCGGCGATGCTGATCGCGTCGTACAGGCTCTTGGGCAGCGGCTGGATGCCGAGGCTCTTGCGCTCCCGCTCCGACAGCGTCCACATGTCGTCCTCGGCCTCGCGCGGCAGCTCGTAGCCCTGGTCGATGCCCTTCATGCCCGCGGCCAGGATCACTGCGAAGGCGAGGTAGGGGTTGCACGCGGCGTCGACGGTGCGGATCTCGATCCGCGTCGAGGGGCCCTTGTTGGGCTTGTACATCGGCACCCGGATCATCGCCGAGCGGTTGTTGTGTCCCCAGCAGATGTAGGGCGGCGCCTCATCACCGGCGAGCAACCTCTTGTAGCTGTTGACCCACTGGTTGGTCACGACCGAGATCTCGCTCGCATGGTGGAGCACGCCGGCGATGAACTGCCGCCCCGTCTTGGACAGCTGGTACTCGGCGCCGGCCTCGAAGAACGCGTTCTGGTCGCCCTCGAAGAGGCTGACGTGGGTGTGCATGCCGGAGCCGGGGTGGGTCGTGAACGGCTTGGGCATGAAGCTGGCCCAGATCCCCTGCGACAGCGCCACCTCGCGCACGACGGTGCGGAAGGTCATCACGTTGTCGGCCGTCGAGAGCGCGTCGGCGTAGCGCAGGTCGATCTCCTGCTGGCCGGGTCCGCCCTCGTGGTGGCTGAACTCCACCGAGATGCCCATCGCCTCCAGCATCGTGATCGCCTCGCGACGGAAGTCGGTGGCGCTGGACTGGGGGGTGTGGTCGAAGAAGCCGCTGCGGTCGACCGGCACCGGCTCGACGCCGGGAAGCGGGCTGTCCTTGAACAGGTAGAACTCGATCTCGGGGTGGGTGTAGAAGGTGAAGCCGCGTTCGCCGGCGGCGGCCAGGTTCCGCTTCAGCACGTGTCGCGGATCGGCGTACGACGGAGCGCCGTCGGGCATCACGATGTCGCAGAACATCCGCGCGGTCGCCGGGCCGTCACCTCGCCACGGCAGGATCTGGAACGTCGTCGGGTCGGGCTTGGCGAGCATGTCCGACTCGTAGACCCGGGCGAAGCCCTCGACCGAGGAGCCGTCGAAGCCGATGCCCTCGTCGAACGCCCCCTCCAGCTCGGCCGGCGCCACCGACACCGACTTGAGGTAGCCGAGCACGTCGGTGAACCACAGCCGTACGAACCTGACGTCACGCTCCTCGAGCGCTCGCAGTACGAAGTCTTCCTGCTTGCCCATGTCCCCATCATGTCGCACGGACCCCGGAGTCAGGCGAGCCCCGTGCGCTCCGAGCGCAGGACTCCCATCAGCACGATGTCCACGTACTCGCCTCGGACCCACGCATGTTCGCGCTGGCGACCCTCGACCACGAACCCCGCCTTCTCGTAGGAACGGATCGCGCCCGCGTTCGAGGCGATCGCCTGGAGATGGATCCGGCGGAGGTTGCGGCGTGTGAAGCCGAACTCGACGAGCTGGACCATCGCCGCGGTCCCGATGCCTCGGCCCCGGGCGTCGGGCACCAGGTTGATCCCGGCCTCGGCATGGCGCGCGTACGAGTCGACGTCGAACAGCGTCGCGGTGCCGACCGCCGTACCGTCGACGTCGACCACGAAGGTCACGCTGTCCTCAGGCACATCGTTCTCGGCGGCGCGCGCGATCCGCGCGTCGAACCCTGCCCTGGTCAGCGGTGCCGGCGCCCGGTCGTTCCGCTCTTCCCAGGTGTCCAGGTCCGCCGCGAGGCTGAACAGGACATCCAGGTCGTCGTCGGTGCGCGCTCGCAGCAGGACAGTAGGCACATCGGGCATGCGCAGCACGGTAGCCATGACCTGTGCGATCAGCACCCCAATATGCGTCTCAGGGGAGGTCGCGCTCGATCTCCGCCAGCCACGCGGCGGCGCTCGCGTCGGACGGCATCCGCCAGTCGCCACGCGGGCTCATGGTGCCGCCGGGGGTGACCTTGGGCCCGTTGGGCAGCGCGGAGCGCTTGAACTGGCTGCCGAAGAAGCGCCGCACGAAGACCTCCATCCAGTGCTTCACCGCCGCCAGGTCGTACGCCGGACGGCTGCCGTCCGGGTAGCCCGGCGGCCAGTCGCCGACCGACGCGTCGGCCCAGGCGTGGAAGGCGAGGAAGGCGATCTTGCGTGGCCGGTAGCCGCGACGGATCACGTGGTAGAGCGTGAAGTCCTGCAGCGCGTAGGGGCCGACCGACTCCTCGGTCGACTGGCTGCCGCCCGGGATCAGCTCCGGGGTGATCTCCTGGTCGAGGACCTCCCGCAGCACGTCGTCGGTGTCACCGCCGAGCTGCCCCGACTCGATCACCCAGCGGATCAGGTGCTGGATCAGCGTCTTCGGCACGCCGGCGTTGACGCCGTAGTGGGACATCTGGTCGCCGACGCCGTAGGTGCACCAGCCGAGCGCCAGCTCGGACAGGTCGCCGGTGCCGAGCACGATCCCGCCGCGATGGTTGGCGAGCCGGAACAGGTAGTCGGTGCGCAGCCCTGCCTGCACGTTCTCGAAGGTGACGTCGTAGACCTGCTCGCCGTCCGCGAACGGGTGGTCGAGGTCGGCGAGCATCTGCCGTGCGGCCGCGGTGATGTCGAGCTCCTCGAAGGTGACCCCGAGCCCCTTGGAGAGCCGCGTCGCCAGGCTCTTGGTGTCCTCCCCGGTCGCGAAGCCGGGCATCGTGAAGGCGTGGATGTCCGAGCGCGGCCGGCCCAGCCGGTCCATCGCCTTCGCGGCGACGATCAGCGCGTGGGTGGAGTCGAGGCCGCCGCTGACGCCGATGATGACCTTCGGCGGGCTGCCGCCGTGCGCGGCCATCGAGTGGAGCCGCTGCTCGAGCCCCGACACCTGGATGTTGTAGGCCTCGTAGCAGTCCTGTGCCAGTCGCTCGGCGTCGTCGGGGACGAACGGGAACCGGTCGACCTTGCGCCGCAGCCCGATGTCACCCCTCGGCGGACCCAGCTCGAACTCCACCGTCCGATGGGTCGAGTCGCCAGGAATTCGGGTCGAGTCGCCAGAAAATCCGCGCCGGTTGTCGTCGAAGGTCCCCTGCCGGATCCGTTCCTGCCGGATCCGGTCGAGGTCGACATCAGTGACGCTGCGGCGCGGTCCCTCGGGGAACCGCTCGGTCTCGGCGAGCAGGTCGCCGCACTCGTAGATCATGGTCTGGCCGTCCCACGACAGGTCGGTCGTCGACTCGCCCTGGCCTGCGGCCGCAAAGAGGTACGCCGCGTTGCAGCGTGCGCTCGCCGAGCGCACCAGCAACCGCCGGTCCTCGGCGCGGGCGATGGTGATCGGGCTGCCCGACAGGTTGCACAGCACGGTCGCGCCCGCGAGGGCGGCCTCGGCGCTGGGTGGCACCGGCACCCACATGTCCTCGCAGATCTCGACGTGCACGGCGAAGCCGGGCAGGTCGGTCGCGGTGAACACCAGGTCCGGCCCGAGCGGCACGGTCTCCCCCAGCAGCCGGATCGACTCACCGCGACGGTCGTCGCCCGGCGCGAACCACCGTCGTTCGTAGAACTCGCGGTAGGTCGGCAGGTAGGACTTCGGAGCGACGCCGAGCACCCGCCCACGGTGGATCACCACCGCGCAGTTCAGGACGCGGGTGCCGTGGACCAGGGGGGCACCCACCACGATCATCGGCGTCAGGTCGGCGGATCCCGCGGCGATCGTGCCGATCGCGTCGATCACGCTCTCGAGCAACGTGTCCTGCATCAGCAGGTCGTCGATGGCGTAGCCCGACAGCGACAGCTCCGGGAACACTGCCAGCGCCACGCCGTCCTCGTGACACGCCCGCGCCTGTTCCAGCACCGTCTCGGCGTTGCGAGCCGGGTCGGCGATCGCCACCGGCACGGTGCACGCAGCGACCCGGGCGAACCCCTGGTCGTACGCGGAGAAGAAGTCCACGGGTCGAGTCTAGATGCGAGCGGCGCGCTCCACCGGGTCAGCGGTGTCCCAGCGACCGTTTCCGGGTTGTGAAAGGTCGCTCACTCACCGCCGCCGAGCGAACGGCCCGCGACCCGGCGTTCGGGGTGCGTGATAGACCGGAGGTTCCCACTCCGAAAGGCGGTCCCGTGCGTGAAGCCCCCTCCCACGTGAGCGACGCCGCAGTGCTGGCCGTGGTGCGGGACCGCTGGGCGCCGGAGGCCGACGGCGTGGCCCATCTCCCGGTCGGATTCGGCGCCTGGCACTGGCGCGTCACGGCGGGTGACCGACCGGTCCTGTTCGTCACGCTCGACCGGCTCGACCTCCACCACACGGCCGACACCCTCGAGGCGGCGTACGCCGGAGCGGCGGAGCTGGCTGCCCGCGGACTCGACTTCGTCGTACCGTCGTTGCCCGGTCCGGACGGCCGCTTCACCGCCGGTTTCGGCGCCGATGCCCTCTCTGCGACCCGGTGGCACGACGGCACCAGCGGCGACGGTCCGTTCGCCGACGACGACCGGGCACAGGAGGTGGCCACGATGCTGGCGGCCCTCCACGCGGAGGAGCCGCCACCCGGCCTGCCGCGCTGGCATCCCCTCGTCGGCCCCGACCTGCCCGAGGAGCTCGGCGCGCGCACGCTCACGCCCTGGACGAACGGCCCGCACGGCGAGGCGGCACGCGACGCGCTCAGCGAGCGCCTCGACGACGTCGCCCGCTGGACCGCCGACTACCTGAGGCTCGCGGCGTCGACCGATCCCGCGACCTGGGTGGCGACCCACGGTGAGCCCCACACCCGCAACCTGCTGATGACCGATGACGCGACGCTCCTGGTCGACTGGGAGTCGCTACGGCTGGCGCCCCGCGAGCGCGACCTGCGCCACCTCGGCGCACGGTCGACCGCCGGCGATCCCGCGCTGCTCGAGATGTTCGACCTCGAGTGGCGACTCGACGAGATCTCCCAGTACGCCGACTGGCTGCAGGCGTCCCATCCGGGGAACGACAGCGACCGGATCGCCCTCGGCGGTCTCCGGCACGAGCTCACCCGGCCTGCGGCAAGCTGAGCGGACTCAGCTCCGCGAGTCGTCCTCGGCAGGCTCCTCCTCGGCGCTCTCCTCGATGTCCTCCTCGGGGCCCTGCTCGTCGTCAGCCGCCTCGGCGGAGGTCTCCTCCGCCTCGACCTCGAGCTCGTCGACCTCGTCCACGTCGACGACGTCGGACTGGTCCTCCAGCTCGAGGTCCTCCGCGGCGTCGGCGTCGGGGCTCGACGACTCCGCGAGCAGCGCAGCAGGGGCCACGCTGGTGAGGGTGGCGAGCATCTGCCGGACGTTCGTGAGCTGGGCGTTGATGCTGTCTCGCCGCTGCGTCGCGGCGGCCAGCTCGCGGTCGGACTCCTCCCGGATGCGGTCTGCGTGGGTGCGCGCCTGGGCCACCAGGCTCCCGGCCTCCTTCTGCGCGTCCTCCACCAACCGTCGGGCTCCGGTCTCGGCCTCGGTACGGATGCGCTGTGCGTCGTCGCGGGTGCGATCCAGGTGGGCCTGCGCATCCACGAGCTGGCTCTTCGCGGTCTCGAACTGGGCGGCGAACTCCCGCTCCGCCTTGTCCCGCCGCTCGGCGAGGGTCGTCTCGAAGTCCGCGGCCGCCTGGGCGGCATCGGCCTGCTGCGCCTCGTAGAGCGCATCGGCCTCGGCACGACGTGCCGACGCCTCCCGGGACGCCTCGTCGTTGAGCTCGTCGGAGCGGCGGAGGGCTTCGGTGACGGTGGCTTCGGCCTCCTCGTCGGCCTCGGCACGTCGCGCGGCGGCGTACTCCTGCGCCTCGGTGCGGACCCGGCCTGCGGACGTCTGTGCCTCCCGGAGCAGCATGTCCACCTCACTCTGGGCCCTGCTGAGGAGGTCGGCGGCCTCTTCCTCGGCGAGGGTGAGGATGTCGCCCACCCGCTTGCCGAGATCGGCGAACGTCGTCCCCCCTTCCGGCACCTGCTCCTGCACCTGCGCACGGGACGCCTCGAGCTCACGCACCTTGGCCGTGAGCTCGGCGATGCGCTGCTGGTGCTCGCCCGACTCCTTGAGGAGGTCAGAGACGTGCCGGTTGACGTCGGTGGGTTCGTAGCCGCGCCGCACGATCCGGAATGACGGCTGGTCGTTGTTGTCGGACATCTACTTCTTCTCACTCTCGGAGTCGGTCGCGCTGGGTTCGGGGACAGCAAGGGCCGAGATGACGCCGGACAGCCCGCCGAGCTCTTCGACGATAGCGTCACGCTGGCGGGTCAGGTCCTCGACCTCGGCCCGCGCCTGTCTCAGGTGGTCCTCGGCCTCGCGGACCATCCGGTCGTGCTCCTGCCGGGCCTGGCGACGGATCTCCTCCGCCTCGTCCCGGGCCTCGCTCAGGCTCTGCTGGGCCTGGCTGCGCGAGCGACCGAACTCCTCGGCCACCTGCTGGCGCAGGGTGCGGGCCCCGGTCTCGGCCTCCTCGAGCCGGAGGCTCGCCTCCTCCTCGGCATCCGCGACGATCCGGGCCGTCTCGTCGCGTCGCGCGTCGGCTTCCCGCTGCGCCGCGGCCAGGATCCGTTCACCCTCGCCACGGGCGCGCTCGAGCTCCTCTGCGGCCTCGCGGATGATGGCCTCGCCCTGCTGGCGCGCCTCGTCGAGCTGCTGCGCCAGCTCCTGCTGGTGCTGCGCGTCCGCCCGCTCCCGCTCCGCTCGCAGCTCCGCCAGCTCCTGCTCGAGGGCCTGGTGGGCATCGGCTCGCTGCCGTTCGGCCTCCTGCTCCGCGGTCGCCATCACGTCCGCCACGGTCTTGTCGGCCCAGGCGGACTGCTCGGCGGCCTCGGCGAGTCGCTGGTCGGCCTCCTCGCGAGCCTGCGCCAGGTGCTGTTCGGCCTGGGAGACGAGCGCGTCGTGCTGCTGCTGGGCGTGTTCCTTGAGCGCGGCCGCTTCCTGCTGGGCGGCTTCACGGAGCGCCGCGGCCTCCACCTCGGCTGCCTCGCGGAGCTCGTTGACCGACGCGTGCGCATCTGCCTCGAGACCCTGCAGCGCTCGCGCCACCTCGGCCCGCCGGGCGTGCTCGTGCCGGTCGACCTCGGCGAAGCGCGCCTCGACCTGCTCCTCCGCCGATGCCAGCAGGGCTCCCACCCGCTGCTCGGCCTCGGCCTGGATCCGCGCTGCCTCGGCCTCGACGGCGGTCCGCTCACGGTGCGCCGTCTCGGTCTCCGTGGCGGCGGCCGACCGCGCATCGGCCAGCAGCTGGTCACGGTCCTTGCCGGCCGCCTGCATGATCATGAGCGACTGCTCGCCGGCGTCGCGGATCAGCTCCTGTCCACGCGCGGAGGCCCGTGCGAGCCGCGTCGCGGCCTGCTCCTTGGCGCGCTCCGCCTCGGCCAGGGCCTGCTCCGCCTCGGTGCGCGCCAACGCGGTTCGCTGTTCGTGCTCACGTGCCTTCCCGAGCAGCTCGTCGGCCTGCTCGCGCGACTCGCGCAGCAGTTCGTCCGCTGTCCGCTGCGCGTGCTCGAGCGCGGCCACGACCTGACCTCTGGGGGGGTCGAGGGTGGGGTCCATGGGGATGATTCTTGCAAGAGTTCGCCCGGGCCACGACCCCTCACCCTGCCAAGAGGTGATCGGGACCACAGCCACGAGTGGGCGACACCGGCGTAGCGTGACGCAGCATGAGCGACGAGCAGCCTGCGCCCTACGGTTCCGGCCCGGCGACAGCCGGCCAGACCCCCACTCCCACGAGGCGGGTCCGCACCCACCACCTGCGCGAGATGAAGGAGCGCGGCGAGCGGTTCACGATGCTCACCGCCTACGAGCAGTACGCCGCCGCCACCTTCGACGAGGCCGGCATCGAGGTGCTGCTGGTCGGTGACAGCGCGAGCAACAACGTCTTCGGCAACGAGACCTCACTGCCGGTGACGGTCGATGAGCTGCTGCCCCTGACCCGTGCCGTCTCGCGCTCGGTACGCCGCAGCCTGGTCGTCGGTGACCTGCCCTTCGGTTCCTACCAGGCCTCGCCGGAGCAGGCCTACCTGACCGCCGCCCGGTTCATGAAGGAGGGCGGCGCCCACTGCGTCAAGCTCGAGGGTGGGGTCGAGATGGTGCCGCAGATCGAGCGGCTCAGCCGCGGGGGCATCCCGGTCATGGCCCACATCGGCTTCACCCCGCAGAGCGAGCACGCCCTCGGCGGCTACCGGGTCCAGGGCCGCGGCGAGACCGCCGACCGGGTGCTTCGTGACGCACGGGCGATCCAGGAGGCGGGCGCGTTCGCCGTCGTCATGGAGATGGTGCCCGGCGACGTCGCCGCGCAGGTGACCAAGGAGCTGCTGATCCCGACCATCGGCATCGGCGCCGGCAAGGACTGCGACGGTCAGGTGCTGGTGTGGCAGGACGCGTTCGGACTGCGCACCGGGCGGATGGCGAAGTTCGTCAAGCAGTACGCCGACGTCCACGGCGTGCTGCTGGACGCCGCCCGCGCCTACGCAGATGACGTCCGGGCCGGGACCTTCCCCGGCCCGGACCACACCTTCTAGGCCCGGACCTTCTAGGCCCGGCGGGTCCGGGTCCGCCGACGCACGAGCCCGGCCACCACCATCGAGGGCAGCAGCAGCGCCCACGGCGCGAGTGCGGCCAGGGAGTTGTCGCCGGCCTGCCGGGGTGCGATGTTGCGGGGCTTGAGCGGCGCGACGGTGCGATCCTTGAGTCCCCTGAACTTGAAGACGTCGAAGCCGCGCACCAGGTCGTTGGAGTAGCCGAAGAACGAGCCGTCCGACTTGATCTTGTTGGTCTTGAACGACCACGAGTCGGAGTCGGGGAAGACGTAGTGGCCGACCTCCTTCATCCCGATCCCGTCGCCGAAGGCCGTGTCGGACGGCGAGCCCTCGTAGGTCGCCAGGCCGGAGATGTCGAGCACCCGGACACCCTGGGAGTACCAGGAGATCGTCATCATCTGCTGGCGCGGGTAGATGCGCAGCACGTGTGAGGTGCAGGTGGCGCCGTCCTGCGGCTGGGTCGCCGGGATGAACCAGGTGCCGATCTTCTCCGGCTCCTGCTCCTTGGCTCCGGTGATGTCGTAGACGTGCAGCCCGCCACCGGGACACTCCACGCTGCCGGCCGCACCCGCCCGCTCGTCGGTGATGACGAGCAGCGTGCGCCGGGTTCCGTCGGGGCGCTTGACCCGGAACGGGTCGGACTGGTGGACCACGTTGATCGTGGGGTCCACGATCTTGCTGATCAGGACCGGGTTCTTCGGGTCGCTGGTGTCGAGCACGAGCGTCTGCGAGAGGGCCGCGACGTAGGCGCGGTTCCCCCGCTTGTTGAAGGTGATGTCGTGCGACTCCGTGCCGAGCGATCCGGGGGTGAACGGGAGCTCGTAGTCCTGGATCTTCTTCGGCTCCTGCGGCGACCGGACGTCGTAGATCGTGACGTTCGGGATCTTGCCCGAGGTGTAGAGGTCGGAGTTGGAGTTGTAGAGGTAGTTCCCGCTGGGGTGCAGCGTCATGTTGTGCGAGCCCTGCGGCACCGGCAGGAAGCTCATCGAGCGGGGGTTGCGCGGAGAGGTGAGGTCGACCAGCACCGTCCCGGCGTCGCCCGCCTCGAGCTTCAGGTCGCGCCCGCACTGCGACGTCGCACCGGCCTCGCCGACGGTGCCGTCGGCGGTATAGCTCGCCAGCACCTTGGTGCGCGTCTTCCACACCTGGATGTCACCCTGGCTGATCGCGCAGTCGTACGTCGCGACCTTCCGCGGCTGCCGCGGTCGGGTGATGTCGATGATCTGGAGGCCGCCCCGCAGCGTGCCGGCCAGCGCGTACTCCTTGCCGCCGAGTCGCATGAACTCGATGTCCGAGCCGTTCTGCGCCTCACCGGTCCTGTCGTACTGGAGGTTGGCGACGAAGCGCATCCGCTTCCCCTCACCTTCCTGCTCGACCTGGACGCCGCGGGTGTTGGTGGCGACGTCTCCCTCCCCGTGTGCGTGGGCGGGGGCGCCCAGGGCGACGAGCCCGAGGACGAGGGGCAGGGCGCTGAGCCGGATCAGGAGCGACGACGTCATGAGGTGAACCTCCGAGGCAGGGGTGGGTCGAGGTGTCAACGAACGCCGACCACCGAGGTTATGACCCGCACCACAGGCCCCGTGACCCGAACGGAGGGGCCGCATGGCCCGTTCGGGCCATGCGACGACAGACTTTTCCGGGGGTTGACGCAGCCCCCCGGCGCGCGCACTCTGTCAGCCGAGGGCAAGTCGGTTGGGGGCACCGTGGACCTGGTACGGGGGATGGCGAACGCGGATCTGCGCGCCATCGTGACGGCGGCTGCCGTGACGGCAGTGGGCCTGGCGGTGAGCGTGTCCGTCTGGACGCCGGCCGGTGAGGCCACGACGATCCTGCTGCCACTGACGGTGGTGATCGCCTCCGGCTGCTTCCTCGCTGCCGGCATCTACCGGCTCGCCAGGTGGCGGATGGTGGGCGACCCACACAGCGGCCTGGTCGGATCTGCGCTCATGGTGATGGGTGGACTGGCCCTCCCCTCCGGACTTCTTGTCAATCTGGGTGCCGACCACGTCGACGTCAGCCTCGCTGGGCCGGCCTGTCGAGGCGTCGCCTCCTTCATCGCGATGGCGCTGGTGCTGCGGGCGCTGCGGAGCCCGGGGCTCGGCACTCACGAGACACCGGCCTGGGTCCTGCCGACGGCCTGCGCCGTCTTCGCCGGCACGTTCGTCTCTGCGGTGGCTGTGGAGTTCTCGCTCGGCTCACCGACCACCACGGCCGGCGCTCGCGTCGTCATCGTGGTCCTGATCGCCGCGGGATGGGCGTCCCTGGCGGTGGTGACTCGCCGCCACGCGGCCCGGCTGCCCTGGGCCGGCCGGGTGTCGCCGCTGCTGGCCGGGATGGCGGCCGCCGAGACGTTGCGGGCCGCCGGGCTCGGTGAGATCAACGCCTGGACGCTGTCGGGAGTCATGTTGAGCGCCACCATGGGGGCGCTGGCCATGCGGTCCGCCCTGGCGGACCTGGATCGTGCGACCCAAGCCACCCAGTACCGGCAACAACACCTCTCCCAGCAGCTCGGAATCTTTGCCGGTGATGTCGAGAACTACGACCGGTGGCGCAGCGACGTACGGCACGACGCTCGCAACACCTGCGCTGGTCTGCGCGCGGCGATGACCCTCCTCTACCCCGACGGGAACGAGCTCCGTCCCGAGCTGGCCGCGCAGCTGCGCGCGGCAGCGGTCACCGAGCTCCAGCAGCTCGAGGACCTGCTCACCAGCGACACCACCGACGCGGAGGAGCTGGATCTCGTGGCAGCGCTCGACCTCGCCATCGCTCCCCTGCGGTTGCTCGGTGCCGCGATCACCGTCACCGCGCCACCCACCCGCGTCCTCGGGGACCGGGCGGACCTGGTCCTGGTCGTCCGCGACCTGCTGATGCGCAGCTTCTCCGACACGCCCGCCAACGAGGTCACGCTCAGCGTCCACCCCGGCGTCCGCACGACCCGGATCCGCTACGCAGAGACCTGCCCGGTGGCCAGCCGCAGTGGCAACGGTGCCGAGCTCGCTGCGGTCCGACACCTCCTCCGTCGGCACGGAGGGGACCTCGAGCTCAGTGGTGGCCCGGCCGGCGGACTCCTCGAGCTGACCCTGCCGACCCCCCAGCGGACGGCCACCGTCGAGCAGCGGTTCGACGACCCCCTGGTCGAGGAACCTGTATGACCGGTGGTGGGCTCCCGGGCGTCACGCGCGTCGTCATCATCGACGACCACCAGCTGCTGGCCCAGTCGCTGGGTGTCGCCCTCGGGATCGAAGGCATCGATTGCCGGACACTCACGCTCACCACGACCGACGCGTTGCTCGCGGACGTGGCCGCGGAGGCGCCCGACCTGGTCCTGCTCGATCTCGACCTCGGTGGAGACATCGGTGACGGCGCCGCCCTGGTCGCGCCCCTGGTGCGGCTCGGAGCTCGCGTCATCGTGGTGACGGCCTCCCGCGAGCCGGACGTCCGGGCGACCACCCTGGAGCAGGGAGCCTCGGGAATCATCGACAAGTCGCTCCCCTTCGCGGACCTGCTGGCAGCCGTGGTCGCCGCTGCCCGAGGCGACGAGCTGATGACCCCCCTCGATCGGCTCCAGCTGGTCAACGTCGCACGCCGGGCGCGCGACGAGCAGGCCGCGCGGCTCGCGCCGTTCGAGCAGCTCACCGCGCGGGAGGCGCGGGTGCTGCGGGCCCTGGCGGAAGGCCGGCCGGTCAGCTCCATCGCCCGAAGCTGGGTGGTGTCGGAAGCGACCGTGCGCAGCCAGGTGCGAGCGGTCCTCACCAAGCTGGGTGTCTCCTCCCAGCTGGAGGCGGTGGCACTCGCCCACCGCTCAGGCTGGCGCTGACCTCCGTGCTCAACGCCAGATGCGGGCTACCGTGAGCCGCATGCGCTCCCTCCTCGCGGCCCTCGCCCTTGTCCTCGTGGTCCCGGCCGCCCCGGCGTGTGCGGCCGATGACCCTGGCACCGCACCCCGGTCCGGTGGCACCCCGAGCGCCTCCACGACCGACACCGCCCCGGAGTCCGACCCCGACGACCGAGCCACACCCTCGAGCCGGTCGCGGGCGCTGCCCGACCTCCGGGTCCGCCGGGTGGTGACCGACCTCGACAACCCGTGGGACGTGAAGCGCCTACCCGGGGGCACGCTGCTGGTCACCGAACGCGACCGGGCCCGCCTCTCGGCGTACAGCGACGGCGCGAGGCGGACGGTGCAGTTCCCGGAGGGGAAGATCTGGGTGTCCGGGGAGACGGGGCTGATGTCGCTCGAGGTCGACCCGGACTTCGCGGACAACCGCCGGTTCTACACCTGCTCGGGCTGGAACAAGCCCGCTGGTGGGCACGACGTCCGGGTGGTGGCCTGGGAGCTCGACGCCGACGCGACCGAGGCGACCAAGATCAAGACCCTGGTGGCGGGATTCCCCACGACCAGCGGCCGCCATGGCGGATGCCGACTGCTGATCGCGAACAACGGCGCGCTCCTCGTCGGCACCGGTGATGCCGCCGTCGGCACGAACCCGCGCGACCTCACGTCACTGGGTGGCAAGACGCTGCGGCTCGACCGCGACACCGGCAAGCCGTGGCCCGGCAACCCGTACATCTCGGCCGTCAACAAGCGCAAGCGCTACGTCCACACCTACGGGCACCGCAACGTGCAGGGCCTTGCGCAGCGCAAGGACGGCACGCTGTGGTCGGTCGAGCACGGCTCCTACCGCGACGACGAGGTCAACCGGCTCCGAGCCGGCGGCGACTACGGCTGGCACCCGGTCCCGGGCTACAACGAGTCGGTGCCGATGACCGACCAGTCACTGCCCGGCAAGCAGGTTGCGGCGCGCTGGAGCTCCGGCCGGACGACGCTCGCGACGTCCGGGGCCGCGTGGGTCTACGGCAAGAAGTGGGGCCGCCTGAAGGGCACGCTCGCGGTCGCGGCGTTGAAGGCCAATCGCGTGGTCTTCATGAAGTTCAACGACAGGGGCCGCCTCCAGTGGACCCGCTCACCCCAGGCCCTGCGCCAGCTCGGCCGGCTGCGCTCGGTGACGCTGGCCCCGAACCACTCGCTGCTGCTCACCACCGACAACGACGGCGGCGACGACGCGATCCTGCGGGTCACCCCTCGTTGACCAGAGCCAGACGCAAGATGATCTCCCCGTCGGGATCGAGGTCACCACGGGGCGCGAACCCGAGCCGGGCGTAGAAGCCGGCTGGGCCGTCCTCACCGGGCACGTGGCTGGTGAGGAGCTCGGTGGCTCCCTCCTGCCGCACGAGCTCGACGACCTGCCGCACGACCTCCCGGCCGTAACCTCTGCCTTGAAAGCGGTCGCCGATCAGCAGCTTCCACAGGAACCACGGACCGTTGATGTCGGGCGGCTGCGGCACCACGTCCCAGCTCAGCATCACGAACCCGACGGGCTGGTCGTCGGCGTACACCGCCCGGAACCACGGGTTGCCCTCCGGGTGCTCCGCGGCCTCGTACAGCGAGTCCTCCACCGAACTGACGAAGCGCTCCTGTCCCGGAGCGAGACGGAGCGCGAGGACGGACGGCGCCACGTCCTGGGTGACCGTGCGCAGGGTGATCGTCACCTCGGCCACACTAGCCAAGAGGAGTGGCCTAGGCACCCCAGCCGAACGCAGCAGCACCGCCCACCACGGTCACGACCCAGACCAGTGTCAGCCCCGCGGGCAGCCAGGGCAACCGGTCGGGGTGGGGGGTCCACCACCGGATCGCCACGACCAGGGTCACCAGCCACAGCACCGACAGGCCCGCGACGGCGTACCAGGGCGAGGTCAACACGCTCGCCCCGATCAGGAACGCCGTGCAGGCCATCCCGATCATCCCGACGAACGGCCACGGGGAGGCCTTCTCGAGCGGCTGGCGCGGCGGCGGGAGCTCGGTCACGACGCGCTCAGTCCTCGAGGGCGTCGTCGCTCCCCGGATCGTCGTTCCACCGGGGGTCGTTGTCCCACTCCTCGTTGCGTTCCTCGACCTTGTCGAGCGCCCGCGCGGCCTCCTCGCGGGAGGCGTAGGGACCGAGCCGGTCGGCGTTGCGACAGCCGTCCTCCCCCTCGACCGTGTGGTGCTTGAGGCAGAACCAGTACTCAGCGGCGGCATCACTCATGCTCGGAAACTACACTCGCCCCCATGCCTGTTGCAGCCCCCATCGCCCCCGGCGTGATCTCCGCTCGGCGTCCGGTGCCCGCGCACATCCCCCGCCCGGAGTACGTCGACCGCCCTCGCCCCGAGCGTTTCACCGGTAGCGAGGTGAAGGACGCCGAGACGATCGAGAAGATGCGCGTCGCCGGTCGGCTGGCCGCTCAGGCCCGCGAGCTGGTCGGTTCCCACGTCGCGCCGGGCATCACCACCGACGAGCTGGACCGGATCGGCCACGAGTTCCTCTGTGACCACGGCGCTTACCCGTCGACCCTCGGCTACCGCGGGTTCCCCAAGAGCCTGTGCTCGAGCGTCAACGAGGTCATCTGCCACGGCATCCCCGACGACCGGCCGGTCGAGGACGGTGACCTGGTCAACATCGACATCACCGCCTACCTCGACGGCGTCCACGGAGACACCAACGCCACGTTCTTCGCCGGTGACGTCGACGAGGAGTCGCGGTTGCTCGTGGAGCGGACGAAGGAGGCTCTCGACCGCGGCATCAAGGCGGTCCGGCCGGGCCGGCAGGTCAACGTGATCGGCCGCGTCATCGAGAGCTATGCCCGCCGTTTCGGCTACGGCGTGGTCCGCGACTTCACCGGCCACGGCATCGGCTCCGCCTTCCACAGCGGGCTGGTCATCCCCCACTACGACGAGCCGCGCTTCGATGACGTGATGGAGGTCGGGATGACCTTCACCATCGAGCCGATGCTCAACCTCGGCACCCACGAGTGGGAGATGTGGGACGACGACTGGACCGTCGTGACCCTCGACGGCCGACGCAGCGCCCAGTTCGAGCACACGCTGCTCGTGACGCCGACGGGCGCCGAGGTGCTCACCCACGTCTGACCATCGGTAGCGGGGGTGACCCGGCGCGGCCGACCTGCGATGATGACGCCCGGACGGGCTGGCCGGGCGACCGCGTCGTACTCCCTCACAGGTGTGCGCCGAGGAAGGTCCGGGCTCCGCAGGGCAGGGTGGTGGCTAACAGCCACCCGAGGCAACTCGCGGGACAGTGCCACAGAGAACAGACCGCCTCCCCGGAACCTCGGGGCGGCAAGGGTGAAACGGTGGTGCAAGAGACCACCAGCGGTTCGGGCGACCGGACCGGCTAGGTAAACCCCACCCGGAGCAAGGTCAAGAAGTCCGGAGCCTTCGGGCACCGGATGCGCGTGCGTTCGAGGGCTGCTCGCCCGAGCACGCGGGTAGACCGCTGGAGGCGGCCGGCAACGGTCGTCCTAGATGGATGGTCGCCCCCGCCGTACGGACTGCGTGCGGTGGGACAGAACCCGGCCTACAGGCCAGCCCGTCCCCACCACCGAAGCAATAGCATGGTCGATTCACACTAGGGAGATGACCATGCCCATCACGTCACATTCTCGGGTCATTGCAGTCCTTCTCGCCGCCGTCGTGCTCATCGGCGGCGCCAACCTCGCGGCGTACGCCGCCAACGGCCAGCCGTTGCTGCTCGGCAGGACCAGCGTCGAGACCAAACCGGCCACCGTGAAGAACACCGGCTCCGGACCGGCGCTCAACCTCAAGACCCGACCCGGCCAGCCGCCGCTGAAGGTCAACCGCCCCACGAAGGTCAACAAGCTCAACGCCGACCGCGTCGACGGCGCACATGCCGCCGACCTCGAGACCGTCGCCCACCACTACCTGGTCGCGTCGACCGCCGCAGCGAGTTCTCACGAGATCAGCTTTCCCGGGCTCCCCGCGGGGGTCTACCTGATGAACTACTCGATCGTCAGCCGCGACGGAGGCAACGTCTTCTGCATCGCCGCGGGATCGAGGCAGGGGTTGTCCTACGGCGCGAGCCTCGGAGGGGCGTTCGACACCAACGTCGGTTCGGCCATCGTCGACACCACCGGAGGCGCGGAAACCCTCCAGTGCACCGGTGGCGCCGACCTCGCGCTGTACTCGGACCCATTCGACGCGGTCTCGGAGGTCAACTTCGTGCGCGTCGACCAGGTGGTGGCGGGCACACCGACCGCGGCTCGTCCCAGCAACCCACAGGGCGGTGGCCCTGCCAGCCCTCGCTGAGCAGCGATCGTCCGCACCCCTTGAGCGATAGGATCTGTCAGCAGGCAGGAGCCGAGTAGCTGCTGCGCTTGAGGGCCTTGCCGTTCTTGGTCTGGGTCCCGCGAGCGAGGGTGAAGGCACGCTGCCAGTCGGAGATCAGCTCGGTGTGGTTCATCTCCTGGTTGCCGTTGCCCTCCATGCTCAGCCGCAGCGTCATCGGTACGTCGGAGGAGGCGGCCCGGCTCTTCACGGTGCCGATGACGTTGCCGGCGTAGAACCACGACATGTGGGTCTTGGTGACCTCGACCGCGAACACCAGCGACCGGTTGTTGACCTGGTTGCCGACGCTCTTGCTGCCGTTCCACTGCTTCTTGACGGCGTTCACGCCGAACTTGACGGTGGAGCTGTGCGGCAGCATCTCGGCGATGGTCACGTTGCGGGCGCCGCACTTGTAGTCGGTGGCCTTCTCGGGGACCAGCTCGACCACCGTGCGGTAGTCGCGGGCGCTCTTCTCGTCGGACTTCAGCCGCAACCGCACCTCCCAGCGTCCGTAGGTCTGGGCGTTGCCCTGGAGCGTGGCGCGGGTCGTGCCGAAGTCTCCGCCGGCACAGCCGTTCTCGCGCTTGCTGTCGAGCATCAAGCCACCGTTGTTCTTGTTCACCCGGCCGCCGCCGTCGGTGTAATCGATCCACTCGCCGCGCTTTCTGGTACCGCGGTAGGGCTTGCTGGTGAGCGACTCGCCGGCGACCCAGGCGAAGTCGAACAGCGACGCACCCCACTTGTACCGGCCGGCCGCGGTCGCCGTCGCAGCGTCGCCGACCACGACCTGCGAACAGCTCTGCCGGTCGGGTGCCGGCGGCAGGGAGGCCTCGTCCTGGGAGGCGAACACCTCGACGTACGTCGGGAACGAGGGGAACCACCCGATCTGGTTGCCGTTGCGGGTCCAGTCCTCCTGGCGCGCCCGGTAGACGTACATCCCCGGCGCGGACTCGGTCACGGTGACGGTGCCGAGACCGTTCTGGCCCACCGTGGTCTCACCGACTCGCTGCCAGGTGTCGCCGTCGACCCGGCGCTGCAGCGTCAGAGTGCGCCCCGGGATCGGCTGCAGGCCGATGGTGGTGGGGCGGCGGTAGAGGCTCGGGGTGGTGTCGATCTCGATCTCGAACGGCTCGCCGGCTACGGGCGGGGACAGCGGCTCGAGCGTGAGGTCCTGCGAGAGGGCCTCGAACTTCACCCCGTTGGTCTTGAGGCTGCCGGAGGCGACGCGGTAGGAGATGCCGAACATGCTGGGGGCGCGGAACACGAACTCGAAGCTGCCGTCTGACTGGGTCCTGCCCTTGAAGCCGTCGACCGGCTCCCAGGTGTCCCCGGGCCGACCCATGTTGGACTGGAGCTTGATGGTGCGTTGCCCGGAGGTGCCCAGGGTGCCGGTGAAGGTCATCGCCTGACCGCCGACGTAGTTGCTGCCGGGGGTGACCCGCAGCGACGCAGCCGCCTGCCGCTCGCCGGAGCCGGGCGACGCGAGCGCGACCACCACCAGACTCACCACCGCCGCGAGGAGCACGGCACGACCACGCATCCAGGACTTCATGATGTTCCCCCGTCGATCAGACTGTCGCGAGAGTACGCCCGGGTCAGTCCCCGCGTCGACGGTATGACGGCTTCTTTGCCCTCGCGGGTGAGGGGGTCCCTACTCCTGGTCCAGCCGGAACTCCACCCGCCGTTCCACCGGATCTGCCACGGCGAGGGTGACGGTCACGTCGTCCCCCAGCGGCAGCGCTCCCGAGCCGCTGACCCGGGCATCGATCGCGGGCTCCTGGATCGTGATCGTGCCCCGCTCGGGGTCGTCGTGGTCGACCTCGACGATGACGCCGGAGAAGCGGTCACCGACGCGGTGCTGGAGCAACGCGGCCTCAACCAGGTTGAGGACCGCGGCCTCGTAGCGGTTCGCCTTCTGGGCCGACGTGCGCAAGGTGTCGGGCAGACCGTGCAGCTCCGCGAGCACCCAGCCCGGCACATCCTCACCGGCGCACAGCGCGACGCAGATCTCGCCGGCGTAGCGGTCGCCCAGCCGGCGCAGCGGCGCGGTGACGTGGGCGTACTCCGAGGCCAGCGCGGAGTGCTGCGGCTCGGCGGGGGTCTCCCCGTCGAACCCGACGTACCCGCTCCCACGCAGCAGCCGGGTGCAGGCGACGACCATGGCGGCGTGTGCGGGCCGGCTCGGGTCGAGGGTGCGGATGAAGTCGGGATGGAGCTGCTCGGCGGGCCACTCGATGCCGAGGGCGCGCGCTGTGCGGTGGAGGCGGGTGACGTCATGGGGGTCCGGCGGGGGCAGGGTACGGAGCAGTCCGACCCGGGCATAGACCATGAGCGACGCCGCGGCAAAGCCGGTCAGCAGCGAGATCTGGGCATTCCACTGCTCGACCGGGAGCTGTGAGCGGAACAGCAGTGCGACGTCGTCGCCGTCCACCTCGATCTCCTGCTCGGGCAGCGGCAGCGAGATCCCACCGCGCGCCGCCTCGCGCTCGAGCCGCAGCTCGCCGACCACCTTGAGCAGCTGCAACGACTCCGAGGCGCTGCCGTCGTCGATCCGGCGCTGGGCCTCGGCGTAGTCGAGCTTCTCCCGCGAGCGGACCGTGGCTCGCTCGACGGAGACGTCGGTGCCCTCGCCGGAGTCGTCGACCTGGATGGTCCACAGCAGTGCCGGTCGCTCCTGGCCGGGGAGCAGCGACCCGGCGTCCTCGGAGATGACCTTCGGGTGCAGCGGCACCTTCGAGTCGGCCCCGTAGAGCGTCTCGCCGCGCCGGTGGGCCTCCCGGTCGATCGGGTCATCGGGCTGCACGAACGCCGCGACATCGGCGATCGCGTAGTGGACGACGAAGCCGTCACCCGCCCGCTCGACGTGGAGCGCCTGGTCGAGGTCCATCGCCGAGGCAGGGTCGATCGTCACCAGCTCGAGGTCGGTGCGGTCGAGCTGAGGCAGCCTGGGTGACGCGGCCGCCCTCGCCGCGGCCTGCTCGACCTCCGCCGGGAAGTCGGGCGTCACCCCCAGCTCCTGCTGGATCGCCTCGATGCCCTCGCGCAGCTGCACCGCTACGCCGCTGTCGTCTCGCGCGTGGACATGGACCACTCGACTGCTCGCCATGTGGTGACCCTAGCCTTGCCCGGTGCTCATCCTCCTGCCCCCGAGCGAAGGAAAGACCGCGCCGTCTCGCGGCAAGCCACTCGACCTGTCGGCCCTCTCGCACCCGCTGCTCAGCGACGTACGACGTCGCATGGTCGAGACGCTCGGCGCTGTGAGCGCGCGGCCCGACGCGGCGCAGGTCTTGGGCATCGGCCACACCCAGCTCGACCTGCTGGCGCGCAACGCCAGCCTCGAGACGGCGCCGACGGCGCGCGCCGACCGGGTCTACACCGGCGTCCTCTACGACGCCCTCGGCTTCGACACGCTCTCCCCCGCCGCCCGGCGCCGCTCCGCCACCCGGCTCGCGGTGACGTCGTCGGTGTTCGGGCTGGTGCGGCCGACCGACCGGATCCCGGCGTACCGGCTCTCCGGTGACACCACCCTCCCGGGCCTCGGCCCGGTCGCAGGGGTGTGGCGCGATGTCCTCGGCGACGCCGTGTGCGACACCCTCGGGGACGGCCTCCTGGTCGACCTGCGGTCGGGGACGTACGCCGCGTTCTGGCGTCCGCCGACCGAGCTGGCGGGTCGGGTGGCGACCGTGCGGGTCCTGCACGAGTCGCACGGGAGACGCACCGTCGTCAGCCACTTCAACAAGGCGACCAAGGGCCGTCTCGTCCGGGCGCTGCTCGAGGACGGCCGCAACCCGCGCACCCCCGCCGCGCTCGCGCGCGTGCTCCGGGACCTCGGCTGGCACGTGGAGGAGACCCCCGGCCCGCGCGGCACCCAGCTCGACGTGGTGGTCGCGGACGTCTGACGAACACGTGCCGCGCACTCACCAGTGGCTCGGATCCCCGAACGGGGGGCGACCGGGTGGGCTGGCGTTGAACAGGCGCATCGTCGAACGGGAACCGTGCTCGTCGTCGAAGAACGAGATCACCGTGACCGACGCCGGGGTCAGCTCCATGCGGAAGACCGACAGCAGCGGAGCCTCGAGGGCGTGGGCCACCAGGGTCTTGATCGGGGTGACGTGGCTGACCACGACCACGGTCCTCTCGGCGTGCTCCTCGAGCACCCGGCCCAGCGCGTCCAGCACCCGCTCCTCCACGTGCCGGAACGACTCCCCGGTGCCGCCGGGCACCACGTCGACGGAGCCGAGCCAGCGTCCGAGGTCGTCGGCGCGCTGCTCGGCGATCTCGGCGAAGGTCAGGCCGTCCCAGTCACCGAACTCCATCTCGGCGAAGCCGGGCTCCTCGGTCACGGTGCGCCCCAGCGCCGAGGCCACGAGCTCGGCCGACTCGCGCGTCCGCCGGACCGGTGAGGCGACGACCGAGTCGATCCGGTGGGCGATCGGCGCCAGCCACTCCGCCACCGCGTTGATCTGCGTCCGGCCCTCGTCGGAGAGGCCCGGGTCGGCGCCGGCCAGCCCGCCGCTGAAGCGCTTCTCGGTCGTGTGGGTGGTCACCCCGTGGCGCACCAGCACCAGCGTGGTGGGTGCGGTCACAGCCCGCTGTCGGCGGTCCGGACCAGGATCCGCTGGCACTCCTCGCACCGGATCACCTCGTCGCTGCCCGCCGCCTTGATCTGCGCCAGCTCGGACGGGTCGATCGAGAGCTGGCAGCCGCCGCAGGTCCGGGCGCGCAGCGGTGCCGCCCCCACACCGCCCTTGAGCTCGCGCAGCTTCTCGTAGAGAGCGAGCAGGTCGCCTGGAAGCCCGGCCGCGATCGGCTCGCGCTCGGCCGACACCGCGTCCAGCTCGCGGTCGATGGTCCCGGTCTTGTCGTCACGGGACGCCGTCAGCACGACCAACCGCTCGTCGGCCGCGGCGACCTGGGTCGTGAGGGAGTCGAGCTCGCGCTGAGCGGTCTCGATCTGCTCCATGACCTCGAGCTCCTGGTCCTCCAGCGTGGTGACCCGTCGCTGCAACGACTCGAGCTCCGAGAGCATCCGCTGGAGGTCCTTGGGGTTGGTGATGAGCCCCTGGTCGACGCGTTCCTGGTCACGGGTACGCCGAGTGCGGCCCTGCTCGACGTCGGCATCGATCTTGGACTGCTCCTCGGTGAGGTCGTCGACCACGATCTGCGCGTCCCGCGCCCGGTTGTCGAGGTCGGTCCGCGTGGCGCGGAGCTCCGCGATCTCGGCCAGCTCGGGCAGGTGGCTCCGCTGGTGGCGCAGCAGGTCCGCCCTCGCATCGAGCTCCTGCAGGTCGAGCAACCTCAGTTGGGCGAACGGGTCGGATTTCAGCGTCGGCTCCTCAGATTCGGAACTGCCAGGGGTCGGTGTTGATCGTGCTCACGCGCGTCTCCACCGTAGCGCCCAGTGCCGCGGCCACTCGCGCCGAGACCACCGGCAGCCAGGTCCACTCCGCGGCCCAGTGCGCCACGTCGACCAACGCCGGCCCATCGTGCTCGACGAACTCCCCGGCCCGGTGGTGCCGCAGGTCGCTCGTGACGTAGACGTCGGCGTCGGTGCGACCCACGGTCTCGAGCAGGAAGTCGCCCGCGCCCCCGCACAGCGCCACCCGCCGTACGACGCGGTCGGGATCGCCTGCGACGCGTACTCCGTGCGCGGTGGCCGGGAGCGCGGCAGCGACAGCCTCGGCGAAGGCACGCAGCGTCGTCGGCTCGACCGTCCCGATCCGACCGGTGCCGACCGCTCCGGAACCCGGGTCGGCCAGCTCCACGACGTCGTAGGCGGGCTCCTCGTAGGGGTGGGCCGCGACCAGCGCCCTGACCACCGAGGCCCGCAGCGGGCGCAGCAGCACCACCTCGACCCGCTCCTCCTCGACCCGCTCGGCGCGACCGACGGCGCCGATGGTCGGCGAGGCACCCTCGAGCGGCCGGAACCGGCCGTCGCCCGGGGTGGAGAACGACGCGTGGTCGTAGTCGCCGATCCGCCCGGCCCCGGCTCCGGCCAGCGCCTCCCGCACCGCGTCGGCGGCATCCACGGGCACGTAGACGGTCAGCTTGTCCATCGGCTCGCCCGGCGCCGGCAGCAGCGGCGTGATGCCGGTCAGCCCGAGCGCCGCCGCCATCGCCTCCGAGACCCCGCCCTGCGCCTGGTCGGCGTTGGTGTGGGCGGTCAGCAACGCACACCCGCCGGTCGTCAGCGCGTGGAGCGTGCGGCCCTTCGGGGTGGTGGCGGCGACCCCGTGGACCGGGGAGAGGAACAGCGGGTGGTGCACGACCAGCAGGTCGGCGCCCCACTCGACGGCCTCACGTGCCACCTCCAGCGTCGGATCGACCGCGAACATGACCTTCGAGACGTCGGCGTCCGGGTCGCCGGCGACCAGCCCGACGGCGTCCCAGGAGTCGGCGGTGGCCGGCGGGTACCACCCGTGGAGCAGGTCGACGACGTCACCGAGTCGAGGCATGTCCCGCAGGCTAGTTGACCTGACGGTCGAAGCCCTCCCAGTAGGGCGCCCGCAGCTTGAACTTCTGCAACTTCCCGGTCGCCGTGCGGGCGAGCTCGTCGCGGAACTCGATCGTGGTGGGCGCCTTGTAACGCGCCGCCTTGTCCTTGCACCAGGCGATCAGCTCCTGCTCGGTCGCCTGCTCGCCCTCGGCCAGCACCACCAGCGCCTTGATCGTCTCGCCCCACTTCTCGCTCGGGACACCGATCACCGCCACCTCGGCGACCGCCGGGTGGGAGAACAGCACGTCCTCGACCTCGATCGAGGAGACGTTCTCGCCACCGGTGATGATCACGTCCTTCCGACGGTCCTGGATGCTGACGTAGCCGTCGGCTCCGATCGCGGCGCCGTCGCCGGTGTGGAACCAGCCGTCGCGCAGGGCGGCGGCCGATTCCTCCGGCTGCGCCCAGTAGCCCTCGAGGACGACGTTGGAGCGGGCCAGCAGCTCGCCGGCCCCCTCCGAGGACTCGTCGACCTTCAGCCGTACGCCGAGCGCCGGCGCACCCGCCCGCACCAGCTTCTGGGCACGCTCCTCACCGGACAGGTCGTCCCACTCGGACCTGGTGCGGTTGATGGTGAGCAGCGGCGAGGTCTCGGTGAGGCCGTAGATCTGCACGAACTCCCAGCCGAGCTCCTCCTCGACCCGCACCACGGTCTTCGTGGGCGGCGGGGCACCGGCCATGATGATCCGCACCCGGCCGCGTCCGGGGATCTCCCCCTCCCAGTCCTGGGCCGCGTCGAGCACGGCCGCGGCGACCGCCGGCGCCGCGCACATCACGGTGACGCCGTGCCGCTCGACCCGCCGCAGGATCTCGGCACCGTCGACCTTGCGCAGCACGATCTGCGGGACGCCGAGCCCGGTCATCGTGAAGGGCATCCCCCAGCCGTTGGCGTGGAACATCGGCAGGGTGTGGAGATAGACGTCCCGGTCGGTGACGCCCGCGTGGAGGCCGAAGGTGACCGCGTTGACCCAGATGTTGCGATGGGTGATCTCCACGCCCTTGGGCCGGGCCGTGGTGCCGGAGGTGTAGTTGATGCACGCCGTCGCGTTCTCGTCCGGCTCCCAGGGCCGCGGCTCGGCGCTCTCGCCCTCGGGTCCGAAGAGGTGCTCGTCCTGCCCGAGCACGAACCGATGCTCCGCGGAGACCTCCGCCAGCTCGTCGTCGAGCTCAGGGTCGACGTAGAGCACCTTCGCGCCGGAGTGCTCGACGATGTAGGTGACCTCGTCGGGGCGCAGCCGGAAGTTCACCGGCACCAGCACCCGACCGCTGCCCGCCACACCGAAGAACGACGCCAGCAGCCGGGCGCTGTTGTGCGACACCACCGCGACCCGCTCGCCGACCGCGACGCCGAGCCGGTCGAGGTGGGCCGCCTGCCGGTCGGCCAGCGCGGCGAGGTCGGCGTACGTGAGGTCGCCCAGCGTCGGCGCCGGCTGGTCGGGCTCGTCGACCACCCCGATCCGGTCCCCGTAGACCGTGCGGGCGCGGTCGAGGAAGTCAGAGATGCTGAACGGAACGAACATGGGTCCTCCTCGCGTGGCTCTCGCCGACCACCCTAGACAGGCCCACGTTGGTGCTTCGTTGGTCCACGACGGGAGCCGGTTTCGTGAGTGCGCGAGAGATGCCTACGGGGTCAGCGTCGGACGCTGAAGGTCAGCTTGGGGGCGGGCAGTCCGCCCAGCACCGGCTGCAGGGTGTCGACGATCTCCGACGGGGTGGGTCGCTTCTGGGGGTCACGGTCGAGGGAGGCGCGCAGCACCTCGCGCACGACCCCCGGAACCCGGTCGGGCAGGTCGTGCGGCTCGTCCACCAGCTGTGGGAAGCGCACGGGCAGCTCCGCGGCGTCGCTGGATCCCGAATCGAAGGCGCAGTAGCCGGCGACAGCGTGGAACAGCGTCGCGCCCAGGCCCCACACGTCGGAGGGGTACCCGGGGTACCCGTGGGTCTTGGGGTCGGCCTGCTCGGGCGACATGTAGCGATCGGTACCGAGCAGCTTGCTGCGCGAGGCGTGCTCCGGTGTGCGCGCGATCGAGAGGTCGATCAGCCGAGCCGGCGCGCTCATGATGATGTTGCTGGGCTTCACGTCGAGGTGGATCAGGTCGATCCCGCGGAAGTAGTGGAGGGCAGCGGCGACCTCGATCGCCAGCGGCAGGTACTGCTGCTCCTGGAGCCGGCCGTGCCGCCGGATCAACGACGACAGCCGAGGACCCTCGATGTGCTGGAGTACGACGTGGGGCCGCTCGCACTCCAGGTCGAAGCGCAGCCCTCGGGCCACGACGGGGTGGTTGACCAGGGCCAGCGCATCGATCTCCCGGCGCAGCCCGCGCAGGGTGCTCTCGTCGGTCACCTGACCGGGCCGGATCACCTTCACGACGACGGGGACGTAGGTCACCTCGTCGAAGGCCAGGAAGACCTCGTAGGCGAACCCGCCCCCGAGTCGCCGCAGGACGGTCAGCTCGGGCGTGATCAGGTCGCCTTCGGACAGGTGCCAGGTGTCGGATTTGCTCACAAGGGGCAGCCTAGGCCGGATGCGGCCACGGAGGGTGGGCGCAGAGGGGATCGAACCCCCGACATCTTCCTTGTAAGGGAAGCGCTCTACCGCTGAGCTATACGCCCGGACGCGGGGACACCCTAACGGGGGCGCCGGACCACTGACGCCGAGGCCCGGTCTCGGCGATCAGGGCCACAAATAGATGAAGTCGAGCCGCTGGCGTCTCGGGTCACCAGCGGCTCGACGTGATCCACGATAGACAATCTGCCCAAGCGTTGTCGCCCCTTCGGCGGAAAATCGCCGAAATGTGATGCATCCGGACTAGACCAGGGCCCGCAGCTGCCGCAGGTGCTCGTCGAGATCGCGGCCTTCCGGCCTCGCGTTGTGGACTGCCCATCGGAGGGTTCCGTCCGGGTCCACGACGTACGACGAGCGCTGCGGGGATCCCTTCACCTCGTCGAAGACTCCGTAGGCGCGGGACACCTCGCCGTGCGGCCAGAAGTCCGAGAGCAGCGGGAAGTTCAGCCCGTCGGCATCGGCGAAGGCCCGCAGCGAGTAGATCGGGTCACACGAGATGGCGAGGACCTCGGAGTCGAAGGTCATGAACTCGGCGAGTCGGTCGCGGATACCGGCCATCTCGCCGGTGCACACCCCGGAGAAGGCGTACGGGAAGAAGACGAGGACGACCACCTTGGAGCCGCGGTACGACGACAGGGTGACGTCCTGGCCGAACTGGTCACGCAGCGTGAAGTCGGGCGCGGGGCCGCCGAGAATGAGTCCGGTCATGGTGGTCCCAGTCTCGCATCAGGCGTCGCCGGGCCTCGATTCGGCGTCGAAATCAACCAGATCCCGCTTGAGGACCTTGCCGGTCGCGTTGCGCGGTAGCTCGTCGAGGAAGACGATCTCGCGCGGCACCTTGTAGCGGGCGAGGTTGGCCTTCACGTGCGACTTCACGTCGTCCTCACTCAGGTCGCCGCCCTCACGCAGCACCACGAAGGCCCGCAGCCGCGTGCCGTAGTCGTCGTCGTCGATGCCGATCGCCGCCACCTCCGCCACGTCGTCGTGACCCACGATGCAGTCCTCGACCTCCTGGGGGAAGACGTTCTCGCCGCCCGACACGATCATCTCGTCGTCACGTCCCTCGACGTAGAGGCGACCGTCGCTGCCGAACTTCCCGACGTCGCCGGTCGACATCAGCCCGTCGAGCATGTCCTTGCTGCCGCCACCGGTGTATCCCTCGAAGAGCATCGAGTTGCCGACGAAGATCCGGCCGGTCTCACCGTCAGCGACGGGCTGGCCGTCCTGGTCGAAGATCCGCACCACCGTGGCGTGCGGGGGTCTGCCGGCCGACGACGGCGCCTCGCGCAGGTCGACGGGGGTGGCGATGCTGGCGTAGGCCACCTCCGTCGAGCCGTAGATGTTGTAGAGGTTGTCACCGAAGTGGTCCATCCAGCTCAGGGCGAGGTTGCCCGGGAGCGCCGAGCCGGACGCGGCGACGACCTTCACCTGGGAGAGGTCGTACGACGACAGCCTCTCCTCGGGCAGGGCGAGCATCCGCTGCAGCATCACGGGGATCACCACGAGCGAGTCGCAGCGTTCGTCCTGGGTGGTGCGCAGCGCGTCGTCGGGGTCGAACTTGCGGCGCAGCACCACCGTCGAGCCGAGCAGCATGCCCAACGCCAGGTGCGCAAAGCCCCAGGTGTGGAACAGCGGGGCCGCGACGTGGGTGCGCCAGCCACGTCGCAGCGGAAGCCGCGACATCAGGGACACCGCCGCGTCGATCCCGGCCTCGTTGCGCGGTGCGCCCTTCGGCGTACCGGTGGTGCCGGAGGTGAGGATCACGATGCGGGCGTGGCGCTCGGGTGGGTCGACCTCGGAGTCGTCGTGGTCGGAGATCAGCGACTCGAGGGTGATCTCGTGGCCATCGCTGTCCGTCCAGGCGAGCACCCGCTGCTCGAGGTCGGCCTGCTGGAGGAGCTCGGTGAACTCCTCGTCATGGATCACCGCGCTCGGCGCCTCGCGCTCGAGCACGTCCACCAGCTGTGGTCCGGCGAAGGCGGTGTTGAGGTAGAGCACGTCCGCACCCAGCTTGGCGGTCGCGATGGTCGCGTCGACGAAGCCACGGTGGTTGCGGCACATGATCGCGACCGAGTCGCCCTCGCCGACGCCGAGGTCCGCCAGTCCGCGCGAGAGCGCGTTGCTGCGGCGGTGGAGGTCACCGAAGGTGAGTTCGCCGAGCTCGTCGACGAGGGCCACCTGATGGGGGTCGGTGAGCGCCAGGGTGGCGAATCCGCCTGCCGGCCCGGTCCCCCACTGCTTGAGGATGCGCGCCAGACCCGCCAGCTTGCGTGGCCCGAGCGGACGGATGACTCCCGCGCCGCCCAGGACCTTGAGAGAGACAGTCGCGTTGAGCAGGGCGTGCGAGAGCTTGTCCATGGTGTCCTGTCGAACGGCTGAGGACGGGTCTGGTTACGCGGGGGTCTTCGGGGTCACGAGCCGGGTGGCCGCCCAGTCCTTGCTGACCGCGACCGTCGTGGTCTGGGACAGCCCGGCAATGGGGGCGGCCTCGGAGATGTCAGCGGCCTCGACTGAGTTGGGCCGACCGACCTTGGGGGTCAGCAACCAGATCACTCCCCCGCCGACCAGGTCGGTCAGGGAGTCGACCAGACCGTCGACCAGGTCGCCGTCCTCGTCACGCCACCACAGCACGACAGCGTCGACCACGTTGCCGTAGTCGCTGTCCACCATGTCGGCGTCGATGGCGTCCTCGATGGCCACGCGGAGCTCGTCGTCGGTGTCAGAGTCCCAACCGATCTCCTGGACCACCATGCCCTTGGCCAGGCCGAGGCGTGCCGCCGGTCCAGAGGTCTCGCCCTCTGTCTGCGTGGCATCGCTGCCCGCGGTCGAGCTCACTGCTCCTCCACTCGTCTCCAGTCGCTGCGACGGGTTGCCGCACGCTCAGGTGTGGAGTAGTCCAGCGGAGTTCACGCGGGTGTGCAACCTCACGGCCTCATCGCGGCACCGCGTGTCGGGCAAAATCGGCGCCGAGAGGGCGGAACGACGCGTCTCGAAAGCCCGAGACCCGACCGGTGGATCGCGCGTCCGATCGGTCTACTACTGGGTAAATTCGTTGCGCTACTCCTGCGTGCGACGATGGGAGGGTGAGCGACGACACCACCACTCCGTCCGCGGCCACCTCGTCGAGTCGGCCCTCCGTTCCCTCGGTGATCCACGAGGGACTCCCCACGCAGCTTCCCGACATCGATCCGGAGGAGACCGGCGACTGGCTGGAGTCCTTCGACAGCATGGTCGATGAGCGGGGCCGCGATCGGGCCCGCTATCTCATGCTCCGGTTGCTGGAGCGAGCACGGGAGAAGCAGGTCGGCGTTCCGGCGCTCCGCAGCACCGACTACATCAACTCCATCCCGCCCGAGCGCGAGCCGTGGTTCCCCGGCGACGAGGACATCGAGCGTCGGATCCGCGCGTTCATCCGCTGGAACGCCGCGGTGATGGTCTCCAGCGCCAACCGCAAGGGGCTCGAGGTCGGCGGTCACATCGCGACCTACCAGTCGGCGGCCAGCCTCTACGAGGTTGGCTTCAACCACTTCTTCCGAGGCAAGGACCACCCCGGCGGTGGCGACCAGATCTTCATCCAGGGCCACGGCTCCCCGGGCATCTACGCCCGGGCGTTCCTCGAGGGCCGGCTCACGGAGGAGCAGCTCTACCGGTTCCGGCAGGAGGTCCAGCACGGACCGGGCAACGGTCTGCCGTCGTACCCCCACCCCCGGTTGATGCCCGACTTCTGGGAGTTCCCGACGGTGTCGATGGGCCTGACCGCGCTGAACGCGATCTACCAGGCCCGCTTCAACCGCTACCTCCACAACCGCAACATCAAGGACACCTCCGACCAGCGGGTGTGGGCGTTCCTGGGCGACGGTGAGATGGGTGAGCCCGAGTCGCTCGGCGCGATCGGGCTCGCGGCCCGAGAAGAGCTCGACAACCTGGTCTTCGTCGTGAACTGCAACCTGCAGCAGCTCGACGGGCCGGTGCGCGGCAACGGCAAGATCATCCAGGAGCTGGAGTCGTACTTCCGGGGCGCCGGCTGGAACGTCATCAAGGTCGTCTGGGGTCGCGAGTGGGACGATCTGCTCGCCCGCGACGTCGACGGTGTCCTGGTCAACCAGATGAACGCCACCCCCGACGGTCAGTACCAGACGTACTCCACCGAGGACGGCTCCTACATCCGCGACCACTTCTTCGGCGGCGACCCGCGGTTGCGCACGATGGTCGAGCACATGAGCGACGACCAGATCTCCAGGCTGCCCCGCGGCGGCCACGACTACCGCAAGGTCTACGCCGCCTTCGACGCTGCCAGCAAGCACGCGGGCCAGCCGACGGTCATCTTGGCCAAGACCATCAAGGGCTGGACGATCGACGCCCTCGAGGGCAAGAACGCCACCCACCAGATGAAGAAGCTGACCACGGCCGACCTCAAGAAGTTCCGCGACCGGCTCTACCTGCCGCTGAGCGACAAGCAGCTCGAGGACGCCTACGAGCACGACGGCACCGCACCGTTCTTCCACCCGGGCAAGGACTCGCCCGAGATGGAGTACATGATGGAGCGCCGCAAGCAGCTCGGCGGCTCGATCCCCCGCCGGGTCGACCGCTCCAGCCCGCTGAAGCTCCCCGGCGACGAGATGTACGCCGAGCTCAAGCAGGGCTCCGGCAAGAACAAGGTCGCCACCACCCAGGCGGTGGTCCGGTTGCTCAAGGACCTGATGAAGGACCCGGAGATCGGCCAGCGCATCGTGCCGATCGCGCCCGACGAGTACCGCACGTTCGGCATGGACTCGATGTTCCCCAGCGCGAAGGTCTACAACCCGGGTGGGCAGCAGTACGAGTCCGTCGACCGCAAGTTGTTGCTGTCCTACAAGGAGTCGGCACAGGGTCAGATGCTCCACGAGGGGATCTCGGAGGCTGGTTCGGTCGCGTCCGCCACCGCCGCGGGCTCGGCGTACTCCACCCACGGCGAGCCGATGATCCCGTTCTACATCTTCTACTCGATGTTCGGGTTCCAGCGCACCGCCGACTCGATCTGGGCGATGGCCGACCAGCTCGCGCGCGGCTTCCTGATCGGCGCCACGGCGGGTCGCACCACGCTGACCGGTGAGGGTCTCCAGCACGCCGACGGCCACTCGCCCCTGATCGCGGTCACGAACCCGGCAGTGGTCCACTACGACCCCGCGTTCGCCTACGAGGTGAGCCACATCGTGCACTCGGGACTGGAGCGGATGTACGGCTCGACCGGTCCGGACGGAACCGGCGAGAACGTCATCTTCTACCTGACCGTCTACAACGAGCCGGTCGCCCAGCCCGCCGAGCCGGAGGACGTGGACGTCCACGGCATCCTCAAGGGCCTCCACCACGTCTCGACCGGCGAGGGCGAGGGGCCGCGGGTGCAGCTGCTCGCGTCGGGTGTCGGCTACCCGTGGATCGACAAGGCAGCCCGGCTGCTGCGTGAGGACTGGGGCGTCGTCGCCGACACCTGGTCGGTCACGTCCTGGAACGAGCTCGCCCGCGATGCCATCGCCGCCGAGGAGTGGAACCTCATGCACCCCGACCAGGACAAGCGCACGGCGTACGTCACCGATCGTCTGCAGGACGCCCCCGGCCCGGTCGTGGCGGTCTCCGACTACATGACGGCGGTCCCGATGCAGATCGCCAAGTGGGTGCCCGGTGACTACCGGGTGCTCGGCGCCGACGGCTTCGGCTTCGCCGACACCCGACCGGCCGCGCGACGGTTCTTCAACATCGACGCCGAGTCGGTCGTGGTGCAGGTGCTCCAGGCGCTCGCCGACGCCGGCGACTACCCCCGCGAGAAGGTCGTCCAGGCCTTCGCGGCCTACGCCATCGACGACCCCACTGCCGTCCAGGACGTGGAGCAGGAGGGCGGAGACGCCTGAGCGGTCCCCTCGTCCGCGGTTTCCCCGGATATCCGGGGAAACCGTGGGTTCTCGGCCGAAACTTGGGCCGAGAACCCACCACTTCGGCCGAGAACGTATGCCGCTGGGAGGTCGCACGAGGGCCCAGGCCGAAGCGGTCGGTCGTGCTTTCGGCCCGGCGACGATGAGCGCACCCGCCCCGAGCCACGGGCGAAGCGGTCAGGCGGGCGTGATCCGGGTGACGGTCGCATCCTGCTCGAGGTGCTGGCCGGCTCGCAGCAACGCTCGGAACCGCGCCCGGGAGTGCGACGCCGGCGTGGTCGAACGGATGAACTCGTGGACGATCTTCGCGAACCGCTGGGGGTGGTCCTTGTGGGGGAAGTGACCCGCGTTCGGGATCACCTCGACGCGCGCGTCGGGAGCGAGCCGGCCGGCGTGTGAGGCGTGGCTGACGGGGATCACGTGGTCGTCGCGACCCCAGATCACCGCCATCGGCATGACCTGGGTGAGGTAGGCCCGGTCGGCCATCGTCACGATCTGGCCGCGCCAGTCGACGACGGCACGGACCACGTGCCGGATCGCGTGACGGGCGGCCGGGTCCTTGAACGACTCGTAGATCTCGGCGACCTCATCGAGGTCACGGGTGTGACTCGACGGCAGCTTCGCCAGGCCGCGCAGCCCCGCCTTGCCGAGCTGACGCACGCCGGGCAGCGTCAGCATCGCCATGGCCGGGTGGAAGCCCGGAGTCGTGATGGCACGGATCCAGGGGCTCACGTCCGGGCCGAGGCCCCCCGAGGCGACCAGGATCAGGCGCTCGGTGCGCTCGGGGAACTGGTAGGCGAACTGCATCGCGATCCCCCCGCCGAAACTGTGCCCGACGACCGTGACCCGGTCGATGCCCAGGCAGGTCAGCAGGTCACGCATGCCGTTGGCGTAGCCACCGACGCTGTAGTCGGCGCGCGGCTTGTCGCTGAGCCCGTGGCCCAGCAGATCGGGCGCGATGACGGTGTAGCGGCGCGACAGGGAGTCGATCACCGACTCCCAGGTCGTGTGGTCGCAGCCGAGGCCGTGCAGGAGGAGCACCACCGGACCCTGTCCGGTGCGCACGAAGGCGCGTCGATGTCCGTGGAGGGTGAGGTACTGGACCTCGTAGCGGGACTCGACCACTGGAGCCGCCTTCCGTGGGGTTGAGCCGGAGTCAACCAGAACTTGTTCCAGTTCAGGAACCCGGGAGCCCTTGTTTCATGGGACTTTCCGCGATTTCACCGCATTCACAACTCCACTAGGGTCAAGTCGTGACCATCCCGAGATCTTCGAGCGCCGAACCGCAGCCTGATCGGGCGGCTGCGGCGCTGCTCCGCTCGACGGGGGCGCTGAGCACGATGGCGACCGCGCGCATGGAGACCGACCTGCCCTGGTTCCGTTCGTTGAGCGCCGACGACCGCTCCTGGGTGGGCCTCATCGTGCAGGCGGGCGTCAAGGGTTTCGTGGACTGGTACTCCCACCACAGTGAACCGGTCCCGGCCGGGACCGCACTGGCGACCGCCGTGTTCGGCGCCGCGCCGCAGACCCTCACGGGCGTGATCAACCTGCAGCAGACGGTGGACCTGGTGAAGCTGTCGCTGGAGGTGGTGGAGAACAGCATCGTGGACATCATCGACCCGCTCGACGTCGTCGATGTCCAGTCCGCAGTGCTCCGCTACGCCCGCGAGGTCGCCTTCGCCACCGCGGAGGTCTACGCACGGGCCGCCGAGATGCGCGGCGCCTGGGACGCCCGCCTCGAGGCCCTGGTCGTCGACTCGGTACTGCGCGCCGAGGCCGACGAGGCCGTGATGTCCCGTGCCAGCGCCCTCGGCTGGTCGGCGCGCGGCGACGTCGCAGTCGTGCTCGGCCGGGTCCCGGCCCGGCGCACCGAGACCGACGTCTTCGCCGAGGTACGACGTGTGGCGCGCGCCGCCGGCATGGATGCCCTCTGCGCGACCCAGGGGGAACGGCTGGTCGTCGTCCTGGGCGCGGTCGGCGACGCCGGCAAGGCCGCCGGATCCGTGGCCGACCTGTTCGGTGAGGGCCCGGTCGTCGTCGGCCCGGTCACCGACGGCCTCGACCATGCCCACATCTCCGCCCGGGCCGCGATGTCGGCCCACCGTGCCGCCAGCGGCTGGCCGGAGGCGCCACGCCCGTCGACCAGCGCCGATCTGCTCCCCGAGCGGGTCCTTGCCGGCGACGGCCACGCCCGTCGCCACCTGGTCGACGAGATCTACCTCCCCCTGCTGCAGGCCCGCGGGACCCTGATCGAGACGCTGGCGGCGTACTTCGGAACGGGTGGCTCGATCGAGGCGACCGGTCGGGTGCTCTTCGTCCACCCCAACACCGTCCGCTACCGCCTCAAGCAGGTGGACACGCTGACCGGCTTCTCCCCCGGCGATGCCCGTGACGCGTTCGCGCTGCGCATCGCGCTGGTGCTCGGGCGCCAATCCGGGCGTGGCGAGTCTTTGTAGAAACCTTACAAAGAACTGGGACCGGGTTTCGTGAGTGGCGGAGGCGCGCGACGAGCCGTCGGACCGGCAGAGTTGTCGTTGTGCTCGTCATCGTCGCGCCCGGCCAGGGCGCCCAGACCCCCGGCTTCCTGACCCCGTGGCTCGAGGACCGCACGTTCGCCTCGCGCATCGAGTGGCTCTCCACGGTGGCCGGCCTCGACCTGGTCCACTACGGGACCGAGGCCGACGCCGACACCATCCGCCAGACCCAGATCGCGCAGCCGCTGCTGGTCGCGACCGGCCTGGTCGCCGCGCTGGAGCTGTTCCCCCATCCGACCGACGCCTTCGAGACCGTCACCGCCGTCGCCGGCCACAGCGTCGGCGAGCTGACCGCCGCCGCCGGTGCCCGGGTGATCACCGCCGAGCAGGCGATGGTGCTGGTGCGCGAGCGGGGGAAGGCGATGGCCGAGGCGGCCGCGGTCACCCCGACCGGCATGACTGCCGTGCTCGGCGGCGACCGCGAGGAGGTCCTCGCCGCCCTCGACAAGCACGGGCTGACGCCGGCCAACGACAACGGTCCCGGTCAGATCGTCGCCGCGGGCACGCTCGAGCAGCTCGAGGCCTTCGCGGCCGAGCCGCCCGCCAAGGCGCGCCTGATGCCGCTCAGCGTGGCCGGCGCGTTCCACACCGACCACATGTCCCCCGCCGTCGGCCACCTCGGCCACCTCGCCAAGTCGGTGTCGGTCCACGACGCCCGGATCCCCGTGATCTCCAACCAGGACGGCCACGTCGTCCACGAGGGTCGCGACGTACTGGCCAGGATGGTGGGCCAGATCGCGAGCCCGGTCCGATGGGACCTCTGCCTCGAGACCATGTCGGACCTCGGCGTCACCGGCATCCTCGAGATGCCGCCTGCGGGCACCCTGACCGGCATCGCCCGGCGCGCCCTCAGTGGTGTCGAGACGTTCGCCCTCAAGGGACCCGACCAGCTCGACGACGCCCGCGCCTTCGTGCAGCGACACGGCGAGGCGGCGCCGATGGACATCTCGCCGACCTGGCGGATGGTGGTCTCACCGGCCAAGGGAACCTTCCACCGCGCCGCGGAGGCGGGCGAGGCGCTCGCCCTCACCCCCGGTCAGCCGATCGGTGACGTCGCCAGCACCCGCGACCGCCACCGCGTGGTCGCGCTCCACGGCGGACAGGTCGTCGAGTGGCTCGTCGAGGACGGCGACCTGGTGTCCCCCGGTCAGCCGTTGCTCCGCCTTCACCCGGAGGGGGTGGCCTGATGGCCGCCACCCTGGGCTCGGTCACCGGTGCGCCGCACGCCGCGATCCTCGGGCTCGGCGCCTACCGGCCGTCCCGTGAGGTGCCGAACTCCGCGGTCGTCGAAGCGATCGAGTCCAGCGACGAGTGGATCCAGCAGCGGTCCGGCATCAAGCAGCGGCGGTGGGCGGCCCCCGACGAGACCATCCAGGTGATGTCGGTCGGAGCGGCCCGGGAAGCGATCGAGCGGGCGGGGATCTCGCCCGAGCAGATCGACTGCGTGATCGTCGCCACGGTGACCCACCTGCTGCAGACGCCGGCCATCGCCACCTCGATCGCCCACGAGCTCGGCACGAACAACGCAGCCGCGTTCGACATCTCCGCCGCCTGCGCCGGTTTCTGCCACGGCGTCTCGCTCGGGGCCGACATGGTCCGCAGCGGCAGCGCCGGACACGTGCTCGTGATCGGCGTCGAGCGGCTCAGCGACATCACCGACCTCTACGACCGTGGGACGGCGTTCATCTTCGCCGACGGCGCCGGTGCCGCCGTGATCGGTCCCAGCGAGACGCCCGGCATCGGGCCGGTGGTCTGGGGCTCCGACGGTGAGCAGTTCGACCTGATCCGCCAGAAGGAGGACTGGCGCGACGTGGTCGGCACCCCTGCCGTGCCCGGGAGCGGCGTCATGCCCCACCTGGTCATGCAGGGCAACCCGGTCTTCCGCTGGGCCAGCTTCGCAATGGCCAAGATCGGCCAGCAGGCCCTCGACCGCGCGGGCCTCAGCACCGACGACCTCGATGTGTTCGTGCCCCACCAGGCGAACATGCGCATCATCGACGCGATGGCGCGCTCGATGAAGCTCCCCGAGCGGGTCAAGATCGCCCGCGACATCGCCGACCAGGGCAACACCTCGGCGGCCTCCATCCCCCTCGCACTCCACCGCATGATCGCGGAGGGCGACGCCCGCAGCGGCGACGTCGCTCTCCTCATCGCCTTCGGCGCCGGCCTGGCGTACGCCGCCCAGGTCGTCACCGTGCCGTAGCACCCCCACTGACCCGCACGACCAGCAACGCACTACCCAACCCCACAGGAAGAGGAATCACGCAGATGCCCACCACCGAAGAGATCCGCGCCGACCTCGCCGAGATCGTCAACGAGGTCGCCGGCGTCGACGCCGACGACGTCCAGCTCGACAAGTCCTTCGTCGACGACCTCGACGTCGACTCGTTGTCCATGGTCGAGGTCGTCGTGGCCGCCGAGGAGAAGTTCGGCGTGTCCATCCCCGACGACGAGGTCAAGAACCTCAAGACCGTCGGTGACGCGGTCGCGTTCATCGAACGCGCCCAGGGCTGACACCCACCTCCTCCACCACCCATCGTCGCTTCGAAGGATCAGGTCTGCACATGAGTCGTACCCGAGTCGTGATCACCGGGATGGGCACCACCAGCCCGCTCGGCGGTGATGTCGCGAGCACGTGGGACGGCATGCTGGCCGGCCGCTCCGGAGTCCGCGCCCTCACCGAGGAGTGGGCCGAGGAGATGCCGGTCAGGATCGCCGGGCGCATCGCCGTCGAGCCCAGTGAGGTCCTCGAGCGCGTCAAGGCGCGACGCCTCGACCGCTCCTCGCAGTTCGCGATGGTCGCGGCGATGGAGGCCTGGCGCGACGCCGGGCTCGAGGGCGCCGAGCTCGAGCAGGAGCGGCTCGGTGTCGCCATGGCCTCGGGCATCGGCGGCGTCACCACGCTGCTCGACAACTACGACACGCTCAACGCGAAGGGGCCGCGACGGGTGTCCCCGCTCGCGGTGCCGATGCTGATGCCGAACGCCCCGGCCGCCAACATCAGCCTCTACGTCGGCGCCCGCGCCGCGGTCAACACACCGGTCTCGGCGTGTGCGTCCGGCAACGAGGCGATCTCGCTCGCGGTCGACCAGATCCGGCTCGGCCGCGCCGACGTCGTCGTCGCCGGCGGCACCGAGGCGGCGATCCACCCGCTTCCGATGGCTGCCTTCGCGAACATGATGGCCCTCTCGAAGAACGCCGGAGACCCGACGACGGTCTCGCGTCCGTGGGACACCGGCCGGGACGGGTTCGTGCTCGGCGAGGGTGCCGGCGTCCTGGTGCTGGAGTCCGAGGAGCACGCCCGGGCCCGTGGCGCCCGGATCTACGCCGAGGTCCTCGGCGCCGGCATCACCGCCGACGCCCACGACATCGCCCAGCCCGACCCGGCCGGACGCGGCGGGTCACGGGCCATCCTGCGCGCACTGCACGAGTCGGACATCGACGCCTCCTCGATCGTCCACGTCAACGCTCACGCCACGTCGACCCCCCAGGGCGACATCGCGGAGGGCCTGATGCTCCACGCCACGCTGGGCTCCCACGTCTCGCAGGTCGTCGTCACCAGCACCAAGTCGATGACCGGCCACCTGCTCGGCGGCGCCGGTGCGCTCGAGGCGATCGCGACTGTGCTCGCCCTGCATCACCGGATGTCCCCACCGACGATCAACCTGGACGACAAGGATCCGCAGGTCGAGCTCGACATCGCCACTTCTGCCCGCGAGCTGCCTGCCGGCGACATCGCGGCGCTCAACAACTCGTTCGGTTTCGGCGGCGCCAACGTGGCCGTGGCTTTTGCGAGCACCTCATGATCCACCCCACGCAGTTCCCCCCTCCCCCGCTTCGCTCCTCCGTGGACAACTTCGCGGGGACCCCGGAAGGACGCGATCCCCTGTGACTGCCACCGCCCCGGCCAAGCCCGCCAAGCTGCCCCGCGAGGACGACCCGCGCAATCCGGTCACCCGGCTGGCAGCCCTGCTCGACGACGGCTCCATGGAGCTGATCACCCCTGACGACGACTCGGGCATGCTGGCTGCGGTCGGCAGCGTCCACGGCACCCGGGTCGTGGCGTTCTGCTCCGACGCGACCGTCATGGGCGGTGCGATGGGCGAGGTCGGCTGCAAGGTCGTCGTCAACGCCTACCACCGGGCGATGACCGAGGGCGTGCCGATCATCAGCCTGTGGCACTCCGGCGGTGCCCGCCTCGCTGAGGGCGTGCTGTCGCTCCACGCGGTGGGTCGGATCTTCCACGTGATGACCCAGGCATCGGGGCGGATCCCACAGATCTCCGTCGTGCTCGGCCCGGCGGCCGGCGGTGCGGCGTACGGCCCGGCGTTGACCGACGTGGTGATCCTCGGCCCCGAGGGCCGGATCTTCGTCACCGGCCCGGACGTGGTCCGGTCGGTCACCGGTGAGGACGTCGACATGCTGCGGCTCGGCGGACCCGAGCCCCATGGCCGCCGCTCGGGCGTCGTCCACATCCTCACCGAGTCCGAGGAGGAGGCGCTCGGCCGCGCCCGCACGGTGGCCTCACTGTTGGGCTCCCAGGGCAGCCTCGACGTCGACGGCGTCGAGGACCGCGACCTGGATGCCCTGTTGCCGGAGTCCAAGAAGCGCGCCTACGACGTGCACCCCCTGGTCGACTCGATGCTCGACGAGGGCACCATGCAGGAGCTCCACGCGCGCTGGGCCCCCAACATCGTCACCGCCCTGGGTCGATTCGGTGGCCGGACCGTGGGCGTCGTCGCGAACAACCCGTTGCGGCTCGGTGGCTGCCTCGACTCGCTCTCGGCCGAGAAGGCATCGCGCTTCGTGCGGATGTGCGACGCGTTCGGCGTCCCCCTCATCGTGATCGTCGACGTCCCCGGCTACCTGCCCGGCGTGGGCCAGGAGTGGGACGGCGTGGTGCGCCGCGGCGCCAAGCTGCTCCACGCGTTCGGTGAGTGCGTCGTCCCCCGGGTCACCCTGGTCACCCGCAAGACGTACGGCGGCGCCTACATCGCCATGAACGCACGCTCGCTCGGCGCCACCAAGGTCCTGGCCTGGCCCGGCGCCGAGATCGCGGTCATGGGTGCTGTCGCCGCCATCCGGGTGCTCCACCGACGCAAGCTCGCCGAAGTCTCCCCGGAGATCCGTCCCCAGCTGGAGGCGGAGCTGGCGGCCGAGCACGAGCGGATCGCCGGTGGCGTCGACAAGGCCGTCGAGATCGGGGTCGTCGACGAGATCGTCTCGCCCTCAACCACCCGCTCCGCGATCGCCACCGCGATGAACGACGCGGTCCAGGCGGTCGGCGTACTCCGTGGCCAGCACGGCAACATCCCGCTCTGAGCGGGCCTCGGATCCGCCCGTAACGTGGATCACACCTCACCGTTGAGCCGGGTGGAGGTGTGCGGGATGCCCCTGATGAGATGGGTGACGGCGCTGGCCATGGCGCTCGGCCTGCTGGTGACGACCCTGCCCGCTGATGCGTTCGCGGGGAGCGCCGAGTACGGCCGTACCTTCCGCCGCGACGGCGTGCTGCGGTCGGGGTGCCACGACTACCGGTTCCACTACGTCGCGAAGCCGGGCAACGTGCAGCCGGGCAACGACTGGTTGCTCGAGCTGTTCCTGCGCGACAAGCGAGGCGAGAGCCTCGCCACGGCCGTGAAGGACTCCGAGTTCGATGCGAAGCGCGGCAAGGCCAGGTTCCGGGTCTGCGGTGCCTCCACCGTCCCGGGCCGCTTCAAGATCCGCGGCAAGCTGTCGGTCTACGACGGCTACGAGCTGGTCGACGAGGTCTGGATCAAGCCGGGGTACTTTCGGCTGCGCCGGCCCTGACGCTCCTCGACGCCGACCGCTCGGCGTCGCGTCGACCGGTCAGACGACCTGGTGGAGCCAACGCACCGGCGCGCCCTCGCCCGCGTGCCGGAACGTCTCGAGCTCGTCGTCCCACGGCTTGCCCAACAGCTTGTCGACCTCGGCCACCAGTGTCGTGTCTCCGAGCATCGCCTTCACCACCGCTGCCTTGAGCCGGTCCTCGGGGATCATGATGTCGCCGTGCAGACCGATGACCGCGTGGAAGACGCCGAGGTCGGGCGTGAAGGAGTACCGCGAGCCCTCCGTGCCGGAGGTCGGCTCCTCGGTCACCTCGAAGCGCAGATGGTTCCAGCCGCGCAACGCCGAGGCGATGGCGGAGGCGGAGCCGATGGTGCCGGACCAGGACAGCTCGGCACGGTACGTGCCCGGCTGCGCCGGCTGCGGCGTCCAGTCGACGTTCACGGGCACGCCAAGGACGCCGCCCACGGCCCACTCGATGTGCGGGCACAGCGCAGACGGCGCGGAGTGGACGTAGACGACGCCCCTCGTTGCAGTGGTGGTACGTGCGGTCACGGCGACCCCTCCTTCTCTCCGGCGCGAGCTACGCCTTCCCCAGCGGGCTCATCAGGAGGTGAGAAGTTGATCGTTGTGAGTCACACGGATGTAGTTGTGCACCCAGTGTGACGCATGTGGCGCTTGTGCGCCAGTGAATCGGTCAGTTCGCCGCGCCGAGCGGTCGCTCCCGTCGTACGAGGGCGGGGTCGACCAGGTTCGCGACGTCGCGGACCGCGCCGAGCAGCTGCCCGTCGCCCACCACCCGTGGTCCGTCGACGACGTCGAGGACCACACACGTCACGTTGTCGATCCCGCCGGCCTCGAGCGCGCTGTGCGTGAGCACCGCCGCCGAGGCGTGGGGATCGCTCAGACCCAGCACCTCCTCGATCCGATCCTCCGGCACCAGGTCGGTCAGCCCGTCGCTGCACAGCAGGATCCGGTCACCCGCCGCGAGCGGGAGCTCGGTGAGCTCCGCGTCGTCGAGTGGCACCCCCTCGTCAGCGCCGATCGAGCGCAGCACCACGTTGCGCCACGGATGGTCACGGGCCTCCTGCAGGCTCAACTGCCCCAGGTCCATCAGCTCCTGGACCACCGTGTGGTCGTGTGAGACGCGTTCCAGTCGGCCGCTCCGGAAGGTGTAGGCACGCGAGTCGCCGACGTGTCCCAGCATGACCCGACGCCCGTCACAGGCAACAGCAGTGAGGGTGGTCGCCATCCCGCTCCTGGCGCGATCACGCTCCGCACCCCGTCGTACGCCGACCCTGGCCGCCGCCACCCCTGCACGCAGCACGGTCGTGAGATCCTCACCGAATCGCGACAACGCCGACGCGGTCAGGGCGTACGCCGCCGTGGCCGAGGCGACCTCGCCGGCCGCCGCTCCCCCCACACCGTCGGCCACCAGGGCGACGTAAGGCCCCACGAAGGCGGAGTCCTCGTTGTGGTCACGCCGATATCCGACCTCGCTGACGCCTGCTCCCGAAAATCGCAGCATCATCTGCCTCCTTGCGGTGCCTGCAGTCAACCGCGCCATCTCGGAACAGGTCAAGCAGGCCACCGGCCGAAGGGTCAGGAGTTGAGGTCGCGCTCGAGCTGCTCGGCCCGCTCCTCGGCGTCGGTGATCTCGTCGGCGTCGATCGCGTGAGTCCGGTGGAACCACTCCAGCGCCTCGGTGGCGCGATCCGCGGCCAGCAAGGTGTCGGCGTAGGCGTAGCGCAGTCGGACCACCCAGGCGGAGCGGCTGTTCGACGTCAGAGGCGCCAGCTCCAGGGTGCGCAGCGCCGCATCCAGCTGTCCGAGATCGCGACGGGCACCCGCCTCGACGATGGTCATCTCGGCCTTGGCCTCGGGGCCGAAGTTCGCGACTCCCGGGCTCCGGGAGAGCTTGATCGCCTGCTCGGGATGCCCGAGGGCACGGTGGCAGTCGGCCATCATCGGCAAGTAGGCGGTGTGGCCGTTCATCCTCTTGGCTGCGCGCAGCTCGCTGAGCGCCTCGGCGTAGTGACCCGCGGCGTAGGCGGCTTCGCCGGTCGCCTCGCGCACCACCGCGAGCCGGGACGCACGGGCCCGCGCGGCCAGCGTGTGCTGATAGGCGGTCTCCGGGTCCTCGTCGATCAGGGCACCTGCCGCCGCCAGGTGGCGAGCCACTCGGGACGCGAGCTTCTCGGGCAGCCCCTTGAGCTGACCGGCCACGGAACGGTCGAGCTCCTTGCCGGTGATGTCCTCGGGGATCGGCGGACCGTCGTAGCGAGCCTGCTCCTCGTTGCGCGGGAGCTGCTCGCCCGGCGGCCGCTTCCAGTCACCCTGGCGCGGAGCGCGGCGATCGCTGCCGCCACGCGGGCCGTCGCTGCGCGGCTTGCCGCCCTGCGGACGGCCTTCTGTGCGTCGGGTCGGGCGCTCGCGCCCACGCTCCTCAGCCACTGCTGACTCCTCGTAAATGTCGTGAGGGCCACCCGGATCGGATGGCCCTCACGAAGTGTATGTCCGGCGGCGTCCTACTCTCCCACAGCCTCTCGGGTGCAGTACCATCGGCGCTGAACGGCTTAACTTCCGGGTTCGGTATGGGTCCGGGTGTTTCCCGTTCGCTATGGCCGCCGTAACTCTGTCAACCATTGTTCACCTGTCCCCACGTGGTGGGGGTGTGGGTGTGTTGGTTGGGATCTGTTTAGTGGACGCGTTGGCATTCTTTGCTTGGTGTGTGCTTGTCACCCGGTTTCACCGTGCCACGGCCCTGTTGTGGGTGTGGTGTGGTGTGGGTGGGGCAAGCCCTCGGCCTATTAGTACCGGTCGGCTGGGCATTGCTGCTGTACACCTCCGGCCTATCAACCCACTGTTCTGGTGGGGGCCTTACCCCCTCGAGGGGGTGGGAAACCTCATCTTGAAACGTGCTTCCCGCTTAGATGCATTCAGCGGTTATCACTTCCGAACGTAGCTAACCAGCGGTGCCCCTGGCGGGACAACTGGCACACCAGAGGTTCGTCCATCCCGGTCCTCTCGTACTAGGGACAGCCTTTCTCAAGTTTCCTGCGCGCGCGGCGGATAGGGACCGAACTGTCTCACGACGTTCTAAACCCAGCTCGCGTGCCGCTTTAATGGGCGAACAGCCCAACCCTTGGGACCTACTCCAGCCCCAGGATGCGACGAGCCGACATCGAGGTGCCAAACCATCCCGTCGATATGGACTCTTGGGGAAGATCAGCCTGTTATCCCCGGGGTACCTTTTATCCGTTGAGCGACGCCGCTTCCACATGCTGGCGCCGGATCACTAGTTCCGACTTTCGTCCCTGCTCGACATGTCTGTCTCACAGTCAAGCTCCCTTGTGCACTTACACTCGCCACCTGATTGCCAACCAGGCTGAGGGAACCTTTGAGCGCCTCCGTTACTCTTTAGGAGGCAACCGCCCCAGTTAAACTACCCATCAGGCACTGTCCCTGATCCGGATTACGGACCTAGGTTAGACATCTAGTACGACCAGAGTGGTATTTCAACGTTGACTCCACACTCACTGGCGTGAATGCTTCACAGTCTCCCACCTATCCTACACAAGCCGAACCAAACACCAATACCAAACTATAGTAAAGGTCCCGGGGTCTTTCCGTCCTGCCGCGCGTAACGAGCATCTTTACTCGTAGTGCAATTTCGCCGAGTCCATGGTTGAGACAGCGCCCAAGTCGTTACTCCATTCGTGCAGGTCGGAACTTACCCGACAAGGAATTTCGCTACCTTAGGATGGTTATAGTTACCACCGCCGTTTACTGGGGCTTAAATTCTGAGCTTCACCCCCGAAGGGGTTGACCCGTCCTCTTAACCTTCCAGCACCGGGCAGGAGTCAGTCCGTATACATCGTCTTACAACTTCGCACGGACCTGTGTTTTTAGTAAACAGTCGCTTGGGCCTGGTCTCTGCGACCCTCTCCGCTGCCCCCAGCAAGTGGGTTCACGGTTCGGGTCCCCCTTCTCCCGAAGTTACGGGGGTATTTTGCCGAGTTCCTTAACCATGGTTCGCTCGATCGCCTTGGTATTCT
>CAWAIJ010000006.1:242500-474299 GCA_963782075.1 uncultured Actinomycetota bacterium
CGGCCCGGCGGATCAGCTCCACCCCGGCGGTGAGGTTCCCCCACTGGTCCGAACCGCCGAACTGAAGAGCCACGCCGTAGTCCCGATGGAGGTTGAGGAAGTCCCAGGACTGCAGGAGCACGTAGCTGAACTCGGTGTAGCTGATGCCCTGCTCGAGCCGCCGGCTCACGACGTCGCGCGCCAGCATCCGGTTCACCGGGAAGTGCTTGCCCACATCACGCAGGAAGTCGATCGTCGACAGGCTCGCGGTCCAGTCGTAGTTGTTGACCATCGTGGCGGCGTTGGGACCGGTGAAGTCGAGGAACGGCTCGATCTGGGCACGGACCCGGTCGACCCACTCCTTGACGACGTCGAGGGAGTTCAGGGAGCGCTCGCCGGAGTCCTTGGGGTCGCCGATCATGCCGGTGGCACCACCGACCAGGGCGTAGGGCTGGTGGCCGGCACGCTGCAACCGCCGGGCGGTCAACACCTGGACCAGGTGTCCCATGTGGAGGCTGGGTGCGGTGGGGTCGAAGCCGACGTAGAACTTCACGCTCCCCTGGGACAGCGCCTCACGCAGCGCGTCACGGTCCGTCGAGTGCGCGATGAGTCCGCGCCACTCCAGGTCGTCGAGGAGGGTGGGATCGAGGGACACCTGTCTGCCTTCCGTGCCGGGACCGGTCGGGTCCAGCCTGCCCCATGCCACCGTGAGCCGCACAGCCGGTTTCACCCTCCGGGGTGACGGGGGTCGCCGCTAGCATGCACCGGTGATTGCAGGCAGGTACGAGCTCGAGCGCGAAGTCGGTCGCGGCGGCATGGGCGCCGTGTGGCTGGCCCGCGACGAGGTGCTCGGTCGCCATGTCGCTGTCAAGCGCGTGGGCATGATGCCTGGCGGGGCCACCCCCGACCTGGACCGCGCCGAGCGCGAGGCCCGGTTGGCCGCCCGACTCAACCACCCCCACGTCGTGGCGGTCTTCGACCTGGTGACCGATGACGAGGGCCAGTGGCTGGTGATGGAGTACGTCGAGGGCGTGACCCTCGCCGGGCTCGTCCAGCGTGACGGCGCCCTCGACCCCGAGCAGGTCTCCCCCCTGCTCGAGCAGGCAGCGGACGCACTGGCTGCCGCCCATGCGGCGGGCATCGTCCACCGCGACGTCAAGCCGTCCAACATGCTGGTCACCCCGGACGGGCAGGTGAAGCTCTCCGACTTCGGGATCGCCCGCGCCGAGGCAGATGCGTCGCTGACGCAGACCGGTCTGGTGACCGGCTCTCCGGCCTATCTCGCGCCGGAGGTGGCTTCCGGCCGCCCGGCGACCGACGCCAGCGACGTGTGGTCCCTGGGCGCGACGCTCTACCACGCGCTGAGCGGACGTCCGCCGTACGAGGTCGGCGACAACCTGATGGGTGCCCTCTACCGGATCGTGCACGAGGAGCCCCCGCGGCTGAGCAACGCGGGCTGGCTGGCGCCGCTGCTCGACGCCACCATGACCCGGGACCCGGCGGACCGCTGGTCGATGGCGCAGGTCCACGACTTCCTGGTAGCCGGCCCGGACGGCACCACGGTCCACCCGGCGCCGGCTGCAGCGGCGGCCGCCGCCGCGGCCCCGGGTGCCGAATCCACCCAGGTGCTCCCCTCGACCGCGGAGACGGCCCCCGAGCCGATCGCTGAGCCCGTTCCCGAGCCAGTCCCGAGCGCGGCACCAGAGCCGGTTCCCGCCCCCCGCTCTTCGCAAGGCGGCACCAACACGAAGATCTTCGTGCTCGGTGGGATCGTCGCGCTCGTCGTCCTGATCTTCATCGCGTGGACACTGATCACGGGCGGCGACGAGCCGAGCGGAACCACCACGCCCTCCGGCAGCGGGACGGACACCCCGTCCCAGACCGAGGACACCGAGTCGTCCGCGCCGGCCGACGAGCCGAGCGCAGAGGGCATGGAGGCATTCATCAACGACTACCTCGCCACGGCACCGACCGACCCCCAGACGACCTTCGAGCAGCTGACGCCGAACTTCCAGGAGGCGAGCGGCGGCTTCGGCGGGTACTCCGGCTTCTGGAACACCATCGAGTCGGCCACGCTGGTCGAGATCGACGCGGACCCGGAGGCCATGACGGTCGCCTACCGCGTCGACTACGTGAAGACCGACGGCTCGGAGGCGCCGGGCGACGTCGTGTTGGGACTAGTCTTCAGGGACGGGCAGTACCTGATTGCCAGGGAGGGCTGAGTGCGGCTGAGGATCCAGAGACGGGGGCTGGTTCCGGCGGTGGTGCTCACTGTCGTGGGCACGGTGGCGCTCTACCTCGCCTCCACCATGGGGGTGGCTGCGTGGCATGCCTCCCGAGCAGCACCGCTGCCCGGCGCAGGCGCGCTCCCTGCGGTGGTCGAGAACGCACCCGACTCGGTGCCGACCACCGGTGAGTACGGCCCGGTGGGGGGCGTGTCCCTCGTCTTCGCCGGGACCGAGGTCCGCGACGGACTGCTGGGGGCGCTGGAGCACCCCTGGATCGCCGTGGCCTCCCACACCGGTGAGTACCGCGCGATCGAAGCACCGGATCTCCCGGCGCCGGGCCCGGCCGTGATGTCCACCAGCCATGACGGCAACCTGCTGGCCTGGCCGACCGGCGACGGCCTGGTGGTGTACGACGCCGTCACCGGTGAGTCGCGCCAGCTGGCCGTCGACGCGATCGACCACGTCGGGGCGTTCTCCCCCGATGGCAGCCTGCTGCTCACCCAGGGCGAGACGCTCGACGTCGTCGACGTGGCCTCCGGAGACGTCCTGGCATCCGCGGCCGCCGGCGAGGACGCGCTCGGCCTTGCGGCCTGGCGTCCCGACAGCAGCGCCGTCGACTTCGTGACCGGCGACGAGCTGACGACCCTCGGCGTACCCGACGGAGATGTCACCACCCAGCCCACCGACATTCCTGCGGCGGCGTCGCTCGCGTGGTCGCCGAACGGCCGGCGGCTGGTCAGCCTCCGGCAGGTCGAGGGAGCCAAGCGTCTCTTCGTGTCCGCGCTCGGCCGCGACGGAACCCTGTCCGAGAGCGACCCGGTCGCCACCGAGGGCATCGCCCTGGACCGGCTCCTCGGCTTCTCCGGCGACCAGACCGTGGCGGTGGTGGCCTACCAGCTGGAGTCGGGCAGCGTCGAGCGGATCCTCGACATCCACCTGGACGGTCGGTCGCCGAGCGACCTCACCATCCTGCCTCCGCCCGGTGAGAACTACGTCGACACCAGCACCCTGGCGATCGCCATGGACAATCTGGTCGCCGGCAGCACCAACTACGACGACCAGGTGTGGCCGTGGAGCTATACGGCCCGGCTGGTCTCCTGCATCCTCTTCATGCTGTTCCTCCTGGGGCTCTACGTCACCCGTCGACCAAGGACCTGAGCCATCGCCGGGGGGACCCTCGACGAGTAGAGTCGGGAGCCACGGCGCACGGGTGAGGTGTGGCATGGACGTCCCCACGGATCGGGTCAACGCGTTCCGACGTCTGCACTCCGAGGGCTGCTTCGTGATGCCGAACCCCTGGGACGCCGGAAGCGCCCGAGCCCTGGCACAACTGGGGTTCCCGGCCCTGGCGACGACCAGTGCGGGGTTGGCCTGGACCCATGGGCTGACCGACAACCAGGTCACGCTCGCCCAGACGCTGGCGCATCTGCGCGTGGTCGTGGACGCCGTCGACGTCCCGATCAACGCCGACTTCGAAGGGGGGTACGCCGAAGCTCCCGCGCAGGTCGCGGAGCACGTCTCGCTGGCCGCGGCGACGGGGATCGCCGGGCTCTCCATCGAGGACTCCACGGGCAACCCGGAGCGACCGCTCTACGACCTCGACCTTGCCGTGGCGCGGATCCGGGCCGCGCGCGAGGCCATCGACGCCAGCGGCACCGGCATCGTCCTCACCGGTCGTTCCGAAGGTTTCGTGTGCGGACGCCCGGACATCGAGGAGACGATCCGTCGGCTGTGCGCGTACGCGGAGGCCGGCGCCGACTGCCTCTACGCCCCCCGGATCGACTCGGTCGAGCACATCAGCGCCATCGTCTCGGCCGTGGCGCCCGCACCGGTGAACCTGTTGATCAACGCTCCGTTCATCACCGTCACCGAAGCCGCCGCACTCGGGGTTCGGCGGATCAGCGTCGGCGGCACGCTGGCGCGCACTGCCTGGGGCGGCTTCCTCGAGACCGCGAGGGAGATCGCCGAGTCGGGCACGTTCTCCCGCTTCGACGGCCTGCCGAACGTCGACGGCCTCCTGGGCAGCTGAACGTCAGCGGTACTCCGGGTTCTCGAAGTCGAACCGGGCACCGTCGTCCCACGCGGAACGCTGGTTGCCGTGCGCCGGGATGCCGCCCGCGTTCTTCAGCAGCCGGGCCAGGTGCATCAGGTTCCACGTCATGAAGGTCGTGTTGCGGTTGGTGAAGTCGTTCTCCGGGCCACCACTGCCCTCATCGAGGTAGGACGGCCCCGGACCGGCTTCGCCGATCCACCCGGCGTCGGCCTGCGGCGGGATCGTGTAGCCGATGTGCTGGAGCGAGTAGAGGACGTTCATCGCGCAGTGCTTGATGCCGTCCTCGTTGCCGGTGATGAGGCAGCCCCCGACCCGGCCGTAGTACGCCGACTGGTCCTGGTCGTTGAGCTCGCCGGAGCTGCCGTACAGCCGCTCGATCACCTGCTTGGTGACGCTGGAGTTGTCGCCCAGCCAGATCGGGCCGGCGATGACCAGGATGTCGCTGGCCATGACCCGTTCCTGGATGGCGGGCCAGTCGTCGGTCTCCCAACCGTGCTCGGTCATGTCCGGGTAGACACCGGTCGCCACGGCGTGGTCGATCGGCCGGAGCGTCTCGACGTCGACGCCGTGCTTGCGCATGATCGCGGCGCTGGCATCGACGAGGCCCTCGGTGTGGCTCAGGTCGGGGCTGCGCTTGAGGGTGCAGTTGAGGTACATGGCCCGCAGGCCGGAGAAGTCGAGGTCCATGCCGTCGACGGTAGCCGTGCGTACCTTCGGGCACCATGGAGTCGTGAAGCCGACCATCGGACGCCGGGCGAGGTCCTTCATCGAGTTCGCCCTCGTCGCAGTCGGTTACCTCCTGGTCTTCTTCCTCGTGTACTGGGTGTCGGTCCGCACGATCGCGGGTCGTGAGTTCGGGGATGCGGCCCTGCGCGGCGCCCTGCTCACCCAGGAGGCCACCTCCGACACGGTCGACTTCGTCCTGGACATCGTGTCCGTCGCCTCCCTGATGGCGGCCCTCGCGGTGGTGGCCACGATCGCGCTGGTACGCCTGGCGCGGTTGACCGGACTGGCCGCCATCGCGCTGTTGATCGGCGCCAACGGCAGCACCTGGTTGCTCAAGGAGCACCTGCTCGTCCGCCCCGACCTGGGCCTGCTGGAGTACACCCCCGCGACGTTGAACAGCATGCCCAGCGGGCACACGACGGCGATGTTCTCGGCGCTCGCCGCCGTGTTGTTCGTGCTCCCCCACCGAGCGCGGCTGCCGATCGCCACCGCCGGCGGGGTTGTCGCTGTCGCCGTCGCCCTGGCGACCATGTCAGCCGGATGGCACCGCGGCGGTGACTCCGTGGCCGCCTTCCTCGTCGTCGGCGGCTGGACGACGTTGGCTGCCATCGCCGTACTCCTCCTGGCGGATCCTCGGATCGACCCCGCCGAACCGCCCTCGCAGCCGGCCCGCTGGCTCGGGCCGGCCACCGCAGGAGCAGTGGTCCTGGGACTGGCCACGGCCTTGGCCCTGACCGCGGCCACCGGACTCCGCGAGAGTGCGTTCGGACAGGGGGTCGCCCTGTTCGCCAGTGCCTGCTTCGTGGTGGGCGCGGCCACCGGGGTACTGCTGGTCTCGCTTCGGGTCCTGGAGGTCCTGGAGGCGCCCGACGGTGGCGTGGAGGCGGCAACGACCCGCCAGTAGACGTCCCACCCGCAGTCGTCGGCCTGTCATGCTGCTCGGTGCCGGCTCGGGTGAGCTGACACGGCCGCGCTCGGAGTCGCGGTGGGACTTCCCCGATTGGCTGGTGGGGCGGGCGGGGCTCGAACCCGCGACCCAAGGATTATGAGTCGGTTCCCTCCGGTGCGGTCTGATTCGGATTCGTCCGGGTCACGCTCGGGGAGTCGTCAACCTTGCCGCTATTGCCCTGGTCTCGCCGCGTTCATCCTGGGGAGTCGGGTAGCAAAGCGTTAGCAACGGTCCATGGTCTATCTACCAACTCGACCGGTCCGATCGCCCATTGGCGCATGATCGGTCTTATGGATAGCCCGAGCCAGGCTCAGATTCAGGAAACGGCTCACGCCGTACTGAACGAGCAGTTCTACCGAGCAAACCCGTCCGACCACTTGTGGACCCGCCTTGAGTTCCTCGTGTTGGTCGCCGCCCGGCCAACGATGTCGGGGCATTGCTGGACCAAGGAGTCGTACTGGGCGAAATCGAGCTCCCTCCCAGTGGCTCGGGCAGGGTCGCGGGCCTTGACGCTGGTTTCGTCACAGCCGAAGCGCACACCCTGCTGCATCACTCAGCGGAGGCTCTACTCCGGCTGTTCCTTGCCCATGCCGGTTCGAGCCCGTGCCCTTGGGTGGAGGTTGCCGAGTGACCACGCCAGCAGGCTTCAAGAAGTTGATCGAGCCACTCACGCACGACACGTGGCCACAGAACCTTTGTGACGCGCTACATCCAGTCTTTCTCGGGCAGATCGACGCCACCGACGAGCAAATCTCGCTCCATGTCGAGAGCCTCCGCGACCTGCTGACGATGCTTGCTCAGCATTACCTGGAGGGTGCGCACCTTTACAACGCCATCAAGCACGGGTTTGTGGTCGAAGCAGCCAGGCATCGCTTGACGATCGGGAACCCGGATGGGGCAGACGTGCTAGACCTGACGACTGACTCGGTGACATTTCTCGAGCAGAAGCGCACTCCGGAGGGGCGTGCATGGCAGCTCACGTCCACTCTTATGGATACCCAACACGCTCTTGCGCTCGCTAGCTATGCCATCACCGAGATCGAGGCGTTGTGGATCGTTGCTCGAAAGCGGTTCCTCGGAGCCTCAAACGAGGACGTTGTCCCCGTGATCAACCCAGACAACATCGACGCCCTGAGGCGGATGGAGGCCCGCAGAGCGGTCTCGACGTTTTCCCGCGGCATGTTCACTGAGCCACCGCCGAGCGGACGCGTCAATCGATCGGAGCCCTAGATGTACTCGGCCGACACCTAGACGCTCGTCTACATGGACGCGCGAAGGACCCGGTGAAAGTGTGAGAGCCGGGTCGGCGAGTACGAAGAGGCATTGACCTGGAAGGTGAGGCTTAACCGGGGGGTCAGGGGGACGACTGTCGGATGAAGGCCGTGACGCCACTCACGTCCTCCGGCAACGAAAGCGACTCCGCAGGTTCCCGGATCTCATCCTGAGTCCGCTCCACCAGCCGCCTGACGTACGAAGGAGATTCAGACCAGGTGCGGTAACCCATCGCGGCATCGAGGGCGCGTTGGCGTGGGGACCGTCCGACCAGTTCCGCACTCTGGACGTAGAGCTCAGTCGTCAAGTCCGCGGCCCACAGGCTCAGGTTTCCCCCGGCCGGCCAGAATCGCACGGCGCGATGCACTTGCAGCTCATTGGGACACAACGCACTGCATGACCACGGTCGCGACAGGTCGCCAACAAGCTCGAGCGAAGTGTCACCAATGTCAGCGAGGTTGCGGGCCGAGTCGGCGGCCACCAACGAGACCCCGAAAACGCCTTCATCTGGGGGCTCAGAACAGCAGTTCCATTGGAATCGACTCAAGTCGAGATCTGGCCCGTTGTAGAGCGCGTAGACCGCCGGGAGCCGATCGCGGTCGGCGGACTCGATGAGCCGATCGATCTGACGCTTGCCGGTCGATGGGGTTACGTAGTCGAAGTCATAGAACGGTCCGCTCGCCCTGGACTGCAGCTTCTTGGCCTGAACCCGCAACCCGAATGTTGGCTCGTCCTCGCCATCGCAGAACCACCACTCCCAGTCCGCTCCAGTCTGCTTGGCTTCCTGGGACTTTGTGAAGCTCTCGATCCTGATGAGGGGGCCGAGCTGTGCAGCCATGTCGATGAGGAGCGTCTGAGTGATCGTCTCTTCATCAAGAGGGCTACCGAGTTGGCGCGCCAGGGTCAGGCGGTCGTAAACCCAGGCTGCCCGGACCTTGAGTTCTTCGCCGATCTCTTCTCGTGGGTCAGAGGTCGTAGCCTTCGCTGCCATGTGCCAAAGGTAGGGGATTACCTGTCCCTTCATCCCAGCATTGTTGCTGGTCAGAGGCGCGTTGCTAACGGGTTGCTACGCCAGTCACTCACAGATCTCAGTCCCTGACTCGAAGTCCAACCGTCGCTCGAAGGCCTCCGTTCCGAGCGTCGACGGGGTGAGTCGGTAACGGTTCACCAACGCTCGCGCAGCGGCAGCCGGATTCTTGCTCATCATGGGCGCGCAGTTGTGCTGCTTGGCGAATAGATAGGCCTGGACGTTCTTGATCGCGCTGTCCGTAACTCCGTCCGTCTTCATTCGCTCGAAGATCTCGGAAGCACTCGTGGCTGCCGTGTTCACGTCGTATCGACACCTCTCGAAGAAGGAGCGGGTCACCCCACGAAGGTCTCGCCCAGCCACATCCCGGAGCGTGTAGATCCCCCGACTCGTGAGCCACTTGGACTTGAGCTCCGTCTCAAACCGGAGTTGTGAGGTCCGCTCAGAAGGAGATTGACCCCGACTGGCTTGCTCATAGACCTTGTCGTAGCCGCGCACGCGCCAGTACCTGCCTGCGCCGCGAACGTAGGTCTGCAACTCACCGGAGGGACGGAAGTATCGCTCATTGACGGTGGCATGTGGGACGGAGTGTTCCGCGATGGCTGCCAGGGTCGCCGGAGGGTTGCGAACCCCCAGGAAGTCCCGGGTCAAGTCGAGGCGATGAATCCGGATCTGATCCATTGTCGGTACATCAACGAAGTGCTCAGCAATGCCAGTAAGCATGTGATCGACAACATCCGGCAGAAGAGACACGTCCAGGCCGTCCCAGTTGTGCCCGTGAAGCATCCGGGGGGCCGAGACCTCGATGCGCATCTGAGCAAGGTCGCCGTTGGGCAGCCCGTTGATCCGAACTGAGGCTGAGGCCATGCCCAACTCGATGAAGGTTCTGCCCCAGGGTGGCAGCGCCTTCAACTCACCGGTCTCGCGGTTGGGCTCTTCCCCGCGCCAAACTGCATCAAGCTCGTACAGGGTGGATTGGCTCGTGGGCCCGGCGATGGCGATGGTGTCGAACCCAACCCCAGAATCGGGGTACTGATAGCCACTGTCAGGAAGGACGAGTGCAGCGGCCCCCGTCACACGTCACGCCCCTGCAGAAGCACGTGATCGATGCCCAGCATGGCTGCGATGTGCTCATCGGTGAACCCCAGGGTCTTGAGCGCCTGCGGGGTGGGAACGCGCTTCGTCTTCCCCATGGAGAGGATCGGTATCTCCCCCCGGCTGGCCGCGGCGTAGGCCGCGTCCCGACCGATCCCGTACAGCTGCCGTCCAGCCTCGGGAACCGAGAGCGTGAGCTTCCCACGAAGGTCCTCGATCACGACTGCTCGCCCTCCATCAGGTCGAGGATCTCGAGGTACTCACGCAGCACAGGGAGTCTGGGGCGGCTGACACCCGTTTCCCACCGAGAGATTGCGGAAGGCGACACGCCCAGGGCCCTGGCGACTCGGGATTGTGAAATCCCCAGTTCCAGTCGGGTCTCCCGGGCGGCTGCTGGGTCTGGTCGGCGCTTGGCGGCGGCGACGTCGGCGATGAAGTCAACTCGTTGGGTCACGGACTCATGGGACCCCGACTCGGACTTTCGTGCAACGTTTATGCACAGGTGTCGCGTATCGCTTTGAGTGCACTAAACGCTACAGTGTGCACAGGTGTTGCGCGCCCCATGCATCTGTGTGTACGTTCCCGACCATGGACTTCAACGAGCCGCGCTGGACCCCGGTGGACGGCTCCCCGTATCAAGTGTCCGCGCGCTCGGATGGCGGGAAGTGGACGCGCGTTCGTGACGGCGACGACGGTCGACCACTTGACGTGCGAATACAGCTCATGGACGGGCGACCTCGAGTCCTCGGTCTGCGTCTCGACGACGGACTACCGGTCACCGCCCGTCAGCTCAGGGCCGTGAGCCTGCCGGAGATCGAGGCAGCGTTCGGTCTCTACATGGCCCGGAAGAACGCAGACCTCGAACTTCTCGAGGAGAACACCGCGCACGGCGGAGCACTCAGCTCCGAAGACGCGGAGGAGGCATGGGGCAACAGCCTCATCGTCCAGGAGCTTCGTCAGCTCCAGGGGACATGGGCCCAGGACCTGCAGGGCTCCGCGGAGACCGAACTCGGGCCACGGGGGCTCGGGGCCTCGCCGCCCACCGACAACGAGCTGCGCAGATTTGCCGCCGCACTCCAATCGCAGCGTCTGACACGTCACCGGGGGGCAGTGACGCGCACCGCCAAGACCCTCGGGATGCACCGGACGACCGCTCACCGCTGGATCAAGACCTGCGAAGAGCGTGGCTTCCTTCCATCAGACAAGAAGGGCTCGTCATGACCCAGAACAACCCGATGCGCAACGGCCTCATCAAACGTGGCAGCGTCTGGTATTACGTGCTGCAGGTGCGAGACCCAGCCACCGGCCAAAAGAAGCAGAAGTGGGTCCGTGGGTCGTCGAACAAGGCCGCAACGGCGGCGATGCGCGACAAGGCCAAGGCCTCGATGCACGACGGCACGTGGGTCCCCCCGCAGAACCTGACCGTGGGGGACTGGCTGGACAGGTGGATGGCCGGTCACGAAGTAGAGTTGAAGCCCTCTACCACCAGCAGCTACCGAGCGAAGATCGACCTGTACCTCAAGCCCGCCCTGGGGCACGAGCGAGTCCAGTCACTGTCTCCATCAGGCCTGTCTGCTGTGTGGCGGGAAATGCAGGCGCATGGTGGCAAGGACGGGAAGCCACTCTCACGGCGCACGGTGGAGTTCGCGCGCGCGGTGCTCAGGAAGGCCATGGAGGATGCCGTCATCGAGCGAGTTCTCCAGGTCAACCCCGTCGTCGGCTCCAAGATGGCCAAGCGAGAGGGAAAGCCCAAGCACGTTACTTGGACCGGCCAGCAAGTACGCGATTTCCTGCAGCACAGCGGAGACGACCGCTGGCTTCCGCTGTGGACCCTGCTAGCAGCAACAGGACAGCGCCGGGGAGAGGCGGCGGGGCTGGCGTGGTCCGATCACTTCGGACCCGTGGTCGACTTAGACGCAGGCACCGTTCGAATCGAGAGGGCCACGACAGAACTGTCCGGGAAGAGGGTCACCACGACACCCAAGAACCACGAACGCCGAACCATCGCCCTCGACCCCGACACCGTGGCCACCCTGCGCACGTGGCGTGCGCAGCAGTCGGCGGAACGGCTCGCTGCTGGGCCAGCTTGGGCCGACACAGAGGATCTCGTCTTCACTTGGCAGGACGGACGGCCGATCAAGCCCGACTACATCAGCAAGTCGTTCCTCCGTGCTCAGGCTGCCCTGCGGGCCGAGCTGGCACTCCCTCGAATCACGGTGCACCAGTTGAGGCACTCGCACGCAACGATCCTGCTCCGGTCCCGCATCCCAGTGCACATCGTGGCCAAGCGCCTCGGGCACAAGGACCCGTCGGTCACGCTCGATACCTACGCGGACGTGATCCCTGACGACGACGTCAGCGCCGTGGATGTCTACTCCCACGCAGTCTGGGGTGCCTAGCTAGCGGCTGCGGTGCCCGGCGATCGAGTGCACGCTCATGCCGAGAGTCGGGCGTGTCAGCGCAGGACGGTGTAGCGCTCCAGCCGACGGCCAATCTCGCGGGAACTCGCCTTGCACTCAGCGACGGTAAGCACCTTGTTTGGGCTCATCCAGCCTTGTGAGGGCTTATGGAGCACCCAGTCGTCGCCGAGGGTGATGGCAGCGTGCTGCACGAGACCGTCTGGGGAGCGCCAGACGAGCACCGTGCCGGGTGCGGCGTCATCTCCTTGGGGCCGGGTCTTCTCCGACAGCCACTGCTCGAAGGGCTCCCGCAGCATCCACACCTTCTCGGCGTTGGCGACGCCGGTTGCGGCCATGACGGTGCCAAAGCAGTTCGGCCCGCTGGCCTGGGCGAAAGCACCGGCAAGCCTCCGTGCGTTCGGAAGCACAGGCGCTGCTGAGTTCCAGACCTTCTCTGGGACTTCGTCGTGGCGGCTGGCCCGGCGACCGTCTTCGATGTAGTCCCTCAGCACCTTCTCCTCACAACCGGTGAGCAGCGACCGCCACCACACGAACCGGTAGCCGTCGCCTTGCTCACGAGCACGGTCTCCGACTACGGCCTCCCATGCCCTGACGGAGGGGACGAGTTCACGGTCATGGGTTCGCTGGGCCCGCACCAACGCCGCCCTGGTCTGCCTCGATTGGGCCATGAACTGAGCCTCGCTCAGCCAGAGGTACCGCAGCCCGCTCGGCAACCCGTAGAGGCAATACGTGTCCCGAACCTCGTCTGTAAGGGCGACGTCGCCTGAGCCTTCGGTAACGGAGGCGGCAAGGTCGGAGTCCACTAGGAACGGCTGCACCGATGGGCTGAACCAGTCGAGCCAGCGGTCGACAAGGGTGTCCGGGACCTCGATGTTCAGAGCACGCATCGGGCGATGCTAACGATGGACACGGACAAGTCCGGGAGCCGTCCCCATCTGACGCCGGACGAGAAGGCCGGGCCGCCCAACGGGCTCCGCCCGACCATGCTGCGTAGCGTGCGCTCGGAGACGCACGCTTCTGCCGCTGAGCGGACGACCGCTGTCGGACTCAAAGGCCGAGAGGCGGCGTCCAGATAGCAGGTTGTTAGCAACCGCGTAGCCCGCAAGCACCACTCGACGGCGACGCAACGGCCTGACCTGCACAAACATCGTGGGGCGGGTGGGGCTCGAACCCGCGACCCAAGGATTATGAGTCCTCTGCTCTGACCGACTGAGCTACCGCCCCGCGCGCACCCTAGTCGAACCGCACCGGTACGGGGTCAGGGAGGCGGGCGAGCCAGGCGTCCGCGGCAGCACCGTATTCCTCGGCGTCCCGACCGTCGAGGTGGGGCACGATCCGGGCCCACGACTCGGCCCGTCCGAGACGCCCCAACCGCAGCGCGGCGGGGAGGGCGGCGCGTAGCTCCCGCACCGGAACCAGGTCACTCCACACCTCCAGCGCCGCGTCCGCGACCCGTTGCAGCCGCCGGTCCTTCGGGCCGGATGCGTCGAGCCGTTCCGCCAGCACGTTGAGCGGGACCAGCAGCCCCGAGAGCGGATGGGCGAGCACGGCATCGGCGAAGTCGAAGAAGATCAAGCCGTCGGCCCGGTCGAAGGCGTTGTGCTCGTGCAGGTCGTTGTGGACGAGAGTGTCAGGCAGAGCCAACGCCGCCACCTCCTCGAGGCACGCACCGACCATCGCCTCCACGGCCTTCGGGACCCGGCACGTCGTGAGGCCGGCGTCGCGCAGGGCCTGGGCATGCGGAGACAGCACCCGAGCCAGCTCCATCGCCCGCGCGACCAGACGACACCAGGAGTCGAGGTCGTCCTCGGCCACCGTCTCCCCGAACACCTGCCCCTGGTCAGGGGTCAGCAGCAGGCCACGCTCGACGTCCACGGCTTCCACCGGCAGGACGTACGCCGGTGCGAGCCCGGCCAGCAGCGCCATCAGCTCTGCCTCGAACAGCTGTCCGGGCGCGTTCTGCTTGGCGTAGAACAACCGGTCCTCGGTGCGGACCTGCCACACCGACGCCCACGGCCGGAGCTTGGCCTGCTCCATGGCCGCTACCGGACCTACGTTCTCCTCGACCCATGTCCGGAGCTCCTCGCGGAACTCCACTCCCTGCCACCTGGCAGGGTCCGGCATCACCACCGCAACGGCCCCCCTCGTGCGTAGTTCCGCGGAACGTAACACGGGTGCATGCTGGGGTCATGGACAACGAGAAGCTCGAGCCCCTGGACGAAAGCTGGGACCGCGCACTCTGCGTGGTGGCCCACCCTGACGACATGGAGTTCGGCGCCGCCGCCGCCGTGGCCCGCTGGACCCGACAGGGCAAGCAGGTCACCTACTGCATGGTGACGAGCGGCGAGGCCGGCATCGACGCCATGTCACCCGCGGAGGCGGGGCCGTTGCGCGAGGCGGAGCAGCTCGCGGCCTGTCGAGCCGTCGGGGTCGAGACGTGCGACTTCCTGCGGCTGCCGGACGGCATCCTCGAGTACGGCGTACCGCTGCGTCGTGCGATCGCCGAGGTCGTCCGCCGCCACCGGCCCGACATCGTGATCACCGGCAACTTCCGCGACACCTGGGGCGGACGCAACCTCAACCAGGCCGACCACATCGCGGTCGGCAAGGCGGTGCTCGACGCGGTCCGCGACGCCGGCAACCGGTGGGTCTTCCCCGACCAGTTGTCCGAGGCCCTCGAACCGTGGGGCGGGGTGCGGCAGGTGTGGGCCTTCGGCTCGCCGGGGGCGGGCCATGCCGTCGACACCACCGACAGCTTCGACGCCGGGGTGGCCTCGCTGGAGGCGCACCGCGCCTACATCGACGGCCTCGGCTGGGAGAACTTCGACCCGCGCGAGTTCCTCGAGGGCATGGCGCGCCAGAGCGGACAGCGGCTCGGCGTGGGCTTCGCCGCCCCGTTCGAGGTGTTCCCGATGGGCTGGGGCGAGTAGCTCAGAAGCTCCCGGACGGTCCCCACGGAGTGTCGCGCGGGTCCTTGACCCAGAGCCGGTCGTTGCCGGACGCGGGGCCAGACATGCGTCGCTGTCGCCTCGCCACGCCCAGCGTGAGAGCCACGACCAGCACGGTCAGGACGGAGAGCACCACGATCCACGTCACCACGCGCACACACCTCCACAGGGTCGGGACCACCGTGGTGGGCCCGAATGTGTGAACCGACCACATGGTCTTCCGAGCGGTCACCGTACACGCTCACCGGTATGGACCGGATCACGCTCGCAGCCGTCGCCACCTTCCTGCTGGGGGGCCTCCTGGCCGTCCCGGCAGCCTCGACTGCAGCCACCGAACGACCCCACTGCGCGGGTGAACGGCGTATCGACGTGCCGCGCGCGGAGGTGCAGGAGACCTCCTGCCTCGACGACCTCACCACCGCCGGCACGACCACCGACGGCCACACCGACCCCGCCGACTGGAGCGGTCTCCACGCGCCCGGCACCCGCAACCCGAGCGGCGTCCCGGGGATCCAGGTCGACGGCTACTTCCCCGACACGTCCACCAGCAACACCCACCACGGCTGGGATCACGACTCCCAGTTCGTGATCCGGATTCCCGACGACTGGAACGGCAAGCTCGTCGTCAGCGGCGCGCCCGGCACCCGCACGCAGTTCGCCGGCGACTACATCTTCAGCGACTGGCTGCTCGCCCGCGGCTACGCGTACGCGATGACCGACAAGGGCAACAACGGCAGCGCCTTCCACGCCGACGGCGCGCGGCCCGGCGACGCGGTGGCCGAGTGGAACCGCCGCGTCACGCAGCTCACGCGCGCCACCCAGGACGTCGTCGAGCAGGTCCACGGCCACGAGGCCCGTCGGACCTACCTGTTCGGCATCTCCAACGGCGGCTACCTCGTCCGTTGGCAGCTCGAGAACCACGCGAGGCTCTACGACGGCGGGGTCGACTGGGAGGGCACGCTCTACCGCGAGGCACCACCCAACCTGCTGACCTACCTGCCCGAGGCACTGACCAACTACCCGTCGTACGCCGCGACGGGCGACCGGGACGCCTTCGCCGCGATGGTCGACGCCGGCTTCAACCCGCGCTCCGAGTTCACCTGGGAGTACCACTACGGCATCTACTGGGACCTGACCCAGCGGCTCTACCGCGAGGAGTTCGACCCGCGGTGGGACGGCGACCTCGAGGCGGGCATCCCGTTCTGCCAGAGCGGGACGCCGAACTGCGACGCTGACTACGAGTACGGCGAGCGGGAGGTCGCCCACCGGGCGATGCGGAAGGTGGCCCTGACCGGCGACATCAAGCGACCGATGCTCACACTGCACGGCACCCTCGACGCGCTGCTCCCGATCCGCACCGACTCCGACGTCTACCGTCCGATGGTCGCGCGGCAGGGTCGCGCCGACCTGCACCGCTACTACCGGATCCGCGGTGGCACCCACGTCGACGGCCTCTACGCCGAGTACGGCGACCGGGTCCGGCCGCTCCTGCCGTGCGCCCGCCGGGCGTTCCTCCGGCTCACCGCCTGGGTCGAGGACGGCCACGCTCCGCCCGCCAGCACCACGCTGCCCCGCGCGGCCGACGACGTCGACGAGGTCAACCGCTGCGCGCTGCGCTGACCCGCGCATGATGCCGTGATCGAGGCCCAACCCTCCCGTCGCGTCAGGTTAGACTTCGGCGTCCGTTCTTCCACGACTGGGGATGTCATGGCGCAGCACCACGTGCAGATCGGCGAGGTCTCCCACCAGACCGGGCTGAGTCTGCGCACGATCCGGTACTACGAGGAGATGGAGCTGGTCGTCCCCTCCGCTCGCACCTCCGGCGGGTTCCGGCTCTACACCGAGAGTGACGTGGCGCGGCTGCAGCTGATCAAGCGGATGAAGCCGCTGGACTTCTCCCTGGAGGAGACCAAGGAGCTGCTGACCATCCTCGACCGCCTGGAGTCGGCAGCGTCGACCGGCGCGCGAGCAGAGCTGGTGGGCCGGTTGGAGAGGTACCACGCAGCCGCGCAGGCCCGGGTGGCCGCCGTCCGCGAGCAGCTGGCCGTCGCCGACGAGTTCGCGACCGAGCTCCACCAGGAGATCACCCGGCAGCACCGCACCGTCCACGAGAGCACCTAGGACGCGTCTCCGACCCGGTGCGCGATTGGAGAGTACTCTCACGCAACGGTAGAGTTGAGGCCAATGCATTCCGACTCCCCCGACACCCGCCCGCGCCGTACTTTCGCGGTGATCAGCCACCCCGACGCCGGCAAGTCGACCCTGACCGAAGCGTTGGCACTCCATGCCCGCGTCATCGCCGAGGCCGGTGCCGTGCACGGCAAGGCGGGCCGCCGGGGAACGGTCTCGGACTGGATGGAGATGGAACGCGACCGCGGGATCTCGATCACCTCCGCAGCCCTCCAGTTCTCCTACCGCGACACCGTCATCAACCTCGTCGACACCCCTGGCCACGCCGACTTCTCCGAGGACACCTACCGGGTGCTGTCGGCCGTCGATGCCGCCGTGATGCTCGTGGACGCCGCCAAGGGGCTCGAGCCCCAGACCCTCAAGCTCTTCCAGGTCTGCGCCCACCGCGGCATCCCGGTGATCACGGTCATCAACAAGTGGGACCGTCCCGGCCTGGACCCGCTGCAGCTGATGGACGACATCGAGCGACAGATCGGCCTCCGCCCCACCCCGCTGACCTGGCCTGTCGGCATCGCCGGCGACTTCCACGGCGTGCTGGAACGGCGGACCGGGAACTTCATCCACTACTCCCGCACCGCGGGTGGCGCCACGCGCGCACCCGAGCGGCACGTGGGGCCGGGCGAGGCGCACGACATCGCCGGTCAGGACTGGACCGATGCCTGCGACGGAGACGCGCTGCTCTCGGCGGACGCGGCCGACCACGATCAGGACCGGTTCCTGGCCGGGACCACCACCCCCGTGCTGTTCGCCTCCGCGCTCCTCAACTTCGGCATCGCGCAGCTGCTCGAGGTCCTCCTCGAGCTGGCGCCCCCGCCGGGACCCACCCATGCCGTCGACGGGTCGGCCCGAGCCCTCGACGATCCCTTCAGCGCCTTCGTGTTCAAGGTCCAGTCCGGGATGGACTCCGCCCATCGCGACCGGCTGGCCTACGCCCGGGTCTGCTCAGGGACCTTCGAGCGCGGCATGGTCGTCACCCACGCCACCACCGGCCGGCCGTTCGCGACCAAGTACGCCCAGGCCGTCTTCGGTCGCGAGCGGACATCGGTGGAGACCGCCTACCCCGGCGACATCATCGGCCTGGTCAATGCCTCGAGCCTGCGAGTCGGCGACACCATCTACGACGGCCCGCCGGTGGAGTACCCACGGATCGCCAGCTTCGCTCCCGAGCACTTCGCCACCGCACGCGCCGTCGACACCGGCCGCTACAAGCAGTTCCGCCGCGGCATCGAGCAGCTCGACCAGGAAGGCGTGGTCCAGGTCCTGCGCTCGGAGCTCCGCGGCGACCAGTCCCCCGTCCTGGCCGCGGTCGGGCCGATGCAGTTCGAGGTGGTCGCGGCCCGGATGAAGACCGAGTTCAACTCCCCGATCCACCTCGACACACTGGAGTACCGGCTGGCTCGGCACACCGTCCGGGAGGACGCCGACGTCCTCAACGGGCTGCGTGGCGTGGAGGTCCTCCAGCGCTCCGACGGCGCCCACCTCGCGCTCTTCGTCGACAAGTGGCGTGCCGAGGCCGTGCTGCGCCAGCACCCCACCCTGCACGTGGAGCCACTACCGGCCAGTGCTCGATGAGCACAGTTGTCCGTGCACCGACAGCATGGGCGGCGCCGTTCCGTAAGGTCAGAACACCACCGTCAACCCTGACGGGCGCGTCGATGAGGCCGTCCGCCAGTCGAAGGGAACCATCGTGAGCCATCCGCATCCCGAGCTCCAGGAGCCGCCCGCACTCGCCGAGGGCGGACTACGCGTCGTGGGCCTGGGGGGACTGGGCGAGATCGGGCGGAACATGACCGTCTTCGAGCACGAGGGCTCACTGCTCATCGTCGACTGCGGGGTGTTGTTCCCCGAGGAGCACCAGCCCGGCGTCGACGTCATCCTCCCCGACTTCAGCTGGATCCGGGACCGCCTGGACCGGGTCACCGCGCTGGTGCTGACCCACGGTCACGAGGACCACATCGGTGGCGTTCCCTATCTCCTCAAGGAACGGCCCGACATCCCCGTGGTCGGCTCCCGGCTCACCCTGGCGCTGGTGAAGGCCAAGCTCCAGGAGCACCGCATCCGGCCCAAGCTGGTCGAGGTCAGCGAGGGCGATCGCAGCGCGTTCGGCCCCTTCGACTGCGAGTTCCTGGCGGTCAACCACTCCATCCCCGACGGGCTCGCGATCGCGATCCGCACAGGTGCCGGCATGGTCCTGCACACCGGCGACTTCAAGATGGACCAGTTCCCGCTGGACCGCCGGATCACCGACCTGCGCGGCTTCGCCCGGCTCGCCGACGAGGGCGTCGACCTGTTCCTCGTCGACTCCACCAACGCCGAGGTCCCCGGTTTCACGACCTCCGAGCGGGATCTCGCGCCCGCGATCGAGACCGTCTTCCGCACCGCGCCGCGCCGCATCATCGTGTCCAGCTTCGCCAGCCACGTGCACCGGATCCAACAGGTGCTCGACATCGCCCACGAACACGGTCGCAAGGTCTCCTTCGTGGGCCGCTCCATGGTCCGCAACATGGGCGTGGCCGGCGACCTCGGCTACCTGCGCGTCCCGGAGGGCCTGATCGTCCCCCTCGACCAGCTCGAGAAGCTACCTGCCCACAAGGCCACCCTGGTCTGCACCGGATCCCAGGGCGAGCCCATGGCAGCGCTGTCGCGGATGGCCAACCGGGACCACAAGATCCGTATCGGCGAGGGCGACACCATCCTCATGGCCAGCTCGGTGATCCCGGGCAACGAGAACGCCATCTACCGGGTCATCAACGGGCTGGCCCGGTGGGGCGCCAACGTCGTCCACAAGGGCAACGCCAAGGTCCACGTCTCCGGACACGCGAGCGCCGGCGAGCTCGTCTACTGCTACAACCTCATCCGGCCCGCCAACGTGATGCCGGTCCACGGCGAGTGGCGCCACCTCCATGCCAACGCCCAGCTCGCCATCAGCACCGGCATCGATCCCGACCGTGTCGTCATCGCCGAAGACGGCGTCGTGGTCGACCTCGTCGACAACCGGGCACAGATCACGGGCAAGGTGCCGGCCGGCAACGTGTACGTCGACGCGCAGGTCGTCGGTGGCGTCACCGAGGCCGCGCTCAAGGACCGACGGACCTTGGCCGAGGAAGGCTTCGTCACCGTCGTCGCGATCGTGGACGCCGACACCGGCAAGCTGGCCGACACCCCGGACTTCCTGGTCCGCGGCTTCACCCACCAGGGCAGCGACTTCGAGGCTGCCATCCCGATCATCGAGAAGACCCTGGCCCGTGCCGCGGCCGAGGGGATCGGGGACGCCCACCAGCTCGAACAGATGCTGAGCCGCGACATCGGCCGCTGGGCGCAGAAGACGTTCCGCCGTCGTCCCCTGATCATCCCCATCGTGATCGACGCCTAGGAAGTCACCGAGGACTCAGGCGGACTCACCAGTTGTCGGCCAGCGTGAGACAGAAGGGGTGGCCGCCCGGGTCGACCAGCACCCGCCAGGTGTCGCCAGGCTGTTCGTCCGGTTCGCGGGCACCGAGGGCGACCACTGCCTTCACTGCGCCGTCGAGGTCCTCGACGGCGAGGTCGAGATGGAACTGCTTCGAGCCACCTTCATTGGGCCAGGTCGGCGCCTGGTGGTCCGGGACCGTGCCGAAGCCGAGCGCATGGGCGGGGCCGGTGAGCATGGCGTACTCGGCCTGTGAGTGCGCAACCTCCCAGCCCAGGACCTCGGACCAGAAGGTGGCCGACGCGGGTGCGTCCACGCAGTCCAGGGTGATCATCTTCAGCTCGGCCAGACTCATGGTGCTCCGTTCCGCGACGAGTGCCTCGTCGCCGTCGATTCAGGTCCGAGACAAGTCTTCTACGCTGCCACGGTGGCGGATTGGACAAACGCGACACCGACGACGACCACGGCAGGGGTGCTGCTCCCGAGGGAGCTCGCGCGCTTCGTGGACACTCAGCGCGTTGCCTGCGACGCGGCGGTGCGGCCGTGGGTGGAGTACTTCTGGTGCCTGCGCTGGGATCTCGCCGACGGGCAGGAGTTCGGATCCCAGGTGCTGCCCCACCCGAGCTGCTCGCTGACGGTGGAGCGCGGTGACACTCGCCCAGGGATCCCTGCCGGGTCACCGGTGGTCGTGACCGGCGTCGTCACCCGACGCTTCGACGTCACCCTTCGCGGATCCGGCTGGGTTGTGGGTCTCAAGTTCCGGCCCGGCGGACTGACCGCGCTGACCGGACACCCAGCCCACGAGCGGACCGATCGAGTGCTTCCTGCCCGCAACCTCGTCCTCGACCCCGTGGTCGACGCGATGGCCCGCCTCGCGGGTCCTGAGAACCCGGAGGTTGCAGCGCGCACGGTCGAGCGCGCCCTGCTCGGCCACGCACGAGCGCCGGAGCCGCGCTATCTCCGCCTGCTCGAGGTCATCAGCGACATGCTCGACGACCGGTCGCTCACCAGCGTCGCCGACGTCGAGAGCAGGCACGGCGTAGAACACCGCACGTTGCAGCGGTGGTTCCGCCACTTCGTCGGCGTGGGCCCCAAGTGGGTCCTGGCCCGCTACCGCATGCACGACGTGGTGACGATGCTCGACGACGGGTACGACGGCAGCCTGACCGCGCTCGCCCACCAGCTCGGGTGGTACGACCAGTCACACTTCGTCCGCGACTTCGTGGCTCTGGTCGGACAGACCCCGAGCAACTACCGCAGTGCATCGCGGCCGCCGCGGTAGCCAGGCGGACGAGGTTCACCTGGGGCCAGTGCTCGGCAGGTTCGACCCGACCGGTCCCACTGGCGAGGCCGAGGCATCTGGGCCGACTGTCGGGGTGGTGATGGTGTGCAGCACGCGCGCGGACGCCTCGACGTCGATCTCGTGGCGCCCCCGGATCATCGCGTCGAGGACGAGTCCGTCGATCATCGCGACCGCGGCAGCGGCGCTCGGAGGAGCATGCCCCGCGCGCACCAGCTCGTCGACGTAGCGATCGCGTCCCCGGACGAAGGCCTCGCGGAATCCCGGCTCGCGCGTCGCGAGGAGCGCCATCTCGTAGCGCGCCTGGGTGAGCACGCGGTCGGTGCCCAGCCAACGACGCACGGTGCCGCCGAGACTCTCCCCGTCGTGTGGTGAGTCGACCTCGAAGAGCCGCTCGACGAGTGCGGCGAGGAACCCGGCCTGATTGCCGAAGTGATGACGCACGCTGCCGTGCGGCACGCCGGCCGCCGTTTCCGTGGCGCGGGCGGTGCAGCGGCTCGAGCCGACCGTGCCGAGCAGGTGGAGGCCAGTATCGAGCAGGCGGATGCGGGTCGTCTTCTCCATGTGGTGAAGCATAGTGGTAGCCTCTTCTCCATGCGGAGAACGACATGAAGGTCGAGGTCATCGGTGGCGGTATCGCCGGCCTCGCGGTCGCGAGTGCGCTCCAACGCAGCGGCGCGGAAGTGACAGTGCGGGAGCGACAGGCCGATGCGACCCAGAACGGCTCGGGGCTCTCCTTGTTCGGCAATGGATTCGCGGCCCTGCGGACGCTCGGCCTCGATGATGCTGTTCGCGCGGCCGCGGGACCATCCCCGGCACACCCGTCAGGACTTCGACTGCCGCAGGGTCGATGGATCTCGCGATTGAGCGAGCAGGCGCTCGCCGAGCTGAGGATCATCGAGCGGCAGCGGCTGCACGATGTTCTCCACGGCGCGCTGAGGCCGGGCACCGTGCACTTCGCCGAATCTGTCGGCGAGGCTGCCGGAGCCTCGACGTTGACGGCGGAGGCAGACCTGGTGGTCGCCGCCGACGGCATTCGCAGCACCCTGCGCCACGGCTGGGCGAAGGACCCGGGCACCCGCTACGCCGGCTATTTCGCGTTCCGTGGGATCACCGCCGAGCCGGTCCCGCTCGAGGCCGCGGGCGAGACCTGGGGCGCCGGTCGCCGTTTCGGTATCGCCCCGCTGGCCGACGGCCGGGTGTACTGGTTCGCCACTGTCAACGGCCCTCGCGACCACCCGCCGCCGACGGAGCTGGCACACCTGCGAGAGCTCTTCGGCGGATGGCACGACCCGATCCCCGTACTCCTGGACACCACCCCGGCCGAGGCGATCTCGGTGCTGCCGATCGACGAGCTGGGCGGGTGCCCCGCTCCCCTGTGGCGCGACAACGCAGTCCTGGTCGGCGACGCCGCACACGCGATGACGCCGAATCTCGGGCAGGGCGCCAACCTCGCACTGGAGGATGCCGCGGTCCTGACTTCTCTCCTGGAGCCGTACGCGGCACGACACCACACCCGCACCCGAGGAGATCCGGGGTGCGCTGGCCAGCTATGACCGGCATCGGTCGGCTCGCGTGCGCGCGCTCTGGCGACGCTCCCGCCAGGTCGGAGGTATCGGGCAGTGGGCGAACCCGCTGGCCGTCCGGATCCGCGACAACTTCCTCGCGGCACTGCCCGACGGTCCGGCCAACGCCGCCTCGGTGAAGCTGCAGGCGTGGACGCCGGAGGTGGGCGATCACCTTGCCAAACCTTCGGGAGCAGATTCGACCTAGCCAGCGCTGAATGCTTGAGGGCGGAGGACACCGCGCCGGCGACGGCGAGGAGCGGCGTCGGCGGTGGGGTCTCCGCTGCAAGACGGGCTCGGCCACAGGCGCGACTCGTGGGACCCGACCAGGATGGGCCAACTGCCTGCGCTTGGGCAGAGCCCCAGGGGGTGCGGTCACCGAACCCCGACGGGTGGTCACTTCTCCGGAGCCAGGGCGCCACCATCGAGCACCTGTTAGGTCGCCCTCGTACGCGCGGCTTCGCGCATCCATTCCCCCAGTGCGCGGTGCAGCTGGCGCGAGCCCTCGAGAGCACCGGTCATCTGGAAGAAGCCGTGGATCATCCCGGCGTAGCGCCAGACTTCGACCGTGACGCCGGCGCGCCGCAGCTGCTGGGCGTAGCTCTCGCCGTCGTCTCGTAGGGGGTCGAACTCGGCGGTCACGACCAGGGTGCGTGGTACCGCGCCCAGGTGGTCGTCGAACAGGGGTGATGCGCGCGGCGAACGCCGATCCACTGCGGGCGGGAGGTACTGGTCGAAGTACCATTCGGACTTCTGACGGGTGAAGCCGTACCCCTCCGCGAACTCTGTGTACGACGCCGAGCTCGCCGTGGCATCGAGCATGGGATAGATGAGCAGCTGGTAGGCAGGCGGCGCGCCTTCCCGGGCGAGCTGATGGGTCACCGTCGCCGCGAGGTTTCCACCCGAGCTGTCGCCGGCGACTCCGAGTCGCGCCGCAGACGAGCCGAGTGTTGTCACTTCGGCCGCGAGCCATCGAGCAACGGCGAGCGCATCGTCTGCCGCTGCAGGGAATGGATGCTCCGGGGCGAGGCGGCACTCGGGGGCAATCAGCAAGCAGTCAGCGGCCAGGGCCAGCTCTCGGAGGGGAGCCTCGTAGCCATCGCGTCCGACGACGAAGCCACCACCGTGCAAGAACAGCACGGGCTGCAGGGGTCCGGGACGGGGTCGATACACGCGGCTGGGTACTCCGCCGTTCGCGGAAGGGATCTCGATGTCCTCCACCGAGTGGAGATCCCCCGGGAGACGTTGAAGGCCGAGGACAGACAAGTCGTCGGCTCGTACGGTCTCCGCGGTCAGCTCGTTTGCTGGCGTGGTCGAATTGGCCGTCGCGTGGTCGAGGAGTGCACGAACTTCAGGGTCCATCCTCATCGTGTCCTCCACCGTGGACACCGGCCGTGGCCCGGCTGGCGTCGCCCGACCTCCGACGCCGACCCCGGGTGGCCTGTGCGACCGGGTTCTTCGACATGTGCCCTCATCACCGAGCGTGACGGATCAGGAGACTGAGATCGAGAGCCGCCGCGGAGTGTGTCAAGGCACCGACCGAGATTGCCTCGATCCCCGTGCTGGCCACCGCGGCGACCGTGTCGAGCGAGATGCTCCCCGACGCCTCGAGCTGCGGAGGGCGGGTGGTGGGCAGGGCGTCGCGGGCGCGTGCCACGGAGGAGAGTTCGGCCGTCGTCATGTTGTCGAGGAGCAGCCAATCGGCGGCACTGGAGAGGGCCTCGGTGGCCTCGACGAGGTTCGTGATCTCCACCTCGAGCTCGAGATCGTCGCCCGTGCTGCGCATGCCGGCCCGGGCAGCGGCGATCGCTGGACCGACCCCGCCCGCGGCTGCCACATGATTCTCCTTGATCAGCACCTTGGCGGCGAGGTTGCGGCGATGATTGGAGGCGCCACCGCACGTCACCGCGTACTTGTCGAGAAGCCTCAGTCCAGGCGCGGTCTTGCGGGTGTCAAGGATGGTGACACCGGTTCCTGCGACCGCCGCGACATACTTCGCGGCCAGCGTGGCGATCCCGCTGAGTCTCTGGAGGAAGTTGAGAGCAGTGCGCTCGGCCGTGATGATCGAGCGAGCCGACCCGGTCAGGTGCACTACTGGCTCCCCACACTGGACAGTTGCACCGTCACGTGTCGCCGACCTGACGATGACGGCAGGATCCACCTGGCGCAGGACTGCGCGCAGGACCGGCAGGCCAGCGATGACGCCCGACTCCTTGACGACCACCTCCGCCGAGCAGGTGAGCTCTCGCGGCACGGTCCACAGCGTGGTGACGTCGCGACTGATGGCGTCTTCGTCGAGAGCGGTCGCCACCGCCTGCGCGACGGCTCGATCGAGTCCGTCGGGCAGCTCGCCATCCTCTGGAACGGCTGCCGGGGCGGTCGGCAGTTGTCGGTCCATGGTCCTGGACATTGCGGCTCCCATCATCGAGGCAAGAAATGCACCACTGCTTCGATAATGAAAGCATGTAGGCGAAACTGCCCGCCCTCCGGGGTGAACAGCTCGCGATCCGAACCACTTGTGCCCCACCGGACGCGGCACGGCCATGCTTCTTAATCAGAAGCAGACTGCTAGAGTGAAGTTGTGTCATCGTCGATCGTTGCTCTCCTGCAGGCTCCTGACCGACGAGCGCTCGAGGAGTCGCTGTCGGACTCCGTGCGCTTCCACAGCCCCGTCGCGGACTACGAAGGACGCAGTGACGTGGCGCATGTGTTGTCGCTGATCGCCACGGTGCTCGAGGAACTGCGCGCGACGCGCGAACTCGAGACCTCGACCTCGCTGACGACCTTCTTGAAGGCGACGGTGAACGGTCGCCCGATCCAGGGCATCCTCGACGAGCGTCACGACCAGTCCGGGCGGCTCGTGGAGGCGACGTTGATGCTTCGTCCGTTGAGTGCGCTGCGTACCGCCATCGAGGCCATGGCGCGGAAGATGCACCAGAAGCCACTTCCGGGTCAGCGGCAGTGATGGCCGAGATCGGGATCGTCGATGCCTGGGCGCAGCTGCCGGTCCGTGGCGATCAACTGGTGCCGGAAGTGCGGAGGTTGCTGGAGCTCTCGGGGACCGCTGAGGTGTTGCAGACCGGTGTCGACGTGGCGGAGACGATCGCGGCGATGGATCGCGCCGGTGTCGAGCCGCTTTTCATGGCGACCTACGGCTCCGAGAAGGTGCTCTTCGGGACCAACTATCCGCAACTTCCGCTCGAGCGGTGCGCCGCCGAAGCGCAAGCGCTGCACCTGTCGGACGAGGCGATGCAGAACTTCCTGCGGACCAACGCCCTCCACGCGTTCGGGGTGTCCTAGGAACATGGTTGAAAGTCAAGGGTATCCGCGACCGGGACAACCGGTACGAGGGTCACAGACGGGCCGCCCCATCATGGCGCTCCTCGACCTGGTCGGGCGTCGCTGGACGCTGCGAGTGCTGTGGGAGCTGCACACGTCCCCACGGCAGCCCCTCACCTTCCGGGCGTTGCAGGACAGGTGCGGGGCAATGTCCTCCAGCGTCCTCAACAACCGCCTTCGCGACCTGCGTGACGCAGGCCTCGTCGCACGCCAGGCGGGCGGCTACCTGCTCACCTCGATGGGCTCGGACCTGGTGGAACTGTTGTCGCCCATCGATGCCTGGGCGCAGCGATGGAGCACTGAGGCAGGTCTGTCCCCAGGATCGGGCCAGGTCGTGGCGGGGCTGCCAGACGAGACGCACGGTCAGCGCTGAACAATTGGGACCAGCACTGCCCACGCCGTGGCGCCGTTCCGGCTGACACGTGGTGTCCGGCACACGCTGGCCAGCGCGAGACGGTACGGCGGACCGCCGGTCTCGGTCACCGAGTCGAGCGGTGGGGCGGTCGCCAGACGTCAGAGGCCGAGGGCACCGAGCGCACCGCCGGCGTAGGCGGTGAGAGCAGGCACGATCTGCTCGGCGTCGAGACCTACCCCGCGCAAGGTGTTCGATGCGAACGAGCGCTGGCCCTCCAGCCCCAGGTAGACGAGACCCGGGTGGGTGGTGGAGATTCCCCCCACCTGGCGCGGCTGGCCGCTGTCGTCGAGGGCGCCGAGAGTGCTGAGGTAGTCCACGTCCGGCCGGTATCCGGTGGCCAGGATGATCGCATCCACCGGTTCGCGGCTGCCGTCCGCCCACTGGACCTTGTCGTTGTCGATGCCGGTGAACGCCGGACGTTGGTCGATGCGGCCGGCCTCGTAGGCGGCGCGGTAGTCGCCGGTGTCGAGCACCAGCGGCGCGCCGGCGAGCAGCGCGAGCCAGATCCCGGGGAGGTGGTCGAAGCCGGTGACCTCGAACCAGTGGTGCACGTCGTGTCCGTGCACGATCTGGGGGACGAACTCGGGCTCCCTCAGGCGGGCCAATGTCACCGTCGACTTCTCGGCCAGCTCGTGTGCGACCTGGATGGCCGAGTTCCCTGCTCCGAGTACGACGACACGTTGCCCGATGTAGGGATCGGGGTTGCGGTAGTCGGCGACGTGGGTGATGACGCCGCCGAAGCCCTCGGCGCCGGCCAGGACCGGTCGGTGCGGGTTGCCGAAGGAGCCACTGGCGACCACGACTCCGGAGGCTGCCAGCTGCTCGCCGCCTTCGGTGTGCACGGTGAACGCGGGACCGTCGGAGGTGACCTGGGTGACTCGAGTCCCGGTCCGGATCTCTACGTCGCTGAGCCGGTCGGCGTAGCTCTCCAGGTAGGCGACGACCTCGTCGCGGTGCGGGTAGCGGTCCGGGTCACCCGGGAACGGGAGTCCGGGCATGGCGCTGAAGCGTGCCGGGGAGAACAGGTGCAGGCTGTCGTAGTAGGACGACCACGAGCCGGACCGGTGGTCGCTGGCCTCCAGGATGACCGGGCTCAGTCCGCGCGAACGGACGGCTTGCGCTGCAGCCAGGCCGGACTGGCCGGCGCCGATGACGATGACAGGGGATGTCGATGAACTCATGAGACGATCGTATCGCCATTTCGCGATATGGCGCAATAACGATACGTCGCGCTAGGATGCACCCATGCCCGAAGCCGGAACCAGCAACACGACGCCTACCGACGCCTTGGACCTGGCACCGGCCACTCATGAGTTCCTGAAGGCTCTGGCCAGCCCGTCCCGCCAGGAGATCATGCTGTTGTTCGCCCGCGGCAGTGAGCTCTCGGTCGGTGAGGTGGCTGAGCAGGCCGGGCTCGGGCAGTCGACCGCGTCCGAGCAGCTGGCCTTCCTGCGTCGGGGTGGCATCCTCACCTCACGACGGCAGGGCAAGACCGTGCTGTACCGCGCGAACAGAGACGGAGTCATCGCAGCTCTGGGTGACCTCCACGCCTACCTGCTCGCGTGCTGCTGAGCCGGCCGACGCGGCTCCTCCCCGAATCGCGCCCACGAGCATGCACCGGGCAGCTGCTCGTGAGCCTGGGTTCAAATCCAGAAGGCCCCTGACCTGGACGTCTCGCCAGGTCAGGGGCCTTCTTCCCGCTCCCCCGGTTGGACTCGAACCAACAACCCTCCGATTAACAGTCGAATGCTCTGCCAGTTGAGCTACAGGGGATCGTGCTGGAGGTGCGCCGCACAGGCTAGCAAGGCCGCGAACCCGTGTGAAATCGTGGGTGCGAGCCGGTGGGTCAGCGCTGGCCGAGCTCCTCGCGGGCGACGCGAAGCGCGTCCTCGGCCGCTCTCCGCACCCCCGGATCGGAGGGGTCGACGCCCTCGTCGTACTCGTAGAACCAGGCGACCGGGCGGTCGCCGGACGGCGCTCTGCGGGCGATGACGCGCACCCCGCGGCGGCCCTCGACCGGGACGTGGCGCTGCAGCACGACGCTCGCCGAGACCCGCTCGCGGACCAGCTGGAGCAAACGCTTGGGATCCTCGAACGAGTAGGCGTGCTCCACGCGCTGCTCGCCCCAGGTGCCGACCTCGGAGATGCGCAGCTGGGCGGCGTCGCGGTCCCAGTCGGCCGCCTCGACCTGTTCCCACGGCAACCGCTCGTCGCCGAGGTAGATCGCGTCACGCGTGCCGGCCACCACGGTGCCGTCGCTGGCCTCAGCCCAGGCCAGCACGGACTCGCCGGCGCCCACCTCGACCGCCGGGCGGGTGCGTCGCAGCGACCGCCTCATGTCGTCCCCACCGCACGGTCGTGGAGGGTACGGCGGTGCTGCTCGAGCGCGACCAGCTCACCGAACATCCGGTTGTACTCCCCCGCGTGCTCGACCGGGTTGGTCCGCTGCAGCTTCGACTTGAGCTCGCCGATCCGGCGCAACGCAGTCAGCTCCTGCAGGCGGTAGACGTGGGCCGCGACGTAGGCCGCGTCGGGGACCTTGGCGGTCAGCAGGGGCTCGACCCCGAGCGCACTGATCGCCGATGACACCTCCGGTTCGGTGGCGGCGTCCCGCAGCCGACCGGCCCAGGCATCGTCGTGGGCGCCCGCAGTCGGCCCGCCCGAGGCGGCGACCAGCTCCCAGACCCCGCGGTAGGTCGGGTGGGTGAAGTCATTGGTGCCGACGTCACGCGACGCGTTGCCGATCGACGCCGGATGCTGGATGACCAGCTTGAGGGTCTCGCGCTCGATCGAGAACCTGGGATGCCGAAGATCGGGCAGCTGCCGGCGCGGCGGGGCGGCGGGCGGCTCCGGCTGCTGGTGGGCGCCGGCCTGAGGTTGCTGCGTGGTGGCCGGCCGCGAGGCGCGGTTGGCGGCGCGGCGTACCTCCTCGCGCGCCTGCTCGACGTCGACGCCGATCATGCCGGCGAGCTCGCGGGAGAACGCGTCGACCTTCGACTTGTCGCGGATGCTGGAGACCAGCCGGGCGCCCTCGCGGACCGCGTCGACGCGCCCGTCGGCGCGGTCGAGGTCGTACTTGGTGATGATGTTCTCGAGGACGAAGCGGTAGAGCGGCACCCGGCGGGCCACCAGCTCGCGGACCGCGGCGTCGCCCTCCTTGATCCGCAGGTCGCACGGGTCCATGCCCGACGGCTCGACCGCGACGTAGGTCTGGGACACGAAGTTCTGGTCGCCACCGAAGGCCTTGAGGGCAGCCTTCTGCCCGGCGGCGTCGCCGTCGAAGGTGAAGATGACCTCGCCGCGGAACTCCTCGTGGTCGTGCAGGAACCGCCGCAGCACCCGGGCATGGTCGTCACCGAAGGCGGTCCCGCACGTCGCGACCGCGGTCGGGACGCCGGCCAGGTGACAGGCCATGACGTCGGTGTAGCCCTCGACGACGACGGCCTGGGAGCTGCGCGCCATGTCGCGGCGGGCGAGGTCGATGCCGTAGAGCACCTGGCTCTTCTTGTAGAGCGCCGTCTCGGGGGTGTTGAGGTACTTCGCGTCGATCTTGTCGTCGTCGTGGATCCGTCGCGCGCCGAAGCCGATGGTGTCCCCCGACGCGTCGCGGATCGGCCACAGCAGCCGACCACGGAACCGGTCGTACGCCGAGCGCCCGATCGCCACCAGGCCGGAGGCCACGCTCTCCTCGTCGGTGAACCCCTTCTGCCGCAACAGGGTCACCAGCGACTCGCCGTCACGCGGCGCGTAGCCGTTGCCGAACCGCTCGGCCACGGCGCCGTCGAAGCCGCGGTCGACGAGGAACTGGCGGGCGACCTGCGCCTCGGGACTGCGCAGCTGGTCGGCGTAGTAGGCCTGGGCGATCTTGTTGGCCTCGACCAAGCGGCTGCGCTGGGGTCCGCGCGGCTTGTCGTCGCGGGCGTCGCCCTCCTCACGCCGCAGCTGGACGCCGTACTTGTCAGCGAGCCGTTCGACCGCCTCGGTGAAGGAGAGCCCGTCGATCTTCATCAGGAAGCTGAAGACGTCGCCGCCCTCCTGACACCCGAAGCAGTGGAAGAACCCACGACTGGGCGTGACCTGGAACGACGGCGACTTCTCGTCGTGGAAGGGGCACAGGCCCTTCTGGGAGCCGCCGCCGGCGTTGCGGAGGGAGACGTAGCCGGACACCACGTCGTCGATGCGGGCCTTCTCGCGCACCTCGGCGATGTCGTCGTCGCGAATCCTCCCCAGCACAGCTCGGAGTCTACGCAGCGCGCCGACCCCGCTCCGGGCGGTCCACAGGTCTCTCACCCGGTCGGGGGTTGGCACCGGGGCTCAGGACACGAAAGGGTTGGATCGATGACTTCCCCAGAGCCGACCTCCGACCCTCGTACGCCGGATGCCCCACTCGGGGCCCTGGTTCACGACCTGTCGGTCCAGATCCCGGAACTCGTGCGCTCCGAGCTCCGCCTCGCGCAGGCCGAGCTCGCCCAGAAGGGCAAGCGGGCCGGTATCGGCGCCGGGCTCTTCGGCGCTGCCGGCCTGCTGGCGTTCTTCGGGGCCGCCACCCTGATCGCGACCATCGTCCTCGTCCTCGCGCTGGCGCTGCCGGCCTGGGCCGCGGCGCTCGTGGTGGCCGTGGCACTGTTCGCAGCAGCCGGTGTTGCCGCGTTGCGCGGGAAGTCACAGGTGGCCGAGGCGACACCCGCCAAGCCCGAACGCGCCGTCGCCGGGATCAAGGAAGACATCGAGACCGTGAAGGGACACCACGCGTGAGCAACCGGAGCCCTGAGCAGATCGAGGCCGAGATCGAGGAGCAGCGCGCCCAGCTGGCTGCGACCGTCGACCAGCTGAGCGCCAAGCTCGACGTCAAGGCACGAATGACCACCGACAGCGGGAGGCCCCGGCCGGAGGTGCTCGCCGCGGCGGGCTCCCTGGCTGTCCTGACCGTCGCTCTCGTGTGGTGGCGCCGCCGCCACTGACCCAGACCATCCCCAGTAGAGGAGACCACCATGAAGAAGTTGACCGTCCTGTTGTCAGGAGCCGTGGGTTACGTGCTCGGGTCCCGAGCCGGCCGCGAGCGCTACGAGCAGATCAAGGGCGTGGCGGTGAAGGTGAAGGACAACCCCACCGTCCAGGAGAAGACCCAGCAGGCCGCCGATGTCGCCAAGGCACAGGCACCTGCGGTGAAGGACAAGCTCGCCGGCGCCGCCGGGGCCGCGAAGGCCAAGGTCACCGGCGACGGGGCGCCGGACGGAGACTTCCCGGACGACAGCCTCCTCAACCAGGACGACCCGTACCCCAAGGGCGACCTGCCCTGAGCTGAACGCGTGAGGAATGTCTGGGTAACGGACCCTTGGGTGCGCTCCTGCGCCGTTGTAACGGCGCAGGAGCGACACCAGCGGTCCGTTACCCAGACAGGAGCCGGGTGTGCCAGGCGAGGGCGCTGGCGTCGGTGAGTGAGGCGACCTGGTCGATCACGACACGACGCCGTGCGGCATCGTCGGCAGCGGCATGCCAGTCGTCGGCGAACATCCGCTCCAGCGCGTCGGGACCGCGCTCGGCCAGCGCGTGCACCAGCTCGGCCATCAGCTCGCGTTGCCGCACCATCGCCAGCACGCGGTCGTCGGCCTGCATGACGTAGTAGGCGGCGATCCCCTTGAGGACGCCCATCTCGAGCCGGGTGACGTCCGGGACGGCGAGGTCGGACTGATACCGGACGAAGGGACCCGACCCGGACGCGAAGGTCGCCGCCTGTACGGCGCCGCAGAACCGGCCGATCACGTCACTCGTCAGGTTCTTCAGCGCCGCCAGGGACCTGCGGCTCCCGTCGTACGGCGTCTCGGGCCAGCCGTCGATCGCGACCAGTCCGTCCAGCACGCGGTCGAGGTCGTCGTCGGCGGCGTCGGGCAGGTACCAGCCCCTGACCGTGGCCCACACCGCGTCCCGGTCGAGCCGGCTGAGGTCGATCCGGCCGGCCACCACGCCGTCCTCGATGTCGTGGACGGAGTAGGCGACGTCGTCGGCGAGGTCCATCACCTGCGCCTCCACACACTGACGGGCACCAACGCCAGCGACGCGCATCCAGTCGAAGACCGGCGCGTCGTCGTCGTAGACGCCGAACTTCACCACCACCCGCGGCGAGCCGTCGGCGTGCACGCCCTGCGGCGGGGTCGCCGACGCTCGCGGCCAGGGGTACTTGGTGCACGCGTCGAGCGTCGCGCGGGTCAGGTTGAGGCCGGCGCTGCTGCCGTCGGCGTGGATCGTCTTGGCCTCGAGCCGGGTCAGGATCCGCAGCGTCTGGGCGTTGCCCTCGAACCCGCCGCACTCCTCCGACAGCTCGGCCAGCACCCGTTCGCCGTTGTGACCGAACGGTGGGTGGCCGAGGTCGTGGGCCAGCGCCGCGGTCTCGGTCAGGTCCGGGTCGCAGCCGAGCGCGCGGGCCAGGTCGCGGGCGACCTGGGCCACCTCCAGGCTGTGGGTGAGCCGGTTGCGCACGAAGTCGTCGCTCTGGGGCCCCACGACCTGGGTCTTGGCGGCCAGCCGGCGCGACGCGGCCGCGTGTACGACGCGCGCCCGGTCGCGCTCGAACGCGGTCCGCTCGGGCGCGTCGACCCGCTTGGGCGGCTCGGCGACGAACCTTTCACGGTCGCGGTCGTCGTACCCGGCTGTGGATTCCATCGAGGGTGACCCTAGTCGGCCCCCGGCGAACTTCAGTACGTCGTGACGTGGACGTGGTCGTAGTGGTTGGCGGTGACCGAGCCACGGTCGGACACCGACCGCCAGCCCTCGCTGCCACGCTCGACGGACCAGATCTTCTGCGAGTACATGATGTAGCTGACGCCGAGCTCGGCGTAGTTGGCCCGGACGAACTCCGCGACCTCCCAGCCGCGCGCCCCGCTGACCATGATGTCGATCGCGAGTCCCTGGGCGTGCTCGCCGTCCCCGCGGTAGGTCCCGTAGGAGGTGATCTCCGGGAACGCCGCACAGACTGCCGCGTGGACCTCGACGATGTTGGGCTGACCCGAGACAGAGGTGCCGTTGGTGCAGGCACCGCCGAGGGCGGCCTCGGCGGCCTCCTTCTCCGGCTTCTCCGCGACGAGGTAGCTGGCGGTGACCCAGCGCGACTGGCCGTCCATGACGACCTCGACGCGGCCCGCAGCCTGGCGGCCGGTCACCAGGACCTTCTTGCCCTCGGCCACGACGCCGACCTTCTTGGCGGTGCCGTCGGGCGTGGTCCACAAGTTGAGCGGCGCGGTCGTCCAACGGTTGTCACTGGCATTGCGGATCGCCCGCGCGATGGCCTCGGCCGTCATCATCTTGTCGATGTCGCTGAGCCGATCGATCCGGGACCCGGCACGGGAGACGATCTGCGGCCGGCCCGAGAGGTCGACGTCGGTGGTGGTCGTGGCGTTGCTGATGGAGCTGGAGCTGTTCGCCATCAGGAGGTCCCGGGTCTCGGGGCTGGCGGCCAGGACTCCGGCACCGACGGTCGACAAGGTCGCCACGAGGGCGATCGGTCCTGCGATGAAAGTGGCTTTGGGAAGGGTGAACGTGAACGGGCGGGCATTGGTGTCCCGCTTGTGGCGATGATCTGCCACAGCGCTGATCCTTTGCTGTTGCGGGGGTACGACGCCCGACCTGTAGGCCGGACGCGCCGAGAAGGCACGAGTCAAACACAGCCGCGAAGCCGTGTCCCAATCTTGAGGGCGTTTTCCACGGGTGTTCCCGCTCACGAGACCGTGATCACAGCGTGACCGTCTCGTTACCCTCCCGTGACCTCGACTGCGTCCTCGCGCACAGTACAGGCGGTGCCGTCGGTGTCGCCGAGCCACCCCTCGGGCAACGCCACGCGGGCGCGCGGTGAGCCCTGCCGACCGCGCGGCGCACCCAGCGCCGACGTCGGGAACGGCTCGGCCGGGTCGAGCTCGTCGAGCAGCCCGTCCAGCGCCGCCAGCGAGTCGACCAGAGCCAGCGAGCGACGCAGCGTCCCCCCGGCGGCGAAGCCCTTGAGGTACCAGGAGACGTGCTTGCGGAACTCCTTGCAGCCCCGCTCCTCCCCCATGTGCTCGCTCAGCAGCTCCGCATGGCGGCGCATCATCGTGCGCACCTCTCCCAGCGACGGCAGGATCTGGGTACGCCGACCGGCGAACCCGTCCGCGAGGTCGCGGAACAGCCACGGCCGCCCCAGGCAGCCGCGGCCGACCACCACGCCGGCGGCACCGGTCTGCTCGACCATCCGGAGCGCGTCCCCGGCCTCCCAGATGTCGCCGTTGCCGAGGACCGGGATGTCGACGTGGTCGACCAGCGCTGCGATCGCCTCCCAGTCGGCGCGGCCCGAGTAGGCCTGCGCCACGGTGCGGCCGTGGAGCGCGATCGCGGCACAGCCGGACTCCTGCGCGATCCGGCCTGCGTCGAGGTAGGTGAGGTGGTCGTCGTCGAGGCCCTTGCGGGTCTTCATGGTGACCGGCACATCGAACGGGCCGGCCGCGGCGACGGCATGCTCCAAGATCTCGGCCAGCAGGCCGCGCTTCCACGGCAACGCACCCCCGCCGCCCTTGCGCGTCACCTTCGGCACCGGGCACCCGAAGTTGAGGTCCACGTGGTCCACGCCGTACTCGGCGCAGAGAATCTCCACCGCCTTGCCGACGTAGCGGGGGTCCGTGCCGTAGAGCTGCACCGAACGCACCGTCTCGGCCTCGTCGAACACCAGCATGTCGAGCGTCGTCTGGTCGCCCTCGACCAGGCCGCGCGAGGTGATCATCTCGCAGACGTAGAGGCCCGCTCCCTGCTCAGCACACAGTCGGCGGTAGGCCGCGTTGGTGATGCCCGCCATCGGCGCCAGCACCACAGGGGTGGGCACCGTCAGCGAGCCGAGCTGGAGGGGCATGTCCTCATTGTCGTGCGGCAGGGCAGGCAGCACGAAATCTGCACGTCACCGAGACGGTCAGCCGTTCTGGGAGCCGCCGTTGTTCTTGCCGCCGTTGTTCTTCTTGCCACCTGACTTCTTCGTGCCGGCGGCGGGCTCCACGTTGCCCTCCCAGACGATCGGGTTGAACTCCTGGGTGGGCCGGAAGCTGACCGCCGCCAGGTCGCCCTTGCCGGGGGCGAGGTAGACCATGCAGGCCTTCAACGAGTCGCCGGTCTTGAACTTCTTCGGGAAGGACGCGCCCTCGCACGGCTTGAACGCACCGGTGAACAGCGACGACTCGATCAACCGGTTCTCGCCGTCGACGACGTAGAGCGGCACCGGGCGGCCACCCAGATTGGTGTCACCGACGTTGGTGACCTTCGCCCGCACGAAGTACGGGGCGGTCGACCGGATGGCCCCGGTGAGCTCCCAGCCCACGAACAGGTCGAACGTCGCCTTCTCCAGCGACGTCACCGTGATCTCCAGGGCGGCGACCTGCTCCTGGCGCGGCTCGTAGGCCACGGTCGCGGTGTCACCGACGGCCAGGGTGCTCCCCTGCTCGGTGAGGTCGACGTCCTCGGGCACCGGCAGGTAGGGCTCGGCCGCCGCCGTCTCGGTCGGGCTGCTGGTGCCTCCGTCGTCGGGCTCGTCGTCACCGCTGGAGCACCCCGTGAGAGCCAGGGTCAACGCGACGGTCAGGGCGAGAAAACGGGCGGGCAGACGCATGCCGTCATTGTGCATGAGCACCCTTTCAGCAGCCGACGAAACGCTGGGCGAACCAGGACGTGATCGAGTCGAGACCGACCCGTTCCTGCTGCATGGTGTCGCGCTCGCGGACGGTCACGGCATGGTCGTCGAGGGTCTCGAAGTCGACCGTCACGCAGTACGGCGTACCGATCTCGTCCTGACGGCGGTAGCGGCGGCCGATGGCACCCGAGTCGTCGAACTCGATGTTCCAGTGACGACGGAGCTCGGTGGCGAGATCGCGTGCCTTGGGCGAGAGGTCGGCATTGCGCGAGAGGGGCAGCACCGCCACCTTGACCGGCGCGAGCCGCGGGTCGAGGCGCAGCACCGTCCGCTTGTCGACGCCACCCTTGGTGTTGGGCGCCTCGTCCTCGGTGTAGGCGTCGATCAGGAAGGCCATCAGGCTGCGGGTGAGCCCGGCGGCCGGCTCGATGACGTACGGCATGTAGCGCTCGTTGCTGGCCTGGTCGAAGTAGGACAGGTCCTGACCGGAGAACTCACTGTGCTGGGTGAGGTCGTAGTCGGTGCGGTTGGCGACGCCCTCGAGCTCCTCGAAGTCGCGACCCGAGAACCCGAAGCGGTACTCGATGTCGACGGTCCGCTTGGAGTAGTGGGAGAGCTTCTCCTTCGGGTGCTCGTAGTGCCGCAGGTTGTCGGGATCGATGCCGAGGTCGGTGTACCACTGGGTCCGGGTGTCGATCCAGTACTGGTGGAGCTCCTCGTCCTCGCCGGGCTTGACGAAGTACTCCATCTCCATCTGCTCGAACTCGCGGGTGCGGAAGATGAAGTTGCCGGGGGTGATCTCGTTGCGGAAGCTCTTGCCCATCTGGGCGATGCCGAAGGGCGGCTTCTTGCGGCTCGAGGTCACCACGTTGGCGAAGTTGAGGAAGATGCCCTGCGCCGTCTCGGGGCGCAGGTAGTGGAGGCCGGACTCGTCCTCGATCACGCCGAGATTGGTCTTCAGCATCATGTTGAACGCGCGGGGCGGCGTCCAGGCCGAGCGGGTCCCGCAGTTGGGGCACGGCACGGACTCGTTGATGTCCACCGAGTCCGGGTCCTCGATGCCCTTCTTGGCGGCGTACGCCTCCTGGAGGTGGTCCTCACGAAAGCGCTTGTGGCAGGACTGGCACTCGGTCAGCGGGTCGCTGAACGTGCTCAGGTGACCGCTGGCCTCCCAGGTGCGGGTCGGCAGGATGACGCTGGAGTCCAGGCCGACCACGTCCTCGCGAGCGGTGACCATCGCCTTCCACCACTGGCGCTTGATGTTCTCCTTCAGCTCGACGCCCAGCGGGCCGTAGTCCCACGCGGAGCGGGTGCCGCCGTAGATCTCACCGCAGGGGTAGACGAAGCCCCGGCGCTTGCAGAGGGACACGACGTGGTCGAGGGTCGAGGGAGGCGGCTTGGCCACGGGAACAGCTCACTTTCGGCGCATCAGGCCGGCTGGCTGCCGGTCCGGAAAGGAGTCAGCCTAACGACCGGGCTGTGGCGTGGTTGAGGTCCCTGCCGGGTTCGGCCCACTCGTAGGCGCTGGGCTCGTCGAGTGCCCGGCTCAGCACCGGCACGGCGTGCAGCTTGACGTCGTACGCCGACAACGAGCGGCGGTAGGCGCCGACGTGCTCCCAGGTGCTGGTGAGCACCCACAACGTCGGGTCATCGACATTGCGCCCGATCCGGCTCTCGAGGTGACCCGGACGCTCGGCCAGCGCCTGCCGCGCCCGCTCGAGGTCGACGCGGAACCCGTCGGCGTCCGTCTCGGCGACGCGGAACCTGTTCACGACCAGCATGCGACCAGTATGCCGTCCCGCGAGAGGTTGACAATGATTCTCAAATTGGTGAGAATCATTCTCATGTTGTCGATCGTCGCGCTTCCGCTCCGGGTCTGCGCCGCGCTCTCCGCCGTGGCCCTCCTCGCCGGCTGCGGCGCCCTCACGGGAGCGTCGGAGACGGACGACCGCGAGGTCGTCGCCTCCTTCTATCCCCTCGCCTGGGTGACCGAACGAGTGGCCGGCGACGACTGGACCGTCACCAACCTCACCACGCCCGGCGCCGAACCGCACGACCTCGAGCTGTCGATCGCCGCCACGGTCGACCTCACGTCAGCCGCCCTCGTGGTCTACCTCGGCGGCTTCCAGCCCGCCGTCGACGACGCGGTCGACACCAACCGCGAGGGTGCCCGACTCGACGCTGCCGACGTCGTGGAGCTGCGACCCGAGGCCAGCGGCGCGCGAGGAGACCTCGACCCCCACTTCTGGCTCGACCCGTTGCTCATGGCCGACCTGGCGGAAGGCGTGGGCGACCGGCTGGCCGAGCTCGACCCCGAGAACGCCGCCACCTACCGCGCCAACGCCGATGACCTGGTCGCCGACCTCCAGCAGATCGACGCCGCGTACGCCGATGGTCTGACCGGCTGCCAGCGCGACCTCGTCGTGGTCAGCCACGACGCGTTCGGATACCTCGCCCGCTACGGGCTCGACTTCGAGCCGATCGCAGGCCTCTCCCCCGACGCCGAGCCCACCCCCGCCGCGCTGGCGGCGCTGGCCGACCTGATCGAGGCCGAGGGTGTGACCACGGTGTTCTCGGAGCGGTTGGCCAGCCCGGCCATGGCCCAGACGCTGGCCACCGACGTCGGTGTCGAGACTGCGGTGCTCGACCCCCTCGAAGGCCTCACCGATGAGACCGGGGGGAAGGACTACCTGTCGCTGATGGAGGACAACCTGTCGGCACTCAAGGAGGCGAACGGCTGTTGAGCCAGGTCATCGAGCTGCGTGACGTCCACCTGTCGCTGGCCGGCCGTCCCGTGCTGCACGGAGTCGACCTGACGGTCGAGGCCGGCGAGTTCGTCGCGCTGATGGGCGCCAACGGGTCCGGCAAGTCGACCCTGGTCCGCGCCGCAACGGGTCTGCGACCGATCTCGGCCGGATCGGTCGCGTTGTTCGGCACGCCGCTGGCGGAGTTCAAGGAGTGGCGCCGGATCGGGTTCGTGCCGCAACGGGCCGGTGCCGCGTCCGGCGTACCGACGTCGGTGCGGGAAGTCGTCACCGCCGGTCGCCTCAGCCGCCGCCGCCTGCTCGCACCGCTCTCGAAGGCCGACAAGCGGGCCGTCGCTGACGCGCTCGACGTGGTCGGCCTGGGCGACCTGGCCACCGAGAGCGTCGCGACCCTGTCAGGCGGTCAGCAGCAGCGGGTGCTCATCGCGCGTGCGCTCGCCGGCGACCCCGAGGTGTTCTTCCTCGACGAGCCGACCGCCGGTGTCGATGTGCCCAACCAGAACGCGCTCGCGACCTCGCTCCACGTCCTCAAGGAGCGCGGTGCCACCGTCGTCCTGGTCGCCCACGAGCTCGGCCCGATGGCCTCGCTCGTCGACCGGGCGGTCGTGATGGCGCACGGCCTGGTCGAGTACGACGGCGAACCGCTCGACGAGACGGCCCTCGACAGCCACCACCACCCTCGCCTCCACCGCCACGACCACACCCCGCACGTCGGCTCACCCCTCGACTCGCTGGAGGACCGCCGATGATCGACCTGCTCTCGAACCCCTTCATGATCCGGGCGCTGATCGCGGCGTCGGTGACCGGCCTGGCCGCCCCGACCATCGGCACCTACCTGGTCCAGCGACGCCTCGCGCTCCTCGGTGACGGACTGGGGCACGTCGCCGTGACCGGGGTCGCGATCGGGCTGCTGACCGGTACGTCGCCGACCTGGCTGGCGGTGGCCGTCGCGATCATCGGCGCCGTCGCGATCGAGGTCATCCGCGAGCGTGGCCACACCAACGGCGACGTGGCACTCGCCCTGCTCTTCTACGGCGGCCTCGCCGGCGGCGTCCTGATCACCGGGCTGGCCGGCCAGAGTGCCTCGACGCTGCAGTCCTACCTGTTCGGATCCGTCACCAGCGTCTCGCCCGCCGACGTGCTCACCACGATCGCGCTCGCCATCGTGGTCGTGGCGTTGTGCGTGGGGTTGGCTCCTCAACTGTCCGCCGTGGCCCAGGACCCCGAGTTCGCCCGGGTGGCCGGCCTGCAGGTCCGGTTCTACAACCTGCTGGTGGCCGTGCTCGCGGCGGTGACGGTCACCGTCGCGATGCGGACCGTCGGGCTGCTCCTGGTCTCGGCGCTGATGGTCGTCCCGGTCGCGACCGCCCAGCAGCTCACCCGCTCGTTCCGAGGCACGCTCGCGCTGGCGATGGGACTCGGACTCGGCTCCGCGATCGGCGGCCTCCTGCTGGCGGCGTACCTCTCGCTCGACTTCGACGCCAACGTCGCCCCGGGGCCGAGCATCGTGCTGCTCGCGCTCACCGGCTTCGCGCTCACCTGGCCGGTCGGAGCGTGGCTCCGCAGCCGGGAGGTGGCCCATGGTTGAGCAACCCCTCCGGCTCACCCGCCAGCGGCAAGCGGTCGCCGACGTGCTGGAGACCTTCGAGGAGTTCCGGTCGGCGCGCGAGATCCATGCCGTGCTGCGCGAGCGCGGCAACACGATCGGGCTCGCGACGGTCTATCGAACGCTCCAGCTGCTCGCCGACCATGACGAGGTCGACGTGATCCGTTCCGTCGAGGGTGAGGCCGGCTACCGGCGCTGCTCTGCCACCCACCACCACCACCTGGTCTGTCGCGGCTGCGGTGCGACCGTCGAGGTGGACGGCCCGGCCGTCGAGCGGTGGACGCGGGCGATCGCCGACGAGCACGGGTATGCCGCGGTCAGTCACACCCTGGAGATCTTCGGGCTCTGCCCCCGCTGCGTCTGAGCCGAATCGGCCCGGGTCAGTTGCCGTCGACCGGGACCCGGACCCGGAAGGTGCTGCCACGGCCGACCTCGCTGTGGACCTCGATCCGGCCACCATGGCTCTCCACGATCGACTTCGTGATCGAGAGGCCGAGCCCCACCCCCGGGATGCTCTGCTCCTCGGCGTGGCGGGCGCGGAAGAACCGGGTGAACAGCAGGTCGCGATCGCTGGAGTCGATGCCGATCCCGGTGTCGGCGACGCTGAGCTCGACCCGGCTGCCGTCGACCAGCAGTCGCACCGCGACCGTGCCGGTCGGCGGGGTGTACTTGACGGCGTTGGAGAGCAGGTTGTCGACCACCTGACGCATCCGGTCCTGGTCCATCATCATCACCAGCCGCTCCGGCCCCCGGTAGGTGAGCTCGAGGTCGGAGGCGACGGCGGCCGGAGCCGCGGCCTCGACCGCATCTCGCACGATCAGCGCGAGGTCACCGCGGGTCCGGTCGACCTGGACCGGGCCCACGTCGATCTGGGCACTGTGGAGCAGGTCCCGCACCAGCCGGGTGAGTCGATCGGAGTTGCGGACCACGACCGACAGCTGCCGCACGGCGTCGGCCGGGAGGTCGTCGCGGTCCATGAGCAGGTCGGCGTACCCCATGATCGACGTCAGAGGTGTGCGCAGCTCGTGGGAGACCGAGGAGATGAAGTCGTCCTTGACCTTCAACACGCGCATGAAGTCGGTGACGTCGTTGTAGGCGAGCGCGGCGCCTGCGAAGCCGCCGTCGTCGTCTCGCACTGTGCGCGCCGAGACCGAGAGCGCCCGGCGGCTCAGCGGGTCGTCGCCGACCCAGATCCGGCAGTCGTCGAACTCCTGGCCCTGCATGGCGAGGTACGTCGGCATCTCCTCACGCGTCAGCAGGGTGATCGCATCGGGCCCGTAGACGTTGCCGACCTGTCCCGCCCTGCCCTCGTGCCCATCCGGGTAGGCGAGCCGCATGAAGTCGCGGTGCCGCCGGTTGATCGACTGGTAGGCACCGGAACGGTCGAGAAGCACCAGGCCCACGTCGACCGAGTCGAGGATGGCGTCGGACACCCGACGCTGGTGCTCGATCAGGCCCATCGCCTCGCCGAGCTCGTTGCTGTGGCGCTCGGCTGCCCGCCGCTGGACGCTCACCTGCTCGAAGTTGGAGGCGATCGCGAGGGCAGCCCAGGCCCCGACCAGCGGGACGAGGGTGGCGCGGGCGATGTTCGCCTCGTTGAACGCGATCTCGGAGAGGCTGGGCAGCCCGACCAGGACCAGGCCGGCCACGAGCGTCACCACCGCGCCCGAGCGACCGAAGAGCCGTCCCAGCCAGAAGGCGGGGAGCACGATGAACACGCCACTGCTCGCGGTCACGTCGTCGACGCCCAGCAGGCCGACCGCGGCGATGTCGAGCAGCGGGAGCAGTCCCACGATCCAGGGCGGCACCCGCTCCCAGGAGACCAGGGCCGCCATCCCGCTGGCAGCCAGCGTGACGACGACGGCGAGCCCAGCGGCGGAGTCCGTCGTGAAGGTCTCGCCACCCAGGGTGCGCACGATGATGGCCGTCGCGATCAACAGCGCGAACATGCCCTGCAGAGCATGCGGATCGGGCTCGGCTGCCAGGAGCAGGCCCCCACCGACGCGCGTCGCATCGCTGGACGACTCGTCGACCACGGCGCTCCTTCCTCGCAAACCTCCCGAATCGTGGCAGAGAAACGTGGGTCAGGTGCGGAAATTGGGGCGGATGTGTCGCCGGTCGAGTGCCGGTCTGACATCCTCACGGCGTGAAGCGCACCGCCCGGCAGGTCGCACCGCCCACTCCGCACGTCTCGGGTGCGACGCCGCCGGCCGTGCCCGCAGACCTGGTGCCGCGGCACGTCGCGATCGTGATGGACGGCAACGGCCGCTGGGCCAAGGAGCGGGGCCTGCCCCGCACCGCCGGGCACGAGCAGGGAGAGCACTCCCTGTTCGACGTCGTCGAGGGCGCGATCGAGATCGGGGTGAAGGCGATCTCGGCGTACGCCTTCTCCACCGAGAACTGGTCGAGGTCGCCGGACGAGGTCAAGTTCCTGATGGGCTTCAACCGCGACGTGATCCGACGTCGACGCGACGAGATGCACGCGCTCGGGGTTCGCGTGCGCTGGGCCGGGCGCACCCCGCGGCTGTGGAAGTCGGTGATCCGCGAGCTCCAGGTCGCCGAGGAGCTGACGCAGGACAACGACGTGCTGACCCTGACGATGTGCGTCAACTACGGCGGTCGCGCAGAGCTCGCCGACACGGCCCGCGCGATCGCCCGCGAGGTGGCTGCAGGTCGGCTGAACCCCGAGAAGGTCGACGAGCGCACCTTCGCCCGTCATCTCTACGTGCCGGAGGTCTCTGACGCCGACATGGTGTGGCGGACGTCCGGGGAGCAGCGACTGTCCAACTTCATGCTCTGGCAGGCGGCCTACGCCGAGCTGGTGTTCACCGATGTGCTGTGGCCCGACGTGGACCGCACGCACCTGTGGCGGGCGATCGAGACCTATGCCAGCCGCGACCGCCGATACGGCGGCGCCTGACCGCCGTGGTCAGCGCTCGACGTACTGCAGGGACCGGAGGCCGCGCTCGAGGTGCCAGGCGAGGAACGCGGCGACCAGGCCACTGGCTTCCTTGAGGTGACGCGCCTCGGCGGCGTGGACGACCGGCCAGTCGCCGGCCAGCAGCGCTCCGAGCAGGACCAGGGTCTCCGCTGCCGGGCTGGCGGACCCGGGGAGCTTGCAGGTGCTGCACAGCACGCCGCCTGCGGACGGGTTGAACCAGCGGTGCGGACCCAGGTCGCCGCAGCGGGCGCAGCGGTCGAAGGACGGCGCGTAGCCGGAGACCGCCAACGACCGCAGCAAGTAGGAATCGAGAACCTGCGCCGGCGCGTGCTCTCCCCCGGTCATGGCGCGCAGTCCGCCGACGAGCAGCAGGAACTGCTGGAGTGAGGGCTGCCGTTCCTCGGTCACCAGCCGGTCGGCGGTCTCGAGCATGACGCTCCCGGCGGTGTAGCGCGCGTAGTCGTGACCGAGCCCGGCCGCGAACGGACTCAGCGTCTCCGCCTGGGTGATGATGTCGAGGTTGCGGCCCTCGGCGAGCTGCAGGTCGACGTGGGTGAACGGCTCGAGCCGGGATCCCCAGCGCGACGTGGTCTTGCGGACACCCTTGGCGACCGCGCGCACCATCCCGCGCTGACGGGTCAGCAGGGTGATGATCCGGTCGGCCTCACCCAGCTTGTGGGTGCGCAGCACGACCGCCTCGTCGCGGTAGAGGGGCACCGACCCATTGTGCCGCTCTCAGGCCCGAGTACGCCGCTGGCCGGCGCGTGTCTGCCAGCAACCGAGGGCGAAGCCGGCTGCGGCTCGGTTGAGCCGGTCCGGCCGCGCCCGCCACTCCACGATGCTGGTCGCCCGGACGAACTCGGCGTTCGGCATCTCGTCGGCGAGCATCGCGGCGTCGGCGGCCGGGTGGATCGGGTCGGCCGGGTGACCGACCACCAGTGCCGGGGCCGTGATCGCGCGCCGCTGCATGGCCGACGGCGCGATCCGTCCGAAGAAGATCCCGTGGACCGCAGCGGCCACGGAGCCCGGCCTCTGGTCGCAGGTGTCGAGTCCGATACCGACCCAGAAGGGCACCACCCCACGCGGGATCGGCCGGGTGACCCAGCGCAGCGCGTCGATGCTCAGCGGCAGGAACCGGGCGGCGAAGAGCAGAGGCGCGAACGCCAGGAGCCCGGCCTCGAGCGCGTTGTCGAGGACCGGCATCTCCAGCAGCAGCCCGCGCACCCGCTGCGGCGCGAGCACGGCCACCTCGAGGGACACGTTGGCACCCAGCGAGGTCCCGCCGATGACGGCCTGGTCGGCGCCGAGATGGTCGAGCAGGGCGACGACCTGCTCGGCGAAGGCGCTCATCGAGTAGACGAGCGGGTCCTCGGGTCGGTCCGACCTGCCATGGCCGAGGAGGTCGAGCGTGATGACGTGGAGTCCTTCACCGGCCAGCACCCTGGCCAACCGCTCGTGCATCCGACGTGGCATGAGCTGTCCGTGGAGCAGCACCACCCACCGGTCCCCGGCGCCGTACTCGGTGTATTCGAGACGGTCGCGGCCCGAATCGCCCTCGAGGAAGAACTGCCCGATGCGCTCGGAGACCAACATCTGGGCATCGTAGGTGACCAGCAGGCCGAAAGGGCCACATGGGGACGCCACATCCACCACACTGTTCCCATGAGCCCGGCTTCGCGATGGCGGGCGCCTGTGGCGACCGCTGCGGCGCTCGCCGGTGTCTACCTGCTCGGGATCTGGGCCGTGTGGTTCACCCCGCAGGCGGGTTCCATCGCGTTCTGGTGGCCCGCCGCCGGAGTCTCGGTCGGCCTGATCGCCATGGCCCCTCGCTCCTGGTGGCCGATGCTGGCCGTCGGCATCGCCGTGGCCTCCTTCGCGGCCAACCTGACCGGTGGCCGGACGCCGCTGCTCTCCGGTGCCTTCGGCGTGGCGAACGCCGCGGAGGCGGTCGTCGCCGGGCTCATGCTCAAGGGTGCCACCGGCCGGCTGGTGCAGCTGATCGACCTCAAGGACTTCACCCGCCTGGTGCGGGCGGCACTCGCTGGTGCCCTCGTCCTCTCGCTGCTGGCCACCTCGACGATCGCAGTCACCGGCGAGGGGCCGTTCCGCGGCACTTTCCGCAACCTGCTGACCTCCCACGCCGCGGCGACCCTGGTCATCGTGCCGGTCGCCATGACATGGCACCTCCGGACGGGGATCGCGGGCCGACGGGAGTACGCCACCCAGATCTCACTCATGAGCGTGGCGACCCTGGCGGCCTTCGTACCGGAGCACAGCCTGCCGGTGGTCTTCGTGACCTTGCCGTTCCTGGTGTGGGCCGCGCTCCGCCTGGATCCGCGCACGGTCACTCTCGAGGCGCTCGCCGTTGCGCTGGCGACCGTCCTGCTCACCGCGGCCGGACGCGGTCCCTTCGGCGACACCGGTGAGGGAGGTGTCATCCCACTCCACCTGGCACCGCCGCTGGTACTGGGCTTCATCCTCACCAACGCCTTCATCGCGCTGCCGCTCACGCTGGCGATCACCCAGCGCAGCCGGGCGCTCGCGGCGCTGTCCGAGCGCGAGGGCCTCTTCCGGCGCAACTTCACCGAGTCACTCACGGGCATGCTGCTGCTGGCTCAGCGCGGCGACCGGCTCGAGATCATCGACGCCAACGACACCGCCCGCGAGCTGCTCGACGAACCGGGTCGCTCGGTCGTGGGGCGGTACCTCGACCGGATCCTGACGCAGTCGACGGCCTTGCGAGGGGCCACCCAGACGATGCTGGCGGGGGATCTCGACGGGTGGCGCGGACACGTCGGCATCGCCTACCGCCCGGACAGCCACGTCGACGTGGCGATCTCCCAGATCTCCGACGGGTCCGAGGCCACCTTCTCCGCACAGCTGCTCGACGTGACCGCGCTGCACCAGTCGCTGGCCCGCACGGTGGCGGCCGAGCGGCTGACCAACTCCCTGCTCGACACGGCCCGCTGCATCATGATGATGACCGACATGACCGGCCGCGTGATCCGCGTCAACCAGGCCACCACCCTGCTCACGGGCTTCAGCGAGGAGCAGATCCTCGGCCATCCGCTCTGGGACACGATCGTGGTGGAGCGACGGGTCGATGCCGTGCGCGAGATGTTCGCCAGCGGGTACGGCGACGACATCTCGGGAACCCAGGAGACCGACGTCCGGACGACGACCGGTGCCCCGCTGCGCGTCATCTGGAGCACCGAGCTGGTCCACGACGAGGACGGCACTCCGCGCTACGCCGTACTCACCGGTGTGGACGTGACCGCCGAACGCGCGAGCGCGGGGCTGATGGCCAACCTGTTCCAGGCCGGCATCTCCACCGCCATCATCGGGTTGGACGCACATGGTCTGATCCGGGTCCTCAACTCGGGCGCCGAGTCGTTGCTCGGTTACACCTCCGACGAGATGCGCGAACGCAGCTTCACCGAGCTGCTCGACGAGCAGGAGCTGCTGGAGCGCACCGGCGAGAGTGGGCAGTCGGCGTGGAGCACGCTCACCTCGACCCTCACTGACGGCACCGAGTCCAAGGCCAGGGACTGGACCTGGCTGTCCGCACAGGGGCGCCGACGAACCGTCGAGATGACGATCTGCGGCGGTGGCGGCGAGTTCGGCCCCCAGGCGGGCTTCCTGGTCCTGGGCCGCGACGTCACCGAGCAGCGACACGGCCAGATGATGCTGATGGCGGCGCTGGAGAAGGAGCGGATGGCCGCCGACCGGCTGCGCCAGCTCGACACCGCGAAGAACGAGTTCGTGTCCACCGTGAGCCACGAGCTGCGGACGCCGGTCACCAGCATCGTCGGCTACACCGAGATGCTTGCCGACGGCTCGCCCGTCGCGCCCGACCCGGCTCAGGTCCCCTTGCTGGACACCATCGCGCGCAACGGCGCACGGCTGATCACGTTGTGCAACGACCTGCTGGCGCTGGCCGGCCTCGACACCGGCGGCACCGTCTGGGACCGCGGCACCGTCGACCTCTGCGTCTTGACCCGCCACAGCGAGGAGTCGATCCGGCCACTCGTGCGCGACCGCAAGCTGTCGATGTCCTTCGATCTGCCCGAGACGCCGGTGCCGGTCCTGGGTGACTCGGTCCAGCTCGAGCGGGTGATGCTCAACCTGCTGAGCAACGCGGTCAAGTTCACTCCCGACGGAGGCAGCATCACCACCCGGGTGTGGGCCGACGCCGACGAGGCGTGCGTGGTCATCACGGACACCGGCATCGGGATCCCGACCGAGGAGCAGGATGAGCTCTTCCAGAAGTTCTTCCGGGCCTCGACCGCACAGGCCATGGCCATCCAGGGCACCGGCCTCGGGTTGTCGATCGTGGCCGGCATCATCGCCGCCCACGGCGGTCGGATCGGTGTCGAGTCCGCGTCCGGGTCGGGCTCGTCGTTCACCGTGCGACTGCCGCTGCGCGCAGACTGACCCGATGACCCTCGAGGTGCGGACCGGATCGGGCACGGGCATCGAGCTGCTGATGGCCGCCGCGGCGGTGGCAGACCCGGACTGGCGCCGGGTCTTCACCCACGGCGCCGCCGCCTACGCCGAGGTGCGCGGTCATGACCCCGGGCTGATCGCGCATGCGCGCCGTCTGGGGCGGTTCGGCTGGATCAACCTCGCCGGCCCGTTGGCCGAGACCCGCTCCGCGTGGTCCCGCACCCGACTGGTGGAACTGGTCTCCCGGATGCCACCCGCAGAGCTGCGGTGGACCCTGGTCGGCGGCCGGCGGCGCCAGCTGCGCAGCCGGGTCTCCGAGGACGTCGTCCGCGAGGCCCTGGCCGGCGACCGGCTCTCCCTGCGCGCAATGAGGGCAGCGGTCGACGACTCACTGCTCGAGGTCAGCCCGTGGTTGCTCCGGTCCTCCGACGACGAGGTCCGCGCCACGTCCCTCGCGGTGCTGGAGGGCATGCCCGACCTCGATGCCCGTGCCCCCGCGGCTGCCGCAGCCGGTCGCGCGCTGGCAGACGTCGGGCCGCAACGCCTGGTCGACCGGGTGGCGCCAGGCATCCACTACGGGCCCGACGTGCTCACCCGGGTCGTGCTGGTGACCAGCCGACGTGCGATGCCGATCCTGGTCTCGGTCGACGAGGTGGACCAGACCGTGATCCTGCATCCGCCGCTGACCGATGCCGTCGTGGACCCGGCTCGGCAGCTGCGTGAGATCGGTCGAGCGCTCGGTGACGACACCCGGATCCGGATCCTCCAGCAGCTCCGCACCGTCGACCGCACGTTGCCGGAGCTGTGCGGGGCCCTCGACGCTCCACGCACCACGCTGCTGCACCACCTGGCCCTGCTCCGGTCGGCGGGTCTGGTCGAGCTCGAGGTCGGTGCCGGCGCGGAACCCAACGTGTATTCGCTGGCACCGAACGGTTTCGCCACCCTGTCCAGTGCGGCTCAGGCGTTCACAATTCGGTAACCGTGTCGAAAAATTTCGACACTCGAGTAGTCACGGCCCCTAGTCTCCGGTCATGAAGACGCTGTTCGTCGCGCTGGTGGCCGCACTCGTGCTCGCCGGCTGTGGCGCAGAGGATCCGCCGCAGCAGCAGGCCGACCCCACCTCCGCTCCGCCGACGTCGGAGCCGGTCACGCCGATCGACGCCGAGTTCGTGGACGTCGGAGCCGGCCCGGTCGGGATCGCCGCCGCTGACGGGGCCGTCTGGGTGGTGAGCGTCGCCGACGAGACCGTCTCGCGCATCCCGCTCGAGGCCCGCAAGCCCGACCTGGTCGTCGACGTGCCCGGCGTACCCCTCCGCGTCACCGTGGCGTACGGCGCAGTCTGGGTCACGGCGTTCGAGGGCAAGCGGCTGGTGCGGATCGACGAGGGCACCGGCAAGGTCACCGACCGGATCCGGACCGGTGCCGGGCCAGAAGGAGTGACCGCCGGGTACGGGTCGATCTGGGTGGTCGCCCAGGACGCCGGTCAGCTGCTCCGCATCGACCCCGCGTCCCGGCAGATCACCGACCGCCTCGACATCGGGGTCGGTGCCCGGCTGGTCACGACCGGGGCCGACGCCGTGTGGGTCTCGCACTTCGCCGACAACACCGTGCTGCGTGTCGACCCGGGCTCAGGTGAGGTCACCGCCTCCGGGCAGGTCTGCAGCGGGCCGCAGGGCATCGCAGTCACCGCCGGCCTGGTCTGGACCGCCTGCACGTTCTCCGACCAGGTCGTCGGCCTCGACCCGGCGTCACTGGAGGTGGCCAGCGACATCCCGGTGCCCGGCTACCCCGACCCGCTCACCGTCTCGCCGGACGGCACCCTGCTCGTGGTGCCCGAACAGGGGCCCAGCGTGGTGTCGATCGACCCCACCAGCGGCGAGGTCGTCGACGAACGCGTGCTCGCCGAGCTCGCACCGCTCGGCGACCGGGCCAACCTCGACGCGACCGTGGCCGGTGGCGAGGTCTGGGTCACCTCGCACAGCACCGACCGCGTCTACCACCTGCCGGCCGGATGAGGTCCGCGCCGGTCACGAGATCGGCGCGCCGGCGCTCCGGTTGACCGCACTGATGACCGCCTTGAGGCTGGCGGTGACGATGTTGGCGTCGATCCCCACGCCCCACAGGACCACGGTCTCGCCCGCAGCGTCGGTGAGGGAGCACTCGACGTACGCCGCCGCCACCGCGTCGCCACCGGCAGACAGGGCGTGCTCGGCGTAGTCGAGGACCCGCACGTCGTACTCCTGCGGGAGTCCGTTGAGCGCGTCGACGAATGCGGCGATCGGGCCGTTGCCGGAACCCTCGAGCGTCGTCAGCTCGCCCTCGACGAAGACGTTGACGGTGAGGGCGTCCCGCTCCCCCACCGCGCTCGAGGTGTGGACCGAGTCGAGGGTGAGTGGCAGCTCCCGGGTCAGGTACTCGGAAGAGAAGACTTCCCAGATCTGGTCGGCGGTCATCTCGCCGCCCTCGGCGTCGGTGCGCTCCTGCACCACCCGGCTGAACTCGATCTGCGCGCGACGCGGCAGGTCCAGCTTGTGCTCGGCCTTGAGGATGTAGGCCACGCCACCCTTGCCGGACTGGCTGTTGACGCGGATGACGGCCTCGTAGGTGCGACCGACGTCCTTCGGGTCGATCGGGAGGTACGGCGCCTCCCAGGCGACCTGCTCGACCGGGATGCCCTGGTCGCGGGCCTGGCGCTCGAGGTCCTCGAGGCCCTTCTTGATCGCGTCCTGGTGGGAGCCGGAGAACGCGGTGTAGACGAGGTCGCCGGCATAGGGGTGCCGGGGGTGGACCGGTAGCTGCGTGCAGTACTCCACGGTGCGCCGGATCTCGTCGATGTCGGAGAAGTCGATCTGTGGGTCGACGCCCTGGCTGAACAGGTTCATGCCGAGGGTGACCAGGCAGACGTTGCCGGTGCGCTCGCCGTGGCCGAACAGGCACCCCTCGACGCGGTCTGCGCCGGCCATCACCGCCAGCTCGGTCGCGGCGACCGCGGTGCCGCGGTCGTTGTGCGGGTGGAGGCTGATCGTCGTGTGCTCGCGCCGGGTCAGCTGGCGGGAGAACCACTCGATCTGGTCGGCGTACACGTTGGGCGTGGACATCTCGATCGTGGCCGGCAGGTTGAGGATGATCTCGCGGTCGTCGTCGGGCTGCCAGACGTCGGACACGGCCTCACACACCTCGACGCTGAAGGGCAGCTCGGTGCCGGTGAAGATCTCCGGGCTGTACTCGTAACCGATCACGGTCGTGCCGAGGATGTTCTCGGTGTGCTTCATGACCAGCTGCGTGCCTCTGACGGCGATGTCCTTGACCTCGTCGTTGCTGGCGCGGAAGACCACGCGACGGAACAGCGGCGCCAACGCGTTGTAGAGGTGGATGTTGGCGTGGTGGATGCCGACCAGGCTGTGCACCGAGCGCTCGATGAGGTCCTCGCGGGCCTGGGTCAGCACCGAGATCGTGACGTCTTCGGGAACCCGCTCCTGCTCGATGAGCTGACGGACGAAGTCGAAGTCGGTCTGGCTGGCCGACGGGAAGCCGACCTCGATCTCCTTGTAGCCCATCGAGACCAGCAGCTCGAACATCTTCATCTTGCGACCGGGCGTCATCGGGTCGATCAGCGCCTGGTTGCCGTCACGCAGGTCGGTGGAGAGCCAGCGGGGCGCCTCCGTCACGGTGCGCGAGGGCCAGGTCCGGTCCGGGAGGTCGATCGGCTCGAACGGGTGGTAGCGGTGGATCGGCATCCCGGAAGGACGCTGCGATCGGGTGAAGCCGGGGTGGTGGGTCATGGTGTGCCTCGCTGAACTGGGTCCGGGCGCCGGCATCACGAACTCTCCGCAGCGAGAGGTCCGGCTGGGTCAGCCCTCGCGGCGGCAGCGAAGAAGCAGGCTGCGGCTCATCATGACGACTAGGAGCGTAACGCACTCCGCCGTGATGACGAGCCGCAGCCGTCGGTTGTTCGGTGGCTGGACGGGGTCAGCCGCCGACCGCCATGCACTCGGTGAGAGCGGTCATCAGGTTCTGGGTCCCGCCGTCCTGGTCGTCCATGAAGACGGCGACGAGGAACTCGTTGAGCACGTCGTCGGTCAGCTTCTCGTTGATGCAGGTCTGCGCTTCCTCAGGCAGATCCCCCATCGCGCCCGTGAAGATCTCCTTGATCTCCGCGCAGTCCTGCATGACGTCGGCAGCGGACTGCGCGTCATCCTCGGACATCTTCACCGAATCGAGGCCGTCGCTGGCCTCGAGGTCCTCGGTCAGGATCTTGTACTCCACGAGCTTGTCGGTGCCGATGTCCTCGACCATGCCGTCGCCGACGCAGTCTGCCTGCTCCTGGGTCACCTCGAAGGTCGAGCTGTCGCTGTCCATGATCGAGGCGGCCAGGTTCTTGCTGGCCTTCTCGTCGTCGCCGGAACCCCCACAGGCAGCCAGTGCCAGGGCGAGAACGGCGGTGACGCCGATGGTGCGGATAGTCATTGACTTCCCTCCGTTGATGGTGCGAGAACCCTAGCCTCCGGGTTCGCCGATCCTGCCATGCCCGAGGTTCAGCTCCGCCACGTCGACACCGCCGAGCCGCGGCCGGCACTGGCCGCGACGGGTGAGCCGCAGTCGGAGCAGCACGCGTCGGCGTCCGGGCCGGGAGGTACGATCGCGGCACAGTTGGGCGACTGATCTTTCGCCGGCCACACCACAGATCGAGGAGGACGCCCTGCGCACGCTGGTCGCCCTCCTGACGACGCTGCTCCTGACGGCCAGTTGCTCCAGCGAGGATCCGCAGGGGACCAACATCGACCCGGCCCAGGTCGACTCCGTGGAAGCACCCGAGCTCGGCGCCTGTCGTGAGCTCACGCCCACCGACGTCGCGGCGACCAGCAACGCGACCCGCACCGTCGAGTGCAGCGAGCCCCACACCGCGCAGACCTACGCGGTCGGCGCGCTCCCCGAGGAGTTCGCCGACGCGGCCCACGACGACGAGCAACTCGGCGACTTCGGCTACCGGACCTGCAGCAAGAAGTTCCGCAAGTTCGTCGGTGGGGACGAAAGCCTGGCGATGCGCACCGTCGTCAGCTGGCAGTGGTTCCGACCGTCCGAGGATGCGTGGGACGAGGGCGCTCGTTGGTATCGGTGCGACATCATCGGCGGCGGCGATCGGAGCAAGGAGTACGTCGACCTGCCGGAGGACGCCAAGGGGCTGCTCTCGGGCCGGGTCAGCGACGACTGGTTGGCGTGCGTCAACGGCCCGACGGTCGCGGGGTCGGCGCGGGTGCCCTGCTCGGATCCGCACTCCTGGCGCGCGGTGAGCACCATCAAGGTGGGTGAGCCCGAGGACCCCTACCCCGGCGACCGAGTCGTCGAGGATCGCACCCGCGACTTCTGTGACACATCGGTGGGAGCCCTGCTCGACTACCCCGTCTCCTACGACTTCGCCTACACCTGGTTCAAGGAAGCTGAATGGGAGGTCGGCAACCGCCGATCGGTCTGCTGGGCCAAGACCGAGCGATGACTCGCACCATGACCGGGCCCGCTTCGGCGCTGGTGCTGCTGCTGGTCGTGCTGAGCGGGTGCAGCACGGGCCCCGAGCAGTCTGCCCCGACTCCCACGCCCTCGGCACCTACGCAGACAACCGGGAGCGAGCGCGACACCGGCACGGCGACACCACCGCCCGCACCGGCCGCCGATTCCTGCTACCGGTTGTCCTACGCCCAGGCCGTCGCCCCGACCGCCCGGACGGAGGCGGTCCCATGTCGCCGGCGCACACACCGCCGAGACGTTCCACGTCGGTAGCCTCGACCGCGTCCTGGACGGGCGACTGCTGGCGGTCGACTCGCACCGGCTCCAGGAGCAGGTCGCGACCACGTGCCCGGACCTCCTGGGCGAGCGCGTCGGCGGTACCGAGGAGCAACGCCGGCTCAGCATGCTGCGCTCGGTGTGGTTCACCCCGACGCTCAAGCAGTCAGACGCCGGTGCGGGCTGGTTCCGCTGCGACGCGATCGCTCTCGCTCGCAGCTCCGAGCTGCTGGAGCTGACGGGCTCGTTGGCCGGCGTCCTGGGCAGCGAGGAGGGCCGCGACCGGTTCGGCATGTGCGGCACCGCCGAGCCCGGGACCGCCGGGTTCGTGCGCGTCGCGTGCGCGCAGTCCCACTCGTGGCGCGCGCTCCGCACGGTCACCCTGCCGGGCACCGACTACCCCGGCGAGAGCACGGCCCAGCGCGCCGGCGAAGAACCGTGCAAGGCAGCGGCCCGGGCGAATGCACCCGACCCGCTCGACTTCCAGTGGGGCTACGAGTGGCCCACCGCAGCACAGTGGGCAGCCGGCCAGGACTACGGGATCTGCTGGGCGCCGGACTGACCCCCAGGTGGCGGTTCGTTCAGCGCGGGGCGTACTCCACCGACACCCACGGCCAATCCTGCGCCAACCACCCAGCGACAGCGTCGTACAACGGCTTGTCGAGATCGGCGTGCTCGACGGTGACCCACGACCGCACCTCGACCGCGCCGGCCCTCGGCGGTCTCGTCGGCTTGAAGTAGACGCACCCGATCACGTCGTCTCGTCCCGGGGTCAGGACGGTGTAGGCGAAGTCGATGCCGGAGCGTGACCGGGCGAGGTGGGAGATGCAGTCACCCAGGTTGTCCTCGAGCGTCATCGGCTCGGGCCACGACGAGGTCTCCCACCCAGGCAGGCTGCGGATGAAGTCCATGCTGGAGGTCCAGGCGGCGTAGTCCGACTCGTTGTGCTCCGGGCCGAGCAGGGCGAGCCGGAACTGGTCGGTCTCGATCGGATCCGGGAGCACGAAGTCGGCTGGCACGAGACTCATGGTGGTCTCCTAGAACCCGAGCTTGCGGAGCTGGCGCGGATCGCGCTGCCAGTCCTTGGCGATCTTGACGCGAAGATCGAGGTAGACCGGCGTGCCGAGCAGTGCCTCGATCTGGTGTCGCGCACGGGTGCCCACCTCACGCAGACGCGCTCCCTCGTGGCCGATCACGATCCCCTTCTGCGAGGAACGCTCGACGTAGAGGTTGGCGTGGACGTCGAGCAGCGGCTTGTCCTCGGGTCGGTCCGCGCGCAGCCCCATCTCCTCCACGACCACGGCGATCGAGTGCGGCAGCTCGTCGCGTACGCCGTCGAGCGCCGCTTCGCGGATGAGCTCGGCGACCAGCTGTTCCTCGGGTGCGTCGGTGAGGTCACCGTCGGGGTAGAGCTGTGGGCCCTCGGGCATCAGGCCGATGAGCAGGTCGGTGAGCAACCCGACCTGGTCGCCCGCCACCGACGAGACCGGCACGATCTCTGCCCATTCGGTGCCGGTCTCCCGACCGAGCTCGGCGATGTCGAGCAGGTGCTCGCCGATGCGCTCCGGTGATGCGAGATCGGTCTTCGTGGCGATCGCGACCTTGATCGTGCGGCGGACCCGGCCCAGCTCCTTGACGATGAACCGGTCGCCGGGGCCGATCTTCTCGTTCGCCGGAAAGCAGACGCCGACCACGTCGACCTCGGCCCAGGTCGTGCGGACCAGGTCGTTGAGCCGCTCGCCGAGCAGGGTTCGGGGCCGGTGGAGGCCCGGGGTGTCGACGAGGATCAGCTGCGCGTCGGGCCGGTGCAGGATGCCGCGCACGACCGTGCGCGTGGTCTGCGGCTTGTCGGAGGTGATGACGATCTTCTGTCCCACCACCGCATTGGTCAGCGTCGACTTGCCGGCGTTCGGCCGACCCACGAAGCAGGCGAACCCGCTGCGGAAACCCTCGTCATTCATCGCGCGCCCTGTCGTAGTCCGCCCAGATCTCCTCGTCAGTCTTGCCCGCCGCCTTGCCGGCGCGCCAGATGGGTCCCGGATCGACCGCCCGGGGTTGCCGCTCCTTGACGCCTCGCCAGTAGCCCATGACGTCGTACGCCGACGTCGCGAGCCGGCGCTCACGCATCAGGTGCTTGCGGATCGCCCGCATCTGCGCGGACTCCCCCGCCATCCAGAAGTAGCCCTCGCCGTCGGGCCAGTCGATCGCCTCGACGACCTCGGCCAGCCGGCTCGAGCCCTCGCCCGGCGGATCGAGCCAGGTGACGTCCGCGCTGCCTGGCAGGTAGCCACCCAGGTCGTCCGGGACCTCGGCCCAGATCCGGACCGGCAGGTCGGTGACGGTCTCGGCGATCCGCGCCATCGCCGGCATCGCGGTGAGGTCGCCGACCAGCAGCACCCAGCGTGCCGCGGGCGGCAGCGCGAAGGAGCCCTTCGCCTCGCTGATGACGACGGTGTCGCCGACGACGTCACGCGAGGCCCACTCGGTGACCAACCCGACCTCGTGCACGACCACGTCGAGGATCAGCGCAGTTCCGTCCCACGCCCGCACGGTGTAGTAACGCGACTGGAACTGCCCGGGCACCACCAACCCGATCCACTCATCGGGGATCCCGGTCGACGCGAAGTCGTCGAGACCGCTGAGCGTGAGGCGCACCAGGTGCTCGGAGAGCTGCTCGCGAGCGGTGACGGTGGCTTCGTAGGCCTGGGCTCGCGCGGTCACAGTCGGAGGGTAGTCACCACGTGGGCCGCAACGGGAATTCGTCCTCGCCGCCCTCGGAGGCGCGGGTCGCGAGCACGTGGTGGAGCTGGATCTCGTTGCGCTCGAACGCGAGTCGCGACCCGGCCATGTAGAGACCCCACACCCGGGCGGTGCCCTCGCCGACCTCGGCCACGGCCTCGTCCCAGTTGTCCTTCAGGTTGCGGCACCACGCAGCGAGGGTGAGCGCGTAGTGGCGGCGGAGGTTCTCCTCGTGCCACACCTCGAACCCCGCGTCCTGGGCGTCGCTGATGATCCGGCCCGAGCCGGTGAGCTCCCCGTCGGGGAAGATGTAGCGGTCCAGGAACGCCCCGATCGGCTGCCGCCGGTTGTGGGACCGGGTGATGCAGTGGTTGAGCAGCCGGCCGCCGGGCCGGAGCCGGTCACGCAGGTGTCCGAAGTACGCCGGGTAGTTGCGCACCCCGATGTGCTCGGTGAGGCCGATCGAGCTGACGGCGTCGAAGCCGGTCTCCAGCACGTCGCGGTAGTCGAGGTGTCGCACCTCGGCCAGGCTGCCGAGTCGTTCGGCGTCGATCGCTTCCTTGGCCCAGGACGCCTGCTGCCTCGACAGGGTCACGCCCAGCGCGCGCACGCCGTACTCGCGGGCGGCGTGGCGCACCATGCCGCCCCAGCCGCAGCCGACGTCGAGCAGCCGTTGCCCGGGCTGCAGGTCGAGCTTGCGGCAGATCAGGTCGTACTTCTCCGTCTGTGCCTCCTCGAGGGTGGCGTCGGCGGTGGGGTAGACCGCGCAGGTGTAGGTCATGGAGGGACCGAGCACCAGCTCGTAGAACCGGTTCGACACGTCGTAGTGGTGGGAGATCACCTCGGCATCTCGGCCCTTGGTGTGGCGCAGACCTTCCATGGTGCGGCGCCAGCGCGGGAGCGCCTCCTGCGGCGGTGGGGGCGGTGGCCGGAGGGTGCCGAGTCCCAGTGAGCGCAGCACCGCGACCGCATCGGTCGGTGTCGGCGGCCGGAACCGGAGATGGTTCTGCAGGTGGACGAGTGCCGCGTAGGGATCGCCCGGATGGACGCCATGGAGGGCCAGGTCGCCGGTGACGTAGGCGCGGGCCATGCCGAGGTCACCCGGCGCGGTCAACAGGTAGGCCAGGCCCCGGGGGCTGGTCAGCTCCAGGCCCAGCTCGGCATCGGGTGGACCGGTCGAGCTGCCGTCGTACGCCGTGAAGCGCACCGGCATCCCGTCGCGCATCAGCGCGCCGACCACCTGGGCGATCGTCAGGGTGGGTGTCGTCACTGTCGTCTCACCGCCTTGTCATAGAGCGTGGTCAGCCGTTGGTCGGGGTCGTGGTGGGCCTTGACCCGGGCCAGCCGGGCGCCGTCGTAGAGCGCGTCGAACGTGGCACGGTCGTAGAAGGAGTCGGAGTAGAGGCTCTTGTGACCGCCGAGCTCGTGGACCTTCCGCTCGATGGCACGGTTGCGGGGTGCGTCGGCGGCGTCCGGACCCACGTGGACGGTGCCCCAGAAGCCGACGTTGACGTAGCAGTGCCCGGGCTCCAGCGGGTAGGTCGGCCAGGACCGGTGCGCCACGACCGGACACAGCCACACCGGTCGCATCCCGACCTCGGCGTCGAACCACGCGAGGAACTCAGCCAGCCGGGCGACCGGCACCTCGACGTCCTGCACGACACGTTCGCGCTGCGGCCGGCCGGCGCGCCGGTCGAGCCGGTCGGCGATGCCGAAGCGGCGGTCGAGACCGAGCAGCCGCATGTAGACGTCGGACCGTCGGAACCGACGCGGCCAGAGCCGGCGCACGACCGGGTGCTGGGCACCGAAGGCGCGTGAGCACCAGAACCAGTCGGTGTCCCACCGCCAGAGGTAGTCGTGCATCGTCAGCAGGTCGGTCTCGCGTTGCTGCACCGACAGGTAGTAGATGCGGTCGCCGGTGTAGTCGCTGGTCGGGCCCGGCTCCCGCGTCCACGTCGCCAGCGTCAGGTAGCACTCCCCCGGTGCGAACGCCACGCCGTCCAGGCCGTCGACCCGGATGCCGTCGAGCTCACCGGTGTCCACGATCTCCTGCACGACCCGGCCCACGAGGTGGTCCTCGACGCGGACATGGCGCAGCGCGACGTACGGCGGCACCGCCTCGAGCCGGATCACCAGTCGGGTCGCGTAGCCGAGGGAGCCGTAGGAGTTCGGGAAGGTGTCGAAGAGCTCGTCGCCAGGGCGGGTGGTGATGTGCTCACCGGCCCCGGTGAACACATCCATCTCGAGGACCGACTCGTGAGGGAGCCCGCTGCGGAAGCTGGTCGACTCGATGCCGAGCCCGCTGACCGCGCCGCCCAGGGTGATCGTGCGCAGCTGGGGCACCACCAGGGGAATCACGCCGTGGGGCAGGGTGGCCGCGACCAGGTCCTCGTAGGTGCACATCCCCTGAACCTCCGCGACCAGGGCCTCCGGATCGACGGAGAGCACCCCGGTGAGGCCGGAGACATCTAGACCAGCGGCGGTCGACGTCGCCCTGGCGCGGAACAGGTTCGAGGTCGGTTTTGACAGCCGGACCGGGGCGCCCGCCGGTAGCGCGTCGTACGACTCCGTCAGCCGCGCGATGGCAGCGGCATGGAGTCCGTTGGTGATCGTCCTCGCCACCCGGCCACCGTACTAGCGCACGGCGGCCACGTCCTGACGGTGGTGGTTCGAAACCCCCGGAAAACGAGGGGCTCCCCGCACAAAGTGCGGGGAGCCGACGTACCCGAAGAAGGGGCACGTGCTCGTCGAGGTCCGGGGGGATCGGACGTCCCGCGAGCGAATGTGATGGCAACCAGGTGGGGGTGTTGCCAACACCTTGTGACCAAAGTTTACACCCCGCAACCCCTCTGTGGAGCCGAACCGAAAGATTGATCCGGGCGCCTCAGAGCCCCGTCCCAGCGGACGTCGTGGGCCACACCCGACCCACCGTCACCGGGAATATGGCACCTAGGTACTTCCCGATTTGCCTCACGATGCCTCATGCTGTGAGTCGGGAGCACGACCCACATCGTTTCTAGAGGGAGAAACCATCATGTCTCGTCAGACCAAGCTCAAGTTCGCCGCCATCGTCACCACGCTCGTTGCCGCGCTCGGCACCGTGGGCGTCGGCGCCACGACCGCCTCGATCGACGCCGGCAAGTCCGGCAAGACGAACAACAGCTGGTGCTGCTGAGTCGACGTCGCTCAGTCGACTGAGCGACGCCACTCACTCAGTGAGCTGACGTTGCTCAGTCGATCGCGGCCCGGTCGATCGCGGCCCTGTCAATCGCGGCCCGGTCGATCGCGCTGTCGATTGCGGCCAGGTCGATCGCGGCCTTCCCGGGGGCAGTGACCGTGGGCCTGCTGCGCAGACCCGTGGATGCCGCGGCGCTGCGGTAGGCGGTGCGGGCGGTCTCGAAGTCACCCACATCCTCGAGCAGGCCGGCCAACTCGAACCACAGCTGAGCCGCGCTCCGGTCGGCACCGATACCGCTGAGCAGCATCACGGCACTCCGGTAGGCCTCGGTCGCACCCGCCAGGTCGCCCATGGCCGCCTTGGCCTGACCTTCGACAGCCCGACAGTCCGCCGCGAGATCCGGCGACGTGTCCACCATCTCGGTGAAGACCTGCAGCGCCAGCTGGCCCGCGGTCGAGGGGTCGCCGCCCAGCAACCGAGCCCGAGAACGAGAGAGCAAGTTGCGTGCCAGATCGATGGCCCCGCCGCTCGAGAGGCGTAGTTCTTCGTCGGCCCTGATGAGGTTCGATTCGGCAGCCGCGACCTCGGGCGGGTCCAACTCGAGCTGCATGTCTGCCAACGCAATCCGAAGGCGTGCCAGGTTGCGGCCGTCCTGACCCTCGGACAGCAGGGCGAGCGCCCGCTCCGCGAGGGGGACGGCGTACTGCACCCGGCCCTGCTCCTTCTCCATGATGCTGGCGTTCCAGTAGGCCGCGGCGCGTGCCTGCGAGGACCCAGACTGGTCCGCCCGATCGATGGCCTTGCGGCAGATCCGCACCGCCTGGCCGGTGTCACCCCGGTCGTAGTAGGCGGCAGCGATGGTCACGGCCAGCTGCACTGCCTCGTCAGCGCTCTCGAGCGGGGTGCCGACGAGAGCATTCAGCACCCGTTCCCCGGCCTCGATCGCCAGGCCGAAGTCGCCGGACTCGCGGTAGCAGCGGCTGAGCGCGATCGCGGCCTGCAGCCCGATGGGGGAACCGGCGGCCGACTCGACCAGCGGCTCGAATTCCAGGATCGCGTCGTCGAGACTGCCCTGCCGTTCCAGGACCCGTCCGACCAGGTAGTGAGCGCGTTGCTGCAGCGCGTGGTGAGCGATCGTCTCGGCGCGGTCACGGGCGTCTCGGGCCCGCATCTCGGCCTCGATGACGTCACCGGTCTCCAACGCGAGCTCGGCGTAGTCCAAGCTGAGCTTCACCTCGTCCTGCTCGCGTGCGGTGGGCCCGCGCAGCAGTTCGTCGATCGCGATGTCGAGCCGCGAGGCCAGTCCTTCGAGGACGGCGGTGTTGGGGCGGCGCTGGCCCGACTCCAGTCGGGAGACGTACCCGACGGAGACCAGGTCTCCGGCCAGGTCCGTCTGGGTCCACCCTCGCGCCAGCCGGGCGGCACGGAGCCGATCACCGAGCACACGAAGGTCGATTGCCTGCAGCAATACCGAGTCGACAGCGTCCATGGAGCGATTGTGACTCACTCCGGCACATTCTGGTCAACTAACGTGACAAGTCGTTTCACCCGTAGTGGCGGGCCGCGATCCGGTCTACGCTGGGAACTGCCCGGGGGGACCGGGCGTCACGCGAGCGTCCGGAGATGCTCGCGTGACGTTTTTTTTGGCGGACAGGTCCAGACCATCAGGCCGGCGGAGCGCTCGCGGTGCCACTCCGCAGCTCGCGCCCCGTGACGTCCCCGAGGTGCACGACCAGCTCCGGACCGGCCAGCTCCGTGGCCGCAGCCAGGCCGGCGACGGCCGCGGCGTCGGTCAGCACGACCACTGCTTCGAGCCCGCGGGACCCCGAGGCGATCGCCATGGCGACACACACCTCCAGCGCCGCGAGCTGCAACGAGGGCAGATCGACCGTGGCCGCCGCGTAGGTGCGGCCGTTCTCGTCGCGGACCGCCGCACCCTCCGCGGCGCCGGTGCGGGCCCGGGCAGCCCGGGCCAACGTGACGAGCTTGCGGTCCTCGGCGGTCAAGGACGTCGGTGGCTCACTCATCCTCGCCGCCGTCCGTGGGCCCGGGAGGCGTACGCCGGATCACGACGGTGCCGACCCGGTTGCGACGCCCGGCGGTGTCCTCGGCCTCGAAGCGCAGTCCGTGCGCCTCGACGGAGGATCCCGGGATCGGGACCCGGCCCAGGTGCTTGGCCATCAGTCCACCGACGCTGTCGACGTCCTCTTCGTCGACATCGAAGCCGAAGAGCTCGTCGAGGTCGTCGATCGGATAGCGGGAGGAGACCCGGGCCGCACCGTCCTCCAGGATCTCGACCTGGATCTCGTCCTCGTCGTACTCGTCGGTGATCTCGCCGACGATCTCCTCGAGCACGTCCTCGATCGTGACCAGACCGGCCGTGCCGCCGTACTCGTCGACGACCACGACGACGTGCTGTCGCATGGCCTGCATCTCGGTGAGCAGCGCGTCGACCGGCTTGGAGTCGGGGACGTAGATGGCGGGCCGCATGACCTCCTCGACCCGCTGCGTGAACTCCACGTCGGGCGCCTCGAAGTCGCGGCGGACGAGATCCTTGAGGTAGGCGAACCCGAGGATGTCGTCGAGGTTCTCGCCGATGACCGGAACCCGCGAGAAGCCGCTGCGCAGGAACAGCGACATGGTCTGCCGCAGGTTCTTGTGGCGCTCGATGTAGACCACGTCGTTGCGCGGGACCATGACCTCGCGGGCCGAGGTGTCGCCGAGCTCGAAGACGGAGTGGATCATCCGTCGCTCCCCGGACTCGATGACGGCGGACGCCTCGGCGAGGTCGACCAGCTCACGCAGCTCGGTCTCCGTGGAGAAGGGACCCTCCCGGAAGCCACGGCCGGGCGTGATCGCGTTGCCGACCATGATCAGCACCCGCGGGATCGGGCCCAGGATGGTGCTGACCGCGGACAGTGGCGCGGCCGAGAACAGGGCGAGCCGCTCGTCGTGCTGACGGCCGAGCGTGCGGGGCGCGACGCCGATGACCACGAACGAGACGACCAGCATGATCGCGATCGTCGTGAGCGCGGCGCGCCAGAAGTCCCCGTCGAAGGCGTCACGGACCAGTCCCGCGACGAGCACCGTGGCGGCGATCTCGCACAACAACCGGAGCAGGAGCGCAGTGTTGAGGTAGCGCGGGGCGTCGTCGAGCAGCGCCACCAGTGTCTTGGCGCCGGCCTTCCCCTCCCCCGCGAGCTCCGCGGCGCGGGCGCGCGAGTACGACGAGAGGGCGGCGTCGGCCGCTGAGAAGAGCCCGGCGAGCAGCACCAGGGTGGCAGCTGAGGCCAGCAACCACGCGTCGCCGGCGTTCACCGCTGCTGGTCCGCGCGCCACGCGGCGAGCAGCTCGTCCTGGAGGGAGAACATCTCCCGGTGCTCGTCAGGCTCGGCGTGGTCGTACCCGAGCAGGTGGAGGATGCCGTGGACGGTGAGCAGCTCGATCTCGGCGAGGGCGCCGTGGCCGGCTGTCTCGCCCTGCCGCTCCGCGACCGCGGGACAGAGCACCAGGTCGCCGAGGACACCCTCGGCCGGCTCCTCATCGAGGAGTCCGGGGCGCAGCTCGTCCATCGGGAACGCCAGCACGTCGGTGGGGCCTTCCTTCTCCATCCACTGCTGGTTCAGCTCGGCGATGGTGGCTTCGTCGACGGCCTTGAGGCACAGCTCCGCCTGGGGATGGACCCGCATCCGGTCCATCACGAACCGGGACAGCCCGGCCAGGCCCTGGATGTCGAGGTCGTGCCCCGACTCATTGAGGATCTCGATGCTCATGGCCGCTGGCGGCCCTCCGGGCCGACCGCCTGCACGTCGTACTCCTCGTAGGCAGCGACGATCCTGCCGACCAGCTCGTGACGTACGACGTCGTGGCTGGTGAGCCGGTTGAACACGACGTCCTCGACGCCGGTCAGGATGTCCTCGACGACCTTGAGGCCGGAGCGGGTCCCGTTGGGCAGGTCGATCTGGGTCACGTCGCCGGTCACCACGATCTTGGAGCCGAAACCGAGCCGGGTCAGGAACATCTTCATCTGCTCGGGCGTCGTGTTCTGCGCCTCGTCGAGGATGATGAACGAGTCGTTGAGCGACCGGCCCCGCAGGAAGGCCAGCGGTGCGACCTCGATGGTGCCCGCGGCCAGCAGCTTCGGGATCGACTCGGGGTCGACCATGTCGTGGAGCGCGTCGTAGAGCGGCCGCAGGTAGGGGTCGATCTTCTCGCTGAGGGTGCCCGGCAGGAACCCGAGCCGCTCCCCCGCCTCCACTGCCGGTCGGCTGAGGATGATCCGGTTGACCTGCTTGGTCTGCAGCGCCTGGACCGCCTTGGCCATCGCGAGGTAGGTCTTGCCGGTGCCGGCGGGTCCGATGCCGAAGGTGATGGTGTGCTTGTCGATCGAGTCGACGTAGCGTTTCTGGTTCAGGGTCTTGGGACGGATCGATCGGCCGCGGTTCGACAAGATGTTGAGCGAGAGCACGTCGGCCGCTCGCTCGCCCGGCTGCAGGGCCTCGGCCCGCAGGAGGTGCAGCGCCCGATCGACGGTCTCGTCCGAGATCCCCTGTCCGGTGCGGATGATCGTCACCAGCTCGTCGAGGAGCCGCTCCGCGAGCTCGACCTCGCCCGAGTCGCCTTCCAGTGAGATCCGGTTGCCGCGGACGTGGACCTCGGCGTCGAAGGCGCGCTCGATCCGTGCGAGATGGGAGTCGCCCGGGCCGAGCAGGCTCACCATGTCGATGCTGGCCGGGACGACCACCGTGTGACGCGTGCGGGTGGTCGGGTGGTGCGAGGTGCTCTGGGTGTCAGTCATGGAGGCTCCATGCTACGCACCGGTCGGACGGCGCTCCCACTCGATAACCCCTGCGGGGGTCAGGGCCGGGTGACCTGCAGGATGCCCAGGCACATCTCGTCGGTCGTGCCCTCACCCCAGACGACGTACCGCTCCTCCTGCCCCTCGAACGAAGGCAGCTTGTCGCGCAGCCACTGGACGTGGCGGCAGGTGACCCGCACCGTGTCGAAAGCGTTGAGCTGGACTGGTTCGACCGGCCGCGCACCCTGGTTGTCGAAGTCCCACACCGGGATGTCGAGGACGGTGCGAGCCCGGTCGGTGCCGGGGTTGACCTCGATCTTGATCGAGCGTCCGAGCAGGTGCATGTGGCCGGCGACGCTCTGGATGGTCATCGGCTCGGCGAGCGTGCGCGTGCAGGTCTGGGTGTTGCCGGGCCGCGGTTTGCCGCCACACAGGAAGTAGAGGATGTCGGCGGTGGCGCCGGCTCGGTCGCCGAAGCGCTGCTTGACGTCAGCCGTCGCGGCGTCGCGCTCGCACAAGGGCGACTCGTCCCGACCGGGCCGGCACGGCAGCTCCACCGGAGCCGGCATCAGCATCGTCTCCAGCGGCGTGAGGTCGGCTCCTCGTGGCGCCAGGCGCAACTGCGTGGCGGAGACGTCGGCGTCGTCGCCGGCGAGCAGGTTGTAGTGGACCTGCATCACGATCTGGCTGTCCTTGTCGAGCGGGACACCGAGACCGGGGCGCTGCACTGACTCGCGGCCACCCGGCGCCCAGGCGCCCAGCCACGCGGCGTCATCGACGTTGGCGAAGTCGTCGAGGCCGCTGCCGCCGAAACAGGTCCAGCCGGGGCCCTCGTCGGCGGCATCCACCGATCGTGCCGTCGCCACCTGCTTTCGCGGCACTTGGAACAGGATCACGTGGTGGACGACGTCGGTGTTGCCCGGGAGCACGTGGGTGCCGGTGAGGAAGGCGTCGCGCTTCAGCTTCGGGTCGAGCAGGAAGCAGCGGTAGTCGTCGGTGCCGACCCCGTTCGGTGCGCTCGGGGTGTAGGGCTCCTGCATGCTCAACGTGGTCCGGGTCTCGCCCTCACGCAACCGACGGGGCTTGGCCACCCGGTCGGAGTGTTCGTGGGTCGGGTGGGGGTCGATCTCCGGTTCCTGGGTGGTGTCGGAGGCGTCGGCGGCCGCGGGCCGGGCGGCGGGCTCCGGCGTCGCGCCAGCCCCACAGCCCACCAGCGCGAGCAGAGCCACGAGGGTCAGCGCCAGGGCGCCAGGCACTCGGCGGGCGGGGGCACGGGCGGTCATGGGCGTTCCTGTCAGCCCGGGGGCCAGGTCATCGACCGGCCGCCCAGGACGTGGAGATGGGTGTGGAAGACGCTCTGGCCGACGCCCTCGCCGGTGTTGAGGACCAGACGGTAGTCGTCGAGGCCCTCGTACGCCGCGACGTCGGCCGCGGCGGTGACCAGGGCCCCGAGCAGCGCCGGGTCGGCGGCTGCGGTGGCGGCGGCGTGGGGCGCGTGGTGTCGCGGCACCACGAGGACGTGGGTGGGGGCGACCGGGTTGACGTCGCGGAAGGCCACCACGTCGTCGTTGGCAAGCACGATGTCGCCAGGGATGTCCCCTGAGACGATCTTGCAGAAGAGGCAGTCGGCGGCCGCGGTCATTCCGCCATCGTAGGCGCCAGGTCGTCCTCGACGGGCCGAGATGCCGCGCCCGGGAGCTGCACGGGTAGCTCGACGACGAAGGTCGACCCACGTCCGAGCTCGCTGTCCACCGTCACTGACCCGCCGTGAGCGGCGACCACAGCGTGCACGATGGCCAGGCCCAACCCGGATCCCTGCACCTGCTGGACCTCCGGCTGGTGACTGCGGAAGAAGCGGGTGAACAACCGCTCGTGGTCGGTCTGGGAGATACCGAGACCGGTGTCGCCGACCACGACCCGGCTCACGGCGCCGTTCGACTTCAGCGACACCACGATCCGGCCACCGTCCGGGGTGAACTTGGAGGCATTGAGCAGCAGCTGGGAGACGACCTGCTCCAGCAGCCGCGCGTCGCACTCCTGGTGCACCGGGTCGGGAGGGAGTCGCAGCGACAAGTCGAGCTGACGTCCCTCGGTCTCCGCCTTGAGCTCGTCGAACGCCGAGGACACCAGCGTCCGGAAGTCGATCTCTTCGCGCTGCAGCTCGAGATCGGCATCCTCCACCCGGGTCAGGGTGAGGAGATCCTTGATCAACAGCAGCATCCGCTGGCCGTTGCGCTCGATCCGATCGACGAAGGACCGGGCACCGTCGCTGACGGTCGGGTCATCGAGCTCTTCCTGGAGCATCTCGGCGTACCCCAGGATGCTGGCCATCGGCGCGCGCAGCTCGAGACTCATGGTCGCGAGGAACTGTTCGGTTCCGCTTGCTGCCTCGTCATCGTCGGTCACGTCGCGGCCGGCGCACAGATAGCCAGTCACGTCACCCTGCGCGTCGTGGAGCGCGGAGATCGTCATCGACAAGATCCTCCGCTCGCCGTCAGGTCGCTCGAAGAGCCATGCCAGGGGCTGCTGCTGGTCGCTGGCCAGCAGCCCCCCTGCCATCGCGGCGAAGTCCTCCTCGGTGCGCATGGCCAGGGCCCGCGAAGCGATTTGCGCATCATCGAGGAAGAAGGCGGGGGTCCGTCCGAGCGCCGCCGATTCGGGGACCCCGACGACGGCCACCGCCCCGGCGTTGAAGCGGGTGATGGCTCCGGCCGCGTCGGTCACCACGAGCACGCTCGCCGTCTCGGCCGCGAACACGTCGGCCAGGAGCTCGGACGCCGTCCCGGCGTGGCACCGCGCCTGCTTGAGATCGATCGTCAGCGACCGGGTGGTCCATGCCGAGGACAGGATCGCCAAGACGATCAGGACAGCCGCGAGCGCAGGGACTCCGTCGTCAACCTCACCGAGCGCGGTGAACGCCGCCAGACAGGCGGCGACCCCGAGCAGGACAAGGCTCACGAGGAGCCAGGTCCGTGACGTCAAGAGTGGGTCTCCTTCCGGACGAGGGGGGGATCCGGGCGGGCTCTGGCACCAAGGTAGGGCTGGCAAGGCCTCCGCGTCCCCGAAATCGCCTCAGCCGTCCGTGTCAACCGGATCAGCACCCCGTGCGTCCCACTAGCGTGTTGACGCATGCGACCGACGTCCCCGGGCTCACCGTGACCCACGGTGACAGCCACGGTGCCCCGGCGTGGGACGCCGACCAGGCGCTGGAGCAGCTCTACACCGCGCACTGGCGTTCGCTGGTCCGGCTGGGGGTGCTGCTGGTGCACGACACCGGCCTCGCCGAGGAGGTCGTGCAGGACGCCTTCATCGCCGTGCACGACCGTTGGCACCGGCTGCGCGATCCCGACCGGGCCCTCGCCTACCTGCGCCAGACCGTGGTCAACCGGTCCAGGTCCGCGCTCCGGCACCGGGCCGTGGTCACCCGACACATTGCCCGCGGCACCCGCGAGACCAACGTCTCGGGCAGCGACGAGCATGCCGTGGCGATCGAGCGCCGAGACGCCGTGCTGGCCGCGATGCGGTCGCTCCCCGACCGGCAGCGAGAGGTGATGGCACTGCGCTACTACGCCGAGCTGTCCGAGGGCGAGATCGCCGACGCCCTCGGCATCAGCCGCGGCGCCGTGAAGAGCCACGCGTCGCGAGGGGCTGCCGCCCTGCGCACCTCGCTCGCCGACTACCTGGAGGAGCGGTCATGACCCGCGACCACGACGAGGACCAGCTCGCGTCCCTGCTTCGCGATTCCGTCGCCGACGTCGAACCGTCCGACCGGCTCGGCGAGCTGCGCGCCCGCACGGCGCCCACTCCGGGCTCGCGCCGCTGGTGGCCCGCGGCCGGAGGTGCCGCGCTGGCTGCAGCTGCCGCCGTCGCCGCGATCGCGGTGCTGGGCAACGACCCGGCTCCGACCGTCGACCCGGGCCCGGCGACCAGCCCGACCCAGTCGCCGTCGTCCGGGACGCCGACCGGAACGGAGGCCGTTCCGGCGTACTTCGTCGGAGCGACCCCCTCCGGCCCCCTCCTCTACCGCGAGTTCCAGCCGGTGTCCTCGCCGACGGTCGGGCTGGCAGGGCTCGCGCTGCTGGAGTCCGGCCCTCTGGATCCCGACTACGAGAGCCTGTGGCCGGAGGGCTCCTTCGAGAGCGTGTCCGGCCCCGAGAATGGCCTCGTGACCGTTCAGCTCGGTGACGCTGCCCCGGCTGAGCCGTCCGCGCTGGCGCTCCAGCAGGTCGTCTACACGGTGAGCGCAGGCTTCCAGGAGCCCGTCAAGGTGGACCTCAACAACGGCACTGAGGTGCTCCACGTGATCGAGGCCGCCCCGCAGCTCGAGGTGCTCTCCCGCGTCAACCTCTCCGACCCGGGCGAGGGGCAGGTCGTGACGGACACCCTCTCGGTGTCGGGTCGTGCCAACTCCTTCGAGGCCAACGTCCGCTGGGAAATCCGCACCGACGGCGATGTCGTCCTCGCGGACGCGTTCACCGCACTCGGTTACCTCGAGCCCCGGCTGTTCCCGTTCTCCGGCGAGATCGACGTGTCCTCCCTCGATCCCGGGACCTACACCCTCATCGTGGAGACCGATGACCCCTCGGGTGGCCTCGAGGGCGGCCCCGGCGTCTTCTCCGACACCCGCACCTTCGTCATCAAGTGAAAGGCACTGCCATGCGAACCCAACTCCTGACGCCCCTGGCCGCGGCCGTGCTGCTGCTCGGCGCCTGCTCCGACGCGACCCCGGTCGCCGACACCTCACCCACCCGCGGCGCCGACCGGGGAGACACGTCGCCGTCCGACGACGAGACCCCGGGCGAGACCCCGACCGAGGACCAGGGCGGCCCTGAGCGGACCGTCGCCGTCTACTACGTCGGCGACACCGAGCGCGCCGGGCCGAGGCTCTACCGGGAGTTCCAGCGGGGCCAGGGCGAGGCGCTGGCCGCCGGCGTCGCGGCGCTGACCAGCACGCCGCTCGACGGTGACTACCGGACCCTGTGGTCCGCCGGCCAGATCACCGCGGCGTCGTACGACGGCGACGTGATCAGCGTGACCGTCGACCCGGCCGTGCGGCAGCGTCCCGGCGGCATGACCCGCCGCGAGGCCCGCGCGGCGGTCGAACAGGTCGTCTACACGATGCAGGCAGCCGTCCAGGAGCGGGCGGCGGTGCAGTTCCGGACCGCCGACAACCCGATCGACCAGGTCTTCGGCGTCCCCACCTCCGAGCCCGTGTCGAACGGTCCGATGCTCGACGTGCTGTCCCACATCAACCTCACCTCACCCGAGCAGGGGTCGATCCTCAACGACGGCGCCCTGGCGGTCTCCGGGGTCGGCAACAGCTTCGAGGCCAACGTCGGGTGGGAGATCCGCCGTGGCAGTGAGGTCGTGAAGCACGGCTTCGTGACCATGGAGGGCTGGATGGAGCCCAAGCTCTTCCCGTTCGAGACCACCGTCGACGTGGCCGACCTGGCCCCCGGTGACTACACGCTCTGGGTCACCACCGACGACCCCACCGGCGGCACCGAGGGCATCGGCGCGATGACCGACGACAAGGACTTCTCGGTGGGGTGAGGTGGTGGTTGGTTCCCCGCTCGAGCGGGGAACCAGTGACCTGGTGGGCGAACCATGTGGCACAAAGCCATGGACTCGCGCACGAAGTCCGGACCACCTAGCCCCAACGGGACGTCCGGGTCAGCAACGCAGCCACCGCTGCGACCCCGGCGGTCGAGGTGCGCAGCACCTCGGACCCCAGCCGTACGGCGACCCCGCCCGCGTCCGTCAGCACCGAGACCTCGTCGTCGGACAACCCACCCTCGGGACCCACCACCACCACGATCCGACCGGTGTCCGGGACGGTCACGGCAGCCAGCGGCGACGACGCCGCCTCGTGGAGAACCACCGCCAGGTCGGCGGACGCCACCAGCGCAGCCACGTCCGCGGTCGACGCCAGTGCGGAGACCGACATCGCCCACGGCCGCCTCGCCTGTTTGCCTGCCTCCCGGGCCGTCGAGCGCCAACGGGCCAGCGACTTCACGGCGCGCTCGCCCTTCCACACGGCGACACTGCGCGAAGCGGCCCACGGCACGACCTGCGCGACGCCCACCTCGGTCAGCACCTCGACGGCGAGCTCACCCCGGTCGCCCTTGGGCAGCGCCTGCACCACGACCACCTCGGGCGACGGCCGGGGCGAGTGCGCCACCGACGCGACGCGCACCGCGAACACCCGCTTGCCGGTCGACTCGACCTCACCGGTCGCCGTGGTCCCGGCACCGTCGGTGACGACCACCGACTCGCCCACCCGCAGCCGACGCACGGCGACGGCGTGATGGGCCTCGTCCCCGGTCACCTCGACCAGCGCGCCGGCCGTCACCCCGGCGAGCGAGTCTGCGAGGTGGACCGGGAGGCTCATCCGTTCGGGTTGAAGGCGTCGCGCAGCCGGCCGAACACCGACCGCTGGGCGGCCCGTACCTGACCGCTGGGCTGCTCCTCGTCGCGCAGCGCCGCCAGCTCGCGCAACAGCTCCTCCTGCCGCTCGTCGAGCCTGGTCGGCGTCTCCACGACCAGGTGGACCACGAGGTCGCCGCGACCGCCACGCAGGCCGGGTACGCCGCGGGCCCGCATCACCTGCTCGCCACCCGACTGCGTGCCCGGGCGCACCTCGAGCTCGAACTGGGTCTCCATCGGGGAGTCCACGTCAGCGGTGACGTCGGCCTCCAGCGTCGGCAGCGTCAGCATGGTGCCGAGTGCCGCAGCGGTCATCGGCAGCGTGACCGTGCAGTGGAGGTCGTCGCCCTGCCGGGTGAACGTCGGGTGCTGGGCCACGCTGATCTCGACGTAGAGGTCACCGGCGGGGCCGCCGCCCGGGCCGACCTCGCCCTGCCCGCTGAGCTGCACGCGGGTGCCGGAGTCGACTCCGGGCGGGATCTTGACGGTCAGCGTGCGCCGCGAGCGGACCCGGCCGTCGCCGGAGCACTCCCGGCAGGGGTCGGGGATGATCGAGCCGAAGCCGCGACAGGCCGCACACGGTCGCAGCGTGCGTACCTCGCCCAGGAACGACCGCTGCACATGGGCGACCTCGCCCGCCCCCCGGCAGGTCTCGCAGGGCACCGGCTCGCTGCCCGGTGTCGCTCCGCTGCCCGAGCAGGTTCCGCACACGACGGCGGTGTCCACCTTGAGCTCGCGGGTCACGCCGAAGGCCGCTTCGGCGAGCTCGATCTCGACTCGGATCAGCGCGTCCTGGCCGCGACGCACGCGCGCCCGGGGCCCCCGTCCCTGCGCGGCCGCACCGCCGCCGAAGAAGGCGTCCATGATGTCGGTGAACGAGAATCCGGCGCCCTGGCCGAAGCCGGCGGAGCCCCCGAACGGGTCGCCGCCACGGTCGTACGCCGCACGCTTCTGGGGATCGGACAGCACCTCGTAGGCGCGGGAGACCTCCTTGAACATCTCCTGCGTCGCGGGGTCGTCGTTGACGTCCGGGTGGTACTGCCGCGCCAGCTTGCGGTAGGCCTTCTTGACGGCGTCCGCGTCCGCATCACGGGTGACACCCAGGAGGTCGTACAGGTCCTGGCTCAACGTGGTCCTTGTCGTCTCTGGTGGTTGGTCGGGGGTGGTGAGGCTCAGGCCTCGTCGAGGATCCGGGACACGTAGCGCGCGACGGCCCGCACGGCCGCCATCGAGCCCGGATAGTCCATCCGCGTCGGCCCCACGACGCCCAGGGTCGCCAGCGCTTCGTTGGCCGGGCCGTAGCCGGTCGCGACCACGGAGGTCGATGCCAGCTCCTGGTAGGGGCCTTCGTGGCCGATGCGCACCGTGAGGGTGTCGCCGGTGGTGGCCTCGCCGATCAGCTTGAGGAGCACGACGTGCTCCTCCAGTGCTTCCAGCAAGGGTCGTACGTCGGACTCGAAGCTGGCGCCGAACCGGGCCAGGTTGGCGGTCCCGCCGACCACCATCCGCTCGTCCGATCGGTGGTCTGACATCGCCTCGGCGAGCGCCTCGGCGACGGCTCTGGTCGTCGGCACGTCTGCGGCCAGCAGCCGCAGGCCGGCCACCGCGTCAGCGATCACCTCGCCGGTCGCGACGCGGTTCGTCTGCGCACGCAACCCGGCCAGGGCATGGTCGTCGAGGTCGTCGGTCAGCTCCACGATCCGCTGCTCGACCCGTCCGGTGCTGAGGATCAGCACGGCCAGCACCCGGTTGGGCGCGAGCGCCACCAGCTCGATGTGGCGCACCGTGCTCCGGCTGAGCGTCGGGTACTGGACGACGGCCACCTGCCGGGTCAGCTGCGCCAACAGGCGCACCGAGCGATGGACGACGTCGTCGAGGTCGACGGCGCCGTCGAGCAGCGTGGTCATCGCGCGCTTCTCGGCCGAGCTCATCGGTTTGAGGGTCGTGAGCTTGTCGACGAAGAGCCGGTAGCCCTTGTCGGTCGGGACGCGACCGGCACTGGTGTGCGGCTGGGTGATGAACCCCTCCTCCTCCAGCGCGGCCATGTCGTTGCGCACCGTGGCCGGCGAGACGCCCAGGCCGTGGCGCTCGACCAGGGCCTTCGAGCCGACCGGCTCCTCGGTCGCGACGTAGTCCTCCACGATGGCGCGAAGGACGGCGAGTCTGCGGTCGTCCTGCACGGCTGCCACCTCCCTCTACGTCGGGCTCGACTGTCTGGCACTCCACTGTCCGGAGTGCCAAGCCTACTAGGGTCGGTCCCGTGGCTGACTTCACCGAGGTCGCGAACCGTATCTGGGTCGCGCGGTATCCCTGGTTCGACGTGAACGTGACGCTGGTCGCCGGCGACGCCGGGCTGGTCATGATCGACACCCACGGCTCCGGCGCAGCCGCCCGCGAAGTGGTCGCCGACGTACGCCGGTTGGGCGCTGGTGACGTCACCCACATCGTCAACACCCACTGGCACTTCGACCACACCTTCGGCAACGACACCGTGCGGACGGCGTACGGCGACGTGCCGGTCACCGCCCACGAGGAGGCGGCCGCCGAGCTGGCCTCCGGGGCCGACCGGATCAAGCAGCGCTACGCCGACTCCGATGATCCCCACGGCGACGACGTCCTCGCCACCACGATCGCGCTGCCCACCGACACCTTCTCCTCCGCCCGCGTGCTGGACCTCGGTGACCGCACCGTCGAGCTGGTCCATCCCGGCCGCGGCCACACCGCGGGCGACATCATCGTCCGAGTGCCCGACGCCGACGTGGTGCTGGCCGGTGACCTGGTCGAGGAGTCGGCGCCCCCGTCGCTCGGCGAGGACTCCTGGCCGATGGAGTGGCCGCTCTCGCTCGACCTCGTGCTCACCCTGCTGACCCCCTCGACCGTCGTCGTCCCCGGTCACGGCGCCGCCGTCGACCGTGAGTTCGTCGAGGTCCAGCGCGACCAGCTCGGCACGGTCGCAGAGACGATCCGTGACCTCGCCAGCCGCGGGATCCCACAGGCGCAGGCGCTGGACGTGGCCGACTGGCCGTGGGAGAAGGAGCGGCTCGAGACCGCCGTACGCCGCGGCTACGAGCACCTGCCTCGCAGCGACAAGCGACTCCCGCTCGTGTGAGCGCTCGCTGGTCGCCCACCACGCCCGCCGCTAGATTCACCGCATGAGCGAATCCGAGAGCGAGACCGCTGGCATCGGCGACGAGCAGCTGCCCGAGGACCTGCAGCCCGGCGACGACAACCCGCTGGCCGTGCCGCTGGACGACGACGTCGACGAGGACGAGCTCGACGTCCTCGAGGGCAAGCACGCCGAGCAGAGCGACGACGACCAGGACCAGGACGACGGCGCGTCGGACGACGACGCCTGACGCCTGACGCCTAGCGTGGACCGGTGACTTCGCGCGACCGCTACGGCACCGACATCCTCGCCACGGACTGGCGCGCCCCGAAACGCGGCAGGGCCGTGGAGGCGCCTGCCGTCAAGGGTGAGGTCGTCGAGGAGGTCACCACGGACTTCTGCGGCGAGATCGTGCAGGTCGACCGTGACCTCCACACCGTCACCCTCGAGGACCGCCGCCAGAAGCGCCGCACCTTCCCGCTCGGCGCCGGTTTCCTGCTCGAGGGCAAGCCGGTCATCCTGACTGCTCCGGTCCACGCCGTGGCGCCGGCGAAGGCAACGCGCACCGCCTCCGGTTCGGTCGCCGTCCACGGGGCCACAGCGCGAGTCGCGCGCCAGAGCCGGATCTACGTCGAGGGTCGCCACGACGCCGAGCTGGTCGAGAAGGTCTGGGGCGACGACCTGCGGATCGAGGGAGTCGTCGTCGAGTACCTCGGCGGTGTCGACGACCTGGCCGAGCACCTGCGCGAGTTCCGTCCCGGACCCGAGCGTCGCGTCGGAGTGCTCGTCGATCACCTGGTTCGCGGCTCGAAGGAGAGCCGCATCGCCGACGCCGTCCGCCGCTCCCCCGTGGGCCCCCACGTCCTCGTGGTCGGTCACCCGTTCATCGACATCTGGCAGGCGGTCAAGCCCGAGCGTCTCGGGATCGAGCGCTGGCCCGACGTGCCGCGGCGCGAGGACTGGAAGCACGGCACCTGCCAGCGTCTCGGCTGGCCCCACCGCGACCAGGCCGACATCGCACGCGCCTGGCAGCACGTCTTGTCGAAGGTGTCGTCGTACTCCGACCTCGACCCGTCCCTGCTGGGCCGGGTCGAGGAGCTCATCGACTTCGTGACCTGCTGACCATGGATACATTGGGGCCATGAGCGACTTCCACGACCAGCCTCCCGGCCACCAGCCCCACCCCGGCCACGACGACGTCACGCAGGACGACAAGACATGGGCGCTGGCGGCCCACATCGGCAGCCTGGTGGCGGCCTACATCGCGCTGGGTTTCCTGGCACCGCTCCTGGTCATGGTGATGAAGAAGGACCGCCCCTTCGTACGCCGGCACGCCGTGGAATCGCTCAACTTCCAGATCTCGCTGCTGATCTACTTCGTGGTGGGCACCGTCGTCATGGTCGTGGTCGCCTTGCTCACCTTCGGGCTCGGGCTGCTCCTGCTCGTCCCGGTCGCACTCGTGCTGGGCTTGCTGGCGCTGCTGTTCATCATCTTGGCGACCATCAAGGCCAGCAACGGCGAGGACTACCGCTACCCGCTGACCCTCCGCTTCGTCGACTGAGTCGCGGTCACTGAGGTGGCAGACCCACGCTCGCGAGCGACTCGTCCAGCCGGTTCGTCCAGGCCGCCGCCCCCAGCCGCTCGAAGCTGCTCCGTGCCTCGGCGATCAGAGGAGCTGCGTCCCGGGCACGACCCTGGTCGCTGAGCCACCGCCCGAAGTCGACAAGAGCCCGTGCCGTCCACGGCTCCGAGTGCCAGGCCCGGGCGCTGGACACTGCGGCGCGGAAGTGTCGCTCCACCTCAGCCGGTTCGATCCCCTCCCGGATACCGATCAGCGCCCGCATGCGGGCGTGCTGCGCGCTCGTGCCGTTCGGCGGGCGCAGACGCGTGTGCTGGTCGACGATCGCCATGACGTTCCGGAGTGCCTCCACGTCGTCGAGCTCCCAGAGCAGGTCGGTCGCGATCGCGTAGACCAGGGTGAAGTCGTCGTAGACGGTGGTGACCCCATGCATCTTCTGCACGGCCTCCACTGCCTCACGCGCCGCCTGCGCCTCGCGACCGGCATCGACCGAGCGGAGCGCGTCCACGAGCCAGCGGACCGCGACCACCGCCTCGTCCTCGTCAGCATCGATGGAGCCGACGAACCGGGCGTCGTGGGTCCACTCCTGGCCTCGTGCGCGCAGCACGTGCCCCCGGCACAGCTCGGCGTACGGGATCAACAGCTCCTCGATCAGTTCTCCCTCGAGGAGCGCGAGCGCCTCGTCCCACTCACCGAGGCAGACCCGAGCCAGCAACAGGTTGAGAGCAGCACCGCTGAGCACACCGTGGTCGCCGACCGAGCGTGCCACCTCGACCGCCTCTGATCCGACCTCAGCCGCCTCCCGGGCGTCGGCCTGGACCAGATCCGCGGTGAGATTGGTCAGTGTGTGGGCCAGGCCGCGGTTGTCGTGGGTCTCCCGGGCGATGCGAGCGGAGGCGGCCATCAACACCTGGGCCAACCGACGAGACCCCTGATACAGCGCGAATGTGGACAACTTCTGAAGAGCCATCAGCATCGCTCCCTCGTCGCCGAGGAACTCGGCCAGCCGGAGGTTGTCGATGAGGAGGCTCAACATGTCCTCGTCGAAGTGGAGGCTGACTTGGACCGAGTACCGACACAGCTCCAGTTCCACCTCCGGCAGGTCGCCGCGCTCGCACACTTGTCGGTAACGCTCCGTGGCCAGGGCCTTTCCCTCTTCGTACCGCCCCTGCACGTGGAGTGCGCCAGCCATCACGGCCACTCCGCGACCGGCCTCACCGGCGTCGCCCAGCTCGTCGTGGATCGCGACGGCGTGCTCGGCGTGCCGGAGCGCCTCACGCGGACGCCCGGCCCACAGCAGGTGTTGGGCGAGCTCGCGTTCGATGGAGGCCCCCTGACCCGCGTCGAGCGATCGATTCAGCGCCGCTGCGAGGTGCGCGGCCGCCTCGACCGGAGAACCCAGGCTGCTGGAGCGAGCGGCCGCCTCACGCAATGCGGTGACTGCCCGGACCGCGAGCTCCTCGCAGTCCGGAGCCTCCGCCACCGCGTCGATGGCCTCGATCAGGTGCTGAGCCAGGATCGGAGACAACTCCCCCGATGAGTTGTCGTCCTGCTCGAGCATCGCGACCACCGCCAGATGGGACGCCTTCCGGTCGCGCCGGGAGAGAGTTCCGTAGGCCACCTGGCGCACCGCCGACTGCACGAATTGATAGTGGCCGACCTCCGAGCTCAACCGGTCCTGCTCCCGGCGCAGGATCTGCAGCCGTAGCAGCCCGGACAGGGCGTCCTCGAGATCGGCCAGGTCGGGGCACAGGGTCTCGATCTGGCGCCGGGTGAAGGCATCACCGATGACGCTCGCCCGGTCGACGACCCGACGCTGGTCGGCGTCCAGCGTGTCGAGCCGAGCCGCGATCAGTGCCTGCAACGACGCCGGGGCCCCCAGCGCGTCGAGGTCCAGACGCTCCGGGTCCGCCAGGACGTACTGTCCCCCGCGAGGCAGCACCAGGTCACGGTCGATCAACGAGCGCACCGTCTCGACAGCGAACAGCGGCAGGCCCTCAGCCCTCGCGACCAGCGAGGCGCGCACCGTCTCAGGCACACCGGCCACGAGCCCGTCCAACAGCTCGCCCATCTCCTCATCACTGAGCGCCTCGAGATGCAGGACCGTGACACGGCGGTTGGTGGCCAGCGTCGGCCGGGACTCGAGCAGACCCTGTCGCGCCAGCAGCAGGACGAAGACCGGGAAGGCCGCCACCGCCATCAGGTACTCGAGGAACATGATCAGGCCCTCGTCGGCGTGCTGGGCGTCGTCGATCACGAGCACCACGGGGTCGGTGTCGTTGCCGATCCGGCGCAGCAGCGTGGTCCAGGCGTTGAAGAGGTCCTCGCGCTGGAAGCTGCCCACGGCACCGATCCCGAGCAAGGCTCCCAGCCGTGGCTCGAGCCACGCGCGCTCGGTGGGGTCCGAGACGAATTCGTCCAGTCCGATGGTCATGAGCCGGCGCTGGTCCTCGTCGGTCTCACCGACCTCGTCGTCGGGTCGCAAGCTCAGGAAGCGCCCCCGGATCGCTTCAGCCAGTGCGAAGTAGGCCACTCCCTCGCCGTAGGAGAGGCAGCGACCGCTGTGCCAGCGCAAGCTCGTGCGAAGTCCGTCGGTGTACTTCGAGAACTCCCATCCCAGCCGGGTCTTGCCGACGCCGGCCTCGCCGTCCACGACGAGCAGGGCCGCGCGGCCGGTCTCCTCCACCCCGTGGAACAGCTCCTTGACCAGCCGCAGCTCGCGGTCGCGGCCGATGTGGGGTGCCTCGAGCCCGTCGGCGCGGACCAGCCCACCGATACCGGCCACCACCGCACGCACGGACCACAACGGCACCGGGTCGGCCTTGCCCTTCATCGCGTGGCTACCGACGTCGACGTACGAGATCGCCGACGTGGTGAGCAGCCGCGTGGTCTCGTCGACCCACACCTGACCCGGCGAAGCGGCGGCCTGGACGCGGGCGGCTGTGTTGACCGCGTCTCCAGCCACCATGCCCTCGTGCTCGGCCCCGACCGTGACCGCGACCTCGCCGGTGACGATGCCGACGCGCATCGCGAGGTCCGGGACGCCGACGCCGGCACCCATGGCCCCGATCGCGCTCACCAGCTCGAGACCCGCGCGCACTGAACGCTCTGCGTCGTCCTCGTGGGCCGTCGGCACGCCCCAGACGGCCATGACCGCGTCGCCGATGAACTTCTCGACCGTGCCTCCGTAGCGGGCGATGATCTGGCGACACTCCTCGAAGTACGCCGAGAGCAGTTCCCGCACGTCCTCCTGGTCCCGCGTCTCCGACACGCTGGTGAAGCCCACCAGGTCGCCGAAGAGCACGCTGGTGACCCGCCGGGTGACCGAGGACGACACGGTGTCGGCCGATGCTGCCGGCGACCCAGCGGCCGGCGCTCCCGGCTGCGGAGCCCCGCACGAGAGGCAGAACCGGGCTCCGGCGGGGAGGTCGACGCCACAGCCCACGCAGCTCGGGGGTGTCTGGCTGGCGCCGCACTCCAGGCAGAACCGCGCGTTCTCCGGCAGATCGGTGCCGCAGGCGGTGCACGCGCTCACGCGATCACCTCGCCAACCGGCGCCGCACCGTCGCCTCGGCTGCCAGCCCGGCCTCCCGGTGTCCACTCACGGCGCGGAGGAAGTCCGCGCGGGTCAGCACGTGGACGACGGTGTCCTCGAGTGCGGTGACCGTGGCGGTTCGCGGGACGTCGCGCAACAGACCGATCTCCCCGAAGTACTCGCCCGGTCCCTCCTGCCGCAGCACCCGGTCCGCCTGCGTGACCTCCACACGTCCCGACGCGATGACGTAGAACAGGTCGGACTCCTCGCCCTCGCGCACGAGCACGTCCCCCGGTGCGAAGCTGCGCTGCTCGAGCGACTGCGCCAGCTGCTCGGTCGTCGCGGGGTCGAGCGGCGCGAAGACGTCGAGCCCACGCAGCAGCGCGAGTCCCGGCGGCGCGACCAGCTGGGCGTCGAGCCGGATCAGGGCAGGCAGACCGACCAGGGCCAGCAGTCCGACCGGCAGTGCGAGCACCACCAACGCTGCCTCGAGCGACATCAGCTGGAGCAGAACCGGCATGAGCAGCGCACCGATCGCCATCGTGGCGATGAAGCACGACTCGAGCGCCCCGAACACGCGGCCGAGCATCTCGTCAGGAGCGAGCCGCTGCATGATCGTGTCCAGATTGACGTCAACCAGGGGGTTGGCGAGCCCGAGCAGGGCGGCGGCGATGAAGCACGCGGCCGGCGTGGGCCACACGCTCACCAGCAACAGGGGTAGTGACCACATCACCACGCCGACGGTCAGGTCCTGGCCCAGCTTGCCCTTCGAAGCACGTGAGATCGCCACCATGCCCCCGAGGATCGACCCGACCCCGATCATGGCGTTCAGGTAACCAAGGCCCGCATCGCGAGAGTGCAGGATCTCGTCGGCCATCACGACGAGGAAGACGGCCATCGCGCCCGCGATGACCGTCTGGAGGCTGACCTGGATGGTGGTGAGCAGCAGCACCCTGTTGTGGCCGATGAACTTGAACCCGGCGAGCGTCTCGCTGGCGAAGCTCTCCTTCACGGGGGGCTCTGCGGGCTCGTCCGTCGGATCCGGCTCGGGCTTCACGGTGGCCGCAGGGACGCGGATCCGGCTCACCAGCGCCATCGACCACAGAAAGGTGACCACGTTGACGAGCAGCACGACCGGTACGTCGGTGAGCACCAGCAGACCCGCCGCCAGCGCCGGGCCGGCGAAGAAGGCCAGCGCATCGATGGTGCTGTGGAGCCCGTTGGCGGCGGCCAGTTCTCCGGGCGTGCGCGAGAGGCTGGGCAGCAGGGCTCGTTGCGCGATCATGAACGGTGACGCGAGCAGGGAGGCGAGGGTCGCGCAGACGAAGACGACGAGCGGCGCCACGTCGAGGGCAACGAACGCAGCCGCTCCAGTGACCAGGATGGCGCGCAGGAAGTCGGTCAACATCATGAGCCGCTTGCGGGGCCACCGGTCGGCGAACAGGGCCCCGATGGGCGCCGTCAGCGCACCGAGCACGAACCGAATTCCTAGCCAGATGCCGACCGCACTGGCGCCGCCGGCGTCGTAGGCCCAGACCACGATCGCGGTCGCGTAGGCCCAGTCACCGACGGCGGAGCCGAGGAACCCGAGCTGCACGCGGCGCAGGTTGGGATTCCCCAGGACCGCACGGAGTGATCCCCGTATCCCGGCGGTGGCCGCGGGAACAGGTGCCAGCTCCTCCCCCGGCGTCGTCTCGGTCCCGTCCGTCAAGGCCGGCTCCCCTCAACTCACCCTGCGTCCCTCGACGCTGGTGCGAATGTAGACCCGGGTCGACCCGAACGTGCCCGGCCGGGACGAATTTCGGGCCCTCCAGGCAGGGGGGATCTAGACCGGTAGGCCCGCCCGGGCAACCACCGATGTGGTCAGGGCAGCAGGTCCCGGACGACGGCGTCGGCCAGCAGCCGACCTGCGTTGGGTCAGGACCAGGCGAGGCGTCCCGGCCCTCAGCAATCCACGGTCGACCAGGCCCGGGACGGCCGCACGACCGCTGTCGTCGAGCACGGCGGGATCGAGCCCGTCGTCGAGCCGCAGCTCCAGCAGCACCCTTTCGACACGGCGGTCCTCGGCAGACAACACCTCCTGCGCGTGCGCCGGGCTGACCCCCGACGCCAGCCGGTCGGCGTACGCCACGGGATGCTTGACGTTCCACCACCTGGTCCCGCCGATGTGCGAGTGAGCGCCGGGACCGACGCCCCACCAGTCGGCACCGGTCCAGTACTGAATGTTGTGGCGGCACCGCGCGGCCTCGTCGCGGGCCCAGTTCGAGACCTCGTACCAACCGAGACCGGCGGCTCCGAGCCGCTCGTCGGCGACCAGGTACTTGTCGGCGAGGTCGTCGTCGTCCGGCGCGGGGATCTCCTGGCGGCGTACGGCGCGGGCCAGCGCGGTCCCCTCCTCGACGATCAGGGCGTACGCCGACACGTGGTCCGGCTCGCACGCCAGCGCGGCCTCGAGCGAGGTCTCCCAGTCCGGCAGCGACTCCCCCGGCGTCCCGTAGATCAGGTCGAGGCTGACCTGGTCGAAGCCGGCCGCCCTGGCCCACTCGACGGCGGCAGGGACGCGCAACGGGTCGTGGGTCCGGTCGAGGGTCGCGAGCACGTGCGGGACCGCGGACTGCATCCCGAACGAGATCCGGTTGAACCCCACGTCCCGCAGCTTCTCGAGGTCCCAGGCCGCCACCGAGTCGGGGTTCGACTCCGTCGTGATCTCGACGTCCGGGGCCAAGCCGAACTCGGAGGCGATCGACGCCAGCACCGCACCAAGGTCGCCCGCCGGCAGCAAGGTCGGGGTGCCGCCGCCGAGAAACACCGTGGACACCGGGAGATCCACGTCGCCCAGGACCTGCCGGGCCCACCGGATCTCGGTGATCGCGGAGGCCGCATAGCTGGAGCGCGACGCCCCCGGACCGAGCTCCTCGGCGGTGTAGGTGTTGAAGTCGCAGTAGCCGCAGCGCACCGAGCAGAACGGGACGTGGACGTAGAGCCCGAACGGACGCTCGCCGAGCCCGGACAGCGCCTCCTCAGGCAGCCGTCCGTCGGGCGGCGCGGGATCGCCCGTGGGCAAGGCGGAGGGCACCCGTCATGGTCCCACGAGGCTCGTCGCTGGCGCTCCTCGCACCTCAACCACCGGACAGCTGGCGCCGGTGGTTGAGGTGCGAGCGGTGCGAGCGGAGCGAGCCTCGAACCCAGGGCCCCTCAGGCGTAGAAGGCGTCGATCAGGTCCGCGTGGTTCGTCTGAACCACGTTGCGCTTGACCTTCATCGACGGGGTGAGCTCACCCGACTCGACGGTGAGGTCGTGGTCGAGCACCTCCCACTTCTTGATGGTCTCCCAGCGGTTGAGCTTCGTGTTGAGCTCCTCGACGTACCCGGCGACCATCGCCTGGCACTTCTCGGAGCGCACGATCTCGGTGTAGTCACCACTGACGCCGTTCTCCTGGGCCCAGCCCGCCATGGCGTCCGGGTCGAGGGTGATCAGGGCGACGCAGAAGTTCCGCTCGGCGCCGAACACCATGAACTGGCTGGCGTAGGGACAGATCGCCTTGAACTTCGACTCGATCGCCGGGGGCGCGATGTACTTGCCGCCGGAGGTCTTGAACAGCTCCTTGATCCGGCCGGTGATGGTGAGGTAGCCGTCGGCGTCGAGGGAGCCCTTGTCGCCGGTGTGCAGCCACCCGTCGGCGTCGAGCGCCTTCGAGGTCTCCTCGGGGAGGTTGTGGTAGCCGTCCATGATGTGCGGACCGCGCAGCAGCACCTCGTCGCCGTCGCCGATCTTGACCTCGGACCCCGGGAAGGCGCGACCGACGGTGCCGATCCGGTTCTCGTCGGGGTGGTTGACGGAGGCACCGGCAGAGTTCTCGGTCATGCCGTAGCCCTCGAGGATCACGATGCCGGCGGCGTTGAACCACTCGGCGATCTCGCGGTTGAGGGCCGCGGCGCCTGAGATGAAGAACCGGACCCGGCCACCGAAGCGCTCGCGCACCTTGCTGAAGACCAGCTTGTCGAAGAGTCCGTGCTGGAGCTTCAGGGCGATCGGGACCGACTTGCCCTCACGCTTGAGCTCCTCGACCTTGAGCCCGACCGCGAACGCCTTGTGGAAGATCTTCTCCTTGGCGCCACCCTCGGCGGCCTGCATGGTCTGGATCCGACCGTAGGCCTTCTCGAAGATGCGCGGCGCAGCGCCCATGAAGGTCGGCTTGACCGAGGCGCAGTTGTCGACGATCTTCTCCACACGACCATCGATGGCGCTCGCGAAGCCGCAGGCCAGCTGCGTCGAGAGCAGCACCTTGCCGAAGGAGTGCGCCATCGGCAGCCACAGGAACTGCAGGTCGTCCTCGGACAGGATGTTCTGGGCCTTGATGGCGCCGCCCTCGTAGACCCAGGACGCGTGCCGCAGCCGGACGCCCTTGGGCCGACCGGTGGTCCCGGAGGTGTAGATCAGCGTGGCGAGCTGGTCGCCGGGGATCTTCTCGGCGGTCTGCTTGATCACGTCCGGGTGGTCGGCGAGGTAGCTGTCGCCGAGCGCGCCGAGGTCATCGAGGCTGATGACCCAGTCGCCGTCCGTCGTACCCGAGAACGTCACCACCTTCTTCAGGTGCGGCAGCTCGGACTTGCGGGCCCTGAGCTTGGCGACCTGCTCGTCGTCCTCGGCGAAGACGATCTGGCACTCGGAGTCGGCGAGGATGTACGCCGTGTCGTCCTCGTTGGTGCTCGGGTAGACCGTCGTGGTCGCACCGCCCGCGCACATGATGGCGAGGTCGGCGAGGATCCACTCGTAGCGAGTGGCGGAGGCGATGCCGACCCGCTGCTCGAACTGGAGCTCCAAGGAGAGCAGGCCCGCCGCGAGGCGGCTGACCTCGTCACCGGCCTGGCGCCAGGTCAGGGACTCCCAGGCCTCCCCCACGGGGTAGCGGAAGGCTTCTCGATCAGGGGACTTCTCGACCCGCTCCAGGAACTGGACAGCCACGTTGGCTGGAAGGGAGGCGACGAAGCTCGCGTCGGTGATGTTGGCCATAACTCCTGGGCTCCTGCACGTCTCCGGCGGCCCGAGTGTCCGCGCGTTGATGAATGGGTGTGTCCGTAACCTAGATCACCAAGTTACGCAGCGGTAGGGATCCCGGTACGTGGGCGCCGATCTGTGCGCGATCAGCCGACGTTGCGGGCGACGTACGCCTCGGCGTTCTGTCGCGCCTCGTCCACCAGGTCCTCGACCACCAACAGGTCGGGCAGCAGGTGCCGATCCGTGGTGAGAGCGCGGAACATGTGGCTGACGGTGATGCCATGACCGGGCCGGTGCACCACCGCGATCGGATCGCCGGCCCGCAGCTCGCCTTCCTCGACCACCCGCAGGTAGGGCCCGGGGCGCCCCTCGGCAGTGAACCGCTTGACCCAGCCTGAGTTGTCGAAGCCCAGCTCGCCCAGCCAGCCCTTGAAGTCGTTGCACGGGATCCGGACGCTGGCGACCTCGAACACGGCACTCCCGATGCGCCAGCGCTCGCCGATCTCGGCGCCGTTGACGTCGTAGCCCTCGGTGGTGAGGTTCTCGCCGAAGAGTCCGTCGCGGATCGGCTCGCCGAGAGCCTCGGACCAGAGGTCCAGGTCCTCGCGGGCGAACACGTAGACCGCCTGGTCGACCCCGCCGTGGTGCTGGGTGTCTGCGACCTGGTCTCCCTCGAGCCCGAGCCGGGCGGCCCGGATGGAACCGTCCACGGGGTGCTTCTCGATCGCGGTCCTGCCGATCCCGGCCCAGTCGCGGGGCTGGGGACGGCCGACATGGACGGAGCGGAGCTGGAAGGTCACCCCGGCATCAGATCACGCATGGTGGTCAGTCCTGAACTGCTTTCACGATCGCCACACAGCAGGTGATCCGGTCCTGCTCCTCGGCGGTGAGCCGCCGGTCGGCCGCCAGCGCCTCCCCGACGGTCCAGGAGGCGTCGATGACCATCCGCACGATCGCCCAGTCGCGTGCCCGCGCCTCGTCGAGACCCGCGCCGTCGACGACCGTGTGGAAACGGCGCCGGATCCCGCCGCGGACGTCGCCGGCCATCTCCTCCCAGCGGTTCCACAGCAGCGGCGGCACCTCGTAGTGGGGGTCGCCGTTCATCGGCTTGGGATCGATGGCCAGCCACGGCTCCCGGTCGGCGGCGAGCACGTTCGCATAGTGCAGGTCGCCGTGGATCACGACGCGGACGCTGGCGGGATCGCGCACCAGGTCCCGGCCCAGGGCGAGTGCCTGATCCACCATCCGTGGCGGCACCGGCATCACGCGGCGCAACGCGTCCAGCTGGTCCAGCCAGCGCTCGACGTACGACGTCAGCGGTCGCAGCTGCGGCAGCGCCGGCCGGTGCAGTCGCGGATACAGCCCGGCGACGACCTCGCAGGCCTCGAGGTCCCAGAGACTGGAGAGGTCGGTCGGGTGCAGCCGTTCGAGCAGCAGCGCCCGGCGGTGCGGGTCGGCGCGGAGGAGCCGCACCGCGCCCTCACCGTGCCAGTGCTGCAGGCCCAGCGCCTCGTGCTCCGACTCGTCGTCACCGTCGAAGGCCAGCTTGAGCACCACCGCCTCGTGGTCCTCGGTCAGGGCTGGGACCACCAGCGAGCAGTAGCCGTGCATGGCCCAGCCGTCGCGGCGCAACTCCCACTCATCCACCAGCTCGGTCGCCAGCCGCGGCAGTCGTGCCACCCAGTCGGCCCATTCCGGGCCGCGTTGCGACATCCCGAGCACGCCGTCAGGGAGCCTCATACCCCCATCCTTCACGCAGCACCGGCGTCGGCGAGCACCGCCCGCACGACCCGGCCCTATGTCCGTCGGCTGAAGGTGACCTTGCCGTTCGGGCTGGCTTTGAGCTGGTAGCGGCGGTCGTGGGCGAGGGTGTGATGTCGGGGGCACAGGAGCCGGCCGGTCTTGAGGTCGGTGGTGCCGTCGCGGGACCAGGGGTGGTCGTGGTGGGCGTGGCACATCGCAGGCGGCCTGTCGCAGCCCTCGGCGGTGCAGCCGCCGTCCCTGACACCCATGGCGATGCGTTGGGCCTTGGTGTGGAACCGGCGGGTGCGGCCGACATCCAGGGGCTGGGACTGCCCGCCGAGGACGACGGGGATGATCCCGGCACCACACGCGAGCCGGCGGGCTTCGCCGGCGGAGATCTTCGTCCCGTCGCAGAGTCCGGCGGCCTTGAGCCCGCCCATCAGGGTCTCCAGGTCGAGGGTCACCACCACCGTGGCGGCGACACCGCCGGCGTCGGGGAGGTCGGTGTGGGTCTCGACGTACTCCAGGAACGCCTCCCCGAGCCGATGCTTGGTCGGCGTCTCGGCCGGTCGGTCGGGGTGACGTGACGGTGCCGCCAGGGCAAGGAGGGCCTTGCGGAGCATCGAGCCGTGCAGCGAGGGGATCGTGAACCGGCCGTGGCACTTCCCCTGCCCGTCATCAGTCATGGTGAACGACGCGGCTGCCCGGGCAGCACTCTCTTCGGCCTCGAGGCGGCGGGCCTCCTCGGCCTCGGCGGCGTCGGGGTCGACCACCTCCAGCAGCCGACGTCCCAGGACCCGCAACGCCCGGGCGTCGTGGTCGGCGGCCTCACGCAGCAGGAACGCCTCGGCCTGCTCGCGTGACCGAGTCGTCGACCTCGTCCGGCAGCCCGTCGACCGCGTCGACGATCACGGTGGCTTGTTCGACGTTGATCGCCGCCGTCCGCCAAAGCCTGCATCGACTGCCGGGTGGGCCTCGTCGAGCCGGGACGCGAGCCGGGCGGCCCGGTGGGCGGCGGGTCGCGTCGTCCGCGTCTCGTGGGCCAGCCAGTTCGCCGGCGACGTCGCCCCCACCGACTGCCCGACCTCGACCCGCTCCGCGTGCGCCAGCAACCGCAGCTGCAGCTGGGCTGCCTGCGTCGCCAACGCCGTGGCCTCCAGTAGGGCGGCCTCGGTGTCAGCCGTCGACAACCCCCACACCGGCGCCCGGGACAGGTCCGAGAGCGACGAGCGCAGGCCGACGACCGCGGCCACCACCGGGTGCCTCACCTCGTCGACCTGCGCTGTCATGACCCCCACTCAACCACCGCCCACCGACACCCCTCCGGGCCCTGTGGACAACCGACAGGGGCCGCAAACTGTGGACATTTTCCGGCTCAGGACGGAGCGCGGCGAACTGCTGTGCCGTCCGCACACCCGGGCGTCGGTCCCCGCGCCCGCATGACGTCCCGTGACCGGCGATCGTCGCGGACGGGTCAGCCAGGACGCCTGATCACGGCCGAGCCCGCTGACCGACGATGGTCCCGCAGCCGTGTTCGGGTTGCGGGACGAGCGCCGGAGGCGGTTACCCGAAGTGGGATCCCCCCGCGTGTCCCGACGACGGCATCGGAAGCGAGCTCCCGGCGCCCGTCAGCCCACCGGGGTGTAGCGGGTGAGAACGCAGAACTCATTGCCCTCAGGGTCTGCCAGCACCGCCCACCCCTTTTCAGGTCCGACGCGCCGATCGTCAACGAGAGTGGCGCCCAGCGCGAGAATTCGGTCGACCTCCTCCTCGCGGGTGCGGTCGGTGGGGCGAACACAAAGGTGCATGCGGTTCTTGACAGTTTTCGGCTCCGGCACCCGGGCGAAGATGATCTCGCGGTCATCGGGTCCCACCAGCCAGCACTCCACCTCGTCGGGCCCCATCTCCGCTTCATTGAGGAGTTGGAAGTCTTCGAGCACTAGTGACCACCACCTCACTTGCGCGTACGGGTCAACCGCGTCGATACAGAAGTTCGATGCCCGAGATGCCATAGCCGCCATGGTTGCTGATCCGGCTCCTCGATGGCAACGGTGCTCGCGAGCGCGAGGCGATCACCGCTAGAGGATCCCGCTGTGATCACCCTCGACGCGACGTCGGATGACCCACGCTCGGTAGCGAACCTGCAGAGGAAGATAGCTGTGCCTCAGGTGAAGCCGACGCCGCCGTCACGCCTCGCCCTCAGGCGGCGAAGGCGTCGATCGCCTCGGCGAGATCGTCTCCGGTGAAATGGTGCTGACATTCGCTCAAGATCGCCGCTTGTGCCGGAAGTGCATCGGAGTCAGCAGCGAGGGTCACTGCGACGAGATCGTGGCCTGGTACGAGCATGTGAGCCGCGCGGTAGCCCGGGAGCCTGCCGTTGAGGTACATCTGGCCGGAGGGTCCGATCGCCCAGCCCAACCCGTAGCGCATCGAGTCTTGAGGATGAGTTCGCACTGTCTGAAGCGAGTGAAGTAGTTCGGGACCCATAAGAAGGTGCTCGCCGAAAGTGAGCAGATCTTCGACAGTCGAGTACAAGCCCCCGCTGGGTCGACGGCCGCGAGGGTAGGTAGGCGGCGCGAGCACCTGGCCTTGCTCCACGCCGGGCGCGAGGTCGGGTGGGACGTCGAACGTCGTGGCCGACAGCCCCCAGGGTCGGAGGATCGAGTCGGCCAACGCATCCTCGAAGGTCGTGCCGGTCAGCGTCGCGGTGATCGCTCCGGCGAGGAAGTAGTTACCGTTGTAGTACTCCCACGAACGGCCCGGCGGTCGAACGCTGCCTGCTCGTACGACCAGCCGTGCGGCGTCGGTGGTTGCGCTTTCGGAGTCGCCGAGCCGGGCCACGTCGTTGGAGTCGACGGTCGGTGCAAGGCCGGAGGTCTGGGACAGAACTTGAGCGATGGTCAGCCGCTGGTCGGCGGCCCAGTCGTTGTGCAGGTGTGGCATCACCTCGATCACTGGCGTGTCGAGTTCGATGCCAGCACCTCGGGCGGCAAGGACGGTCGCGGCCGCGGTGAGGGGCTTCGTCAGTGAGGCGATCCGGAACGGTGTGTCACTCGTGGCCGTCCCGACCGGCTTCACCCGCCGGCGGCCGGTGAAGCTGACGCCGACCACAGCGACGCTGGCGATGTCGTCCAAGGGAGTCGCGTTGATCGTCGGCCCATCGGTCATGAGCTCATTCTTCGTGTCGGATGCTCCCACGTCGAAACCAGCACGATCGCCTCGACGGCACTCGTCTCTCAGGCATCCGAAAACCGAACCTTCAATGCCGCGATCCGCGCGACGTCCTTCCGAAACAAGTGGCCCCGGATGTTGCGTTGTCGATGATGGATCCCCTACTGGTCACGCTCCGCCTGGCGATCGTTCATCGAACGGCCACCATCAGAGGTCGAAACGATGCGGAAGCGTGTCGCCGCCCTCCCGGTACGGCGTGAAACCCATGGCTGAGTAGTAGGCCAGGGCAGGCAGATTCTCGACGCCGATGCTGGCGTCGATATGTCTCAAACCGGCTGCTCTTGCCGCTGCCAGAGAGGTGGCGAAGAGGCGGCGACCTATACCGCTTCGACCAGCGTCAGGGTGGATGTGAGTGCCGATGATCCCCCATCCCTCAGCCACGTCGTAGGGGTTTCCGGGCCACGCCCGCTTGAGCGACTGGAAACCGACGACCCGCCCCTCCTGCTCGGCCACGGTGCACGCGACCCCGTACTCCTCGTCGAGGTAGCGCTCGCCAACCAGCGCGGCATTGACCGGGCTCCCCCGCAGCCCCGCGCGGTAGATCGCGTTCTGCACCTCGGCCATGTCCTCAGCATCAGTAGGCCGTGCGGGTCGGATCTCGGTCATGAGTTCATCGTGCTGCACGGTCGCTGCCCGGACTCGATACGTCGTCACCGACGACGTCCCGATGAGGTGTCAGAAGCGGGACGCTCTCACCGAAAGCCGATGCGCCGCCGAGACCGTCCTGCGTCGGCGGCAGTCCGTGTGGAAGTCAAGAGCGGGGAGTGGCGACGCGGAGACGGTTGCGGTCCGGATCCACGAGTTCGCATTCGCGCCCGGCTAGACCCTCTTCGTCGATGGGCGCTCCAAACTCAGCCGAGACCACCTCGATGTCCTTCACGTACAGGTGGATCAAGGTGTCGGGCCGAGCGTCACCCTTGTGCTCCGACAGGTAGAGCCGGACCGTTCCGCGCGCAACGGACACGAACCACGGGAAGCCGGGTTGGAACTGGTGCTCCCATTCCTTGATGAACCCCAGCCGTCCATACCAGGCGACGGCACGCGCCACGTCTGCCACGCGGAGCACCGGTACGACCGCCTCGTCCATCAAGAAACCCTAGCCAAGGAGCCGTCCTGCGTCGCTGGTTCGAGGTAAACGTCTTGCCCACGTTCGCCGACCGGGTCCTGCCGTTCGGCCTGTCGGCGGCAGGGATCCTCAGCGTGCCTTGCCTTGCCTTGATCCGTGGGACACCGCGTCCAGAACCTGAGGCCATCCACTGACCGCTGGACCTCGATGCCGGCCACGTATCGGAGTCCACACCCGGTGGGCGCGTACTACCTTGCGGCAGGAGTTGAACTGGGTGCTGGCTGGTGCGGTCGGGCGTCGCTCGATGCCCGAGCCGGCCGCAGTCCGCGGCCTGGCCGGCCCCACCCAATGGCGGTGCGCCACGAGCGCGCCACTTGTCGGGTACGCCGCCCAATGCTCCACCGACCAACAAGACCACACCGCCCAACGCGATTGCCTGCTCGCACTGGGGGTCGAGACCGGGTGGATCCATGCGAAGCACGGCCTGACTGGCACCAACCATGAACTCACCACCCGACAGATCAGCCTGAGCCTGGGCGGGTCGGTCTACGACCACACGATGCCGTCGGGCGACTGCTGTTCAACGTCCTGGCGATGGTCGCGGAGTTCGAATCCGACCTCATCAGGCTTCGCACGGTCGAGGTATGAAGGTGGCGAGGGCCAGGGGCCGACTGCGCGGCAAACAGCCCAAGTTCAATCGGAACTGGAGGCTCACCTGGCTTCGCCGGTGCACAGCGGCGAGTACAACACCGGTGAAGTCGTCGAGCTATTCGGTGATGCTGACGTGCGATTGACGTTGGGTCGGTGATTCTGCTGGCGTCAGAGTTCGCAGAGCTTGCGACCGGAAGTGATGTCATTGAGGGCGGCATTGAGTTCGGCGATCCTGCGCTGCCCGTCCTCGACCAGAACCCTGTGGACGCGCTGCCACTCGATCAGGTCGGCGTCGGGGGGCAGGGAGTCGAGCAGGCCTTTGATCTCGATGAGTCGCATGCCGATTCGCTGCGCCACGCGGGCGACCTTGACCCGGCAGGCGGCGTCCTTGTCAAAGCGGCGCTGGTTGCCGGTGGTGCGCCGGGCCTGAATCAGCCCGTGGCGCTCGTAGAACCGGATGGTCGAGGCCGCTGCTCCGCTTTCGGCCGCGACGTCAGCGACGGTACGTGTGTACGCAGACTCGTCCACGCGGACCTGCAGTGCCGTGGTCTTCATCACAACTCCTCCGGTTCGGCGTCCTTGACTGTCACTAATGTTCAAGTTCTAGCGTCGCAGACATGACCGAATCAACCAAGGAAACCCGTGGACGAACCACGGCGACGGCCGAGACCCAGGCGCCAGCTGGCGTGGCCGATCGACGGCTGCGGGTCGGCATCATCATCGGGAGCACCCGACCGGGTCGCAAGGGCGAGGAGATCGCTGCCTGGGTCCACCGGCACGCCGGAGCAAGCCGACACCACGCAGCGGCCGTCTTCGAGGTGGTCGACCTGGCCGACCACGACCTTCACCACCTGGACGAGAAGGTGCCGGCCGTCTTCGGTGACTACGCCCACGAGCACACCCACCGGTGGTCAACCCGCGTGGGCGAGCTGGACGCCTTCGTCATCGTGGTCCCGGAGTACAACCATTCCTTCCCAGGCAGTCTGAAGACCGCGTTGGACTTCCTCTACGCGGAGTGGCACGACAAGGCGGTCGGCTTCGTCTCCTACGGTGTCGAGGGCGGCAGCCGGGCAGTGGAGCAGCTGCGGACCGTGGCCGCCGAACTGCGGCTGGCCGACGTTCCGACGGCGGTCCACCTATGGCTGGGCAAGGATCTCGACGGCAGCCGGGTGGTCGAGACCGACCATCTGGCCGGGCACATGAGCGCGCTGCTCGATGACGTCGTGACCTGGGGCGGGCTGCTGCGAGGTCACCGGGAGGCCCGTGAGGCAGCCAAGGAGCAGACGGCGTCGTGACCGAGTCGACCGCTTCCCCGACCACGAAGCCGAAACGGGTCGATCCGCTGGACCGGGGCCTGCTCGCCACCTTGGGCGTGCTGATCGGGGGCAGCCTGATGGTGGTGCTCGACATCACGGTTCTCAGCGTCGCGATCGGGCAGCTCGCTGGAGAGTTCGACGCCCCACTTCCCCATGTCCAGTGGGCCGTCACCGGTTACACCCTTGCCCTGGCCGGCGCGATCCCGACCACTGCCTGGTCTGTCGCCCGGTGGGGCAGCAAGCGGGTCTACCTGGCCGCGGTAGCCATCTTCGCGGCGAGCTCGTTGCTCGCCGGCGCGGCGTGGAGCCTGGAGTCACTGGTCGCGTTCCGGGTTCTCCAAGGCCTTGGGGGTGGCCTGCTGACCCCGGTGGCGATGACGATCGTGCTGCGCACCGCCCGGCCCGCCCAACGAGGCCGGGCGATGGCGCTGCTTGGGCTGCCGGTGCTCATCGGCGCCGTCACCGGCCCCACCCTGGGCGGGTGGCTACTCGACGCCGCCTCGTGGCGTTGGATCTTCTGGGTCAACGTCCCGATCGGGCTGCTGGCACTGGCCCTCGGGACCCGGATCCTGCCCGCCGACACCAAGAGCCGCCCCCACCACCTGGACCGGGCGGGTTTGTTGCTGCTCTCACCTGGACTGGCCGCCCTGCTCTATGGCCTGACCCGGCTCGGCGAGGCCGATGGCATCGACCTACGGGGGACATCCCCCGTGGTCGCCGGCGCCCTCATGGTCACCTGGTTCGCCTACCGTGCCACCCAACGCCCCGACCCCCTGGTCGCGGTCGGTCTGCTGCGTCGACGAGAGCTGGCAGCCGGGGCCGGCATCCTGCTGGGGTTCTCGGCCGCCTACTTCGGATCTGCCATCCTCGCCCCGCTGTACTTCCAGCTCGGTCGCGGCGAGAGCGCCACCACCTCCGGCCTACTGCTGATCCCCCAGGCGCTCGCCACCGGCCTCAGCATGCAGGTCGCCGGCCGTCTCATCGACCGCATCCCCCCGGGGCGGGTGGTCACCGCCGGCATCGGCCTGTCGGTTACCGGGTTCAGCCTGTTCGCGCTCCTACTCGGCCCCAACACCTCCTACCTGGCGTTCACGGGGGCCCTCAGCCTGGCCGGAGCCGGGGTCGGCGCAACCTTGATGCCCACCATCACCACGGCCACGAGACAACTCAGCCACGACGACACACCCTCGGGCACCACGCTGCTGAACATCGTCAGCCAGGTGGCCACCGCGATCGGAGCCGCCTCAGTCTCGGTGCTCCTCGCCGGTCGGCTCACCGCGAACCTGCCCACCCGCGTCTCCGACCTCGCGACCCTCAACGCAACGACTCCGGCCGAACGCGCTGCCATTGCGGAGCCCCTCGCCACCGCCTTCCAGACCACCTACGCGCTCCCGATCAGCTTGATGCTCCTCGCCCTCGTCATCGCCACCGCACTCCTCCCTCGCCACGCCGCGTCCGAACCGAGGTTCGGAACCACCGCTGTGGAGTGATGTGACTGTTGTCGACTCCCGAGGCCCGCGCCCGTCCCGGCGCATGTCAGCCCACTGGGGTGTAGCGAGACAGAACGCAGAACTCATTGCCCTCGGGGTCTGCCAGCACCGCCCACCCCTTGTCGGGTCCGTCACGCCGATCGTCAACGAGTCTGGCGCCCAGCGCGAGGATTCGGTCGACCTCTTCCTCGCGGGTGCGGTCAGTGGGGCGAATGCAGAGGTGCATCCGGTTCTTGACAGTCTTCGGCTCGGGCACCCGGGCGAAGATGATCTCGCGGTCATCGGGTCCCACCAACCAGCACTCCTCCTCGTCGGGCCCCATCTCCGCCTCGTCGAGGAGCTGGAAGTCATCGAGCACGAGTGACCACCACCTCACCTGCGCGTACGGGTCGACCGCGTCGATACAGAAGTTCGATGCCCGAGATGCCATAGCCGCCATGGTTGCTGATCCGGCTCCTCGATGACAACGGGGTCTCTCGCACGAGCGCGAGGTGATCACCGCGAAAGGATGGGCTCGCGGAGCGGCGCACAGGCCGGCCGGGATCGGCGCACAGCATCCGGACCGCGCCGCGGCGTCCCAGTGGCGCAGCACCAGCGCTTCGTGCTCGGACTCCCGGTCACCGTCGAAGGCCACCTTGAGCACCACAGGCTCGTCGTCCGTGGTGAGGGCCGGAATCACCAGGGATGCGCAACCGTGCCTGGGCGGGCCGTCCGGACGCAGCCCACTCGTCCCACAGGTCCCCGGTCAGCCACGGCAACCGATCGACTCAGTCCGCCCATGCCGGCCCGCGACGGGCGAACGCCTGCACGTCGGAGGCCAGCGGCGATCTGGACATCGTTTCCACTCCAGGCAGTCGACCCCATCCGAAAACTCTCGCAACTCTTCGACGACTCCGGGCGTCGCACCGGACATGACTCCCTCTCGGAACGCTCACCCGTCCCCGTCACGCCGCGCCTTCCTGGCCTCCGCCAGTGGTTCGCTCGCCACACCGTTTCTCGGCTCGGCGGCCCAGGCTCGCCCCCGACCTGCGGCGGGCGGTCTCGACCTGCGCTGGCTCGGCACCACCGGCTGGCGATTCGAGCATGACGGCCACGTGCTGGTGGTCGACCCCTATCTGAGCCGCTTCCCGACGGGTCTCGCCGCCGGCTCGTTCGACCCCACGACCCCGCTGAAGGTGGACCAGGAGGCATGCCGGGCCGTCGAGGGCGTCCGCTCGATCTTCGTGACCCACAGTCACTGGGACCACTTCGCCGACGTACCCCACCTCGCCGCTCGCGACGGAGCCCGGGTGTTCGGCACCCTCACCACGGCGCTGCTCGCCCACGCGATGGGTCTGCCGTCGGCGAGTACCTCCCCCGTGAAGGGCGGTGAGCAGCTCGACCTGGGCGAGTACGTCGTCCACGTGCTGCCCGGACTGCACAGCCGTTCCGCCTCGTGGTCGGTGCTCTTCCCCGGCGTGCGCACGACCCCACCGGAGCGTCCGCTCACGATCGCCGACCTCCCCGAGGGCGACACCCTCGCCTTTCACGTCCGTCCCCGCTCGGGGCCCTCGGTGCTGGTTCTCGGCGCCAGCGATGTCGACGACCGGGTCCTGGCCGGAGTCCGGCCCGACGTCGTCGCTGCCCCGGTCGCCGCCACCGACGCGACGCATGACTACCTACCCCGACTGCTTGAGACACTGGACCGGCCGCGCGTCGTGGTTCCAACGCACTGGGACGACTTCGAGAGTCCGCTCTCCAATCCGCCCCGACCGGCCACCGCGTCCCTGGCCCAGCGGCTGGAAGAGTTCGAGCGGGCAGTGCGCCGGATCTCACCTCGCAGCCGGGTCGTACGCCCCAGCTACTTGGAACCGCTCGAGCTCTGAGCGGCCTACTTCTTGCGGTCGGTGGCGCCTGCGCCGTCGGAGGAGAGGGCGGCGATGAAGGCTTCCTGCGGGACCTCGACCCGGCCGACCATCTTCATCCGCTTCTTGCCCTCCTTCTGCTTCTCGAGCAGCTTGCGCTTGCGGGTGATGTCACCGCCGTAGCACTTGGCGAGCACGTCCTTGCGGATCGCGCGGATGTTCTCGCGGGCGATCACCCGAGCACCGATCGCGGCCTGGATCGGCACCTCGAACTGCTGGCGCGGGATGAGGTCCTTGAGCTTGCCGGCCAGCATCACGCCGTACGCGTAGGACGCGTCGCGGTGCACGATCGCCGAGAAGGCGTCGACCGGCTCGCCCTGGAGCAGGATGTCGACCTTCACCAGGTCGGCCGCCTGCTCGCCGGTGCGCTCGTAGTCGAGGGACGCGTAGCCCTTGGTCTTGGACTTGAGCTGGTCGAAGAAGTCGAAGACGATCTCGCCCATCGGCAGCGTGTAGCGCATCTCGACGCGGTCCTCGGAGAGGTAGTCCATGCCGAGCAGGGTTCCGCGCTTGGTCTGGCAGAGCTCCATGATCACGCCGATGAAGTCGGACGGCGACAGGATGGTCGCTCGTACGACGGGCTCGCGGACCTCGGCGATCTTGCCCTCGGGGTACTCGCTGGGATTGGTCACCTCGACCTCGGAGCCGTCCTCCATCACCACGTCGTAGACCACGTTGGGTGCGGTCGAGATCAGGTCGAGGTCGAACTCGCGCTCGAGCCGGTCGCGGGTGATCTCCATGTGGAGCAGCCCGAGGAAGCCGAGCCGGAAGCCGAAGCCCAGCGCGCCCGACGTCTCCGGCTCGTAGGTCAGCGCCGCGTCGTTGAGCTGGAGCTTCTCCAGGGCGTCGCGCAGGGTCGGGTAGTCGTCGCCGTCGATCGGGTAGAGCCCGGCGTAGACCATCGGGTTGGGGTGCTTGTAGCCGCCGAGCGGCTCGGTCGCCCCGTGGTGCTGGGAGGTGACGGTGTCACCCACCCGGGACTGGCGGACGTCCTTCACGCCGGTGATGAGGTAGCCGACCTCGCCGACCCCGATCTCGCCGGTCTTGACCGGCTCGGGCGAGATCACGCCGACCTCGAGCATCTCGTGGACGGCGTTGGTCGACATCATCCGGATCCGGTCACGGTGGGTCAGCGTGCCGTCGATGACGCGGACGTAGGTGACCACGCCGCGGTAGGTGTCATAGACCGAGTCGAAGATCAGGGCGCGCGGAGGCTTGTCGGCCTCGCCGACCGGGGCCGGCGTCTGCTTGACGATCTCGTTGAGCAGTGTCTCGACCCCGACGCCGGTCTTGGCGCTGGTCAGCAGTACGTCGGAGACGTCGCAGCCGACCAGGCCGGCCAGCTCGGCGGCGTACTTCTCGACGTTGGCGCTGGGCAGATCGATCTTGTTGAGCACCGGGATGATGTGGAGGTCGGCGCCCATCGCGAGGTAGAGGTTGGCCAGGGTCTGCGCCTCGATGCCCTGGGCGGCGTCCACCAGCAGCACCGCTGCCTCGCAGGCCTCGAGGGACCGGGACACCTCGTAGGTGAAGTCGACGTGGCCGGGGGTGTCGATCATGTTGAGCACGTAGGAGCCCGGCTCGGCGCCCTCGTCGTTGTCGTCCGGAACCGTCCACGGCATCCGGACGGCCTGGCTCTTGATCGTGATGCCGCGCTCGCGCTCGATGTCCATCCGGTCGAGGTACTGCGCACGGGCCGCACGCTCGTCGACGACACCGGTCAGCTGGAGCATCCGGTCGGCCAGGGTCGACTTGCCGTGGTCGATGTGGGCGATGATGCAGAAGTTGCGGATGATCGCCGGATCGGTGTGGCCGGGTCGGGGCGCGGTCGAGGCGGGCACGAGGTGTCGACGCTGCTTTCGGATCGAGGGCGGTGGGTCGAACTTCGATTCTTCCACGCGGGAGCGACTCTCCCCGAACTCGCGACCCGGCACCCGATCAGCGGAGATCTGCCCGTCACCTTTGCGCGTGGCGTCCGTTGAGGACGGTGGGGGCAGTCGGAGGTCGCTTGCTGCGTGCCGCACGAACCGGGGGGTTCCGGGCGCGCGATCCCCGAGCGGAGCGGTTCACACCGCATCTGGGTGTGCCGGGGGGCCACCTGGTTCCGCTTGGACTGAGTCGGCTCCGACACAAGCCTCACCGCTGGTCGCGGTCACGCTCGGGCGTGGTCGCGGCCAGTGAGGCCCCACCCTCGGGGCGCTGCGAGGATGGCCCCATGGCCCGCTCCGCCCCGCCGACGGTCGACACCGCACTCCGCCTCGAGTGGCCGATGCTGCCGCCACCGCTCCGCGACCTGATCGAGCGTCGCTGCGGCTCCCCGGTGGTCGCGGCACACTCCCGCAATCGAGGCTTCACGCCCGGTTTCGCGTCGGTGCTGGAGTGCGAGGACGGCACCCGCCACTTCGTCAAGGCCGCATCGCTGCGCGCGCAAGGGCCGTTCGCAGCCGCCTACCGCGAGGAGGCGCGCAAGCTGGAGGCGCTGCCCGAGGGCATCCCCGCACCCCGGCTTCTCTGGTCGTACGACGGCGAGTGGGTCGCGCTCGGCATCGACCACGTCGAGGGCCGCCACCCGGCCCGGCCCTGGACCGCCGACGATCTCGATGCCTGTCTGGACGCGCTCGAGACCGTCGCCGACCGGCTGACCCCCGCCCCCGTGGACCTCGACCTCGATCCGGCCGCGGCCGAGTTCGCGCCGTTCCTGGCCCACTGGGACCACGTCCGCGCCACCCAGCCCGATCTCCCCCACTTGGCCGAGGCGATCGGACTGGCCGAGCGCTACGCCGAGGTCATGACCGGTGACACCCTGGTCCACACCGACGTCCGCGACGACAACGTGCTCCTCGACGCCGAAGGCCGGGCATGGTTCTGCGACTGGAACTGGCCCGTGGTCGGCGCCGCCTGGCTCGACTCGCTGTTCATGCTGATCGGCCCCCGGGGTGACGGCCTCGACGTCGAGTCGGTGATCGCGGAACGGCCGCTGTTGCGCGACGTGCCTGCCGAGTCCGTCGACGTGGTCATCGCCCTGGTGACGGCGTACTTCCTCAAGTCGGCCGCCGACCCCGTCCCCGCCACGTCCCCGTTCCTCCGCGAGCACCAGCGCTGGCAGGGCGAGGTCTGCTGGGAGTGGCTCTGCGAGCGGCGTGGCTGGGCCTGACCTCGGATTTTGGCCACGCCTGAGCGCGCTGCTAACCTTTCCTGTCGCTCGCCGTACGTCTGGCGGGCCTTGAACTTCAGCACCATCCACCGGCACATACGACCTACCGAAGGCTGCATCAGTGGCGAACATCAAGTCCCAGATCAAGCGGAACAAGCAGAACGAGAAGGCACACGAGCGCAACAAGGCCGTCAAGACGCGGCTCAAGAGCGCCGTGCGCAAGTTCCGCGAGGCCGCCGAGGCCGGCGACAAGGACACCGCGATCGCGGCCGGCCGTGACGCCGCCCGCAAGCTGGACAAGGCTGCCTCCAAGGGCGTCATCCACAAGAACCAGGCCGCCAACCGCAAGTCGGCGATCATGAAGAAGTCCGCGTCGCTCTGACCGGCCTTCCCGCCTGAGAAACCCGCTTCGGCGGGTTTTTCTGCGTCTGTGGGCCCTCAGTGGTCGCGCAGGCCGGTCACGGTGAGCACCAGCCGCTCGAGGGTGTACGACGCGTCGCTGGCCGCCCCCTTGATGTCGGCGTCCGCCTGCGCGACGGCGCGGATCACCCGGGCGATGCCCGGCTCCGACCACGAGCGCGACTGGTCACGCACGGTCCGCACCTTCCACGGCGGGACGCCCAGGTCACGCGCGAGGTCGGCCTCGCGCTGGCCCCGCGGCGCCGCCAGGTAGCGGGCCACACCGCGGGCACTGCCGGCGAAGGCGGAGGTGACCAGCACCGGCGCCGTGCCTGCGTCGAGCGCCCAGCGCAGCTCCTCGAGCGCCATCGCGCGCCGCCCCCAGAAAGCCGCGTCGGCGACGGCGAAGGACTTCGCCTCGGCCCGGCCGCCGAAGTACTGCTTCACCTCGGCCACGCCAAGCGTGGTCTCCGGGAAGTCGCTGACCAGCTGGGTGGCCGCCGCGGCGAGGGAGCGAAGGTCCTGGCCGACCGCCTGCACCAGGAAGAGTGCGGCATCCTGATCGATCTTGCCGCCCGCGGCGCGCACCTCGTTGGCCGCGAACCCCGGGAACTCCGCGGCCTTCAGCTCCGCCGACTTCACCTCGGTGACGTGCGGCAGCTTGCGGAGCTTCGTGAGGACCCCCGACCCCTTCTGGCCGCCGCCGTGGAAGAGCACCAGAGCCACCTCCTCGACCGGGGCCGCGGCGTAGGCGAGCAGGCCGTCGACCGATTCCTCGGGAAGGTCCTCCAGGCCCGTGATGACCACGCAGCGGGTCGCGGAGAACAGCGAGGGAGCCGACATCTCGCCCAGGGAGCCGGCGGTGAGGTCGAGGGCGCGGGTCTCGGACTGCTCGGCCTCGGAGTCATGACGGCGCACCGCGTCGCGCACCTGGGTGACCGCGCGCTCGCCGAGGAACTCCTCCTTGCCGGTGATCAGGGTGACCCGGCCCAGGACGTCGGACGCGCGGGGACCTGACATGGCAGGGACCCTATCGGGAGGTGGCGACACCCAGCTCCCCCTCCCGGACGGTGACCGCCAGGTCGCCGTCGAGATCGGTGCGGAGCACGGTCGCGCCGGCGTCGGTGAACGGGTCGAGGGTTGCCTCGGCGGGGTGCCCGTAGTCGTTGTCCGCACCCACCGACACCAGGGCGACGCGGGCCCCGATGCCCAGCAGCCAGTCGAGGTCCTGGAACCGGCTGCCGTGGTGGGGCACCTTCACCACGTCGGCGGTCAGTCCTGGCCAGGCGCGATCGAGGGCTGCCTGGCTGTCGGGCTCGACGTCGCCGGTGAGGAGCAGCCGGACCCCGGCCACCTCGGCCAGCAGCACCACGCTGGCGTCGTTCGGATTCGCGACCGTCAGCCCCGGGGGTGGCCACAGCACCTGGAGGGTCACGTCGCCGACGACCCGGGTCTCGGCGTACGGCGCGAGGCCGGTCGTCTCGACCCGGTCGACCTCACGGTCGCTCTGCACGCCAGCTCGACCGTCGATGTGGTCGGCGTGTGGGTGGGTGAGGACCAGCAACGGCACCCGCGTGATCCGCAGCCGATCGAGGCAGTCGTCGACCAGCCGCGGCTCCGGTCCGGCGTCGACGACGACCGCGGTCCCTGGACCGGCACGGAGCACGAGGGCGTCGCCCTGGCCGACGTCGCACGCCACCAGCACCCACCCCGGCGGCGGCCATCCCGGCAGGGGTGGCCGGACCAGCACCGCGAGCACGAGCACCGCGGAGCAGGCCAGACTGCCGATCGGACCGCGCAGGAGCCGCGGGAGCAGCAGGGCGAGTGCGACGACGACGGCGGTGAGGAGACCGAGCGCCAGCGCGTCGGTCCCCCACCCGATCGCTGCGGCCGGCAGCGCGGCGCCCCGGTCCGCGACCGCGACCAGCCAGGCGACGCACCACCCCGCGAGGGTGCCGAGAAGGCGACCTGCGGGATCCCAGACCAGCCCGGCGAGACCGCCGGCGAGACCGAGCACCGTGGCGGGTCCGATGACCGGGGCCACGACCAGGTTCGCGCCGACGGCCACGAGACTGACCTGGCCGGAGATCGCTGCCACGAGCGGCGTGCACGCGAGCTGGGCCGCCAGCGGGACGGCGACCGCCTCCGCCGCCCATCTCGGCACCCATCGTCCCAACGCGTCCCGGAGCCCCGGCCCGAGCACGAGGATCCCGGTCGTGGCGACCACGGACAGGGCGAACCCGACCGACACCGCGAGTGACGGGTTCAGCAGCAGCAGCGTCACCACGGCCACACCGAGCGCGCCCGGGCCACGCCGCCGTCCGTCGACGCCCATCCCGAGCAGGGCCACGGTTCCCATCGCCGCGGCGCGCACCACGCTGGGCTCGGTGCGTGCCAGCAGCACGAAACCGACGATGCCGAGAGCGCCCACGACGTAGTGGCCGCGTCCGCGCACGCCCAACCACCGACCCGCAACGAGCAGGAATCCCACCACCAGCGTCAGGTTGGTCCCGGACACCGCGAGCAGGTGGGTGAGCCCCGTCCTCCGGAACTCCTCGGCGAGCTCCTCGTCGACCGTGGCGTCGTCGCCGACCACCAGCGCAGGCACGAGCGCACGCTGAGCGGCCGGCCGTCCGGCGACCGCGTCACGCAGCGACTCCCGGACCACCCCGGCGCCGCGCCACCACACGTCGGGCCCGGCGACCACCTGCGGCTCCCCCGAGGCAGAGACGATCGCCGCCAGCGGATCACCGCGCTGCTCGGGCTCGCCGAGTCTGCCCGTGAGACGCAGCCGTTCGCCCAGCTGTACGTCGGACCACGACCCGTCGGCCAGCACGAGCACCGGGGAGCGCAGCTCGTGGGTCGCGCCGCGCCCCGTCACCCGGAAGACCGTCCCCCGGAACACGACCCCCTCGCCGAACCGGCTCGTGCTCGGACGAGGATCGGACGTCACCACCAGCTCGGCATCGACGGCCGCACCGACCGCGGCCAGGGACGAGACCGGGTCGCCCTCGACCTGCGCCTGCCGCAGCACGGCGCCCGCTGCCACCGCCGCGAACACCAGGGCGCCGGCGAGCACCGCCCGGCTGCCCCGCCGCCATGCCAGCACGAGTCCGGCCAGGGGTGCCGCTGCGAGGACGACCGGTGGCAGCAACACCGCGCTGAGGCCACCGGCCCAGGCCGCCAGCCCGAGCGCCGGCATCCGGAGGTCCGGCCCGGACACCCTCAGACCGTCACGAACGGCGCCATCGCGGCCAGCGTCGCGTCGCCGATGCCGTTGACCTCCAGCAGTTCCGAGACGGCGGTGAAGCCGCCGTGGTCCTCGCGCCAGGTGATGATCGCCTGGGCGGTGACGGGGCCGACCTCCGGCAGCGACTCCAGGGCGACCGAATCGGCCGTGTTGAGGTTGACCAGGGTGCCGGTCGGTGCCCCCGGCGCGGTGGCGGCCGCGCTCGGCAACCCCACCGCCGGGACCACCAGCCCGACCACGATCTGCTCGCCGTCGACGAGCACTCGCGCCAGGTTGAGGTCGGTCAGGTCGACACCGGGCCGGGCACCCCCCGCCGCGCGCAGGGCGTCGACGACGCGGGCACCGACGTCGAGGACGGCGATCCCGGGGCGGCGTACCTTGCCGGCGACGTCGACGGTGATCGTCCCGGACGCCACCGGCGAGACCCCGGCCGACGGAACCGACGACGAGGCCGACGGCTCGGCGAGATCGACCGTGGACACGGGCTCGACCGGCGCGACCGGCACGACCGACGTGGTGTCGGCTCGGACCACCCACCACGTGGTGGCCCCCAGTCCGAGCGCCACCAGCACCGCAACGATCGCGAGCGGACCCGCCCCCAGGCCCACCCGGCCGCGCAGGGTCTCGGGCACCCACGCGGCCAGGCGGCCGGCTCGGCGGGAGGCATGACGCCCCGGCTCGGGGACCACGGATGGCTCGGACAGCAGCGGCACCGTGTGGACCCGGGTGTGGGTGTCCGGCACCTCCCACGGACCGTCCCGGACCCCGTGCAGCTCCTCCCCCAACAGCTGCAGGCGGCGGGCGAGGGCGGCCTCGTGCTCGGCCCGACTGGTTCGGCTCGACATGACGCGGACGCTAGGGAGAACGGCTGACCCTCTGGGCCGACCGAACCACAGCCTGTGGAGACGAGGTCCGACGCACGTCCTGTGGACGACTAGCGGTCAGTCAGCAGTGCTTGGGGCGACGCAGACCGCGATCATGCCCGGCCCGACGTGGGCGCCGAGCACGGCGCCGACCTCGCCGCAGTGGATCTCCCGGCCGTCGAGGTTGTCAGCGAGCCGCTCGGCGAGCCGCTCGGCCAGCAGACCCGCCCGGTCGGCGTTCGCCAGGTGGGCGACCCCGATGTCCACGGGCCGGTCCTCGGCGGCCGTGACCGCGAGCTCCTCGAGCCGCGACAGCGCCCGGCTCGACGTGCGCACCTTCTCCAGCGTCGCGACCCGGCCGTCGGTGATGGTGAGCAACGGCTTGACCGCGAGCGCTCCCCCCAGCAGCGCGGCGGCTGCGCCGATCCGGCCCCCGCGGCGCAGGTACTCGAGGGTGTCGACGTAGAACAGCGAGGTCGTCGCCGCTGCTCGGGCCCCCGCCGCCGCAGCCGCGTCTTCCGCACTGCCTCCGGCGTCGAGGACGTCGGCGGCAGCGAGCACCGCGAAGCCGGTGGAGATGCCGACCTGTCGGCTGTCGACGGGCACGACGGGGATGGAGGCGTCACGAGCGGCCAGCTGGGCCGACTCGAAGGTGCCGCTCATGTCGCCGGACAGGTGGACGGACACGATCGAGGTCGCGCCCCCGGCGGCCGCACGTTCGTAGACCTCGAGCATCGAGGCCGGCGCCGGCCGGGACGTGCTCACCGGCCGGAACTCGCGCAAGGCCTCGGCCACCAGCTCCGGCGTCGCCCCGTCGGCTCCCTCGTCGTAGGACGTGGCACCGATGACGACCTGCAGCGGCACGACGACGATCCCGCGCTCCTCGGCCAGCTCGGGTGGCAGCGAGGCCGTCGAGTCGGTGACGAGCACGGTCCGTGACATGGCGCGACCCTATCCAGCCCGAACCGTCAGTCGTTGAGTGGTGGACGCGCGGCATCCGAATCGCGTATGTGCGGCACGGCCAAGGTCGCAGACGCGCCACTCACGTGCCGCAGCCGCGCGACTCAACCTTCAGACCACCACGTTGACGAGCTTGGGTGCGCGCACGATGACCTTGCGCACGGCCGCGCCGTCGATCGCCTTCTGCACCGCTGGGTCCGCCAGGGCCGCCGCCTCCAGGTCGGCCTCGGAGATGTCGGGTGGGACGTCGAGCCGGGCGCGCACCTTGCCCTTCACCTGGACGACGCAGGTGACGCTCTCCTCGACCAGCAGCGACTCGTCGACCTCGGGCCAGCCGGCGTTGGCGACCGTCGGCTCGTGACCCAGCCGCTCCCACATCTCCTCCGCGGTGTACGGCGCCACCAGGCTCAGCAGCACCGCGACCGTCTCGGCGGCCTCCCGGACGGCCGGGTCGTCGCCACCCGGTCCGGAGTCGATCGCCTTGCGGGCGGCGTTCACCAGCTCCATGGTCCGGGCGACCATGACGTTGAACCGGAAGCCTTCGACCAGCTCGGCGGCGTCGTGCAGGGTCCGGTGGGTGACCTTGCGCAGGGCTGCGTCGCCGGCGCTCGGGTCGGCGCCCGGCGCGGAGCTCACGTCGCCCGACAGCCGCCAGGCGCGCTGCAGGAATCGCAGCGACCCCGCGGGCGACATGTCGGCCCAGTCGATGTCGTCCTCCGGCGGGCCCGCGAAGACCAGGGTCAGCCGGACCGCGTCCACCCCGAACTCACGAAGTTGCTCCCCCAGACTGACGCCGTTGCCCTTGGACTTCGACATCTTGGCGCCCTGGTTGATGACCGTCCCCTGGTTCAGCTGGGCGGAGAACGGCTCGCGGAAGTTGATCAGGCCCATGTCGGCCAGGACCTTGGTGAAGAACCGCGCGTACAGCAGGTGCAGCACCGCGTGCTCGACACCGCCGACGTAGATGTCGCACGGCATCCAGGCGTTGGCCAGCTCGGAGTCGAACGCCTGGGTGTCGTCGTTCGGGGAGACGAAGCGGAACATGTACCAGGACGAGTCGACGAAGGTGTCCATGGTGTCGGAGTCGCGCTTCGCGGGGCCGCCGCACTGCGGGCAGGCGACGTTGACCCACTCCTCCGCCGCCGCCAGCGGCGAGACGCCCTTCGGCTTCAGGTCCGCGCCGCGCAGCTCGGGCAGCTCGACCGGCAGCTGGTCATCGGGGACCGCGACCTCGCCGCACGCCTCGCAGTGGATGATCGGGATCGGCGGGCCCCAGTAGCGCTGCCGGCTCACCAGCCAGTCACGCAGCCGGAAGTTGACGGTGCCTCGGCCCAGCCCCTGCTTCTCCAGGAACGCGATCGTGGTCCGCTTGGCGTCCTCGACCGGCATCCCGCTCAGGTCGATCTCGTCGTTGGCGGAGTTGATCGCCGGCCCCTCACCGGTGAACGCCATGGTGTCCAGGCCGTCCCAGTCCTCGGGCGGCTGCACGGTCCGGATCACGGGCAGGTCGAAGGCGGCCGCGAAGTCCCAGTCGCGCTGGTCCTGGCCGGGGACGGCCATGATCGCCCCGGTGCCGTAGTCGGCCAGCACGTAGTCGGCGGCGTACACCGGGATCCGGGTGCCGGTCACCGGGTTCAGCGCCGTCACCCCCAGGTCGACGCCGGTCTTGGGCCGGTCGGTGGCCTGCCGCTCGATCTCGGTCGTCCGCCCGACCGCCTCGCGGTAGGCCTCCAGCGCCGCGCGCTGGCCGTCGGTCACCAGCTCGACCGCCAGCGGCGCGTCGGCCGCGACCACCATGAACGTGGCGCCGAACAGCGTGTCGGGGCGCGTCGTGTAGACGGTCAGCGGCTCGTCCCGTCCCTCCACGACGAAGTCGACGTGGGCGCCCTCGGAGCGCCCGATCCAGTTGCGCTGCGCGTTGATGACGCGGTCGGGCCACGTCGGCGCCAGCACGTCCAGGTCGTCCAGCAGCTCCTGCGCGTAGTCGGTGATCTTGAAGTACCACTGCGTCAGCGCGCGCTTGGTCACCTCGGCACCGCAGCGCTCGCAGTGGCCGTCGACGACCTGCTCGTTGGCCAGCACGGTCTGATCCTGCGGGCACCAGTTGACCGGGCTGTTCTTGCGGTAGGCCAGGCCCTGCTCGCGCAGCTTCAGGAACAGCCACTGCGTCCAGCGGTAGTACGACGGGTCACTGGTGTTGAACCGGCGGTTCCAGTCGAAGCTGATCCCGTACTTCTTGAACGACTCCAGCTGGGTCTCGATGTTGGCGTAGGTGTACGTCGCCGGGTGTTCGTCGTTCTTGATCGCGGCGTTCTCGGCCGGCAGCCCGAAGGAGTCCCACCCCATCGGGTTCATGACCTCGAAACCACGCTGGCGCCAGTAGCGGGCGATGACGTCGTGCAGCGCGGTCACCTCCGCGTGGCCCATGTGCAGGTCACCGCTCGGGTAGGGGAACATCGTCAGCGCGTAGCGCTTCTCGCGTGTGCCGTCGAGCACAGCCCGGTCGTCGGCGGTGAAGGGCTGCAGCTCGTCCCAGACGCGCTGCCACTTCGTCTCGACCCCGTGCACGTCGTACGACGCGCGCTCCGTCTGATCGGGCTGCTCGCTCATTGTCTCTCTCTCGTCTCGTCTGCCTCGGGCTGCCTGCGGGCACAAAAAAGCCCCTCGTCCACGAGGGGCTGCCGCGTCGGGGTGGTGCGATCTCCGACGCGGCTAGGTAAGGAGCAGGAACCTGCGCATGCCCTCATGGTAGCGAACCCCGCGTGCATGCCGCGAGGCCGGAGACCCGGCGGGCGACCTGCCCTAGGCTCGCTGCCGTGATCGAGCCCGACCTCAGCCGCTATGACGACGTGCTGGCCCTGGTCAGCGACCATGCCGCAGCGACGCCGGTGATCCGGCTCGCGACCGTGGGCGGCTCCGCGGCCACCGGTCGTCACGACGAGCACTCCGACCTCGACGTCCAGCTCTGGGCCGAGGGCGACCCGGCTCCGCCGTACGCCGCGATCCGCGACCTGCTCCTGGACCGCTTCACCACCCACCACCTGTGGGAACGGCCGGCCGACTTCTGGCCCGACGGTGCACGGCAGCTGTTCGTGCACCTCCAACCGGATGCGGCCGCACTGCGGGAACCGACCCGGATCCTCGACCTCATGGTCCACCCGCTCACGAGCGACACGGTCCCGACCGATCCGCGCCGCCACGGCACCCCGATCGTGCTCCACGACCCTGACCGGATCTTGCGCCTGGAACACGAGGACGAGGAGCCCCATGCGCGCGCCCGCGCCGCGCTCCGTGAGGAGATCGCAGCCCGTCGTCAGACCGCGGAGTGGTTGGTGCGCCGGGCGCTGGCACGCGGGGAGCTCGCGGAAGCCGTGGCGTTCCACCTCCGGTTCGCCATCACGCCGCTGGTCGAGCTGCTCCGGATGGAGCACTGCCCGGCCCGCCACGACTTCGGCCTGCGCTACCTCGACACGGACCTCCCGCCCGGGTACGCCGAGCGGATCCACGACCTGCTGCCCGGGCCCGACCTCCCGTCGCGGGTGGACCGTGCCTTCGCCTGGCAGGACGAGCTCCTGGCCACCACCGGGGTTTCGCCCTGACCGACGTGATGGACCTGATCCGGCTCGACAGGAAGGTCGCGATCGCCACCGGGCAGACGCTGCCGGTCGACGGCGGCATGACGATCACCTGACGTACGGCGCGCCCCCGGCGCGTGCGTCGGCCTTGAAATCCCCGCCCGGCTCGACAAGGCTCACTGTCTGGACTCCCTGGCCCCAGGAGGACCGCGTGACCGACATCAGCACCACCGTCACCCCCGACCTCGCCGACGATCCGACCCGGCTGCTCGCCGCCTTCGACCGGGTGCGCGACTACACCGAGCGACTCGCCATGCCGTTGTCGCCGGAGGACCAGACCGTGCAGTCGATGCCCGAGGTCTCACCGACCAAGTGGCACCGGGCCCACGTCACGTGGTTCTTCGAGACCTTCGTGCTCGCCGACCACGAGCCCGGCTTCGCGCCGTACGAGGACACGTACTGGTTCCTGTTCAACAGCTACTACGAGTCGCTCGGCGAGCGGTACGCCCGCCACGAACGGGGGCTGGTGAGCCGCCCCGGCGCCCACGAGGTGGGCTCGTACCGCGCCAACGTGGACGGTCGGGTGCGCGACCTCCTCGACACCGCCGACGAGGGCACCCTGACGAAGCTCGCGGACACCGTCGTGCTCGGCTTCCACCACGAGCAACAGCACCAGGAGCTGCTGCTCATGGACATCAAGCACGTGCTCTCCCGCAACCCGCTGCGACCGACGTACGCCGGCGCGCCGCTGCGTCGGGACAGTGGCGCCTCGTTGCTGGTCGACGACGGTCCCGGCTGGGTCGAGATCGAGGGCGGTCTGGTCGAGATCGGGCACGAGGGCGAGGGATTCGCCTTCGACAACGAGCTGCCCCGGCACCGTCAGTGGCTGGAGCCCTACCGGTTGGCGGATCGGCTGGTGACCAACGGCGAGTGGCTGGCCTTCATGGCCGACCGTGGCTACGCACGACACGAGCTGTGGCTCTCCGACGGCTGGGCCACCGTGGGCCAGCAGGGCTGGGACTCCCCGCTCTACTGGGTCGAGCTGGACGGGGTCTGGCACGAGCACACGCTGCACGGCACCTGGCCGGTCGACCCCGACCTGCCGGTCAGCCACGTCAGCTTCTACGAGGCCGAGGCCTACGCCACCTGGGCCGGCAAGCGGCTCCCCAGCGAGGCGGAGTGGGAGCACGCGGTCGTCAACGGCGGCGTCGCCTCCGATCCGGAGCACAACCTGGCCGACCTGGCGACCTTCCACCCGCGTCCCGCCGGTCCGGCCACCGGCGGTTTGCGGCAGGCGTTCGGGGACTGCTGGGAGTGGACCTCGTCGGCCTACCACCCCTACCCGGGATTCCATCCGCCCGCCGGGGCGATCGGCGAGTACAACGGCAAGTTCATGTCCAACCAGATGGTGCTGCGCGGCGGCTGCGCGCTGACGCCGCCCGGTCACGCCCGCTCGACGTACCGCAACTTCTTCCCGCACGGCGCCCGGTGGGCGCTCTCGGGGGTCCGGCTCGCCGACGGCGGCGCTGCCGCCGTGCGGAGCGGCTCGTGAGCGCGGTTCCCGAGCCCCGGGTCTCCGTGCTGCTCGACGCCGACTGGGCGTCGGGGTCGCTGCGCGAGGACGTACGCCGCGGCCTCGGCACGCAGCCGCGCTGCCTGCCGCCGAAGTGGCTCTACGACGACGTCGGCGCACGCCTCTTCGACGAGATCACCCGGCTGCCGGACTACTACCCCACCGAGGCGGAGCGCTCCATCCTCGCCGCCCGGTCGAGCGAGATCGTCGCCGCGTGCGACGCCACCACCTTCGTCGAGCTCGGCAGCGGCACCAGCGACAAGACCCGGCTGCTGCTCGACGCCTTCGACGAGGCCGACCGGCTCCGGCACCTGGTCCTCGTCGACGTCGCCGAAGCCACCCTGCGGGAAGCCGCCGCCGACCTCGGACACCGCTATCCCCGCTCGCAGGTCGACGCCGTGGTCGGGGACTTCACGCTCCACCTCGGGCACCTACGCCAGCTCCCGGGCCAGGGCAGCAGGGTCGTGGGGTTCCTCGGAAGCACCATCGGCAACCTCTACCTCGAGGAGCGGGCGGCGTTCCTGGGCGCCCTGGCCGACTCGCTCGACCCCGGCGACTGGCTGCTGCTGGGCACCGACCTGGTCAAGCCGGTGGACCGGATCGTGGCGGCCTACAACGACCCGGAGGGCCTCACCGCGGCGTTCGTCCGCAACAGCCTGCGGATGCTCAACCGGGAGCTGGGAGCCGACTTCGACCCTGACGCCTTCAGCTACGTGCCATTCTGGGACGCCCGGATGGAGCGGATGGACCTGCGGCTGCGGGCCGAGATGCCACAGCACGTCTCGATCCCGGGGGCCGGCGTCGAGCTGGACCTGACCAGCGGCGAGGAGATCCGGGTGGAGATCTCGACGAAGTTCCGCCTTCCGGCGGTCGCCGAGGACCTCGCTGCCGCCGGGTTCGTGGTCACCGACACCTGGACCGACCCGGCGCAGGACTACGCGCTCACGCTGTCGAGGCTGGAGCCCTGAGCCCCGGCTGGTGGGTGTCGACGCAGCCACCACAGACCGATGAACGGCAGCACCAGCGGCACGAAGCCGTAGCCGATGCCGTAGTCGGACCAGACCGTCTGGTCGGGGAACCAGTCCTGCCGCACCAGCGACAGCGTGCCGACCACGACGACCCCGACCGCCTCGACCGCGCACGCAGTGATGGCGACACGCCGCGCGCGCTCCGACGTACGACGCAGGGCGAGCGTGGCGACGACGTAGACGCCCGCCGCCACCGCCGACAGCGAGTAGGCCAGCGGCGCCGCGTCGAACTCGGTGGTCAGCTGCACCAGCGATCGCGCACCGGCCGCCACCGCGAAGATCGCGTAGACGGCCACCAGCACCTGCCGGCCGTGAGATCCCCGGGCGCTCATCGGGTCTGGGCGAGCCGCACGACGCACACCGCCACGGCGATCAACGTCAGGGCGACGACCCACAACGAGACCGGCTCCACCTCTGCCTCCGGGTCGTCGAGCGGCGGCCGCCGCCACGCGAGCAGCGGGAGCAGGCCGACCGCCGCCACGGCGTACCCGAGGTGCGTCACCATGCTGGCGGGTCGCTCCGCCTCGTCGGCGACCAGCACCACACCGAGGTCGGCCACGACGAACAACACCAGCAGCCCCTCGACAGCCACGGCCGCACTGCGGACGGGCGCCTCGAACGACGGGGCGCGCGTCGCGAGGGCGGCGGCTACGGCGAACACCACGAGCACGCCGAGGACCACACCGGTGAGGATTGTCACGGGTGCAGGCTAACGAGCGGGCCCTGCCGTGCCGACAGCCGGGAGACGAGCGCTACATGGAGCCGAGCTCGTAGATCCGGGTGCTGTGGATCATGGGGAGCCCGTCCAGGAGTGCCTGGGCGGCGTCCAGGTCCTCGGCGTTGACGATCGTGTACCCGGTCATGGGCACACCGGAGAAGTCGAGCTCGGTGGTCTCGCCGTCCTTGCCGACCTCCCGCCCGGCCACGAACGGGTTGCCGTTGTCGACCACGTGAGGGGCGACCTTCTCGAACCACGCCATCCAACCCGCCCCGATCTCCGGGGTGGGGGTCTCAAAGCCCTGGTGCAGCAAGATGAACTTCTTCATGGTGACTCCTCGGGTGGTGGGTGCCCCGGCTCGGACGAGTCGAGGTAGGTGCCGTAGTTCTCCAGCGTGGCGCCGGCAGCGCCCCACCAGGTCTGGAAGGTCCCCAGCCAGATCTGGAGGTCTCGGAGACCGCCCGGGTCCAGGGTGAGCACGTTGCTGCGACCCACCTTGCGACGGGAGACGAGCCCTGCCTCCTCGAGCACGTTGACATGCTTGTGGATCGCGGGCAGCGAGAGGCCGCGCAGCTCAGCGAGCCGGCTGATCGTGCTCGGCTGGAGGCCCAGGAACCTCACCATCTCGCGTCGGTGGGGGTTGGCCAGGGCGACGAGCACGTCGTCGAGGGTGTCGGGCTCCACAGCAAACACTTAACTCCTGAGTTAAGTGTCTGTCAATGCCGGATCGCGTCAGCTCGGACGAAGAATGAGCAACGCGCCGCCCGTCACCAGCAACGCACCGAGGATCGACGTGAGCGAGATCCGTTGCTTGTCGGCGATGACGTCGATGACCGTTCCAGCCACCAGTTGAGCCGCGACGACCAGCGTCAGGGCGGTGGCGACCCCGAGACGATTCGCCGACCATCCGAGGACCGCGACGATCCCCCACCCTGCGACGCCGAGCGGGATCCACCACCACTGCCGGGCCACGACGCCCACGGTGCCCCATTCGTGGCGCACCAGCGACCATGCGGCGCCCACGAGGGCGCCGGGCACCAGCAAGGCAAGGGAGACGGCGAGCGGGGAGCGGGACTCGACCATCCCCCCGATGAGCCAGGCCTGCACGGCGATCGTGATCCCGGCAAGGATGGGCACAACGACGAGGACGAACATGGACACCTCCGGCGAGTTCGGCTGCGCGGAGGTCATAGCCGGGTCCGGTATCCAGGTGAGGACGGTCGATCCGCAAGGCCCAGCCCGGCGACGATATCAAGTGTCGACGTGTCCACGCCGCTGCGAGAGCCGGAACGCAGGGCCGGAACGCAGGGCCGGAACGCAGGGCCGGAACTGTCGGACCACGGACACCGAACGGGTTCATCGACAGTGAGGCACAGCCCCTCCAGTTTGAATTTATAGCGCAGCACGGGGCTTGCCGCAAGCCCCCGGTCATGCCCCAGAATCCTCGACTCGACAGCTGAGAAGCACCCAGATGTGTAGGAGTTGAGCCATGCCAGCCGCTGCCCCCGCAGACCTCGAGAGCAAGGATCGGGTTGATCCCGAGGTCGTCAAGATCGGTCTGATCCTCGCCGTGGGAGCTCTCGCGGTTGTCTTCGACACCACGATCGTCAGCGTCGCGATTCGTGTCCTCGCCACCGAGCTGGGCGCGAGCGTCGCCCTGGTGCAGTGGGTGATGACGGGCTACCTGCTCGCCCTCGGCATGGCCGTGCCCGTGAGCACCTGGGCCCTGGAGCGGTTCGGTGGTCGGCAGGTGTGGACCTTTGCGCTGGTCGTGTTCCTCGTGGGTTCCGTCGGCGCGAGTGTTGCCTGGAACGTCGAGTCGCTGATCGGCTGGCGCGTGGTCCAGGGACTTGGCGGGGGCTTGCTGATGCCGGCGATGGGCACGCTCGTCATGCAGGCTGCTGCCGGCAAGGCGTTGGGGAGGACCGTCAGCATCGCGATGCTGCCGATCACGGTCGGCCCCATTCTCGGCCCTCTCATCGGTGGCGCGATCCTGACGCACCTCAGTTGGCGGTTCATGTTCTGGATCAATGTGCCGTTCTGCGTGGCGGGACTGATCCTCGCCTGGATCCACCTGCCAGCGGACGAAGCCGAACGCACCAGGCCCCGGCTCGACACCGTGGGGTTCCTGCTCCTCGCACCCGCCATCGCAGGCATGCTCTTCGGATTGACCAACGCCGGCGACTCGGGGAGCTTCGTTCGCACCGAGGTGCTGGTCCCCGTACTCATCGCCGCTGCCCTGATGGCGAGCTTCTGCATCCACGCGCTTCGCCACGACCAGCCGCTGGTCGATGTCGGGCTGCTCAAGGGCCGTCCCCTGGCGTCGGCCTCGGCGGTCCTGTTCTTCAACGGTGTCGCGATCTACGGTCCACTCCTGCTGATCCCCATCTACTACATCGAGGGCCGCGGGACCAGCGCGTTGAGCGCCGGGCTCATCCTCATGCCCGAGGCCGTCGGCACCCTGCTCGGTCTGAGCGTCGCGGGGCGGGTGACCGACCGGTTCGGAGCCCGTCCCACGGCGGTGGCTGCCACCGCCCTCGTCACCCTCACCACGGTCCCGTTCATCTTCGTCACCGCACAGACCAGCGGGGTGGTGCTGGCAGCGTGGCTCCTCCTGCGGGGCGTGGGTCTCGGGGCTGTGGGCATCCCTGCCATGGCCGGCGCCTACCAGGGACTCGACCGGACCGAGATCGGTCACTCGACAGTGCTCACCCGGACCGTGGTGCAGATCGGCGGATCCCTGGGGACAGCCCTCCTCGCGGTCATCCTCGTGCGTACCACCGCCAGCCATGGCGGCGATGTCGTGTCCGCCGTCAACACCGCGTTCGTGTGGGCCGTCGGGTTCGGGGCGGCGTCCGTCGCGCTGGCGTTCTCGCTCCCGGGTCGAACCGACCGGGCGGCATGACCGCGTCGGGCCACGATCTGGCTGCTCGGTGAGGAGTCAGATCGTGGCCTGAACTGGTGATCTGGTGGAGCTGAGGGTGTCTGGGTTCACGACATGGGTCCCTATTGACACGTCCCACGTGAGTCGCGACATGGGTCACAGTCCTTGGGCATGTCGAAAGCCCGGGTCGCAGTCCTGAAGGTCGTCGCCAAGGAACTCAGCGTCACCGCCGCTGCAGCTCAGTACGGCTTCTCCCGCAGACACCTGCATCGGCTGCTCGCTCGCTATCGCCACGGCGGACTCGAGGCCGTCGATCCACGCTCCCGACGACCACTGTCGAACAAGGCGTCGACCCCCGAGCCGATCCGGGAGCGGATCGTGGAGCTGCGACTGCAGCTGACCAAGGACGGGCTCGATGCCGGCCCGGTCACGATCGCCTGGCACCTCGAACAAGAGGGACATCGACCACCGTCGACCTCGACCATCCGGCGCATCCTTCACGCCGCCGGGCTGATCACCCCCGAACCCAGGAAACGACCGCGGTCCTCCTACCGACGCTTCGCCGCCGCCCAACCCAACGAGTGCTGGCAGTCCGACTTCACCCACTGGCAACTGGCCGACGGCACCGATGTGGAGATCCTCAACTGGCTCGACGACCACTCCCGCTACCTGCTCGGATGCACCGCTCACACCCCCGTGACCGGCGACCTTGTCGTCTTTACCTTCCTCACCGTGGCCGACCAATACGGCTTTCCCGCCTCCACCCTGACCGACAACGGCCGCGTCTACACCGCCCGCTTCGGCGGCGGCAAGAACGCCTTCGAGTACCTCCTGCCGCTACTGGGCATCACCCAGAAGAACGGCCACCCCGGCCACCCGCAGACCCAAGGCAAAGTCGAGAGATTCCACCAGACCCTCAAGCGCTGGCTCGCCCACCAGCCCGCAGCCGCGACCTTGACCGACCTCCAGACCCAACTCGAGACGTGGCGCACGATCTACAACGAGCAGCGACCCCACCGCGAGCTAGGCAGGAGAACCCCCAGCACCGCCTACGCCGCGCTTCCCAAAGCCGCACCCACCGGACCACGAAGCCCCGGCCACTACCGGCTGCGCTACGACCGCCTCGACACCCTGGGCAAGATGAGCTTCCGACGAGCCGGGCGGATGCACCACCTCGGCGTCGGCACCGTCCACGCCCGCACCCGCGTCCTGGCCATCGCCGACGACACCACCGTCACCGTCATCGAACTCGACACCGGCGAGATCCTCTCCACCCACAACATCGAGCCCACCAAAACCTACTGGCGCAACACACAAAGAGCCCCGGGCCGATGGCCCAGGGCTCTCGAGTGACACATGTCGCGACTCAGGTGAGACCTATGTCGCGACTCATCACACTGGTGGAGCTGAGGGGACTCGAACCCCTGACCCTCTGCATGCCATGCAGATGCGCTACCAGCTGCGCCACAGCCCCAGATCCGTTGCCATCAGGCAACTCGCGGAATACTAGCCGCCCGCCGCGAACGACGCGAAATCGGGTGCGGCGTTGTAGGCCACCAGCCTCATGGGAGCGCGGGGCGGACCCTCGGCGAGCACCGCGACCGCGCAGTTGTCGAGGACGCGCAGCGAGTCGCCGAGCTCGGGCGGCCACCCCAGCAGCTCCACCAGCGCCACCCTGAGCGAGGCCCCGTGGGTGACGGCGACCGCCGTCTCACCCGGCCCGACCGAGGCGACCAGCTCGCGGCAGGCGGGCACGATGCGCGCCAGCACGTCGGCCGTCGACTCCGCACCGGTCACGGCGTCGTAGCCGCCAGTGAGCCACTGCGCGTGCTCGGCGGGGAACCGCGCCGCGAACTCGGCCATCGTCAGTCCGACCCGCTCCCCCACGTCGTACTCCCGCAGTCGCGGATCGAGGGTGGCGACCAGGCCGGTCTCCTTCTCGACGTACGCCGCGGTCTGCCGTGCCCGCGCCAGGTCGGAGGACCACAGCGCGGCCGGATTCAGCCCGGCGACGTGCGGGGCGACGGCCGCTGCCTGCTCGTGACCGGTGCCGTCGAGCTCGACGTCGGCGTGGCCCTGCGCGCGGCGGGTGGCGTTCCAGGCGGTGCGGCCGTGTCGCAGCAGCACCAGCCGCCGCGGCTCGCCCGGGGGTTTCGAGGCTCGCTGCGCTCGCACCTCAACCACCGGACGGCGTGACCTCCGCCGGGAGGTCGATGACCGGGCAGTCGCGCCACAGCCGCTCGAGGGCGTAGAACTCCCGCTCCTCCTCGTGCTGGACGTGGACCACGATCTCGCCGTAGTCGATGAGGACCCAGCGCCCGTCGCGCTCCCCCTCCCGGCGCACCGGCTTGGCGCCGATCCCGCGCAGGCCGTCCTCGACGGCATCCACGATCGCCTTCACCTGGCGGTCGTTGCTGCCGGAGGCGAGCAAGAAGGCGTCGGTGATCGCGAGCTGTTCGCTCACGTCGAAGGCGACGAGGTCGGTCGCGAGCTTGTCGGACGCTGCCCGGGCGGCGGCGTGGACGAGCTCGACGGCTCGGTCGGTGGCGGTCATGTTGCTGCTCCGGTCCTGTGGGGGTAGACGTCATGCTTGGCGATGTACTGGACGACGCCGTCGGGGACGAGGTACCACACCGGTTGCCCGGCCATGGCGCGCTCGCGACAGAAGGTGGACGAGATCGCGAGCGCCGGGATCTCGACCAGGGTCACCCGATCCGACGGAATGTCGGTGAGGGTGGAGGCGTCCATGTCGTAGCCCGGTCGCGTGCATCCGACGAAGTGGGCCAGCTCGAACAGGCTTCCGACGTCACGCCAGGTCAGGATGTCGGCGAGGGCGTCGGCCCCGGTGATGAAGTAGAGCTCGGCGTCGGGCAGCTGCTCTCGCAGGTCGTGCAGGGTGTCGATCGTGTAGGTCGGACCCGCGCGGTCGATGTCGACCCGGGACACCCGGAAGCGCGGGTTGGCGGCCGTGGCGATCACGGTCATCAGATAGCGGTGCTCGGCCGGTGAGACCTGTCGATCGGACTTCTGCCACGGGTCGCCCGTCGGCACGAAGACGACCTCATCGAGGTCGAACCACGCCTGGACCTCGGACGCAGCGACGAGGTGGCCGTGGTGAATGGGGTCGAAGGTGCCGCCCATGACCCCGACCCTGCGGGTCGGGGTGTCGGCGGCGCCGGGCTGGTCGGACGTGTGCGTGCTCAGCTGTGCTCGCGTCCCCCGCCGAACGCGACCAGCGCGCCCATCAGGGCCAGCAACAGCAGCAGGGCACCGATCCCGACGCCCCAGCTCAGGGCGTGGCTGACCTCGTGCTCGGCCCCTTCGGCCGCACGGGCGGCCATCACGATCATCGACATGACAGTCATCGTATCGGGCGTCAGCGGAGGTGACCGTCTCCGGTCACGACGTACTTGGTCGACGTCATCTCCGGCAGCCCCATCGGACCCCGCGCATGCAGCTTCTGGGTGCTGATCCCGATCTCGGCGCCGAAGCCGAACTCACCGCCGTCGGTGAAACGGGTCGAGGCGTTGACCAGGACCGCAGCGGAGTCGACGGCCGCCACGAAGCGTCGGGCCGCGGCCTGGTCCTCGCTCACGATCGCGTCGGAGTGGCCGCTGGAGTGGCGGTGGATGTGTTCGATCGCCGCGTCGAGATCGGGGACGACGGCCGCAGAGATGTCGAGGGAGAGGTACTCGCGTCCCCAGTCGTCGTCGGTCGCCGCCACCACCCCGTCGTACGCCGAGAAGGCGGCGTCGCCGTGCACGGTGACCCCGGCCTCGCGCAACCCGGCCACGACCCGCGGCAGGAACGCCTCGGCCACGTCCGCGTGCACCAACAGCGACTCGGCGGCGTTGCAGACACTGGTGCGCTGGGTCTTCGAGTTCACCACGATCGCCAGCGCCCGGTCGAGGTCGGCCGCGGCATCGACGTAGACGTGGCAGTTGCCGACCCCGGTCTCGATCACCGGGACCGTGGACTCCTCGACGACCGACTGGATCAGTGAGGCTCCACCGCGCGGGATGAGCACGTCGACCAGGCCGCGGGCCCGCATCAGCTCCTTGACGCTGGCGTGGGTGTCGCCCGGGACGAGCTGGACGACGTCGGCGTGGAGACCGGTGCGCTCGGCGGCGGCGCGCAGCACCTCGACGATCGCGGCGTTGGACGAGCGTGCGCTCGAGGAGCCGCGCAGCAGCACCGCGTTGCCCGACTTCAGGCAGATCCCGGCGGCATCCGCGGTCACGTTCGGCCTGGCTTCGTAGATCATGCCGACCACGCCGAACGGCACCCGCACCTGACGCAGCTCGAGGCCGTTGGCCAGCACCCCGCCGCGGACGACCTCGCCGACAGGATCGGGCAGCGCCGCGACCTCACGCAGTCCCCGCGCCATGTCCGCGACTCGCTCGCGCGTGAGCCGCAACCGGTCGACGATGTTGCTGGGCGTGCCGTTCCCCTCTGCCCGGGAGAGGTCCTCGGCGTTCGCCGCGACGACCGCGTCCGTGGCCGCCTCGAGACCGTCGGCCATGGCCAGCAGGGCGGCGTCCTTCTCTGCGCGGGTGGCCAGTGCGAGGGCACGTGCCGCAGTCCGCGCGCGCTCGGCGACGACACGCAGCCCGGAATCGCTCATGGGTTGAGCGTAGTAGGCAACCAATCGGCGATGCTGTGCGTCCATATCTATGAACGGGGATGTCGTTTCCCCCTGCCCGAGAGGGATCCGATGAACCCACGCACCACGGCCGCCGGAATCGCCGGCGCCGCGCTCCTCAGCACCGCCCTGACCTTCATGCCCTCCGCGGGCGCCGACGAGCTCGCGCCAGGCGCGTCGCCGATCGCCCTCCGCAGCCCGGACAAGATCGTCGCCACCTCCTACCGCGGCCGCGTCTACACCGACTTCGGGCTGCGCATGGTGGCCGGCGACGAGCCCTTCGAGCTCCACGCCAAGCGCCCGTCCTACGACGACCCGATCACCACGGTGTGGCACACCGCCGATGGCGACGTCCCCCTGCCGACGGGCTCCATGGAGGACTTCAGCGGACTCACCGACTTCATCCACCTCACGGTGAGCCGGGTCAGCGACGGTGAGGTCGTCAAGGACAAGTCGGTCGACAGCTGCTTCAACGGCTACACCGCCCGCACCCGTCCCGATGCCCCCGCGCGTTCGCCGTACCCGTGGGGATGTCCCTGGAACCCGTACACCGTGGGGTCCGTGATGGGCATCCAGGCCGGCTGGTCGACCCCGGTCCTCGAAGAGTTCGGCCGCCCGATGCGCCTGCCGGTCGGGAAGTACGACGTGGCCGCCACGATCGACCCCGCCTTCACCGAGCTGTTCGGGATCTCCGCCGAGGACTCCGCCGCGACCACCCGCCTGGTGGTGCGTCCCAACGACCGCAGGAACGGCCGGCCCAGCGTCGGCCGACCCGACGCTCGCCAGAGCGACGAGACCCTGGCGCCGTCCGCCGCGCAGGAGCCGCGCAGGAGCTCGGCCGGCGCCCTGGCTCCGGAGGCCGCGCCCGACCTGCAGTCACTGCCGGCCTTCGACATCCAGCTCAACGGCAAGGGCACGGCGATGCGGTTCGCCGCCACGGTGTGGAACGGCGGTGGCGGTCCGCTGGTCGTCGACGGGTTCCGCGGTGCCGGCGAGGACCACATGGACGCCTACCAGTACTTCTACGACACCGACGGCAACGAGACCGGCTACGAGCAGGTGGGCGAGTTCCACTTCCACGGCGCCAACCACCAGCACTGGCACTTCGAGGACTTCGCCCAGTACCGGTTGCTCAGCGCCGACCAGACGCTGGCAGTGAAGTCGACCAAGGCGTCGTTCTGCCTCGCCAACACCGACGCGGTCGACTACACCCTTCCGAACGCCGACTGGCAGCCTGAGAACACCGACCTGTCGAGCGCCTGCGGCGGCCCGGAGGCGCAGGGCCTGCGCGAGGTTCTCTCCAACGGGTCCGGTGACACCTACATGCAGTTCCGCGCCGGCCAGGCCTTCCGGATCGCGAACCTCCCCGACGGGATCTACTACATCGCCGTCGAGGCCAACCCCGACGACGCCGAGAACGGCCGCAACCTGGTCGAGCTCGACTACACCAACAACGACTCGCTCCGGGAGGTCCGGCTCGGGACCAACAAGCGCACCGGCGAGCGCTGGGTGAGGTCCGCCCCCGTCGGCATCATCGACGAGAACATGGGTCGCTTCTTCCGCTGATCCACGCACAGCAAGGCCCTCGTCACCACGTGGTGACGAGGGCCTTGTTGTCTGACGAGCTGGTTCAGCCCTTGCGCTCTACCCCTTGCGTTGGGTGACCTTCTCGGCCGCGGCCGGGAAGACGGTGTGGAGGTCACCCACGACACCGAAGTCGACCAGTTCGAAGATCGGCGCCTCGTCGTCCTTGTTGACCGCGACGATCGTCTTCGAGGTCTGCATGCCGGCCCGGTGCTGGATCGCACCGGAGATGCCGCCGGCGATGTAGAGCTGCGGCGACACGGTCTTGCCGGTCTGGCCGATCTGGAACGAGTGGGCGATCCAGCCGGAGTCGACCGCCGCGCGCGAGGCACCCACGGCCGCACCGAGCGAGTCGGCGAACTGCTCGACCGGCTCGAAGTTGCCACCCGTGCCTCGGCCACCGGCGACCACGATCGCGGCCTCGGTCAGATCGGGACGACCTGAGGCCTTGCGGGGCTGGGAAGCCACGATCTGGGCCTTCTTCGCGGAGTCGGAGATCGACGCGGCGAACTCCTCCACCGCGGCAGCACCCTCGGCCTCCTCCGGCGTCGCGGAGTTCGCCTTCACGGTGATGACGGGCGTGCCCCGGGTCACCTTCGCGGTGACGGTGTAGTTGCCGGCGAAGACCGACTGCGTGGTCGTCCCGTCGGACTGGACGTCGGTGGCGTCGGTGATCAGGCCGGACTCGATCTTGATGGCGAGCCGCCCGGCGATCTCCTTGCCCTCGGTGGTCGACGGGATCAGCACCGCAGCCGCGGACGACTTCTCCACCAGCTGCTGGAGCGCCTCGGCCTTGGGCGCGACGAGGTAGCCCTTGATCTGGGCGTCATCGACGACGTAGACCTTCTCTGCGCCGTACTTCTTGACCTTCTCGGCCACCGCTGCCCCCTGGTCGCCGCTGCCGATGAACACGGCGGACGGCTCACCGAGGCGGCGGGCGATGGTGAGGAGCTCGTAGGTCGGCTTCTTGACCTCGCCGTCGGCGTGGTCGATGAGCACCAATACTTCAGACATGGGACTTCCGCCCTCTCTTCCTGGTCCTCAGATGAACTTCTTGGAGGCGAGGAACTCGGTCAGCGCAGTGGCGCCGGACCCGTCCTCGTCGGTGACGATCTCGCCGGCAGTGCGCGGCGGACGCTCGGTGGTGTCCTGCACCTCGGACCACGCGACGGAGAGGCCGACCTGGTCGGCGTCGATCTCGAGGTCGGAGAGCGAGTAGGTCTCCATCGGCTTCTTCTTGGCCGCCATGATCCCCTTGAACGACGGGTAGCGGGCCTCGCCGCTCTGGTCGGTCACGGAGATGACCAGCGGCAGCGTGCCGCCGACGACCTCGGTCGCGGTGTCGCCGTCGCGCTTGATCCGCACCTGGTCGCCCTGGACCTCCACCACGGAGGCAAAGGTCACCTGCGGCAGGTCGAGGCGCTCGGCCAGCATCGCCGGGATCACGCTCATGACCCCGTCGGTCGAGGCCATGCCACACATGACCAGGTCGACCTGGGCGTCGGCGCCGACCTTCGAGATCGCCTTGGCCAGCACCAGGCTGGTCGCGACCGCGTCGGAGCCGGCGATGGCGTCGTCGACGACGTGGACACCCTGGTCGGCGCCCATCTGCAGCGCCTTGCGGACCGCGTCGACGCCCTTCTCCGGGCCGACGCAGAGCGCCGTGACGGTGGTGTCCTCGGGGTTGTCTGACTTCTCCTTGATCTGGAGCGCCTGCTCGACGGCGTACTCGTCGAGCTCGGACAGCAACCCGTCGACGCCGTCTCGGTCCACAGTCTTGTCGGACTCGAAATGGCGGTCGGCGGTCGCATCGGGTACGTACTTCACACAGACGACAATGTTCATGGTGTGCGGCCGGTTCGGCCCCTCCTGTGTCTCGGGATGCTGTCGATGTTACTAGCGGGAAACTTAGGTCGATACGGCCCGGACGGTGGGATCGCTCACAGCCGCTCCCACGTGCGACCGGTCAGGTGGCCAGTGCCCGTGAACCGGGTCACGGCCGGATGACGCGATCGAGGATCCGGCCGACGATGAGGTAGGCGACGGCGCCGATACCCCAGTTGAACAGGGCGTTCTTCACCTCGGCGTTGTCGCCGGAGAAGTCCTTGATGCCGTTGGTGCGGGAGAACACGCCGAGGTCGACGGCGTTGGCTCCGCGGAGCACGAAGTCCACCAACGAGTTCTTCTCGTTCGCGTCGAGGGCCACGAGCAGGGCACCGACCGCGAGGAACAGGGCGCAGACGACGAACACCAGCCACACGACCTGGGCGATCCGCACCCGGACCGGGGTGCGCGGCTTGGTCGTGCCGGATCCCGTCGTTGCTGTCTTGTCGGTCTTGTCTGCCTTGCGGAGCGCCATGGGCGGATCATAGTCAGCGGCCGACGAACCGAGCCTTCCCGGGACCGTCGGCCACGAACGACTCCATCCCGATACCCCGGTCCTCAGTCGCGAACAGGGCTGCGAACTGCTGCCGCTCGATCTCCAGGCCGGTGTCGAGGTCGACCTCCACACCGCGGTCGATGCTCTCCTTGGCCGCGCGGACGGCGTACGTCGCCGCGCCGGCGAACTGCTTCGCCCACGTCACGGCCTCGTCGTAGACCTGGTCGGCGGGCACGACCCGGTCGACCAGCCCGATGGCGAGCGCCTCGTCGGCCTTGACGAACCGGCCGGTGAAGATCAGGTCCTTGGCCCGGCTCGGCCCGACCAGTCGGGTCAACCGCTGGGTACCGCCGGCGCCCGGGATGATGCCGAGCAGGATCTCCGGCTGGCCGAGGACGGCGCTGTCCGCGGCGAACCGCAGGTCGGCGCAGAGCGCGAGCTCGCAGCCGCCGCCGAGCGCGTACCCGGTCACGGCGGCGACGACCGGCTTCGGGATCCGGGCGACCGCGCTGAACGCGGACTGGAGCTTGCCGGAGCGCTGCACCATGTCGACGTACGACATGTCGGCCATCTCCTTGATGTCGGCACCGGCCGCGAACACCTTCTCTCCGCCGTAGATGACGACGGCCTTGACGTCGTCGCGCTCGGACGCCTCGGCTGCCGCGGCCCGGATCTCCTCCTGGACCTGCGCGTTGAGGGCGTTCATCTTCGGTCGGTCGAGCCTCATCGTGCCGACGCCGTCGGCCACCTCGAGACGCACGAACTCCGACATGGGCTCTCCTCCGAATCGCACAACAGGTCAGGGCAGGGCCCGAGCCTAGCCACGCGACCGGGCCGGACCGGCATGGGCTTAGATGGGGCGAGTGAGCCCCCACACCTGGCGCTGGCAGAGTCGCGACGAGACGGCACCGGTCTGGCCTGGTTTCCACCAGCTGCTCGGCGCGACGTGGACACCGGAGTCCACCAACTTCGCGGTCCGATCGCCGGAAGCGACCGCGATGTGGGTCTGCCTGTTCGACGACGACGGCGACGAGGTCAGGCACCAGCTCACCGAGCACACGCTGGGCGTGTGGCACGGCGCGGTCCCCGGCGTACGTCGGGGCACGAGGTACGGCTTCCGGGCCGACGGCCCACGAGAGCCCGACGCGGGCCGGTGCTTCGACCCGGCCAACCTGCTGCTCGACCCCTACGCCCGCTCCATCTCGGGCGGCGACGATGACCCGTGCTCGGTGGTCGTGCACGACGAGTTCGACTGGGGCGAGGACCGCCCGCTGCTCACCCGGTGGCGTGACACCGTCATCTACGAGCTGCACGTGAAGGGGTTCACCCAGCTGCACAACGAGATCCCCGAGCAGCAGCGCGGCACCTACGCGGGGCTGGGCAACGAGACCGTCACCCGGTACCTCAACGACCTGGGGGTCACCGCTGTGGAGCTGCTCCCGGTCCACCACTTCTTCACCGAGCCCGCGGTCGCCGAGCGTGGCCTGGTCAACTACTGGGGCTACAACTCGATCGGCTTCTTCGCGCCGCACGCGGCCTATTCCTCCGCCGGCGACCGGGGCCAGCAGGTCGCTGAGTTCAAGCAGATGGTGAAGAACTTCCACGCGGCCGGCATCGAGGTGATCCTGGACGTCGTCTACAACCACACCGCGGAGGGTGGGCCCGACGGCCCGACGTACTCCTTCCGCGGCCTGGACGACCTCGGTTTCTACAAGCGCGTGGGTGAGGAGGGCAAGGATGCGCTCCACTACTGGGACGTCACCGGATGCGGGAACACCGTGGACACCTCCAACCTCGGCGCGCTGCGACTGATCCTCGACTCGCTGCGGTACTGGGTGACCGAGATGCATGTCGACGGGTTCCGCTTCGACCTCGCCTCCGCCCTCACGCGCACCGGTCACGACATCGACATGCGCAGCGCGTTCCTGACCACGATCTCCCAGGACCCGGTGCTGCGGCACGTGAAGCTGATCGCAGAGCCGTGGGACTCCTCGATGGACGGCTACCTGGTCGGTTCCTTCCCCCCACCGTGGGTGGAGTGGAACGACCGCTACCGGGACTCCGTGCGCGACTTCTGGCGCGGCGCCTCACCCGGCGTGCGCGAGCTGGCCAGCCGGATGGCCGGGTCGTCCGACCTGTACGCCGACGACGGGCGTTCGCCGTACGCCTCGGTCAACTTCGTGACCGCCCATGACGGGTTCACCGTCCGCGACGTCGTCTCCTACGAGCGCAAGCACAACGAGGCGAACGGGGAGTCGAACCGGGACGGGACCGACAACAACCGGTCGCTCAACCACGGCGTCGAGGGCGAGACCGACGAGCAGGAGATCATCGCGCTGCGGCGGCGGCAGGCGGCCAACATGATGGTGACGCTGTGTTTCTCGAGCGGTGCCCCGATGCTGACCGCGGGTGACGAGCGCGGCCGCACGCAGGGCGGCAACAACAACGCCTACTGCCAGGACAACGAGGTCTCGTGGGTCGACTGGCGGCCCGACGACGCGTGGCTCGACGTCTACGAGCTGGTCAAGGCAGCCCTGCGGCTGCGGCGCGAGCACCCCGCACTGCGGCAGCGCCACCACTTCGCCGGCAGCCCCACCATCGAGGGCGGGCCGAAGGACCTGGCCTGGCTGCACCCGCGCGGCACCGAGATGACCGAGCAGGACTGGCACGACGACGCGTTGCAGGTGGTCGGCATGTTCGTCTCCGGTGACCCCCTCCGCTCCCCTGGCCCCCGCGGCGAGCAGCAGCGCGATGCGTCATTCATCCTCTGGTGCAACGCGGGCGAGGACCGAGTCGAGGCGACACTTCCCGACAACGAATGGGTGCGCGCCGGCGAGGTCGCACTCTCGACCGACCCCGCTCTCGCCCACGGCACCCAGGTCGCCGCCGGCGACCTGCTCCCCCTCGCCCCCCGCTCCTTCGTGGTGCTCCGTCAGACCTGACTCACCCCTGCGCGAGCGGTCAGGCGGGGAGGGCGACGACTCCGAGCTCCGCGGGTGAGGCGAGCAGGTCGTTCCTGGGTACGACGCGGACGGTGTAGCCGAACGCCCCGCTGCGGGCGAGGACGACGCTGCCGTCGAACCGGTGGCGCCCACCCTGGTAGCTCTCGGCGACCGCCAGGCTCTCCACCGAGCTGCCCACCAGCACGTCCTCGGAGTTGATGACGCCGTGGACCAGCTGGACGTCGACGTCCTCGGGGGTGAGCTCGCCCAACGAGACGAAGGCGCGGACGGTCAGCGTGGTGCCGATCTCCGGCGCGTCGCCGACGCCGCTGCTCTCGACGTGCTCGACCCGGACGCCGGACCACCCGGCCCGGACGCGCTTCTTCCACACCGCCAGCTCGGCCGCGCCGGTGTAGTCGGAGTTCAGCTTGCGGCCGGTCTGGGCGGCCGGCGTGTAGAGCTGGCGCACGTAGTCGCGGACCATGCGGGTGGCGAGCACCTTGGGCCCGAGCGACTTCAGCGTGTGGCGGACCATCTCGAGCCAGCGGGTCGGTACGCCGTCGTCGCCGACGTCGTAGAACCGCGGCGCGACCTCGTTCTCGATCAGGTCGTAGAGCGCGGTCGCCTCGAGGTCGTCTCGCCGGTCGGGGTCCTCGACACCGTCGGCGGACGGGATCGCCCAGCCGTTGCTGCCGTCGTACCACTCGTCCCACCAGCCGTCGAGGATCGACAGGTTGAGACCGCCGTTGAGGGCCGCCTTCATGCCGGACGTGCCGCACGCCTCGTACGGACGCAGCGGGTTGTTGAGCCAGACGTCGCAGCCTGGGTAGAGCGGCAGCGCCATCGCGATGTCGTAGTTGGGCAGGAAGACGATCCGGTGCCGGACCTCCGGGTCGTCGGCGAACTGCACGAGCTGCTGGATCAGCTTCTTGCCACCGTCGTCGGCCGGGTGCGACTTGCCGGCGATGACCAGCTGGATCGGGCGTTCGGGGTGGAGCAGCAACCGCTTGAGCCGCTCGGGGTCGGACAGCATCAGGGTGAGCCGCTTGTAGGACGGGACCCGGCGGGCGAACCCGATGGTGAGGACGTCCGGATCGAGGCAGGAGTCGATCCAGGCCAGCTCAGCAGGCGCGGAGCCCCGCTTCGTCCACGACTTCGCCAGCCTCTTGCGGGCGTCGAGGACGAGCTTGTGGCGCAGCGTCCGCTTCGTCGACCAGAGGTCGGCACCGGGGATCTTGTCGACGGCTGCCCAGAACGACTCGGACTCACCGGAGTCCAGGTCGGCGCCGTGGCCGGCAGCGAGCTCGAAGACCTCGCGACCCACCCACGTCGGGGCGTGCACGCCGTTGGTGATCGAGGCGATCGGGACCTCGGCCTCGTCGAAGGCGGGCCAGAGGCCGTTGAACATCTCGCGCGAGACATGTCCGTGGAGCTGCGAGACACCGTTGGCCCGCTGGGCCAGCCGGAATCCCATGACGGCCATGTTGAAGACGCTCGCATCGCCACCGGCGTAGTCCTCGGTCCCGAGGGCGAGGATCCGCTCGACGGGTACGCCGGGCACCGGCGAGGCGCCACCGAAGTACTGCTCCACGAGCTCGCGCGAGAAGCGGTCGATGCCGGCCGGGACCGGTGTGTGCGTCGTGAAGACGGTCGAGCCGCGGCTCACCTCGAGCGCGGTGTCGAAGTCGAGAGCGGGACCTCCCTCGGCGACCGAGAGCTCACGGATCCGCTCCAGCCCCAGGAATCCGGCATGGCCCTCGTTGGTGTGGAAGACCTCGGGCTCGGGGGCTCCGGTGATGCGGGTGTAGGCGCGCAGGGCACGGACGCCGCCGATGCCGAGCAGCAGCTCCTGGCGCAGCCGGTGCTCGCCGGTGCCGCCGTAGAGCCGGTCGGTCACCTCCCGGAAGTGATCGGGGTTCTCCTCGATGTCGGTGTCGAGCAGCAGCAGCGGGACACGTCCCACGGTCGCCACCCAGATGCGGGCGACCATCTCGGCGCCGCCGGCCATGCTGATGCGCACCAGCGCGCGCGAGCCGTCGGCCTCGTGGAGCAACGAGAGCGGCAGCTCGTCGGGGTCGAGGACTGGGTACGTCTCCTGCTGCCAGCCCTCGCGGGACAGCGACTGCTTGAAGTAGCCCTGCCGGTAGAGCAGGCCGACACCGATCAGGGGTACGCCGAGGTCGGAGGCCGCCTTGAGGTGGTCGCCGGCCAGGATGCCCAGGCCGCCGGAGTACTGCGGCAGGACGGCGGTGATGCCGTACTCGGGCGAGAAATAGGCGACGGCGCGCGGGGTCTCGCTGCCGGTCTGCTGGTACCAGCGATCACCCGAGAGGTAGCGGTCGAGGTCGGCCTGCGCCTCGGCCAGCATGTCGAGGAAGACGCCGTCAGCCGCGAGCTCCTCGAGCCGGGCGGCGTCCACCGCACCGAGCAGCGCGACCGGGTCGTGACCGGTCCGGTCCCAGAGGTCGGCGTCCACCGCCGCGAACACGTCCTGCGTCGGTGGGTGCCAGGACCACCTCAGGTTGTCGGCGAGAACGCCGAGGGATGCCAACGCCGTGGGCAGGACAGGACGGACGGTGAATCGTCTGATGGCTCGCACAGACCGACGTTATCGCCAAAATGTGAACGATCCAATCCGACGCCCGCATCGTGTGCGTCACGCCGCGTCCATAACCGATGCCGCGCGGCCACGTTGAGCGGGCATGACTCCCTCCTCCACCCGCCGGGCCACCCGTGCCCTGGCAGGAACCGCCCTGCTCACCGTGGCGCTCGTCCCGGGACTGACCCAGCTCCCCGCGATCGCCCAGAGCGCTCCCGCGCCGGCCGCACGCGTCGCCGACGAGGTCGTCACGTGGGGCGACGCCGTCCCCGGGCTTGCCGACCTCGACCGCCGCGGCACCGCGCAGCCGACCGCTGCTCAGCAGGCAGCGGCCCGTGCGCTCGACGCGGTCGACCTGGGCTGGAACGACTTCGGTACGCCGTCCTCGATCCTCCCCGCCGACGGCGTGCTGGCCGAGGCGACCTCGTCGGACCCGGTCCGCGCCGCGCGCGCGTGGGTGGTGGACAACGCTGACGTCTTCGGCCTCACGGCCGCGCAGGCCCAGGACCTCGAGCTCGTCAACAACCAGGAGTTCGCGCAGAGCGACGCCAGGGCCGTGCTGTTCCGGCAGCGGTTCGGTGACCTGACGCCGGCGCTGGGCAGCATGATCACCGTCGGTGTCGCGAACGACGAGATCGCCTTCGCCTCCTCCAGCATCACCCCGACCGACGCCACCCCTGCGGCAGCCTCCCTGTCGCCGCTCGAGGGCTGGCTGGCGGCGGCTCGCGACGTCGGGCGCACCGGCATCGACACCGGCGCCATCACGTCCACCGTCGACAAGCCCGCCGCCGGCACCGAACCGTGGACCCGGCTGAAGGTCCCCGGCTTCGCCCAGGAGCAGCAGGTGCGGCTCCGTGCGCTGGCGCTGGCCGACGGCACCGTCCGCCCGGTCTTCGAGGCGAACGTCGTCGATGTCGAGAACGGCGTCGCCTTCGCCTACACCTCGATGGTCGACGCCGTCTCGGGCGAGGTGCTCCACCGCCAGAACCAGGTCGAGCAGTCCGAGACCAGTGAGGGCTTCCAGGGTGCGATCGACGGGTCCGAGTGCGGCGAGCAACACCCCTTCGAGCTCACCGACGACAAGACCCGCCAGGTGAACGTCGCGATGAGTGCCGTCAATGCTGCCAACGACTCGGTCATCAAGCTCCTCGACCCGAACGGCCAGGTCATCACCAGTGCCGACCTGCTCACGAGTCCCGAGACCATGACCTACACCTCCCCCGCGCCGCTCCCGGCCGGGATCTACAGCGTCCAGATCTGCCCGTTCGAGGGGACTCCGTGGCTGCCCCCCACCAACTACGCCGGCCTCGTGTCGACCTCCGACGATGAGGGCGGCTCCACCGCCGACGGCCAGTACCCGGCCTGGCGGATGTTCCCGTCGAACCCGGCGTTGAACTACTCCCCCGACCACACGCCCAAGAACAATGCGATCGCCTGCTGGCGCATCCTCGGGCGCGACTTCTGCACCCTCTCCTCCGGATCGGTGGCGCAGCCGTACGGCGGCGCGTGGGACTACAGCTACGAGTCGGACTCCCCGACCCTGACCACCGACGGCAACAACGCTCGCACCCGTGAGGCGTGGGCCAGCCCGTTGACCCCGGGTGGCGGGCAGGCGCCGGTCTCGCCGACGCGCGAGTACTTCGACGAGTTCAGCGACACGTGGAACAACAGCAAGTGCGACCCCACGGAGCTGCGGCCGGGTGGCAACGACATCTTGGCGTCGGTGACGAACCTGTTCGTGGCCCACAACCGGATGCACGACTACAGCTTCGGCCTCGGATTCACCGAGCGGAACTACAACATGCAGCAGGTCAACATCGAGAACCCCGGCGCGGCACGCGACGGCGACCCCGAGATCGGCAATGCCCAGGCGGGCGCGCTCTCCGGCGGCCAGCCGTCGTACCTCGGCCGTGACAACGCCAACCAGATCACCCTGCAGGACGGTGTCCCCGGCATCACCAACCAGTACCTGTTCCAGCCGATCGCGGGCGCGTTCTACTCGCCCTGTGCCGACGGCGGCCTCGACATGAGCATCGTCGGGCACGAGTACACCCACGCCATCAGCAACCGGATGATCGGCGGCCCCGACGAGGGCATCACCTCCGAGCAGGGCGGCGCGATGGGCGAGTCGTGGGGTGACCTCGTGGGCGCCGAGTACATGTTCGCCCACGGCTACGACACCGGCACCAACCCGTGGGCCGTCGGTCCGTACGCCACCGGCAACAAGCGTGCCGGGATCCGGGACTACGCCATCAACAAGAACCCGCTGAACTACGCGAACTACGGGTTCGACTCCACCGGCCCCGAGGTCCACGCCGACGGCGAGATCTGGAACGCCGTGCAGTGGCAGGTGCGGTCCGCGCTGGTGAAGAAGTGGAACTCCAAGTACTCCTACACGAACAAGCAGCGCCAGCTGAACTGCTCCCAGGGCACGCGTCGGCAGGGCCCGTTCCGGCCGAGCGTGTGCCCGGGCAACCGACGCTGGGTGGCGCTGATGTTCGACGCCTTCCTCCTCCAGCAGGGCGCGACGTCGTTCGTGGACGCGCGCAACGCCATGATCGCCGCCGACCGGATGCGCTTCGACGGCGCGAACAGGAAGGCGCTGTGGGACGCGTTCGCCACCCGTGGCCTGGGCAAGGGCGCCAAGACCACGCCCGACTCGGTCAACCCGCGGGCCAGCTTCGCGTCGCCGACTGCGGACAACGGCCAGATCACCTTCGACACCTCGGGTGCCGGCAAGGTCTATGTCGGTCGTTTCGAGGCCCGCTCCAACCCCGTGGCCGACACCATCAAGAAGTCCAAGCTCGACCCGACCGCGACACTGGCTCCTGGTCACTACGAGATGCTCTACGTCTCGGCCAAGCGCGGCTTCACGCGCTTCGACCTCACCGTGAAGCCCGGTCAGCGTCGCGCGGTCACGGTGCGCAACCCCCGCAACCTGGCCGCCGCCGCCAACGGGGCCAAGGTCATCGGGGCCAGTGAGGACTCCCGCAACGCGAAGGCACTCATCGACGGCACCGAGAACACCAACTGGGGTGGCGTCAACGAGGACGGCACCAACGTCGACGAGACCAGCCCGTTCGTCTCCGTCGACCTGGCCGGCAAGCGTCACCTGATCACCCGCGTCAACGTCAGCGCGATGCTCAACCCGTCCCCGCCGGACGGCAGCGAGGTCCCGCTGGCCGCCGACCCCGACAGCGGGTCGCGGTTCACCGCCCTGCGCCGGTTCGCCCTCGAGCGGTGCGTCCAGAGCTGCGACGGCGACGACGCGCAGTGGGAGCGCTTCTACACCTCACCTGCCGACGCCTTCCCCGCCCAGGCGCCGCGCCCGGTGAGCCCGAACCTGCTGATGCGGTCCTTCAACGTGCCGAACGTCCGCGCAGCAGCGATCCGGCTGGTCGCGGTGGAGAACCAGTGCACCGGGTTCACGGGGTACGCCGGCGACCAGGACAACGATCCGGGCAACGACACCGACTGCAAGACCGGGTCGGACCGGGGAACGATCGTGCACGCCGCGGAGCTGCAGGTCTTCTGATCTGACCTGGCCTCGACAGGCTCGACCATCGTGGGCCGAGCCTGTCGAGACCCCAGCTTGCGTGTGCCACCGCGATTCGCGAGTGTGAGTGCATGGTCGGCCGCATTCCCGTCATGGACGTCACCCCCCTTGTCGACCTCGGACGACAGCCGGCGAAGGCTACGGTCGGTGAACCGCTGCCCGTGAGGGCAACGGTCTTCCGGGAGGGCCACGACAAGCTGGGTGCCGAGGTGGTCCTGATCGGCCCCGACGGCGCCCGTCGTCCGCCCGTCCGGATGGCAGCCGATGGGGACGAACCGGACCGCTACGTGGCGTGGGTGACTCCTGACGTCGAGGGCGCGTGGACCTTCGAGGTGCACGCGTGGTCCGACCCGATCGCCACCTGGGAGTACGCCGCCGGGGTCAAGATCCCCGCGGGTGTCGACGTCGAGCTGATGTTCACCGAGGCGCGGCTGCTCCTCGAGCGGGTGCTGAAGGGCCCCGACAAGCTCGAGCGAGGTGCGAGAGAGCTGGTGCAGGGCGGCATCGACGCGGCCGTCGACACCGCACGGCCGGCCGCCGCGCGGCTGGCGGCGCTGCAGTCCCCCGACCTCGTCGAGACACTGCGGCGTCACCCGGTGCGCGAGTTCGTCACCGTCGAGGGGCCCTTCCCGGCGTACGCCGACCGGTCGCGCGCGCTGTTCGGCAGCTGGTACGAGTTCTTCCCACGCTCCGAGGGCGCCACCCGTGACGCCAAGACCGGGAAGGTCACCAGCGGCACCTTCGCGACCGCAGCGAAGCGGCTCGACGCGGTCGCCGACATGGGCTTCGACGTCATCTACCTGCCCCCCATCCACCCGATCGGCGAGGTCAACCGCAAGGGTCCGAACAACACCCTCACCCCCGGCCCCGACGACACCGGCTCGCCGTGGGCCATCGGCAGCAAGGACGGCGGCCACGACGCGGTCCATCCCGCCCTCGGGACGCTGGCCGACTTCGACGCCTTCGTCGCCCGGGCGGGCGACCTCGGGCTCGAGGTCGCCCTCGACCTCGCCCTGCAGGCGGCACCGGACCACCCCTGGGTGACGAGCAACCCCGCCTGGTTCACCACCCGCGCCGACGGCACCATCGCCTACGCCGAGAACCCACCGAAGAAGTACCAGGACATCTACCCGATCAACTTCGACAACGATCCGGCCGGCATCTCGGCGGAGGTGCTGCGTGTCGTGCGGCACTGGATGGCGCACGGCGTCCGGATCTTCCGGGTGGACAACCCGCACACCAAGCCGGTCGCCTTCTGGGAGTGGCTCCTGGGCGAGGTCCGCTCCACCGACCCGGACGTGATCTTCCTGTCCGAGGCGTTCACCCGGCCCGCGATGATGCGCGGCCTGGGCGCCGTCGGCTTCCACCAGTCCTACACCTACTTCACGTGGCGCACCGCGAAGCCCGAGATCGAGGACTACCTCGTCGAGCTGGCGACCGAGTCCGACCACACCCTGCGACCGAACTTCTTCGTCAACACGCCTGACATCCTCCACGCGTTCCTGCAGTACGGCGGCCCGGCAGCGTTCAAGATCCGGGCCGCGCTCGCGGCGACCGGGTCCCCCAGCTGGGGCGTCTACGCCGGCTACGAGCTGTTCGAGCACGTCGCGGTCAAGCCGGGCAGCGAGGAGTACCTCGACTCGGAGAAGTTCCAGATCCGGGTCCGCGACTGGGACGGTGCCGCGGCGGAGGGACGCACCCTGGCGCCGTACCTCACCCGGCTCAACCAGGTCAGGCGCGAGCATCCCGCGCTGCAGCTGCTGCGCAACGTCGTCATCCACCTGACCGACGACGACCACATCCTTGCCTTCAGCAAGCGGGCGGCGCTTCCCGACGGGAAGGACGACGTCGTCATCGTGGTGATCAACCTCGATCCCCACGCCACCCGGGAGACCGTCGTCCACCTCGATCTCGAGGCTCTCGGCCTCGGCCGGGACGACTCGTTCCTGGTCCACGACGAGATCACGGGCGAGACCTGGTCGTGGGGCGCGCACAACTACGTCCGGCTCGACCCCGGCCACGAACCCGCCCACCTGCTCACCGTGAGGAGGCCGCAGTGAGCGAGGTGTCACGGACGGAGGCGATCGCCGCGGACCCAGGGCGACCCTTCCGCCCGGAGCCCGTCAACACCACGCCGGAGTGGTTCAAGACCGCCGTGTTCTACGAGGTGCTCGTGCGGTCCTTCCGCGACTCCAACGCCGACGGAACGGGCGACTTCCAGGGACTGATCGAGAAGCTCGACTACCTGCAGTGGCTGGGCGTCGACTGCCTGTGGGTGCCGCCGTTCTTCACCTCGCCGCTGCGCGACGGTGGGTACGACGTCGCCGACTTCACCGGCATCCTGCCCGAGTGCGGGACGATCGAGGACTTCCAGCTGTTCCTCGACGAGGCCCACAAGCGGGGAATCCGGGTGATCATCGACTTCGTCATGAACCACACCAGTGACGCCCACCCGTGGTTCCAGGAGTCGCGGCGCGAGCCCGACGGACCCTTCGGCGACTTCTACGTCTGGTCCGACACCGACGAGCTGTACGAGGAAGCGCGCATCATCTTCGTCGACACCGAGCCGTCGAACTGGACCTGGGACCCGGTGCGCGGCCAGTACTTCTGGCACCGGTTCTTCCACCACCAGCCCGATCTCAACTTCGACAACCCGAAGGTCCACGAGGCGATGCTGGAGGCGATCGACTTCTGGCTCGACATGGGGCTCGACGGGTTCCGGCTCGACGCCGTCCCCTACCTCTACGAGCGCCCCGGCACCAACGGCGAGAACCTCCCCGAGACCCACGAGTTCCTCCGGATGGTCCGCCGGCACGTCGATGACAACTACCCCGGCACCGTGCTGCTCTGCGAGGCCAACCAGTGGCCGGCGGACGTCGTCGAGTACTTCGGTGACCCGGAGGTGGGCGGCGACGAGTGCCACATGGCGTTCCACTTCCCGGTCATGCCGCGCATCTTCATGGCCGTACGACGCGAGTCGCGCTACCCGATCTCCGAGATCATGGAGCAGACACCGGCGATCCCGGACAACTGCCAGTGGGGCATCTTCCTTCGGAACCACGACGAGCTGACGCTCGAGATGGTCACCGACGAGGACCGCGACTACATGTGGGCCGAGTACGCCACGGACCCGCGGATGAAGGCGAACATCGGCATCCGCCGCCGGCTCGCGCCGCTGCTCGACCACGACACCAACCGGATGGAGCTGTTCACCGCGCTCCTGCTGTCGCTGCCCGGATCGCCCGTCCTCTACTACGGCGACGAGATCGGGATGGGTGACAACATCTGGCTGGGCGACCGCGACGGCGTCCGTACGCCGATGCAGTGGACACCCGACCGCAACGCCGGCTTCTCCGCGGCGACGCCCGGTCGGCTCCACCTCCCGCTCGTCCAGGACCCCGTCAGCGGCTACCAGAGCGTCAACGTCGAGTCGCAACTGGAGAACTCGTCCTCGCTGCTGCACTGGACGCGACGGATCATCCACGCCCGCCGCAACCACCCCGCCTTCGGTCTCGGCACCTTCGCCGACCTCGGCGGCTCCAACCCGAGCGTGCTCACCTACGCCCGCGAGTACACCGACGACGAGGGCCGCGAGGACATCATCGTCTGCGTCCACAACCTGTCGCGGTTCCCGCAGCCGGTCGAGCTGGACCTGCGACGCTGGGAGGGCCGGGTGCCGGTGGAGCTCCTGGGCGGCGTGCCCTTCCCGGCCCTTGGCGAACTGCCCTACCTCCTGACGCTGGGTGGCTACGGGTTCTACTGGTTCCGGTTGACCAGTCCGGCCACCGAGGAGGGCGAGACACCGTGACCACTGGCCCGATCCCCGACGTGCTCCACGACTTCGTCGCCCACGCGCGCTGGTTCGGCGGCAAGGGACGGCCGTTCGCGGTCACCCAGAGCAGGCGGCTCGGGACCCTCGGTGACGGCGAGCCGACCCTGGCCATGGAGCTGGTGACCCTCACCTACGAGGACGCGGAGGGGGGCCAGGACCTCTACCAGGTGCCGCTCGCCCACTACCCGGCGCCGCAGGAGCACCTCGACCACGCGCTGGTCGGCTCGTGGGTGGACGCAGACCTCGGCACGACCCACGTCTACGACGCCGTGCACGACCGGGTCGCGATGGGCCTGCTGTACGCCGCCTTCGTCACCCCACCCCGCGGAGACCTCCACTTCGAGCGGATCCCGGGCCACGAGCTCGACCTGACCACCCACTCCACGCTGTTCTCCGGCGAGCAGTCCAACTCATCGGTCGCCTTCGGCGAGGACGCGCTGCTCAAGCTGTTCCGGCGGATCACACCGGGTCGCAACCCCGACATCTCCGTGCACGAGGTGCTCACCCGGGCCGGGTCGGACCACGTCGCCGCGCTCTACGGCTGGCTCGAGACCGGCACCGGCGACGACGTGCTGCAGCTCGCGATGCTCCAGCAGTTCCTCCGCACCGCCAGCGACGGGTGGGAGCTGGCACTGGCCAGCGTCCGCAACCTGTTCGCCGAGGGTGACCTCCACGCCGACGAGGTGGGCGGCGACTTCGCCGGCGAGGCGGCGCGGCTCGGGGTGGCGCTGCGCGAGACCCACGAGTCGCTGGCCGAGCTCTTCCCCCGCCGGACGCGGGACGCGGCGGAGCAGGCCGAGCTCGCGGCGGCGATGCGCGCGCGACTCGATGCCGCGGTCCGCATCGTTCCTGAGCTTGCCGACTACTCCGCGGCGCTCACCCGGGTCTTCGACAACGTCACCGGGCTCACCGGCGTGACGATCCAGCAGATTCATGCCGACCTGCACCTCGGCCAGACGCTGCGCACCGTGAAGGGATGGAAGATCGTGGACTTCGAGGGCGAACCCGCCAAGCCGTTGACCGAGCGGGTCCTGCCCGACTCCCCGTGGCGCGACGTGGCCGGCATGCTGCGGTCCTTCGACTACGCACCCCGCGTGGTCGAGCGGACCTACGGCGACTCCGACCCCCTGGGCGCCGACCAGCGCGCGTTCCGGGCCACGGAGTGGTCCAAGCGCAACCGCTCGGTGTTCCTGGAGGCCTACGCCGGCCGGCCACTCACCTCCGACGAGAACGTCCTGCTCGCGGCGTACGTCGCCGACAAGGCCGTCTACGAGGCGGTCTACGAGGCGCGCAACCGACCCACCTGGGTGTCGATCCCGCTCGATGCGATCGCCGACGTGGTGGCGGCATGAGCGCCCGGACGAGTGCCCCGAAGCCGGTTCCGACCGAGGAGCTCGACATCCTGGTCCGGGGTGAGCACGGACACCCCCACGCCGTACTCGGGCCGCATCCCCACGACGGTGGCGTGACGGTGCGCGTCCTGAAGCCGCTGGCCGCCACCGTGACCGTGACGTACGGCGCGGAACGGGTCGCCCTCGCCCACGAGCACGAAGGCGTGTGGGTCGGTGTGCTCCCGGGCGAGGACGTGCCCGGTTACCGGCTCGAGGTGGCCTACGGGGACGACGCCCCGCTCACGATGGACGATCCCTACCGGTTCCTGCCCACGCTGGGCGAGATCGACCTCCATCTCATCAACGAGGGTCGCCACGAGAACCTCTGGGAGGTGCTCGGGGCGCGGGTCCATCGCTATGAGGGCCCGCTCGGTGACGTCGTCACCGGCACCTCCTTCGCCGTCTGGGCGCCTTCCGCGCGCGCCATCCGGGTGAAGGGCTCGTTCAACGACTGGGACGGCCGCGAGCACCCGATGCGGCAGCTCGGCAGCTCGGGCGTCTGGGAGCTGTTCGTTCCCGACACCGGCTCCGGCACCGTCTACAAGTTCGTGGTGCTCGGCGCCGACGGCCAGTGGCGCGAGAAGGCCGACCCGATGGCCTTCCACACCGAGATCCCGCCGCTCACCGGCTCGGTGGTCTTCGACGCCGACTACGCGTGGGGCGACGACGCCTGGATGAGCGAGCGCGCGTCCAGCCGACCGCTGACCGAGCCGATGTCGACGTACGAGGTCCACCTCGGGTCGTGGCGCAGGCCCGACGGCCGCACACTCTCCTACGCCGAGCTCGCCGACGAGCTGGTCCCCTACCTCACCGACCTCGGGTTCACCCACGTCGAGTTCCTGCCGGTGATGGAGCACCCGTTCGGCGGCTCATGGGGCTACCAGGTCACGTCCTACTACGCCCCCACTTCCCGGTTCGGTGACCCGGACGGCTTCCGACACCTGGTCGACCGGCTCCACCAGGCCGGTATCGGCGTCATCGTCGACTGGGTGCCGGCGCACTTCCCCAAGGACGAGTTCGCGCTGGCCCGCTTCGACGGCACCCCGTTGTACGAGGACCCCAACCCCTCGCGTGGCGAGCACCCCGACTGGGGCACCTACGTCTTCAACTTCGGTCGCCGGGAGGTGCGCAACTTCCTGGTCGCGAACGCGCTGTACTGGCTCGAGGAGTTCCACGTCGACGGGCTGCGTGTCGACGCCGTCGCCTCGATGATCTACCTCGACTACTCCCGCGAGCCCGGGCAGTGGACACCGAACGTGCACGGCGGACGGGAGAACCTCGAGGCGGTCCAGTTCCTGCAGGAGATGACCGGCACCGTCGGCAAGCGGGTGCCGGGGGCGATGACCATCGCCGAGGAGTCCACCTCGTGGCCCGGCGTCACCGCGCCGACGTCGGAGAACGGCCTCGGCTTCCACTTCAAGTGGAACATGGGCTGGATGCACGACTCGCTGGGCTACATGGAGCACGAACCGATCCACCGCTCGTGGCACCACGGCGAGATGACGTTCTCGCTCGTCTACGCCTGGTCGGAGCACTTCGTGCTCCCGATCAGCCACGACGAGGTCGTCCACGGCAAGGGATCCCTGCTGCGCAAGATGCCGGGCGACCGGTGGCAGCAGCTGGCCAACCTGCGCGCCTACCTCGCCTACATGTGGGCCCACCCCGGCAAGCAGCTGCTGTTCATGGGCATCGAGATCGGTCAGGAGTCGGAGTGGGCCGAGGCCCGCGAGCTCGACTGGTGGTTGCTCGAACACCCCGAGCACCACGGCGTGCACTCCCTGGTCCGCGACCTCAACCGGGTCTACCGCGACACGCCGGCGCTCTGGTCCAACGACGGCGACCCGGCAGCGTTCGAGTGGCTCGATGCCAACGATGCCGGACGCACCGTCTTCTCCTTCCAGCGACGAGCCGCCAACGGGGATGCGCTGGTGTGCGTCGCCAACTTCGCCGCCCAGCCCCACCACGACTACCGGCTGGCACTACCGGCTGCCGGCGAGTGGGAGGAGGTCGTCAACACCGACGCCGAGTCCTACACCGGGTCGGGGGTCGGCAACCTCGGCACCGTCACCGCCGTCGAGGGCGACCACGGCGGCCGACCGGCGTACGCCGACATCCAGGTGCCGCCGCTGGCGACGATCTGGCTGCGCTCCCGCCCCGCCAGGGGTTGAGTGGGTGACCGACAGCCAGGCCGAGCCGACGGTCGAGACCATCGCTGGGGGCGTCGCCCGGGTGACCTGGTCGGCGCAGCTCCATGCGGGCGATCTGTGGGCGGCCGTCGACGTCGTACGACGTGCGGTCGACCAGGCGCTCGAGTTGCACACCCGCGTCGAGACGAGGGTCGCTGCGGATGACCAGACCGCGCAGCGGGTCGCGACCTGGTCCGGTCTGCGCCGGGAGGGCGTGATGCGGAGCCTGGAGGGCGACCTGATCGTCTACGCACGGCTACCCTCCGACGCGCCGGTGTCCGAGCCGGCGGGATTCCGGGCCCTGCTCAACTCGTTCCTTCCCCGCAAGCGCGCCATCGGCCAGCTCCTGGTGCGCGACCACGAGGACCGGGTGCTGCTGTGCGAGCTCACCTACAAGCAGGACTGGGACCTCCCCGGCGGGGTGGTCGAGGTGGGCGAGTCACCCAAGCTGGCGGTGGCACGCGAGGTCCGCGAAGAGCTCGGACTCGACCTGGGGGCCGGCGACCTGCTGCTCACCGACTGGCTGCCGCCGTGGGGAGGATGGGACGACGCCGTCTGCCTGGTGTTCGACGGCGGTCGCCACGACGCCTCGCTCCTCGACGCGATGGTCCGGGAGGAACGAGAGATCCGCAGCGCCCGGTTCTGCACCCCCGAGGAGGTGCGCACGCACTGCGCCGACTTCACCGCTCGCCGGGTCGTGGCCGCCTTGGCCAACGTCGGCGGCGCCGCGGCGGCGTACACCGAGAGCGGCCGCCCCAGTCCCGATCCCGGCTGACCTGCCCTCGCAATTGAGCCTGCCACGCGACAAGATGGCACATGGGCTTCGTCTTCGACTTCACGGCAGGCAGCAAGGACAAGAAGGATCTTCTCGGCGGGAAAGGCGCCAACCTCGCCGAGATGACCAATCTCGGCTTGCCGGTTCCGCCCGGGTTCACGATCTCCACCGAGGCCTGCCGGGCCTACCTGCAGCACGGCGGCGAGGCCGAGGGCCTGGCCGACGAGATCACCGCACACCTCGCCGCCCTCGAGGAGACCATGGGCCGCACCCTGGGCGATGCCGGCGACCCGCTGCTGGTCAGCGTCCGCTCGGGCGCGAAGTTCTCGATGCCAGGCATGATGGAGACCGTCTTGAACATCGGTCTCAACGACAAGTCCGTGGCCGGTCTGGCCGCCCAGAGCAACGACGAGCGGTTCGCCCAGGACTCCTACCGCCGACTGCTGCAGATGTTCGGTGCGACGGTGCTCGGCATCGAGAGCGCGCACTTCGCCGAGGCCCTCGACGCGGCGAAGCGGGCCCGGGGCACCGACAACGACCTCGACCTCGACGTCGACGACCTGCGCGCCCTGGTCGCGACCTTCCAGGGCATCGTGCAGGACCACACCGGCCACCCTTTCCCCCAGGATCCGCGCGACCAGCTCGATCTTGCCGTCCGCGCGGTCTTCGACTCCTGGAACACCGATCGCGCGCGGCTCTACCGCCGCCAGGAGCGGATCCCCGAGGACCTCGGGACCGCGGTCAACATCCAGGCGATGGTCTTCGGGAACTTCGGGATGGACTCCGGCTCAGGGGTGGCCTTCACCCGCGACCCGGCCAGCGGCGACCAGGGCGTCTACGGCGACTACCTCCAGAACGCCCAGGGCGAGGACGTGGTCGCCGGCATCCGCAACACCGTCTCGCTGGCCGACTTCGGCGACGTCGACCGGGCCTCCTACGACGATCTGATGGCGATCATGACGCGGCTCGAGCGGCACTACCGCGACATGTGTGACATCGAGTTCACCGTCGAGCGCGGCAAGCTGTGGATGCTGCAGACGCGAGTCGGGAAGCGCACGCCGGAAGCCGCCTTCCGGATCGCCGTCCACATGGTCGACGAAGGCCTGATCGGTCTTGACGAGGCCGTGCTGCGGGTCACCGGCGACCAGCTCGCTCAGCTCATGTTCCCGCGCTTCGACGAGGCGGCCGAGCGGACCCTGCTCGCCAGGGGCATGAACGCCTCCCCGGGAGCCGCAGTCGGCAAGTGCGTCTTCGACTCCGACACCGCCGTGGCATGGGTCGAGCGGGGCGAGGACGTGATCTTGGTCCGCAAGGAGACCAACCCGGACGACCTGCGCGGCATGGTGGCCGCCCAGGGCATCCTCACGAGCCGCGGCGGCAAGACCTCACACGCGGCCGTCGTCGCCCGTGGAATGGGCCGGACCTGCGTCTGTGGTGCCGACTCGCTCGACGTCGACGTGGCGGCCAAGGAGTTCCGAGTGCGCAACGGCGAGACGGTGAAGGAAGGTGACGTCATCTCCATCGACGGCACCACGGGCGAGGTGTTCGCCGGTGCGGTCCCGGTCTCCGACTCCGTCATCGTGCGCCACTTCGAGGGAGAGAAGATCGACGACGACCTGGTGTCGGCGGTCTCCCGGGTCATGGCTCACGCCGACGGCGCCCGGCGGCTCCGGGTCCGCGCCAACTCCGACACCCCGGACGATTCAGCGCGTGCGCGCAGGTTCGGTGCCCAGGGCATCGGGCTGTGCCGGACCGAGCACATGTTCCTCGGCGACCGACGAGAGCTGGTCGAACGGCTGATCGTCGCCGAGGACGAGAGCACGCAGAGCGACGCGCTCGACGCCCTGCTGCCCCTGCAACGGCAGGATTTCACCGAGATCTTCGACGTGATGGACGGACTGCCGGTCACGATCCGGTTGATCGACCCGCCGCTGCACGAGTTCCTCCCGGACATCACCGACCTCTCGGTGAAGGTCGCGCTCGCCGAGGAACGCGGCGAGGACACGGAGCACGATCACGTCCTGCTCAGGCACGTGCGACGGCTGCACGAGCAGAACCCCATGCTGGGCCTGCGCGGCGTACGCCTGGGGATCCAGATCCCCGGTCTGTTCACGATGCAGGCCCGGGCGATCCTCGAAGCCGCTGCGGACCACGCCGCGGCGGGCGGTCGCCCACTGCCGGAGATCATGATCCCGCTCGTCGCGAGCGTGCGGGAGCTCGACGTGGTCAAGGCCGAGATCCTCCGCGTCGCGGAGCAGGTGCAGGCCGATCGCGACGTGCGCCTCGACTTCAAGGTCGGCACCATGATCGAGCTGCCACGGGCGGCCTTCCTGGCCGACCGGATCGCCGCCTCAGCCGACTTCTTCTCCTTCGGCACCAACGACCTGACCCAGATGGCGTGGGGCTTCTCGCGCGACGACGTCGAGGCCGCCTTCTTCTCGCGCTACTTCGACCACGGGATCTTCGACGTCTCGCCGTTCGAGTCGCTCGACCAGCTCGGTGTCGGCGGTCTGGTCGAGATGGGCACGACCAAGGGCCGCGAGACGAAGCCGGACCTCAAGGTGGGCGTCTGCGGCGAGCACGGGGGCGACCCGAGATCGATCCACTTCTTCGACACGATCGGGCTCGACTACGTCTCCTGCTCGCCGTTCCGGGTGCCGGTGGCCCGGCTCGAAGCCGGGCGCTCGGTCCTAGAACAGCGCTGAGGCCAACGCCTGCCGACCCTTGAGCACCCGCGGGTCGTCGTTGCCGACGGCACCGAACAGTCCGAGCAGGTGCTCGCGCGCGGCGTCACGGTCCTTGTCCGACGTACGCCGGACCAGCTCGATCAGGCGGCGGAACGCATCGTCGACGTGGCCACCGAGGAGGTCGAGGTCGGCGACCAGTGTCTGCGCGTCCACGTCGTCCGGGGCGGCCGCGGCCGCGTCGCGGGCGGTCTGCAGGTCGACGCCGCGGGTCCGCTGGAGGAGCTTGGCCATCGCGAGGCCGGCTGCGGCTTCGGCATCGGCCGGGTTGGCGTCCACCAGCTTCTGGTACTCGGCGACCGCGCCCTCGACGTCGTCGGCCTGCAGGGCCGCCTGGGCGGGCGCATAGCGCGGATCGACCACCGGCTCCCCCGCCTCGTCCTCGAGCGCGTCCGGCTGCGCCACCCGGGGCTGGTGGCGGCCGGTGATGCCCTGCGTCGTGAGCTGCTGGACGACCTGGGTCAGCGCCTGCCGCAACTCGTCGATCGGCACGGCCGACTGGAGCAGGGGCATCGGCCGGCCGTCGATGACAGCGACCACCAGCGGCACGGAGGGGATCTGCATGGCCTGCGCGATCGACGGCACCGCGTCGATGTCGACCAGGCCCACGAGGAAGCGGCCCTCGAACTCGTCGGCCAGCGCGGCGACGTCGTCGGCAAGCTGCCCGCTCTCGGGTGCCTGGGTCCGTGAGTAGAACGCCAGCAGCACCGGCGCGGTCATCGACGCCTCGATCGTGCCCTGGAAGTTCTGCTCGTCGATCGTCACCGCGTACGACGAACCACCCGCTGCGGAGCCCATCCCTCCGCCACCCGCAGGCGCGGTCGGTGCGGCGCCTCCGGCGGGGCGCTTGAAGGAGGAGAGGTCGATCGCTCCCGGGCGGCTGAACGGCTGCTGCGTCATGCCGCCATCGTAGTGAGGCTCAGAAGCGGGCCGGCTCCCGGTACTCGCCCCACTCCGCACGCAGCACGTCGCAGATCTCGCCCAGCGTCGCCTCGACCCGGCAGGCCTCGAGCATCGCCTCGATCATGTTCTCGTCGGTGCGGCCGACCTCGACCATCCGCTGCAGCGCCGCGGTGACCGCGGCGTCATCGCGGGCCTCCTTGCGGGCGGCCAGCAGCTTCACCTGCTCGACCTCGACCTCATGGCTCACCCGGAGGATCTCCAGGTCGTGGGTCACGGAGTCCTCATGGCAGTTGACTCCGACGATGCGCTTCTGGCCCTTCTCCAGCGCCACCTGGTACTGGAAGGCGGCCTCGGCGATCTCCGACATGAACCAGCCCTCCTCGATGCCCCGGAGCAGCCCATCGGTCACGGGGTTCTGCCCGTTGCGGGTCGCCTCCGCGAGCGCCTCGGTGTCGGAGTGGGTGAGAGTGCTGCCGCCCATCGCGAGGATCCGGTCGAAGATCGCGTTGGCCTCTGCCTCGATCTGGTCGGTCAGCGCCTCGACGTACCAGCTCCCGCCCAGCGGGTCGGCGACGTTGACGACGCCGGTCTCCTCCATGATCACCTGCTGCGTGCGCAGCGCGATCTCGGCGGCCTGCTCGCTGGGCAGCGCGAGCGTCTCGTCGAGGGCGTTGGTGTGGAGGCTGTTGGTGCCGCCGAGCACCGCGGACAGCGCCTGGACACCAGTCCGGACCACGTTGTTGTAGGGCTGCTGCGCGGTGAGCGAGACGCCAGCGGTCTGGGTGTGGAACCGCAGCCACTGGGCCTTGTCGGTCCGGGCGCCGTAGACGTCGCGCATCCAGCGCGCCCAGATCCGGCGGGCGGCGCGGAACTTCGCGATCTCCTCGAAGAAGTCGAGGTGGGCGTCGAAGAAGAAGGACAGACCGGGGGCGAACTTCTCGACGTCGAGGCCGCGCGAGAGCCCGAGCTCGACGTAGCCGAACCCGTCGGCCAGCGTGAACGCCAGCTCCTGCGCGGCGGTCGAGCCGGCCTCCCGGATGTGGTAGCCGGAGACCGAGAGCGGCTTGTAGTCCGGGATCGACTCCGCGCAGTACTCCATCAGGTCGCCGATCAGGCGCAGGTGCGGCTCGGGGGTGAAGAGCCACTCCTTCTGGGCGATGTACTCCTTGAAGATGTCGGTCTGCAGGGTGCCGTTGAGGCCGCCGGTGTCGACGCCGGCCCGCTCGGCCGCGACCAGCATCATGCAGAAGACCGGCACGGCCGGGCCACTGATGGTCATCGAGGTGGTGACGGCGGCGAGGTCGATGCCGTGGAACAGCGTCTCCATGTCGGCCACGGAGTCGATGGCGACGCCGCAGTGGCCCACCTCGCCGAGCGACTGCGGGTCGTCGGAGTCGCGGCCCATCAGGGTCGGCATGTCGAAGGCGACCGAGAGTCCGCCACCGCCGCGACCCAGGATCATGTGGTAGCGCTCGTTGGTCTGCTCGGCATTGCCGAAGCCGGCGAACTGCCGGATCGTCCAGGTCCGGCCGCGGTAGCCGGTCGGGTAGAGCCCGCGGGTGAACGGGAACTCCCCGGGCCACTCCGACTCGTCGGTGCCGTACGCCGGAGCCACCTCCATGCCGCTCAGCGTGGTGAAGTCGGTGTCACGGACGCGGCCCGCGTCCTGGGCGGCGTCGTAGCGGGACTGCCAGCGGTCACGTGCGGTGTCGGCCATGTCGCAAATAGTAGGACGCCCAACTAAATAGTGCGACTCAGGTCATCGGCTCCACCGGTAGACCTGGCCGTCGCGTACCTCGACCACCGTCGGTGGCCGAGGTGTCGGGTGCGCCACGAGATGGGCCAGCAGCCGACTCCGACCGGTCACGTCCACGGCGCCGTCGTCAAACCGGACCTGGGGGTGGAGCAGCGGTCTCAGCTCACCCCACTCCTGCTGTTCGACCAGGTGCCAGACGACCGCCGCCGGCGCCGGCAGGTCCGGCAGGTCGTGCAGCATGCGGGGCACGCACATCCGCCAGGCGTCGGTCACCAGTTCGCGCATCTCCGTCTCGTCCAGGCGTGCCAGCCGAGCGCAGACCCACTGGTAGCGAAGGTCTGAGGTCGGCGGCAGGAAGAACGTCTCGGCGTCGGACGCGATCAGGCCGTCGCGTTCTGCCCGGGGGTAACCGAATCCCATCGACTGCTCGTCAGCACTGAACCCCACGTAGACCAGCTGCTTGACCTTGAGCTTCCACTGCCCGCGCACCTGCCGTTCGTAGGTGCGGGGCAGGGCCAGCCCCACCCGGCGCACATCATCGGCGGTGGCCATGGCTCAGTAGTCGCCGGCTGCTTCGCGCACCGGGCGCAGCAGCTCGGAGAGCCGAACGAGCGCGTCATCGTCGAGCACGCCGAGCCCGAAGTCGGCTCCGACCAGCTCGGCGGTTGCCGTCTGCACCACGGTGCGGCCGGACTGTGTGATCTCGGCCAGCACCGCCCGGCCGTCCTCGGGGTGTGGCCGGCGTACGAGATGCCCGTCGGCTTCCAGCTTGCGCACGATCGAGGTCACCGACGTCGGGTGCACCTGCAGCCGCTCCCCCATCTTCCCCAGCGGGAGCGAGCCCCGCGAGGAGAAAGTGAGCAGCACCAGCGCCTCGTAGCGGGCGAAGGTCAGCCCGTGCGGCCGCAAGATGGCGTCGAGGCGGCCGATCACCAGCTGCTGCACGCGCATCAACGAGGTGACGGCGTGCATGGCGGGGACACCGGGCCAGTGGGTCGCCCACTGTCGGGCCGCCTCGTCGATGGGGTCGAAGGGCAGGCGGGGCATGGAACTAGTTGACCACCCGCGGGCCACGCAGGCCCGAGCGCTGGACCACCCGCTGGATGGCGAGGTCCCGGTCGTCGGGGCGCCCGACGTAGCGGATCTCCCGCAGCCCCTGTTCCTGGGCTGCGGACTCGAACACGAAGTGGCCGTAGCCGAGGATCCGGCCGATGAGGGGCTTGGCGACCGTGATGTCGAGGATCCGTGAGAGCGGCATCGTCGCGAGCTGTTGCGACAGCACCCCGTGGATGCGGAACACGCGCATGCTCGTGATGACGAACCGGTCCATCCGCGCCTGGAGCGACTTCCAGCCGGCGTGCGCGAACAGCGCCATGGCCAGCAGGAACGGCAGCCACGCCAGGTCGACATCGAGGAACGGGAAGGCCACGAGCAACGACAGACCGAGCACGGCCTCGACGATGGAGCGCACATAGGCCACCCAGTGCTTGCACACCTCGTCGACGATCACCTCACCCTCCTCACGCAACAGGTGCTTGCGGATGTCGGGCTCGGAAATCGTCGCAAGCAGACCCATGGTGGCGGCCGGCGTCAGACCAGCGCGCCGAAGAACCGGATGACGGCGCTGAAGAGCTGCTCGGCGAGGTTCCAGGTCTGGCCGAAACCGGACCGGGCGGCGTCTGCGAGCCCTTGGGGGTCGGTGAACATCCAGAACCCGAGGAAGAGCACCAACACGGCACCCATCGCCTTCTTGGTGTTCATGGGAAAACGCTCCGATCGCGGACAACACAGGTCGACACCATTGGTAGCAGGCACCGGGCCACGGGCACAGGAGGCGCGCCCGACCGGATCAGGCGCGTGGCAGCGTGAAGCTGATCCGGGTGCCGGGCCCGTGGTGCTCGGCGACCCAGATCCGGCCCCCGTGGCGCGAGACCACGCGAGCGCAGATCGCCAGACCCAGCCCGGTCCCGGTGTAGGAGGTCCCGTGGGCACGGACGAAGCTGTCGAAGACCCGCTGTCGGGATTCCACGGGGATCCCGATGCCGTTGTCGGTGACCGAGATCTCGAGGTTGTCGCCCTCCTCGCGAGCCTCGACCACCACCTGTGGCCGGACGTCGGGGGCGACGTACTTGACCGCGTTGCCGATCAGGTTGTCGAACAGCTGGCGGAGCAGGAAGCGGTCGCCCAGCACGGACAGCCCCGGCAGCGCTGCAATCTGGACCTGGGCTCCCCCGGACCGGCGGAGCTCGGCGACCTCCTCGACGAGCAAGCTCACGTCCAGCACCTCCCGTTCCAGCGGTCGGTCTCGGGCCACCGTCATGTTGAGCAGGTCGTCGATGAACGCCAGCATCTGGGCACTGGCGGACTGGACCCGGCCCACCATCGCGCGCAGGGCCGGCACGTCCGGAGGGACACCGGAGTCGAGCTCCTCCTGGATGCTCTCGCTCCAACCACCGATCACCGTGAGCGGATTCTTGAGGTCGTGGGCCACCACCCCTGCGAAGGAGACGAGCTGGTCGCGCTCCTCGTGCTCCTCGGTGATGTCGCGCAGGGTGTTGACCACGAGGGCCCGGTGCTCGTCGCTGACCCATGGGACGGGGATCGAGGAGATCTCGAGGTGGCGTACGGCGCCTGAGGGGAGCCGCACCCTGACCGACTCGCGGATCACGCGCGACTCCGCCCGGGCTCGGCTGTGCGGCATCTCCGACACGGCGAGCGGCGTCCCGTCCGCATCCACCATCACGCCCTGCCCCGGGTCGTCCGACGCTGGCCGCAAGAAGCCACCGACCCCCGACAACCGCCGGGCCGCTCGGTTGCGGACGGTGTAGTCGTCCTCGGCGTTGACGACGGTGACCCCCTCGTCGAGGTGCTCGATCACGGCGGAGAAGAGCCGCGCCCGGGCCTCCGCCTCCGCCTCGGCCACTCGTGCGCGTTCGGTCGCCGCTCGACGTTCCTCGGCGTCGATCGAGATCGCCAGCACGGACACCACCAGGGTGATCAGGAACGCCTGGGCGACCGCGGCCCCCTCGAAATCGCTCCCATCGACCACGAAGACGCCGCGATCCTTCAGCGTGGCGATCACCGCTGCGGTGCCCATCGCCAGGGACAACGCCACGCCCGCCACGGTCGGCAGCCGGAATCCTGCCCACACGGCACCGAGCACCATGGCGAAAGCCAGCGGGGTCGGCGTCGGCGCGAATGCCACCGTCGCCACGAAGACCGTGACGGAGGCCACCAGCAGCACCTCGAGCACCCGGGCCGGGCCCGGCCGAGACCGGCGATCGGCCATCGTGGCCCTCAGCTCGCGAGCCACCGGGAGCAGCGGCATCAGCAACAGCCCCAGCGCGCCCAGGCCGAGGATCCAGCTGAGATTGCGGACGGCCGTCAGCAACACCTCCTCGACACCGGACGCCGCCGGCACCAACCCCAGGCCGCTGGACCGCAGCACGGCGGCCGTGATCGCGGTGACGGTGCTGGCGACCAGGAAGGCCATGAGACCGGACTGCCGGGTGAGATGTCGCGGACCGCCTGCCCGCCACTCGTCGGGTGACAAGCGGCGCATGACCACCAGCCAGAGCGCCGCCGTCGGCGCGGCGAGCACGGTCGCGACGACGGTCTGCTGCCAGCTGCCCCCGTCGACGAGCACCGCGGCGGCCACGGCGACGCTCATGGCGAGGACGTCCCAGAGCCAGGTCGCGCGGTTGCCCGATGCCAGCCACACGATGACCAGGCCGTAGAGCGGCCACACCAGGCTGAGATGGAGGGACTCGTCGTAGGTCAGGCGGCCGATCCAGCTCGCCAGGAACGTGGCGACCCCGAATCCCGCGAAGCGCACCCACGTCGAGCCAGCTGTCGGCAGCTCATCGACGTGCCGGGGGTGCATGGAGGTGAGTATGGCGGTGGCGGGACCTGTCAGTCGGTGAACACGGCCAGCAGTTCGTCGGCGGCGCGGTAGGGGTCGGACTCCCCCGCGGCGACCGCGGCGGCCAGCTCGTCGAGCTCACTGCGTCCGTGCACGTCGCCCCACCGCTCGCGCAGCGCGGTGACGGCGATCGCCTCGATCTCGTCGCGGGCCCGGCGGACCCGGCGCCGCTCGAGCTCACCGGACTCGGCCAACCACGCGTGGTGGCGGTCGATCTCGGCGACGACCTCGTCGAGTCCCTCGGCCTTCGCGGCCACCGTCTTCAGGATCGGCGGCTTCCAGGCCCCTTCAGGCCGCTCGGCCAGCGCCAGCATGGAGCGCAGGTCCTTGCGGACCTGGTCAGCACCGTCGCGGTCTGCCTTGTTGATGACGTAGATGTCGCCGATCTCGAGGATGCCCGCCTTGGCCGCCTGGATGCCGTCACCCATGCCGGGTGCGAGCAGCACCAGGGTGGTGTCGGCCAGGCCCGCGATCTCGACCTCGCTCTGACCGACCCCCACGGTCTCGACCAGGATCACGTCGCAGCCAGCGGCATCGAGCACCCGGAGCGCCTGGGGCGTGGTCCAGGACAGGCCCCCGAGGTGGCCGCGCGACGCCATCGAGCGGATGTAGACGTCGCGGTCCAGGGCATGGTCCTGCATCCGGACCCGGTCGCCCAGCAGTGCGCCACCGGAGAACGGCGAGGACGGGTCGACCGCGAGCACCCCGACCCGTTTGCCGGCCCGCCGCAGCTCGGCGACCAGCGCGTTGGTGGACGTCGATTTCCCCACTCCCGGGGAGCCCGTGATCCCCACGACGTGGGCGTCTCCGGAGTACGGCGCCAGCCCGGCCATGACCTCGCGGAGCAGCGGCGAGGCGTCCTCGACCAGCGAGATCAGCCGCGCCACGGCGCGGGCATCACCCGCCCGAGCGTGCTCGACCAGCTCCGGGACGTTGCCGGACGAACGGCGACCCACCTCAGGCAGGCACGCGGATGATGAGGGCGTCGCCCTGGCCACCGCCGCCGCACAGCGCGGCCGCACCGACGCCTCCGCCTCGGCGCTTCAGCTCGAGCGCGAGGTGGAGCACGATCCGGGCGCCGGACATGCCGACCGGGTGACCGAGCGCGATGGCGCCACCGTTGACGTTGACCTGCTCCTCACTGATGCCGAGCTGGCGTGCGGACTCGATCCCCACGGCAGCGAAGGCCTCGTTGAGCTCGAACAGGTCGATGTCGGAGACGGGGATGCCCTCCTTGGCCGCGGCCTTCTCGATGGCGCGGGCCGGCTGCAGCTGCAACGTGGAGTCCGGGCCGGCGACCTGGCCATGGGCGCCGATCTCGGCGATCCAGGAGAGCCCGAGCTCCTCGGCCTTGGCCTTGCTCATGACGACCACGGCGCACGCGCCGTCGCTGATCTGGGAGGCGGAGCCGGCGGTGATGGTGCCGTCCTTGGAGACCGGCCGGAGGCCGGAGAGGGACTCCACGGTCGTGTCGCCCCGCACACCCTCGTCCTCGGCGACCGTGAGGTCGCCCTTACGTGTCTTGAGGGTGACCGGGACGACCTCGTCGTCGAAGAGGCCGTTCTTCCACGCCAGCGCCGCGCGCTGGTGGGACTGCGCGGCGAAGGCGTCCTGTTCCTCGCGGGAGAGCTCGGCTCCGGCGACGTTGCAGCTCTCGGTCAGGTTGATCATCGCCTGGTCGGTGGACTGGTCGTGGAGCGCGTCGTAGGCCATCGAGTCGACCAGCGCCGTGTTGCCGTACTTGAAGCCGGCGCGCGACTTGGGCAACAGGTGGGGCGCCTGGGTCATCGACTCCATGCCGCCGGCCACGACGACGTCGTGCTCGCCGGCACGGATCATCTGGTCGGCCATGGCGATGGCGTTGATACCGGAGAGACAGACCTTGTTGATGGTGATCGACGGCAGGCTCATCGGCAGTCCCCCGGCGATCCCCGCCGTCCGCGCGGGGTTCTGGCCGGCGCCGGCCTGGATGACGTGCCCCATGATCAGGTAGTCGACCTGGTCGGGCGAGACCCCGGCCTTCTCGAGCGCACCCTTGATGGCGACGCCGCCCAGCTCTGCGGCGGAGAGGTCCTTCAGACCGCCCAGCAGGCGGCCGATCGGGGTGCGGGCCCCGGCAACGATCACGGACGTGGACATGGTGGCGCCTCCATCAGGAGCGAGTGTCTGGATACCAGCGACGATACCCACCGGACCCACCCACCCGGGAGTGGGTGGGGCGTGAGGAACTCCTCACACCTCCTCGCCTCACGCCCCCTGCAGGCACGACGATGTGGGCATGACTCCAGCCACGACGGGCGTGGACCTGCCCGCCCACCTGTTCACCGCCATCGACCACGTCGGCATCGCCGTGGCCGACCTCGACGAAGCGATGGCGTTCTACCGCGACGTCTACGGCATGACCGTCCTCCACGAGGAGGTCAACGAGGAGCAGGGGGTGCGGGAGGCGATGGTCGGGGTCGGCGACTCGGGTTCGTGCCTCCAGCTGCTCGCGCCCCTCTCCCCCGAGTCGACCATCGCGAAGTTCCTCGACCGCTCTGGGCCGGGCATCCAACAGCTGGCGTTCCGGGTGACCGACGTCGATCAGGTCAGCGCGGTGCTGCGCGAGCGCGGGCTGCGCCTGCTGTACGACGCACCGAAGCGCGGCACCTCGGAGAGCCGGGTCAACTTCATCCACCCCAAGGACGCCGGCGGTGTCCTGGTCGAGCTGGTGGAGCCGGCCGCCACACATTGATGAGATGCCCTCCGTCACACCCGGGTGCGCCGGAGGCTACTCGTCGGTATCTTCACCACAGCCCACATCAGCCGCTCAAGGAGTGACCCGATCGTGCACACCATCTTGGATGCCATCCAGTCCGGCGAGGCCACGCCCGCGGACTTCGCGAACCTGGAGCTCCCTGACTCCTACCGCGCCGCCTTCGTCAAGAAGGACGAGGTCGACATGTTCGAGGGCCTGTCCACCCGCGACAAGGACCCCCGCAGGTCACTCCACGTCGACGACGTCGCGCTCCCCGAGCTCGGCCCGGGCGAGGCGCTGGTCGCTGTCATGGCGTCGGCGATCAACTACAACACCGTGTGGACCTCGATCTTCGAGCCGGTGTCGACCTTCGGCTTCCTCGAGCGCTACGGCAAGATGTCGCCGCTCGCGAAGCGCCACGACCTGCCCCACCACATCGTCGGCTCCGACCTGGCGGGCGTCGTGCTGCGGACCGGCCCCGGCGTCCACCGCTGGAACCCCGGCGACCGGGTCGTCGCCCACTGCCTCTCGGTGGAGCTCGAGCACCCCGACGGCCACAACGACACGATGCTCGACCCCGAGCAGCGGATCTGGGGGTTCGAGACCAACTTCGGCGGCCTGGCCGAGGTGGCGCTGGTCAAGGCCAACCAGCTGATGCCCAAGCCCGAGCACCTCACCTGGGAGGAGGCCGCCTCCCCCGGCCTGGTCAACGGCACGGCGTACCGACAGCTGGTCAGCCGCAACGGTGGTGACATGAAGCAGGGCGACAACGTCCTGATCTGGGGCGCTTCGGGAGGACTCGGCGGGTTCGCCACCCAGTACGCCCTCAACGGCGGCGCCAACCCGGTCTGCGTCGTCTCGAGCGAGGAGAAGGCCGAGATCTGCCGGAGCATGGGCGCCGAGCTGATCATCAACCGGTCCGAGGAGGACTTCCGGTTCTGGAACGAGGAGAACACCCAGCAGAACCCGAAGGAGTGGAAGCGGCTCGGCGCCAAGATCCGTGAGCTGACCGGGGGCGAGGACATCGACATCGTCTTCGAGCACCCCGGCCGCGAGACCTTCGGCGCCAGCGTCTTCGTCACCCGCAAGGGCGGCACGATCACGACCTGCGCGTCGACCAGCGGCTACATGCACGAGTACGACAACCGCTACCTCTGGATGAACCTCAAGCGCATCATCAGCTCCCACTTCGCGAACTACCGCGAGTCGTGGGAGGCCAACCGGCTGATCGCGAAGGGCAAGATCCACCCGACCCTGTCGGGTACCTACGACCTCACCGAGGTCGGCCAGGCGGCTCTCGACGTCCACCACAACCTCCACCAGGGCAAGGTCGGCGTGCTCTGCCTCTCGCCCGAGGAGGGTCTCGGCGTCCTCGACCACGAGCTGCGCGCCACACACCTGGACGCGATCAACCGCTTCCGCGGGGTCTGAGCGCTTTCTGCGGCGGCGCGGTTTCCCCGCTCAGGCGGGGAAACCGTGACCTCGTGGGGGAAACCTGCCCCGCGAGGTCACCGACTCGCCCAGCAGGTCTGTCCGCCGGGTCGTCCAGCCGAGTGGTCCAGCCGGGGTCCGAGAGCCCGGGTTCGCCGGGTCCGCAGGGCGAGCCGGGGTAGGAAGGTGTGGCCCGATCAGGGAGACTGGGCCAGCACGCCACATCGATCCCGGAAGAGGTTCTCCACCCATGAGCGACAGCGGTCTGTCCATCTTCGACGACGACGAGCTGGACAACACCGGCGGTGCGGATGCCCGGAGCGACGCGAGCACCAGCACCGCGTCCGACGCCCATTCCGAGGCCACGGACGACTCCGACAGCGAGGCGACCCAGGTGATCCCGACCCTGCCCAAGGAGTCGGCGCCGGCGCAGAAGCCCGCCGCGCCGCAGCCGGACCCCGAACCGACCCAGGCCGTCGTCATCCCCCCGGCCGCTGCGCCCAGGCAGGAAGCCCGCCCCGCACCGTCACCGGCACCGACCCGCCCAGCTGCTCCGACCTCCCGCACCCTGCCTCCCGCAGCGTCTGCCTCTGGGTCCGCCTCTGTGTCCGCCACCGGCTCCGCCGCTTCGTTCCCGGTCGTGCGCCGGGGTGGCTACGACAAGAGCGCCGTCGACGCCCGGTTCCAGCAGCTGGCCGGCGAGAAGGCCGGCCTCTCCAGCTCGCTGACCGAGTCGGAGAAGCGGGTCATGGAGCTCGAGGCCCAGCTCGAGGACTCGCGTCAGCAGCTCAAGGAGAACCTCAGCCCGTCGTACGCCGGTCTCGGCGGCCGGGCCTCGGCGATGCTGAGGCTCGCCGAGGAAGAGGCGGCCGACGTCCGTGCGGGGGCCGAGCGCGACGCGGAGGAGATCCGGACCCAGGCGGTCCGCGATGCCGCCGCGATCCGCGCCGACGCCTCCCGTGAGGCCGAGGACATGCGGCTCGTGCAGCTGCAGGAGCTCGACGAGACCCGCGCCAGGATGGTCGCCGACGCCGAGCAGGAGCGCGACCTGGCCCGACGGGAGGCCGAGGACCTCCTCGCCTCCGCGACGCGCGAGTCCGACCAGGTCCGACTCGCGTCCCAGCAGGAGGCCAAGGACCTGCGCATCGGCGCCCAGCGTGAGGCGGAGCAGGCGCGCGCCGCGGCCGACCGCGAGGTGCAGGAGGCACGGCGCACGCTGGCGGTGGAGAAGGAGCGGCTCACCAAGGAGGCCGCCGACCACCACTCGAACGCCACCGCCGAGACCCAGCGCCTCGTGGCCGAGGCCGAGGAGCGGGCGACTGCGGCCGAGGAGCGGGCGCGCCAGGCCACCACCCAGGCCAACGCCCACCGGCAGCAGGCGCAGACCGAGGCCGAGGGCACGCTGGCCCGGGCCCGCCGTGAGGCCGAGCAGATCGTCGCGTCGGCCCGCACCCAGGCCGACTCGATCACCGCGACCGGCCACGCCGAGGCGGACCGTGAGCTCGCGGGCGTCAGGGCCGAGGTCGAGCGGATGACCAAGCGTCGCGAGGCGATCGCCGCCCAGCTGGCCTCACTGCGCGACGTGGTCGCAGGCTTCGGCGAGGACGAGTCCTGAGCCGCGGGCGCGGCCCCGGTCGCCAGGCCGAGAAGCCAGAGGTCGCCGGCGAGACTGCCGCCGACGAGGCCGAGGCCGCAGTCGAGCGCGATCGCGTCGCCGACGACTCGGACGATCTGGGCACGCTCGGACACCCGCTGTCGAAGCACACGCCGTTCTACATCGGGTTCTTCGGCGGGCTCGGCGCTCTACTCGCGTACTTCCTGGGCAGCGCGCTGCTGTCGGTCAGCTCCTACCTGGTGCTGATCGTCGTGGCGATGTTCGTCGCGGCAGGTCTCAACCCGGCGGTCGAGTTCTTCATGCGGCGCAACATGCGCCGCTCGTACGCCGTCGTGGTCGTCATCGCGTTCGTGCTCGCGGCGGTGACGCTGTTCGTGCTCGCGATCGTTCCGGTCATCACCGACCAGGTCGCCACGATCACCCAGAACGCACCCGGCTGGCTCGACCAGCTCCAGAGCAACAAGCAGGTCCAGCAGTTCGACGAGAAGTACGACCTCATCTCGCGGGCCAAGGACTACGTCGCCAACGGCGACTTCGCCTCGGGTGTCTTCGGTGGCGTGCTCGGCGTCGGCCTGGCCGTGCTGTCGGCGCTGGCCAACACCTTCATCATCGTCGTGCTGACGCTCTACTTCCTCTCCTCGCTCACCACGACGAAGGAGGCGATCTACCGGCTCGCACCCGCCAGCCGGCGCGACCGGGTCACCAAGCTCGGCGACCAGGTGCTCCGCGGTGTCGGCGGCTACGTGTCCGGCGCTTTCATCGTGGCGATGTGTGCGGGCATCAGCTCGCTGATCTTCCTGTTCATCGTGGGCCTCGGCGAGTACGCCGTGGCGCTGGCGTTCGTGGTGGCGCTGCTCGACGTGATCCCGATGATCGGTGCCACGCTGGGCGCGGTGCTCGTCAGCGCCATCGGCTTTGCGACCGATCCCTCCATCGGCATCGCGTGCGTGATCTTCTACGTCGTCTACCAGCAGCTCGAGAACTACGTGATCTACCCGCGCGTCATGTCGCGCGCCGTCGACATCCCCGGCTCGGTGACGGTGATCGCGGCGCTGATCGGCGCCGGCCTGCTCGGCGTCGTGGGCGCACTGCTGGCGATCCCGACGGCCGCCGCGATCCTGATGCTGACCAAGGAGATCTTCATCCGCCGCCAGGACGCCCGCTGAGGTTCAGCCCCGCAGGCTGAGCACGGCTGCCGGCAGACCGCCATCGCCGGACTCAGGCGTGCGCGGTGCCGCGCTCCCCCAGCTTGACCAGCACGACGCCGGCCAGGATCAGTGCCCCGCCCACGAACTGCACCGCCACCGGCAACTCCCCCAGGAACAGCCAGGCGAAGAACAGCGCAAAGAGCACCTCGAGCAGCGCCACGAACGAGGCAAGCCGCGAGCCGAGGAGCCGGGTGGCCATGATCCCGGAGGTGTAGGACACCGCGCAGGTGATCACTCCGAGCCCGAGGACCGGCAGCCACCAGACCACCTCCGTGGAGCCGTACACGGCGGGCGCGGTGGTCCAGGTCATGTCGAGGATGCCGACCGCGCCGGCACCCAGGAGGCCCACACTGCCGACGATGAGGCCGGCGGCGGCGAGCACCACCGGGGGCAACCCGTTGTCGACCTGGGCTGACATCACGAAGAAGCTGGCGCAGCCGACCATCGCCAGCACGGCCCAGGCGACCCCCACGGGGTCGAGGTCGGCCCCGGAGACCAGGTCGAGCACGAGCACGAGGCCGACCGCGGCCACCGCGCCGCCGAGGGCGGTGAGCCGGCCCGGTCGCTGGCCGTAGCGCAGCCAGAGCCACAGGACGACGGCGACGGGCGCGATGTACTCGATCAGCAGCGCGACGCCGACCTGCATCCGTTCGATGGCGCTGAAGTAGGCGAACTGCGTGACCGCCGTGACAGTCAGCCCGTAGACCACGACGAAGCGGGCGTTGTCCCGGAGCAGGTGCCAGCGCCCTCGCAGCGCGACGGCCCCGGGAACCACGAGCACCAGGGCACCGACGACGATGCGGGCCGTGACCGCCGCGGCCGGGGTCCACCCCGATGCCAGCAGGCCCTTGGCCATCGCGCCGGAAGCCCCGAAGCTCATCGCGCAGACGATCGCGAAGGTCAGCCCGGCCACGGTGCGGGGTGAGGTCACCTCCTGCGCCGCGGCGTCATCAGTCATCATCGCCATGACATGTGACGCTAGTACGACAACGTGTAAGGTGTCAACGTGGTGTTCGCCTATGACAGCGAGATGTCGCTCCAGTCAGCCGTCGAGCTGGTCAACAGCGCCGAGGAGCCGGACCCCCTCACCACGGTCGCGGCCCTCGACGACTTCCTCTCGCGGTGGCGCTACACGGGCCGCCACGACCGGACCCGCGCGGAGCTGGACGAGGTCCGGGCCCTGCGGCCACGGTTGCGTGCCCTCGTCCTCGCCGCCCGCGACGAGGCGGTCGGGCTGGTCAACCAGGCGTTCACCGAGGTCAGCTTCCGGCCCGAGCTGGTGCGCCACGAGGACTACGACTGGCACCTCCACGCGGTCGACCACGACGCCCCGCTCGCCGAGCGGATCCTGGTCGAGACGGCGATGGCGATGGTCGACGTCATCCGCGCCGACGAGCACTCGCGGTTCGGGGTGTGCGCCGACGACGGCTGCGAGGGCGTCGTCCTCGACCTCTCCCGCAACCGCTCGCGCCGCTACTGCTCCACCACCTGCGCCAACCGCAACGCCGTCGCCGCCTACCGCGCCCGACGCTCCTGAGGATCCGACTGCGGCCGCTCCCGGCTCAGCGGACCCCGGCCACGACGTAGTAGCAGCCGACGCTGGCCAGGCCACCGCTGGCCTGCGGGAGGTAGGGCGCCGGTCCGCTGACGTCGAGCGCCGTCCACACGCCCTCCCCCGCCAACCGGTCGACGACGTCCTGGCACCGGCGAGGTTCCCAGAGGTCCTCACGCTGGGTCGCGACGACGATTCCTCCCGGCCGGACGACCCGGGCGAACTCCCGCCACACGGCCTCGACGTCGGGCAGGTACGTCATCACGCCGACGCACACGAGCACGTCCACGCTGTCGTCCTCGACGGGGAGACGCTGCTGCAGGTCGGCACGCTCCAGGGACTCGTAGGCACCCGTGCGGTCGGCGATGCGCAGGGACGCCTCGGAGATGTCGAGCCCCACGATCCTCGCCGCACAGCCGCGCCCGCGCAGCGCCGTGCCCACCAGCCCGGTGCCGCACCCCACGTCGAGCAGCGAGCGGGCGTCGGGGTGACGGGTGACGACGGCCTCGGCGACGACCTCGGGAGCCCGGTAGGACCAGGCGTCCAGGTCGTCGTCGTAGCTCCCCGCCCACGCGTCGTACCGGTCGGCGACCTCGCCCGCATCGGTCGTGCCCTCGAACAACCAGTCGTCCTGGGGACTCTCCTCCGCGCCCATCGGCCCAGCGTCTCACGCGCACAGCCGGTCTGGCGCTGCCGAGCGTGACCGTCGACCCCGGAGGGGTCGACACGTCTGCCCGGGCGAGCAACAATGGTCGCCACTGGCTGAACAGTCAGTTAACCGGCACTCCGGGAGGCGCGCGTGACCTTCGACCCCGCTGATCCGTCACTGCGACGACGACGCCCGGTGCTGGGCCGCCGCGAAGTGCTGCGGGGCGGACTGTGGCTCGGGGTCGGACTCGGGACCGCTCCCCTGCTGAGCGCCTGCGGGGGCACCGACTCCTCGCAGTCCGGCACGACCCCCTACCCGCTCGCCCGGCCCGACAGCCCGGTGACCCAGCCGATCAAGGAGAGCAACGCCGGCATCGACGACGGGCTCGAGCCCGAGACCGGCGGCGCCTTCAAGATCCTCAACTACGACCAGTACATGGCGCCCGGGGTGATGAAGGCCTTCGGGGCCGAGCACGGCGTCACGGTGCAGGTCACGCCGTACACCACCTACGACGAGATGCTGGCGAAGATCCGCGCACCTGGTGAGTCCTTCGACCTGGTCTTCCCCGGTCCCAGCGTGCTGAGCAAGATGGTCTACGCCGACCTCCTGCAGCCGCTCAACAAGAGCTACGTGCCCAACCTTGCGAACGTCTGGCCGGAGTACCAGGACCCCTGGTACGACCAGGGTGCGCGCTACACCGTCCCGTACACGATCTATGACACGGGTGTCCTCTACCGGGCCGACCGGGTGCCCAGCGTCCCCGACAACGGCTACGACCTGCTCTGGGACGAGCAGTACTCCGGCAAGATCTACCTGCTCGACGACCAGCAGGAAGCCATCGCGATGTCCTTGCTCCGCAACGGGATCAGCACGGACATCAACACCAGCGACCCCGAGCTCGTCCGCCAAGCCACGGACTCGCTCATCGAGCTGATCGACCGGGTGCAGGTCAAGGCCAACATCAACGCCTACTCCGAGGTCCCCGAGGGCACCGCCACCATCCACCAGGCCTGGTCAGGCGACGCGATCGCCGGCCAGTACTACCTGCCCAAGGGCGAGACGCCCGAGGTTCTGGCCTACTGGCGCCCCGACGACGCCGCGGAGCGCGTGATCGGCAACGACAACATCGCCATCCCGGCGAGCTCCACCAAGCCCGTGCTCGCGCACCTGCTCATCAACGACCTCCTCGACAACAAGATCGGCCTGCGCAACTTCGGGTGGAACGGCTACCAGCCGCCGCTGACCAAGCTGTCCAGCCAGTACCTCGTCGACCAGGGCTACATCCCGGCGAACCTGATGAACGCGGTGATGGAGCCCGGTGACTTCGAGGAGGGACTCACCTTCTACGAGGTCGCCCCGAGCACCGAGGCCCTGTGGCGTCAGTCCTGGTCGCAGTTCAAGGCCGGTGGCTGAACCCGCGGTCGACCACCGCCGGGCGACGCGAAGGCTGTGGCCGGCGCTCGCGCTCCCCGGCACGTTCTGGCTGGTCGCCCTGTTCCTGGTGCCCGTCTACGCCGTCATGGCCGTCGCCTTCAGCGGCAACATCAATCTCTTCGGCGAGCCGATCCCGGCGTGGAATCCCCTGGACTGGCAGTTCGCCACGTTCACCCAGGTGGTCGCGGATTCCTTCTCCGGTCCCTACCAGGCGGTGTGGCTCCGCACCGCCTCGTACACGGGCATCGCGTTGCTGATCTGCGCCGCCATCGGCTACCCCGTGGCCTACTACACGGCCCGGCTGGCCGGGAGGAGACGCGGCCTGCTCCTGGCCCTGATCCTCGCCCCGTGGTGGATCAACTACATCACCCGGATGCTCGCCTGGGTCAACCTGCTGCAGGACGACGGCTACGTGAACAAGGTGCTCGGGATCTTCAGCCTCGCGCCCGTCTCGTGGCTGGGCGGCAACCCGTTCACGGTCGTGATCGCCCTCGCGTACGGCTACCTTCCGTACTTCATCCTCCCGCTCTTCGCCTCGTTGGACCGCATCGACCAGCGCCTGCTGGAGGCCTCGCGCGACCTCGGAGTCGGCGCGGTTCGCACGTTCCTGCACGTGACGCTGCCGCTGTCGAAGCTGGGGCTGATCACCGCCTTCGTCATCACGGCACTCCCCATGGCAGGCGACTACTACACCAACACGATCGTCTCGAGCTCCCCGAGAACCACGATGGTCGGCAACCAGATCGAGCTGTTCCTCCTCCAAGGCCCCTCGAAGAACTTCGGAGCGGCGCTGGTGCTGCTGCTCTCGATCGTCCTGCTGTTCTTCATGACCTACTACCTCGTCCTGACCCAGCGCGCGAGCAGGGACGCCCGATGACTCCCCCGTGGCGCAACCCGTGGCGCCGTCCCTACGTGCTCGCGGGCATCACGTGGCTCTACATCCTGTGGTCGCTCGCACCGGTCGTGATCGCGGTGCAGTTCTCCTTCAACGACGGCCGGTCACGCAGCACCTGGCAGGGATTCTCCACCCAGTGGTACTGCTGCGCCGAGGGCTCGGTGGGTGAGGATCCCAGCCTGCTGCTGGCACTGCAGAACAGCCTGGTCCTGGGCGCAGCGACCGTCCTCGTCGCCACACCGCTGGGCGTGTCGCTCGCCCTGGGGCTCACCCGCTGGCGCTCGCGGACCAGCAAGGTGGCCAACGGCATCGCGCTGGTGCCCCTGGTCACCCCGGAGCTGGTGATCGGCTCCGCGCTCTACCTGGTGATGGTCAACCTCTACCAGTTCGTGCCGCTGGGCCTGCCGGCCATGCTCCTGGGCCATGTGACGTTCTCGGTCTCCTACGTGCTGGTCGTCGTGCGGGCGCGGCTGCTGGCCATCGGCGGTGACTACGAGGAGGCCGCCCAGGACCTCGGCGCGAGTCCCCTCCGCGCCATCCGCACGATCCTGGTCCCGCTCCTGATGCCGTCGATCTTCGCCTCCTCGATGCTGGTGTTCGCCACGTCCCTCGACGACTTCGTGGTCAGCCAGTTCCTGTTCGGGGACGCCTCGAACGTGACCGTCCCCATCAAGCTCTACAACGCCGTCCGGTCGGCGCCCACACCGGCGCTCAACGCCCTGGCCACGCTGCTGCTGGCCGCCTCCTTCCTGTCGCTGGCTCTGGCCTACGTTGCCCTGCGGGCGCGCCGTCGAGGCGCTGGCTCGGCACTGGAGGACCTCGCCGACTACGGCTGACCCGCACCGCCGAGCGATCAGTCGTCGACGGCGAGCGGCGCCGGGTCGGACGGGGCCAGCACCCGCAACGACTCAGGTGGCAGGTGGACGGTGACCGGCTGCCCGGAGGCCAGGTGGTCGTCCCGGCCGGTGTTGGTGACCAGGGACTGCAGCACGTCGCCGTGCGGGAGTCGCACCATCAGCTGGGTCGTCGACCCCAGGAAGACGAGACGGTCGACCGTGCCCGGGATCCGGTTGGCCCCGGTCAGGCCGGGTTCCTGCACCTCGACGCACTCCGGGCGGATCACCGCTCGGCGCGGCGTCGAGTCACCGCCGGCCGGACCCTGCGCCTCGAGGGTGAACTCGCCGTACCGGACGGTGCGGCTCCCCGCGCCTCCCGGAACGCAATCGACGTCCAGCAGGTTGGCCACGCCCAGGAAATCCGCCACGAACTCGGTCAGCGGCTCCCGGTAGACCTCCTGCGGTGTCCCCAGCTGCACGACCCTGCCACGGTCCATGACGGCGAGGCGGGTCGACATCTCCAGCGCCTCCTCCTGGTCGTGGGTCACGAAGACGAAGGTGATGCCGACCTCGCGCTGCAGGGAGGAGAGCTCCGCACGCAACGAGTGGCGCAGCTTCGCGTCGAGCGCACCCAGCGGCTCGTCGAGGAGCAGCACCGACGGCTCGAGGACGAGGGCCCGGGCCAGGGCGACGCGCTGCTGCTGGCCTCCCGACATCTGGTGCGGCCGACGCTGGGCGTACTCGCTGAGCCGGACCAGCTCCAGGGCCTTCGCGACGCGGGCGTCCCGGGTCTGTCGGTCCAGGTCCCGGCGCCACCGCAGGCCGTAGGCGACGTTCTTGTGGACGTCGAGGTGCGGGAAGAGCGCGTAGCTCTGGAAGACCGTGTTGACCGGGCGCTTGTGGGGCGGGCTCTGCGCGACGTCGACACCGTCGAGGAGGATCTGCCCGCTGGTCGGCTGCTCGAAGCCGCCCAGCATGCGCAGCGTGGTGGTCTTGCCGCACCCCGATGGGCCGAGGAGCGTGAAGAACTCGGCCGCCCCGATCTCGAGGTCGATGCCGTCGACGGCGGTGACCCCGGCGAACTCCTTGCGCAGACCGATGATCGAGATCGCACCACCGCCGGTACGCGGGGTTCCAGTGTCACCGGGAGGCATGCGAGGGATTCTAGACAGCGGGAGGGGGCTTGTCAGGGGTGACTGAACAGTCAGTTAGTTCCTTCTGGCCAGCGACAGAGGCGACTCGCTGACTGTATGGTTAGCGAATGGTCAGTGAGATCCGAGAGACCCTGCCCGGTGCGGCGTACCACTCCGCGGAGACCTACGCCCTCGACACGGAACGGGTGTTCTACCGCAACTGGGTCTACGCGGGCCGGGCCGAGCGAATCCAGAAGCCCGGGGCATGGATGCGGATCGAGATCGCCGACGAGAGCATCCTGGTCGTGCGCGGCAAGGACGAGCAGGTCCGCGCCTTCTACAACGTCTGCCGCCACCGGGGGTCCCGGATCTGTGATGACACGCACGGCGAGGTGCGCACCCACCTGCGCTGCCCCTACCACGCCTGGGGCTACGCCCTGGACGGGACGCTGGTCACCACCCCGATGATCGACAAGGACGAGATCGACCGGCCCGCCACCTCACTGTGGCCGGTGCACGTGGACGTGTGGGAGGGGTTCGTCTTCGTCAACCTCTCCCGCGAGGAGCCCCGGCCCCTGCTCGAGCACCTCGCCGACCAGCTGGACGAGCCGCTGCACCTGGCGCGGTTCGGCCTGGGCGACCTGCAGATCGGCCACGTCTCGACCACCGAGGTCGCGGCGAACTGGAAGATCATCATCGAGAACTACAACGAGTGCCTGCACTGCCCCACGATCCACCCCGAGCTGGTGGCCATGGTGCCGGCGTACAAGAAGGGGTCCATCTTCGAGGACGGCCGCGACGACGGCGGCGTCACCCTGGCCGACGGCCGCACGACGGTCGCGCAGGACCCACGGCTGCGGCTGCCGCTGCTCCCAGGAGTCCGCGGGCAGGAGGACGCCGGGTCCTACTACGGAGCCCTGGTGTATCCCTCGATGTTCCTCGACGTCGACGGTTCCGCCTGCTTGGCCACGGCGGTCTTCCCGACCGGCCCGCAGAGCTGTCGGCTCGTCACCGAGTACCTCTTCAGCCCCGAGGCCGTCGCCGACCCCGACTTCGACCCGTCGCCGGTCGTCAGCTTCAACGAGCTGGTGATCGCGCAGGACAACGACGCGTGCGAGCGGGTCCAGCGTGGCGTGACGTCACGGGCATTCGTGAACGGCGTGTTCCCGTCGAAGGACGCCTGGGTCTACGAGTTCGACCAGCGCTACCGGCGCGACGTCGAGCCTGTCTGAGTCGACGCCCCGCCCGTCACCCGAGAACCACGCGGGCATCGAGGGCCACCACGCCGTCGGGCCCTGCTAGCACGGGGTTGAGCTCCAGCTCGACCAGCTCGGGGTGAGCAGCCGCGAGCCGGGAGAGGCGGGCGACCACCTCGGCCACGCCGTCGACGTCGACGGGTCGCCGGCCCCGGGCCCCGAGCAGGGCAGGTGCCCCCTGCAAGGACAGCAGCAGCCGGCGGGCAGCCGCGACCGTGATCGGCGCGAGAGCGCACGCGGTGTCCTCGAGCACCTCGGTGAGGACGCCGCCGAGCCCCACCATGACGACGGGGCCGAACTTGGGGTCGCGCACGCTACCCACGATCAGCTCCACCCCGTCGCGGGTGTGGACCATCGCCTCGAGCGAGACCGCGGGCGGCGCGAGCCGGGCGACCAGGTCGGCGTACGCCGCCCGCACCTCGGCCCGGTCGCTCAGGCCCAGGAGCACGCCGTCCTGGTCGGACTTGTGCAGCCGCCCGGTCGCCTTGAGCACCACGGGGAACCCCAGCCGCGGGTCGTCGAGCGCCGCCTCCAGGCCCGCCGCATCGGTGACCGTCCGGGCGGGCGGGAAGCCGATCCCGGCGTCCGCGAACAGCGCCCGCGCCGCCGGGTAGGACGCGTCGGCGACCGGCGGTGCCGGCACGGGGAGCCGCTCGCCAAGACCTGCGGTCGACGTGACGACGAGACCCGCCAGCACCGTGGCCGCGCGATCGACGTCGCGGTGCACCGGGACACCAGCAGCGCGCAGCACCCTGCTGGCGGGACTGTCCGGGTCGACCGTCTGCACGACGAGGGGCCTGCCCCGGGCGGCGACCACGTCGGCCATCTGTCGGGCCGCGGCCAGCTCGGCCGCCGCGAGGTCGGCCTGCCAGGACGCGTAGCCACCGAAGTACCCCGACAGCAGCACGCCGTCGACCTGGTCGCAGTCCAGCAGCACCCGGACGCCCCGCGCATAGCTGGCGAGGTCCCGCTCCCCGGCGCCGGCGAGGTCCACGGGGTTGGTCACCGTCGCCTGGGTCCACAGCGCGTCCGCGAGCGCGGTGGTGACCGTGCCGGTGAGGACCGGCGTCTCCAGCCCCGCCACCGCGAGGGCGTCGGCGGCCACCGCTCCGTGCCCACCGCCATCGGTCAGGACCGCGACCCGGCGGCCGGACATGCGTCGCGACTCGCGCAGCCCGACCAGCAGGTCGGCCAGCTGGGTCGGGTGGTCGACCCGGTGCGCACCGGCCGCACGGCAGGCCGCGTCGACCACCATGGCGGAGCTGGTCAGTGAGCCGGTGTGGGAGGCGGCGCTGCGTACCGCCGCCTCGCTGCGCCCCGGCGCCAGCACGACGAGTGGCTTGCCTGCGTCCTGCAGTGCGCGGGCCGCGTCGACGAAGGCCCGGCCGTCGACGACGTCCTCGGTGTAGACCGCGACCGCCCGGGTGCCCTCGTGGTCGACGCACGCCAGCATGAGGTCGACGACCCGGAGGTCCGCCTGGTTTCCCACCGAGACGAACCGGGAGACGCCCAGGCCGCGGTCGGCCATCAGGCCGGCGAGGTCGAGGGCCAGGTTGCCGCTCTGGCTGAGCAGCGCCACGTCGCCCGTCGGGAGCTCGACGGGAGCCAGGTGGAGCCCGGTCGTGGTGTCGACGACACCCAGGCAGTTGGGTCCGACCAGCACGGCTCCCGCATCGCGGGCGATGGAGACGCCCTCGGCCTCCATCCGGGCTCCCTCGCCACCCACTTCGGCGAGTCCCGCCGTGATGGCCACGATCGCCCGGGCCCCGGCGGCCACGGCGTCGGCCACGGCGTCCACGAATCCCCCCGCCGGCACGCACAGCACGGCCAGGTCCAGGCGCGCGTCGTACGCCGCGGCTGCGGCCCGCGCGGACCGGTGCGTCGCGACGCCGAGGACCTCGTCACCGCGGTGGTTGACGAGCAGCACCTGGTGGCGGCCGGACGACGCGAGGGCCTGGCGGGCGATGATGTGACCCCACTTCGCGGGATCTGCGCTCGCACCGACCACGGCCACCGTCCGGGGCGAGAAGAGGGCGTCGAGGCGACCTGATGCCGAGGTGGCCGACGACGCGGCCGGCGACCCTTGACGCCTCACCCGAGAAATCCTAGCATCACTGACTGACTGAACAGTCAAACGAGTGGGGGGCCATGGCAACCGACGGACCGTCCCGGCCCAGCCAGCGCGAGCAGGCGGCCGCGGAGGCGCGCACCCGGATCCTCACCGCTGCCGCCGACTGCATCGTCCGCGACGGTCTGGCCAAGGTCCGGATGGCCTCGATCGCACGCACCGCCGGGGTCTCGGCCGGCCTCCTGCACTACCACTTCGACACCAAGGAGCTCCTCTTCGGCGAGGTGCTCAGGCACTCCCACGAGGTCTCGGCCGAGCTCAACCAGCGGGCTCTGTCCGTGGCCGGCGACGGGCCCGCTGAACGACTCTCCTCGTTCCTCGACCGGTGCCTTCCCAGCGACGACCAGCGCGCGGACGAGTGGCTCCTGTGGCAGGAGCTGGCCCTGCTGTGCATCCGCGACCCGCACCTCGCCAAGGTCGGCGCCGACCTCTACGAGGACCTCTACGCCACCCTGGCCGACATCGTGCGCGAGGGCCTCGCCTCCGGCGTCTTCGACACCGCCCTCGACGCCCGGGCGATCGCCGAGACGGCGGTCGCGCTCACCGACGGACTCGGGGCACGGGTGCTGGCGAGGGACCCGAACCTTGGGATCCCCCAGGCGCGGGCCGTCATCGCCACCACCGTGGGGATCCTGGTCGGCCACGACGGACCTCTCCCCGCGCCGGCCGGGTTCGAAGGCGCAGCATGAGCCGCCCCGACGTCGTGGTGGTGGGGGCTGGGCTGGCCGGCCTCTCCGCCGCGCGCGACCTCGAGGCGAGCGGGGCGCAGGTCACCGTGCTCGAGGCCCGTCCCCGGGTCGGTGGTCGGGTCGAGCAGGTCGAGCTCACAGACGGTCGGCGCGTCCAGCTCGGCGGCGAGGTCGTCGGCAACGCCCACACCAGCTACCTGGGCCTGGTGGCCGAGCTCGGGCTCACGCTGACCGCGTCGTACGTCGCCGAGCCCGGCGAGATCACCCGCCAGGTTCCCGAATCGGTCGACATCGGCGAGTGGCCCTCCTGGTGCACGGAGGCCGACCGCGCGTCCTCGGCGGAGGTCGAGGCCTCACTGGTCGCCATGCTGGACGGGATCGACCCCGGCGACGCGTGGTCCCACCCCGACCTCGACCGGCTCGACCGGACCAGCGTCGGCGACTGGCTCCGTGAGATGAGGGCGACCCCTGCCGTGCTCAGGCTGTGGGAGATGTTCCAGCTGAGCATGTCCGACGGCTCCATCGAGCGGACGAGCCTGTTCGCGCACGCCCGTCAGCTCCGCGCCGGCGGCAGCACCGGCAGCTACGACGTCGAGCAGTGGGAGAACCTGCGCGTGGCCGAGGGCTCTGCCACGGTCGCACTGACGATGGCGGCGGGGTTGAGCGACGTGCGCCTCTCGACGCCGGTGCAGAGCATCCGGATCGACGCCCGGGGCAGCGTGGTCACCACCTCGGCCGGGGAGAGCCTGCGCGCCGACGCGGTCGTGCTCGCCGTACCGTCGGGTCCCGCCAGGGACATCGGGATCGAGGGCGTCAGCGAGGAGCGGCTCCGGTCGCTGCGGCGCCAACGCCACGCGTGGGCTGCGAAGTTCGTCGCCGCCTACGACCGGCCGTTCTGGCGGGACCGAGGCCAGAACGGGCTCGCGGAGAGCGAGGGGGTGCTGGGCTCCACCTGGCCGCAGCAGGAGGGTGTGCTGTCGGCGCTGGTGCCTCCCGAGCGGTTCGCCGCGTTCGCCGCGGCCGACCCGGAGACCCGGACCCGTGAGGCACTCGAGCAGGTGGCCGGCATGTACGGACCCGAGGCGACCTCCCCGCAGCAGACCTGGACCCGGCTCTGGGGCACCGACCCCTGGACGCAGGGCTACGTGACCCACTGGCGTCCCGGTGACGTGGGGGCGGTGGGCCCGCTGCACGGTACGCACGAGCCACCGTTCTACGTCTGCGGCTCCGACCAGTGGGTCGCCGGCTACATGGAGGGCGCCGTACGGACCGGCCGAGGCGCCGCATCAGCTGCCGTGGCAGGGAGCTGACCCGACACCACCCACCCAGGAGATCTCACCGCATGGACTTCGCCCTGACCGACGAGCAGCGCAGCATCGTGGAGGTGACGCGCGCCTTCGTCGAGCGCGAGCTCCACCCTCACGAGGAGGAGGTCGAGCGAACGGGGGTGCTGCGACCCGAGCTGGCCGCCCAGATCCGCGCGAAGGCCCGGGCCGCCGGTCTCTGCGCCGCCAACATGCCCGAGGAGGTCGGCGGGGCCGGCCTCGACACGGTGACGTGGGTGCTCTTCGAGAAGGAGCTCGGCCGGGCCGGCTACGCACTGCAGTACTCCGGGGTCCCCCGACCGTCCAACATCCTCCTGGCCGGCACCCCCGCCCAACGTGAGCGCTACCTCCTCCCCTGCGTGCGCGGCGAGAGGATCGACTGCCTCGCCATGACCGAGCCCGGCGCCGGGTCCGACATGCGTGCCATGCGCACGCGGGCCACCCGCGACGGAGGCGGGTGGCGGATCCGCGGCACCAAGCACTTCATCAGCCACGCCGACGAGGCGGACTTCGTGATCCTGGTGGCGGTGACCGGCCTCGACGACGCAGGACGAACGCTCATGTCGGTGTTCCTGGTCGACCTCGACACCCCCGGCCTGACCGTGCACGACGGCTACCGCAGCGTGTCCCATCGGGGCTACACCAACTCGATCCTCGACTTCGACGACGTGCGGGTCGACGGCGACGCGCTGCTCGGCGAGGAGGGCCAGGGGTTCGCGCTGTCCGGCACCTGGCTCGGCTCGACCCGCCTCCAGGTCGCGGCGGCGTGCCTGGGTCGCGCCGAGCGGGCGCTCGAGCTGTCGGTCGCTCACGCAGCGAGCCGCGAGCAGTTCGGCCAGCCGATCGGACGCTTCCAGGGCATCGGCTTCAAGCTGGCCGACATGAGGACCGAGCTGCGAGCTGCCGAGCTGATGACGCTGCACGCGGCGTGGCTGTACGACCAGGGCACCGCCACCGACGCCGACATCGCCATGGCCAAGCTCAAGGCGACCGAGATGCTGGCGATGGTCGCCGACGAGGCGATCCAGGTGCACGGCGGCATGGGCCTGATGGACGAGCTGCCCCTGGAGCGGATCTGGCGCGACGCCCGGATCGAGCGGATCTGGGACGGTACGTCGGAGATCCAGCGACACATCATCAGCCGGTCGATGCTGCGACCCCTGGGAGCCTGAGATGACCGACCCCGCGACCGCCGTACGCACCCACGTCGAGGGCGCCGTCCTCGAGGTGACCCTCGACCGACCGAAGGCCAACGCCATCGACCTCGCCACCAGCCGCGAGATGGGGCAGGTGTTCGCGGGGTTCCGCGACGACCCCGACCTGCGGGTGGCCATCGTGCGCACCGAGGGCGACAAGTTCTTCTGCGCCGGCTGGGACCTCAAGGCCGCCGCCGGGGGCGACGCGGTCGACGGCGACTACGGCGTCGGCGGCTTCGGCGGACTGCAGGAGCTCCCCCACCTCGACAAGCCGGTGATCGCCGCCGTCCACGGCCTGGCGATGGGCGGCGGCTTCGAGCTCGCCCTGTCCTGCGACCTGATCTACGCCTCGGAGGCGACGCAGTTCGGGCTGCCTGAGATCAACGCCGGCACCCTCGCGGACGCCGCGACCATCAAGCTGCCCAAACGGATGCCGTACCACGTGGCCATGGAGCTGCTGCTGACCGGACGCTGGATGGCGGCGGAGGAGGCGGCGCGCTGGGGGGTGGTCAACCAGGTGCTGCCGGACGAGGAGTCGGTCCGCGCCCGGGCGTGGGAGGTCGCGCGGCTGCTGGCCTCCGGTCCGCCGCTGGTCTTCGCCGCGATCAAGGAGACGGCCCGGGTGGCGGAGTCGCTGCGGTTCCAGGAGGCGATGGACCTGGTGACGTCGAGCAGCCTCCCGACTGTGGCCACGCTCTACGCGTCCGAGGACGGCCTCGAGGGCTTCCGGGCCTTCGCCGAGAAACGACCCCCTGTCTGGAAGGGCCGCTGATGAAGGAGACATCGCAGTGAATCGCAACGTCATGATCACCTGCGCTCTGACTGGTGCCGGGGACACGGTGGGTCGTTCGGAGCATGTGCCGGTGACCCCGGAGCAGATTGCTGAGTCGGGCATTGCCGCGGCGCGGGCGGGGGCGACGATCGTCCACATCCATGTGCGTGACCCCGAGACGGGCCGGGGGTCGCGCGAGGTCGCGCTGTACCGCGAGGTGGTGGAGCGGATCCGTGCTTCGGACGTCGACGTCATCGTCAACACCACCGCCGGCATGGGTGGTGACCTGGTGCTCGACCCGCACGACCCCACGACGTTCCTCGAGGGCACCGATCTGGTCAGCGGGGTGGACCGGCTCTCGCACGTGGCGGAGCTGTTGCCTGACATCTGCACGTTGGACTGCGGGAGCCTGAACTTCGGCGAGGGCAGCCTGGTCTACGTCTCGACCCCGGACATGCTGCGGGAGGGGGCGAAGCGGATCCAGGAGCTGGGCGTGCGGTGCGAGATGGAGATCTTCGACACCGGCCACCTCTGGTTCGCCCAGCAGCTCGTGGCAGAGGGGCTGATCGACCAGCCCGCGATGTACCAGCTGTGCCTGGGTATCCCCTACGGTGCACCGGCCGATCCGGGCACGCTGATGGCGATGGTCAACCAGCTCCCCGAGGACGCGGTCTGGGCCTCCTTCGCGTTGGGTCCCATGCAGATGCCGTGGGTGGCGCAGTCCATCCTGCTCGGCGGCCACGTCCGGGTCGGCCTCGAGGACAACCTGTACCTCCGCAAGGGCGTCAAGGCGACCAACGCCCAGCTGGTCGAGCAGGCCCGCACGATCGTGGAGGCGATGGGCGCCCACGTCGCCACCCCCGACGAGGGCCGCGAGATCCTCGCGTTGAAGGCCAGGTCCTGACGTGCGCCCTGCGCCCGGGGAGGTCCGGACCGTGGTCTGTGCCGGTGCCGGTGTCATCGGCGGCGGCTGGGTGGCCCACTTCCTGGCCCGCGGCTACCGGGTGGTGGCCTGGGATCCCGCGCCCGACGCCGAGGCGCGTCTGCGGCACCTCGTCGACGCGGCGTGGCCGGCGCTGACCGAGCTGGGCCTGGCCGACGGCGCGTCCCGGGACCACCTCGCCTACGAGCCCGACCTCGCCACCGCGTGCGGGCAGGCCGACTTCGTCCAGGAGAGCGCCCCGGAGGACCTCGAGCTCAAGCGCCGGCTGCTGGCCGACCTCGACGCCGCGACCCCGGAGGGTGTGGTGATCTCCTCCTCCACCTCGGGCTATGCGATGACGGACCTGCAGACCCGCTGTGCGACGCCCGGCCGGACCGTGGTCGGGCATCCGTTCAACCCGCCGTACCTGATCCCGCTCGTGGAGGTGGTCGGTGGCAAGCTCACCGACCCCGACGTGGTCGAGTGGGCCTCGGACTTCTGGGGGCTGGCGGGGAAGTCGGTGCTCACCATGGAGCACGAGGTGCCGGGGTTCATCGCCAACCGGTTGCAGGAGGCGGTGTGGCGCGAGGCACTCCACATGGTGGCCGCAGGCGAGGCCACCGTGGAGCAGATCGACCTGTCCATCACCCACGGACCCGGACTGCGCTGGCCGGCCCAGGGTCCGATGCTGACTTTCCACCTCGCCGGCGGCCAGGGCGGTATGGCCCACATGCTCGACCACTTCGGACCCTCCCTGCAGTCCCCCTGGACCCGCCTCGCCGCCCCCGAGCTGACCCCCGAGCTCCGCGACGCCGTCGTCGAGGGCTGCGACCACGAAGCAGACGGCCGCACCATCGACGACCTCGTCACCGAACGCGACCGCAGCGTCATCGCCGTCCTCCGCGCGCTGGGGCGCGCATGACCACCGACCCCGTCGTGTGGCGAGAGCCCGTCCAGGACGCGTGGATCGACTACAACGGCCACCTCTCCGAGCCCTACTACGTGCTGGTGTTCGGGCACGGCACCGACGCCGTCATGGACTCGGTCGGACTCGGTGCGGCCTACCGCGAGGAGCACGACGCCTCGCTCTACACGGTCGAGGCCCACGTCCGGTACCTCGACGAGGTCCCGGCCGGCACCGGGCTCGAGGTCCGATCGTCGGTCATCGGCGTGACGGAGAAGCTGGTGTGGATCTGGCACGAGCTCTGGGTCGACAACCGGTTGCGTGCCACCGAGGAGGTCCTCGGCGTGCACGTGGTCGGCGGGAGGTCGGCGCCCTTCCCGCCCGAGGTCCTCTCCCGCGCCCGGGCCGCGCGCGTCGAGCCTCCGGCAGCGGCGTCCGGCTCGATCCGACCACTGCCCGCCTGACTCACCTCAGTCGAGGAAGCGGCGCAGCACCTCGGTGAAGGTCTCCGGCTGCTCGGAGTGCACCCAGTGACCGGCGCCCTTGACGGTCACCCGGCGGTTCTTCGGGAACCACCGGTCCATCGCCTCGGCGTACTCGTCGCTGACGTAGTGCGAGGTCTCCCCCGCCACCCACAGCACCGGCCCGTCGTACGACGCCGCGTCGTCGAGTCGGTCGGCGGGCCAGTCCCCGAGCCGCTCGAGGTCGCGGCCGAGCACGTCGAGGTTGAGCTGCCACGCCCAACCGTCGTCGTGGCGGCGCAGGTTCTGGAGCAGGAAGCTGCGGACGGTGCTGTTCGGCACCGCGTCGGCGAGCGCCTCGTCGGCGTCACCGCGCCGCTCGAGCCGGTCGAGGTCGAGCGCCTGCATGGCTTCGATGAAGCCCGCGAACTCGTCGCTGTGGTGGTACTGCACCGGCGACACGTCGACGACGCACAGCCGCTCGACGAGCTCAGGGTGGCGCAGCGCGACCAGCATCGCGATCTTGCCGCCCATCGAGTGGCCGACCAGCGCGACCGGGTCGGCTGCGTCAAGCAGCCCTGCGACCTGGTCGGCGGCGTCGACATAGTCGAACTCGTCGGCCCAGGCGGAGCGGCCGTGGTGGGGCATGTCGACCAGCAGCACGCGGTGGTCGGCAGCAAGCACCTTGCCGACCTGGGTCCAGTTCTTGCCCTGCCCGAAGAGCCCGTGGCAGAACACCACGAGGGAGCCGCCGTCGCCGTACGTCGTCGTGTGGAGGCCGTCGCGGTCGGGAGTAGCGGTCACCCGGCGAGACTAGCGAGCGAGCTCAGCCGCTGGCGCTGACGGTCCCCTCGGCGGTCATGAACACCAGGCCGTCGCTGACCGCGAAGGCCAGTGCCCGATCGAACCGTCCGTACTCCCAGTAGTAGGCACCCACGGTCCAGGCGAGGTCGTCGGCGGTCTGTGGGCCAGTGGCCTCCAGCGCGCGGACGATCTGCCCCATCTCGTGGAACACGTGTCGGTCGCGGATCCCCTCGACGGAGGCCCTGGGGGGCGGCATGGGCATGGTCGACTCCTCTCGGTGGTGGGTGATCACACCCGTTGCGGGGTGCGGTCGTCGTCCTGCCGTCCCGAGTCGGCGTCGTCGTCCTCAGCGGTCAGCGGTCGCGCGATGCTCTCGAGCGACTGTCCTTCTGCCTTCACGCCGAGGAAGGCGGCGGTGATGCCGCCCATGATCATCAGGGCACCGCCGAGGTAGTAGCCGAGCGCGATTGCCGAGATGCCTTCCCCGCCGTCCACGGCCTGCTGGATCAGCTTGCCGAACAGCAGTGGGCCGGCGATGCCGCCGGCGGCGGTGCCCATCGCGTAGAAGAACGCGATGCACAGCGCGCGCGTCTCCATCGGGAAGATCTCGCTGGCCGTGAGGTAGGCAGCGCTGGCGCCCGCGGAGGCGAAGAAGAAGATGATGCACCCCATCAGGGTCAGCGTCACCGCGGTGTAGGAGTCGAGCGTGAGCCCGGCGATGATCAGCAGGATTCCGGAGATCGAGTAGGTGGCCGTGAGCATCTTGACCCGGCCGATGGTGTCGAACAGCGGACCCAGCGCCAGCGCCCCGACGAAGTTGCTCACCGCGAAGACGGCGATGTAGTAGCCGACCTGCTCGACCCCCAAGAACTCTCCGAGGGTGTCGCCGTAGGTGAAGAAGAACGCGTTGTAGAGGAAGGCCTGGCCGATGAACAGCGCCAGGCAGAGCACCGTACGCCGCGGGTACATCGTGAAGACGGTGCGCGCGATGAGCGGGAGCCCGATCGTCCGGCGCTGCCGGATCGTGATCGTCTCCGACACCGACTGCAGCTCTGTGCCGGTCTCCGCCTCGACCCGACCCTCGATGTCACGGACGATCTGCTCGCCCTCGTCCTCGCGGCCGTGGATGAACAGCCAGCGGGGGCTCTCGGGGACGTTTCGACGCACGATCAGGATGCCGACGGCCAGGATCGCGCCGAGCCCGAACGCGGCCCGCCAGCCCCACTCCTGGTTGACCAGGGTCGGGTCCAGCAGCGGGATGGTCAGCAGCGCACCGCCCGCGGCACCGACCCAGAACGAGCCGTTGATGGCGACGTCGACGCGTCCCCGGTACTTCTTGGGGATCAGCTCGTCGATGGCGGAGTTGATGGCGGCGTACTCGCCACCGATGCCGGCGCCGGTGAGGAACCGGCACGCGAAGTACCAGGTCGGGTTCATCGAGAACGCCGTCAGCACGGTGGCGACGGTGTAGACCGCAAGCGTCAGCAGGAACAGCTTCTTGCGACCGAACCGGTCGGTGAGCTGCCCGAAGAACAGCGCGCCGAGGCACGCCCCGGTGACATAGACGGCGCCCGCGAGGCCGACGTCGAAGCTGTCGAGCCCCAGCCCGGTCTTGGGATCTGCCAGCGCATCGGACATCGAGCCCACGATGGTGACCTCGAGGCCGTCGAGGATCCACACCGTGCCGAGGCCGACCACCACCAACCAGTGCCAGCGCGACCACGGCAGCCGGTCCATCCGTGCCGGGATGTCGGTGGTGATCCGACCGGTCTCCACACCTGACCCCACGAGATCCTCCTGTGCGCCCCCGTTCGGACCACGAAGTCTCGCCGTCCGGCTGCCCTGCAGCGCCTCGACGGTAGGGCGATGTCCCCGACCCCGCTTCACCCCTTCTGGTGAAAACGCGAAGATCAGTCCGACCGGCACCAGCGGCGTACGCCGTCGGCGGCGAGCGGCAGGTCCCGTCGGACCACCGCGACCTCGTTCCCCCAGTTCCGACAGGCTCGCCGGAAGGGCCGGGTGCGGTACTCGACGGCCAGCTACCAGCGCGCCGTACGTCGCGACGTACTGGCCGCACTCGTGCCACTGAGCGCACTCCTCCGCGATCGCGAAGTCGTAGCCGACGGCGGTGCCGTCCCAGCCGGCCCGGTTCTTCTGGGCGGCAGCGAGTCCGTCCTCGTGGGCGCGGGCGACCAGTCGGTCGGCGTACTTGCGGGCGTCCCGCGCCGAGAGCAGGCGGTGGCTGCGGGTGAAGGAGTCCAGGTTGTCGAACTCGACGGCATCGAAGCCGTCCTCGGCGCAGCCGGCGGTCCACCGACCCATGATCTTCGCCAGGGCACGGCGTTTCGCCGGCGTCCCGATGTCGAGGAGCCACTCGCCCCACTCGCCGTCGACCACCGGTGTGCCGTCGTCCTTGAGCACGAGCCGCCATCGGTCGCGCCAGAACCGCTTGGCATCGGGTTGGGTCTGGAAGCCGTTGACGTAGCAGACGTTGTAGAGCCCGGGCTCAGGCTCGTCGGTCCGGTCGCGCACCACGATGCCGACCCGGTCCGGCACCGGACGCGCGCCACCGAGCTGGTAGTCCCAGTCCACGCCGGTCGGCGGCAGCACTGCCTCACCCGCCGCAGGCTCACCCGCCGCAGGAGGAGCGAACCCCAGACCGAGGGTCAGCACGAGCGCAGGGACCCACGTCAGCATGCGACGATCCTGCCACCGAGCCGCGCCACCCGGGCTCCCGCCACCCTGCGGGCAGTCCTCAGAAGTCGAAGCCGTCGAACAGGTCGCCGATACCCTCACCGATCGCGCCGAGGCCGTCGCCGATCCCTTCGGCGAGGCCGCCCAGGGCGTCGAAACCACCGCTGAAGAGCATCCCCATGAACATCCACTCCATCGGCCCGTAGGCGCCGAAGTAGCCCATGGCGTACGGCTGGTAGGCCCGACCACCCTGGAAGTAGGGCACCCGGCGCGACCCCACCATGACCTGGCGGATGTCGGGCTCGGCGCCGGCCCTGACCCGCTCGGCGTCCAGCGTGCAGGCAGGTACGTCGCGGCGGGTCCCTCCCGGCGGGGTGTAGGGGACGTCCTCGATCGACATGCCGTGACGCGGGTCGAAGAAGCACGGCGGTCGACGGGTCGGCAACGGCAGGCCAGCGACCCGCGCCTGGACGCAGGCAATGGCGTAGCGGCCGTCCTCGAGGATCTCGGTGACGTGCTTGATCTGGTCGGGCTCGGTGAGCCGGTCACCGGCGGTCTTGGCGGCCTCGTAGGCGTCAAGCGCTCGCTGGTAGTCGGCGTTCATGCCGGCGTCCAGCTCACGGCCGGCCATCTCGAGGTCGAGCTCCTGCAGCTCGACGCCGAGCGCCGTGATGTCCTCGAAGGCCAGCTTCTTGACCGGTTCGAGCTCGGCGTTCTTCCGCTCCAGCTCGCGTGTCCTCCGAGACCGGCCCGTGAGGGCGACGACGCCGCCGATGACCGCCAGCACGACCAGAAGTCCGAGGAGCACGTCCATGCTCCGATGATACGAGGGACTTCCAGCCGTGCCGGTGGGTGAGGACCATGGCGGGGTCCCCGGCCCGGGTCAGCAGATCGAGGACCTCAGCTCGGCTGCCGAACGGCCGCCACGCAGGTCGTCGGCGAGCATCCAGAACACCTCGGGGTAGTCGCCCTCGGCGTCGATCGCCTGGAGGAGCGGCCAGTCCACACTGCCGTCCAGCGCCGCCAGCGCCTGCTTCTGCGCCGCCGGAGTGCCCCCTGCGTAGACCTCCAACCACGCACAGCCGACCGCGCCGGCCACCGCCGCAGACGCGTGGTACGGCGCGTTGAAGCCGTCCAGGTCGACGTCTTCAGGACCGAACCCCTCCGGTGCGGTGACGCCGCGCAGCAGGTCGCGGATGGCCTGGTCGCGATTGGCGGGCGTGACCGTCCCGTCCGGCAACCCGGCGTAGAACCCGGCCTCGTCGGTCTGCACGAGTCCGGTGATGAGCTCCTCGTAGGCGGGCAACCGCATCCCGGCCGCGCGGACCTCGAAGAAGAAGCCGTCCGCGGGAGTGGTCATGGTGGCGTGGTCGTCGCGTGAGTAGGGCCAGGTCGTCGCGGCCCGACCGAACAGGGACCCCGCGGTCCCTTCGCGGTAGGCGTCGCGGTCGGCGAAGTAGGACTGGTAGCTGTCGGCCGGGTAGCGGACGACCTCCAGCCACTGGTCTCCGTTCTCCCAGCCGATGGTGAGCTCGCCGTAGCCCTCGTAGAGCGCCACCACGTCCCAGCCGATCACCTCGACCCCGACGTAGCGTCCGTCCGAGACCTCGGGGACGACCGGCGCCACGGGCGCTGCCCGGAACTCAGGGGATTGGACGAGGGACTGCTCGGGCGGCGGATCGGCGCTCGGCACCCGATCCGGCGACGCGGCGTCGCCCCCGAGCGTGGAGCCGAGTGCGATGGCGGCCACCGCGGCGGCGGCCGCGCCGGCGACCAGCCAGCCCGGCGGCGTACGACGGGTGGCCGGCTCGGCGTGGTCGAGGACGGGTGTGGACATGATTTCCTCCAGCAGGTCGGCGCGCCCGTCCGCGAGCGGGAGCAGCGCCACCTCCTGGTCGGTGATCGTGGGGCGAATCATGCGCTCGGGCATGGGATCGGTGCGGGTCACGGTGCCTCCTCCGGGACGAGTCGCGAGTACGTACTGGTGAGGTGTCCGGCCGGAGGCGGATCGTTGCCGAGCACCTGGCGCAGCCGCGCCCGGGAGCGTGAGAGCCGACTGCGGACGGCCACCGACGAGATGCCGAGCACCTCCGCGATCTCGCGCGGCTCGAGCTCCTCCCACGCGGCCAGCTCGAGGATCTCCCGGTCGCGGTCCGCCAGTCGGGCCAGCGCCGCGCGCACGGTCTCCTGCTCGGTCACGACGAAGGCGTGATCGGGAACCGTGGTGGCCAGGTCGTGGCGCAGCCGGTCCCCCAGCGCCGTACGCCGGCCCTCGCCGCGCCGGTGGTTGGCCAGGGTGCGGCGCGCGACCCCGTAGAGCCACAGCCGTGCGCCCTCGCCATGGGGGACGTCCGCGATCCGGCGCCAGGCGACGAGGAAGGTCTCCGAGACGACGTCGCCCGCGTCCTCGGGTCGGTCGACCCGGCGCAGGGAGTACCCCGTGACCGCGTCGACGTGGGTGGAGTACAGCTCCCGGAAGCGCTCCTGCCGTTGGCTCATGACTGCTCCATGTCCGGCACGGACCACATCGTTGCAGCACCTCGGCCACGAGGAACGAGCCGCCGCCGCGGTGGACTGGCATCCGCGGCGGCAGCTCTCGTGACGACGGGCCCTCGCCCCCCGTCTCCGTGTCCGTCGCCCGGAACGGGCCGTCCCCCGATCGGCCCGTCCAGCGACAAGACCACTGTGGCGGAGACCCCCGGCGCGCCGCATCGGTAGTCCTACGTAACCGGCTACGTAGGATCCAGCGGCCTGTGGGATCGCGCGACGGGCCGAAGTCGAGCAGTATGGCGATCGTGGCCATCCGGATGATCGGGCGCGAAGACGTGCTGACGGCGCTTCCTGCCGCGCTCGACAGCGAGCGCTGGATCAGCGTCGTCGGACCGCCTGGCTGCGGAAAGACCACCGTGCTGCGGACGCTGGTCCGGGAGCGGAACGACGTGACCTGGGTGAGCGCCCGTGGGATCACCAAACTGCCCGATCTGCTCCGCTCCTGCCTCGACGAGCTCAACGAGGTGCTGGCCCCCTCGGACTCGCTTGAAGGCGCTTTGAAGCGCGCCCTGGAGGATCGGGCCCGGTGGCTGCTCGTCGACGGTGTGGACGTCGACGAGTTCGACGGGGTCATTGCCTCGGTGATGGAGGCGACCTCCGAGGCTCGGGTGCTCACCACGTCCAGCTCGCTGCGCCCGATGCCCGGCCGCCGCGTGGTCCGCCTCGGCCCGTTCCGGACGCCGGCCGACCACGAGCCCCTCGAGGGGCCGGCGGTCGCCCTGTTCTGTCGAGGCGTGATCGAGGCCGGCGGACACCCGGTCGACCTGACCGAGTCCGAACCGGACGTGCGTCGGCTGCTGCGGGCCAGCGGCGGGCTTCCGCTGCTGATCGAGCAGATGGCGGTCCACGTCGCGCTGGTCGGCATGACCAAGGTCGCGCCGACCACCTCCCTCTCGGAGGCAGTACAGGCGTCGTACGACCTGCTGGACGACGACCAGCAGCGCTGCTTTCGTCGGCTTTCCGCGATGACCGTCCCGGTGAGTCTGGCCGTGCTCGCGGCCATCACCGAGGTGGACCTCGACACCGGACGTGACCTCGCGCTCGCGCTCGCAGGTCGCTGCCTGGTCGAGACGCTGCCCGACGGCCGGATCGACATGCTGGCGCCGATCCGCCGCCACGGCGCCTTCCTGACCGCGTCGACCGACGACGAGGCCGCCGTACGCCGTGCACTGGTCCGGTGGGCCGACAGCGTGCTCCCCGTGGAGATGAACGTGGGCGCGGCCGATGCCCCGTGGCTGGCCGACCTGCCGACGATGCGGCTTGCCGTCGAGGCGGCGTGCGACGCCCCTGAGACCCGCAACCACGGCTACGCGCTGGCCAATCGCGCCTTCTCCTCGCTCTACACCGCGATGCGGGCCGGCGACGCTGCGGACATCCTCGAGACCGCCCTGACCAGCGGCGACGGACCGCCCGAGATCGGTGCCCAGGTCGCCCGACGAGCAGGCATCGCCGCGTCGGAGGCCCGCGGGACCTATGAGGGCCTGTGGCTGCTGGAACGCGCCGACCAGCACGCCCGCGAAGCGGCCGACCCCGACCTGGAGATCGCGCGCACGGCCAGCATCCGCGCCGAGATGCACCTGGACGCCGGCGACCTCGACCGGGCCGAGGCGGAGGCGCGGCATGCCATCGCGCTCGACCGTGGCACCGACCACATCGCTCCACAGGCGACCCGGACGCTCGCCCAGGCGTTGTTGGTGCGCGGGGACTTCGCGACCGCCACGGAGCTGTCGCGTTCGCTGCTCACCACCCGGCAAGGGGACGAGCCGTGGCTGACGCTGTCGGCCCGGCTGCTGCTGGCCCGGATCGCACTGGAGCAGGGCCGCCGGCTCGAGGCCGCGACCGCGGCCCGTCGCGTCCACGACGACGCCCGTGACCTGGCCGAGGACCGGCTCGCGCTGCTCGCAGAGATCGAGCTGTGCCACATCTCCCCCACGGGACAGCTTGCGCCCGAGGACCACGACTCCTACCCCTGGGCGGTGCGGCTTCCGATCATGGTCGCCCAGGCACGGTGTCTCCTCACCAGCGGTGAGCTTGCCCGCGCAGCGGGCCGGGCGGCGGACGCGGTCGTCCTGGCCGACAGTGGCCGGCTGGGCCGCGACGCGCTCGACGCCCGGCTGGTGCTGGGTTTCGCACTGGTGCTCCAGGGCGAGGCCGAGGAGGCCCGTGCGACGCTGCTCGAGGCACTGTCCAACGCCGCCACCATCCCGTCGCCGCTGCGGGCTGCGGATGCCCTGGACGTCCTCGCCCATCTCGCCGCCGACGCGTCCCCACGGTGCTCGCGGTCGCTCGCGGCGACCGCCGAGTCGTTGCGCGCGCCACGAGCCGCCGCGAGCGTGGGACGCCGGGTGCTGCGCGGCGTCGAGCCCGCTCGGACCGTTCCCTCGGGGTGGGTGCACGCGGGCCAGCTCACGCACGACGCCGTGGCACAGATCGCGGAGCAGTTCGCTCCCGCTCACGGGAAGCAGGCAGCGAGTCCGCTCGATGCGCTGACTCCAGCCGAGCGCATCGTCGCCGACAAGGTCGCCGAGGGCCTGACCAGCCGACAGATCGCCGCCGACCTCTTCTTGTCACCGCGGACCGTCGACGCCCACCTGGCGCGGATCTACCGCAAGCTCGACATCAACACCCGTGCCCGGCTGGCGACGCTCGTCACCGGCCTCGGCTGAACGGCTGCGAGCGCCGGTCAGCGAGCGCCGTAGTCGCGGAACCCGCGACCGGTCTTGCGGCCCAGGTAGCCGGCCGTCACCAGGTGCTCGAGCAGCGGCGCCGGCGAGAACCCCGGCTCCCGGAACTCGAGGTAGAGCTCCCGCTGGATCGCCAGCGAGACGTCGTTCCCGACCACGTCGAGCAGCTCGAACGGGCCCATCGGCAAGGCGCAGCCCAGCTTCATGGCGACGTCGATGTCGTCGGCCGTGGCGTAGTGGGCCTCCAGCATCTTCACGGCGTCGTTGAGGTAGGGGAAGAGCAGCGCGTTGACGATGAAGCCGGCCCGGTCGCCGCACGAGACACCGACCTTGCCGACCTTGTCGCACAGTGCGCGGACGGTCTCGGTCACCTCGTCGCTGGTGGCAACCGTGCTGACCACCTCGACCAGCTTCATGATCGTGGCGGGGTTGAAGAAGTGCATGCCGATGACGTCCTGTGGACGCTTGGTGACACGAGCCATCGAGATGATCGGGAGGCTCGAGGTGGTGGTGGCCAGGATCGCTCCCGGCTTGCAGATCTCGTCGAGGTTCTCGAACAGGGTGGTCTTGACCGCCAGGTCCTCGGCGATCGCCTCGACCACCAGGTCGACCCCGGAGAGGTCGTCGAGCGAGGTGGTGCCGACGACGCGGGCCAGCGTCTCGGTCTTCTGCTCCTCGGTCGCGCGACCGCGCTGGATCTGCTTGTCGAAGTTCTTCGTGATCGCGCCGATGACACCGTCGACCTTGACCTGGCTGCGGCCGACGAACAGCACGTCGTAGCCGGCCTTGGCGAAGACCTCGACGATGCCCGACGCCATGGTGCCGGTGCCGACCACGCCGACCCGGCCGATGTCGTGACGCAGCTGCGGAGCATCGTCGGCCGACGGTGTGTGCGCGTCGGCGACCACGACCGGGCTGTCGGGCGCCTCGTAGGTGTAGAGCCCGCGACCCGACTTGCGCCCGAGCAGTCCGGCGGTGACGTACTGCTTGAGGATCGGGGCCGGGGCGTGCAGCCGGTCGCGGCCCTGCTTGTACATCGTGTCGAGGATCTCGTACGCCGTGTCGAGCCCGATCAGGTCGAGCAGCGCCAGCGGGCCCATCGGATAGCCGCAGCCGAACCGCATGGCGGCGTCGATGTCCTCCCGCGACGCGTACTTGCCCTCGTACATCGACACGGCGTGGTTGAGGTAGCCGAACAGGAGCGTGTTGGCGATGAAGCCGGCCTTGTCGCCGCAGATGACCGGGCTCTTCCCCAGCGTCGCGACCAGGGACTTGACGTCCTCGAGCACCGACTCCTCGGTGACCACGGTGCGGATGATCTCGACCAGGTTCTGGACCGGTGCGGGGTTGAAGAAGTGGATGCCGATCACCCGCCCGGGCAGCCCGTTGGCGGTCGAGATCTCGGTGACGCTGAGCGACGAGGTGTTGGTCGCCAGGATCGCCTCGGGCGAGACGATGTCGTCGAGCTGGCGGAAGATCGCCTTCTTGACCTCCAACGACTCGACCACGGCCTCGACGACGATGTCGGCGCGAGCCAGCTCCTTCATCTCGGTCGCGTAGGTGATCCGCCCGAGCAGCTCGGCCTGCTCGGCCTCGGTGAGCTTCTCGCGCTTCACGGCGCGGTCGGTGGAGTGCTTGAGGTGGGCGCGTCCGCGGTCGACGGCGTCGTCACTGAGCTCGACGCCGATCACGTCGAAGCCGTTGCGGGCAAAGACTTCCGCGATCCCCGCACCCATGGTGCCGAGTCCGATCACGCCGATGGTGCTGATGTCACGAGGCATGGGCGCATCCTTCCACGCGCCCGCCGCGCCCGGATGTGGGACTGGTCACCCGTCGACGAGCTCGGCGACCTCCGCCGCGCAGCCCGCGGCGAGCGTGACTCCGGCACCACCATGGCCGTAGCAGTGCACGACGTCGCCGACCCTTTCCAGCCGCACCTCGGAACGAACCGGCCGCAGCCCGACCCGATGCCCGACCACCCGGCCGTCGGCGAGCCCGGGCACCAGCCGGCACGCGCGGGCGAGGATCGCCTCGGCCGTCGCCGGCGAGGGGGTGAGGTCCCACTCGTCCTCGTCGAAGGTGCCGCCGACCACGACGTGGCGACTGCGCGGCACGACGTAGGTCGGGCCCGCGCCGTCGAGCCACCACCGATCGACGTCGATCCCGTCGCGGTCGAGCAGGACCACCTGGCCGCGGCCGGGATGCACGTCGGTCTCCCCCACCAGCTTCCGGGCGCCGAGGCCGGAGCAGTTCACGACGATGCCCTCCGCGGGGCGCGGCAGCTCGGGCATCGCGAGGCGGGTGAGCGTGCCGCCGAGCTCGAGCAGCCGGTCGCGGAGCCAGACCAGGTGGACCGGCATGTCGACCAACGGCGCCGTGAAGGACCAGGCGTCGGCCCATCCCTCCGGCGGGGTGGTGCGGGCCAGGTCCGGGACCGACCCGGCCCACCAGGGGTCCGGCGTGCCGGCGGGGAGCACCTCGGTCCCCGCGACCAGCCGGACGCCGGACCCGGGGTCGGCGGCCAGCTCCGTGAACACGTCGTACGACCGGGATGCCCAGGCGCTGACCCGGTGCTGCGGCCGCGCCTGGTAGGGATACCAGAGCGCGGCGGCCACCACGGAGGTCGTCTCGCGAGGCAGGTCGCGAGCGAGTACGTCGACCCGGTGACCGCTCTCGGCGAGCCGGGCGGCCACGGTCAGGCCGACGACGCCGGCGCCCACGACGACGATCCGGCTGCCCGACCCACGCATGGTCCGAGCATGGCAGGTAAGTTTCCCGTCCGTGAGACTCGTCGTGGCCCGGTGCCAGGTGGACTACGCAGGACGGCTGACCGCTCACCTGCCGATGGCGACGCGCGTGCTGATGGTGAAGGCCGACGGCTCCGTGCTCGTCCACAGCGACGGCGGCTCCTACAAGCCGCTGAACTGGATGTCTCCGCCGTGCACCGTCCGCGAGGGCACCACCGACGACGGGGTGGTCGAGTGGACGGTGACGGGCGCGAAGAGTGACGACACCCTGCGGATCCTCCTCGAGGAGATCCTGCACGACTCGAACCACGACCTCGGAGTCGATCCCGGGCTCCAGAAGGACGGCGTCGAGAAGCACCTCCAGGAGCTGCTCGCCGAGCACCCCGCGACCCTCTCCCCCGGTCTGGCGCTGGTACGTCGGGAGTTCCCCACCGCGATCGGCCCGGTCGACCTGATGTGCCGTGACGCCGAGGGCGCCTCGGTGGCCGTGGAGATCAAGCGCCGGGGTGAGATCGACGGCGTCGAGCAGCTCACCCGCTACCTCGAGCTCCTCAACCGCGATCCGTTGCTCGCCCCGGTCCGAGGCATCTTCGCTGCCCAGGAGATCAAGCCGCAGGCCCGCGTGCTCGCCACCGACCGCGGCATCACCTGCGCGGTCGTCGACTACGACGCCCTGCGCGGCCTCGACGACCCGAGCCACCGGCTCTTCTGAGGCTCTGGCTGTAACGCCGGGTTGTCTCCTGTACCCGCCCGGAAATTTGCGGGGGTGAACAGTGGATAACCCGGCGTTACAAGCGACCTAGTTGACCGGCCGCGCCAAGGGAAGTCGCAGCCCGACGGTGGTCCCCTGGCCGGGATCGCTCTCGACCTGGACCTGGCCGGCATGGGCATCCACGATGCCCTGCACGATCGGCCGACCGAGGCCGGCGCCCGGCACGCGAGCGGCGACGGCGCCGGGGGTGCGGAAGTGAGGGTCGAAGACCTGTCTGAGGGCGTGAGGGGCCGGCCCGATCCCGTGATCGTGGACCTCGATGACGCCGTGAGCGCCGTCGACGACCAGGCGCACCTCGACCCGGCCGCCCTCCTCACTGAAGTTCACCGCATTGGTGACCAGGTTCTCGATCACGTGGGCGAGGCGGGTGGCGTCGCCGACGACCCACAGCGAGCGGAGCCCGCCGGGAAGAAGCGTCACCCCCGCCTCGGCAGCCACCTCACCGAGGTCGGCCATCACCTGGCTGACCACCGGCCCGACGTCGGTCGGCACCGGGTCCACGCTGAGGCCCCCGCCACCGAGCACGGCCAGGGTCAGCAGGTCCTCGACCAGGGTCAGCTCGCGTTCGGCGTTGCGGCGTACGACGGCGAGCAGCCGGGCGGCCTGCTCGCTGATGGCCGGCTCGCCCATGTCGACCAGGATCTCGGTGTAGCCCAGGATCGAGGTCAACGGTGTGCGGAGCTCGTGGGAGACGGTGGCGATCAGCTCGTCGCGCATGCGCTCCGAGGCCTCCTCCACCGCGACCCGCTGCGACATGTCCCGCAGCGAGGCGCAGCAGAGCACGGCCTCCGGCGTCATCAGCCGGGACAGGGTGACCTCGACGGGGACCGAGCTGCCGTCTCGGCGTACCGCGCCCGCGGCGAAGCGCGTGACCTCGCCGTCCTCCGGCATCAGGTCGGCGCGACCGAACGCACCGGGGAGCAGGTCGTCGGCGGCGCTGCCGAGGAACTCGTCACGGGAGACGCCGAACATCGTCTCCGCCCGGGCGTTCACCAACCGGACGATGCCGGCAGCGTCCACCACGACCAAGGCATCGGGAGCAGCGTCGACCATCCCGCGGAACAGCTCGGGACTGTACGCGAACGGGGTGAGGGGCGGCACGCGAGAAGATTAGGGACACCATCAGCATCACTGACGCACTTCTGTCACATCGTCACCAAGGCGTGGGTGTCGCGTTACCGAGCGGTGGGAGACCCCGACGGAGACCCTGACGCCGACCCTGGCTGCCACCTCGTGCTACTGGCGCGTAACCACAGGACCACCCGCCTCGTTGCCGCAGTGACGAAAGGATTCGGATGCTCCGACAGCTGCGTGCCCTGATCGCCCTGGTGGTCCTCCCCGGGCTGGTGGTGACGGCCCTGGCCGCCCCCGGCTCGGCCCACGAGGAACGCGAGGCGTCCTTCCCCAACGGGAAAGGCCGGGTGCCCACCTTCCTCGGCTACGACAACGACCGCAGCCGCGTCGTGTGCAAGCCCGGCAGCGAGCGTCGGGTCGCCGCCATGCCCGCCGGCCGGATGAAGCGGGTGAGCAGAGACCTGCTCGACGAATGCGGGTTCCGTTCCATCCAGTCCGCGATCAACTCCGTCACGCAGCGCCGGACCTCGATCTACGTCCTGCCCGGCACCTACAGCGAGCGGAAGTGGGCGACCAAGCCGCGCAGCAAGTACTGCTCGAACCTCGGCACCGAGTCCTCGGACCCGGTCACCAGCTCCTCCTACATCGGCAGCATCTCCGAGCCCGGCGAGCGTCCGGAGGCCGACGGCCTCGAGGCCGAGGCCGAGGAGGAGAACGACCCGATCGCCCTCTCGTACGCCGACCAACGCCGCTGCCCCGGCAACCTCAACCTGATCTCGGTGTTCGGTGACAAGACCCCGAAGAACGACTCGATCGCCTGCGACAGCAAGTTCTGCGGACTGCAGATCGTCGGCACCGGCGCGAAGCGGACCGACGTCACGGTCGACAACAAGTTCCAGCGGCTCAACGCCATCCGGGCCGACCGCGCCGGCGGGATCCTGATCCGCAACCTCACCGCCCAGCAGGCCGAGTTCAACGCCATCTACATCCTGGAGACCGACGGGTTCCGGCTCGAGGACCTGGTCACCCGCGGCAACGACGAGTACGGCATCCTCGCGTTCGCCACCGACCACGGGCTGATCCAGCGCACGAACAACTACTACAACGGCGACTCGGGCATCTACCCCGGCTCGGCCTCCGACCTCAACGGTGACAACACGAACTTCGAGGTCACCCGCTACGCGATCGAGATCCGCGACAACCGCAGCCACGACAACGCGCTCGGCTACTCAGGCACGGCAGGGAACTCGGTCTACGCCCACCACAACCGGTTCTACGACAACGCCACCGGCATCGCGACCGACTCGCTGTTCCCGGGCCACCCGGGCCTCCCGCAGGACCACGCGCGGTGGAGCCGCAACCGGATCTACTCCAACAACACCAACTACTACGCCGAGTACGTCGACACCGGCGTCTGCGCCAAGCCGATCAAGGAGCGCGGCTACCTCAACGGCACCGTCTGCCCGGTCATCCCGACCCCGGTCGGAACCGGCGTTCTCATCGCGGGCGGCAACTTCAACTCGACCGACCACAACTGGATCTACGACAACTGGCGCTACGGCACCATGCAGTTCTGGGTGCCCGCCCCGATGCGCGACGAGATGGACCCCTCCAAGCTCTACGACACCTCCAACAACAACCACACCGTCGCCAACCGGATGGGTATCAAGCCCAACGGCGAGACCGCCCACAACGGCCTCGACCACTGGTGGGACGACCAGGGCGTGGGGAACTGCTGGGAGGACAACACCTACTCCCGTGGCGAGCAGACCGACAACTTCACGGTGCCGCCGTTGCCGTGCGACGAGGGCGGCTCGGTGTTCCTGCCGGGCGCCACCGTGAAGGACGCCGGCTTCCTCTCCTGCAGCCAGTACGACCGCAACGACCCCGAGCTGCGGCACCCGCCTGAGTGCAACTGGTTCGACTCCCCCAGCAAGCCGGAGGAGGAGCCGTCGCCGACGGCGGCGGGGTCGTTGCGCAGCACCGACGACTCGAACGCCCTGGTGGCAGCGCCGATCGCCGCGCTCACCGGGCTGGTGCTGCTGATCGGAATCGGACGGAGGCGTCGTGGCACTCGCGCTGCGTAGGGCCGTCGCTGCTGTCGGCGTGGTCGCTGTCGTCGGGACCGGCAGCGGCGTGTCCGTCGCCAGCGGCGTCCCCGCACTGAGCACCGAGGGTCCGGTGTCGGTCACCGGCACCGAGGCCAGCGGCGTGTTCACCCTCGCCGACCGCACCGTGCGCCAGATCCGGTACGCCGACCAGGGGACGCTCCGCTACACGTTCACCGTGACCAACAAGAGTCGACTGCCGGTCACCGTTCTCGGTCTGGCGCCGGAGCAGGCCGACCCACGGCTCTTCGACCTGGTCGACCTGACCAGCGGCCGGCTCTCCCCCGGCGAGAGCGGTGACTTCACGCTGACGTTGGCCATGAACGGCTGCGAGTCGCTCTCCTCGCGCTCGGGATCGTTCGTCAGCGAGGTGGTCGTGCAGACCCGGCAGGCGCGGGTGTTCGAGGACGCGGTGACGCTGGTCCTGCCCGAGGAGATCCACACCGGGTCGCCGCGGGAGGCGTTCTGCCCGCAGTCGACCGCAACGTCGCGGCCGCAGGGCTGAGACGGAGCTGCGCGACTACCCGTGATCGACGCCCCACGGGGCGGCGCGCAGTCCGTCGGCGTCGATCTCGACCAGCACGACGGACGCGTCGCCGAGGTCGTGGTCTCCCACGACCAGCACCGCCTCGCCTCGGTGCCGATCAGCCAGCTCGGCCAGGTCGAGCGGTCCGTCGTACTCCGCCACGACCCGCTCCGCGCTCAGCCGGACCGCGAGTGCCTGATCGGGGCGGCTGCGCACCAGGAGGAGTCGGGCCGGGCACTGGAGGTCGCTCACGCTTCCAGCCTAGGCCGAGCCCCGGTGCCACCGAGCGGTGACTGAGGGACCCTTTCGGCGTCGCAGAAGGTCCCCCACGCACCGCTGGCTCGTGGACGGACGTGTCAGTCGAGCCCGTGGGCGAGGCGGATCTGGTCGACGATGCCGCCCATGATCTCGGTCAGCCCGAAGTCCTTCGGGGTGAAGACCGCGGCCACGCCGAGCTCGACGAGCCGGCGACCGTCGGACTCCGGGATGATCCCGCCGACGATGACCGGGACGTCGTCGAGCCCGGCCGCCTTGAGCCCGTCGAGCACGCTCGGGACCAGCTCCATGTGCGAGCCGGACAGGATCGACAGCCCGACACAGTGCACGTCCTCGGCCACCGCTGCCGCGACGATCTGCTCCGGGGTCAGCCGGATCCCCTGGTAGATGACCTCGAAGCCGGCGTCGCGGGCCCGGACCGCCACCTGCTCGGCGCCGTTGGAGTGCCCGTCGAGGCCGGGCTTGCCCACCAGCAGCCGCAGCCGTCCGCCGAGCTCCTCACCGGTCTCCCGCACCCTCGTGCGTACGTCGGTGAGCTCGTCGCCGGCCTCGGCGACTCCCACGGCGCCGCTGACGCCGGTAGGCGCCCGGAACTCGCCGAAGACCTGGCGCAGGGTGCCGGCCCACTCCCCGGTGGTCGCGCCGGCCCGGGCCGCGGCGAGCGTGGCGGCCATCAGGTTCGTGTCGGTCTTGGCGTCGGCGGCCAGCCGGGCCAGCGCGTCGGCGACCGCAGCGCCGTCGCGCTCTGCCTTCCACTCCTCGACCGAGCGCAGTGCGGAGGCCTCGGCCTGCGGGTCAGCTGCCATGATCGCGCCGTCGAGGTCGGCGGTCAGCGGGGACGGCTCGGTGGTCTCGAACTTGTTGACACCGACGATGATCTCGTCGCCGGCCTCGATCCGGCCGCGCCGGGCAGCGTGGGCCGAGACCAGCTCCTGCTTCATGTAGCCGGACTCGACGGCGGCGATCGCGCCACCCAGGGCCTGGACCCGATCCATCTCGGCCCTGGCGTCGGCCACCAGCTCGGCCACCTTGGCCTCGATGACGTGCGAGCCCTCGAAGATGTCCTCGTACTCGAGGAGGTCCGACTCGTAGGCGAGCACCTGCTGCAGCCGCAACGACCACTGCTGGTCCCAGGGGCGGGGCAGCCCGAGCGCCTCGTTCCAGGCGGGCAGCTGGACGGCGCGGGCGCGGGCGTTCTTGCTCAGGGTCACGCCGAGCATCTCCAGCACGATCCGCTGCACGTTGTTCTCCGGCTGCGCCTCGGTGAGCCCGAGCGAGTTGACCTGCACGCCGTACCGGAAGCGGCGCATCTTCTCGTCGGTGACGCCGTAGCGGTCCCGGGTGATCTCGTCCCACAGCTGGACGAAGGCCCGCATCTTGCACGTCTCCTCGACGAACCGGACGCCGGCATTGACGAAGAACGAGATCCGGCCCACGACCGTGCCGAAGTCCTCCTCGGAGACCTGGCCCGACGCCCGGACCGTGTCGAGCACGGCGATGGCGGTGCAGAGCGCGTAGGCGACCTCCTGGCGCGGCGTCGCGCCGGCCTCCTGCAGGTGGTAGCTGCAGATGTTGATCGGGTTCCACTTCGGGATCTCGTGGACGGTGTAGGCGATCACGTCGCTGATCAGTCGTAGCGAGTGCTCCGGCGGGAACACGTAGGTGCCGCGGGAGAGGTACTCCTTGATGATGTCGTTCTGGGTGGTGCCGGCCAGCTGGTGGGCGACCTCGCTGGGCGCCAGATCGGGGTTCTGCTCCTCCGCGGCCACCTGGTAGAGGGCGAGCAACCACATGGCGGTGGCGTTGATCGTCATCGAGGTGTTCATCTCGGTGAGCGGGATGTCGTCGAAGAGCCGGCGCATCTCCCCGAGGTGCGGGATCGGGACGCCGACCTTGCCGACCTCCCCGCGGCTCAGCGCGTCATCGGGGTCGTAGCCGGTCTGGGTCGGCAGGTCGAACGCCACCGAGAGTCCGGTCTGGCCCTTGGCCAGGTTGGTCCGGTACAGCGCGTTCGACGCGGTCGCCGTCGAGTGCCCGGCGTACGTCCGCATGACCCAGGGCCGATCCTTGGGTCGCTCCTTCTCGCTCATGGATCGACCCTAGGCCCGGGTGCTACGCGCTGGTAACCGTTCCGCGTGTGGGGTTCTGCACAGCCGCAGGCTCAGGCGGCCTTCTGCTCGAGCTCGACGAAGCGCATCAACCGGGTCAGGTGCAGCATCCGGAGTACGGCGGGTCCGCAGCCGCGCAGCGTCACGTGGTGACCGGTGCGCGCGGCGTCGTGGCTGGCGAAGGCCAGCACGCGCAGGGCGGGGACGTCGACCAGCTCGACCCCGGTGAGGTCGACGACGATCTCGTGCTCCGGCGTGGCCAGCTGGCGGCGCAGCGCGCTGCGCACCTCCGAGGTGCTGCGGCCGTTGAAGTTGCCGCTGAGCACCAAGGTGGGTCCCTCGGTGACGATGTCCATGCCTCCCCCGTTCCGCCCGGAGCTCAACCTCCGGCTGTCCTGACCAGTACCCAGTAAGACGCTGTCGATGCGTGAACGGTTGCCATCGGCGAGCAGGAGTTTCACAAGGCACCGATTGGCACGGACCGCTGAGCCACGGCATGCTGCCGGGAATGCGCTCCCCGATCCCCGACTACCTGCACGAGGTGCTCGACGCCTGCGCGCAGAACACCAGCGGCGCGGTCGCCGACTACATCCCGGAGCTCGCTCGGGTCGACCCGAACCTGCTGGGGATCAGCCTCTCCACGGTCGACGGAGCCGTCTACGGCACCGGTGACACCGATGTGCTGTTCACCATCCAGTCGATCTCCAAGCCGTTCGTCTACGCCCTCGCGCTGGCCGACCGCGGGCTGGAGGCCGTGCTCGACAAGGTCGACGTCGAGCCGACCGGGGAGGCCTTCAACGAGCTGTCGCTGGAGAAGGGCTCCGAGCGACCCCTGAACCCGATGATCAACGCCGGCGCGCTCACCGTTCACACCCTGGTGGGCCAGCCCGGCGCTACCCCGGCCGAGCGCCGGGCCCGCATCCTGGCCGGGTTGTCGGCGTTCGCCGGGCGCCGGCTCGATTGCGACGACGCGACGTACCGCTCCGAGGCCGCGACCGCATTCCGCAACTACGCGATCGCGAACATGCTGCGCAGCCACGACACGATCGTGGAGGACCCGGAGGCGGTGGTCGAGGACTACACCCGGCAGTGCTCCATCCTGGTCACGACCCGCGACCTGGCGCTGATGGCGGCCACGCTCGCCAACGGCGGGGTCAACCCGATCACCGAGGAGGAGGTCGTGGACGAGACCGTGGTCCGGCAGGTGCTGAGCGTGATGGCCACGTGCGGGATGTACGACTCCGCCGGCGACTGGATCTCCACGGTCGGCTTCCCCGCCAAGAGCGCAGTCTCCGGCGGGATCATCGGGTCGCTGCCCGGCCAGCTGGGCATCGCGGCCTTCTCGCCCCGGCTGGACGCCCACGGCACCAGCGCACAGGGCGTCGAGGTCTGCCGCCGGCTTTCACGCGACATGGGGCTGCACATGATGGATGCGCCGCAGCCCGCGCGGGCCACGATCCGGCGCGCCCACACGATCCGGGACTCCGAGGGCGTCGAGGCGACGGTCTACGCGCTGCACGGCTCGATCCAGTTCGCCGGTGCCGAGCGCCTGCTACGCGACCTGACGAACGCCGACCTCGCCACGCACCAGATCGTGCTCGACCTCGGGCGGGTCCACTCGGTCAACGACGTGGCCCGGCGGATGCTGATGGAGGCGATCCACCGGCTCCAGCTCGACGGGCACGAGGTGACCGTCGTCGATCCCGACGACGTCCTGCCCCCATCGCCTGCCCTCTAGAGTTCAGGCATGGTCAACCTCACCCGCATCTACACCCGCACCGGCGACGGCGGCCGGACCCGGCTCGGTGACATGAGCGAGACGTCGAAGACCGATCCCCGGCTCCAGGCCTACGCCGACGTGGACGAGGCGAATGCCACCCTCGGCCTGGCACTCGCGCAGGGCGGGCTCGACGACGACGTCGTGGCGGTGCTGACCCACGTGCAGAACGACCTGTTCGACGTGGGCGCCGACTTCTGCACGCCGGTCGTCCCCGATCCGGAGTTCCCGCCGCTGCGGATCGAGCAGGACTACGTCGACCGGCTCGAGGCCTGGTGCGACCACTACAACGAGGACCTGCCGAAGCTGCGGTCCTTCATCCTCAACGGCGGCACCCTGGGCGCCGCCCACCTCCACGTCGCCCGCACCGTCGTCCGCCGGGCGGAGCGGTCCGCCTGGGCCGCCTGGGCCGAGCACGCCGAATCGATGAACCAGCTGGCGATCACCTACCTGAACCGGCTCTCCGACCTGCTCTTCATCCTCGCCCGCCACGCCAACCGCGTGAACGGCGACGTGCTCTGGGTCCCCGGCGGCGACCGCTCGCAGAGCTGAGCCGCGCTCACGCCCGAGCGGGTTCCTTCGCGACGGAGACGAGCAGCGTGGTGGGGACCAGCAGGACGGCGACCACCAGCAGCGACTCGAGGGTGCCCACCCGGTCGGCGACGAAGCCCAGCACCGGTGGACCAGCCAGGAACGCTGTGTAGCCAATCGTCGAGACGACGCTGACCCGCGCAGCGGCGCGAGCGGGGTCGTCGGCACCCGCACTCATGCCGACCGGGAAGCCGAGCGACGCGCCGAGTCCCCAGGCGACCACCCCGAGCCCGACCACGACAGGGTGAGGGCCGAACACCAGGAGCAGGAGACCGGCGAGTGCCAGCATCGCGGTCGCACGGAGCACCAGCACCCGGCCGTACCGGTCCAGGACGACGGTGCCGAGCAGCCGGCCGGTGGTCATCGCCACCACGAACGCTGCGAAGCCCGCCACGCCGAGCCAGCGCGGCGCCTCGTAGCCGTCGATGAGGGCGAGCGCGAGCCAGTCGTTGGCAGCCCCCTCGGTCAGGGCGAAGGCCATCACCATCACTCCGATGGCCAGCGTGCGGGGCTCGCGCCAGGCCGACCGGGTCCTCGGTGCGGCGTCCGGCTCCGGCTCGACGGGCAGGAAGGTCCGTGCGGCGGGGAGAGCCACCAGCGCCACCAACGCGGCGAGCACGAGATGGCCGAGGACGGGTACGCCGAGGGCGGTGACCAGCACGCCGAGGCCGGCGCCCGACACCGACCCGAGGCTCCAGCCGGCATGGAAGCGCGGCAGGATCGCCCGCCCCAGCCCGCGCTCGACCGCAGCGCCCTCGACGTTCATCGCGACGTCCCACACGCCAGTGCCGACGCCGTAGACGAACAACCCGACAGCGGTGGCGGTGACGGAGCCGAAGGCGTCGACACCGACCGCGACCAGCACCAGCCCGAGAGAGACCAGGACGCAGCCCGCCCGAACCACCGTCGCCGCGCTCCGGCGCCGGATCAGGCTGCCGGCGCTGGGCAGGGCCAGCACCGACCCCACCGCCCCGACCAGGAGGAGCAGGCCGAGCCCGCCGTTGTCGAGGGCGAGCCCGGCACGGACGTCGGGCACGCGGGAGAACAGCGACGCGAAGCCGAACCCGTTGAGGACGAAGACGGCCGCGACGGCGTTGCGCGCCCGCAGCACGGTGGCAGGTGTCTTCACACGGTGGTGGCGGTGCCGGGAGGTGCTGCCTCCAGCCAGGACTGGAAACCCGTCAGGGAGCTGGGGGCCATCGCCAGCTCGAGGAGTCCGTCGGCTGCTTCGCACTGGACGACGACGTGGTCGGGATAGAGCGACATCCGCTCCGAGCCCTCGGGGTCTCGACGTCCGGCGTAGCCGAGGGTGCCTCGCGGCCAGCTCCGCTTCGGTCGGGGGGACAGGGAGAAGATCCGGAACCACTCGAGTGAATCACCGGAATAGCGACCGAGCCCGAGAAGCCAGCCGCGCCCGGCCCTCTCGGACCGAGCGCGGTAGCTGAGCTCGAACGTGCCGCCGTGGCGGGAGAGCAGACGACGCCGTACGACGAGCGACAGACCATAGAGCAGGACCAGGACGAGAACGGCGCCGGCCGCGTCCAGCAGCAGCTGCCACAACGGCATCCGTTGTCCCTCCTGACCTCGCGCCCAGCTCCGTCAGGTCAGACTAGCGGGGCGATGTCGGCGTTCGGTCAGGAGGACCACTCGGCGGCGCGAATCAGTGCCTCGGCGTGGTGGGCACGGTGTTCGGCGTCGTCACCCTCGTCGCCGCGAGCGGCCTCGAGGTCGGCCCGAGCGGCCGACACGTCGACGTCGGCCGCGAGGGTGGTGCGCTCGGCGAGGATCGACACCCGGTTGGCGGCGACCGAGAGGAAGCCACCGTCCACGGCGGCCACGATGCGGTCGCCTTCCTCCGGATCGATCTCGATGACGCCGGGCACCAGCACGGACAGCACGGGGCTGTGGTCGCGCAGGATGCCGACGTCACCCTCGGTGGTGCGGGCCAGCACCATCGATGCCCGACCGGACCACACGACCCGGTCGGCCGCGACGAGCTCGACCTGGAGGTCTGCCGAGGTGGTGGCCATCAGACGCCCTTCTGGATCTCAGACCACTTCTTCTCGACGTCGTCCAGACCGCCGCACATGAAGAACGCCTGCTCGGCCACGTGGTCGAACTCACCGTCGGCGATCTTGTTGAACGCCTCGATGGTGTCGGCGATCGGCACCGTCGAGCCCTCGAGGCCGGTGAACTGCTTGGCCACGTAGGTGTTCTGCGACAGGAACCGCTGGATCCGACGAGCGCGCGACACGATGATCTTGTCCTCTTCGGACAGCTCGTCGACACCGAGGATCGCGATGATGTCCTGGAGCTCCTTGTTGCGCTGGAGGATCTGCTTGATCCGGATCGCGCAGTCGTAGTGCTCCTGACCGATGTACTGGGCGTCGAGGATCCGCGACGTGGAGGTCAACGGGTCCACGGCCGGGTAGATGCCCTGCGACGCGATGTCGCGGGACAGCTCGGTGGTCGCGTCGAGGTGCGCGAACGTCGCGGCCGGCGCCGGGTCCGTGTAGTCGTCGGCCGGCACGTAGATCGCCTGCATCGAGGTGATCGAGTGACCGCGGGTGGAGGTGATCCGCTCCTGGAGCGTGCCCATCTCGTCGGCCAGGTTGGGCTGGTAGCCCACCGCGGACGGCATCCGGCCCAGCAGGGTGGACACCTCCGAGCCGGCCTGGGTGAACCGGAAGATGTTGTCGATGAAGAGCAACACGTCCTGCTTCTTCACGTCGCGGAAGTACTCGGCCATCGTCAGCGCGGACAGCGCGACGCGCAGCCGGGTGCCCGGCGGCTCGTCCATCTGGCCGAACACGAGGGCGGTCTGGCCGATGACTCCGGCCTCCTCCATCTCGACGATGAGGTCGTTGCCCTCACGGGTGCGCTCGCCGACGCCGGCGAACACCGACACACCACCGTGGTCCTTCGCGACGCGCGCGATCATCTCCTGGATGAGCACGGTCTTGCCGACTCCCGCACCACCGAACAGGCCGATCTTGCCGCCCTGGACGTACGGCGCGAGCAGGTCGATCACCTTGATGCCGGTCTCGAACATCTGGGTCTTCGACTCGAGCTGGTCGAACGCCGGCGCCTTGCGGTGGATGCCCCAGCGCTCCTGGACGTCGAGCTTCTCGTCGCCCTCGAGGTTGAGGCACTCGCCCAGCGTGTTGAACACGTGGCCGAGGGTGGCGTCGCCCACCGGGACCGTGATCGGCCCGCCGGTGTCGGTCACCGGGGCGCCGCGCACCAGGCCATCGGTCGGCTGCAGCGACACCGCGCGCACCATGCCCTCGCCGATGTGCAGCGAGACCTCCATGGAGAGGACCTTGGTCTTCCCGTCCAGCGTCAGCTCGCACTCGAGCTTGTTGTAGATGTCGGGCATCGCGTCCGAGGTGAACTCGACGTCCACCACGGGTCCGATGACGCGGGCGATCCGTCCGACGTTCGCCGCGCGACCCTCGGACTTGTTCTCTTCAACTGTGGCAGTCATGTTTCTCACTCACTCTGCAATCGGCTAGGCGTCGGCGGTTGCGGTCGGGTCAGTCGCTGGCAGCGTTGGCGTCGGCCAAGGCGTTCACGCCGCCGACGATCTCGCTGATTTCCTGGGTGATGCCCGCCTGGCGGGCCTGGTTGGCGATCCGGGTGAACTTCTTGATCAGCTCGTCGGCGTTGTCGGTGGCCGACTTCATCGCCTTCTGTCGGGCGGCCAGCTCGGAGGCGGACGCCTGGAGGAACGCGAAGAAGATCCGGCTCTGGACGTACTTCGGCAGAAGGTCGTCGAGCACCGCCTCGGGCGACGGCTCGAACTCGTAGAGCGGCAGCACGTCCTCGCCGGAGGGCTTCTCCTCGCCCTCCACGACCTCGAGCGGCAGCAGCCGCACCGCAGTGGGCTCCTGGACCAGCATCGACCTGAAGCGCGTGTAGACCACGTGCACCTCGTCGACGGCACCCAGGTCGGCGTCGAGCTCCGCGTCCTCGTCGGCGAGGAAGGCATCGATCAACGCCTGGCCGACCTCTTCGGCCACGTCGTACGAGGGCTGGTCGGAGAAGCCGGTCCACGACCGGGCCACGGGGCGCTGGCGGAACTTGAAGTACGCCTCGCCCTTGCGGCCGCAGATGTAGGTGTCGATCTCCTTGCCCTCCTCGCGGAGCTTCTCCGCGAGCCGCTCGTACTCCTTGAGCACGTTCGAGGAGTAGGCGCCGGCCAGGCCGCGGTCGCTGGTGACGATCAGGACGGCGGCCCGCTTGGGGTCCTCCGACTCGCGCGTCATCGGGTGGTCGACGGCGGAGTAGGTGGCCACCGCCGACACGGCCCGGGTCAGCTCCCGTGCGTACGGCGCAGCCGCCTGCGCCCGCTGCTGCGCCTTGATGATCCGGGAGGCAGCAATGAGCTCCATGGCGCGCGTGATCTTCTTCATCGACTCCGTCGACTTGATCCGCGCGCGGTACTCACGCAGCGATACGGCCATGGCGGTCAGCCCCGCTTCTGCTTGACGATCTGCTCCTGGTCCTCGTCCTCCAGTGCCTCGGCCTCGGGCTCGTGGCCGACCTTGATCGCGCCACCCGACGAGGTCTCGAACTGGTTGAGGAAGGAGTCATAGGCGGCCTCGAGCTCGGCGGCGGCGTCGTCGTCGAACTTCTGGGTCTCCCGGATACCGGACAGGATCCCGCTGTGCGAACGCCGCAGGAAGTCCAGGAACTCGGCCTCGAAGCGCAACACGTCCTCGGTCGGCACCTTGTCGAGACGACCGGTGGTCCCGATCCACAGCGCGACGACCATCTCCTCCAGCGGGTACGGCGAGTAGGCCGGCTGCTTGAGGAGCGCCATCAGGCGGGAACCGCGGTCGAGCTGCTGGCGGGAGGCCGCGTCGAGGTCGGAGGCGAACATCGCGAACGCCTCCATCGCGCGGAACTGCGCCAGGTCGACCTTCAGCGATCCGGTGACGGCCTTCATCGCCTTCGTCATCGCCGCGCTACCCACGCGGGAGACCGAGATGCCGACATCGATCGCCGGGCGCTGGTTGGCCGCGAACAGGTCCGACTGCAAGAAGATCTGGCCGTCGGTGATCGAGATGACGTTGGTCGGGATGTAGGCCGACACGTCGTTCGCCTTGGTCTCGATGATCGGGAGACCGGTCATCGAGCCGGCACCCATGTCGTCGGACAGCTTCGCGCAGCGCTCGAGCAGCCGGCTGTGCAGGTAGAACACGTCACCCGGGTAGGCCTCGCGGCCCGGCGGGCGACGCAGCAGCAGCGACACCGCACGGTAGGCCTCGGCCTGCTTGGTGAGGTCGTCGAAGACGATCAGGACGTGCTTGCCGTCGTACATCCAGTGCTGGCCGATGGCCGAGCCGGTGTAGGGGGCGAGGTACTTGAAGCCCGCGCTGTCGGACGCCGGGGAGGCGACGATGGTGGTGTACTCGAGCGCGCCGGCCTCCTCGAGGGCGCCTCGCACCGCGGCGATGGTCGAGCCCTTCTGGCCGATGGCGACGTAGATGCAGCGCACCTGCTTCTGCGGGTCGCCGGACTCCCAGTTCTGCTTCTGGTTGATGATCGTGTCGATCGCGATCGTCGTCTTGCCGGTCGAGCGGTCACCGATGATGAGCTGGCGCTGACCACGGCCGATCGGGGTCATCGAGTCGATGGCCTTGATGCCGGTCGCGAGCGGCTCGTGCACCGACTTGCGCACCATCACGCCCGGCGCCTGGATCTCCAGTGCGCGGCGCTCGGAGGACTCGATGTCGCCGAGTCCGTCGATGGGGGTGCCGAGCGGGTCGATCACGCGTCCCATGAAGTTGTCGCCGACCGGGACCGAGAGGATCTCGCCGGTGCGACGGACCGTCTGGCCCTCCTCGATACCGGCGAAGTCACCGAGGACCACGACGCCGATCTCGCGGGTGTCGAGGTTGAGGGCGATGCCCAGCGTGCCGTCCTCGAACTCCAGCAGCTCGTTGGCCATGGCCGAGGGCAGACCGGTGACCCGGGCGATGCCGTCACCAGCCTGGGAGACGGTGCCGACCTCCTCCTTGCTGGCCGCGTCGGGCTGGTACTCGGACACGAACTTCTGCAGCGCGTCCCGGATCTCGTCCGGACGGATCGAAAGCTCCGTCATCTCTGCCTACTCTCCTGGCTCTCTACTTCTCGTGGTCTGGGGTGGCCGTTGACTGACTGTGTCAGCCGGCCAGCTTGCGTCGTGCTTCGTCGAGGCGGGCGTCGACGGTGCCGTCGATGACGTCGTCACCGATCTCCACCCGCATGCCACCGAGCAATCCCGGCTCGACGACGACGTTGAGGTGGACGTTGCGGCCGTACTGACGGCTCAGGGCCGCCTCCAGCCGGGTGCGGTCGGCGTCGGTCAGCTCACGCGCCACGCGGACCCGCGCAACGTTCTCGTTGCGGATCGCGGCGGCGACCTTCTGGTACTCCTCCAGCGCCACCGTCACCGAGCGGTAGCCACCTGCCAGCGACTGCTTGACCAGCGTCACCGTCGCGGCGAGCGCCCGGCCGCCCAACAACCCGTCGACCAGCCCGGCCTTGTCGTCCACCGACCGAGCGGGGTCGGACAACGCCGCCCGGAGGTCGACGTCACCCTCGACCGCGCGGAGGACGGTGAACAGCTCGTCGACCACCCGGTTGACGTTGTCGCCCGACGAGCGCACCACAGCCACCTCGCTGAGGTGCTCGACGGTGTCTGCCAGGTCGCGGGTGGCGGTCCAGCGCCGGGCCACGGCGTCGGCGGCCAGCTCGAGCGAGAGCTCGTCCACCTTGCCGGCGAAGATCTCACGCAGCAGCGAGGACTTGGCGGACCCGTCGACCGACACGTCGGTCAGCACCCGGCGCAGGCTGGGCGTGGATCGCACCAGCACGGCGAGCGAGAAGAGGTCGTCGCCGACCTCGGCCGCCTTGCGGGTGCCGACCTCGGTCAGTGCCGCGTCCAGCCGCTCGCGGAGCGAGGCCAGCGCGTCGGCGGAGGGTCCGCGCATCTGCATCAGTGCTGCCCCTCCGCCTGGGACGCCTCGAGGGTCTCGAGGTCGACCAGGAACCGGTCGACGACGCGCGCCGAGCGCTCGTCGTCCGCCAGGCTCTCACCGACGATGCGGCCTGCGAGCAGCGTGGCCAGGGAGCCCACCTCGGCCCGCAACGAGGTGACCGCCTGCTGGCGCTCCGCCTCGATCTGGGCCTTGCCGTGCTCGACGATCCTGGTCGACTCGGTCTGCGCCTGGTCGCGCATCTCCGAGACGATGGCCGCACCCTGCTCGCGCGCCTCCTCGCGGATCCGCGCGGCTTCGTGCCGGGCGTCGCCGAGCTGCTTCTCGAGCTCGGCGAGCTTGGCGTCGGCCTCGGCCTGCTTGGTCTCGGCGGCGGCCAGGCCGCCCTCGATCGCCTGCGTGCGGTCGGAGAACGTCTTCTCGAAATTCGGGACGACGAACTTCTTCAGCAGGAAGTAGAGGATGCCGAAGACGACCAGGGCGAGCACGAACTCGACCCAGACGAAGGCGAGCGGTCCGTGTTCCTCGGCCCCTTCGGCGGCCACAAGTTTCATGTCCATCATGCGATGGGTTCCTTACCTGGTGGTGAGGTGGGACGTCAGCTGAGGACGAACGCGAGGGCGATACCGATGATGGCGAGCGCCTCGGCGAGGGCGAATCCGAGAATGGCGATCGACTGCAGGCGGCTCTGGGCCTCCGGCTGACGTGCCACACCGCTGATGTAGGCGGCAAAGATGAGACCGATGCCGATACCCGGACCGATCGCGGCCAGGCCGTAGCCGATCATGTTGGCGGAGCCGTTGATAGCCATAGGAAGCACGGCTGTTTCCTTTCGGTTGTTTCTACTTCGGAGGTTTCAGGGTGGTGGAACGGGTGGTGCTCAGTGCTCGTCGGCCAGTGCACCTTGGATGTACATGGCGTTGAGCAGGACGAAGACGTAGGCCTGCAGGAACTGGACCAGCAGCTCCAGGAACGAGATGGCGATCATGAGCAGCCAGGCGATCGGCCCGGCCACCAGGCCGACGATGCCCTCGTTCTCGATCAGGTAGAGGCCACCGGTCGCGAACAGGATGAGCAGCAGGTGGCCGGCGAACATGTTGGCGAACAGACGCAGGGCCAGCGTGACCGGGCGGACCAGGATGTTGGAGAAGAACTCCAGCGGCACCAGCAGCGGGTACATCACCGGCGAGACGCCCGAGGGGACGGTCTGCAGCTTGAGGTAGCCGACAAGGCCGTGCTTGCGGATGCCGACGCCGTTGTAGATCACCCAGCTGAGCCCCGCGAGGGCGTAGGCCATCGAGGCTCGGGAGAACGTCGGGAACTGGATCCCGGGCACGGAGGAGAAGAAGTTGTTGAGCAGCAAGAAGAAGAACAGCGCGAACAGGTACGGCGTGTAGCGCAGGTAGTCCTGGCTGCCGATGATGTCGCGGCTCATCGAGTTGCGCACCATGCCGTAGGCGCCCTCGCCCGCGAACTGCAGCCGGCTCGGAACCAGGGTCGCGCGTCGCGAGGCGAGCCAGAAGAAGCCGAACACGATGACGGCGGAGAGCACCAGCTGGAACATCGGCTTGGTGACCGGGGCGCCGGCGATCTCGAAGAACCCCGGCAGGTCGAAGTTGCCGGGGCCCGGCGCCTCGAAGGCCGCGTCGCCGCCCTCGGCCCGAATGCCGGTCGCCGCGAGGACCATCGTCATCGTCGAGCTCACACCGTCTCCTGTGTCCACGTCGTGGTCATTGCTTGTTGAACCGTGCAAACGTCATGAAAATCCCGAGTGCGGCCCCGGCAAGGATGCCGATCGCGACCAGGAACGACGTACCGAGCCATCGATCCGCCAACCAGCCCAGCAGGCCGTAGAACCCGACCCCGGCGACGACGTACCCGAAGGCATGCCACGGGTCCCCCCTGGGTCGGTCGTCCTCGGTCGGAGGAAGCGGCCCGCTCTGACTCATCGCGATCCGGACGATAGCAGCCGTGATCCGTCATCGGTCACCCGCCTCAGCCGTCAGGTCGTAGGTCGGGATGCGGGTCCGGAACGTGAGAACCACCTGCGCCACGAGCCACTCGAGGGTGGCCGCGATGGCGGTGGCACCGACCCACATCCGGTCCAGGGACGACTCCAGCAGGCCGGAGCGCTCGAGCGCCACGAAGGCGACCACGAGCAGCATCACCTGCAGGGTGTAGGTCAGCAACGCGACCATGAGCGAGGCGGACGGCAGCGCGCCGGCGACGGCATTGACCAACAGTGCCCCGCCGACGCAGACGGTGACCACGAGGCCGGTTCCGACCACGGCACCGAATCCGGCGGCTGCGCCCTGCACGAGCCAGCCGACCAGCGCGACCACGCCTCCCACCGCCAGCGTGACCGCACCACTCCAGAGGAGGAGGGTCACCCCGCTCTCGCGGGTGCTGCGAAGGGTCTGGTCCATGTCGTCCGTCCTGTTTCATCCTGCGGGCGGGCGGTGCTTCTGGTCGAGTTCGTGAAAACTATCACAAGGTCGCCGCACCTCGAAATCGAGACTGTCAGAGCTCCTCGCTGGCCCCGAGATGGGGCGCGTGGACGACCGGCAGGACGAAGGTCAGCACGACGGCGAGGAGCGCTGCGCCGGCCAGCGAGGCCCACACCACGGTGCCGGTGTAGAGGCTGGCCAGCACGACGCCGAAGGCGATCAGGGCGGCCCACAGCCACATGATGAGGACCGCACGGCGCTGGCTGTGACCGATCTCCAGCAGCCGGTGGTGGAGGTGCTGCTTGTCGGGCGAGAAGGGCGAGCGGCCGGCACGGGTCCGGCGCGCGATGGCGAGCACCAGGTCGACGATCGGCACGATCAGGATCGAGACCGGCAGCAGCAACGGCAGGAAGAACGCGAGCGGACTCACGTCCGCCCCGGCTCCCCCGCGACTGATCTCGGCACCGGTGAAGGACGTGGTCAAGGTGAGCGCCGACGCGGAGAGCATCAGCCCGATCAGCATCGATCCGCTGTCCCCCATGAACAGTCGGGCCGGATGGAAGTTGTGGGGCAGGAAGCCGGCGCAGACACCTGCGAGCGCCGCGGACAGGAAAGCCCCGGTGTTGGCGAGGGTCACCCCGTTGAGGTTGGCCAGCTGGTAGCTGAACAGGAAGAAGGCGGAGGCGCCGATGCCGACCACGCCGGCCGCAAGGCCGTCGAGCCCGTCGACGAAGTTCACCGCATTGACGGTCGCGATCACCAGCACGGCGGTCAGCAGGGCGCCCTGGGCCTGGCTGAAGGAGAACTGCTCGCGGTTGGAGATCGGGATGAACTGGAAGTAGATCTGGGAGTAGATGAGGAAGGCGACCGCGATCACCTGGCCGCCGAGCTTGGTCAGCGCGTCGAGCTCGAAGAGATCGTCGAGCACCCCGACGCCGCAGACCATGGCCCCGGCCAGGATCACCACGCCCGCGTCCTCGAAGACGAAGGTGCCCCGGGTCGACAGGAACGGCAGCTCCCGGCCCACGGCGTACGCCGCGACGAGTCCGCCGAGCATCGCCAACCCGCCGAGGTAGGGAATCGGCTCGGCGTGGACGTCCCGGTCGCGCACCTTGGCCACCGCCCCGGTGCGGATCGCGATCTCGCGGGCGACCACGGTCAGCAGGTAGGTGACTGCCGCCGCGACCAGGAAGACCAGGAGGTACTCGCGCAAGGGCTCAGCCCTCGTCGGTCAGGGTCGCGCCGAGCGGCTCGAGGACTGCGTTGAGGTCGTCGAGGCTGAGCGCGCCGCGCCGGAGCACGCGGCCCTGGGGCCCGGTGACGTCGACGATCGTGGAGGACTGGCCCCCCGGCGACGTACCGGCGTCGATGACGAGCGCGACGTCCTCCCCCAGCATCTCCAGCACCGCGTCGGCGTCGGTCGCGGCCGGCAGGCCGGTCTTGTTGGCCGAGCTGACCGCGAGCGGACCCGTGCGCTCCAGGACGGCGAGCGCCACCTCGTGGTCAGGCATCCGGATCGCGACCGTGCCGCGCGCGTCGCCGAGGTCCCACTGGAGGGAGGGCTGCTGGCGGCACACCAGGGTCAGCGGTCCGGGCCAGAACTCCTCGATCAGGGCCCGGGCGTAGCCGGGCAGGCCCGCGGCCAGCGCGTCGACGGTGGTCGCGGAGCTCACCAGCACCGGCGGCGGCATGTTCCGGCCGCGCCCCTTGGCCTTGAGCAGGTCCCTGACGGCGTCGGCGTCGAAGGCGTCGGCCCCGATGCCGTAGACGGTGTCGGTCGGGATCACCACGAGGTCGCCGCGCTGGACCGCCAGGCTTGCCGCGGTGACCGCCTCCTCGCGTTCCTCGTCGGTGCCCGTGGCCAGGCGCTGCGCGTGCGTCACGGGCCTATCGTGCCAGTCGCGCCGTCAGGTAGCGCGCACGCCCGGACAGGTCCCGGTGGTCGCGCACGTCGCGCCACCTCCCGGTGCGGGCGAAGACGGCTGGGGCGGACTCACCCTGCACGTCTGCGTGCTCGGCCCCGACCCAGCCGCCCGGGCGCAGCAACCGCGCGGCGCGGGCCTCCAGGACCCGGAGGGCGTCGAGCCCGTCGTCGCCGGAGAAGAGCGCGAGGTGCGGGTCATGGTCACGCGCCTCGGGGGCGACCGTCTCCCAGGCAGTCAGCGGGATGTACGGCGGGTTGCAGGTCACGACGTCCACGGACCCGGACAGGTCGTCGAACGCGTCACCCATGTCGCCCAGCCGCAGCTCGACCCCGGTGCCGGCCAGGTTGCGCTCGGCCCACGCGTGGGCGGTCGCGTCCAGCTCGACCGCGTGGACCCGGGCGTGGGGCACCTCGTCTGCCACCGCCTTCGCGATCGCCCCCGACCCGGTGCCGAGGTCGACCACCACCGGCTCGGGCAGCTCGCGCGCCCGCTCGATGGCCCAGCCGGCGAGCAGCTCGGTCTCGGGCCGCGGCACGAACACGCCGGGGCCGACCGCGAGCTCGACGTGGCGGAAGTAGGCGACCCCGAGCAGGTGCTGCAGGGGCTCGCGGCTCGCGCGGCGGGTCAGCAGCGCGTCGTACGCCGATGACTCGGCGTCGGTGAGGTCGTCGGCAAGGACGAGTCGGCCGCGATCGACGCCCAGCACGTGGGCGAGCAGCTCGTCGGCGTCGTGCTCGGGCGACGGGACGCCGGCCTCGCGCAGCCGGTCGGCCGCCGTACGACGGCGGACGCGCAGGTTCATTGCTCCAGGGCCTCGAGCCGAGCTGCGAGGTCGGCCTCGACGCAGGAGTTCACGACCGGCTCGAGGTCACCGTCGAGGACCTGGTCGAGGTTGTAGGACTTGTAACCGGTGCGGTGGTCCGAGATCCGGTTCTCCGGGAAGTTGTAGGTCCGGATCCGCTCGGACCGGTCGACCGTGCGGACCTGGCTCTTCCGTGCCTGACTCGCCTCCGCGTCGGCCGTCTCCTGAGCCGCAGCCAGCATCCGGGCCCGCAGGATCCGCATCGCCTGTTCGCGGTTCTGCAGCTGGCTCTTCTCGTTCTGGCAGCTGACCACGATCCCGGTCGGGACGTGGGTGATCCGGACCGCGGAGTCGGTGGTGTTCACGCTCTGCCCGCCCGGTCCGCTGCTGCGGAACACATCGATGCGGAGGTCGTTCTCGTCGAGCTGGACGTCGACCTGCTCGGCTTCAGGAAGCACCAGGACGCCGGCGGCACTGGTGTGGGTCCGGCCCTGCGACTCGGTCACCGGCACCCGCTGGACCCGGTGGACACCGGCCTCGAACTTCAGCAGCGCGTACGGCGCCTCCCCCGGCTCGGACGTGCCCCGGGCCTTGACCGCCACCGTCACCGACTTGTAGCCGCCGAGGTCGGATTCGTTCGCGTCCAGCACCTCGGTCGACCAGCCGCGGCGCTCGGCGTAGCGGGTGTACATGCGCAGCAGGTCGCCCGCGAACAGCGCCGACTCCTCGCCGCCCTCCCCCGACTTCACCTCGAGGATGGCGTCCTTGGAGTCAGCCGCCTCGCGCGGCACCAGCAGGTGACGGAGCCGCTCGGAGGCCTCGGCGAGCCGGAGCTCCAGCGTCTCGGCCTCCGCAGCGAAATCGGGGTCGTTCGACCCGAGCTCGCGTGCCGCGACCAGGTCGCCGCCGAGCTGCTGCCACTCCTCCCAGGCCCGCACGATCGAGGAGACCTCGGCGTACCGCTGGTTCAGGCGCTTGGCCAGGGCCTGGTCGCTGTGGGTCGCCGGATCCGCGAGCTGCTGCTCGAGCTCCTGCCGCTCAGTGACCAGGCCCTCGACTGCCTCGAACATGGGCGCTCCTGGGTGGACGGCGGACGGGGACAGCACAGCGCCGGCCACCCACAGGTGACCGGCGCCGGGAGCTGGGCTACTTCTTGTCCTGACCGACGTTCGCGTAGCGCTTCTCGAAGCGGGCGACGCGGCCGCCGGTGTCGAGGATCTTCTGCTTGCCGGTGTAGAACGGGTGGCACTGCGAGCAGACGTCGGCGTGCATGCTGCCGGCGGTCGCGGTGCTGCGAGTGGTGAACTTCGCGCCGCAGGTGCAGGTGACCTCGGTCAGCGTGTAGTTCGGGTGGATGTCCTTCTTCATGGTGTCCTCTCTGGGTCGCCGGGTCGCTGCCGCGGACGCGGATGCGTGAACCGGAACCGACGCACAAGTGTGCCACGGGCAGAACCTGAAACGGAATCCGGGCATTCCCCCGACCACCCCGACCTCCCCCACCCCGGTTGAGTCGCCAGGAAATTGGCGACTCACCGATTTGTGGCGACTCAACCCGGGGGTCAGACCTTGGCGAGCAGTGCCTCGACTCGGGCGGCGAGCTCGCGGGGGCTGAACGGCTTGGTGATGTAGTCGTCCGCGCCGGAGTCGAAGCCGGTCTCCACGTCGGACTCCTGGGCCCGGGCGGTGAGCAGGATGACCGGGAGGTCGGACAGCGTGGGGTCAGCCCGGATCTCGCGCATCGCGTCGAGGCCGGACACGCCCGGCATCATCACGTCGAGCACGGCGAGATCGGGCTTCTCGGCACGGCAGGCCTCGATCGCGGCTGCTCCGTCACCGACCGCGACGATGTCGTGACCCATGGTCGACAGCTTGAACTCGACGAGCTCTCGGATGTCGACGTCGTCGTCGGCGACAAGAATCCTGGCCACAGTTGTGTCCTTCCGGGGGCGGGCTAACACGCGAATCGTAGCCGCCTGAACGCCCACGGGTAGTCGAATCCCGCACCCGGGCTCGGCGGGTGCGGGATCCGTCTCGTCGTACGGGCGGTCAGTCGCCTTCGGTGCCCGGAGTCGTCTTCTGCACCTGCATCAGGAACTCGATGTTGCTCTGCGACTTCTTCAACCGCTCCAGGAGCAGCTCGAGGGCCTGCTGGCCGTCGAGGCCGGAGAGCACCCGGCGCAGCTTCCACACGATGGCGAGCTCCTCCTTCGACATGAGCAGCTCCTCACGGCGGGTGCCCGACTGCACGGCGTCGATGGCCGGGAACAGTCGCTTGTCGGCGAAGTCGCGACGCAGCCGGATCTCCATGTTGCCGGTGCCCTTGAACTCCTCGAAGATCACCTCGTCCATCTTCGAGCCGCTCTCGATGAGCGCGGTCGCGAGGATCGTGAGCGAGCCACCGTGCTCGATGTTGCGCGCGGCGCCGAAGAAGCGCTTGGGCGGGTAGAGCGCGGCAGAGTCGACGCCACCGGAGAGGATCCGGCCACTCGCCGGGGCGGCGAGGTTGTAGGCGCGACCGAGTCGGGTGATGCCGTCGAGGAGTACGACGACGTCGTGACCGAGCTCCACGAGACGCTTGGCCCGCTCGATGGCGAGCTCGGCGACCGTGGTGTGGTCGACGGCCGGGCGGTCGAAGGTCGAGGAGATGACCTCGCCCTTGACCGAACGCTCGAAGTCGGTGACCTCCTCGGGACGCTCGTCGACCAGGACGACCATCAGGTGGCACTCGGGGTTGTTGATGGTGATCGAGTTGGCGATCGACTGCATGATCATGGTCTTGCCGGCCTTGGACGGCGACACGATCAGGCCACGCTGGCCCTTGCCGATCGGCGCCGCGATGTCGATGACCCGCCCGATCAGGTTGGTGGGCTCGGTCTCGAGGCGGAGCCGCTCGCTCGGGTAGAGCGGGGTCAGCTTGGAGAACTCGACGCGGTTCTTCGCGGTCTCGGGATCGACGCCGTTGACGCTGTCGACCTGCACCATCGGGTTGAACTTCTCCTTGCGCTCGCCCTCGCGGGGCTGGCGCACCTGACCGACGATGGCGTCGCCGCGGCGCAGGCCGAACTTGCGCACCATCGACAGCGACAGGTAGACGTCGTCGTTGCCCGGCAGGTAGCCGCTGGTCCGCACGAACGCGTAGTTGTCGAGGACGTCGAGGATGCCGGCGGCCGGGATCAGGACGTCGTCCTCGAGGATGGTGGTGTCCGGCTCGTTGCGCTGACCACCCTGCGAGGACCCGGTGCTCCGGTTGCGGTCACGACCACGGCGGCGTCGGCTGCGGCCGGTGTCGTCGGCGTGTCCACCCTGGTTGCCCGCCTGGTTCTGCTGCTGGCGATCCTGGTTCTGCTGCCGGTCCTGGGTGCGCTCGCGGTCCTGCTGGCGGTCCTGCTGGCGGTTCTGGTTGGCGGTTGCGGTCCTTCTGGCCGCCGTCGCGCTGGTCCTTCCGGGGCTCCTGCTTCGACTCCGGCTTCGACTCCTGCTTCGACTCGGACTGGGCGTCGTGCTGCTGCGTGTCGCGCTGCTTCGACTCCTGCTGCTCGGACCCGCGCGGCTCCGGCTGGCTGTCGGACTGGTTCTCCGGCTGGGATCCCGTCGTGGACGCGGTCTTGGCGCCTCGGCGAGCGGCGGACTTCTTCCCCCGCGGCTGGTCACCGCCGGACGCGTCACCGCCGGACTGGCCGCCACCGGACTGGCCGCCCGACTGGGCGGCCTTGATGGCGCCGACCAGGTCGGCCTTCTTCATCGAGCCGGCCCCGGCGATGCCGAGTCCGCCGGCCATCGACTTGAGGTCGGCGATCAGCATCGAGTTGAGTCCGCCGCCACGCTTCTTGGCGGCGGAAGCCTCGGGGGCTGATCCAGTCGAACCGGCTGTGGATTCGAGGGTGTCCGTCACGTGAGGTCCTTCCCACGTATCAGTGCTGACCGCACAGAGGGCCAGCTACTTGGTTGTTGCCTCCGGTGGTCCGGGACGGCCGAGGTCGTGGCGCACGGGGCGCGGTCACGAGGGCGCCGAACCAGTGGAGGAGGAAGCACACCCGCACATTCCGACGGGCGTCACGCCGACATGAACGGCGCAGGCCGAGGATATCACCAGGCGCGTGGATTGACCGAGACAGGGCGCCGGAGAGTCACACGACGCGGACGCCCTCGGGGTCGAGGTGGATCGGGTACGCCGTCCAGCCGATCGGCGCCCGGCGGGCGATCGCGCCGGCCTCGTCCGACCCGCAGAAGGCGAGCACGGTCGGTCCGGCGCCCGACACCACCGCAGCGACCCCGTCGCCTCGCAGGGCGTCGATCAGGGCCAGGGACTCCGCCATCGCCGGACGCCGGTAGTCCTGGTGCAGCAGGTCGCGGGTCGCGACGTGCAGGTGCTCGGGCGCGCCGGCCAGGGCGGCGACGAGGAGCGCGGCACGGCCCGCGTTGGAGGCCGCATCGGCATGCGGCACGGTCTCCGGCAGCAGCCCACGGGCGACCTCGGTCGAGAGGGGGTACGGCGGCACCAGCACGACCGCGCCGACACGCGGGTCGACGGCGGACGGGACGGCGTAGAACGAGTCAGCCTCGCGACCGCAGATCACGAAGCCGCCGTACCAGGCGGGGCCGACGTTGTCGGGGTGTCCCTCCAGCCGGGCGGCGAGCCGAAAGCCGGCGTCCTCGTCGAGCAGCAGCCCGCCGTTCTCCACGAGCGCCCGGGCGAGCGCGATGCCACCCACGATCGCGGCCGAGGACGAGCCCAGGCCCCGGGCGTGCGGGATGACGTTCTCGCAGTGGAGCCGCAGCCCGGGCAGCTCCACACCCATCTCCGCGAACGCCGCGCGCATCGCGCGGACGACCAGGTGGGACTCGTCGCGCGGCACGCCGTCGGCGCCCTCCCCCACGACGTCGATCTCGAGACCAGCGCCGATCACCTCACCGGTGAGGACGTCACGCAGGTCGAGCGCGAGCCCCAGCGAGTCGAAGCCGGGACCGAGGTTGGCCGAGGTGGCGGGCACCGACACCCGGACCGGTCCGTCGACGAAGCGCGCCATCACGCGTCGTCACTCCAGCCCGGCGGCGCTGGCGGCCGACTCGACGTCGGGGTCGATGACGGTGTCGACGATCGCGCCGAATCCCTCGAGCGCGGTGGCGGTGTCCTTGAGGCCGTGGCCGGTCACCGTCACGACCACGGTCGATCCGGCGTACGACTCCCCCTGCGCGAGCTCCTGCAGCAGGCCGGCAATACCGGCGGCGGAGGCGGGCTCGACGAAGACGCCGTCGTTCGCGGCGAGCTGGCGCTGCGCGTCGAGGATCTGGTCGTCGCTGACCGCGGCGAACCTGCCCCCGGACTCGTCGCGCGCGGCCTCCGCGAGCTTCCACGACGCGGGGTTGCCGATCCGGATCGCGGTGGCCTTGGTCTCCGGGTCGGGGAACGGCTCGCCGGTGACCAGCGGCGACGCGCCCTCGGCCTGGAAACCGCGCATCACGGGCGTCTTCGTGGCCCGACCGAGGTCGCGGTACTGGGTGTAGCCGAGCCAGTACGCCGAGATGTTGCCGGCGTTGCCGACGGGGAGCAGGTGGAAGTCGGGGGCGTCGCCGAGGAAGTCGACGATCTCGAACGCGGCCGTCTTCTGGCCCTCCAGCCGGACCGGGTTGACCGAGTTCACCAACGCGACCGGATAGTGCCACGACAGCTCCCGGGCCATCTGCAGGCAGTGGTCGAAGTTGCCGCGCACCATGATGATCTGCGCGCCGTGGACGATCGCCTGCGCCATCTTGCCGGCGGCGATCTTGCCCTCGGGAACCAGCACCAGCGGCTTGAGGCCCGCCTTCGCGGCGTACGCCGCCATCGACGCGGACGTGTTGCCGGTCGAGGCGCACACGACCGCCTTCGCCCCCTCGTGGCGGGCGACCGAGATGGCCGCGGTCATGCCGCGGTCCTTGAACGAGCCGGTCGGGTTGTCGCCCTCGACCTTGAGGTGGACCGTCGCCCCGGTGAGGCCCGACAGCCAGCCCGAGTGGACGAGCGGCGTGCCACCCTCACGCAGGGTGATCGCCTCGACGCCCTCGGGGATCTGGAGCAGCTCGCGGTACTCCTCGATCACACCGCGCCAGCCCGCACTCATTCCGCTTCTCCCTCGACGCGCATCACCGAGGTGACCTCGCGGACGTGGTCCATGGTGCGGAGCTGCTCGACGGTCTCCGACAGCTGGGCGTCGGTGGCGGTGTGGGAGACCACGACGAGCTGGGCGTCGGCGCCGCGCCCTTCCTGCTTGACGGTCTGGATCGAGACCCCGTGGTCGGCGAACGCGGTCGCGACCGCGGCGAGCACGCCGGCGCGGTCGTCGACGTCGATCGCCACGTGGTAGCGGGTGACGGTCTCCCCCATCGGCAGCACCCGGCGGTCGGCGTACGACGACTCGCCGGGGCCGCGGGTGCCGGCCAGCCGGTTGCGGGCCACGGTGACGAGGTCGCCGAGGACGGCCGACGCGGTGGGGGCGCCGCCGGCGCCGGGCCCGTAGAACATCAGCTGGCCGGCCGCCTCGGACTCGACGAAGACGGCGTTGAACGCCTCGCGGACCGAGGCCAACGGGTGGGACCGCGGGATCATCGCGGGGTGGACGCGGACCGCGACCGCCTCCGCGCCCGAGGGGTCGCGACGCAGCTCCGCGATCGCGAGCAGCTTCACGACCGAGCCCATCTCGCGGGCCGACTCCACGTCGGCGGCGGTCACCTCGGAGATGCCCTCGCGGTAGACGTCGTCGACGTTGATCCGGGAGTGGAAGGCGAGACTGGCCAGGATCGCGGCCTTGGCGGCCGCGTCGAAACCCTCCACGTCGGCGGTCGGGTCGGCCTCGGCGTAGCCCAGCTCCTGGGCCTCCTCCAGCGCCTCGGAGAACCCGGCGCCGGAGGTGTCCATCTTGTCGAGGATGAAGTTGGTCGTCCCGTTGACGATGCCGAGGACGCGGGTGACGCGGTCTCCGGCCAGCGACTCGCGCAGCGGTCGCACGATCGGGATCGCGCCGGCCACGGCCGCTTCGTAGAAGAGGTCGCGTCCGGACTGGTCCGAGGCGGCGAAGAGCTCCGGGCCGTCCGCGGCGAGCAACGCCTTGTTGGCGGTCACCACCGCGGCGCCGCCGGCCAGCGCAGCCAGGATCAGGGACCGGGCCGGCTCGATGCCGCCGATCACCTCGATCACGACGTCGGCGCGGGTCACCAGACCCTCGGCGTCGGTGGTGAGCAGCCCGTCGCGGACCTCGACCTCGCGCGGGGCGTCGAGGCGGCGTACGGCGACGCCGACCAGCTCCAGGCGGGCGCCGATGCGGGCAGCCAGGTCGTCGGCCTGCTCCTCGAGCAGCCGGACGACCTGCGAGCCCACGGACCCACAGCCCAGCACGGCCACCTTCAACGGCTCGTCAGTCACCGTGTCTCCCCATGTCACTGCACTCCCATGTCGGTGGCCAGTAGGTCGTCCTCGGTCTCCCGGCGGACCAGGACCCGGACCACACCCTCTCGCACGGTGACGACCGGCGGACGGAGCAGGTGGTTGTAGTTGGACGCCATCGACCGGCAGTAGGCACCGGTGCCGGGCACCGCCACCAGGTCGCCGGGGGCGACGTCACCGGGCAGGAACTCGTCCTTGACCACGATGTCGCCGGCCTCGCAGTGCTTGCCCACCACCCGCGACAGCACCGGCGCGGCCTCCGACGAGCGGTTGGCGAGGGTGCACGAGTAGTCGGCGGCGTAGAGGGCGGTGCGGATGTTGTCGCTCATGCCGCCGTCGACACTCACGTAGCGGCGCACGGCGCCGCCGTCGAGGGCGACCTCCTTGACGGTGCCGACCGTGTAGACGGTGCACATCGACGGGCCGACGATGGCGCGGCCCGGCTCGATCGACAGCCGTGGCTGCTCGATGCCCAGCGCGCGGCACTCGTGCTCGACGATCGTGGTCATGTCCCTGGCGAGCTGCGAGGCGTCCGACGGGTCGTCCTGGGTGGTGTAGGCGATGCCGAAGCCGCCGCCGAGATCCATCTCGGGCATCACGGTGCCGAGGTCGGTGGAGACCGTCGCGTGGAGCGCCAGCACCCGGTGGGCCGCGACCTCGAACGCCGAGGAGTCGAAGATCTGGCTGCCGATGTGACAGTGCAGGCCGCGCAGGTCCAGGCCGGGCGCCGCGGAGATCCGGCGTACGGCGTCGAGGGCGTCGCCGCCGGTGATCGAGAAGCCGAACTTCTGGTCCTCGTGGGCGGTGGCGATGTACTCGTGGGTGTGGGCCTCGACGCCGGGCGTCACGCGGATCATGACCGGGACGGTCCGGCCGAGCTCGGCGGTGACCTGCTCGAGCCGCTCGATCTCGTGGAAGGAGTCGACGATGATCCGACCGACCCCGTGGGCGACCGCTCGTCGCAGCTCGGCGTACGACTTGTTGTTGCCGTGGAACCCGATCCGGGCGGGGTCCACACCCGCGCGCAGCGCCACGGTCAGCTCACCGTCGGTGCAGACGTCGAGGGACAGCCCCTCCTCCATCACCCAGCGGGCGACGGCGGTGCAGAGGAACGCCTTGCCGGCGTAGTAGACGTCCCAGCCGGCGCTGTCGGCGAAGGCCGTGCGGAAGGCGCGGGCGCGGGAGCGGAAGTCGTCCTCGTCCATGACATAGGCGGGGGTGTTGACCTCGGCGACGATGTCCGGGACAGCCGCGCCGCCGACGTGGAGGACGCCGGCGGTCTTGCGGGCGGTCGTCGACCAGAGCTCTGGGACCAGCGCATTGGGGTCGCCGGGCTCGGGCAGCCAGGTCGGTCCCCTGAGCGCGCCGTCGGCGTGTGCCCAGCCGGAGGGGTGGGAGGTCGGAGCCACGGCCGGTTACATCCGCTCGGGAGCGGTCACGCCCAGCAGGTCGAGACCGTTGGCCAGCACGGTGCGACTGGCCACGACGAGCATCAGCCGGGCCTCGTTGACCGGGGCCACCGGCTCGTCGCCCGTCGGGAGCATCCGGCACTCCTTCGTGTCGTACCACTTGTTGAACACCGACGTCGTGTCCTCGAGGTAGCGGGCGATCCGGTGCGGCTCCCGAAGCTCCGCGGCGGCGGTGACGACCCGCGGGAACTCGGCCAGCGCCCGCAGCAGCTCGCGGTCGCGGTCGTGGGTGAGCAGTGAGGGGTCGTAGCTCTCCGGCACGGACATGCCGAGGGCCTCGGCGTTGACCATCATCCGGCAGGTGCGGGCGTGTCCGTACTGCACGTAGTAGACCGGGTTGTCGCTGGAGGCCCTCGACCACAGGTCGATGTCGATGTCGATGGTCGTGTCATTGGTGTACCGGGCCAGGGCGTACCGCGCCGCGTCCACTCCGATCGCGTCCACGAGGTCGTTCATGGTCACGCCCGTCCCGGCCCTCTTGGACATTCGCAGCGGCTGTCCGTCCTTGAGCAGGTTCACCATCTGACCGATCAGGATCTCGAGGTTCTCGTGGGGGACGTCACCGAAAGCCGCACACATGGCCATCATCCGGCCGACGTAGCCGTGATGGTCGGCACCGAGCAGGATGAAGCACCGGTCGAAGCCGCGCTCACGCTTGTTGAGGTAGTAGGCAAGGTCCCCTGACAGATAGGCGGGAGACCCGTTGGACCGCACGATCACCCGGTCCTTGTCGTCCCCGTACTGCTCCGTGGCGAGCCAGAGCGCCCCGTCCTTCTCGTAGGTGTTCCCCAGCTGGGTCAGACGCTCGATCGCCCGCTCGACCGCGCCGGACTCATGCACCGAGTTCTCGTGGAAGAAGACGTCGAACTCGACACCGAAGCTGCGCAGGTCGGCCTTGATCTCGTCGAACATCAGCTGCACGCCGACCTCGCGGAACACCTCCTGCGCGTCGGCATCGGCAAGCTGGGTCACGTCTGGGCGCTGCTGGATCACCCGCTCGGTGATCTCGGCGATGTAGGCACCGCCGTAGCCGTCCTCGGGCGGCGCCTCGCCGCGTGCGCTGGCCAGTAGCGACCGGGCGAACCGGTCGATCTGGGCTCCGTGGTCGTTGAAGTAGTACTCCCGGGTGACCGAGGCTCCCGAGAACTCGAAGACGCGCGACAAGGCATCTCCCACCGCCGCCCACCGGGCGCCACCGAGGTGCAGCGGGCCGGTGGGGTTCGCCGAGACGAACTCGATGTTGACGTTGTGCCCGGCCAGAGCCTGGTTGCTGCCGTACGCCGCGCCCGCGGCCACGATGTCGGCCGCCACCTGGCCCTGGGCTCCGGCGTCGATGGTGATGTTGAGGAAGCCCGGCCCCGCCACCTCGACGGCCGTGATGCCGTCGGTCTCCCGCAGCGCGGAAGCGAGCAGCTCGCCCAGCGCCCGCGGGTTCGTGCCCGCCTTCTTCGCCAGCTGCATCGCCACGTTGGTGGCGTAGTCGCCGTGACCCTTCTCCCGCGGTCGCTCCACCGTCACCTCGGCAGGCACACCGTCGGGCAGGACGAGCGCGCCCTGGTCGACGAGCGACGTCAGGGCGTCAACGACTGCGGCGGAGAGCTGAGCGGGATTCACCCGTCAAGCCTATCGGCGTGCTCCGGTTTCGTTCCCATCAGTAACGCCCGGTAGTGTTCGGCACCGCGTCGCTGCTGGTTGAGCGTGCGCTGGCCTCCGTAGCTCAGGGGATAGAGCACTGGTTTCCGGTACCAGGTGTCGCAGGTTCGAATCCTGCCGGAGGCGCCCCTGTGATGTCCCGCGACACCGTTGACAGGTGTCGCGGGACATCGTTGCATTTTCAGGTCTTCTTGGTGGCCTGTTTCCGTCCGAGGGGTTGGTAGTCCTTGGTGGCGTCGAGGTCGAGTTCGCGGAGAAGTTTCCGGTGTCGGCGTCGACGACTCGGATGTAGAGGTCCGCGATCAGGGCGAGGACTCGTTTGCGCGGAGTGTTCACGGCCCAGGCCGATGTGGCGCAGTTGGCTGTCATAGCGCAGCGTGATCACGCCGCCGTTGTCGACCTTGTCGCGCCGGAGCTCGGTAGTGGACCGGGATCGAGGGCTTGGCGGGGCGCGCCTTGGGGCGGGTAGTCGTAGGCCTGCTGCGGCGGCCGTCGTCCGACGGCGCGGTGGGGTCGCACGGTGTTGTAGTAGCCGCGGAACAGGTCGAGCTGGTGTTGCAGGACGGCAATCGTGGCCGCGGGTGGCTGGGCGGCCAGCCACTTCTTCTGGGTCTGGTGAAATCTCTCCACCTTCCCGCAGGTCTGGGGGTGGTAGGGCCGGGAGTGGTGGAGCCGGACGCCGAGCGAGGTCGTGCTCGAGGCGCGACCCGGCCACCGCGGCGCGGTTTGCCGGTGAAGAACCGCACCGTTGTCGGTCAGCACGCTGGCCGGGATGCCGTAGCTACCGAAGGTCTGCCGGCGCACGGCGGGGCCGATGGCGGCCGCACCTGGCACCTGGGCGCCGGCGTCGATGGTGATGTTGAGGAACCCCGGTCCCGCCACCTCGACTGCCGTGATGCTGTCGGTCTCCCCAGCGCGGACTTGAGCTGCTCGCCCAGCGCCCGCGGTTCGTGCCCGCCTTCTTCGCCAGCTGCATCGCTACGTTGGTGGCGAAGTCGCCGTGACCCTTCTCCCGCGGTCGCTCCACCGTGACCTCGGCAGGCACACCGTCGGGCAGGACGAGCGCGCCCTGGTCGACGAGCGACGTCAGGGCGTCAACGACTGCGGCGGAGAGCTGAGCGGGATTCACCCGTCAAGCCTATCGGCGTGCTCCGGTTTCGTTCCCATCAGTAACGCCCGGTAGTGTTCGGCACCGCGTCGCTGCTGGTTGAGCGTGCGCTGGCCTCCGTAGCTCAGGGGATAGAGCACTGGTTTCCGGTACCAGGTGTCGCAGGTTCGAATCCTGCCGGAGGCGCCCCCCTTCCCCAGCCCGCCCGACCGATGGCCGAGCCGTCACTCGTGCAGGCTGATCGATGGCCGAGCCGTCACTCCCGCAGGCTGAGCACGGGGCGAGCCGTCACCGTCCTGTGACGGGTCAGCGGCCTTCCAGGCTGCACCAGTGACGGCTCGGCGCGTTGCTGACCTGCACAAGTGACGGGTCGGCCGCTCAACAGGGGCCGAGGGTGGCGTCGGAGCGGGCCGCGTCGCCGTAGCGGCGGGCCTGGCCGACGTTCGGGAAGATGATGCTGGCGCCGCCGATGTTGCCGAACGAGCCGCCGACGACGCAGGACCGGATCTTGCGCGGGTCGACCTGCGCCACCACCTGGGCCAGCTCGAAGATCTCCGACGGCGCCAGGTTCGTGTCCATGTTGCGCATCACCGACACCACGCCGCGCTCGATGAACCCGGGTTGGTCGGCACGGGTGGAGATCCGCGACTGGATGCCGCGCAGCACCCGCTGCTGGTTGCGCGACCGGTCGAAGTCGCCGCCGGCGAGGCTCTTGCGGATCCGCGAGAACGCCATGGCCGAGTAGCCGTCGAGCTTGATGTGGCCCTGCTTGAACGCCTTCGGCTTGAGGTTGGAGTCGCTGAAGGGGCGCGGGTTGTCGACGTAGATGCCGCCGATGTCGTTGATCATGTTCTCGAAGAACGGGAACCGGGTGACCATCACGTAGTCGGGCCGGATGCCGACCAGGTTGCCGACGGCCGTCCCCATCAGCGAGGGGCCACCGAAGGTCAGCGCCGCGTTGATGCGGTTGGAGCCGAAGCCGGGGATGGAGACCCACGAGTCCCGTGCGATGCCGATGGCCGAGGCGGCTCCGGTCTTGGTGTTGAGCCCGACCAGCTGGATCGCGTCCCCGCGGGAGCGAGTCATGCTCTGCCCGGGGCGGGCGTCCGAGCCGACAGCGAGGATCCAGATCACGTCGTCGCCCACGTCGACACCGTCGGCGCCGCGCAGCTTGACCAGGCTCAGCTCGGCCGGGCGTACGGCGCTGTCGGGAACGACGATGCCGACGAGGGCCAGCGACATCACCAACAGCCCGGTGCGCACGATCGGCCAGAGGCGGGGCAGCGTGAGCGTCATCAGCGGGCTCCCTTGCTGAGGTCGTAGCCGAAGATCTTCCAGCGGCCGTCCTTCTTGGTCAGCAGCAGCCGGCCCTGGACGCGGATCCGCTTCTGCACCTTGCCTGCGGTGCGGAACGCGAGCGCGACGTGCGCAGTGGCAGCCACCGCGTGCTTGTTCACGGCCAGGAGGTCGACCTTCACGCCGATGGACGTGGGGGTGACGTCGTCGATCCGCGTGCCGATCGGCTGGTTGGTGAGCAGCGCCCGATCCTTCCGGGCGACCTTGGCGGCGCCACCGGTGAAGCCCGGGTAGGCGTCGCGGAAGTCGGCCCGCGGGTAGTCACCCGCGAGGTACGCCGCGTTGAGGAACCGGACCGCGCGGGCGGAGATCGCCTTCTCGACGCGGGCGCGGTCCTTCCTGGGGAATCGGCCGACGATGCTCCCCGACCGGGTCACCGGCTCGACCTCGAGGGTCGGGGCCTCGCTGGGCTCGCCCAGCTCCACCGTCGGGGACGTCGATGCAGCGTCCGGCGGCGGTTGCTCCTCGCCGCTGCACCCGGTCACGGAGAGCGCTCCGAGGGTCACCAGCACGGCGGCGTAGCGACGGCTGCGCGAGGTCGTGGTCATGGGTGCGGACTCCCTGTTTCGTATGTCGCGCGACAGCCTGCCCGAAGTCTGGGGCTGGGCTGCGCATTTGCTGGCGTGTGGGACTAGCCTTGACAGTGGAAACCCCGACACTCCACGCGCAGATCGGAAGAGGCGAAACAACCAGTGCCACAGTCCCCTGGCCAGCAGTCCCACGACACCTCCAGCGAGTTCGGGGCCAACGAGTGGCTCGTCGAGGAGATGCTCGAGCAGTACGAGCGTGATCCGAACAGCGTGGCTCCCGAGTGGGTTCGCTACTTCCAGTCCAACGGTCAGGACAACGGTACGGCGGGCGCGAACGGGACTCGGACCGCCCCCACGAAGAAGCAGGAGGCCGACCCGGCCCCGAAGCAGGATCAGAAGCCGGCCACGCAGGACGCCCCTGCGGCGAAGGAGTCCGCACCGGCCGCGAAGTCCTCGGGCGATGCCAAGGGTCCCGCGCCGGTCGCCAAGCCGCGCCAGCCGTCCGCCGCCGCCGAGCCCGCGGCAGGCACCAGCTCGCCGGTCGCGAAGGAGAGCAAGCCGGCCGAGTCGGCCACGGCCAAGGACGAGCCGACCTACACCGTGCTCCGCGGCGCCCCCGCCCGCACCGTTGCGAACATGGACGCCTCGCTGACCGTCCCGACCGCGACCTCGGTCCGCTCCGTCCCGGTGAAGCTGCTCTGGGACAACCGCACCGTCATCAACAACCACCTCGCCCGTGCCCGCGGCGGCAAGGTCTCCTTCACGCACATCATCGGCTTCGCGCTGGTCAAGGCGCTTCGGGCGATGCCCGAGATGAACGTCGGCTTCGACACGATCGACGGCAAGCCCAACCTGATCACCCCGGCACACATCAACCTCGGCCTGGCCATCGACATGAAGAAGCCCGACGGCACCCGGCAGCTGATCGTGCCCTCGATCAAGGCGGCCGAGTCGATGGACTTCGCCGGGTTCTGGACGGCGTACGAGGAGATGGTCCGCAAGGCGCGCGACAACAAGCTGACGGTCGCGGACTTCCAGGGCACCACGATCTCGCTGACCAACCCCGGCGGCATCGGCACCGTCAGCTCGGTGCCGCGGCTGATGAAGGGCCAGGGCGCGATCATCGGCGTCGGCGCGATGGAGTACCCGCCGGAGTGGCAGGGCGCCTCGGCCGACGCGATCGCCCGCAGCGCGATCAGCAAGGTCATGACGCTGACCTCGACCTACGACCACCGCGTGATCCAGGGCGCGCAGTCGGGCGAGTTCCTCAAGCGGGTGCACGCGCAGCTGCTCGGCGAGGACGACTTCTACGACGAGATCTTCCGCTCGCTGCGGATCCCCTACGAGCCGATCCGCTGGTCGCAGGACATCGCGACGTCCCACGACGACGAGATCAGCAAGCAGGCCCGGATCCTCGAGCTGATCCACGCCTACCGCGTGCGCGGCCACATGATGGCCGACACCGACCCGCTCGAGTACCGCCAGCGCAGCCACCCCGACCTCGAGGTCGAGTCGCACGCGCTGACGCTGTGGGACCTCGACCGCGAGTTCGCCACCGGCTCGTTCGGGGGCGAGGGGCGCCGGTTCATGAAGCTGCGCACCATCCTCGGCATCCTGCGCGACTCCTACTGCCGCACCACCGGCATCGAGTACATGCACATCATGGACCCCGAGCAGCGGCGCTGGATCCAGCAGCGCGTCGAGCAGCCCCACACCAAGCCGCCCCGCGAGGAGCAGCTGCGCATCCTGCTGAAGCTCAACCAGGCCGAGGCGTTCGAGACGTTCCTGCAGACCAAGTTCGTCGGCCAGAAGCGCTTCTCGCTCGAAGGCGGCGAGACCACGATCCCGCTGGTCGACGAGATCTGCGAGGCCGCCGCCGAGGCGTCCCTCGACGAGGTCACCATCGGCATGGCCCACCGCGGCCGGCTGAACATGCTCGCCAACATCGTGGGCAAGAAGTACAGCCAGATCTTCCGCGAGTTCGAGGGCAACATCGACCCGCGCACCGTGCAGGGCTCCGGCGACGTGAAGTACCACCTCGGCGCCGAGGGCGAGTTCACCGCCGGTTCGGGCGACACGATCAAGGTGTCGGTCGCGGCGAACCCGTCGCACCTCGAGGCGGTCAACCCGGTGCTCGAGGGCATCGCGCGCGCCAAGCAGGACATGCTCGACCAGGGTGCCGCCTACCCGGTGCTGCCGTTGCTGGTCCACGGAGACGCGGCGTTCGCCGGCCAGGGAGTGGTCGCCGAGACGCTCAACCTCTCGCAGCTGCGCGGCTACCGCACCGGCGGCACGATCCACGTGGTCGTCAACAACCAGGTCGGCTTCACGACCTCCCCCGGCTCATCGCGCTCCTCGCTCTACTGCACCGACGTGGCCCGGATGGTCCAGGCACCGATCTTCCACGTCAACGGCGACGACCCGGAGGCCTGCATCCGGGTCGCCCGGCTCGCCTTCGACTACCGCCAGGAGTTCAACAAGGACGTCGTCATCGATCTCGTCTGCTACCGCCGCCGTGGTCACAACGAGGGCGACGACCCGTCGTACACCCAGCCGCTGATGTATGACCTGATCGAGCAGAAGCGATCGGTCCGCAAGCTCTACACCGAATCGCTGATCGGCCGTGGGGACATCACGATCGAGGAGGCCGAGCAGGTCCTCAAGGACTACCAGCAGCAGCTGGAGCGGGTCTTCACGGAGGTGCGCGACGCCAAGAACGAGCCGCTGGCGGAGTGGACCACGGTCCCCGACTACCCGGAGAAGCAGGCCGGCACCGCCACCACCGCTGTCACCAACGAGGTGATGAAGCGGATCTCCGACGCCTACGTCACTCCCCCGGACGGCTTCACCGTCCACCCGAAGGTCATGCCGCAGCTGCAGCGCCGTGCCGCCGCGATCACCGACGGCCCGATCGACTGGGGCACCGGTGAGATCCTCGCGCTCGGCTCGTTGCTCATGGAGGGGCGTCCGGTCCGGCTGGCCGGCCAGGACTCGCGGCGCGGCACGTTCGTCTCGCGCTTCGCGACGATCATCGACCGCACGAACGCCGACGAGTGGACCCCGCTGAGCTCGCTCACCGAGGACCAGGCGCGGTTCCACGTCTACGACTCGCTGCTCTCCGAGTACGCCGCGCTCGGGTTCGAGTACGGCTACTCCGTGGCCCGTCCCGACGCCCTGGTCATCTGGGAGGCCCAGTTCGGCGACTTCGTCAACGGCGCCCAGATCGTCATCGATGAGTTCATCACCGCCGGCGAGACCAAGTGGCGCCAGCAGTCCGGCGTCGTGCTGCTGCTCCCCCACGGCTACGAGGGGCAGGGACCCGACCACAGCTCGGCCCGGATCGAGCGCTTCCTCAACATGGCCGCCGAGGACGCGTTCGTCGTCGCACAGCCGTCCACGCCGGCGTCGTACTTCCACCTCCTGCGCCAGCACTCTCTGGGCGAGGACCACCGACCGCTGGTCGTGTTCACGCCGAAGTCGATGCTCAAGCGCAAGGAAGCGGCCTCGCAGCCCGAGGACTTCACCACCGGGGAGTTCCGGCCACTCATCACCGACGACGACGCCGATCCCGAGAAGGTCGACACCCTGCTGCTGTGCTCGGGCCGGGTCACGTGGGACCTCAAGGTCGAGCGCGGCAAGCGCGAGGACGGCGACCGGTTCGCGATCGCGCGGATCGAGCAGCTCTACCCGCGGCCGGTCGAGGAGATCAACGACTACCTCGCCACCTTCCCGAACCTCAAGGCGGTCCGCTGGGTTCAGGACGAGCCGCGCAACATGGGCCCGTGGCCGCACTACCAGCTCAACGTGTGGCCGGCGCTCGAGCGCACGGTCGAGCCGGTCACGCGAGGAGCGTCGTCCTCACCCTCGGTCGGGACGCAGAAGCGGCACGTCGAGGAGCAGAAGGGCCTGATGGACCGGGCGTTCGCGCCCGCCACCGGGCACCCCGGCGACGACTACTGATCGCGATGTACTTCACCGACCGCGGCATCGAGGAGCTCGACAAGCGCCGGGGTGACGAAGAAGTCACCCTGGCGTGGGTCGCCGAGCGGCTGCAGGAGTTCACCGACATCCACCCGGAGTTCGAGACCGCCACCGAGCGGCTGGCCACGTGGCTGGCGCGGTTGGACGACCCCGACGACTGAGGGCCAGCCGGGGCGCATGTGGCACGAAGCCCCGGCCAGGTCCAGCCCGGCCGGGGCGTCGAGTGGTGACAGCTCGACCCGTGGTGGTCAGCCCAGGTTCTTCGCCCTGCGGATGCAGGTGCCCAGGTCGATCTTGGCCTGCTCGCCGCGGTCGATGACGACCGGCACCTGCTGGAGGGTCGTGCCGCCCACCTCGCAGGTCAGCGTCCAGTTCTCGAGCAGGCCCGACACCTCCTCCGACGACACGACGGTCGAGTCGAACAGGGTTGCGGTCAGGTCGTAGGTGGGCGTGGTCGAGGCGAAGTTGATCACCCGCAGCACGTAGTCGCCGGGCTCGGGAGCGGCGATCTCGGCGCGCTCCTTCTCGCCGAGGAAGTTGCCCGACGAGCCGACCTCGGATCAGCGAGCCGTCCGCGTTCCTCTTGTAGACCTCGAGGTCGAGGTCGTCCGGGGACGGCCAGTCGAGGTCCACCTGCAGTACGTCGATGCCGGTCTCGGTGATCGTGAACGGGTGGTCGACCTCCTGACCCAGGGTGGTCGGACCACCGAGGTAGCCCTCGGAGCGGACCGGCTCGTCCTCGGTGATCTCGACCAGCTTCTCCTGCACCACCGGACGGGTCGACTGGTTGATGTGCCAGACGAACTTCCCGTTGCTGCCCACCTGCATCGTGGTGTCGAGCGTGTCGGTGAAGGAGCCCTCCCACGTCGGGGTGGAGAACTGCTTGCGCAGCCGCAGGGTGGCGCCCTTCGGGGCACTGCCCCTGATCACGGAGTGCGTTGCAGTGTCGACGGTGTTCTCCAGTGCGTCGAGGTATGCCTCGCGGTTCCCCTGGCCGGCGTACTCCCCGGCGCCGAGGTACTCGTCGATCACCTGCGGGAACGGCGGGTGGAACTCGTTGGGGCCGATCTCGAAGGTGAAGCCGTACCCGCCGGTGGCGTTGTAGGACCAGTCCTCGGTGGTGCCGGTGGTGTCGTAGAGCTCCCAGCCGTGGATGTTCCGGTAGCCGTTGGCCGCGGTCATCTCCGCGCCGAGCGCCTTCAGGCCCTCCTCGTCGGGCGCATTTCCGACGGGGAGTCCGTCCGGACCGATCGTGTCGGGGTGGACGCCGTTGGGTCGCAACACCAGGTTGGAGAAGGTGTGGTTGGAGATCATCGTGGTGACCTGGCGGCTGCTGATCAGCTCACGGATGTTCTGTGTCTCCGGCTCGGAGAACGCCTCGGCCCCGCGGTACGTGGGGTCGGCGAAGGTCGCCGAGGCCCCCGGGCCTCCCCAGAAGCCGCCGTAGTTGCGGTTCGGGTCGGTCCCGGTGCCGTAGCCCCCGGGGCTGGTGGCCGAGAACGCCCGGCAGGTGCCGTCGGGGGTGTCCTGCCCGTCGACGACTCGGCAGTTCTTCCGCTTGTACGCATTTCCGGGAGTGCCGAGGATCGACACGGTGCCGCCGTCGTCCGCCTCGCGCAGGTCGACCAGGCCGCCGTCGGTGCGCGAGAGGTCGAACCCGTCGACGTTGACCACAGGTACGACGAGCACGCGGGCCTTGTCGAGCAGCCCGGTGATGCGCGCGTCCTGGCCGTAGTTCTTCACCAGGTCGTAGGCGAACTCCATCGCGAGCTCACCCGAGGGCCACTCGCGGGCGTGGTGCACGCCCATCAGCAGGAACACAGGACGGCCGTCCTCGGCCGCCTGGACGTTGGCGCCGATCTCGATCCCCTGGACGGTCTTGCCGTCGAGGGACTGGTGCGGAAGATCGAACTCCTTGGCGATGTTCGGCCGGATGCTCGCCAGTTGACGCATGTCGTCGTTGTAGTCGTCGAGCGTGCGGTAGCTGTCGCGGCCGGACGGGAGCGGCGACTCGAGCGTCGCGGCGGCATACGCCGCGTTGACCTGGTTGTTGTGTGCCTCGCGCTCCAGGAGGTTGCCGATTCGCACGTCGTACGTCAGCCCCGACTCCTGGAGGGCTGCCGCGTCGGACCCGGTGTGCAGCACGACCTCGACGTAGTCGTGCCCGGCGTGCTCGGTGAGGTCGAGCCCCAGGGTCTGGAGCAGTTCCTTGTCCGCCCGGGTCGGAGTGTCCACCGTGACGAGCTGGGGGGCGAAGGCGGTGTCGATGTCGAGGTCGATGGCCTGAGCCGACCCGGTGATGACCGAGGGCGTGAGGCCGAGCAGTGCTGTGGTGAGCGCCGCGGCAAGTACCACGCGAGCGCGGCGTGACCGGTAGATCATTGAATCTCCCTGCGTTGGGTGGGGGGACTGCGTGAGGTTCCTCGCACGCTAGGCGGCACCTCGGTCCGGGTGCGGCCACTGGCCTTGAGCGGCCACGGCGCACGCCCCCGAGCTCTCAGCCCTCCTGCTCCAGCCCGACCACGAGCCGGCCACCCTCCAGACGCAGGGAATAGGTGTACCGGCCCGTCGGAAGTCCGGGCTGGTTGTCACCCTCGTAGGGCAGGTGCACCAGGTCGACGTCGACCCCGGACGCCTCGAGCGCCGGGTAGCGCTGAACGGTGTCCACCGGAACCCAGGACGACATCGCGCCCGGCAGGAGGGGTCCCAGCGACTGGGATCCTCCCGCCCGACCGATGCGCACGTCGTCGAGCGCCTCGCCAGTGTCGTTGCGTACGCGGATCTCACTCACGGATGCTCCGATCAGGCCAGGAAGTCGATGCCGCCACTGATGACGTCGATGCGCCGTTCCGCTTCGGTTCCCGAGCCGGTCCTGACTCCGATGGAGATGCCAGTCCCCCAGAACACGTCAGGCTTGTGGGCGACTCCGAACACCGCGAACGGCTGGTTGCCGGAGAGGTTCACGAACTGGTGGGCCGCGATCCGGCTGGACCCGTCGTAGACGTGCACGTCCCGGACCACGGCACTGGAGCCCCCGGTCACGAAGCGCAGCATCGCCCGACAGATCGCCAGCCGGTTGCCCTTGGTGATCACCGGCGTGGGAATCGGCAGGTGGTACCAGTTGGTGGTGTTGGCCTTGCCGACGACGCGGGTGAAGAACCCGAACTTCCGCATCGACGCCACGTTGGCCTCGAGCTCGACCTGGAGGTCGGCGCCGTGGGCCCAGCTGGCGTACTCGATCGGGAACCCGCCGTACAGGCTGGTGATGCCAGCGATGTCGTCGTCGACGACCTTGCGGTAGGGGCCGCCGTAGAAGGGCGCCATCAGGGCACCCGCCACACTGCTGTGGCCCAGGCCCAGCGAGTGGCCGAACTCATGGGCCGCAACCGTCACCAGATCGATGTTTCCGGCCCCGGTCGGAACGTTGACCGTCCAGGTCTCGTCCTCGTCGAAGTGCGCGTCGCCCATGATGGCGCTGGGGGGCGCCGGTGGCACGGACGGGAAGAATGCGTGCGCGAGAACGCTGCCCGGGCCGTCGAAGGGGAATCCGTCACCGTGGTCGTCGGGGACGAACCGGATGATGATCTCCGGCCCCGCGGTCAGCGCCACCCGCGTGAAACGCAGTGGCGTGTACCCGGCCCAGAGGGAGAGCGCCTGCTCCACAGCGAGCACGACGTCTGCCTCCGCGAGGTCCGGTGAGAAGTTCTGGAACGCGTACCGCAGGTTGCTGGTCGCCCAACGTCGGCCCGAGGTCGTGAACTCGGCGAGACCGGCCCCGTCGAGGTTGGCGCATCGCGGCTGGTTCATCTTCGCCGCCGTGGCCTCGTCGACCACGCCGGTCCTGGGCAGGTTCGCGAAGGACTGGAACTCCTCGATCGCGGCCTTGGTCGGGGCGTCGAGCTTGCCCTTCTTCGCACCACTCGGTCGGCCTGCGATCGAGGCGAGGTCATCACCATCACCGAGTGGGAAGGCAGGAGCCCCGAAATCGCCGCCGGGAGCTTCGCCGAGGTAGCCGAACCGTTTGAGGTAGTCCTGGGCTGCGGCGATGTCCGCCACTGCTGATTTGGTCGTGAGGCCGGCGCTGATCTTCTTCTTCTTGGAACGAGACATGGGAGTACTCCTTGTCCGTGGGGACCTGACAAGGGGCGGTCGTTCCGAGACGTTGACACGTCAGCCGGGGCCAGCTGGAGATCGACCACCTGACCCGTGGGTGGGAACGCCCGTCATGGAGTGTCGAACCCTGGGCGTTGTCCTCTGTTCTAGCACTCCGCGGGCGTCGCGCGCATCGGCACGATGTGACGAAAGCCGTCCGCGATCGACCTCCGCGCGGCGACGGATCTCAATCGTTCGTGGCGCGACAGGTGGCCAGTGCGGTGTCGAGCGCGTCTCGCCACTGCCGCGGATCACCCTGGTGCCCCGCGGTGTGAACGGCCTGCACCGCCTGGTCCAGGTCGGCGAAGGCGACGTCGGTGGCGGCGGCTCTCGCCGAGGCGACGATCGCCTGGTCGAGCAGGAGGACCGCGGCGGCCAGCCTGGCATCGGTCTCCACGTCGGCCGCCTCCTCCGCCTTGGAGGTCAGGTCGCACGCCACGTCGGCGTGCTCACGCGCCGCGCTCCCCGGCTCCTCGCCGGAGGGCCTGAGCAGGATCACAGCGAGCACCGCCAGGCCCAGAATCGCGACCAGCGCGACGGCCACCCGGAGTCGCGTCCCGGTGGCAGGCGGTGAGCCCTGCGCCTGAGCGGCACGTTTCCTGGGGTCGCCACTCCTGCGAGTGGAACCGCCGGATCGACTCACGGGGTCAGCCTACTTTCCGGCAGGGCTCGTCAGGAGCGATCGCGCGCTCGGTGGGCCGGCACCGGGGGGAGGACCGGCCCACCGTCACGCAGCTACAGCCCCGCGGTGGGGCCCTTCTTGCGGCCGGGGAAGGAGTTCGGGTCATAGGGATCGGTCCCGTGCGCTCGCTCCTTGCCGTTCGAGTGACCGTCGCCGTCGATGTCCTTGTCGCAGGCATCACCGTCGCCATCGCCGTCGAGATCCGCCTGGTCTGCGTTGGGCTGCTTCACGCAGTTGTCGCTGCCGTCGGTGACCCCGTCTCCGTCGCGGTCGGCGCCCGCCGCCGCGCGCACGACCGTGCGGTGGTCGGTGGCGACGACCTCGCCGTCGTCCTCCCACTCGATCGTCAGCTCGTGCGCGCCGGCCGGGACCGTGACGTCGAGTGCGAACGAGTCGAGGTCACGACTGGTGTCGACGTCCTGGCTGGCCGCGAGCACGCCGTCGACGTAGACGTTGACCTGCTCGGTGGCCGGGATCGGGCACCCGTTGGCGCCGTTGCCCGGGACGTCGGGGCAGACGTCGTAGACGTCCGCGACGCCGTCACCGTCGGAGTCCGGACACCCGGTCGGTGCCGGACCGGCCACCTGCGGGCAGCGGTCGTCCCCGTCGGCGATGCCGTCGCCGTCGCTGTCACCGGAGACACCCACCAGGGTCGCGGTGAGCGTGTACGTCGTGCTCGGCACGCCGGTGACGAGGTAGGGATCGACCGCGATGGACAGATTGCCCTTCACGTTCTCCAGCAGCAGCCGCTCGGGCTGACCCGCCGTGGCGGCAGAGCCGGTGGCCGCACCGGTGACGGTCATGTCGAGGTCACTGGCGTCGCCCCAGCTGAGGAGCAGCTCCACGTCGCTCGCCTCGGGGACCGACATCGTGAAGGTGTCCTGGCTCCCCTCCAACGTTCCGAGCGAGGAGTCCAGCGGGGTGAAGGTGTTGCCGCCCGGCTGCTCGAGCACGATCGTGTCCAGGGTGCTGCCTGCGGCCGACCCGCCGGAGCCCGTCGTGACGTCGGAGGACGTCCCAGTGCTGCCAGTGGTGCTGCCCGCAGGAGCGGCAACCCCGATCGACCCGGCATCCGGCGCCCGGTCGTCGGCGACGACGGTGAACTTGTTGTTGGCGACGTAGCCGCTCATGCCGAACACGTCGTACGGCGCGGTCACCTTGGCACCGGCCAGGTAGCTGCGCGGGATGTGGAAGGTGACGGTGTTGGCCACCGGGTCCCACTCCGACCAGTCACTCGGCAGCGGTGTCTCCATCGAATGGTCGTAGGTCATGACCTCGGCAGGACTGCGCGGATCGGGCACGAACGACTTGATCTGGCGGCCGTCGATGCTGACGCCGTACTCCGGAAGGCTGGCCACCTGGGTCGAGGGCCACAGCTTGGCCACCTTCAGCACGGCCGTCACGTCGAGGGCGGTGACTTCGAGGTCGACCTGCTCGATGTCGGACAGGTCGGACAGCGCGTCGCCTCCGGGGTCGTCATGCGAGGCGGTGGGTGACGTCGGCGGGGCGTCGAGCGGCCGCCGTTCGACCGTGCCGTTCACCTGGAAGCTGCCGTCCGGGCTGTCCGCACCGTGTTCCGGGGTCGTGACCTGGAGGACCGGTTCGGTGGTGTCGACCGGCTCGGGCGTCCAGTCGGTCGGCTCCCCCGGGGTCAGGCCGAGGTCGGGTTGCGGGCAGTCCCGCACCGAGCCCGTCGAGGACGCGTAGAGATGGTCGTCGGGGTGTTGTACCTGGAACGGGTTCGCCCCGTCACCGAGGGCATCGTTGGGCACGAGCCCGTCGGCCTCGGTGACCGCACCGCTGCCGTCGACGTCCAGGTAGTGGCTCATCCGGACCGCGAACGCCTCCACGTTGAGGGTCGAGACGCACTTGTTCAGGCCCGGCGGGTCCGCGCTGTAGGCCATGATGTCGGTCGTCGGCACCGGCCCCCACTCGCCTTCGGCGCCGTCGCCGACGTGGCCGAGGGTCAGGCAGTGACCCGTCTCGTGCAGCACCAGGTCGTAGAGCGAGAAGGTGTCGGTCACCCCGGGCGCCGGGTCGATGGCACCGTTGACGGAGAAGCACACGTTGCCCCCCGCGCCGCCGCAGTCCTCGACATAGGTGCCGCCGCGGGTGTCGTGGTGGGAGTCGAACCCGGGCAGGGCCTCCCACGCCTCGACGTCGAACGGGTTCTCGACGTTGGTGCACGGAACGCCGTTCTCGTCGAAGATGCCGAGCTCGCTGGTCAGGTAGGTCGGGTCGACCCCGATGCCGATGCCGCCGACCGGGTTGGTGGCGATGACGACGATCTCCGGGTCGTAGAGCGGGTACGTCGTGAACTCGCCGCCGTTCTCGCCGGTGAGGTCGATCGAATCGACGGTGATGTGGAAGTCGACGCCGTCCTGCAACCAGTCGAGCCCCATCTCGCCGGAGAGGTACTCGATGCCGCCCTCCCACGACTCCACCGCCTGTCGCATGATCCGCATGTCCCGCTCAGCGGTCGGTGAGACCGGCACCAGCACGGCGACGTCGATCTGGGGCGAGTCCAGGGCGTTGAGGCCCAGCTTGCCGTGGTAGCAGACGTTGGCGGGGTTGTCCCGGCTCATGTCCTTGATGCACCCCGGCGGCAGGTTGCCGTCGCCGAAGTAGGGGCCGACGTAGTCGTCGGCCGGGCTGGCCTGGACCGGCGTCGTCGTGAGGAGTGTGGCCGCGATCAGCGACAACGCGGTCAGCATCAGGGACAGGCTCTTGCGCACAGGGGGTCCTTTCGTGGGGGCACACGATGTGCCGTGCTGTGCTGGCTCGTGCCCCCGAGACCAAGGCGTGCCCGCAATCACACAACGACCATCGGTCACGGAGGTTAGGCCGGAACCATGTCCGAGTACGGCCACTGGCCCTGAGCGGCCAGCGCCCCCTCGCCTAGAGCCAGCCGCGCTCGGCGGCCCGTACGCCGGCGGAGAAGCGGGAGTCGACGCCCAGCTCGTCCATCAGGTCCTTGAGGCGTCGCCGGAGAGTCCGCTCGCTGACGTCAAGGTGACGCGCCACGGCGGTGTCGGTCATGCCGGCCGCCAGCAGGTGCGCGAGCTGGCGCAGCTGGCCCTCGGTGCTGCCGGCCAGCAGTTGCTCCTCGTCCGATCGCGGCTTGACCTCCACGGCGTGCTGCCAGACCGACTCGAACAGCGCCAGGAGCGAGTCGAGCAACACCGAACGCCGGACGATGACGACCGCCTCGGGGGTCTGCTGTCCCTGGGCGTGCAGCAGCGGCAGCATCGCCCACTCGCCGTCGATGATGGCGAGCTTGAGCGGGACCTGGGCCACCCGGGCCTGCTCGCCGCTCTCCACGCCCTGCAGGATCCGGCGGACGTGGACCGGTTCCTCGAGCAGGGAGCGGTCGAAGACCGTCCGCAGTCGCAACCCGTCCGTGCTCAGCCGCTGGGCCTGCCCGCTCATCGCCTCGTTGACCTCGGCGGCGTACGGCGGACGGTCGAAGACGGCGATCTCTTCGCGGGCACTCTCGATCACCTGCAGGAACAGCTGGCGCACCGACCCCTCCCCTGAGACCACTTCGAGAAGCTCGGTGGGATCGAGGTCCTGGGTCATGGTGCGCACGTGGGCGGCCAGCTCCATCGACCGCTCGCGGACGGCCTGCAGCGCGCTCATGCGCTCGGCGATCAGCACCTCGATGGCGTACTCGGGCGGTGCCACCACGAACTCCTGGTCGGGCCCGGCGAGCCGGCGCAGCAGACCCTTCGCGACCAGGGTGTCGATGGCCTCCATCAGCCGCTTGGGCCCGGCCTCGCCGCTCGCCAACAGCTCGGTCAGCGACAGCTTGCCGCGCTGGAGCAGCAGCTCGTAGACGCGTTCCTCGACACGGCTGAACCCCAGGGCCTCGAGCACAGTCCCTCCCGCCGAGCGTCGGATCACATTCAGAAGCCCGAGCTCCGCGGCACACAGGTCGCGCTGCCAAGCATCCTCTACGCCGTGGGTCGAC
>CAWAIJ010000007.1:0-155127 GCA_963782075.1 uncultured Actinomycetota bacterium
TGGAGCTTCCGAGGGCTCGAAGGCGTCGTGTCGAGCGGCCTCGGTGGCGGCTCCCTGATCTACGCCAACGTGCTGCTGCGCAAGGACGAGAAGTGGTTCGTCCAGGAGTCCCCGCTTCCCGGCGGCGGCGACGAGCACTGGCCCGTCAGCCGGGCAGGCCTCGACCCCCACTACGAGAGGTCGAGCAGATGATCGGGGTCTCGCAGTACCCGTCACCGACACCCCCAAGACCAACGCGATGCGCGAGGCGGCCGCCGCCAAGGGCCTGGACTTCATGCTTCCGCCGCTCGCCGTCACGTTCGCGCCGGCCCGGGCGATCCGCCGGTGCACGCGCGCCGCTCGCCGGTCCCCGAGTACGGCAACGTGCACGGGCTGCCCGCGGCTGACCTGCCGGCTCGTCGGCGAGTGCGACCTCGGCTGCAACGACGGCGCGAAGAACTCCCTCGACCACACGTATCTGTCGGCAGCCCGGCACGCGGGCGCGGACCTGCGCACCCGGCACGAGGTCAGGGTTCCGGCCCGTCGACGGCGGCGGCTACGAGGTGACGTACGTCGTGCACACGGCCGCGCACGGCGAGCCCTCGGAAGACCTGCCCACACGCACCATCACCTGCGAACGGCTGGTGCTCGGAGCCGGCACGTTCGGTACGCGTACCTCCTGCTGCGCAACGTCAGCGCACTGCCCGCGATCAGCACCGAGGCGCTCGGCAAGCGGTTCTGCGGCAACGGCGACCTGCTCACCTTTCTGCTCGGGGCGCGGAAGGACGGCAGGTCGAGGGCGCTGAGCGGCAGCAACGGGCCGGTCATCACCAGCGCGATCCGGGTCGGTGACGCGGCGGACGGCGACGGCTCCAGGGGCCGGGGCCACTACGTCGAGGACGCGGGCTACCCGTTCTTCACCGACTGGCTGCTCGAGGTTGCGCAGGTCGGGCCGAGCGCCAAGCGCGCCGGGACCTACGCGTGGAACCGGATCAAGGACCGCGTCGGCGACTCCTCCGACTCCACGATCGGGGCCGACATCGCCGCGCTGATCGGTGACGGTGCGCTCTCCAACGGCTCGCTCCCGCTGCTCGGAATGGGCAGGGACATCCCGGACGGCGTCTTCGGGCTCCGCGACGGTAGGCTCGCGGTCGACTGGACACCGAGACGTCAATGGACTACTTCAACGGCGTGCGCGGCACCATGAAGCAGATCGCCGACCACCTCGAGGCCGAGTACAGCGACAGCCCGATGTGGCTGACCCACCGTGTGGTCACCGTGCACCCGCTCGGCGGCGCGGTCGATGGGCCGCAACCCGCTCGAGGGCGTGTGCGACGAGTACGGCGAGGTGTTCGGGCACCCGGGTCTCCACGTCATGGACGGCGCCCTCCTGCCCGGACCGTCGGCGCCAACCCGTCGCTGACGATCGCCGCGGTCGCCGACCGGGCCTGCCGGCACATCACCGACACCTCGCCGCGGGGCAGCCTGCTGACCCAGGCCGGCGTCGATGGCGCCTCCCGCGACGGCGGTCGAGCCGCCCCCGGCAGCCACGGGCCACCGGGACCCGGGTCTCGTTCACCGAGCAGATGAAGGGCTTCGTGACGCTCGGGCCTGAGCGACCCGCAGCAGGGGTACGACCAAGGCGCGGCAGAACGGCGACAAGCTGATGTTCGAGCTGACCATCACCACCGACGACGTCGACCGGTTCGTCTCCGAACCCGCCCATGAGGGCAGTGCGGTCGGCTTCATCGAGTGCGACGCGCTCGGCGGCAGGTTCGAGGTCGAGCAGGGCTGGTTCAACCTCTTCGTCGAGGAGGACGACCCGGACACCCGGAAGATGCTCTACCGGCTGTGGTTCAGCGGACCGGCCGGCAACCCGATGACGTTCGCCGGGCTTCAAGGACGTCCACGACGACCCGGGCCTCGACGTCTGGCGGGACACCTCCACGCTCTTCGTACCATCTACGACGGCCACGTCGGGCCCGGACAGGACGGCCGGACGTGCTGGCCGCCGGGATCATCACCATCCACATCCCCGACTTCCTCAAGCAGCTGACCACCTTCCGCAGCCGCGGCGAGCGGCGCGGTGCACGGCCTCGAGGCGTTCGGCCGGCTCTTCCTGGGCCAGCTCTGGCAGGTCTACGGCAAGGCACTCTCGCGGGAGGAGGACGGCGCGTGAACCGCGAGGAGCTGGTCGCAGCATCGACCACGGCTCGGGTTCGACCCGCAGGACGCCGTGCGGTGGCTGGCCCCCGCGAGCTGGCGCGCGCCGGCGTGAAGGCGGTGCTCTCGGCGGTCTTCGCCGACTACGCCGACAAGCGCGAGATCCAGGCCGGCTTCGGGCAGCGGGCCGATCCCCGTCCCGGGCGCGGCACCGGACTCGACGGAGGAGTTCTGGTTCGACTACGCCGCCGACGTCGGCGACGGCTTCGACGCGACCCTACCGGTCGCGTCGCTGCTGGCCCAGGAGTCGGTGACGTGCCGGACGACGACGCGAGACGCCGCTGCCGCGCGGCACGATGCTGGTGCTCGGCGGCGACGAGGTCTACCCGACGGCCTCGGCGCAGGCCTACGAGGACCGCATGACCGGCCCCTACCGGGCGGCGTTCCCCCACGCGCCGACCCGCAGCCGCTGCTGCTCGCGCTCCCCGGCAACCACGACTGGTACGACGGGCTGACGTCGTTCCTGCGCACCTTCACCCACGGCGCGGTCGATCGGCGGCTGGAAGACCGAGCAGACGCGCAGCTACTTCGCCGTCCAGCTGCCGCACCGGCTGGTGGCTGGTCGGCCTGGACAGCCAGTTCGAGTCCTACATCGACGAACCGCAGCTGCAGTACTTCGAGGACAACTTCACCGAGAGCTTCGGCAGGGCGACTCGGTGATCCTCTGCTCGGCCAGCCCCACCTGGCTGAAGACCAACCCGACGCCGACGCGTTCAACCCGCTCTTCTGGTTCGAGAAGAACTACATCCGCTGGACGCCGGGTCGGCGACACCGAGAAGCGCGAGCCGACCGGGGCCGAGGTGCGCATCTGGCTCACCGGCGACAGCCACCACTACGCGCGGTACGTCGAGGATGCCCGCGACGGGCGCGGAGCCGCCCGCCACTGCCCCGCGGCAGATGGTGACCTGCGGCCTCGGCGGCGCCTACCTGTCCTCGACGCACAACCTGCCCCCGGAGTACCGGGTGCTCCCGTCGAAGTCGCGGAGCTTCAAGGAGGGCGACGCGTTCACCAGCTTCGCCATCCAGGAGACCTCTACCCCACGCTGATGAGTCACGGACTGGTGAAGCGGCTGGCCATGCCGTGGAGCCCGTCCTTCCTGCTGTGGCGGAATCCCGGCCTGCTTCCGCTCTTCGCCGGTATCCACACGGCGTGTTTCCTCGGCCTGTTCCTCCTGTTCGGGCAGGGCAGCAGCCCCCGGCCGTCGGCAGTCACGACCGCGGTCGTCGCTGCGTATCTGGGCCCCCGGGCGATCTGGAAGTTCTGCGTTGGCGGTCTCTCTTCACCGCTCGATCGCGGCGCGCGATCGTGTACGTGCTGCCGATGTTCAGGTTCAAGCCGCCCTCTCCCGCCTGAGCAACCTCGCCGCGGCTGCTGGCCCAGGTGGCGGTCGTGCTCGTGCTGCCTTCGTGCTGCTGGTGAGCCTGGTCACGTGCACTGATCACGTGCAGCCGGGACGTCGTGATCATCCCTTCGTGTACGGCCCGCCGCCGCCCTCGGCGGCTTCGTGGGTGGCCTCGTCTTCGGCATCTCGATCGTGTGCTTCCGGCCAGGGCGCCCCGACGACCTGGCAGCTGTCCGGTCAGGCGATCGAGGACAACAAGGGCTTCCTGCGGCTCCGGATCTCCACCGACGGCACGCTGACCGTGTTCCCGCTCGTGGTCGACAAGGTGAACCGGGACTGGCAGATCACGCCGTTCCAGTCCACCGACGCGACCACCGGGGCCCCCGGCAAGCCGGTCCCGGTGCCGCGCCCGTCCATCGATCTGCCGAAGCCGCGACTGCTCGAGCAGCCGTACCGCGTCACCCGGACCGCAGGGAGCCCCACGCCATGAGTACCGCCACCACGCGTGCCGACCACCGCACCGAGCTGCATCCCGTTCACCGCGCTCGACGGCCGGCCGCTGAGCCTGGTCCACGTGCCGTGGCCGCCACGAGCCGACCGGGGCCCGGTGATCGCTGGTGCACGGCGCGGGCGTGCGGGCCGAGCTGTTCCGGCCGCCGGTGCCGCGCACCTTCGTCGACGCGCTGCTCGACGAGGGCTGGGACGTGTGGCTGCTCAACTGGCGGGCCTCGATCGACCTCGAGCCGACCGGCTGGACGCTCGACGACGCGGCGGTGTACGACCATCCGGCGGCGGTGCGCTACGTCCTCGACGCGACCGGCGCGGACACGCTCAAGGCGGTCGATCCACTGCCAGGGCTCGACCTCGTTCATGATGTCGGCGCATGGCCGGGCTGCTGCCCGAGGTCGACACCATCGTGTCCAACGCGGTGTCGCTGCACCCGGTCGTGCCCGGCTGTCGCCGATGAAGATCGGCCGGGTGGCGCCGCTGTCGCCAAGCTCACTGCCGCACGTGTCGCCCGGCGTGGGGCGACAAGCCGACGCGGCTTCTGCCGCGGTCGCTGGTGGGCTTCGTGCGGGCCACGCACCACGAGTGCGACAACACCGTCTGCCAGATGGTCAGCTTCACCTACGGCAGCGGCTGGCCGGCCCTGTGGTCGCACGAGAACCTCGACGACGCCACCCACGACTGGATCCGCGGCGAGTTCGCCGAGGTGCCGATGACGTTCTTCGCCCAGATGGACCGCTAGCATCCGGGCGGGCCACCTGGTCCCGGTGTCAGCACCTCGCCGGGCTGCCCGCCTCGTTCGTCGCCAGGCCGCCGCAGACCGACGCACGGTTCGTGCTGCTCGCCGGGCGAGGACAACAAGTGCTTCCTGCCCGAGAGCCAGGCAGCGCACCTTCGAGTTCCTCGACGGCCACCGGCCGGGGCGCGACGCGCTGCACCGTGCATCCCCGGCTACGGACACCTCGACGTGTTCCTCGGCAAGAACGCCGCGCACGACACCTATCCCGTTGATCCTCGAGGAGCTGGCCAGATGAACAGGATGCTCGCAGCCGTGCTGCGCCCGTCGTACGCGCTGATGCCCATCGCCCGTGCCCGCGGCGCCAGCGCCGCCTCGCCGGGCGGCACGCGCTGGTCGACGGCATCCCCTTCGACGATGCCGGTCAACTCCGCAGGACACGCCCGGCGCTGATGGCCGCCTTCCCCGTGCGACGCCGAAGCCGCCGCGCGCTGCTGCCCGGCAACGAGATCCACCCGGTGCGGCTGCCCGGCGGCAAGGGCCTGCTCGTGGTCACGGTCGTCGACTACCGCGTCACCGACATCGGCAAGTACGTCGAGTACTCGCTCGCCATCGCCGTGCACCCACGGCACGCAAGCCCGCGCCGCCGCTGCTGCCCGGCCTGCTCCTGAAGCACGCTACGGCACCGGCCAGTTCGTGGTCGACCTGCCGGTGAGCAGCGAGATCTCGGTCAAGGGCGGCAAGGGCATCTGGGGCATGCCCAAGCACCAGGCCAACCTCGACTTCACGATCAGCCGACACCGGTCGTCCAGCCAGTACGACGTCGACGGCCAGCTCGGTGCGCGCGTCGAGATCGAGCGGCCGCCGCGCGACCGCGGCTGCCGCTCGAAGCTCGGCGCGGTCAACTACTGCGCCTTCCGCGGCATGCTGATGAAGTCGTCCATCTACTTCGCGGGCACGGCCGACGTCGCGCTGGGCAAGCAGGCCCGGGCCCGGCTGGTGCTCGGTGACGCGCCGCAGGTCGCGCCGCTGCACGGCCTCGGCATCGAGCAGGAGCCGATCTTCACCGCCTTCCTGCCCGACAACCACGGGCGTCCTCGACGACCACTTCGAGTGCTGGTTCCTGACCTCGGCCGACCGCGTCGCCGGGAGGCGGCGAGCGCGCTCGACAGCGTGGTCGACTCGGCCAGCTCCGAGGAGTGGCTCGCCGCCCGCCAGTCCGGGCTGGATCAGGCGGTGAAGGACGTGGCTGCTCTGATCAACGCGCCTGTACTTCCTGTTCGGCGCCAGCGATGTACATGGGCACCATGTGGGTGCTGCGGTTCTTCCTCTACCCCACCTGGGGGGACGCTGACGCCGGAGAACGTCGCAGCACTTCGGCGTCCCCACCCTGCGCGCCACGAAGTTCTTCACCTCGTGGTGCCGCCGATGTTCCTGTCCGGCGTCGTCCTGGTCGTCAGCGAGTGGGGCATGGGCTTGTCAGGCTGGCCGTGGTCTGCCTGGTCGGCATCGTCGTGCTCACCTACGTCGGCCAGCGGATCATCATCCCGGTCAACAAGAAGATCCGCGGCGGGGAGTACGACGGGCCCGCCGGGCTGACGACGCTGCTGCAGCCGCTGGATGATCTCAACAACATCCGGTTCGTCGGCTCGACCGATCACCTGGGCCGCGATCGTCTGGTACATCGTCGGCCAAGGGCGACCTGCTGGAGGCGCTCTCATGATACTCCCGTCCAGGGCTGGTCGGCGACCGGCTCGGGCGGCGTGGTGCGGCGATCGCGCGCGCTGACCGTGGTGCGTCCGGGCTCGGCCAGCTGGTCGCGCCCGGCTTCGTCCTCGACATGATCGAGGGGCGACTCCAACGAGCGACCACCGGCACTTCTTCGCGATCGTCGGGATGTTCATGGTCATCGTCGGCGGCGTGCTGCTGCAGGCCTCCTGCAGCCGCCCGTGCCGGCGTACGTCGCGCTCTGGTGGCCCTGCAGAAGTTCGGGGCGGCGGTGGCCGTGGGGTGGGGCGTGGCCAACGACATCTTCGGCCCGCTCGCCTGGGTGTGGCCGGCTTCGACTTCCTGAGCGGGGTCCTGATCGCGCCTGCTCTGGAGCCGCCTGCGAGCAACGCGGCATGAGGTCGCTGGTCCTGGCCGGCGGCGGCATGCGGGTCGCCTGGCAGGCCGGCGTGGTCAAGGCACTGCACGATGCCGGGCTGACCTTCGACCACGTCGACGGCACCTCGGGCGGCATCATGACCACGGCGCATGCTCCTGTCCGGGCTTGACCCCTGAGGACATGTGCGAGCGGTGGCGACGCTCGACGTCGCAGGACTTCAACTCGCCGCTGCGTGTCGGCGACTACCTCAAGGGTCCGTGGAACCTGCCGGGCCTGGCCGACGCCGACGGCATCCTGGAGAAGGTGTTCCCGCACCTCGGGCATCAACTCGGCGGCGATCGCGCGGTCGACGACGCTGGCGGGCACCTTCAACGTCGCCGACTTCGTGACCAAGACGCTGGTCGCGGTCGCCGCACACCGAGATCGACGTCGAGCTGCTCGCGGCCGGCATGTCGCTGCCGCTGTTCATGCCGCCGCTGCGGCGCGGCGATCGGATCTGGACCGACGCGGTGTGGATCAAGGACGCCAACGTCGCCGAGGCACTGCGCCGCGGGGCCGACGAGGTCTGGCTGGTCTGGTGCATCGGCAACACCCCTACTGGGGCGACGGGCCGCTGGAGCAGTACGTCCACATGATCGAGATGAGCGCCGTGGGCGGCCTGCACGCCGACCTCGAGCTCGCCGCGGCCGGCGGCCGCGAGTTCGTGCTCCACGTGGTCAAGCCGGCGCACCCGCTGCCGCTGGACCCCGAGTTCTTCACCGGCCGGATCACCGCCGGCAGCCTGGTCGACATGGGCTACCGCGACGCCCAGGCCTACCTCGACGCCAGCGTGCCGGAAGGCGTCCGCACGAGCCGTCGTGCACCGCGATGAGCGAGCTGCCGCCCGGCGTACGGTTCCGGCAGCTGGTGCGCGGGGAGCTCGACGGGCAACGGATCAACCTCGAGCTCACCGTGGAGTTGCCGCGGCGCCGGCGACCACGACGTACCCCTCGGCTGGCCGGGCACCTCACCCACGCGCCCTGGGGCGGCCGGGTCCCGCTCGCCGACGGAACGGTCACGGTGTCCGGGAAGAGCTGGTGTTCCGGGCCAGGGCGCGGGTGGACGGCAACTGGGTGCCGGTGGCGCTGACCTCCGCCGTCTCAGGGGACCTCGGCTGGGACGACTGGCTCCGCCCCGACGACCCGCGGCTCACAGTCGGCGACCGCGCGACCGAAGTCGGCGTGCGGGTCCTCGACGCCGTGCGCACCGTCTTGTCGGTCGAGCCGTTCGGCGTGCACGGGCTCAGCGAACGCGCAGCGCTGCTCGCGCGGGATGGGCGTGGCCGGGCCCGGCCAGGCGTTCGCAGGCTGACGTCCCTCACGAGTGCCGACCTGTGCCCTGCGAACCCGGATGAACGGTTCGCGCCCCGCCGAGCCGTCCTATCTGCTGAGCAGGACCGCGAGGCCGGTGCTGATGCCGGTGGCGACGAGGGCCACGATGAGGACCAGGGCCACGATCTTGGTGTTCATCGCTCCTGTCCTCCTTCCCTGTGCTCGCCTGGATCAGGGTACGGCGCACCGGCGAGCGAGACGCCCTCGGCTCCCACATCCTGCCGTCGCTACTGCAGGACCGCGAAGCCCTGCACCTCGACCACGGCGTCGTCATCCCAGAGTCGGGAGACGCCGATGCCGGCCATGGCGGGGTAGTCGGTGCCGACGAGGCGCTTCCAGACGGCGCCGATCTCGCGGGCGTGGGTGCGGTAGTCGGCCATGTCGACGATGTAGATCGTGAGCGAGGTGAGGTCGCCTGGCGTACCGCCTGCTGACTCCAGGGCGGTCAGCAGGTTCGAGAGGGCCTGCTCGAACTGCGGGACCACACCACCGGAAACGATCGCACCGTCGGCGGTCATCCCGGTCTGGCCGGCGAGGAAGACCGTGGTGCCGGTGGCGACGACGGCGTGGGAGAAGCCGGACGGGCGGGCGAGGGAAGCGGGGTTGACCCGACGCGGGGAGGTCACGACTGCACCGCACCACCGTCGACGTTGAGCCCCTGGCCGTTGACGGCACCGTTGTCGACGCAGAGCATCGCCATCGACGCCACTTCGGCGGCCGTCACGAGCCGCCCGATCGGCTGGTTGTTCGCGAGGATCGACCTCGCCTCCTCAGGGCTGCGGCCGGTGCCGGAGGCGATGTTCGCCACCGACTCGTCGGTCATCGGGGTGTCGACGTAGCCCGGGCAGACCGCGTTCACCGTGACGCCGGTGCGCGCGACCTCCATCGCCGCGCTGCGGACGAGGCCGAGGACACCGTGCTTGCTGGCGTTGTACGCCGAGATCCGGGCACCGCCGATCTTGCTCGCGATCGACGCGATCACCACCACGCGCCCCCAACCGGCGGAGGTCATGCTCGGCAGCGCCCGGCGCAGGCAGCGGAACGGCGCGGTCAGGTTGAGGTCGATCAGCCGCTGCCAGTCCTCGTCGGTCGTCTTCACGACCGTCGCCGACATCGCGGCGCCCGCGTTGACCACCAGGATCTCGACCGGACCCCACGTCGACTCGACCTGCGCGAACGCCGCCTCGAGAGCGGCGGGATCGAGCACGTCGGTCGGGATGACGAGCGATTCGCCGGGAAGCGAGGCGGCGACGTCCTCGAGGGAGGAGACGTTGCGTGCGACCAGCGCCACCCGGTGTCCCGCCTCGGAGAGCGCCAGCGCGCACGCGGCTCCGATGCCCTGCGAGGCGCCGGTGACCAGCGCGATCCGGGATGTCATCGTCCGGTCCATTCCGGCGGCCTCTTCTCGTTGAAGGCGGAGTGGAACTCAGCATGGTCCGAGGTGGTCATCAGCAGGGCCTGGGTCATCGCGTCGAGCTCCATCGCCGCTCCGATCGGCATGTCGAGCTCGCGGGTGATCAGCGACTTGGTCTGCGCGAAGGCCAGCGTCGGGCCGTCCGCGAGACGTCGAGCCAGCGCAGCCACCGCCTCGTCGAGCTCCTCGTCGGACACCAGCTGCGACACCAACCCGTAGTCACGCGCGGTGGTGGCGTCGATGGTGTCGCCGAGCATCAGCAGCTCGGTGGCCCGGCCGGCACCGACCAGCCGGGGGAGCAGGTACGCCGCACCCATGTCGCCGCCGGAGAGCCCGACCTTGGTGAACAGGAAGGCGAAGCGCGCCGACGTCGAGCAGACCCGGAAGTCGGACGCGATCGCGATCACCGACCCCGCGCCCGCCGCGATCCCCTGGATGCCGGTGACGATCGGGATCGGGCACTCGCGCATCGCCTTGATCACGTCGCCGGTCATCCGGGTGAAGCCGATCAGGTCCCGGGGGTCCATGGTGATCAGCTCGCCGATGATCTCGTTGACGTCACCGCCGCCGCAGAAGCCCTTGCCCTCGCCGCGGATGACCAGCACGTCGGTGTCGCCGCGGTGCGGCAGCTCGTGCAGCAGGTCGCGCAGGTCGGCGTACGACTCGAAGGTGAGCGGGTTCATCTTCTCGGGCCGGTCGAGGGTCACCGTGGCGACCCGGTCCTCGACCGAGAACCGGAAGTGCTGCCACGTCTGCGTGATCGGGACGCTGCCTCGGTAGCGGGTCACTGCTGCCCTTCCTGTCGGGCACGCACCAGGCTGCGGCCGATGATCGTGCGCTGGACCTCGGACGCGCCCTCGTAGATGCGCGGCGCCCGCACCTCACGGTAGAGCCGCTCGAGCAGGTGTCCGCGCTCCAGTCCGCGCGCGCCGTGGATCTGCACCGCCTGGTCGACGACCCACTGCGCGGTCTCGGTCGCGAACAGCTTGGCCATCGCGGCGCTGCGGGTGATCTCCGCCGCCGGCGCGCCCTCGTCGTACGCCGAGGCGGCGGCCCGGACCAGCAGCCGCCCGGCCTCGATGCGGGTGGCCATCTCGGCGAGCGTGTGCTCGACCGACTGCTGCTTGATGAGCAGGTCGCCGTAGACCTCGCGCGTCAGCGCCCAGTCCAGAGCGGCGTCGAGCGCCGACTGGGCCATGCCGACCGCGAACGCGCCCACGCTCGGCCGGAACAGGTCGAGGGTGCGCATCGCCACCGCGAACCCGCCGCCGACCTCGCCCAGCACGTCGGCCGACGTGACCCGCACCCCGTCGAAGTCCAGCCGCCCGATCGCGTGCGGGGCCAGCAGGTCGAGTGGTTCGCCCGAGAGCCCCTCGGCGTCGCCGGTCACGACGAACGCGGTCACGCCCCGCGAGCCGTCGGGTCCGGTCCGCGCGAACACGGAGTAGACGTCGGCCTCGGGGGCGTTGGAGATCCAGGTCTTCTCGCCGTGCAGCCGCCAGGACCCGTCACTGTCGGGGGTCGCGGCCAGGGAGAGGGCGGCGGCGTCCGAGCCGGCACCCGGCTCCGAGAGCGCGAACCCGGCCACCGCCGTCCCGGCGACGACCTGCGGGATCCAGCGCTCCACCTGCTCCGGTGACCCTGACTGGAGGATCGGATAGCTGCCCAGGCCCTGCAGCGCCAGCGCGGTCTCGGCCTCGGTGGTGACGGTCGCGAGCGTCTCGCGGAGGAGGCAGAGCTGCAGGGCCGCGGCGTCACGGGCCGGTTCGCCGGGCTCGCCGCCGAAGAGGCCGCGGAGCAGGCCGTGCTCGCCGAGGGCGGCGATCAGCGGGCGGTTGACCGCACCGTGCACGGCCGGGATCGGGAGCAGGTGGTCCTGCGCGACCGCGCGGATCCTGGCGACGTACTCGTCCGTCAGCCCGACGCCCATGTCCGCGACCGTATTGCGCCTTGACAACTTCCGTCAAGAACACACTATGTTGACGAGCATGCGGATCGCGGTGGTCGGCGGCGGCCCCGGAGGCCTCTACTTCAGCGCCCTCGCCCAACAGCTCAGCCAGAGCACCGGCCAGCCCCACGACATCACCGTGTGGGAGCGCAACGCCGCCGACGACACCTTCGGGTTCGGGGTCGTGTTCAGCGACGAGACGCTCGGCGGCATCGAGCACGCCGATCCCGAGATCTTCGCCCGGATGCAGCGGGAGTTCGCGGTCTGGGACGACATCGACGTCCACTTCAAGGGCGAGGTGGTCACCAGCGGCGGCCACGGCTTCGCCGCGATGTCGCGACGACGGCTGCTCGAGATCCTCCAGGAGCGCTGCCGCGACCTCGGCGTGACGCTCCACCACCGCACCGAGGCGCCCGACGTCGACGAGCTCGCCCGCACCCACGACCTCGTCGTCGCCTGCGACGGGCTCAACTCCGGCATCCGGGCGCGGTACGCCGACACCTTCCGGCCGACGCTGGAGCCACGCGACTGCAAGTACATCTGGCTCGGCACCGACAAGGTCTTCGACGCCTTCAAGTTCTACATCGCCGACACCCCGGCCGGCGTGATGCAGATCCACGGCTACCCCTTCGACGCCCACGGCAGCACGTTCATCGTCGAGATGACCGCCGCGGTGTGGGAGAAGGCCGGCTTCGCCGAGTACGCCGACCGCACCTGGGCGCCCGGCGAGTCCGACGAGCGGTCGATCGCCCGGATCCGGGAGCTGTTCGCCGACGTCCTCGGCGACCACGAGGTGATGGCCAACAACTCCCGCTGGATCAGCTTCACCACGGTCCGCAACGAGCACTGGGTCAACGACAACGTCGTCATCCTCGGCGACGCCGCGCACACCGCGCACTTCTCGATCGGCTCCGGCACCAAGCTCGCCATGGAGGACGCGCTCGCCCTCGCCGCCTGCGTGCACGAGGAGGACTCGCTGCCGGCCGCGCTGGCGACGTACGAGACGGAACGCAAGGCCGTCGTGCTCTCCACCCAGCGCGCCGCCCAGGCCAGCCTGGAGTGGTTCGAGAACCTCGACCAGTACGTCGCCCAGGACCCGATCCAGTTCGGCTTCAACATCATGACCCGCAGCCGCCGGGTCACCTACGACAACCTGCGGCTGCGCGATCCGGAGTTCGTGGCCCGCTGCGACGAGTGGTTCGCCGACCACGTCGGCGCGACCGACATCCGGCCCCCCATGTTCCAGCCCGGCCGGATCGGCGGGCTCGACCTGGTCAACCGGGTCATCGTGTCGCCGATGGACATGTACGTCGCCGTCGACGGACTGATCTCCGACTTCCACCTCGTCCACCTCGGCGGCAAGGCGCTGGGCGGCGCCGGACTGGTGATGACCGAGATGGTCTGCACCTCGCCCGAGGGCCGGATCACCCCCGGCTGTGCGGGGATCTGGGACGACGAGCAGCAGGCGGCGTGGCGGCGGGTGACGGACTTCGTGCACACGAACACCTCGGCGCGGATCGGCCTGCAGGTCGGCCACTCCGGCGCCAAGGGCTCGACCAAGCTGATGTGGGAGGGCATCGACCAGCCCCTCGAGAAGGACAACTGGGAGGTCGTCGCGCCGTCGCCGGTCGCCTATCGCGACGGCGTCAACCAGGTGCCCCGCGAGCTCACCCGCGACGAGCTGGACACGATCCGCGACGAGTTCGTGGAGTCGGCACGTCGCGGCGCGGAGGCGGGCTTCGACCTGCTCGAGCTCCACTGCGCCCACGGCTACCTGCTGTCCGGATTCCTCTCCCCGGTCACCAACCACCGCACCGACGAGTACGGCGGCGACGTCGCCGGTCGGCTGCGCTTCCCGATCGAGGTGTTCACCGCGATGCGGGAGGTCTGGCCCGCCGAGCGGCCGATGACGGTGCGGATCTCGGCCACGGACTGGGTCGAGGACGGCCAGAGCCTCGAGGACGCGCTGGCCGTCGCCCGCGCGTTCGTGGACGCCGGGGCCGCCGCGATCGACGTCTCGACCGGCCAGGTCACCGCCCGCGAGCGGCCGGAGTTCGGCCGCTCCTACCAGACGCCGTACGCCGACGCGATCCGCAACCGGCTCGGCGTCCCGACCATCGCGGTCGGCGTCATCTCCTCCTACGACGACGTGAACTCCATCCTGCTGGCCGGCCGCGCCGACTTCTGCGCCCTGGGCCGCTCCCACCTCTACGACCCGTCGTGGACGCTCCACGCCTCGGTCGAGCAGGACTACGACGGACCCGGCGCGGTGTGGCCGCTGCCGTGGCTGGCCGGCCGGCGCAAGCCGCAGACCGGCCGCACCGACGGCCCCCGGCCGCGGCTGGACCTGATCCGCGAGGGCGAGTCCGGGACCCGCCACCGTCGCTGGCAGCCCCGGTCCGACGACTAGGCTGAGCGGCATGGGAGAGCTCGAGAGGCCGGACCCCTCACAGCTGCGGATCTCCGACGAGGACCGCCACAAGGTGGCCGAGCTGTTGCGTGACGCGGCCGGCGAGGGACGGATCGACCTCGACGAGCTCGACCAGCGACTCGAGGCGGCGTACGCCGCGAAGACGTACGGCGACCTGGTGCCGATCACGATCGACCTGCCCGCCCACCCGCAGCAGCCGGCCACGCCCGCGGTTCACCGCGAGACGCTCCCGGCCACGTCGACGTTCGAGAACTCGATCTCGATCATGGGCGACTGCACCCGCAAGGGCGCCTGGCTGGTGCCCGCGCGGCACAACGCCTTCGCGCTGATGGGCGGCGGTCACCCTCGACCTGCGCGAGGCGACCTTCGCCGCCAAGGAGACGGTCGATCTACGCCAACGCGGTGATGGCCGGGATCGACGTCTACGTCGACGCCCGCACCCACGTCATCGTCGAGGGCGTGGGGATCATGGGCGCCTTCGACCAGGGCCGCGACAAGGTGCCGGCCGAGATCACCGCGGACTCACCGGTGGTGCGGGTGAAGGGCGTGGCCCTGATGGCCGGGGTCACGGTCACGCGCAAGGGCCCGCCGGGCCAGCTCCGCCGCAAGCTGCTCGGTCGCTGACCGGCGGTCTCACGGCGCCGCGGTCGTGGACCGGATCACGAGCTCCGGCTCCAGCACGACCGACGCCTCACCGCGGGGGTCCTCGCGCAGCCGTCGCAGCGCCAGCTCCCCGGTCAGCCGCGCCTGGGTGTCGACGCGTTGCACCATGGTGGTGAGGCCGAACAGCTCGGCCAGCGGGTGACCGTCGACACCGATCACCGACAGGTCACCGGGTACGGCGACGCCCCTGGCGCGCAACCGCTGCAACGTGCCGAGGGCGATCTCGTCGGAGTAGGCGAACACCGCGGTCGGTGGGTCGGGGAGCGCCAGCAGCTCGTCGATGCCCTCGGCGCCGGCGCTCACGCCGAGCGGCCGGGTGACGACGTAGTCGTCGCGCACCGCTATCCCCGCCGCGGCCAGTGCCTCACGGTAGCCGCGCGTGCGCTCGACGTCGGAGGACCACCGGGTGCCCTCGGTGTCGCCGGTGCGGATCATGCCGATCCGGGTGTGGCCGAGGTCGATCAGGTGCTGGCAGGCCATCACCGCGACCAGGTGGTCGTCGACCCGGACGTGTGGGTAGTCGCGCAGCTCCCCGCCCGCGACGACCACCTCGACGCCGAGCACATCGAGGCGCCGCTCCTCGTCGGCGAGCATCGGCAGCGCGATCAGGACCACCGCGTCCACCTTGCGCCGAGCCGGCAGGTCGCGGAAGAACCTGCTGCGCTGGGCCTCGCCGTCGACCTGGTAGACGAGCACGTCGAGGTCGGCGTCCCGCAGCACGCGCTCGATGCCGGCGAGCATCGCCGAGTAGAACCAGACGTCGATCCGGGGCACCACGACCGCGACCCGGCCGGTCTCGCGGCGCGAGAGCCGGGACGCCTCGGGGGAGACGACGTAGGACAGCTCCTCGGCCAGGCTGCGGATCCGCTCGCGCGTCGGCCCACTCACCCCGGGGACATCGCGCAGTGCCCGCGAGACGGTGGCGATGGAGACCCCGGCGTGCGCCGCCACGTCGGCCATGTTGACCGCACCGGAGCGTCGCTCCGGAGTCGGGGGTGGTGGCTCGACCGTGCTCGGCACGCCCACAACGTACAACAAAATGCAAACGTTTACGCAGGGCCCTTGACGAGGGATGTGACGTCCGACACGATCTGATGCAAACGTTTACGCGTGGTCGTCGGGGCGAGCCCGCTTGCGGACTTGACCTCGACATTCACCGTCGAGGTGACTAGACAGGAACTGTGCGATGTGGCGCCCGTCACATCGCACGGCGGACAGGGCGTCGAGGGCGGGCGCACCGGAAATCAATGAGGGAGTGCACATGAGCACCACGAAGCGGCGCCGGCGGACGGCAGTAGCACTGTTCGCGACGGTCGCGCTGGCGACGAGCGGATGCCTCGCCGGCGGGGGAGACGACGAGGGCGACAGCGGGAACGAGGTATTGGTCTGGGCCAGCATGGACCCGCCGGTCATCGCGGGGCTCCAGGCCGCCCTCGACGCGCGCGCCGCGGAGGGCGACGTCAGCGTCACGATCGAGGCGGTCGAGGACATCAACTCGCTGATCATGCAACGGATCCAGGCCGGCGACACCCCGGACATCGCGATGATCCCGCAGCCGGGGGTCGTCGCCGACGTCGTCGACCGTGCCGACACGGTCGCGCTCAACGACGTGCTCGACATGTCGGCCCTCGAGGAGTCGATGACGCCCGGCACGCTCGAGGCCGGGACGGTCGACGACGAGCTCCGGGGACTGCTCGTGAGCATGAACGTGAAGTCGCTGATCTTCTACAACAAGCCCGCCTGGGACAAGGCCGGCTATCCCACGCCGGCGACCATCGGCGAGCTCAACGAGCTGACCGAACAGATCAAGTCGGACGGCCGCACGCCGTGGTGCATGGGCATCGAGGACGGCGGCGGCACCGGGTGGGCTGCCACCGACTGGATGGAGGACCTCGTCATGCGCTACGGCGGCGCGGATGAGTACAACTCGTGGGTCGCCCACGAGACGCCGTTCGACTCCGAGGTGGTCCGCGAGGCGGCGGGCGAGTTCGAGACGTTGCTCTTCCCCGACGGCAACGCGCTGGGCGGCCGCCAGGCCATCGCGAGCACCAACTTCGGCAACGCGGCGAACCCGATGTTCAAGGCGGAGCCCGACTGCTGGATGTACAAGCAGGGCTCCTTCATGACCGGCTTCTTCCAGGAGAGCGCCGGAGTGAAGGACCTCGACAAGGAGGTCGGCGTCTTCGGCTTCCCACCGGTCGACGAGGGCGGGGAGAGCCCGGTCCTCGGCGGCGGCGACATGGCCGTGATGATGACCGACAACGACGCCACCGCTCAGGTGATGGAGTGGCTGGCCGACCCCGAGATCGGCAACGAGGCGGCGCCGAACAGCTCGTTCATCTCACCGCACACCACCTTCGATGCCGAGCTCTACCCGACCGAGCTGACCAAGCAGATGGCGAACGTGGCCTACGACTCCACGGCGTTCCTCTTCGACGGGTCCGACCAGATGCCCGGCGAGGTCGGCGCGGGCTCGTTCTGGAGAGAGATCACCGCCTGGATCGCGGGTGACACCGATCTCGACACCGCACTGAAGAACATCGACGACAGCTGGCCGTCCAGCTGACGCCATCGCGGACGGGGGCGGAGCTTCGCCCCCGTCCGCACGCGGCGTCGTTCGGTGACGCGCCGTTAGTCCGACCGATCCCCGCTGGAAAGGATCTCCCAGGCATGTGGATCAAGATGCTCAACGCCCTGCTCACGGTGTTGTACGGGGTCGGCGCGGCGCTGATCCTCTACTGGGCGCTCAACAAGCTGGCCGAGCTCCTGCCCGGGAAGCTCGAGCAGCGCATCAAGCCGTACTTCTTCATCCTCCCGGCCTATCTGGCCATCTCCGTCTACCTGCTGTACCCCGCCATCCAGACCGTCATCAACAGCTTCCAGGACCGCACGTCGGAGGAGTGGGTCGGTCTGCAGAACTACACCGACCTGCTCTCGTCGCCCAGCTTCCGGGACACCCTGTTCAACACGCTGCTGTGGATGCTCGTGGTGCCGGCGGCGACCGTCGTGCTGGGCCTCGCCGTCGCGACGCTGGCCGACCGTCTCAAACCGGGCACCGAGAAGCTGACCAAGACCGTCATCTTCTTGCCGATGGCCATCAGCCTGGTCGGTGCCGCGGTGATCTGGGACCTCGTGTACGCGGTCCGGCCGAAGGGCCAGCCCCAGACCGGGTTGCAGAACGCGATCGTCACCGCGCTCGGATTCGACCCGATCAGCTGGCTGCAGGAAAGCACCCTGCACCTCAACAGCTTCTTGTTGATGCTCGTGCTGCTGTGGGCCCAGGTCGGTTTCGCGATGGTGCTGCTCTCCGCCGCGGTCAAGGGTGTCCCCGAGGACACGCTCGAAGCGGCGCGGATCGACGGCGCGAACGAGCCGAAGATCTTCTTCCAGGTGGTGGTCCCGCAGATCAAGGGCACCATCATCACGGTCTTCATCACCGTGCTGATCTCGGTGATGAAGATCTTCGACATCGTCTTCGTGATGACCAGGGGTCGAAGCAACACCAATGTGCTGGGCCATGAGTTCTTCGTCCAGCTCAACACCAACTTCAACAACGGCTCGGCGGCAGCGGTCGTCGTCTTGCTGATGGTGGCCGTGATCCCGGTGATGTTCTACCAGGTCAAGCACTTCAAGGCCGAGGAGGCCAACTCATGAGCCAGCAGCCGAGTCCCACCCTCGCGAGCGCGACTCCCACGCCCGAGGGGCGGAAGAAGAAGTCGGCGGCCCACTTCGACGCCAACCCGACCAAGGCGGGGTGGCTGACCAAGGTGGTTCTGATCGTGATCTGCTTCCTGTGGATGGTTCCGCTCTTCGGCACGCTGGTCACCTCCTTCCGCTCCGTCAGCGCCGCCAACAGCTCTGGGTGGTGGACGTTCCTCGGCTCGCTGGACGAGCTCACCCTCGACAACTACCGCGAGGCTCTCCAGGGCTCGGACATGGGTGCCGGGCTCATCAACAGCTTCGCCATCACGTTGCCGGCCACCTTCATCCCGTTGCTCGTGGCGGCGTTCGCGGCCTACGCGTTCACCTTCATGGTCTTCCCCGGTCGCGACTTCCTGTTCCTGGCGATCGTCAGCCTGCTGGTGGTGCCCAACTACGTCGCGTTCGTGCCAATGCTGCAGATCTACGCCAAGCTCGACATGAACGGCACCTTCCCGGCGGTGTGGCTCGCCCACGTCGGCTTCGGCATGTCGCTGGCGATCTACATCCTGCGCAACTACATGGCGACGTTGCCCAAGACGATCATCGAGTCGGCCAAGGTCGACGGTGCCAGCCACTTCCAGACCTTCTGGCGGCTGGTGCTGCCGATGTCCGTCCCGGCGTTGGCGGGATTCGCCATCTTCCAGTTCCTGTGGGTCTGGAACGACCTGCTGGTGGCCCTGATGTTCATCGGACCCGGCGAGAACGCGCCGGTCACCCAGAAGCTCAGTGAGCTCAAGGGGCAGTTCGGCCAGGGCGCCAACCTGACCACGGCCGGCGCGTTCATCACGATGCTGGTGCCGGTGGCGGTCTTCTTGTTCCTGCAGCGGTTCTTCGTCCGTGGCCTGACTGCCGGAGCCGTCAAGGGATGACGTGACCTGGTCTGCTGTCCACCTCACCCGGGAGGGCGTGAGCCTGGTGCTCACGCCCTCCCGCGTCGGTTCCCCTGTGGTCCAGCACTGGGGGGCCGCCCTCGGCGCGCTGGGCGCCGACGACCTGGTTGCTCTTGCCGCCGCCCATCAGCCCGGCGTCCCACACAGTGCCCTCGACGAGCCGCGCGACACCGGACTGGTGCCGCTGAACGCCGACGGCTTCACCGGTACGCCGGCCATCGACCTCCACCGGCCCGGCCGGGTCTCCCCGGTCCGGCTCGACGGGTGGTCCTGCGCGGCGGGCAGCGACGCGGCGACCCTGACCGCGCGCGACGCGGACCTCGGGTGCTCGGTGACCGTCGAGCTCGAGCTCACGCGTGAGGGGCTGCTCCGGTCGCGGACCACCGTCGTCAACGCCGGTGACGACGGGTTGCAGGTCGTCGCCGTGCGCGGCGTGCTGCCGGTGCCGGCGCAGGCCTCCGAGCTGCTCGACCTGACCGGCCGCTGGATCGCCGAGCGGGTCCCGCAACGCCATTCCTGGCCGATCGGCACCTGGCAGCGCACCGGCCGCCACGGCCGCACCGGTCACGACGCGACCCTGCTGCTCAGCGCCGGCACCCCCGGGCTTCGGCTTCCGGACCGGCGAGGTGTGGTCGCTGCACGTCGCGTGGAGCGGCGACCACGCGTCCTACGCCGAACGGACGCCGGAGGGGGACTGCCTGCTCGGTGGCGGCGAGCTGCTGGCACCCGGCGAGGTGGAGCTGGCCGCGGGGGCGGCGTACTCCTCGCCGTGGCTGGTCGCCGCCTGGTCCGGCGCCGGCCTCGACGGGGTCTCCGCCCGGATCCACGACTTCGTCCGCCGCACCACGGCCCGCCCGGAGCGTCCGGCAGAGCGCAAGGTGCTGGTCAACACCTGGGAGGCCGTCTACTTCGACCACGATCTCGACGCCCTCACCGACCTTGCGAAGGCAGCGGCCGAGGTGGGTGCCGAGCGGTTCGTGCTCGACGACGGCTGGTTCCGGGGCCGGCGCGACGACCGCCGCGGCCTCGGCGACTGGACCGTCGACGCCGACGTCTGGCCCGAGGGACTGACCCCGCTGATCGAGCGGGTGCACGGGCTCGGCCTCGACTTCGGGCTGTGGGTGGAGCCGGAGATGGTCAACCTCGACTCCGACCTGGCTCGGGCCCATCCCGACTGGGTGCTGCAGGCGCACTCGGCGCTGCCACCCGACTGGCGTCACCAGCAGGTGCTCGACCTGTCGGTGCCGGCCGCCTACGCCCACGTCCGCGACGCGCTGCTGGCGCTGTTGCGCGACCACGACATCGCCTACCTGAAGTGGGACCACAACCGCGACCTCGTCGACGTGCCCGGCAGCCGTGCCCAGACGCTGGCGTTCTACGCCCTCGTCGACGAGCTGCGGGCCGCTCACCCCTCGCTGGAGATCGAGACCTGCGCCTCGGGCGGCGGTCGGATCGACCTGGGCGTGCTCGCTCGCACCGACCGGGTCTGGCCCAGCGACACCATCGACGCCCTCGAGCGGCAGCGGATCCAGCGCTGGACCTCCCTGCTGGTGCCGCCGGAGATGCTCGGTGCCCACGTGGGCGGCCCGGTCGCGCACACCACCGGGCGGACACACCGGCTCGAGCTGCGGGCCGCCACCGCCCTGCTCGGCCACTTCGGCATCGAGTGGGACCTGCGAGGGCTCTCCGCAGAGGAACGCGCCGAGGTAGCCCTCTGGGTCGCTCTCCACAAGAAGATCCGTCCGCTGTTGAGCGGCGGCAGGGTGGTCAGGGGCGACCATCCGGATCCCGCTCTCGTGGTCTCGGGCGTGGTGTCCACGGACTCGTCGGAGGCCTGGTACGTCGTGGCGACGGTCGACTCCCTGAGCACACAGTCTCCGGCGCCGGTGACGCTCCCGGGTCTCGATCACGAGCGCAGCTACCTCGTCGTGGCCGAGACACCGCCCGGCCTGCGACACCGGATGGACCTCGGCCACTCGTGGCTCGACGGAGAAGGGTTGTGCCTGCCGGGCAGCGTGCTCGGCCGCGTCGGGGTCCGGCTTCCGGTGATGGCGCCGGAGTCCGCCCACGTCCTTCACGCTCGCGAGATCCCGGCCAGCCGATGTTCGACCTGACCGATGACTGGGTGTGGGACTTCTGGGTCACCGACGACGAGTCCGAGTCGAGATCCACCTACCACCTGTTCTTCCTCAAGGCACCGCGCGCGCTCGGGGATCCCGACCTCCGTCACTGGAACGCGTCTGTGGGACACGCGGTGTCCGACGACCTGCACCGTTGGACCCGGGTGGAGGACGCACTCCTCCCGCAGCCACCCGGCGCCTTCGATGACCTCGCGAACTGGACCGGAAGCGTGGTCCGCGACGGATCTGGCACCTGGCATCTCTTCAGCACGGGTGTCTCCATGGCAGAGGACGGTGCTGTGCAGCGGATCGGCGTGTCCACGTCGACCGACCTGTACCGGTGGTCGCGGGTGACCGAGTTGCTCGTGCAGGCCCACCCGAGCTGGTACCGACGACGCCCAGATGCTGGCCCCCACGAGCACTGGCGGGACCCCTGGGTGGTGCGCGACGAGTGCGGCCTGTGGCACATGTACATCACCGCGCAGCTGCCGGGCGACTCCGGACACGGCGTCGTGGGTCACGCGACCTCCACCGACCTGCGCTCATGGGACGTGGCCCGCCCCTTGAGCCAGCACACCGGTCTGTTCGACCAGCTGGAGGTGATCTCGCTGACGCGGGTCGACGGACGATGGGTCCTCATGTTCTCCTGTCTGAGCGGGGAGATGCCGGGGGCGGAGCGGGGGAGTGGCGGTGTGTGGACCGTGCCCGTCGACGGGCCGGGAGCCCAGGTCGACGTGGCCGCTGCCGTCCGCCTGACCACGGAGGACCTGTACGTCGGCAAGCTGGTGCCCCTCCGCGATGGCAGCGTGCGGTTCCTGGCCTTCGAGAACCGCGACCAGGACGGGCGTTTCGTCGGCGGGGTCATCGACCCGCTCGAGGTGATGTGGAACCGCGACGGAACCGGCCTGGAGCTGGTCGGGGGGCCGGCCCGCTGGCGACCGTGAGACGCCCGGTGTCCGTGGCGCCACCACCACACTAGGGTGACGGGGGTCACTTCACTACGGATCGTCCGGCACGTACCTGCCGGTGAAGGGAGCTGTTCAACATGGCCACAGTGACTTTTGAGAAGGCACAGCGCTGGTATCCGGGGGCCGACAAGCCCGCGGTGCCCGGCATCGACCTGGAGGTCAACGACGGCGAGTTCATGGTGCTCGTCGGCCCGTCCGGGTGCGGCAAGTCCACGACGCTGCGGATGCTCGCAGGTCTGGAGGAGGTCAACGAGGGCAAGATCTTCATCGGCGACCGGGACGTCACCCACATGCCGCCGAAGGACCGGGACATCGCGATGGTGTTCCAGAACTACGCGCTCTACCCCCACATGACCGTGGCGGACAACATGGCGTTCGCCCTCAAGATGGCGAAGGTGCCGGACGAGGAGCGCAAGAAGCGCGTCGCCGACGCGGCCAAGATCCTCCAGCTGGAGGACTACCTCGAGCGCAAGCCCAAGGCGCTGTCGGGTGGTCAGCGCCAGCGCGTGGCCATGGGCCGGGCGATCGTCCGCAACCCGCAGGTCTTCTGCATGGACGAGCCGCTGTCCAACCTCGACGCGAAGATGCGCGTGCAGACGCGTACCGACATCGCGCGGCTGCAGTCCGACCTCGGGGTCACCACGGTCTACGTCACCCACGACCAGGTCGAGGCGATGACGATGGGCGACCGGGTGGCGGTGATGAAGGACGGTCACCTGATGCAGGTCGACACCCCGCTGAAGCTCTACGACAAGCCGGTCAACCTGTTCGTCGCCGGTTTCATCGGCTCACCGCAGATGAACCTGCTCGAGGCGACCGCCAAGGACGGCCAGGCCCAGATCGGCGACTACCTCGTGCCGGTCGACCCGACCGCGTCCAAGCAGCTCGGCCCGCAGCACAACAACATCACCGTCGGGGTCCGCCCCGAGGCGTGGCGCCTGGTCTCGGAGAGCGAGGGCGGCCTGCCCGTGAAGGTCACGGTCGTCGAGGAGCTCGGGGCCGACGGTTTCGTCTACGGCACCAGCGACGTCCAGGGCACACCCGGCAACGTCATCGTCCGGGTCTCCCAGGGCCGTGACTCCGTGCGCAAGGGCGAGACGATCTACGTCACCACCGACCCCGAGAACGTCCACGTCTTCGACAACGAGACCGGGGCGCGTCTCTCGGAGTGAGTCTCTGGCGTTGAGTCGCGCGCCAGCACCAGTTGAGTCGGGCCCCTGTCACACACGCTGTGGCAGGGGCCTTGCTCAACCGCCGGTGGCGCGGCGGATCGTGCGGTCGATCGCGTCGACGAACGTCGGGTAGAGATCGGCGGGCAGGTCGTGGCCCATGCCGTCCACGACCAGCAGCTCGGCGCCGGGCAGGGCGCGGGCGGTGGCCCGGCCGCCGGAGACGTGCACCATCCGGTCGTCCGCGCCGTGGATGACCAGCGCCGGCATCCGCAGGCTCCGCAGCCGGGGCCCCCGGTTGCCCTCGTGGAGGATCGCCAGCATCTGCCGCATCACGCCGCTGGCCGAGACGCCGCGGTCGAACGTCTCGTGCGCACGCGCGATGACCTCGTCGTGGTCCTGCGGGAACGCGGGGGAGCCGATCACCGCCCACATCCGGGCCGACCCCTCGGCGTAGGCGTCGCGGCCCGCGGCGCGCGGGGCGATCAGCATCGGCAGCAGCCGCGGGTGCTGCCAGCCCACCGAGCGCTTGCCGGTCGTCGACATGATGCTGGTCAGCGACCGCACCCGCTCGGGGTGGGTGAGCGCCATCGTCTGCGCGATCATGCCGCCCATCGAGATGCCGACGACATGGGCGGCCTCGAGCCCGAGGTGGTCGAGCAGCCCGAATCCGTCCTCGGCCATGTCGACCAGGGTGTACGGCGGACGCCCGCCCCGGCCCGCGAAGGCCCGCACCAGGGCCGAGCGCCGGACCCGCGCCCTGATCCGCGTGGAGCGGCCGGTGTCGCGGTTGTCGAAGCGGATGACGTAGTGACCGCGCTCGGCGAGCAGCCGGCAGAAGTCGGGGTCCCACCACGTCATCGGCCCGCCGAGGCCCATCACCAGCAGCACCGGCTCGCCCTCGGGGTCGCCGAAGGTCTGGTAGCAGAGCTCGACGCCGCCGCTCACGGGCGCGAAGAGCTCCTCCGAGACCGGGAGCTCGGCGTCGGGCCGGGCGGAAGGGGACATACCGGCAGTATTCAACACCGCTGGCTGCGGGGGTGGCCTGGGTCGAAATGCCTGAGTCGGGTGCAGTTCGCCCTAGGGTCGCTCGGCGTGGCACCCACCCTGGGCACCTTCTTGCTGCCGGACGGCTTCGCGGCCCCCGGGCTGGCCGCCGTGCTCCGCGAGGGCAGCGTGGTCGGCGAGGCCGGACGCCACGTGCTGTGGGTCGCGGGGGAGCGACGCACCCGCCGCCACACGCCGTACGCCGCCCGCTCGGCCGTACGCCGCGAGCCGGTCGTGCTGGTGCCGGGGTTCCTCGCGGGCGACGGCACGCTCGCGCCGATGGCCCGGTCGCTGCGACGCCGCGGGCACCGCACCTACCGCTCGCTGATCCACGCCAACATCGGCTGCACCCGCAGCGCCGCCCTGCAGCTCGAGGCCCGGATCGAGGCGATCGTGGCCCGTCGCGGCAGCCGGGTGCAGATCGTCGGGCACAGCCTCGGCGGGATGCTGGCCCGCGGCCTGGCCGTGCGCCGCCCCGACCTGGTCGCGGGCATCGTGACGATGGGCAGCCCGATGCTCGCGCCGGCCGCCCACCACGCGTCGCTCACCCGCAGTGTCGACGTCCTGGTGCGACTGAGCCGTGCCGGCCTGCCCGGACTGATGTCGGAGGACTGCGTGGCCGGGCACTGCGCCCGGGAGGGGTTCGAGGAGAGCCAGCGACCGCTGCCGGAGGGCATCTCGTTCACCGCGATCTACTCCCGGCGCGACGGCATCGTCGACTGGCGGGCCTGCATCGATCCCGTCGCGACCGCGGTCGAGGTCAGCGCCTCCCACGTCGGGATGGCGTTCGACCCGACGACGATCGAAGCGGTGGTCGCGGCGCTGCTGCGCCACGAGGTGCCGGCAGGGACGCCGACCGGGAACTCAGTGGTCGAAGTCGATCGAGGCGAAAGTGCGTAGCTTCGCCAGCTGGTGCTCGGAGCTGATCGACCGGATCGTGCCGCTGCGCGCGCGCATGACCAGCGAGTCGGTCGTGCACCCGCCGGCGCGGTAGCGCACGCCGCGCATCAGCTCGCCGTCGGTGATCCCGGTGGCCACGAAGAACGCGTCGTCGCCGGACACCAGCTGGTCGGTCGAGAGCACGTAGTCGTCGTCGAGGTTGTGGCCCGCGTCGAGCGCCCGCTGCCGCTCCTCGTCGTCGTGCGGCCACAGCTGGCCCTGGATGACGCCGCCGGTGCACTTCATGGCGCACGCCGCGATGATGCCCTCCGGCGTTCCGCCGATGCCGAGCATCAGGTCCACGCCGGTGTTGGGACGGGCGGCCATGATCGCGCCGGCCACGTCGCCGTCGGAGATGAACTTGATGCGCGCGCCGGTGCGCCGGATCTCATCGACCAGCTTCTCGTGGCGCGGGCGGTCGAGCAGCACCACCGTGACGTCCTCGGCGTTGGAGCCCTTCGCCTTGGCGACCGCGTGGATGTTCTCGGCGACCGGGTTGCGGATGTCGACCACGTCGGCGGCCTCGGGGCCGGTGACCAGCTTCTTCATGTAGAAGACCGCGGACGGGTCGTACATCGCACCGCGGGGCGCCACGGCCATGACCGCGATCGCGTTGTTCATGCCCTTCGCGGCCAGGGTCGTGCCGTCGATCGGGTCGACGGCCACGTCGCACTCGGGGCCGGTGCCGTCGCCGACCTGCTCGCCGTTGAACAGCATCGGAGCGTGGTCCTTCTCGCCCTCGCCGATGACCACGACGCCGTTCATGTTGACGGTGGAGATCATGACCCGCATCGCGTTGACGGCGACCTCGTCGGCGCCGTTCTTGTCGCCGCGGCCCACCCAGCGGCCGGCGGCCATCGCGGCGGCCTCGGTGACTCGCACCAGGTCCATCGCCAGGTTGCGGTCGACCTTGCCGGCGTTGAGCGTGATCTGGTCGTCGGTCATGGCGTGACTGTACCTACTTCCTCGGGGCCCACTTCGTAGCGACGTACGGCGGTCTGCTTGACCGACAGCCACACCTCACGGCCCGGCGTCAGGTCGAGCTCGGTCGCCGCGCCGGGGGTGACGTCGGCGATCAGGTCGGGAGCGGCGTGGACCAGGACCCGCACCGCATCGCCGTGGGGCGAGACGTCGGCGACCCGGCCCTGCCAGCGCAGCCGCGGCGAGCCGACCGGCTCCGCGAGCGACACCGCCACCGCTTGCGGCGTGAAGGAGATCAGGGTGTCGCCGTCGCGCACCACGTTGAGGCCGACCAGCCGCGCGACGTGCTCGGTCCGCGGCCGTTGCGAGACCTCTTCCGGGGTGCCCAGCTGGGCGACCCGGCCCTCGTCGAGGACCAGGACCCGGTCGGCGATGGTGAGCGCGTCGATGGCGTCGTGGGTGACCAGCACCGCGATGCCGTCGTACGACGAGAGGTGGCGACCGAGCTCGATGCGCAGCGCCATCGCGACCTTGATGTCGAGGCCGGCCATCGGCTCGTCGAGCAGCAGCAGCCGGGGCCGGGTGACGAGGGCGCGCGCGATCGCGACCCGCTGCGCCTGGCCGCCGGAGAGCTCGCGCGGGCGGCGGTGGGACAGGTCGCCGATGCCGAACCGGTCGAGCCACTCCTGCGCCTTCGTCTCGGCCTCGTCGCGCGGAACCCCGCGGGAGCGTGGCCCGAAGGCGACGTTGGCGAGGGCGGTGAGGTGGGGGAACAGCAGCTGTCCCTGGAAGACCATGCCGACCTCCCGGTCCCGGGCGGGCAGTGCGAGCAGGTCGGTCCCGTCCATCTCCGCGGTGCCCTCGGCTGGCACGGTTCCGGCGAGGGCGTGGACCAGGGAGGACTTCCCCGCGCCGTTGGGTCCGATCACGGCGAGCACCTCGCCCGGCTCCAGCGTGAACCGGGCGTCCACCCGGCCGGGCACCCGCAGGTCGATGGCCAGGCTCATGGCGTCCCCAGCCAGCGGTCGCGCAGCGCCAGCAGTACCCCGACCGAGACCAGCAGCATCACCAGGCTCAGCGCGAGCGCGGCGTCCTGGTCGGACTGGCGGGTGACGTAGATCAGGTTCGGCATGACCTGGGTGGTGCCGGGGTAGTTGCCGTTGAAGGTGATGGTCGCGCCGAACTCGCCCAGCGCGCGGGCCCAGCCGAGCACCAGCCCGGCCATGATGCCGGGGAACGCGAGCGGCACCGTGACCCGGCGGAAGGTGGTCCAGCGGGTGGCGCCGAGGGTTGCTGCGGCGGCGTCGTAGTCGCGGCCCGCGGCGCGGAACGCGCCCTCGACGGCGATGACCACGAACGGCAGGGACACGAACACGTGGGAGAGCACGACGCCCCACGTCGTGAACGCGAAGCTGAAGCCGGTGAGGTCGAGGATCGGCTCGCCGAGCAGGCCGCGACGGCCGAAGGTGGTCCGCAGTGCCACGCCGGCGACGACCGGGGGCAGCACCAGCGGGACCGAGACCAGCGCGCGCAACACACCGCGGAAGCGGAAGTCGACGCGCGCCAGCACCCACGCCAGCGGCAACCCGAGCACCAGGCAGCACAGGGCCGCGGCGGTGGCGGTGGTCAGCGAGAGCCAGAGCGCCTGGCGCAGCGGCTCCGAGCGCAGCTGACCGGGCAGCCCGGCCCAGTCGGTGGCGGCGACCATCGCCACCAGCGGTACGACGAGCAGGGCGGTCGCGACCGCCGCCGGGACGAGCAGCAGCGCCGGTGGGCGACCGAGCGTGTCCCTCATGGCGCCGAGAACCCCGCGTCGTCGAGCGCCGAGCGGCCCTCGGGGGAGCTGACGAGCTCGATCCAGTCGGCGGCGAGGCCGCCGTCCACGGACTGGGTGAGCGGTGCGATCCGGTAGACCGCCGGGAACTCCTCGGCACCCGCGATCGGGACTGCCTCGACGGCATCGCCTGCGGCGACGGCGTCGGAGGCGTAGACCAGGCCCGCGTCCGCCTCACCCGTGGTCACCTTCTCGAGGGCCGCCTTCACGTCCACCTCGAGGCTGACCGGCTCGGCGCTCACGTCCGCATCCGTGAGCAGGCTCAGCGCGACCCGGCCGCACGGGACGTCGTCGGCGCAGCGCACCCACACCACGTCGGCGAGGTCGTCGAGGGACTCGATGTCGGCGGGGTTGCCGGGGGCGGTGACGATCACCAGCTGGTTCTCCGCGAACGTCGTGGGGTCCGCCTCGGTGACCCCGGCATGGACGGCCACCTGCATCGAGGTCTCGTCAGCGGTCGCCAGCACGTCACCCGGCGCGCCGTCGGAGGCGGTCGCGGCCAGGTCGGTGCTGGAGCCGAACAGCAGCTCCACCTTCACGCCGTCGTGGTCGGCCTCGAAGTCGTCGGCGAGGGTCGTGAAGGCCTCGGTGAGGGAGGCGGCGGCGAGCACCTGGATCGTGCGCTCGTCCCCGTCGTCGCCGCAGCCGGCCACCACGACCAGCACCAGGCAGAGCAAGAGCCCCCGCATCAGGGCCGTTCCACGACGACGTTGGTGGACTTCACCGACGCGATGGCCCGCACCCCGGGCTCGAGGCCGAGCTCGTCGGCCGCCTCGGCACTCATCAGGGAGACCAACCGGTAGGGGCCGCAGATCAGGTCGACCTGCGCCATCACGGTGTCCTTGACGACCCGGGTGACGATGCCGGTCAGCCGGTTGCGGGCGCTGACCGCGCTGGCGCGGGTGCCGTCGCGGTCGGGGAGATCGGCCAGCTCCTCGGCCAGCGTGGCCACGTCGACGCCGTCGAGCGTCGTACGGCCCGCCTCGGAGTGGGCGGGGATCCGGCCGCCATCCACCCAGCGGCGTACGGTGTCGTCGCTGACGCCGAGCACCTCGGCTGCCTCCGCGATTCGGTACGACGTCATGCGTGAACTGTGACGCATTCGCGGTCCGCAGGCAAGAAACGAGCCGCAGATGCGGTTCCGTGGATGTCCCTGCCCGAGGGTCCCGGCCCGTCTGTGAGACTGGTCCGGTGAGCGAGAAACCCGGCCGGTACCAGAGCTCGGCCGCCGGCATGATCGGCGCGATGCTGGTCCTGCTGCTGATCATCGGGGCCTACGTCGCCTTCCGCGAGCTCAACCGGGGCGAGCTCGAGGTGGAGCCGGAACGCGTGGACTACCTCGCGGCCGCGAGGTTCGCCCAGGAGTCGGACGGCGCGACCGTCGTCTATCCGGCGACCGTGCCGGACGACTGGAGGGCGACCAGCCTCGAGTCACGACCTGGAGACGTGTGGGGCATCGGCTTCGTCTCTCCCGAGGGCTTCGCGGGCCTGCTCCAGTCCGACGACGCCACCGCCGGCCTGCTCGAGACCTATGTCGGCGAGGACGTGGCCGAGGTGGGCCCGGTCGAGATCGACGGGGCCGGCGCACCCTGGCTGGCCTACGAGGACGGCGGCGGCGACGTCGGCCTCCTCGGCGAGGTCGACGGTGAGCAGGTGCTCGTCTACGGCTCCGTTCCGACCGCCGACCTGCAGCGGCTGGCCGGCTCGCTGACGACGGAGCCGGTGCCCTAGTCGTCCTCGGGCGTGATCACGCGCTCGAGCCGCTCCCGGGCGCCGTCGAGCCAGGTCTGGCACAGGGTGGCGAGCTTCTCGCCGCGCTCCCACAGCGCCAGTGACTCCTCCAGCGTGAGGCCGCCCGCCTCCAGCTTGCGGACGACCTCGACCAGCTCCTCGCGGGCCTGCTCGTAGGGGATCTCCTGCTCGGCGGTCTGGGCTCACGGGGTCTGTCACTGGGTCCGTCACTGGGTCTCCTGAGAGTGGGATACGGCTTCGGTTCCGGTGGTGGTGGCCAGGACGCGGCCGTCGGCGACCCGGACGCTGATCGCGTGGCCGACCTCGACCCCGGCCACCGAGGCGACGACGTGTCCGGAGTCGTCCTGGAGGACGGCGTAGCCCCGTTCCAGGGTCGCCAGCGGTGAGAGCGCCCGGGCGCGGGCGCGGTGGTGGTCGAGGTTGTCGGCGGCGCGGTCGAGCGAGTGGCGGAGGGAGCGCCTCGCCCGCTCCTGCAGCGCGGCGACCTCGGCCAGCCGCTCGTCCACGAGCGTGCGGGGGTCGGCCAGGACCGGCCGCGAGCGCAACGCGTCGAGGAGCTGCTGCTCGCGCGCCAGCAGCTGGTGTACGCCGCCGCGCAGCCGGTCGCGGGCGGCGACCACGTGTCGCTGCTCCTCCACGACGTCGGGGACCACCCGCTTCGCGGCATCGGTGGGTGTCGACGCGCGGACGTCGGCGACCAGGTCGAGCAGCGGCGAGTCGGGCTCGTGGCCGATGGCGGAGACGACCGGGGTCCGGACCGCGTGGACCGCCCGGATCAGGCCCTCGTCGGAGAACGGCAGCAGGTCCTCCACCGATCCGCCGCCGCGGGCGACCACGATGACGTCGACGTCGGGGTGGCGGTCGAGCCGCTCCACGGCCTCGATCACCTCCAGCGCCGAACGCTGGCCCTGCATGGCGGCGTACGCCATCTCGAAGCGCACCGCGGGCCAGCGGCGTCGGGCGTGCTCGAGGACATCGCGCTCCGCGGCAGAGCCGGGCGCGGTCACCAGGCCCACGCAGCCGGGCAGGAACGGCAGCCGGCGCTTGCGGGCGGGGTCGAACAGGCCCTCAGCGGCCAGCAGCTGCCGGCGGCGCTCGAGGCGGGCGAGCAGCTCGCCGAGGCCGACCATGCGGATGTCGGAGGCGGCCAGCGACAGGCTGCCGTTGCCGGCGTAGAAGCTCGGCCGGGCGTGGACGACGACGCTGGCACCCTCGACCAGCGGCGGGTTGAGCGAGTCGAAGAGGGTGCGCGCGCAGGTCACCTGCACCGACACCTCGGCCACGGCGTCGCGCAGCGTCAGGAACACCGTGCCGAGACCGGGGCGCCGGGTGAACTGGGTGACCTGTCCCTCGACCCAGACTGCGCCGAGCTGGCCGATCCACTGCGACAGCGCGTTGGAGACCGCCCGCACCGGGGCGGGGGACTCGGCGGTCGCGTCGCGCAGGGAGGGCACGGCGTTCACCCTAGGACCTGCCTCCGACGATGTGAGGTGGGGAGGAGTGGTCCGTAGACTCGGCGCCATGAGCACCGACCTGGGAAGCCCCCGCCTGTTGACCGACGACGAGCGCTCCGTACTGCTGGCGGCGCCGCGCGGCTACTGCGCCGGCGTCGACCGCGCGGTGGTGACCGTCGAGCAGTCGCTGGACCTCTACGGCTCGCCCGTCTACGTGCGCAAGCAGATCGTCCACAACAAGCACGTCGTGTCCGACCTGGAGTCGCGTGGCGCGATCTTCGTCGAGGAGCTCGACGAGGTCCCCGAGGGTGCGACGGTCGTCTTCTCCGCCCACGGTGTCTCGCCCGAGGTGCACCGCCAGGCCGCCGAGCGCGAGCTCAAGACGATCGACGCGACCTGCCCGTTGGTGACCAAGGTCCACCACGAGGCCAAGCGGTTCGCGAGCGACGACTACGACATCTTGCTGATCGGGCACGAGGGTCACGAGGAGGTGGAGGGCACCGCCGGTGAGGCGCCCGACCACATCCAGCTGGTGCAGAGTCCCGCCGACGTGGCGCAGATCGTGGTGCGCGACCCCGAGAAGGTCGCCTGGCTCTCCCAGACCACGCTGAGCGTCGACGAGACCATGGAGACGGTCGCCGCGATCCGGGAGCGTTTCCCGTCGCTGCTCGACCCGCCCAGCGACGACATCTGCTACGCCACCCAGAACCGGCAGCTGGCCATCAAGGAGATCGCCCGCGAGGCCGACCTGGTCATCGTGGTGGGCTCCGGCAACTCCTCGAACTCCGTCCGGCTGGTCGAGGTCGCGCTCGAGGCCGGCGCGAAGGCGTCGTACCGCGTCGACGACGCCAGTGAGATCGACGAGGCGTGGCTCGACGGTGTCAGCAACGTCAGCGTGACCAGCGGCGCGAGCGTGCCCGAGGAGCTGGTGGACGGGGTGCTCGCGTTCCTCGCCGAGCGGGGCTACCCGGACGCCCGTGCGGTCCACTCCGCCGAGGAGTCGCTGATCTTCTCGCTGCCCAAGGAGCTGCGACGCGACATCAAAGCGGCCCAGCAGGCCGGGCAAGGGTCCTAGGCTCAGGCACGTGGCGCGCTACCTCGACCTGCACCCGGTCAACCCGCAGGCCCGACTGGTCACCCAGGTCGTGGAGGCGCTGCGCGACGACGCGCTGATCGCCTACCCGACCGACTCCGGCTACGCCCTGGGCTGCCAGCTGGGGAACCGTGACGGTCGTGACCGGATCGTGCAGATCCGCCAGCTCGACGACCGGCACCACTTCACGCTGATGTGCAAGGACTTCGCCCAGCTCGGCCAGTTCGTCCACATCGACAACTCGGCGTTCCGCGCGATCAAGGCCGCGACGCCGGGGCCCTACACGTTCATCCTGCCCGCGACCGGCGAGGTGCCGCGACGGCTGATGCACCCCAAGAAGCGCACCGTCGGCGTCCGGATCCCCGACCACGTCGTGGTCTGCGCGCTGCTCGAGGAGCTCGGCGAGCCGATCCTGACCAGCACCCTGATCCTGCCCGGCGAGGAAGATCCCCGCACCCTCGGCTGGGAGATCAAGGAAGAGCTCGACCACCAGGTCGACATCGTCGTCGAGGCGGGGGAGACCAGCGCCGAGCCGACGACGGTGGTCGACTGGTCGGAGGGCTACCCGGAGATCGTGCGCGTCGGCGCCGGTGACCCGGAGCGGTTCGCGGCCTGAGCCTTCGCCTGCTGACCCTTCGCTGGTCGGGCGACGAAGTGGTGCCGGATCGCGAGCACCAGCAGGCACAGCACGTAGCCGGCGCCGAGCGCGCCGCTGTGGCCGGCCAGCCCGGTGACGACCGACTGGACCACGCCGTCCTGGGGGTGGCCGAGCACCTCGGGGCGGGCCACGTCGAGCAGCACGAACACCCCGAGCATCAGCATCGGGGGGAGGACGCCGACGGTGAAGAAGCCGTCGGGATGCACCCGGAGCGCGGCGATCACGCAGAGTGCGACGAAGCACACGTCGAAGAGCAACCCGAGGTCACCGCCCAGGGCGGCATCGAGGACCACCGCGGAGAGGGCGAGCGCGACGGACAGCGCGATCACCTGCCGACCCGGCTCGTGACCCTCCTCCCAGAGGGTCGGTCCGGTCAGCTCCGATCTAGCGGGCACGGGACCACGGTAGGAGGACGTCCGGGTCGTCGGTGGGCGGCGCGCCGAGCGACCGAACCCCGGCCTCGACCTGACGCGGGCCCGCCAGCGGCTCGTCGGTGACCGACAGGTCGCGGAACCGACGGGCCGAGACCAGCACCCGCGACTCCAGGCTGCCGACCGCGGCGTTGTAGTGGCCGACCGCCGCGGTGAGGGAGCGACCGACCAGGTCGAAGTGTCCCGCGAGCGTGCCGATCCGGTCGTGGAGCTCGCGTCCCAGCTGGTGGATCTCCCGCGCCTGGTCGGCCAGCGCCTCGTGCCGCCAGCCGTGGGCCACGGTGCGGAGCAGCGCGATCAGCGTCGTCGGCGAGGCCAGCACGACCTGCTTCTCCGCGGCGTACTCGATCAGGTCGCGGTCGGCGTCGAGGGCCACCGCGAGGCACGACTCGGCGGGGACGAAGAGGACGACGAACTCCGGGCTCTCCGGAAGTGCGCGCCAGTAGGCCTTGGAGCCGAGGGCGTCGATGTGGTGCCGCACCTGACGCGCGTGACGGCGTACGGCGTCCTCGCGAGCGGCCGGGTCGTCGGTGGAGGTGGCGTCGAGGTAGGCGTCGAGCGGCACCTTGGCGTCGACCACGACGTCACGGCCACCGACCAGGTGGACGACCAGGTCGGGGCGCAGCGCGCCGTCGGCGACGCGCACCTGCTCGCGGAAGTCGCACCGGTCGACCAGCCCCGCCAGCTCGACGGCGCGCCGGAGGTGGAGCTCGCCCCACCGGCCGCGCACCTGGGGCTTGCGCAGCGCCGTCGAGAGCGTGCGCGTCTCGTGCTGGAGGTCGGTGACGTGCTGGCGGAACTCGCCCTGCCAGCTGGCGCGCTGCCGGTCGAGGTCGATCATCTGGTCGCTGAGCCGGTCGAGGCCCTGCATCACCTCGGCCTGCTCGACCATCCCCGCGGCCACCGACGGCCGCGACCGGGCCCACAACCAGCCCAGCGCGCCCCCGAGCAGCACGCCCACCACCAGCACCGCCAGCATCACGAGAGTGTCCATGCGCGTGAGTCTGACGGGGACCACTGACACGGGTGGTCGCTGACGGCGTTGCACGCCATCGGGCCCGGCTCCGGCACAATCAGCCACGCCATGACCGAGCCTGCTCCCGCTGCCCCGACGACGACCGCCCGGCGGGACACGTCGCTGCTGGCCGTCGGGTCGCTGGTGAGCGGGCTGCTGGCCTATCTCTTCTTCGCGCTGGTCATCCGCGCGCTCGGTGCCGGGCCGGCGGCGCCGGTGGCCGTGCTGTGGGCGTGGTGGAGCTTCGCCGGGGCCGCGATCACCTTCCCCGTGCAGCACTGGATCACCCGCACCGCCGCGCTCGAGGTGGGCGAGGCCGCCGTACGACGGGGTCTGCCGCGTGTCGCCGGCGCGGTCACCGGCGCGTCGGTCGCCGCGGGGGCGGCGGCGTGGCTGGCCAGCGAGCGGCTGTTCGGCCCCGAGGGCGGCTGGTTCCCGCTGCTGGTCGTCGGCGTGGGACTGGGCAGCGGCGCCATCGGCCTGGTCCGCGGCATGCTGAGCGGCCGCCACCAGTTCGTCGCCCTCGGCATCGGCCTGATCATCGAGAACGGGTTGCGCTGCCTGGCGGCAGTCGCCCTCATGGTCGCCGGCAGCGACAGCCCGACGGCGTACGGCGTGGCCCTGGTCCTCGGCGGGTTGGCGGCCCTGTTCTGGCCGACCGCTCTCGTGCCGCGCCGGACCGGCACCGGTGGGCTCGGCACGCCGCTCGCCTTCGTGTCGGGGGCCTCCGCCGGCCAGCTGCTGGCGCAGGTCACGCTCACCGGCGGCCCGGTGCTGCTCGCGGCCGTCAACGGGGCACCCGCCCAGGTCACCGCACTCTTCGCGGCGCTGGCGCTGTTCCGGGCGCCGTACACCTTCGCGCTCGGACTGATGTCCGCGCTGACCGGCCGGCTCACGCGGCTGGTCGAGGCCGGGCGCCACGACGTGCTGCGTCACATCCGCGAGGGACTGATCCTCGCCACGCTCGTCATCGCCGGCCTGGGCGGGCTCGGCGGCGCGTGGCTCGGACCGGAGGTCATGGAGCTGGTCTTCGGCGACGGGGTCCGCATCGATCGCGGCGACACCGCCGTGGTCGCGATCGGCAGCGTCTTCGCCCTCGCCACGCTGGTGCTGACCGTCGGGCTGCTCGCCCGCGGCCGCACCGCGGCGATCGCGCGCACCTGGCTCGCGGCGGTGCCGTTCGGCCTGGTCGCCTACCTCGTGGTGCCGGGCTCCGAGCTGACCCGTACCTGCTGGACCTTCCTGGTCGTCGAGGGCGCCGCGTGGCTGGGCTTCCTGCTCCTGGAGTGGCGCGCGGACCGGCGGGCCGTCAGCGGTGAGTGACCACCGTCAGGATGCCCGGTCCACGGCGGCGACGAGTGCGGCCGAGACCCGGTCGAGGTCGGCGGGGGTGAGCGTGTTGTGGAACGGCAGCCGGATCAGGCGGGAGCTGACGTCGCTCGACACCGGGCACTCTGTCGGACGGGCCGCGAACCGGCGGCCGCCCTCGGAGTCGTGCAACGGCACGTAGTGGAACGTGGTGGAGATGCCCTGCTCACGCAGATCGCCCATGACCGGGGCACGCATCGCCGACTCGGGGAGCAGCACGTAGAACAGGTGCCACGCCGGCTCGCACCCCTCCGGCACCACCGGCAGCCGCAGCCCGAGCTCGGCGGCCGGCCCGGCCAGCCGTTCGGCGTACCCCTCGAAGACGCCGCGGCGCCGGGACTGGATCGAGTCGGCCTGCTCGAGCTGCCCGAGGAGGTACGCCGCGAGCGTGTCGGAGAGGCCGAACGAGGAACCGGTGTCGCGCCACGAGTACTTGTCGACCTGGCCGAGGAAGAAGGCCTGCCGGTCGGTGCCCTTGTCGTAGAGGACCCGCGCTCGGGCGACGTCGGCCGGGTCGTTGAGGAGCAACGCACCGCCCTCACCGCAGACGAAGTTCTTGGTCTCGTGGAACGACAGGCTGGCGAAGCGGCCGATGCTGCCGAGCTTCTCGCCGTGCCACGCGCCGTGGAGGCCGTGGGCGGCGTCCTCGACCACGACCACGTCGGGGCGGCTCGCCAGCGCCCGGCGTACGCCGGCGACGTCGCAGGCGATGCCCGCGTAGTGGACGATCACCACCGCCCGCACGCTGTCGTCGAGCAGCTCGGCGAGATGGGCCGGGTCGAGCCCGAGGGTCTCCGGCTCGATGTCGCAGAAGAGGATCTTCGCTCCCTGCCGGGCGAAGGCCAGCGCACTGCTGGTGAAGGTGAACGACGGCACGATGACGGTGTCGTCGGGACCGAGGTCGAGCAGCATCGCGCTCAGCTCGAGCGCGGCCGTGCAGGACGTCGTCAGCAGCACCTCGTGAGCCCCGGTGGCCTCCTGGAGCAGCGCGCCGGCGCGCGTGGAGAAGGTGCCCCCCGACGAGGTGTGGCCGCTCTCGATCGACTCGCGGATCAGGTCGAGCTCGCGGCCGACGATCTCCGGACGGTTGAAGCGGATGTCGATGTCGTTCATGGTGCCTTTCCTTGCCAGGGCAGCTCACGGCCGAGCAGGTCGGCCAGCGCGGCGTCGCTGTCGCGGTAGTGGTCGCGCAGGTCTGCGACCAGGTCGTCGTCGAGTCCGTCAGTCACCGGCGAGCTCGCGTTCACCGGCGCGCGGCCGACGTCGGGTCGGACCGTGCCGTCCACGCCCAGCCAGTCGTAGAGCCCGCCGATCGTGTCCGGGTCGTCGATCAGCTCCTCGAGGAACTGCACGTGCACCTCGAACCGGTCGCACCACCTGGTGAGGTCGTCGGCATAGCGGCCGCGCGCGACATAGGCGTACGGCGAGACCGATGACGCGCTCCGGTCCCACTCCCGCGGGCCGGCCAGGTCGGCGCGCAGTGCCTCGTCGAGCGGCCGGTCCTCGACGCCGTGGTCGCGGCTGAAGCTCCAGTTGGAGACCGCGCGGGCGATCGGGTCGCGCAGCTGGGCCACGATCCGGGGTGCGCCCAGCGTGGCCGCGACCCGGTCGGGCGCGGCCGGCACCTCGAGGTAGGAGGTGCTCTTCTCACCGAGCACCTGGCCGGCCTCGGCGTGCGCGAAGAACTCCGCGCGGTAGGCCTCCGCGTCGACCGTCTCCTCGCGCAGGAACACCTTCGGCTCGGGACGCGTCGGCTGTGCCATCGCGATGCCGGGATGGGCAGCGAGCAGGTCGTGCAGGTAGGTCGTGCCGCACCGCTGCGCCCCGATCACCAGGAAGTGCTCGGTCACTCGCCCACCCGGCGTACGACGTGGAAGGGCTCCTCGGTGCTGACCGTCTGGAGCGTCCGGACGACGTACTCGCCGATCATCGACAGCAGCGCGATGATGAATCCGGCGAAGAGCGAGACCAGCACCATGATCGAGGTCCAGCCCGGGAACACGGTGTCGCGCACCAGCGCCCGGACCACCAGGAACCCGCCGAGCAGCAGGCTGAGGAACGAGATCGCGAACCCCAGCGCCGCGGAGGCGCGCAGCGGCCAGGAGCTGTAGCTGAACAGGATCGTCAGCACCAGCCGCATGATGCGCACGAGGCTGTAGTTGCTCTTGCCGACCGGCCGCGGGTCGTGGCGGACCATGACGTTGGCGCGGTCGCCGGAGTACATCAGCGCCTGCCCGGTGATGTAGGGGTACGCCGTGCGGGAGCCGATGATCCGGTGGACGACGTCGCGCCGCAGGATCCGGAAGTTGGTGACCACCAGGTCGGCGGGCTTGCCGAAGATCCGGCTGTTCATGGAGCCGATCAGCCGGCTCCCGAGCCGACGCACGCCGGCGGCTGCCTTCTGCTCGAACTGGCCGAAGACCACCTCGTGACCGGCCATGGCCTTGTCGATCAGCACCAGCGCCTCACTGGGTGGGTTCTGGAGGTCGTCGTCCATGGTGATGACGTAGTCGCCGGTCGACTGCGTGAGCCCGGCGAGGTTGGCGTAGTGCTGGCCGTAGTTCTTCAGCAGGTCGAGCGCCACCACGCCCGGCAGCCGGGCGGCGCGCTCGGAGATGACGCCCCAGCTGCCATCCGTGCTGCCGTCGTTGACGAGGATCAGCTCGAAGCGGAGACCGGCCGTGGTGAACACCTCGACGACCTGGTCGATGGTGTCGCCGACGATCCGCTCGCTGTTGAAGACGGGGATCACGATCGAGTAGACGAAGCTCGCACGGTCGAGCAGCTGGTCCGGCGCGGTCATGGCAGGGATCGTGCCACGGAACGTGTCAACCGGCTCATGTGGGCGGTCACGGGCCGCTGGCCAGGATCCGCGTCAGCCGCGTGATCTGTTCCTCACCGACGCTGCGTTCGACGTACCAGGTGAAGTCGATGGTGGTCCCGATCTTCCGGTACTTCTCGAGGATCACCGGCCGCAGCCAGCTGTACCAGGTGGGGTGGTCCATGGTGATGAAGGTCGGGGTGTCACGTTCCACGACCGCCGCCATCGCCTCGAGCCCGCCCGGCCAGGTCTCGTCGAGGTGCTCGGTCAGGCCGTCGATGAACATCTGGTGGCGCAGCGGGTTCTTCAGCTGGCCGAACACGAGCGGCTGCGGTGCGCCGACGGACAGCACGGTCACGTCCGGACCGGCGGCGGCCAGCACGGCCTCGGTCTCGGCGCGCATGGGGGCGAGCTCGTCGGGGCGGGTCAGCCAGGTGTCGACGCCGGTCGCCACCAGCGCGACCACGGCGTACGCCGTCACGAGCGCCGTCGCGCGACGGGGGTTCGTCCGGGTGGCGACCGTGTGGACGAGGCCGCCGAAGCCGACCGCGGCGAGCGGCAGCACGAAGACCGCGTCGGCCCAGCCGTTGAACGCCTTGAGCGACCAGAGCAGCGCCCCGATCGTCGCCGCGCCGATGGCGATCACGCTCGCGTCGCTGGGGGCGGAGCGGTCGCCGGTGAACCACGTGTGTGCGGCCAGAACGACCGACCCCAGCAGTCCCGCGAGCAGCAGCCACAACGACCACCCGAAGCCCTCGGTCATCGCGGCGGGCGCCACGTCGAGGTACTCGAGGAGCCCGGTCTGGTCCGTGGCGGTGGCGTTGAGGAAGAGGAAGCCGTCGAAGAACTCGGGCAGCGCGTCGGCCCACCAGAAGTAGGCGAGCATCGCGCCCGTCGCCAGGCAGCCCCCGAGGGCGAACCACAGCAGCCCACCGAGCTTCTTCCGACCGGGCACGCCGAGCAGCACCGCGACGACGGCGGCGACGGTCCCGACGACGAACGACGGTTGCCAGGTCAGTGTCGCCAGGGCGACCGCGACCCCGGCCCAGGCCCACCGCCGGTGGACCACGGCGAGCAGGGCGCACACCACGAGCAGCATCATCGTGGTCTTCTCGCGGGGCCCGCCCGTCGCGTAGGTCACGAAACCCTGGAAGGTCAGCAAGGTCGCGGCCGAGGCGACACCGGCGAGCCGGGACCGGAAGGCGTCACGCCCGAGCAGGTAGGTGAGCCACACCGCGATCGTCGAGAGCACCATCATCAGCGCCCGCATCGTGATCAGGTCGTCGGTGCCGAGCGCGCGGGCGATCATGGCGCCGAAGCCGGGCACCATGTGGGCCAGGGGGCCGGCACGGTTGAGCACCGCCACGTAGGGCGGCACCCCCTCGGCGAACTGCTGCCCGCCGTACGCGTAGAGCGCCAGGTCGCGGGTCAGCAGCCCCCCGAACCCGTGGAGCAGGAAGATCACCACCGCCGCAGCGGCGAGCAGCGGTCCCCACCAGTCCAGACGGCGCAGCCGTGACCCGACTGTGGTTCGGCTCGTCTCCCGCTCCTTCAGCACGCCGTCCAGCCTAGGGGGCCGGTTCCGACCGGCCGCTGAATGGTCGAGGGGCCCACTGCCCAGACCACTCTCGCGGCGGGCGACGCCTCAGTCGCTCAGGTCGACGATCACCGGCGCGTGGTCCGAGGCGCCGGTCCCGGCCCGCTCGTCGCGATCGATGAATGCCGTGGTCACCCGCGGCGCGAGCGGGGGAGAGGCCAGCACGAAGTCGATCTTGAGCCCGCGGTCGCGCTCGAAGCGCTGCCGGTAGTAGTCCCAGTAGGTGTAGCCCGGGGCATGCGCCCGGGTCACCTCGGCGTAGCCGTCGTCCAGGAAGCCCTGGAACGCCGCGCGCTCCGGAGGAGTGACGTGGGTGGAGGTGCGGAACTGCGCGGGGTCGAAGACGTCGTCGTCGGTCGGGCAGATGTTCCAGTCGCCGACGAGCGCGGTCGGCGTCTCACGCCAGCCGGCCGCGGCCTCGCGCAGCCGGGCCAGCCAGTCGAGCTTGTAGACGTAGTGGGGGTCGCCGACCTTGCGGCCGTTCGGCACGTAGAGCGACCACACCCGCACGCCGCCGCACGTCGCACCGATCGCCCGGGCCTCGGCGGTGCCGGGCTCGCCCCAGGTCGGCATGCCGGGGAAGCCGACCTCGACGCCCTCGAGCCCGACCCGGCTGATCAGCGCGACGCCGTTCCACTGGTCGTAGCCGGCCGCCACGACGTCGTACCCCAGGGCATTGAGCCCCATCAGGGGGAGCTGCTCCTCGCGGGCCTTGGTCTCCTGCAGCGCCAGCACGTCGACGTCGTGACGCAGGAGAAAGGCCTCGACGCGGTCGATGCGGGAGCGGAGCGAGTTGACGTTCCAGGTCGCGAGGCGCATCGGTGCACGCTAGCGCCCGGGTCGCTGCCTCATGTCTGTGCACCGCATGAACCTGAGCCACGCGGGCTCTGGTCGCGGTCCGGATTCCGGGTTTCACTGCAGCAGAACCCCTCACCCCCGACCTGAAAAGGATGCGTAGATGTCCCTGCGAAAGCCCCGCACCGTTGCGGCGATCACCCTCGCCGCCGGTGCCCTCGCGCTGTCCGTGCTCCCCGCCAACTCGGCGACCGAGTACGGCTCGGCCCCCTCCTACCAGGAGTTCCGGGCCTCGACCTTCGTCGACACCGACACCCAGTACGTCGTGAACGGCGACGAGCCGGTGTCGACCGACGGCAAGCTCCGCCAGTTCTACGACTCGATGGTGGGTGACAAGCACACGGGCAAGCAGCTCGAGGGCGGTCTCATCGTCAACCGGGTCAGCGGCAGTGACGACAAGTGGAGCGCCTCGCAGGCCCTCAACCTGACCTACTGCGTCAGCACCAAGTTCGGCAGCGACCACGCGCGGATGGTCACCGCGATGGCGAGCGGAGCCGGCCAGTGGGAGGCGGCCACCTCGAAGGTGAACTACAACTACGTCCCGGCGCAGGACGCCAACTGCAACACCCGGAACAACAACGTGCTGTTCTCGGTGGAGCCGGTGAACACCACCCAGTACATCGCCCGGGCGTTCTTCCCGAGCAGCCCGAAGCGCTCGCGCAACGTCCTGGTCGACGACTCGATCTGGACGTCTGGTTCCTGGACGCCGTCCAACATCGTGGCCCACGAGCTCGGGCACACCCTGGGCTTCCGTCACGAGCACACCCGGCCGGAGTCGGGCACCTGCTTCGAGGACAACAACTGGCGGGCACTGACGCCCTACGACTCGGCGTCGATCATGCACTACCCGCAGTGCAACGGTTCCTCGAGCGACCTGAGCATGACCGACCAGGACCGGGCCGGCATCCGCGCGCTCTACGGCAGCTGAGCCACCATCGTCGGCGGTCCTAGACCGGGGGCGGGTCTTCGGGCACGAAGGCCCGCCACCCGGTGCCGCCCTCGACCTCGACGTAGTCGCGAGCCAGCGGGCGCAGTGAGCCGCTGAGCCCACGCTCCGAGGTGACCACCACCGCGGGGTGCATCTCGCGGACGCGCTCGACGTAGCCACCGAATCCGGTGGCCCACTGCGAGGCGACGTACTGCTTCATGCCCTCCCCGAACAGGACGTAGCGACTGAGGCTCTCGCGGCCGGTGAGAGCCAGCGACTGGGGGGCATTGAAGGCGAACACGGTGGCGCCGTCGGGGGTCGCCGCGAACACCGCTTCGGCCTCGGCGCGTTCGGCGGCCAGCTCCGGTGCGCGGTCGGTCCACGTGAGGTGGAGGGTGGCCGCGAGTGCCACCAGGACCCAGCCGGCGGCCACGAGCGACAGCGGCCGGCGCCAGAGCTCGGGCAACCTTCCGGCGGCGAGGGCGGCGCCGCCGCCGATCCCCGTCGCGGCCAGCGGCAGGACCAGCAGGGCGTCCGGCGCTCCGTTGAACGCGCTCATGCTCCAGCCGATGCCGGCCACGGTCGCCGCCCCCAGCGCCACCGCGTCCGCACCAGCGCCGCGCCCGCGCCGGAGCGCGACCAGCGCCAGGGCGACGGAGAGCGCGCAGCCGACGACCAGCACCCAGGTCGTCCAGCCGAACCACATCGTCATCGCGCGCCAGGCCCACTCCGGACGAGTGAGCAGATCTTCTTGATCGGTGTAGGCGGCGTTCACGCCCCAGAACCCCTCGACGAACGCGTCGACGGCACCGGCGAGCAGGAAATAGCCCACCGTGACGCCCAGCGCCAGCCCGCCGCCGGCGCCGAACCGGGCCAGGCCGACCAGCCGCGAGCGGCGGTCGCCCGGGGTCAGTGCCGCGACCACCAGCGCGGCGGATCCGAGGACGATCAGGACCGGTTGCCAGGTGAGGGTCGCGAGGCCGGTGACGATCCCGGCTGCGAGCCACCGCCGGCGCGTGAGCAGCACCAGCGCGACCAGCAGGCCGAGCATCATCGGCTGCTTGCTCTGTGGGCCGTCGGTCGCCAGGAGTGCCACTCCGGGGACGGCCAGCAGCGTGGCGGCGGCGATCGAGCCGGCCAGCCGGGAGTCGAAGACGTCGCGGGTCAGCACGTAGGTGAGCGCGGGAGTGGCCGACACGAGCAGGAAGAAGACCACCCGGACGCCGACCACGTCCCCGATGCCGAACAGTCGGCCGAGCTCGACCCCCAGTCCGGGCAGCAGATGCGCCAGCGGGCCGGCCCGGTTGAGCACCCCGACGTACGGCGCCTCGCCGTCGGCGACCTCCTGCCCGGCGTACACGTAGAGCGCGGCGTCGCGGGACAACCCGTCCTGGAAGCCGTGCAGTCCCCAGACCGCCAGGGTCGCGAGCAACCACAGGCCGACGCCGGGGTCCACCCGACGCCACCACGGCGAGGTTCTCTGCTCGGCGATCATCGCGCCAAGGGTGTCACGCCCGCCGGGATTGGAGGTCGCCCGCGGCGCACACCTAGACTCGCGGCCCGTGGCACTCACCATCGGCATCGTCGGGCTCCCCAACGCGGGCAAGTCCACCCTCTTCAACGCGCTGACCAAGAACGACGTCCTCGCGGCCAACTACCCGTTCGCGACGATCGAGCCGAACGTCGGGGTCGTCGGCGTGCCCGACGACCGGCTGCCGCGGCTCGCCGAGGTCTTCGGCAGCGCCAAGGTCCTTCCTGCCACGGTCGAGTTCGTCGACATCGCCGGCATCGTCCGCGGCGCCAGCGAGGGCGAGGGTCTCGGCAACAAGTTCCTCTCCCACATCCGTGAGTCGTCCGCGATCTGCCAGGTCACCCGGGTCTTCCGCGACGAGGACGTGACCCACGTCGACGGCAAGGTCGATCCCGCCAGCGACATCTCCACGATCCAGACCGAGATGATCCTCGCCGACCTGCAGACGGTCGAGAAGGCGATCCCGCGGCTGGAGAAGGAGTCGCGGATGCGCAAGGACCTGCAGCCCGCGCTCGAGGCCGCTCGCGAGGCCCAGACCGCGCTCGAGGCCGGTACGCCGGTCATCGCGACCAGCCTGGACCGGGCGCTGCTCCGCGAGCTCTCGTTGCTGACCGCGAAGCCCTACATCTACGTCTTCAACTGCGACGCCGACGAGCTGTCAGACGAGGCCCTCAAGCAGCAGATGCGCGACCTGGTCGCGCCCGCGGAGGCGATCTTCCTCGACGCCAAGTTCGAGTCCGAGCTCGTCGAGCTCGACGACGACGAGGAGGCCCGCGCGATGCTCGCCGAGATGGGCATCGAGGAGTCCGGGCTCGACCAGCTGGCGCGCGTCGGCTTCGACACCCTCGGCCTGCAGACCTACCTCACCGCCGGACCCAAGGAGTCGCGGGCCTGGACCATCCGCAAGGGTGCCACCGCCCCGGAGGCTGCCGGCGTCATCCACACCGACTTCCAGCGCGGCTTCATCAAGGCCGAGGTCATCGGCTTCGACGACCTCATCGCCACCGGCTCCATGCAGAAGGCCAAGGAAGCCGGCAAGGTGCGCATGGAGGGCAAGGACTACGTCATGGCCGACGGCGACGTCGTGGAGTTCCGCTTCAACGTGTGATTCTCCGCAGCGCCGCTGGCCGTGACGGTCAGGGCTGCCACGTCCCGTGTGTGGCTATCCCCTCCGACGTGATGGCGACGGCGTCACCGCCGTCGGCTGGGATGGCGGCGAGGGTGCGCCCGGTCGTGGTGACGGAGGTGAACACGATCCACGCTCCGTCGGGGGTGTACTGCGGCTGCGTGGCCCGCTGATCGTCGGCGTACGACGTGAGCTGCTCCAGCCCGGTCCCGTCGGGGTGGATCCGGTAGAGGTTCGACACGCCGTCCTCGAACTGGGCCAGGGGGCGGGTGGCGAAGACGATCCAGGTCCCGTCGGGGGACCAGTCGGCCTCCCCTGCCTCGAGGGCCGGCTTGGTCAGGCGTCGTTCGTCGCTGCCGTCGGCGGCCACCGTGAAGACCGCGGTGGTGCTGGTCCTGCCGTCGGCAGACGGCTGGCGCCAGTAGGTCAGTCGCTCACCGTCCGGGGACCACCGCGGGTTGTACTCGCGATCGCAGCCCGAACCGTTGTCGGTGAGCCGACGGACCTCGCCGCTGTCCCGGTCGCCGACCCACAACGAGCAGTCGGCCGGCGCGTCGTCGACGATCGGTCCGAGGTAGCGGATGAACGCGACGGTGGATCCGTCCGGGGAGTAGACGGGCTCGTCGTCCCCGAGGCAGGGCGCCGAGCAGTCGAACAGCTGTCGGCTCGTGTCGGCCTCGAGGTCGTACTCGACGAGGGGTTCGGTCTCCCCGCCGCGCGTGGTCACGGCGATGTGTTGTCCGTCCGGTGACCAGTCGGGCAGCAGGGCGTTGGGGAGCTCGGTGAGGACCTGGTGGTCATCGCTCCCGTCCGGGTGGACCAGCCACACGCTCTCATCGCCGGTGCGATCGGTCTGATAGGCCACCCACGCAGGGTCGCCCACGAACGGGCTCTCCGGGGTGGAGGGCGTGCCCGAGGCCGTGGTCTCGTCCGTGGAGGGTGTCGGCGTGGCTTGGGGCGCGCTGCTGTCGCCGCAGCCGGCGAGCAGCAGCAGCCCGGCAGCAACGGCGGGAACTCGTGGGAATCTGGGCATCTCGGGCACTCCTTGGGCTTCGGTTTGAGGTAGGTGCGGTGGTGCAGGTGAGGATCAGCGACGCAGGGCGGGGGTCTCGGTGAGCTCCAGGAGCAGGGCGAGTGCGGCGGCGCCGGCCAGCGCGGCCCACCACACTCGGCTCTCGTCCCAGGGCCCGACCGCCGTGTACGGAAGCAGCGGGACCCGGTCCTCCAGCGGCCGGGCCAGGGCGACGTACGCCGCGGCCGCCACGATCCCCGAGCTGAGGCTGCGGGCTGGTGCGGCGACGCCGCGGCCCCGCAGGACCGTCGCGACCGCGGTGCTGGCCAGCACCGCGCTCACCCCTTGCCAGGCGACGTCGGCCGCGTGCTCGAAGTAGGCGGCGCGGGTCCAGTACACGCTGGCCGACCACCAGGCCAGCAGGCACGCCAGACCGAGACAGCGTGCCGCTGTTCGCCAGGCGAGCCCTCGCGGCAGCGTGTCGACGACGTCCGCGGCGGGCTCGTCGAAGGCCCAGGTCGCGGCGCCCGCGAGCAGGCCCACTGCGAGACCGGCCAGCGGCCACATGGCGTAGGGCCACTGCTCGACGATGCGCAGCAGCACCGTCACCAGGGCGGCAGCGCTGGCGAGGAGCCACCACGGGATCGCGCGCAGTGCATGACGGACCATGACGTTCACCGCCTAGTCGGCGGACGCACTCGACAGGGGGTTGATTCGGACATCCTGCGGGCCCGTGACCATCGCGGCGGTGCCGAGGGCCAGCGCGATGACGCCGACGCAGACGGCGAGCTTGCCGAGCCGGCGGCGCGGCTGCTCGCGGTCGTGGAGCAGTGCGAGAAGCACGCCGAGCACGCACAACGCGACCAGGTAGAGGCTGTAGACCTGCGGCGAGCCGGTCAGCATCAGCCAGCGGCCCGGGTCCCCCTCGACGCCGAGGGGGCCTCCGAAGTACGTCCATGGCACGAAGACCCGGATGTAGCGCAGCGGCTCGATGATCCCCTGCATCACGACGGTCACCATCACCAGGACCACGGCGGCCAGCGGGGCAGCACCCCGGAAGTGCGCCCAGCGGCCGATCACCAGCCCCAGGATCGGACCGCCCGCGGTCGAGAGCGTGCCCAGCGCGAACATGATGGCGTAGGCCCACCCGTCGCCGGCGTATCCGCCGAACGGGATGGCGCTGGGGGCGGGCGGACTGTCGTGCCACGCCCACACGGCCCAGACGAAGAACGCCAGCCCGGCACTGAACGGCACGACCACGGCGCTGGCGAGCGCCAGGGTCCGGGTCCTCTCGGTGACGACGACGGCGCCGGCGGCCTCGTGGGCTTCGTCGGAGCGCCTGACCAGTCCGGCCATGATGATCAGCCCGAACACGCCGAGGGCTGCCCCCGGGATGATCACGTGGTACAGCGATGACGAGGTCGTGTCGGCGCCCATCGCACAGCCGACAACGGTGAGCCCCAGGCCGACCACGAACAGGGGATGGCGCAGGTAGTGGGAGATCTCCATGCGGGCGAGGGCCCCGAGCGCGCTGGCAGGCGCGGGGGTCGTGACCTGGCTCATGGGATGACTCCTTCTCGGGATGGGGTGGTTGCGCGCATGAGGAGATACGCGTCCTCCACCGCCGGCTCGACCGGTTGCGCGTCGGGCCCTGGCGTTCCGCCGATCGAACGGGTGGTCCCCGTACCGGTGCGCCAGGACGTCAGGGCTCCGGCGTTCGGTTCGTGTCCGATCCAGACCTGTCCGGTGGCCGTCGCGACCAGCTCGCCCACGGTGCCGTCGAAACAGACGGTGCCGGCGTCGAGCACGATCACGCGATCGCACAGCGCCGAGACATCCTCGGTCTGGTGGGTCGAGAGAAGTACGGCGCTGCCGCGGGCCTGCTGCGAGAGCAGCGAGCGCAGCGAGGCGCGCTGCTCAGGGTCCAGACCGGTGGTCGGCTCGTCGAGGATGACCAGGACCGGGTCGCCCATCAGCGCCTGGGCGATGGCGAGCCGGCGTCGCTGCCCGCCGGAGAGGGCCGAGATCCGCTTGGTGCCGAGTGCGCCGAGGTCGACCAGGTCCAGTACTCGGCGTACCTCGGTGTGGCGGGCAGTCGTGTCCGACCACTCCTTGAGCACCGCTATGTAGTCGAGAAAGTCGAACGCGGTGCTACGGCGGGGGAGTCCGACCTCCTGGGGCAGGTAGCCCAGCAGGCGGCGGGCGTCGGTGCGCTCCGCCAGGGTCCCGGTCACGTCATGCCCGGCGACGGTGATGACACCCGTCGAGGGCAGTTGCGAGGTGGCGAGAAGCCGCAGCAGCGTCGACTTGCCCGCGCCGTTCGGCCCGAGCAGCCCGACCACACCAGCACTCAGGTGAAGATCGGTGGATGCCAGGGCGAGCGTGCTGCCGTACCTCTTGCTCACGCCGCTCAAGTGAGCGATGACGGTCATGGGCGCGCCTTTCGGACTGGGACCAGCTCGAGCCGAAGGGCGAGTAGCGCCCCGGCGGCGAGGAGCACGGTCAGGCAGGTCAGCTGGCCGGTGAGCCCGCTGAACGCGGCGAGCTCGCCCTTGGCCCGGACGGTGACAACGGCGGCGACCCACACCAGCGAGACGGCGCTCCCGGCCAGTTGAGCGCGCCACCAGGTCAGGGCGGTGACCGTGAGCACGGCGAGGGTCAGCGACGGAAGCAGCCAGGTAGCCAGCAGCATGTCGATGGTGGGGACGACGCTCATCACCAGCACCAGTGGCAGTGCGCCAAGCACCGCCACGATCGTGCGCAACAAGGCCACGCGCAGCTTGCTGAACGGTGTGGTCTCCGTGAGATCACGCAGCGGGTCCGTGGTGTCGTAGGCGGCGGCCACGAGCACGGTCGGCAGGAGCGGCGCGATGGCCAGGTAGAAGAGCTCCTGCTGCGGAGTGTTCAGCTGGCCGGCCACGAGGGCGAACCCGACCGCCGCGACGGTAGCCGCTACCAGAGCGAGGACCAGGTTCGACGAGGACCGCAGCACCATCACGTCGGTCTCGCGTACCCCGAGGCGGGCGAGGAGTCTGGCGGAGCGGGGCGGCGTAGGCCGGCTCACAGACACAGCCACCCGGTCCCAGACCTGCTCGAGGCCTTCGTGGCGGGCGAAGGGCACCGCGTCGAGGCGACAGTCGGCGCAGGCGCTGACATGGGTCTCGATGGCGGCCTGCCCGACCTGGTCGAGGGTTCCGTCGGCGTAGCGACGGAGGAGCTCGGGGCCGGCGTGCCACTGGGTCTCGGTCATGACGACCTTCCGGTCTCGGCCAGCAGGTGGCCTCGTAGCTGGGACTTTGCGGCGCGGACCCGGCTCTTGACCGTGCCCTGGGGGAGCCCGAGCAGGCGCGATGCCTCACGGGTGGTCAGGCCGTCGATGACGGTGGCCTGGACGACCGTGCGCAGTTCGGGCGGCAGCGATCGCATCGCAGCACCGACGTCGCCGTACTCGACGGCGACGAGCAGCTGGTCCTCGGCGCTCTGCACCGGGGGCGATGCCCACGAGATGACACTCTCGTCGACGGGCACGGGACCACGGCGGGCTCGGAGGCGGGACAGGAGACGACGGATGGCGATGCCCCAGATCCAGCCGCCCACATCGCCGTCCCCGCGGTAGGTCGCTGCCGATTTCCAGACGGCTACGAACGTGTCCTGCAGCGCGTCGGCCACGAGGTCCTGGTCTGAGGTGCGTCGTTGCAGGCGCAGCTGCAACCACGCTGCGTGGCGGTCGAAGAGCGCCCGCAACGCCGCCTCGTCGCCGACCGCGACCTGCTGCAGCAGGTCACGGTCGCCGACGTCGTACTTCCTCACACCCTGACTGTCGCAGCGCCACGTGCCAGCGGATCACCGCGAGGCGGACTTTTTCCACGAGTTGGGAGTCACCCGAGGACGCCGCGCCAACCCGGAGACGATCAATCTCCAGGACGTCCGGCGCTCAGGCACCCTGCCGCGTGAAGTCCTCGGTCATGTACAGCGCGCGCTGGAACACCTCTTCGGGGATGCCCCGGTAGCCGGGGAGCGTCGAGTCCACGAACTCGACGGTCAACGTGTCGCCGACGATCGACCATCGGTAGGTGTTGGAGCCGTCGGAGTGGTGGAAGACCACGGTGTCCCCGTCGATCTCGTACTCCGCGTCGTAGTCGATCGGTTTCGGTTGCCCGCCCGCGGCGGCACCGTAGAGGTCCCAGGCGCCGTTCTCGATGGTGAGGGTCAACACCGTGTCCCGTCGGAAGGGGGCGTTCGCCGAGTACTCGTCGACCCAGCGGCCGAGTCCGGATCGACGCACGGTCGCCTGCGTCTCCTCGAGTGAGACGGGTCCGGCCTGCCAGACGCCTTCCAGCGCGGGGGCGGTCGGCGACTCCACGGTTGCGGCTGTGCCCGCCTCCTCGGTCGGCGCCGTCGAGCAGCCGGCGAGCAGCATCGCGGCGGTGAGGGCGACGACGGCGTACCCCACCGGTGACTGGGCCGACCCGGTCATCGCGCACCCGGCCTGCTCGACCCAGCCCGGTGCCCGGTGGATGACGCGTCCCGGACCTCTCGCCAGCCGGGGTTGCTGAGCCACTGGCCGGCGATCTCGACGGTCGGCGAGATCTCGTCGCCGCCGTTCGCGTCCCGGACCCGGGCGGCGCCTGCCTCGTCGTCTCGGAACCGCACGGAGCGGTGGGGCACCCGGTGCAGCGTCAAGGCGGTCCTCAGACGGATACCGAACGGGCATCCCGGCTTGAAGTACACAACTGGCTCGGTCATGGCGACTCCTCGGGCTGATGATGTTCGTCATAGTACGACTATGACGAACATAGTGCTACTCTTTTTCGGTGGCCGCCCAGAAGTCCGCTGGACACCGTCAGCGGCAGGCCGAGGCCACCAAGCGGGAAGTGGCGCGCGTCGCCCGGGCGCTGTTCGCGGAGCGGGGGTACGTCGCCACCACGATCAGCAGCATCGCCGCGGAGGCGGACATCCCGGTGCAGACGATCTACTCGGCCTTCGGGACGAAGGCGAAGATCCTCGAAAAGATCACCGAGCTCTGGATGCGTGACGCCGAGACGAGCTCACGCGCTGCTGCCTACCTCCAGGAACCGGACCCGACAGGGCAGCTGCGCATGCTTGCCGAGCTCAACCGGCGCCAGATGCAGGTCGGCTCCGACGTCGTGGCGATCTACCAGGAAGCAGCGGCGTCGGACCCGCAGATGGCCGTGACCCTGCGCCACGTCCTGGCCCTACGCGAGCGCGAGATCCGCAAGCTCATCGAGGCCCTCGCCCCGAGCCTCCGCCCTGATCTCACGGTCGACTCGGCCCTCGACCTCACGCTGGCGCTCACCCTGCCCGAGGTCTACCAGCTGCTCGTCGTGGAGCGGGGATGGGGCCACCGTCGCTACGAGTCGTGGCTGGGCACCACCTTGGTCAGCCAGCTCCTCCGAGACTGATCTGACGTGGAGGCCGACGTTGATGTCGATGGGGTGTGAGACCGGACCAACACAACCGAAACCCCGCGTGATCGTTCCGCTTCAACGTGTGAATCGGCGCGGCGACGCAGTTCAGCGTCCACCCGTCCGACCGACCGCTCACTGCTCGACGGCATGGCCGTCGAAGTACGACGCGACCTGCTGAGCGTCCGTCTCCACGGTCGAGGCATCCACCAGGTCGGTGGCCTGGTCGGTCAGCACCGCGGTCCAGGAGTCGAGCACGCCCTGGGCTGTGCCGTCGTCGAACAGCTCTGCCTGCAACCGCTCCACCGCGGCGTCGTACAGCTCGACGAACTCCGCCGTGGCGAGGAACCGCTCCGACAGCACGTTCGACCCCATGGGTCCGCCCGCGCTGTCACCAGCAGGTGCGCCTCCCTCGGGTACGTCGCCGTCGGGCAGCTCGCCCGGCTCCGGACGCTCGGCACCGTCCGGCGGCGTCGGGCGGCCCTCGGCACCTCCGTCGGCGCCCGGCGCGCCTCCGCCGTTGACGACACCGAAGGCGAGGTTGTGGTCCCAGGCGACGACCGTCATCTGCTGGGTGTCCTCGTCCCAGCGGAGGAACGAGTTGTTGCCGGGGCCGTCGATGTCGTCGAAGTTCCCGATGAGGTCCTCGAAGGCCAGGTAGGTGGCGAAGGCATCGACGTCCAGCCGGTCGGACAGCCCGTCGGCGAACTCCTCGTCGGAGGCCTCCTCCAGCCACTGCAGGAAGTCAGTGAGCGGCTCGTAGTCCTCCGTGCCGGCCTCGACGTCGAAGACGTCCTCGTAGGCGGCGGCGTCGTCCCCGCGGTAGGTCCAGTCCCCGGTCGACTCGGACTTGTACAGGGTGCCGTCGGACCCGAAGGTGGCGTCGTCCCACGTGTTGTCGAGGTCCTGGATCATCAGTCGCAGGGTGGCGTCGCTGTCGTTGGCCGTGAAGCTGATCGCGACCGCCTCCTCGCTGGCCAGCCCGGCCTCCTGGAGGAGCTCGAGAGCGACCGCCTCGTTGAGGGAGGTCTCGGTGTTGTTGGAGCGGATCACGAAGCTCTCCCACCCGTCGAGGCTCTGCCCGTCGACGAACTGGTCGAGGTCGATGAGCCACGGGAGCTCGGCGGGGTCGGCGTCCGCGGTCACGCCCCGCAGCGAGCTGTTGCCCTTGAGCCTGATCCCGGCGTCGCTGATGGTCTGGCCGTCGATGGTGACGTCGGCGACGAGCCATTCCTTCTCGCCGGTGTCCTGGTAGGTCTCGAGCATGGTCGCGAACTCATCGGGGTCGACGTCCAGCGAGACCTCGTGCACGGACTCGGCGTCCCAGACCGTGCCCTCGACGCTGGAAGCAGCGCCCGAGGACGAGGTGGTCGTCGCGGCCAGCGAGTCGAGGCTGCAGCCGCTGAGGGCGCCGGCGCTCAGCGCTAGCGCGGTCAGGGCGGCCGCGCCGCGGCGGCGGACGCGGGTGAAGGGTGACAGGGACGAGGTCATGCGGACTCCTGGGTCTGGTGGTAGGTGACGTGCTGCTGGAGGTGGCGGGTGCGGACGCGGTGCCATCGGTGCGCGGGGAGGTCGGGCAGCATCAGCGCCAGGCCGGTGGCGTACTTCGAGATCCGGACCGGACGGTGGCCCTGCGACCACAGCGCCCGATCGACTCCGGTGCTGGCTCCGGCCGTCTTGGTCTCCACGACGGCCAGGCCGGGAACGCTGCCGACGGTGTCGTCCCACGGCAGGGACCAGGAGAGGTCCACGTCGAGGGTGACCCGGGCGCCGCTGCCGGGCAGCCACAGGGTGCTGCGCAGGTAGGAGGTGCGCAGCGTCGGCACGAGGCCGTCGACGTCGACGTGCGCGAGCCCGGCGCGGGCCAGCTCGGTCCCCACGAAGGCGTCGTCCGCCGTCGTCAGCCCGAGCGGGGCCATGTCGCTCGCCCCGGGGACGGAGGGGACGCGCGACTTGATGGTGGAGCCGCGCGGCCCACGGGTCTTCACCTCGGTGAACGCCAGGTCGGTGTCGACGTAGTGCCGGGTGCGGACCTTGAACCGGTGGCGACGCCTGCGGGCGGCCCGCCAGTACGCCTCCAGCTCCGGGGTGTCGAGGTACGTCGAGTCGTAGCGGTGTCGCCGCCGGCCGCCGATCTCGAGCACCGTCAGGCTCGGGTCGAGCGCCTGCAAGGCGGTCACGAGCGCTGGCAGGGCGCCGACGGGGACGACGTACTTGCGGTCCGTGCGCGTCATCAGCGCTGCGCTCTCGGTGAGCGCGGCCAGGGACGTGGTCGGGAGCCGGTCCAACGGGTCGACGGCCGGGACCCGCTGCTCGGCTGTCGCGGTCATGCGCCCACCGACGCGCCGGCCGTGACGCCGATCGTCGTAGCGCTCGACGTCGCCTGGGCGGGAGCGTCCTGCAGGCCGGGTGCCTCGGCACGGCTGCTCCAGCGGACGTCGACCAGGGTGGTGTCGTTGACGAGGTCGACCTTCTGGACGAGCACCTTCCTCACCTGGCCACCGACCACGGACTCCAGTACGACGGCCAGCGTGGGCTCGTGCGTGTAGGCGCCGTCGAGGAGCACCAGCTGCTGGTGGTCCCTGGTGAAGAGGCGAGGGCTGTCGGCGACGGCGAGCACGAGCACGAGGACGGCCATCAGGAGCATGGTGAGCGGGAGGTTCAGCGAACCCAGTCCGCCGAGCAGGCCCAGGGCCAGGGAGGTGAAGTAGTAGGCCACCTCGTGCTGACCCAGCTCGAAGGAGCGCAGCCGGATGATCGACAGCACGCCGAACAGCCCCAGGCCCAGGCCCAGGGTGGCGTCGCTGGAGACCAGGGCGGTGGTCACGGCCAGCACGCCGACGTTCACACCGAGGAAGGCGACGAGCAGCTCCCGTCGCCGGTGCCGGGGGTAGTAGACGGCGAAGCAGAGCACGCTGATCGCGATGAGATCGGCCAGGGCGACGTAGAGCGAGGTCACGAGTAGTCCTTGGGAGGTGAAGGGGTTGGGGTGATCACGACGATGTCGTGGCCACCCGTGAGGCCGCTGCCAGCAACCTGTGCGTCAGTTGTGAGTCCTCCACCGAACAAATGTTGATCCTGGCTGTCGTGCTAATGTAGGTACGTACCTACCTTCGGAGTGGCCATGGCGGAGATGACAGCGCGCGACTTCAACCGGGATGTCAGCGCTGCCAAGCGCGCCGCCGCGCAGGGCCCGCTGGTCATCACCGATCGAGGGAAACCTGCCTACGTCCTGCTGTCTGCTGAGGACTACGAGCGGCTGACGGACAAGCGGACCATCGTGGACTGGCTGCAGATGGACGTAGACATCGAGTTCGAGCCTGGACGTCTGCGATCCGTGCCGAAGGCAGCAGATCTGTGAGCTACCTGCTCGACACGAACGTCGTCAGCGAACTGCGCAAGGGACCAGCTCTCGTCGACCCCCATGTCGTGGCTTGGGCGGAGGGGCGTGCGACCCATGAGCTCCTCATCAGCGTCGTCACGGTGCTCGAGATCGAACTCGGAGTTCTCCGAGTCGAGCGGCGCGACCCGCGCCAAGGATCAGTCCTGCGTCGATGGCTGGAGGAGGGGGTGCTGGCGGGGTTCGCCGAGCGAACCCTTCCCATCGACCTCGACATCGCACGACGAGCGGCGCGACTGCACATACCTGACCCGAGGCCCGAACGAGATGCCTACCTTGCGGCTACCGCGATCGAGCACGGTCTGACGGTGGTGACGCGGAACGTCGTGGACTTCGAGCCCACCGGCGTCGCTGTGCTCGACCCGTGGGCGGCCGGCTGACGTCCGCCCGCGTCACCGTGGTGGCGGAAGCGCCTGGACGAGGCGGTCCAGCTCGTCGTCGGTGTTGTAGTAGTGGACGGAGGCTCGCACCAGGTCGGGCAAGGCTCGGTCGGGAAGGTCCCATCGGGCGTACTCCACGAGGGAGACGCTCACGTTGATGCCCTGATGGGCGAGTCGCTGGGCGACCTCCGGTGACGGAACCCCGTCGACGGTGAAGGTCACGATGCCGCAGCGTCGCCGGCCCTGGTCATGGACGCGCACGCCCTGCCGCTCACCCAGCAGCTCCCTGAGCCGGTCGGCCAGGGCGGTGACACGTTCCTGGATGGCGTCCAGCCCCCACGACAGCGCGTAGTCGACGGCGACTCCGAGCCCGATCTTGGTGGAGTAGTTGGTCTCCCAGTTCTCGAAGCGGCGAGCGTCGTGGCGGATCTCGTAGCGGTCCGGTGCTGTCCAGGTGGCTGCGTGGAGGTCCAGGAACGGTGGCTCCACGTGCTCGCTGAGGCTGCTCCGTACGTAGAGGAACCCGGTGCCACGCGGCCCCCTCAGGTACTTGCGGCCGGTGGCGGAGAGGAAGTCGCACCCGATCCGCTCGACGTCCAGAGGGAGCTGTCCCACCGACTGGCACGCGTCGAGCAGGTAGGGGACCTGTGCCTCCCGAGTCGCGAGGCCGATGTCCTCGGCGGGATTGACCAGACCGCCCTGGGTCGGCACGTGCGTGACGGCGACGAGCTTCACCGGACCGGTGCCGTCGGCGAGCCTGCGGCGCAGGTCGCTCACCGAGAGCTGCCCGGACTCGTCGTTGTCGACCACCTCGATGACGGCGCCGGTGCGCGCGGCGACCTGGAGGAAGGCGAGGACGTTGCTGGAGTACTCGGACCGGGCGGTCAGGATCCGGTCGCCGGGCGCGAACGAGAGTCCGTAGAAGGCCATGTCCCAGGCGCGGGTGGCGTTCTCCACGATGGCGATCTCGGAGGTCTGGCAGCCGATGAGCCTGGCGATCGCGTCGTAGCTGTGCTCGACCTGCTCGTGGGCTTCGGCAGCAGCCTCGTAGCCGCCGATCTCGGCCTCGCGGTGCAGGTGGGCGATCACAGCCTCGGTGACCTGGGTCGGGGGCAGGGCGGCGCCCGCGTTGTTGAGGTGCGCCACGTGGGCGACCCCCGGCGTGTCACGGCGAGCGCGTGCCACGTCGAACGGAGTCATTTCCATGACAGGTCCCGGAGCTGGGCGAAGAGCCGACCGAAGTCCCAGGCGAAGGTCGTGTTGGTCATCGCGACCATGGCGAGGCGCTGGTCGGGGTAGATACGCATGGCGTTCCAGTAGCCGCCACCGGTGCCGTAGTGCTCGACGAAGGCGGGGGTGCGGGCGGCGTCGGTGGGCTTGCGGAACCAGCCGATGCCGTGGTCGAAGCGCTTGCCCGTCGCCGTGATGGTGCGCATCTCCGTGACGTGGGGATGCGCGAGCACGTGTTCGTGGTCTGTGGCGTCGGCGGTGAGGGCGGCCGCGAGCAGGACGGCGTCGGCCGCAGTGCCGACGAGTCCGCCATAGGCCGCGCCCTGGACCAGGAAGGGGTTCAGGGCCGTGTGGCCCTGGATGCGGTGACCGACGATCCCGCGGGGCAGCAGTGCCCGAAGGACAGGGACCGCGGCGCGTGCGGTCCGCACGTACCCGACCGCGCGTGGGGCATCCGAGCGGTAGTCGAACCCGGTCATCTCCATGGCGAGCGGCTCCAGCACCCGGTCGCGGACCGCGGCCTCCACCGTGGCGCCGGTGACGGCGGCGATCACCTCGCCGGCCAGCAGGTAGCCGATGTTGGAGTAGGAGGCCCGGACGCCCACGGGTCGCCGAGGGGTGCCGTGCTTGATGACGAGGTGAGCGAGGAGATCCGGGTCCGGCGGTTGGTCAGCGGGCCGGACCCACCGCACTGGGAGCGGGTTGCCCAGCCCTGCCGTGTGGGTCAGGAGCTCGCGCGTGGTCGGGTGACCGTGTGTGGCATGCGGCCGGTAGCCGGGCAGGTAGGCGCCGATCGGTGAGTCGATGTCGAGGATGCCGTCGGCATGCAGCCGCATCGCCGTCGTGGCGGTGGCGATCTTCGTCATCGAGAACCATGGGTACTGGTCGTCGACGGTCGAGGCTCGTCGGGCCTGGAGGTCCGCGTAGCCGACGGCGCCGGCGTACAGGAGCCGGTCGGGGCTGGCGATCGCCACGGACAGCCCAGGGATCCCGCCGCGCTCAGCGACGTCCTCCATGGCGTCGCGGGCGCGGTCGTCAGTAGAGCGTGGATCGGTGGGGAGGTGCGAGATGCCGGTGTGGGTGTTCATGTCGGGTCCTTGTCGGGATGGATGCGGCGCCGCGCGGTCATCGCGGCCGCTGCGGTCAGGATGAGTACGGCGACCAGGCCGGCAAGCGTGCGGCCGTCCCCGTCGACGAGCGTGGCCACCAGACCGCCCTCGTTGTTGCTGCGGTTGAAGAGGGTGTGCAGCACCGCGACGGCGAGGATGCTTCCGCCGGTGCCCCTCAGGAAAGCGCCGAGCATCAGCCGGAAGATCGACGCGACGATGAGCAGGCTGATCAACGCGTCGGCCAGGGACCGCGCGGAGAAGCTGCCGATGAAGTGCAGTGGCATGTGGAAGAGCGCGAACGGCACCGCGGTCAGGAGGGCTGCTCTCGCCAGGCCGTGGCTGATCGCGAGCCTGGTCTGCACCAGGCCCGCCCAGGCGGTCTCCTCCCACAGGTTGATCAGGAGCAGGTTGACCAGCAGCCCCGTCGCCTCACCAGCCGCGAAGGGCCCAGCGTCGACGGGCGTGAAGGTGTCTCCGAACAGCAGCGCGAACGTCAGGGTCAACGCGGGCAGTCCGGCCAGGACCAGCACCCACCACCACGCCCCGATCTGCCAGCGCACCATTCGCCGCCCCAGGGACCTGACGCCTTCCTCACCGTCGACAGTCCAGGTCACCCACACCGCAGCGGGTAGCAGGCCGAGCAGGATGCCGAGGACGGACGCGATCCGCTCGGCGTCCAAACCCGCCGTGTGCGGCATCCAGCCGTCGGGGATGACGCCGTGGCTGGCCATGATCGGCACCGCCATCACCGGGTAGGCGATAGCGAACCCGATGACCAGGAAGGCGGCCACCGGGTGGTCGGCGGACCACGTGCGCAGGCGCCCGACGCCACCATTCATGGCGATCCTTGAAGGGTGGGGTCGCCCTGGGCGAGCGAGCGGCGTAGCGACGCCAGGCCGCGGCTGGCGTTGGACTTGACGGCGCCCGGTGAGGTGCCCAGGGTGCGGGCGGTCTCCCTGACCGACAGGCCTTCGTAGTAGCGCAGCACGACGGCCGAACGCTGGGCGGGTGGCAGGGCGGCGACCAGCGGCCAGAGAGTGGTGTCAGCGCCGGGGTAGCTGTCCCAGAGGGGGTTCACGTCCGGCACGTCCGCGAACGGCCGCTCGTGCCGCGACTTCTGGCGACTCCAGCTGATGTGCTGGTTGCGCATGGCGCGGCGGGTGTAGGCATCCGCGGCACTCGGCTCGCGGATCGCCGACCAGTGAGGGAGTACGCGCAACAGCGCGGACTGGAGCAGGTCCTCGGCGGAGTTGACGTCCCCAGCGATCGCGCGGGCCGATCGGAGGAGCGCAGGTCGTCGACGTGCGACGTAGTCGGCGAAGTCGAGTCGCTCGTCCGGCGGGGCGGCGGCTCCAGGGGCGGCGAAGGTGGTGGTCACGATGACTCCCGGGTCCGAAGCTGCGACGCGGGTGCGCCGCACTCGAACCTTCGCCGCGGACGACCCTGCTCACCACAGACACTGTGGGGTGTCTGGGTGGTGTGCGAGTCGCACACTCGGTCGCCGGGTCAGCAGGTCGTGTCGCGTTCCTCCAGAGCCAGCTCCGAGGCTTCCTCCGGTGACAGCCGGCGCCCGAGGTCCAGTGCGTCGTCGTACGTGTCCACGCCGAGGTGCTGCTGCGCTTCGCTCGCGGCACGTTGGATGGCGGCCGGGTCCGGCCGGTAGTAGCCATAGCCCCGGGAACCAATCGTCTCGCGGATCGCTTGTGCGGCCCCCAACAGGACAGGAACCGGCTCATGGATCCCACGGGTGGCCTCCAGCACGGCGCTGGCGTCGAGCAGGTAGGCGAGGTTGGCGAGGTCGCCGGTCTGCCGCGACAGACGTAGGCCCTCCTGGAGGTGCTCGCCGGCGCGGGTGTGGTCGCCTCGGCCCATCTCCACCTGCGAGAGGTTGTAGAGGGCGATGTACGACGACAGCCGGTCGCCACGCGCCCGCGCTGAGTCGAGGCCAAGCTGGATGTGTGCGACCGCGGCGTCGGCATCGCCTTCGAGCAGCCGGACCGTGCCCAACCAGATCAGCGAGAGGGCTCGGGTCCACTCCCCGTCCGCGCCGCCCTGCTCCGCGATCGGGCCGGGCCTGCTCGAAGCGCTCGGCTGCCGTGGCGAGGTCGCCAGTGGAGAGTGCTGCCAGTCCCTCCCCTGCGACCGCGTTCGCCCTCGCCACCTGGTCGTCCCCGGCATGGGAGAGCGCCGAGGACCACCAACCGAGTGCAGCGGAGATGTCGTCGAGCGCGAAGGTCATCGTGGCGGCCGCGAGCTCTGCACGTGGCAGCACGTCGGCGGGCAGCTCGTGCTCGAGGACGCTCTCGGCCAAACGACGTCCGAGGACCACGTGGCCGCGCAGCCACCAGTACATCCACAGCGCCCACGTGAGACGCCCTGCGGTCGTGGCGTCGTCTGCGGTGAGGCTGCGCTCGATGGCGGCGGTGAGGTTCGGGTGTTCGAGGTCGACGCGCGCCAAGGCGTCCACCTGGCCGCGGTCCCGGTAGCGCGGAGCCATCGCCTCCGCCATCGTCTGGAAGTGCTGCGCGTGCGCCGCGGCGGCCACGTCCCACTCCCCGGCCGCCGTCAGGCGTTCGCGCGCATACTGCGCCACCGGGTCGAGCAGTCGTTGGCGCGAGCCCCCGACGACGCCGTCGCTGACGACCAGTGACTGTTCCGAGAGTGCTTCCAGCCCCCTGAGTACGTCGCCCCCTGCGGTTCCATGGGCGAGGAAGACCACCTGCTCGACGTCCTCGAGACGGAACCCGCCGACGAACACCGACAGCAGCCGCAGCAACCGCTGGTCCTCCGTGGTCAGCAATCCGTAGCTCCAGTCCAGGGTGGCGCGCATGGTGCGTTGCCGTGCAGGGAGGTCACGTGCCCCTGCGAGGAGGGCGACGTCGAGGCGGTCGAGCAGCTCGGTGGGCGCGAGGAGCCGAGCCCTGGCGGCCGCCAGCTCCAGCGCCAGTGGGATGCCGGCCAGGCGCACGCAGAGGGCCGCCACCGCCGCACCGTCTCGAGGATCCGCTCCCCAGTCCGGACTCACGGCCTGGGCGCGCTCGAGCAGCAGAGTGACCGCGGGGACGTCGAGGTTGTCGCCCGTACGGGAAACCGCGAGGGGCTCGACCTTCACCTCCATCTCACCCCTGATGCGCAGCGGAGCCCGAGAGGTGGCCAGCACCGTCAACCCGGGCGCCGCCTCGATCAGCGCGGCGATCCGCGGCGCCACCTCGAGCAGGTGCTCCACGTTGTCGAGCACGAGGAGGGTGCTCTGGTGACTCAGTTGCTCGACCACCGCCGAGTCTCCGTCGGCTCCGGTCGTGGCGGGTGCGTCGATGGCGTCGGCGATCGCGGGCAGCACCTGGTCTGCCGACTGGAGGGGAGCCAGCTCGACGAACGCGACCCCGTCGGCGAAGGAGGCCGCGGTTGCTTCGCCGACGGCCAGCGCCAGTCGTGTCTTCCCGACGCCCCCCATTCCCGTCAACGTGACCAGCCGATGTTGCCCCACCAGCTCCACCACCCGGGCCACGTCGTGGTCGCGCCCCAGGAGGGCAGTGGCCGGCGAGGGCAGGGATCGCGGTGTGGTGGCCACGTCCCCGGGCGTGGGCGTCGATCGGGTCCGCGCCGGCACCGCCGCGATCAGCTGCGCCCTGGCCTCGGGATCGGCCCCGAGTGCGTCACACAGCGCACGCACGGTGTGCGGGTAGGGGCGGGTGCGGATCCCGCGCTCGAGGGCACTGATCGCGTGGCTGCTCAACCCCGCACGCTCGGCGAGCTCCTCCTGGGACAGCCCGGCCGCTTCGCGCAGCTTTCGAAGGAGCCCAGCCAGCGAGGCGTCATCCTTCACCCGGGTGTCCCTTCCGAATCCGAGAGCCGCGAGGGTCCGCCGACCGTCTCAGAGTAGGGCCGCTCGCTGCCAGGTGGCCGCCCTACCTCCCAGAGGGGCGCGCCGCGACCGAGGCCTGTGGGTGCCCGGATCTACCTCTACGAGGTGCGGTGATGCAGCCGGCGTGCCCCGAGGAACCCGAGCAGGACACCTCCGAGCAGAAGCACCACGTCGGTGGCAGTCACGAAGGGCGAATAGCTCCAGACCTGCCCCGGGCTTGCCGCGTAGCCGTCCTCCAGACCGACCACGATGTGGAAGTTCAGCATCGCGATGAACCCCACGACGAGGCCGCCCAGCATCGCGACGCTGTAGAACGCTGACGTCAGGACCGGGTGGTGCGTGCCGCTGCTCATACCTCCATGCAACGCCGCCTCGGACGGGTCGCACAGGGGCGAAGGGCCCTATCGTCCCGGGCCGGTCAGGGGTCGACCTTGACGACGTTGCCGCTGATTCGTACGGCTGCTATGTAACCAATATGAGATCGATTGAGGTTACGATACGTCTCATGACCCCCGTCGCGCCTGTCGATGCACAGTGGCTCGTCGTGTTCGTCAATGCTTACTCTCCGCAGGCGCGAGCCGCGGCCGGAGAGGACGCGGTTCGGCCCGAAGATGCCGATCGGGACCAACCCGCCCTGGCGTCGCGGGCCACGACGGCCGAGAAGGCGCAGCTCGCCGAGAGGCTGTGGCCCGTGTTCACCGGACCGGCCCTGGACAGCAGGGTCGCCGCGCTCGACGCCCTGATCGCGGCAAGCAGGTTGGAGCCCCACATCGACGCGGGGGGACACCTGACGTGGACCAGCACCCTGGGCGGCACTCTCGATCAACTGACCGCCTCGTCCGCCGTCTGCCTGATCGAGGCCATCGGCACCCACGGCTGGGGTCGACTCGGGGCGTGCGACGGCCGTGACTGTGTCGACGTCTACCTGGACCGGGCGGGACGGGCACCCCGGCGGTACTGCTCGGCCACCTGTCAGAACAGGGCGAAGGTCCGGGCCTTCCGGTCCCGCCAGGCGTAACAAACCCCACGACAACCAGCGAGGCGACTTCGAATGACACGAGCACGACCCCTGCACCTGATCGGCGCCGCCACCAGCGCGGGCGCCTACGGGCCCGGGCAGGAGCAGGCGCCCGCCACATTCCGCCGCCATGGGCTCCTGACCACGCTCGAGGCCACCGGGCGCGAGGTGATCGACATCGGCGATGTCGCTCACGCGACCTTCCGAGAAGACCCCGATCGCCCCGACGCGGCCAACGTCGAGGTGGTCGCCCGGGTGTGCCGAGCGGTGGCCCACCCCGTGGCCGAAGCCCTCGACCACGGTGCCCACGCGCTCGTGCTCGGTGGCGACTGCACCGTCGCGCTGGGCGTGGTGTCCGGCGCGCTGGCGAGCGCGGACAGGGTGGGGTTGATCTACATCGACGGAGACACGGACCTCAACACCCCCGCCACTGGCGACGGCATCTTGGACTGGATGGGCGCCGGCCACATCCTGGGACTGGCAGGCGCGGAGAACACGCTGAGCTCCTTGGCGCGTCGATCGCCGATGCTGCAGCCCGCCGCACTGCGATTCGTCGCCGCCGACAACGCCAACGATGCCGAGCAGCGCGTGATCGACGAGCTCGACCTCCACCGACACCCACTGGCCGAATGTCTGGAGGACCCCCAAGCCGTTCTGAGATCACTGGGCGAATGGGCTCGAGAGTTCGACCGGGTCCTGGTGCACGTCGACGCCGACGTCCTTGACGGAGCGAGCTTTCCCATCGCGGACAACACCCGGAAAGTGCCCGGCCTGAGCCTCTCAGTCCTGGGCGAGCTCCTGGACGGTCTGTGTCACCTGCCCAACTTCGTGGCGCTGACACTCTGCGAAGTGAACCCGAACCACGCCCGCGACGAGCCCGCGCAGTTCGCCGATCTGATCAAGACACTGGCGACCGCGTTTCGGTAGCTCGCCGGCGTCGCTCCAAGATCCGGGCGACGGGTCAGGGGTCGACCCTGACGACGTTGGCGCTGGTCGCCGTGGTCTGGTTGCCGACGTTGTCGAACACGACGTACCGGTACTGGTAGCAGAACCCGCTGCTCGGGACCGTGTCGTCGTACGGCGAGGACCCGGGCTGGGCGGCGATCGTCGTGAAGGCGTCGTAGGTGCCGCACGTGGTGCCGGTCAGCGGCGCCGAGGACTCGCTGGAGCAGCCCGGCTGCCGATGCCGGAGCCGGCGTCTGTCCCGGTGGTGAAGTCGACGCTGACGCTGGTGCTCGTGGTGGTGGTGTCGGAATAGGTCACCGAGCCGGCCGTGGGGGCGGTGTTGTCGAGGGTCGGGGTGAACGTGGTGCTGACCCCGGAGACCTTGAGGGCGTGGTTGGTCGCGGTGATGGACCTTGCCGTGGAGCCGGTGGGGGTGCTGGTCCAGGAGTAGGTCATCTCACCCAGGGCGCCGGGGGTCGCGAGCCAGTTGGTGCCGATCAGTGCGGCGGTCGGGAAGGTGTAGCCGAAGATCCCGGACTCGGGGTCGGTGGCGCTGGCGGTGACCGTGAACGACCCGTTGGCGGCGTTGGCGCGGTAGTAGACCAGGTTGCCGGTGCCGGGCCACCAGGTGTTGGTGAACGCCCCGAAGGTCCGCGTGGGGGCGGTGGGGGCCGTGGTGTCCACCCGGACCTCGTCGCTGGTGTAGGTGGTGGCGTTGCCGAGGCTGTCGAGCACGACGTACTGGTAGAGGTAGCAGCCGGTGGCGAGCCCCGTGTTGCTGTACGGCGAGGCGGGGTCGGTGGCGACGGTGGCGAACCCGCCATAGCTGCCGCAGGTGCCGTCCGCAAGGCCGCCAGACGTCAACGCCGCGGTAGCCCGCCTCACCACGTTCCCGGTGGCGGCGACCCCGTTCGGGTCGGTGCCCTTGTCGAGGGTCAGGCTCGCCGACGTGGAGAGGGTGTAGGCAGGGCCGGTGCCGACCAGTCCGGTGGCGGTGACCGAGCCGCCGGTCGGACCGGCGGCGTCGTCGGAGACCTTGACCACGCTGGCGCTGGCGTTGGTGCGCTGGTTGCCCACGTTGTCGGGGGTCTCGTAGTCGTACTTGTAGCAGGTGTCCGTCACCACGGTGTCGACATACGGAGACGTGGGGTTGGTGGCGATCGGTTCGAACGCGTCGAATGTCCCGCACAGGCCGTTGACCAACGGTGCGGAAGCTCGCTCCAGGACCTTCGCGGCCAACCCCGAGCCGGTGTCGGTGCCGCTGGTGAAGCTCACGTTCACCGTGGGTCCGACGGTCGGACCGTTGAGGTAGGTCACCGAGCCGGCGGTCGGGGCAGTGTTGTCGACGGTGAACGTGTAGTTGGCGCTGGCCGTGGACTTGGCGGCGTGGTTGCTCGCGGTGACGTTCCTGGTCCCGGGGGCGGTGGGTGCGCCGCTCCAGGAGTAGGTGTTGACCCCCACGGCACCCGGGGTCGAGGTCCAGTTGGCGCCGAAGGTCGAGAAGTTGTACGAGGCGATCCCGGAGTGCGGATCTGTGGCCCCGCTCGCGGTGACCGTGAACGACCCCGACGAGGCCGCGGAACGATAGAAGACAACGCTGCCAGTGCCGGGCCACCAGGTGTTGGTGAACGCTTCAAAGCTCCGCGTCGGCGCGCTGGGCGCGGTGGTGTCCACCCGGACCTCGTCGCTGGTGTAGGTGGTGGCGTTGCCGAGGTTGTCGAGCACGACGTACTGGTAGAGGTAGCAGCCGGTGGCGAGTCCGGTGTTGCTGTACGACGAGGCGGGGTCGGTCGCGACGGTGGTGAACGTGCCGTAGGTGCCGCAGACGCCATCGCCGCCACCGGTCGAGGTCAGGGCCGCGGTGGCCCGCCTCAGCACGTGCCCGGTGGTGCTCGGCCCGTTCGCGTCGGTGCCCTTGACCAGGGTCAGGGCGGCAGTTGTGCTCGCGGTGTACCTCGACCCGGTCCCGACCAGGCCGGTCGCGGTCACCGACCCACCGGTCGGACCCGTGACATCGTCGGAGACCTTGACCACGCTGGCGCTGGTGTTGGTGCGTTGGTTGCCCACGTTGTCGGGGGTCTCGTACTCGTACTTGTAGCAGGTGTCGGTCGCCACCGTGTCGGCGTACGGGGAGACCGGATTGGTGGCGATCGGGGAGAAGGCGCCGAACGTCCCGCAGAGACCGTTGACCAGCGGTGCCGACGCTCGTTCCAACACCCTGGCGGCCATCCCCGAGAGGGTGTCGGTGCCACTGGTGACGTTCACGTTCACGGTGGAGCTGGCGGTCGCGCCGTTGAGGTAGCTCACCGAGCCGGCGGTGGGGACGGTGTTGTCGACGGTCATCGTGAACGTCGCACTGGGCGAGGAGACCTTGGTGGCGTGATTCCTCGCCGTGATCGACTTCGCGGTCACCGCCTGCGGGGATCCACTCCACGAGTACGTCATCTCGTCGAGGTCACCTGGTGTCGCGCTCCAGTTGGTTCCGAACACGGCCGCGGTCGGGAAGACGTAGGAGGCGATTCCCGAGGCGGCGTCGCTGGCGCTCGCGGTGACGGTGAACGATCCGGTCGCGGCAGCGGAGCGGTAGTAGACCAGGCTGCTGACGCCGTTCCAATAGGTGTTGGCGAACGCCCCGAAGGTCCGCGTCGGCGTCGAAGGTGCGGTGGTGTCGACCTTGACGTCGGCGCTCGTGTAGGTCGTGGCGTTGCCCCAGGTGTCCTGGACGACGTACTGGTAGCTGTAGCAGCCGGTCGTGAGCCCGGTGTTGTTGTACGAGGCGGCGGGGTCGGTCGCGAGGGTGGTGTAGCTGCCGAAGTCGCCGCAGCTGCCATCGGACGTGCCGTCCGAGGTCAGTGTTGCTGTCGCGCGTTGCAGCAGGGCGCCGGTGGGTGCGACTCCCCGCGGGTCGGTGCCCTTGGCGAGCAACAAGCTCACCGAGGTGGCTGCGGTGTACGCCGGACCGGTGCCGACCAGACCGGTCGCGACGACCGAACCGCCGGTCGGGCCTGCGGAGTCGTCCACGAAGGTCAGGGTCGTGGCCGCCGTGTTGCCGGCGGCGTCGCTGCCGGTGACGACCTCGTCGGGTTCGCTGGACGTGCCCGGCTGCCAGGTGAAGGGATCTGAGACGAAGGGTCCACCCGTCGGTGTCGACACCGTCGACGGCGTGTGGGACCAACCGCTCGACGACCCGGTCAGGGTCTGGGTGGTGCTCGAGGCCGGACCGGAGCCGGAGTCGCTCACGGCGTTGGTGAGCGTGAACGAGCCGCCGGCTGCGCCCTGGTAGTAGACCGTGTCCCCGATCATGGCGGCGTTGCCGGTGACCCCGGACAGGGTGACCGCGTTGACCGGGGGCGTGGTGTCGATGACGACCGGGCTGCTCGTCAGGCTCTCGGGGCCACGCCAGTGGGTGGCGAACGTCGGAGTCACCGAGTAGACCCACTCGCCGGGTGGCACGGCTTCCTCGGTGCAGCTCAGGGCGGTGATCGTGCCCGTGCAGGCTGAGAGCAGGGGCTGAGGGGTGACGGTGGCGACGTCGTAGCGTCTGACGACGTAGCCGTCGACCGGCGTGCCGTCGGACAGGGAGCGAGCCGCCCAGCTCACCGTGACCGAGCCGTCCGTGACAGCCGCGACCGGGGTCGCACCCTGCTCGACGGTGGCTGCGACGGCTGCTCCCGCGCCACCGGGGGTGGCGTCGGTGCTCCAGTAGGCCCAGGCAGTTCCGGCCCCCAGTCCGCAGGCCAGGACGGAGGTGACGAGGGCTCCCAGCAGGTTGAGGCGTCTCGGGAGGCGGTTCCGCGAGCGGGGCGCTCGATGGGAACTCATGGGCCGGCCCTCAGGTAGACGCTGAAGGAGGCTCCCTGGCAGGCGTCGGCGGCGGAGCTGGCCATGGCCAGGGCGTCGGTCAGCATCAGCGAGGCCGTGCCGTCCTCGGCCCCGACCCTGCCGGGCACGCTCCAGCCGGCACCGCCGTTCGACTGGTCGCTGAAGCTGAGTGACGAGACGTCACAGGCCGAGTGGTCGCCGTCGACGGCGTACCCCTGCGTGCCTTCTGTGGGGTCCAGGGTCAGGGAGCTGATGTGCACCTGCGACGCGTTCGGGTTCGAGACGGTGAGGACGACGTCGGCACGGGCACCCGGGAGCAGGGCGTCGTACGGCGTACCGCGGCTGAGCACGACCAGGGCGGGGGTCTCGGTCGCCGCGGAGCCGGATCCGGAGGCAGACCCGTGCCAGAACGCGCTGGCGCCGTACCCCCCGAGCGCGACGAACGTCGCGCACAGCGAAGCCACGGTCAACCCGCGGATGCCTGGGGTGCTCATCACGGCGCTCTTCTTCTGCCCGTCGAGGGCTGGCGTCGAGCCGGGGTCAGCTCGCGGTCGTCGTGTAGCCGATGGTGATGACGGCGCCCTTGCAGGCGTCCTGGTTGCTGGCCGTGTTGTTGAAGGCGATGCTGAGGCCCGACCAGGAGCCCACGCTGGTGCCAGCGGGCACGCTGTCTCCGGCGCCGGGGGCCGCACTTCCGATGATCGACGTGCCGGTGATGGTGTAGTCGGCGGCGGTGCAGCCGACCACCCCCGTGCTCGTGACGGTCGCCGCGACGGTCTTGATGAACACCGGCCCCGAGTTCGGGTTGTCGAAGTTGCCGCTGAGGGGCTGTGCCGCCACCCCGGGGGCCATCGCGGTGACGGTGCTGGTCTGGTTCACGGTGAGGGCCGCGTTGGTGCCGGTGGTCGCCGAACCGCTGCCAGTACCCGAGTTGGTCCAGTAGGCGTAGGCCACGCCGCTGCCGGCGACGAGGACCAGGGCTCCGGTCGCGATTCCGATCCGCTTCTTCGTGGTGGGGTTCATGGGGGGATCCTTCGGGGGCTGAGCGGCGTGTCAGGTGGGCTGTTTCCCCCGACATGCCGTAGTGGGTGAAGAAAATGTAGGGCTCGCCGGCCTCCCCCGGGCACAAATGCACAAACTGGTCCGGCGCCCCCGCCAGGACCCACCTCGACGAGTTGGGGTCAGTGGGTGGTGGTGAGGTTGAGGCCGACGACGCCGACCACGATCAGGGCGAGGGAGGCGGCCTTGAGGAGGGTCATCTGCTCGTCGAGCCAGAGGTAGCCGACGATGGCGACAAGGGCGGTGCCGACCCCCGACCACACGGCGTACGCCATGGACACCGGGATCGTCCGGACGACGACCGCCAGCAGCCAGATCGAGGCGGCGTAGCCCGCCACCACCGCGACGGACCACAGCGGGTCGGTGAAGCCGTGGGTGCGGGGCAACAGGGCGGTGGCGACCACCTCGATCCCGATCGCGACCAGGAGCAGCAGGACGGCGACGAACATGACTTCCTCTCTCTATGTAGCGGTCGCTACACCCGCTTACTGTAGCACTCGCTACACTGGCGTCATGGATCGTCGTGAAGAGCTGCTCGACCAGGTCACGGACTACGTGCTCGACCGGGGCCTGATCGGTCTGACCCTGCGTCCCCTGGCGGCGGAGATCGGGACCAGCGACCGGATGCTGATCTACCACTTCGAGAGTCGCGACGCGCTCGTCTCGCAGGTCGTCGCCCGCGCCAACCAGCGCGCCATCGCGGAGGTCGACGCACTGCCGGGGGCGCCGACCGTGCGGTCGGCAGTGAACCGGTTGTGGCGTGCCTACCGGGAGGAGCCGCTGAACTCGCTGCTCACGCTCTACTGCCAGGCAGCCGCGAGCGGTCTCATCGGCGAGGAGCCCTACCGTTCAGATGCCCGGGCCAGCAACGCGCAGTGGGCGAGGGCGCTGCGGGACTACCTGGCGCGGAGCGGCGCCTCGCCCCGACGCGTGGCGAGGATCGCGACGCTCGTGGACTCCTCGCTCTACGGCTTCCACCTCGACCTGACGACGGATCGACCCGACGAGCTCTCCCGCGGGGTCGACGACCTGGCCACCGCAGCCCAGGCGCTCGCCCGCTGACCGGGCTGAGGTGCCGACACCGGTCAGTGCGCGACGCGTCCGTTCGCCCAGCGTGTGAGCGCGGCCGACAGCGGCTCCAGCGCGATCGGGCGCGTGAGGTGGTCGTCGATGCCGGCGTCCCGCAGCTGGGCGAGGAGCTCGGCGTCATCGGTGGCGGTCATCGCGATGATCGGCACGTGGGTCTCGACGCCGTGGAACCGACGGATCTCCTGCGCGGTGCGGAGCTCGCCTCGGACCGGCAACCGGCAGTCGATCAGTACGGCGTCGTAGCGGACTCGCGCCAGGGCGATGAGAGCCTCGACCTCGTCGGCGGCCACCGACGCGTGGTAGCCGAGGTACTCGACCATGCCCGAGGTGATGAGCTGGTTGGTCTGGTTCTCGTCCACGACCAGGATCCGACCGGCCGCGGGGGTTCTGGTCTCCTCCACCGGCGACGCCAGCTGGGCCAGTACGGCGAGCAGCTGGGCCGACCGCACCGGCTTGGTCAACGTCGCCGAGAAGCCAGAGCCTGCCGCGCGAGCCTGGTCGACCGAGGGATCGGACGTGAGCAGCACGAGCCGAGGTCCGCGCGAGCCGTAGTCCTTGATCCGGGTCGCCAGGTCGAGGCCGTTCATCACCGGCATCATCATGTCGAGCACCGCGAGGTCGTAGGAGGTGTTCCCGGCCAGCATCTCCAGGGCAGCGGTGCCGCCGGATGCTGTGTCGACGTACGCGCCCCAGCTGCGCAGCAGCTCACTGAGCACCAGTCGGTTGGTGGGGTTGTCGTCGACGGCGAGCACGCGGAGCCCGTCGAGTCGCGGCGGCTCCGGCTCGTGCTTCGCCTCGGCGATCTCCAGCATCAGGGTGAACCAGAACGTGCTCCCGACACCGGGTTCGCTGTCGACCCCGATCTCGCCGCCCATCAGACGCACCAGCTGCTTGGCGGTGGCGAGGCCGAGTCCCGCGCCCTCGTAGAGCCGGGTGTTCGAGGAGTCGCCCTGTGAGAAGGCGTCGAACAGCTGCTCGCGCACGTTCTCGACGATGCCGATGCCGGTGTCGGTCACCTCGAACCGGACCTGCGCCCGGTCGGGCTCCGTGGCCACCACCCGCGCGCGCAGCGACACCTCGCCGGTGTCGGTGAACTTCACCGCGTTGCTCGCCAGGTTGAACAGGATCTGCCGGATCCGGGCGCCGTCGCCGTGCACCAGGTCGGGCAGCGTCGAGTCGCACTCGGTGACCACCTCGAGCCGCTTCGCGTGGGCCGACGGTGCGACCAGGTCGGCGGTCTCCTCGACCACGTCGACCACGTCCACGTCGCCGATCTCCAGCGTGATCCCGTCCGCCTCGACGCGCGAGAAGTCGAGGATGTCGTCGATCAGGTTGAGCAACATCCCGCCGGCGCCGTGCACCCCCTCGGCGTACTGGCGCTGCCGCTCGTCGAGGTCGGTCTGCATGAGCAGCTGGGACAACCCGATCACGCCGTTCATCGGGGTCCGGATCTCGTGGCTCATCGTCGCCAGGAACTCAGACTTGGCGCGGGATGCCTGGAGTGCCTCGTCACGGGCCGCAGCGAGCTCGAGCTGTGTGTCGAACACCGCCTGCAGGAGGCGGGCGGTGCGCGCGACGGCAAGGGCGAGGAGCGCCAGGGCTCCGATGATCAGCGGCACGACCTGGACCGGCTGGCCCTGCGCGATGTCGATCAGCGCCAGCGTCGGCACGATGAACAAGGGGCCCATGGAGATCACCAGGGTCGTCATCAGGGTGCGCCGGGTGTCGGCCTTCGGCGGGCGCCAGCTCTCACCCCCGCGGTGGAAACGGGCCATCAGGATCGCGCCGAGCATCCACCCGGCGTTCTCCCAGTTCTCGTTGGCGTCGGAGAGTGGCAGCGTCAGGAAACCGATGTCGGCGATCAGCCAGGCCACGACACCCACCCCGAACCACGGGTCCATCCACCTGCGGGCCAGCCGGTCACTCGCGAGCCGCAGCACGAGGGCGAGCAGGATCGCGTCGGCGATCGGGTAGGTCGACCACACCAGCTTGATGAAGGGGGACAGCGAGGGGTCGCCCGCGATCGAGGCGACGGAGAGGTCCCAGAGGATCATCACGCTGACGACCACGATGGTGGCCGCGTCGATGAGGGAGTCGACTTCTCGCTCGGCGCCGGCCCGCGCGCGGTGCATCGAGACGACGAGGGCCGCGATCAGGAACCCGTAGGCGACCAGCCAGCCGACGTCCGCGAGCGAGGCGTCGGTGTTCTCGCTGTCGATCACGACCGAGTACCAGATGACCTCGCCGAAGGCGTTGCTCGCGAGCCCGAGGGCGACCAGACGGGCGGGGAGGCGTCGCTCCGGGGCTGCGGTGCGGCTGCCGAGCCACGCGAAGACGGCCGCTCCTGCCTGCACGCCGATGAACGCGCAGGCGACCCAGAGGTCGGAGGGACGGACCACGTGCACGGCCACGGCGGCGACCCAGGCCGCCGCCACGACGGCAGCCCACAGCACGCGGCGCGTCGAGCGCGCCGGAACTGCCGAGGGCGGGGCGTTCATGGAGGGCTCCCTGGTTGGTCCCGAGAGTGCAGAGTGTGCTCGCAGCCGGACCCCAACGCTGTGGCTTTCCATGATTTGTTACCCGCGTGTCTCGAAGGCGCTGCGCCTTCCTAGGCTGACGCCCGTGAAGGAGTACGACGCCCACATCGCCGTCACCCGTGACGGCGACGCGTTCACCGCGGATCTCACCGACGGCTGGCTGGTGGGCGGCGGGGTCAACGGGGGCTACCAGCTCTCCGTCATCGGCCACGCGCTCTCCCAGGTGGTCCCGGGCAAGCCCGACCCGATCTCGGTCACTGCCCACTACCTCTCAGCGACGGTGCCCGGGCCGGCCACGGTCCAGCCGAGGATCGTGCGCAACGGCGGCAGCGTCGCCACCCTCGCGGCCGAGCTGCGCCAGGGGTCCGAGGACCGGATCACCGCGCTGGCGACGTACGGCGACCTCTCGGCGATCCCCGACGACGTGCGGACCACCGCCCGGCCACCGGATCTTCCGCCCCTCGAGGAGTGCGTCTCGAACCGGCACGCACCCGAGGAGGTCCGGCGCTTCGCGCCGCTGATGGACCGGTTCGACATGCGCTTCGACCCCCGCCACGTCGGCTGGGCCGTCGGCCAGCCGAGTGGCAACGGCGAGATGCAGGCGTGGTTCCGGCTGGCCGAGGACCGCGAGCCCGATCCGATCAGCCTGCTGACCGCCGTCGACGCGCTGCCCCCGGTCACCTTCGAGCTCGGGCTGATGGGCTGGGCGCCCACCCTGGAGCTCACCGCCCACGTCCGCGCCCGACCCGCTCCCGGCTGGCTCCGGATCCGGCACGCCACCCGCAACGTCGCGGGCGGCATGTTCGAGGAGGACTGCGAGGTGTGGGACTCCGCCGACCGGCTCGTGGCGCAGAGCCGGCAGCTGGCCCGGCTGCCCCGCTGATCCTCAGTGTTCGTGGCTTCAGTGTTCGTGGATGGCCGGCCCGACGGTGCGCCACCACTGGGCTGAGCTCCGGAAGGAATCGGACTCGTGGTCGGTCAGCTCGACGAGGAGATCGCTCCCGCTCATCCCCAGCGCGAAGAACAACCCGTGCCGCACCGAACCCCGCTCGGTGGGAGCCACCGACGTCACCAGCGCCTGCGCCTCGCGCTCGGTGAGCTCGGTCTCGTCGAGCCCGATGGTGATCAGCGCCCGGCTGCGCAGAGTTGGCCGGGCCTCACTCATGGCCCGCAACAGCACCTCGGGCCGGCGCCCGGCGTGTCCCACCCGCATCAGCACCACCCAGGCCCGCGCCGCCAGGAAGTAGTTCGAACCGCCGACCAGGTCGTGGCACTGGCGCGCGACGGCGTGACGGTACGGCGAGGAGGCGAGCAGCAGCGCCGCCTGGTGGCGCCGCGACTTGTGCATGTGGAACAGCGCCTCGCGCAGCAGCCGGCGCAGCATGTTGTCGTCCTCCGGGTGGCGACGCACGTCGGTCTCGTCGGCCTGGACCGCGGCCGCGAGGTCGGCCACGATCGCGGCCGCCTGCAGTCGCGGGATCAGCTCGCCGGTGCTGCGGGCGTTGCCGAGCTGGCGCTGGACCCGTCGGTCCGGGATCCGCTCGAGCACCGACTGGAAGGAGTCCCACGGCAGCTGCATCGCCAGGTCGAAGGCATCGAGCCCGCCGTCGAGCGGCTCGGTCTGCCTCAGGGTGCTGGCGGCGTACGCCTCGAGCTGGCGCATGCCCGCCTCCGGCAGCACCCCCTTGCGCAGCTTGGTCGCGGCCACCGATGAGGCCGCCCGCCGCAGCGCCTTGTTGTCCTCGCCCATCATCCGCATCACCAGCGCGCCGGCGGCGGGGTCGTCGACCTCGGTGAAGAGCTGGAGGACCGGCAGCACGACCTGGCTGTCGGGCTCCATCACGAATCCGCCGAGGGCGCGCGAGAGGTGCCGCTGGGCCGACTGGTGGCGGATGAGCCGGGCCGCGGCCTCGTAACGCCGCACGTAGGCGAGCCCGGCCGACCGGCTGAGCTCGGCGACCAGCCGGCCCGCGAGCGCATCCCACTCGGGGCGGCGCAGGAAGAAGGAGGAGTACGCCGTGAGCGTGGCGGCCAGCTCCTGCCAGTCGGTGCCGGCCATCGACTTGCCGGACAGCGCGTTCTCGAGCAACCGGTCCGGGGACCGGAGGTCTTCTCCGTCGAGCGCCGGCCGGGGCGGGCCATCGGCGAAGGAACGTCGCAGCCCGTCGGCCACCGAGGAGAGCGCACCGGGAGGGCGACCCAGCACCGACTCGTAGGCACCGATGACCTCGTGCGAGGCGGGGGAGGAGCCGGTCTCCCACCTCGAGATGCGGCTGCTGTCGATGCGGAGCCCGCGGTCGGCGGCAGCCGCGGAGAAGCCGTTGCGCTCGCGCAGCCGCTCGTCAGGGTGCAGGATGCGAGTGGTCGCGAGCAGCCACGCGATGCGGTGCTCGACCGTCAGGTGGCGAGACGACAGGGAGATCGGGTCGTCCGGCAGCCGCTGCGGCCGCCCCCGTCTACGGCCGGGCGGTATCACCCCCGATGTCCCCACCCCCCCTTTATTGCAGATGTAACAGGCTTCTGCAAAAAGTCTGCGGCGAGTCGCCCGGGCCACCTAAGTTGCGACGCATGTGACGACTGGTGTTGTCACGTGCACACACGGGGGCCCCTTTCGGGGTCACCAGACAGCGTCCGGGAGCAGATCTCCCGAGACTCTTTACTCCGAAAGGAACCAGCATGACTAGCAGCGGCATCAAGCGGGGCGTGGCGGCAGCCGCCATCTCCGCATTGGCGGTGGCGGGTCTCCCGCTCTTCGCCGGAACGGCGTCGGCGACGACGATCGCCACCGAGGTGGGCGGAGCCAACGTAGAGCTCTACGCCCCCCAGTCCTCGGGCATCTCCGCCAAGGACGACGGCACCAACACCTCCGTCTCGCTCGTCGCGGGCGGCGGCACCACCGTCACCAGCGTCCTCTTCCAGTACCGCACCACCGCCGGTGGCGCGACCTGGCTGAACGTCCCGGGTGGCAACGTGGCCCGCAACGCCGACGGCGTCTTCAAGGCCGACTGGACCGCACCCCCCGCCGACACCATCGAGGTGCGCGCGGTGGCCGGCCCCGGCGGCGCCACCGACGCGGCGACCGTGGTGGTCCCCCTCAACGCGGCGGCCAACACCGTCGAGCTGGCCTCCGAGGGTGCCCTGGGCGTCTTCCAGGAGCCCTACACCACCGGCCCCTACAGCGCCACCACCTCCGAGCTCCTCGCCGTCACCGGCACCGTCTCGCAGGGCTCCGGCGCTCCGACCGTCACCGACGCCTCGCACGGCACCGGCGCTTCGGACGCGGGCACGCTCGAGACCACGCCCAGCACCACGAGCGATGACTTCAACGCGGTCGTCGACATCGACGGGTACCCGTACTCGGCCGGCACCGACGCCAACCAGATCGCCCTCAACGCGGCGACCAGCAACACCGATGACGCCGAGGGCTCGACCCTCTACATCCAGACCATCGGTTCCATCACGGCCGACCCGGGCAACCAGAACGACGCCACCCCGGCCGACGCCAGCGTGACCCTGACCGTCCTGGACACCCTGGGCAACCCCGTCGCGGGTGCCGAGGTCTTCAGCGGTGGCGACACCGACACCGACGGTGCCGGTCCTGACGCCGACACCGACGGGGCGGAGACCCTGGTGGGCTACACCGACGGTCGCGGCCAGATCGAGGTCACGCCTGCCGTGGCCAACGGTTCCGCGACGCCCAACGGCGGCACGGAGACCTACTACGTCAACAAGACCGACGACGACACGCGCAACGCGGGTGACCCGACGGTCGACGTCACCGTGAACACGGCGGCCGCCGTGGTCACCACGGTTGACATCGTCAACGAGCGCAACCGGACCAACTTCGACCAGGACGAGCTGTCTGACGGCGACGACTTCACGGTCGAGACCCTTGACCAGTTCGGCAACCCGTACGACGAGGACGGAAACAGCGCTGAGGGTGACCCCTCGGACGTCGAGTACCTGTGGACGTTCGACCCCGCCGGTCCCGCGCCGGCCGCGGCGCTCGGCGTCTACACCGACGCCGACGACCAGGGCGACGGCACGTTCCTCGTGCCCGCGCCCTCGACGCTGGCTGAGGGTACCTACAGCCTCGACGCGCGTCGTCCGAACGTGGGCGGCTCCGGTCTGGTGCAGGCCACTCCGGAGACCAACCTGCTGGCCGACGACGCTGACGTGGTCTTCGAGGATGGCGCCCAGGCCAACGCTCCGGTCAACGGCGACACCACCGCCACCGGCAACCTGAGCAACTCCAACGGTCCGCTCGGTGGCCGCGAGGTCGAGATGGACTACCACTCGGGTGGCGACGCTGGTTTCGCGCCGCAGTCGGAGCAGCCGGCCGGTGTGACCCTGGATGACCCCGCCGGCGGTCCGTTCGCTGTCGCGTACGCCGTCACCGACGCCAACGGTGACTTCACCGTCGCGCTGAGCGACCCGGAGATCCCCGCGAACGTGGAGCCGACCGAGGAGAGCGGCGACCTGCACCAGCGCAACGTCACCGAGGCCAAGGACGACACGACCTCGCTCAACGCCGGTGACGACGACCTCATCGTGAACTGGATCGTTGAGCCGATGGTCTCCCGCATCGAGATCGGCGACTTCGAGGTCGTGGACGGCCAGTTCGGTCCCGGTCGGCCGATGGCGGTCGAGGTCCAGGTCTTCGGTGAGGACGACGACACCGACCCGAGCAACGACCCGGTGCTGACCGACTACCCGGTCGACATCGAGGTCGACAAGGGCTTCGTGACCCCGTACGCCGACGACGAGGACGACCTCGACCTGGCCGACGGCCACGACGCCGAGGGTGACCTCTGGGGCTTCTTCGAGAACCTGGGCACCACCGACGGGCAGACCACGAGCGACGACATCGGCGGGGGCGTCGACTTCGCCGGCTTCGCCGTGGCGATCGAGCGCGACGCGGACTTCGACGACAACGGCCTCACCGACGTGACCTACACGGTCACTGCCGGTGACGTCACCGAGTCGGAGACGCTGACCGCCGACGTGCGCGACCCGATCAACGTGGCGACGGCAACCCTGCCCCGCGACGCGGGCGAGCCTGCCGGTGCCGGTTTCGCCGGGCCAGGAGCTGGACCTCCGCTTCGAGATCACCGACCAGTTCGGGAACCTCGCCGGTGGCGAGTTGGCCGACGTGGTCGACGACTCCACGGTGGCGGACTTCTCCACGGAGAACGACGACGACACCGCGCGGTCCGACTTCACCACCTCGGGTCCGAGCATCACCGCCTTCTCGCCGGGTGACACCACCCAGACGATCATGGCGATGTTCACGGCCAACGAGTACCTCGTCGAGGACCCGGAGGACCTGGACCGGAACGCCCGTAGCGTCTCGGCGAACTCCGACCCGATCGTGTGGGGCAAGTCGCCGATCAGCCCGAAGCTGAAGGGCAAGAACAACGGCGCCCTGCCGAAGGACAAGCTGAAGGCCTTCGCTCCGAAGAAGGCGGCCGGCGCGACCGTGGCTCTGTTCAAGATCAAGAAGAACGGCAAGAAGTTCATCGTGGCTACCAAGGTCGCCAACGACAAGGGCAACGCGTTCTTCCGGGTCAACGACCGCAACGGTGCGAAGAAGACCACGTACCGCGCGAAGTACCGCCCGTCCCCCGCCACCAACAAGGCGTGGACGAACAAGCGGACGGTGCGTTGATCCAGTAGCACCCTGAGGAAGCTCCGGGGCCAGGGAGACCTGGCCCCGGAGCAGACTCAGATCCTCGGGGGCTCGGCTCCCGCAAGTTCCTGAGATCCTGTTTCACTCCACAGCACAAAGTCGGGACACACAGACGCGGTCCGGGCCATCCTCTGTTCGCCGCTGCGCGAGGATGGTCCGGACCGCCTGTGTCACCCTAGGGCACCCGAACCCGGCAGCCCGGCACCGGCGTCACCGTGACCACACGGTGGCGCCGTCCGGCATTTCGGGCCGGTCGCGTCGGGCCTCAGTCGAACCAGGCCCGGCGCATCGAGACGATCCAGCGCCGACGCGGGTGCTCGGTCACCGACCACAACCGGTCCTCGGACGGCCAGTAGGCCAGGTCCTCCGGTCCCATCGGCACCGCCCAGCGGTGCTCGGAGAAGGCGCCCGGGCGCGCCGACGAACACCGACCCCGGTCGCCATCGGCCCCTGCGAGGCCGTCACGTGGTGACGCCCGCCGGCCACGGCGACCCCCTGCATCTGCCCCACCCCGCCCTCGTCGAGGGACGTCGGCCGGAGGCCACCGTCCTCGTCGTGGTCGAAGCGCAGCAGCCGGGTCGTGGCGCCGCCCCGGCCGTACTCGCCGACGACCAGGCTGTCGCCCGCGCTCCGGTCCAGGGAGAGGAACGAGTAGCGCAGTGGCTCGTGGCCCTCGTCGGTGTGGGCGCGGTAGGTGAACCTGACCGGGAGCACGAACCGGTGCCCGTGGAGCTCGTGGCGCAGGACGTCGTCGAGCCGGAAGCTCACCAGGCCGCGTCGGGTCGCGGCGACGTGGAGGTGGTCGCCGAGCCACACCAGGCCGCCGGCGTGGACGTGCAGCGGCTCCAGCTCCGGCGTCACCAGCAGCACATGGGCGTAGCGCAGCGTGTCGAGGTCGAGGATGCTGATCCGCGAGCCGTGCGAGGCGCCCTCGACGGACTTCGAGTACCAGCTGACGATCAGCAACCGGCGGCCGGCCACGAGCCCGCTCTCATCGGCGTCTGCCGACGTGGAGATGCCCTGCGGCCACCAACGGGGGTCGCGGTTGTCGCGACGCTCCCACGTGTACGCCGTGTCGACAGCACGCCCGAGCAGCCGGCCCAGCCGGGAGGGCCGCGCCTGCCGGTCGAGGCCGGCCAGCACCCCCTCGAGCCCCACCCGGCCCCCCAGCCGCGAGGCGAGGGCATCGATCTCGGCGACGTTCTCCTCGGTCCGCGTGAGCCGCACCCCCACCATGCCTGCCACGCTAGCCACCCCGGGGCGATAGTCCAGTGAGAAAGCGTCGTCGACTCGCCGTACGTGCGACGATTCGTCACTGGACTACCCGACCGGGGTGGTGGGATGGCGGCATGACCGATCGGCGGCTGGTGGTGGGCGCGGCGATCCTGCGGCACGGCGCAGTGCTTGCCGCCCGCCGTACGACGCCGGCGGAGGCGGCCGGGCGCTGGGAGTTCCCCGGCGGCAAGGTCGAGCCAGGGGAGTCACCCGAGCACGCGCTGGTGCGCGAGATCCTCGAGGAGCTCGGCTGCGACATCGAGGTGACCGGGTGGCTGGCGGGGGACGTCCCGATCGGGGATGCCCACGTCCTGCGCGTCGCCACGGCGCGCCTGGTCGCCGGCGAGCCGAGCCCCACCGAGCACGACCAGGTGCGCTGGCTGACCGCCGAGCAGCTCGACGACGTCGACTGGCTGGAGCCCGACCGGCCCTTCCTGCCCGGACTGCGGGAGCAGATGATGGAGTCGTGAGAGGCATCTTCTTCGACGAGGACCACGCGAGGGCGGCCGCGGACCGGCTGCGGGCGGACGGCTATCGCGGCGCAGGTCGACCGGGAGCGGCTCGCGGGCGAGGACGACGACGAGGGCCACCCGTGGGCGGTCGTGACCGATGCGCCCGAGGTCGCGCTCGACCTGCTCGTGGAGCGCTACGACGGCTGGCTGGACGCCGGCGAGCCCACACCGCCGCCCGCGCCGCTGGATCTGCCGACTGCCCCGAAGCGTCACCACCGGGCTCCGTAGCCGGGGGTTTCGAGGCTCGCTCCGCTCGCACCTCAACCACCGACGGCCGGTGGTTGAGGTGCGAGGAGCGCTAGCGACGAGCCTCGAAACCCCCGGACCGCGGTGCTCCGTAGGCTGGTGCCATGTCCGAGACGCCTGACCACCGGCTGCTGCTGGTCCACGCCCACCCCGACGACGAGACGATCAACAACGGCGCCACCATGGCCCGCTACGTCGAGGAGGGACGCGGGGTCACCCTGGTGACCTGCACCGCCGGCGAGATGGGGGAGGTGCTGGTGCCCGACCTGGCCCACCTCGCCGCCGACCAGGAGGACGGCCTCGGCCCCCACCGCCGCGGCGAGCTCGACAACGCGATGCGGACCCTCGGTGTGACCGACTACCGCTTCCTGGGCGGGTTCGGCGCGTTCCGCGACTCCGGCATGAAGTGGCACGAGGACGGCCACGCCATCGCCGCCGACGAGACCCACGAGAACGCCTTCTGGCACGCCGACCTCACGGTCGCCGCCGACCACCTGGTCGAGATCATCCGCGAGGTGCGGCCGCAGGTGCTCGTGACCTACGACCAGTTCGGCGGCTACGGCCACCCCGACCACATCCAGGCCCACCGGGTCGCGATGTACGCCGCGATGCTGGCCGGCGTCCCGTCGTACCGCAAGGACCTCGGCGAGCCGTGGGAGATCGCGAAGATCTACTGGACCGCGATGTCGGAGAGCCGGATGCGCGCCAGCCTGCGCCGGCTGCGCGACTCCGGCGACACCGAGACCTTCGCGGGCATGGAGCCCGACGGCGACCTGCCGCCCTTCATCACGCCCGATGAGCTGATCTCGGCGCGCGTCGACGGCCTGGCGTTCGCCAAGCGGAAGCTGGACGCGCTGGCCGAGCACCGCACCCAGGTCGAGCCGGACGGACCCTTCTTCGGCGGCGGCGAGAGCGGGCACGCGTTCTGGGGTGAGGAGTTCTACCGCATCGTGCGTGGCACCTCCGTCCCCGGCGCAGACGGCTTCGAGGACGACCTGTTCGCGGGGCTGTGACCGCACGGCGCCTGGCCGTCGCCGTACTCCTGCTCCTCGTCGGCGCGGCGACGGCAGTCGCGAGCATCGCCACCCACGAGCTCTGGTGGGGTCTCCCGCTGGCGGCGTCGGCACTCGCTGCCACGTTCGTGTGGATCGGCAGAGGCTGGTCGACCCGCCTGCCGCTCGCGCTCGGGTACGCCGGGGTCGTGCTGGCCGCTGTCCGCACCCGTCCGGAAGGGGACTACATCGTCGCCTCCAGCGCCCGCGGGTACCTCCTGCTCCTGCTGACGCTCCTGGTCATCGTGGTGGCGGTGGTCACGTTGCCGCGCCGGGACGCGCGCCGGGTTTCGGGTCCGGCGGGGGAAACGACCTAGCATGGCGCGGGTGACTGATCCCGGACGTGAGAAGGAGGGCGGCCGCGTCGTCCTGCTCCTGCTGCTGGGGCTGGCGGTGCTGGCCGGTGGTGCGTACGCCGCTGCCTATCTGGCCGCCGGTGACCGGGTCCCGCGCGGCACCACCGTGGCGGGCGTCAAGCTCGGCGGGATGACCCCCGCGGAGGCACGCACGGAGCTCGAGTCGGGCCTCGCCGACCGGACGGACGCGTCGATCGAGCTGGCCATCAACGGCGAGTCCCAGCGGCTGCGTCCGGGTCGTGCCGGACTGGCGGTCGACTACGCCGCCTCGGTGGAAGCGGCCGGTGGGGGCAAGTCCTGGGACCCGGCGCGGTTGTGGGACTACTACACCGGCGGTGACGAGCTGTCCGCGGTCATCGACGTCGACGAGCCGGCGATGGAGTCCGTCCTGGACGAGCTCGCTGCCGACGTGGGAACCCCGCCGCGCGACGGCGCGGTGGAGTTCCAGGGACGTCGGGTCGTCGTGACCGACCCCCGCCCCGGCCAGGCGCTCGACCTCGAGGCCGCCCGCGGCGCGATCGAGTCCGTCTACCTCGACGAGGACCCCGGGACCGTCGAGCTCAGCCTGACCGCCGCCGAGCCCGAGATCGACGAGGGCGATGTCCAGGAGGCGCTCGACACGTTCGCCAACCCGGCGGTCTCGGCCCCGGTGACGCTGCTGTTCGACTCGTCCAGGATCCGGTTGACGCCCCAGGACTTCGGCAAGGCGCTGAAGCTGCGCCCCCGCGACGGCGAGCTCGTGCCCGGCCTGGACCGCACGGTGCTCACCCGGCTCATCGACTCCCGGATCAGCTCCGGGGAGCCGGTCGACGCCACGATGCGGATCGTGAACGGCAAGCCCAAGGTGGTCCCCTCCAAGCCCGGCGTGACCTACCGCCCGGGCGACGTACGCACGGTCTTCCTCGAGCTGGTCACCCAGCCGTCCGGCAAGCGCGAGCAGCGGATCAAGGCCGTCTCCGCACCGGCCGACCTCACCACCAAGGATCTGCGCGGGCTCGGGATCACCGAGCGGGTGTCGACCTTCACCACCTACTACCCCCACGCCGACTACCGCAACGTGAACCTCGGTCGCGCCGCGGAGCTCATCGACGGCACCATCCTCGAGCCCGACGAGGTGTTCTCGCTCAACGGCATCGTGGGGGAGCGCACCGCCGCCAACGGCTTCACCGAGGGCTACATCATCTCCGACGGCATCCTGGTCACCGACCTCGGCGGCGGCGTCTCGCAGATCGCGACCACCACCTTCAACGCGGCGTTCTTCGCCGGCCTCGAGGACGTCGAGCACAAGCCCCACTCGTTCTACATCGACCGCTACCCCGTCGGGCGTGAGGCCACCGTGGCCTGGGGTGCCGTGGATCTGCGGTTCCGCAACGACACCCCCTACGGCGTCCTGGTGACCGCCAACGTCACGCCGAGCACGCCGAGCTCGTCGGGGGTGGTGACGGTGAGCATGTGGTCGACGAAGGTCTGGGACATCACGACCTCGGAGTCCGGCCGCTACAACATCACCGAGGAGAAGACGCGGCGGGTCAACACCCGCCAGTGCCACCCCAACAGCGGGTACGGCGGCTTCGACATCGACGTGTTCCGCTACTTCCGCGAGGCGGGCTCCTCGGAGCTGGTGCGCACGGAGAAGTTCCACACGACCTACACCCCCAGCGACACCGTGGTGTGCACCCACCCGAACGCCGAGGACGGCTGACCGTCGAGGCCACCCCTCAGGCGCTCAGGTGGCGGGCGTCAGGTAGCGGTAGGTGTGGTGCGGCGTGAACCCCATCCCTTCGTAGAGCCGCCGGGCGGGCGCGTTGTCGCCCAGCATCTGCAGGTACGCCGTGGTCGCCCCCTGGCCGGCACCCCACTCGACCAGCGCCGCCATCACGGCCAGCGCCAGTCCCTGACCACGGTGGGACTCCTCGACCTCGAGGCTGCGGAAGCCGACCCAGTCGTCGGCGTACCCCGCGAACCCCACGGCCACGTCGTCGACGACGGCCCGCACCAGGCCGGGACCGGCGTCCTCCACCCGAGCCGGTGGCAGGTCGGCGGGCAGTCGGCGCGAGACCTGGGCGACCGAGGCGAGCATCAGGACCGTGTCGGCCTCGTGGCCCTCCGTCACCCAGCCGCGGTCGCGGAAGAAGGCGTCCTCGGGGGAGTCGGGCAGCACGTTGGCCACGGGCCGGTCGTAGAAGGCGACCACCCGCTCGTAGGCGTCCGGTACGCCGGCGGGGCCGAAGGCCAGGACCGAGTTGGCGCGGCGGGCGGTCGAGGTCGCCGAGCGGCGCAGCAGCCAGTCGCCCAGCGGTTCGGTGACCAGGTCCGGCCACAGCGCCAGCGCGCGCAGCTGGCACTCGCGGGGGTCGACCCGGAACCGGGGTGAGGGCCTCGGCGGCACCGGCTTCCCGGACACGATCAGCCCGAGCGGGATCGTGACGGCCGGCCCGGACTCCGGCTGAACGACGCACTCGCCGTCTGACCACCGCACGCAGATCCCGAGCAGATCGGTCAGCGCGGGACCGCCGCTCGGGCCGGTCTCGCCGGGCACCACCCGGCGTACGACGACGCGGTGGCCGACGACGTGGGGACCCAGTCGGTGGGCCTCGGACTGATCGGGCACGACGAGAGACTAGGCTGACACCGCAGTGGAAATCGCACCGTCTCAGAGGAGGATCTGGTGACCTACGTCATCGCCCAGCCGTGCGTCGACCTCAAGGACCGGGCCTGCGTCGACGAGTGTCCTGTCGATTGCATCTACGAGGGCAAGCGGATGCTCTACATCCACCCCGACGAGTGCGTCGACTGCGGTGCCTGCGAACCGGTCTGCCCGGTCGAGGCGATCTTCTACGAGGACGACACCCCGGAGGAGTGGAAGGCGTACTACGACGCCAACGTCCACTTCTTCGACGACCTCGGCTCGCCCGGCGGTGCGGCCAAGATGGGCGAGATCGACCACGACCACGAGCTCGTGGCGGCGCTGCCGCCGCAGGAGCACGACGAGTAGCCCCGCTCGGTGACACGACGGGTCTCCTCACGGCTCCCGGACTTCCCCTGGGACCGGCTGGCGTCGTACGCCGGTACTGCTCGTGCCCACCCGGACGGGATCGTCGACCTCTCGGTCGGCACCCCCGTCGACCCCACTCCGGTCGTCGTCCAGGAAGCCCTGCGCGCAGCGGCGGACTCACCTGGCTATCCGACGACGATCGGCCTGCCTGAGACCCGGCAGGCGGCGGTCGACTGGTTGGCGAGGCGCCACGGGGTGACCGGGCTGGACGTGACCGGCGTGCTGCCGGTGATCGGCTCCAAGGAGCTGATCGCGTCCCTGCCCGGTCACCTCGGCCTCGGCGCCGGTGACCTGATCGGCTACCCGGAGCTGTCCTACCCGACCTACGAGGTGGGGGCTGCCCTGTGTGGCGCCCGCGCGCTGGCGACCGACTCCCTGACGTCGTTCGGGCCCGAGCGGCCGGCGCTGCTCTGGCTCAACTCGCCGTCGAACCCGACCGGCAAGGTGCTGCCGGTCGACCACCTGCGCAAGGTCGTCGACTGGTGCCGCGATCGGGGCACGCTGCTGGTGTCCGACGAGTGCTACCTCGAGTGCGCATGGGAGGAACAGCCGCTCTCGGTGCTGCACCCCGACGTCTGCGGCGGCTCCCACGAAGGGCTGCTCGCGGTGCACTCGCTGTCCAAGCGCTCCAACCTCGCGGGCTACCGGTGCGCCTTCGTCGCCGGCGACACCGAGGTCATCGGCGAGCTGCTCGCGGTGCGCAAGAACCTGGGGCTGATGATGCCCGGACCGCAGCAGCGGGCGATGGTGGCGGCGCTGGACGATGACGACCACGTCGTGGCCCAGCACGCGACGTACGCCGCGCGCCGGGCGGTGCTCAAGGAGGCCCTCCAGCGGGCCGGCTTCACGATCGATCACTCGGAGGCGTCGCTCTACCTGTGGGCGACCAACGGCGAGGACTGCTGGGACACCGTCACCTGGTTCGCCGAGCGCGGCATCCTGGTCGCGCCGGGCGCGTTCTACGGGCCGGCCGGCGCGCGACACGTCCGGATCGCGTTCACCGCGACCGACGAGCGGGTCGCGGCGGCGGTCCAGCGGCTGGCGTGACGCTCAGCTGGTGCTGACGAGGGAACTCGTGCCGGCCGGACTCGCTGCGTAGGTCGCGGGCTCTTCGGCCAGCGGCTCCTCGGCATGCACCCGCACCGCCGAGATGTCCTCGACGCGCACCACGTGGTGGTCGGTCCCGGTCCCGGTCAGCACCACGCCGTGGCCGTCCACGTCGCTGACCATGCCCTCGATCCACTGACCGGCGACCAGCACCCGCACGACCACGCCGTGGTCGCGGGCACGGCTGAGCGCGGTGCCGATGGTGTACAGAGTCGACGTCATGAGATCCCTCACTCCGGTGAGCCCACCTCACCGGTGTGATCACGGTAGGGGTCACGGGGTTCGTGCACGGGCGATTCGGCCAAGATCGGTCCGGATGATCTCGGGCCATGGCCCGAACGGGTCACTCGTAGACGTCGACGTGCACGTGGTCGCGATGCTCCAGGATCGCCGTGGTGTCGGCGTCGCGGCCCGCTGTGTCGGGGTCGTAGCGGCGCCAGCCGTCGGCGGAGCGCCAGCCCGAGGTCCAGATCCGGTTGTCGAAGATGACGGTCCGCACGTTGAGGCGCGCGGCCTGGGCCACGAGGTAGTGGGCCATCGCCCAGCCGCGCTCCCGGTTGGCCTCGCTGATCGGTCGCACGAAGACATCGACGGCGCGGCCCTCGTAGTGCGCCGACCCCGGCATGTGGCCGTCGCGCACGCCGCCCGCCGCGAAGCCGCCGAGTGACTGGGGACCGAAGGCCGCCTCCAGATCACGGCGTACGGCGTCCGCGCGCTTGGTCAGCCCGGCGTCGTCGAGCTGGGTGGAGGTGGGGTCGGGCTCGTCGGTGACGGTGCACCGGAAGGCCCGGGAGGACTGCCCGGTCAGCGCACTGGCGAGCACCCGGGCGTCCGCCTCGTGGTCGGCGTACGCGTCGGGGAAGGCGGAGCGCTGGACCTCCTGGGCGGCGACCGTCACGTCGAGCTGCTGGTAGTCGTCGACCGCCGCGAGCGCGTCGTAGAAGGCGTTGATGGCGTAGACGGGGTCGAGCAGCTGCTGGCGAGTGCCCCAGCCCTGCGACGGGCGCTGCTGGAAGAGGCCCAAGGAGTCACGGTCGCCGAACTTGATGTTGTAGATCTTCGACTCCTGGTAGGCCGTCGCCAGGGCGATCGTCGCGGCGCGCGCCGGCATCCCGCGCTCGACCGAGATCGCGGCGATGAGCGCGGCGTTCTCCGCCTGCTCGGGGGCGAGGGTGACGGTGCGGCCCTGCACCTCTGCCTCGCAGTCGTCGGCCCGGAGCAGCGGTACGACCTGGTCGCCCACCAGCCGCCAGGTGACGATCCCGACGGCGACCAGGGCGATGACGGCGCCGACGATCCAGAGTCGCTTCACGATGCTTCTGACCCGCTGGTCAGTGGCCACTAGTTGGCATGGAGGTCGGCGTTGAGGACGATGCCCTGTCCCTGCCACGGCACGGCCTCGATGGCGCCGGTGACCGAGTTGCGGCGGAACAGCACGTTGCTGGCGCCTGACAGGGTCGAGGCCTTCACCACCTTCGGCTTGCTGTCCATGTCGCTGATGGTGACCTTGGTGCCGGCCGTGACGTAGCAGCCGGCCTCGACCACGCAGTCGTTGCCGAGCGAGATGCCGATGCCCGCGTTGGCGCCCAGCAGGCAGCGCTCGCCGACGGAGATGATCTCCTTGCCGCCGCCGGAGAGGGTGCCCATGATCGAGGCGCCGCCGCCCACGTCGGAGCCGTCGCCGACGACCACGCCGGCCGAGATCCGGCCCTCGACCATGGACGCGCCCAGGGTGCCCGCGTTGTAGTTGACGAAGCCCTCGTGCATGACGGTGGTGCCCTCGGCGAGGTGGGCCCCGAGCCGGACCCGGTCGGCGTCGGCGATCCGGACGCCGGTCGGGATGACGTAGTCGGTGAGCCGCGGGAACTTGTCGACGCCGAAGACGCTGACGTGCTGACCGGCGGCACGCAGCCGCGCCCGGGTCGTCTCGAACCCGTCGACCGCGCAGGGGCCGGCCGAGGTCCACACGACGTTGGTGAGCGCTCCGAAGACGCCTTCCATCGAGATGCCGTGAGGCCGCACCAGGCGGGTCGAGAGCAGGTGGAGGCGCAGCCAGGCGTCGGGGGTGTCCGCGATCGGGGCCTGGAGGTCGTCGACCACCACCCGGCGTACCTCCCGGACGACGCCGCGGGCCTCGTCCGTGCCCGCCAGGGCGGTCAGCTCGGCGGGGGCGTCACCGTCGTCGGGGTCGCCGAGCGCGGGCGCGGGGAACCAGACGTCGAGGACGTTGCCGTCGGAGTCGAGCGTGGCCAGGCCGTGGCCCCAGGCGGTCGTGGGGGAGTCAGTCACGGTGACCAGCCTACGGAGTGCTCCGTAGCCGGTCGACGACGCCGTCGAGCCCCGAGGCGACGTACTCCTCTCCACCGCCGGTGGGGCCGTGTCGGACCTGGCGGTGTTCGGTCACTGGCCGGTGCGGCCGTCGAGGCGAGTGTGTGGATCGGTCAGGTCTCCAGCCTTCCCGAGCCCACGCGTGAGGGCAACCGGGTTCCTCGCCGTCGGCCGACGGCGATCGCGACGCCGGTGACCGCGACCAGCAGTCCCACCAGCTCGCGCGGGCCGAGGGTCTCGCCCAGGACGGCCCACGCCATCAGCGCGGTCACCGGGGGCGAGAGGAAGAAGACGCTCGAGGCGGCCCCGGCCCCACCGCCGCGGACCACGACTCCGAGCAGGATCAGGCCGACGATCGAGTTGATGACCGCGAGGAATCCGATGGCGACGGCGGCCCCGACCGGGTCGTGCACCGGCTGCGGCCCCTCCAGCGCCACCGCGAGCGCCAGCGTGACCGGGATGGAGACCGCGAACTGGAGGCTGGCCGACCACCACGGGTCGACGGAGGCCGGGATCCAGCGCTGGCCCATGGTGCCGAAGCTCAACGCGAACATGGCCAGCAGGCCGCAGACGACGCCGACCAGGCCGCCGGCCCCCTCGATGTCCGGCCCGAGCACCATCAGCACGCCGGCCACCCCGATCGCCAGGCCCAGCACCTGCACCCGGCGTACCCGCTCGCCGAGCAGCAGGCCGGCCAGGACCACGGTCAGCACCGGCGACAGCGAGTGCAGCAGCGCCCCCAGCGTGGCCCCGAGCCCGGCCGCGAAGGCGACGTACATGAGGCCGAACTGCACGGCATTCATCACCAGCCCGACCCCGAGGACCCGGACCAGTGCGGGCCGTCCGATCCGCAGCGGCCCGCGCCGCCACCTGGTCAGCGGCACCAGCAGCAGGGTCGCCAGCCCGAACCTTGCGGCCAGCAGGCTGAACGGCTCCATCGCGTCGACGCCCGCCGGCCCCGCGATGTATCCCGAGGACCACACCAGCACGAACGCGCCCGCCGGCAGCCACGGGAATGTCACTGCCGCCCCCCGATCTGTCACCCGGTGGACGGTAGTCCAGTGGAAAATCGTCGCCTGACTGCCCGGCGGCCGACGATTTCCCACTGGACTACCGGACCGGGCCGGCGGCCTGTGGAGGAGCGAGATGGAAGCGGGCTGATCGGCCGAGGATGGAGGGGTGTTCACACCCGGTCCCTTCCACGAGCGGCGCCCGACGCTGGTGCGGCCGGTCCGCACAGATCCGGCGGGACTGACCGGTCCGACTCCGGGGCAGTCGCGAGGTCCGGGGTGGCGCCAGACGTCCCAGGGTTTCCACGTACCGACCTCGGTGGACGGAGAGGACCCGGCGCAGCGCACCGTCGAGGCCTCGGTGCTGCTCCAGGGGGAGGAGGGCGTGACCGGATGGGCCGCGTTGGCCTGGCAGGGAGGACGTTGGTTCAGCGGCGTCACACCGGCGGGACCGATGCCGATCGCCCTGGCCGTGGCCCGCCACGTGCTCCCGCCCCCGGGCGTCCAGGTCTGGCAGGAGTTCATCCGGACCGGCGAGATCGAGGTCGTGGACGGCCTGCCGGTGACGCACGCCGCGCGATCGGCCTGCTTCGAGATGCGGCACGCCGACAACCTGGTCTCGGCCGTGACAGCACTCGACATGGCGGCGTACTCCGACCTGGTCTCGATCGAGGAGGCCCGGTGCTACAACCACACGCTGTGGACCTGGACCGGTGTGCCGCAGTCGCGGAAGGCGATCGCGCTCGCCGAGGAGAACAGCTGGTCGCCCCAGGAGACGGTGATGCGGTTGACCTGGCGGCGCTGGTCCGCTCGACCGCTGCTGTGCAACGTGCCCCTCTTTGACCGCGATGGCCGGCACCTGGCGACTCCGGACCTGCTCGATGTCGAAGCGGGAGTGGTCGGTGAGTACGACGGGGGGCTTCACCTGCTCGGTACCCAGCGCGCCAGCGACGTACGCCGGGAGAGCGTGCTGCGTGCGGTCGGCCTCGAGTACGTCACCATGCTGGCGGCCGACCATGCCGATCACCACGCGTCCTTCATCGCGCGGCTCGAGGCGACCTACGCCCGAGCCCGGTTCGCCTCCGAGCGCGACCGCGACTGGACCATCGCGCCGCCCCGCTGGTGGACCGACACCTCGACCGTCGCTGCCCGGCGTTCGCTCGATCCGCAGCTCCGCGAGCGGCTGCTGCGGTATCGCCGCGCCGCCTGAGCCCCCCATCCCCGGTAGTCCAGCGACATATCGTCGTGAGCGCGCCACCCGGACGACGATTTCCCACTGGACTACCGCACCCGGCCACACCCCAAACCGATTGGCGGGTACGACGCGTCGCGCCGTAGGCTGGGGACCACAGGCGTTCGAGCCGTCATCAGCGGCGAGCCTCCGGAAGAACGGGCCGGCCCCACCCAGGGTCGGCCTCACTAGAACCGGACGGGTGGGCCCGTCACAGCCGCAACGAAGCGGTCCCGCGTCGACACGAGCGGGGCAAGCGAGGTGGTACCGCGGCCCCCACGCCGACCAACGGGGGTCGTCCTCGTGATCACACCGAGGACGATCAGGAGCCACCAGCATGAGCCGCACCTACCCGAAGGTGTCCCACACCGACGCCACCACCGTGCCCGCGACGCCGGCGTTCCCGGCGATCGAGGAGCAGGTGCTGGCGTACTGGAAGGCCGACGGCACCTTCGAGGCGAGCGTCGAGCAGCGCGACGCCGGGACCGACGGCGACAACGAGTTCGTCTTCTACGACGGCCCGCCGTTCGCCAACGGCCTGCCGCACTACGGCCACCTGCTGACCGGGTACGTCAAGGACCTGATCCCGCGCTACCGCACGATGCGCGGCAGCCGCGTCGAGCGGCGCTTCGGCTGGGACACCCACGGCCTGCCCGCCGAGCTCGAGGCGATGCGGCTCAAGGGCATCAAGACCACCGACGAGATCGTCGAGATGGGCATCGACGTCTTCAACGACGCCTGCCGGACCTCGGTCTTCACCTACACCGACGAGTGGCGCGACTACGTCACCCGGCAGGCCCGCTGGGTCGACTTCGAGCACGACTACAAGACGCTCGACCTCGACTACATGGAGTCGGTCATCTGGGCGTTCAAGGAGCTCTACGAGAAGGGCCTGGTCTACGAGGGCTTCCGGGTCCTGCCCTACTGCTGGAACGATGAGACGCCGCTGTCCAACCACGAGCTGCGGATGGACGACGACGTCTACCAGAACCGCCAGGACCCGGCGGTCACCGTCGGTTGCCGGCTCGAGACCGGCGAGATCGCGCTGGTCTGGACGACGACCCCGTGGACGTTGGCCGCCAACCTGGCGATCATGGTCCACCCCGACATCGAGTACGTCGTGGTGGAGTCGTCCTTCACCGGCACGCCGGAGCGCTACGTCATCGGCGCCGAGCGGCTGGCGTCGTACGCGAAGGAGCTCCAGGACGAGGGTTCCGACGACGTCGAGGAGCAGGTCGTCGAGCGGCTCACCGGTCGCGACCTGCTGGGCAGGTCCTACGCGCCGCCGATGTCGTACTTCCCCGACCATGCCTTGGCCTACCGCGTCGTCGAGGCCGACTTCGTCACCACCGGTGACGGCACCGGGCTGGTCCACACCGCCGGTGCGTTCGGTGAGGAGGACAAGGCGATCACCGACCGCGAGGGCATCGAGCTCGTGGTGCCGGTCGCGCTGGACGGCACGTTCACCCACCCGGTCGACGACTACGCCGGCATGCACGTCTTCGACGCCAACCTCCACATCATCGACCACCTGAAGGCGATGACCCGGGGCGAGGGCGAGACGGGCAGCATCACGCCGGGGACGGTGCTGCTGCGCCGCGAGACCTACGAGCACTCCTACCCGCACTGCTGGCGCTGCCGGAACCCGCTCATCTACATGGCGGTGTCGTCGTGGTTCGTGAGCACGACGAGCATCCGGGACCGGATGCTCGAGCTCAACCAGGAGATCCGCTGGGTCCCCGACCACGTCAAGGACGGCCAGTTCGGCAAGTGGCTGGAGAACACCCGCGACTGGTCGATCTCACGCAACCGCTTCTGGGGCAGCCCGATCCCGGTCTGGAAGTCCGACGACCCCGCCCACCCGCGGGTCGACGTGTACGGCTCGCTGGACGACATCGAGCGCGACTTCGGCGTACGTCCCGACGACCTGCACCGGCCGTTCGTCGACGACCTGACCCGACCCAACCCCGACGACCCGACCGGGCAGTCGACGATGCGTCGCGTCACCGACGTCTTCGACTGCTGGTTCGAGTCGGGGTCGATGCCGTTCGCCCAGGTGCACTACCCGTTCGAGAACTCCGAGTGGTTCGAGAACCACTACCCCGGCGACTTCATCGTCGAGTACATCGGCCAGACCCGGGGCTGGTTCTACACGATGCACGTGCTGGCCGCGGGCCTGTTCGACCGGCCGGCGTTCTCGACGTGCGTCAGCCACGGCATCGTGCTGGGCTCCGACGGCAACAAGATGTCGAAGAGCCTGCGCAACTACCCCAACGTCTACGAGGTCTTCGACCGCGACGGCGCGGACGCGATGCGCTGGTTCCTGATGTCCAGCCCGATCCTGCGCGGCGGCAACCTGATCGTCACCGAGCGCGGCGTCCGCGAGTCGGTGCGGCAGGTGCTGATCCCGCTCTGGAACACGTGGTACTTCTTCGCGCTCTACGCCAATGCGGCGAACGACGGGCAGGGCCACGACGCGGCAGCGCGCCAGCAGTCCGACCACGTCATGGATCGGTACGTGCTGGCCAAGCTGCGCCGCTACGTCGAGGACATGACCCGCCAGCTCGACAACTACGAGGTCGCCAACGCGTGCGACTCGACGCGGACGTTCCTCGAGGTGCTGACCAACTGGTACGTGCGCCGCTCGCGTGACCGCTTCTGGGGGGAGAGCCCCGAGGCGTTCGACACGCTGTGGACGGTGCTGGAGACCGTGTGCCGGGTGGCCGCACCGCTGCTGCCGTTGACGACCGAGGAGGTGTGGCGCGGGCTGACCGGCGAGCGCTCGGTGCACCTGACCGACTACCCGACCGGCGACGAGCTGCCTGCCGACGACGCACTCGTCGACGCCATGGACGAGGTGCGCGACGTCGCCTCGACCGGATCGGCGCTGCGCAAGGCGCACGGCCTGCGCACCCGGCTGCCGTTGGCGTCATTGACCCTCGTCGTCGACGACGTGTCGGCGCTGGCCGGCTTCGAGCCGATCCTCGCCGACGAGCTCAACGTCAAGGACGTGCGGCTGGTGCTGGCGGGGTCGGAGGAGGCCGCGGCGTACGCCGTGGAGCAGCGGCTCACCGTCCACGCGCGTGCCGCCGGACCGCGGCTGGGTCGCGAGGTCCAGACCGTGATCAAGGGCTCCAAGTCCGGCGACTGGTCGGTGGCCGAGGACGGCACCGTCACCTGCGCGGGCATCGAGCTGGCCGAGGGCGAGTTCACGCTCGAGACCGTGGCCGGACAGGGTGACGGGCACGCGGCCACCGCCGTCCTGCCCCGCGGCGGCTTCGTCGTGCTCGACACCGACATCACCCCGGAGCTCGAGGCCGAGGGCGTGGCGCGGGACCTGGTGCGGACCGTGCAGCAGGCCCGCAAGGACGCCGGGCTCGACGTCTCCGACCGGATCACGCTCACGGTGGCCGCGCCGCCCGAGGTGATCGCCGCCGCGCGCACTCACGAGGCGCTGCTGCTCGACGAGACCCTTGCGGCGACCGTCGCGTTCACCGAGGCCGCCGACGTGAAGGTGTCGGTGGCCCGCGTCTGACCGTCTGCGATCTGCGGTCAGGTGACGTCGATGTCGTCGAGTGCCCACTGCGAGGCGTCGAGGACCAGGTTGCGCGCGAGCGGGATCTGGTGGGACGCGCTCTCCAGGATGTGCATCTGGTAGCCGGCGGTGTTGACGAACGCCACCACGTCACCCACCGCCACCCCGGAGGGGAAGCTCAGCCGACGCCACGTCAACAGCTCCGCCTCGATGCAGTAGGCGCCGACCAGGAAGCCCTCGGCGGAGGGGGTGGCGGCCCGATCCGTGGGCTTCGGCACGAGCACCGGGTCGAGCAGGAAGTCGTCGGCCGCCGACCGGCACTGGGTGCGGTTCATCGCCAGTGCCACCAGCAGCGACCCGTCGGCGCACTCCTTGCGCGCCTCGACCCGGGCCAGGGTGAGGCCGCAGCCGTCGAGCAGGCTGCGGCCCGGCTCGACATGGAGGCGGAGCCCGCGGCGACGTACCTCCTCGGCCAGCGTCGACCCACCCACCGGGGCGTCCAGCACGGACCCCAGCCACTCCCCGCGCACCGGGTCCTGCCACATCGGGTAGACGGCCGGGCTGCCGTGGACCTGGCCGTCCACCACCGAGAGCCCGAGCCCGCGACCTTCCCACGTGAGCGGCCGGCCTCCGGCGAGGGCACGGCGATGGGCGTCCCAGAACGCCTCCCACGGGGCGGGGTCGTCGAGGTACCTCATCGGGATCCCGCCGCCGAGGTCGATCCAGGTGGGGGAGTGTCCGGCGTCGGCGAGCACGTCCACCAGGTGCAGCGCTTCGCCGAGAGCGGCGCTGCGATCGGCGGCACCGTAGCCGTGCAGGTGGAAGTGCACGCCCTGGAGGTCGAACGAGTCGAGTGCCCCGGCGTGGAGCAGGCTGCCCCAGGTCGTGGCCGGCAGCCCGAACCTCGAGGGGGCGGTGAGCCGCGGCGCCAGCCGTAGCCCGACGCGTGGTCGTACGCCGAGGGCGGCGGCCTCGTCCGCCAGCGCCTCCACCTCGTCGGCGTTGTCGAGGGAGATCGCGACGCCGGCTGCCGCCGCCAGCCGCAGCAGGGATCTCGGCTTCACCGCCGCGGTGAGGATCACCTGGTCCGGGGCGGCTCCCCGGCCCAGCACCTGGGTGAGCTCGCGCTCGGACGCCACGTCGACCCCGTGCCCGGCCGCCAGCGCCGCGTCGACCAGGGCCAGTGCCTTGTTCGCCTTGCGGGCGAAGAACACCCTCAGGTCGACCCCGCGCGAGGAACCGGCCTCGACCAGCTCCGCGGCGTGCCCGGGCAGCGTCTCCGGGCAGATCAGGTTGACGGGGGACCCGTGCTCGGCCAGCAGCTCCTCGCAGAGGGCGTGGTCGGCCAGCACGTCACGCTGCCACGACAGCAACCTCCCCGGGATCGCGGGCTGCCCGTGGCAGTGGGAGCGCACGTCATCCACGAGGGCCCGCTTCCGGCAGGCCGAGCAGCCGGTGTGCCCAGCGGTCCAGGTGGCGGTGGTAGGTGCGGACCAGGGTGTCGTTGCCGAGCACCACGTCCTCGGTCACCCGCCCCACCGCTGACAGCCCGGGCGTGACGCCGCCGTCCGCCGCCCGACACTGCGCGCTCGAGGTGACGCGCATCCCCCGACTCCGCGGGTGGGCCGAGATCGCCCCTGCACCCACCAGCTGGCGCAGCAGCGGGTCCGCCGTGTCGCGGAGACCGGGCGGAGCGAGCACCGCGTCGACCACGGCGAGCGTGTCCCGCTCCCGGGCGAGGTCCGCGACGCCGCTCGTGGTGCGGACCTCGACCTGCCCGGACTCCAGCATCTCGAGAAGGTAGCGGGCGTTGACCGGGGGTGGACCGAAGGCCAGTCGCTCCAGGCCGGTGACCCAGCGGTGGTAGTCAGGCCACCCGAGCGTGTGCTGGTCGGTGCCCGCGAGCCGCTCCTGGCGGGCGACCAGCGCGGGGTAGAGCCCCCGCCAGGCCTGCCCCAGCGCCCAGCTGCCGTCGGGAGCGGCCTCGCCGTCCGCGACGGCCAGCTGCTCGCGTAGCCATGCCGCGGGGTCAGTCGTCGCCAGCGGCGTCGTCAACGACTCCACCGCGTCCTGGATGGCTCGGGGTCGGACGGGACTGCCGTGTGCGCGACGCATCAGGTTGTAGAGCGCCCGGGCAACGTCGCGCAGTACGCCCTCCACGGGCGTGTTCAGATCCGACAGCAGCCGCCCACCGTCCTCGACGAGGGAAAGCCAGTCGGGGAGGGCCGCCAGCACGTGTGGCTCGGGCTTCGGTGTCATCAGCCGTCCGGTGCGGCTCGCGAGGACCACCCGCGACGGGTGGGTCCGCTCCCGGGTCAGTGCCAGCACGGCGTCGAGGGCGGTCAAGGCAGCGCCCCGGACGACGACGACGCCATCGCGGTCCGGGACGGAGTCGCGCAGCTCGGCGACCGGGAAGACCCCCGGCACCAGTGGCACCGGTGATGCCCACGCGTGCCGCAGGGCGCCCGGCCAGTCGGAGGCGTGGCCGATCGCCAGCAGCACCTCGTCGTAGGTGTGGGGGTCGGGCCAGCGCACCTCCCAGGCGCCGCGGGTCCGGCACATCGACGTGACCCGGCCCGTCACCCTCTGCCCGGGCAGGCGGCCGCGCACGAGCTGGCCGAACTCGGCGAGGTAGCGGCCCACCAACGATCGGGCCGGGAACTGGTCGGCGGTGCTGCCCGGCTCGCGCTGCTCGCGCCACTCGTCCAGCGACGGACCGCCGGTGGTCTCCGCCGGGTCGTCACCACCCCGCCACGCGTGCACTGACGGGGACGGCACGTTGAGCCGGAGCCAGCCCGGTTGGTCGGCTGCGTAGATCTCGCCGGGTCCGAGGTCTGCCCCGGGGGCGATCACGTCGACGAGGGGCGGGTCCAGCCCGTGGCGCCGAGCCAGGGTGTCCAGTCTCTCGAGTGCGTACGCCGCCCGTGGACCGGCTCCGACGATCGCCACCCGCAGGGTCGGCGCCGCGGTCACGCGACGTGCTCGTCGGGGGGTAGGTCGACCAGGTCCGGGATCTGGCTGGGGTTGACCCCGAGGTGCTCGGCCACCCAGCGATCGTCGTAGACCGTGTCGAGGTAGCGCTCTCCTCCGTCATGGAACAGCAGCGCCACGGTGTCGGTCGGCCGGTAGCGATGCTGGTGACGCAGGAACGCCGAGACCACGCCGCCCGCGGACGCGCCCACGAGCAGCGACTCGTGGCGCACCAGCCGCCGGCAGCCGACCACGGATTCCAGGTCGTCGACCCGCACCACCTCGTCCGGGTCGGCGTGGGCGGCCAGGGCCGGGACGATGCCGGCGCCGAAACCCGGCAGCCTGCGATCCCCGCGGGTGCCCTCGAACAACACGCTGCCCTGGGCGTCGACGGCGATCACGCGGGTGGGCATCCCGTGGTCCCGCAACCACTGCTGGGACCCGACGAGCGTCCCGGTGCTGCTGGTGGCGACGTAGAGGGCCGTCGGCGCGTGCCCGAGGGTCTCGACGATCTCGGCCACGGCCCCGTCGCGGTGGGCCGCGGCGTTCTCGTGGTTGGCGTACTGGTTGGGCCACCAGGCGTCGGGGATCTGGTTCACCAGGTCCCGGACCACGCTGATCCTCGCCGCCAGCCAGTCGCCGGTGCTCGGATCTGGACTCTCGACCCGGTGGACCGTGCCGCCGTACGCCTCGATCAGCCGGACGGTCTGGTGGGGCGTGCGCGGATCGACCACGCAGATGAACCGGAACCCGTGATAACCGCACTGCTGGGCCAGGGCCACCCCGAGGTTGCCGGAGCTGGACTCCACGACCGTGCCGCCCGGACCCAGCCGCCCCTCGGCGACCGCGGTCGCCAGCATCCGGGCCGCGGGGCGGTCCTTCGCGCTGCCGGCGGGGTTGGCGCTCTCGAGCTTGGCGACCACACGGGGGCCGTCGCTCATGGGTAGCCGAGCGAGCTCCACGAGCGGCGTGCGGCCCACGAGTCCGGGCGCCCCGGGAAGGACTCCGTCGGGCAACGCCTGCTCCATCTGTCGGGGGATGCGCAGGAGTGCGCAGCGTCCAGCGTAGGTCGGTCCTGGCCCACCGGACTTCACCCGCACGGGCGACGGGGCGGACGGGACCGGGAACCGGCTGCTTGGATGGACCCATGACCGACCTCGACCTCTCTGCCGACGCAGTGGCCCTGACCGAGCAGCTGGTGAACATCGAGTCGGTGAGCCGCAACGAGCAGGCCATCGCGGATGCGATCGAGCGCGCCCTGCTCCCACTGGGTCACCTGACGGTCACCCGCCACGGCCACACGATCGTCGCGCGCACCGACCTCGGCCGGGCCGAGCGCGTCGTCATCGCCGGCCACATCGACACCGTCCCCCTCAACGACAACCTGCCGTCGCGCCGGGAGGACGGGCTGCTGCACGGCCTCGGGACCTGCGACATGAAGTCGGGGGACGCCGTCATCTTGAAGCTGGCGGCGACGATGACCGAGCCGAACCGCGACCTCACCTTCATCCTCTACGACGCCGAGGAGATCGAGGAGGAGTTCAACGGCCTCAAGCTGCTCGCGCAGAGCAACCCGGAGCTGATGGAGGCGGACTTCGCGATCCTGATGGAGCCCTCCGGCGCCATCGTCGAGGCGGGTTGCCAGGGCACCATGCGCGTCGACATCCGTACGACGGGGGAGCGGGCCCACGCCGCGCGCAGCTGGAAGGGCGTCAACGCCATCCACGGCGCCGCCGAGGTCCTGGCCCGGCTCAACGCCTACGAGTCCCGGCGGCCGGTGATCGACGGGCTCGAGTACCGCGAGGGCCTCAACGCCGTCTTCATCAGCGGCGGCGTGGCCGGCAACGTGCTGCCCGACGAGTGCGTCGTCTCCGTCAACCACCGGTTCGCGCCCGACCGCTCCGTCGCCGAGGCGGAGCAGTTCCTGCGCGAGTTCTTCGACGGCTACGACCTGACCGTCTCCGACAGCGCTCCGGGCGCGATGCCCGGGCTGGGCCTCCCGGCTGCCAAGGAGTTCCTCGACGCGGTCGGCGGTGAGGTGAAGCCGAAGTTCGGGTGGACCGACGTGTCGCGGTTCAGCGCGCTCGGCGTACCGGCCGTCAACTTCGGCCCCGGGGACCCGATGCTGGCCCACAAGCAGGAGGAGTACGTGCCGATCGAACACATCGAGCGCTGCGAGCGGCAGCTGCGCTCCTGGTTGGGCGACGACGCATGAGCCCTGGGAAGTCCAAGGGTCGGGTGACGCTCAAGGGCAAGTCGGTCGACGAGGGCACCACCGACCAGCGGCTGCTCGACTCGCGCGGGCCCAGTGAGTGGGTCCACACCGATCCGTGGCGGGTGATGCGCATCCAGGCCGAGTTCGTCGAGGGCTTCGGTGCGCTGGCCGAGCTGGGACCCGCGATCGCCGTGTTCGGCTCGGCCCGCACCCAGCAGGACAACCCCTACTACGCGATGGGCATCGAGGTCGGCCGGCGACTGGTCGACGCCGGTTTCGCCGTGATCACCGGGGGTGGGCCCGGCGCGATGGAGGCCGCCAACCGGGGAGCACGCGAGGCGGGCGGCACCTCGGTGGGGCTGGGGATCGAGCTGCCCTTCGAGGCCGGCCTCAACCAGTACGTCGACCTCGGGATCAACTTCCGGTACTTCTTCGCCCGCAAGACGATGTTCGTGAAGTACTCCCAGGGCTTCATCGTGCTGCCCGGTGGGGTCGGCACGTTCGACGAGCTGTTCGAGGCGCTGACCCTGGTGCAGACCCAGAAGGTGACGTCGTTCCCGGTGGTGCTGGTCGGCACCGACTACTGGAGCGGGTTGCTCGACTGGCTCCGCGACACCGTGCACGCCGCCGGCAACATCTCGAAGGCCGACCTCGACATGCTGGTGCTGACCGACGACGTGGACGAGGCGGTCGAGCTGATGGTCACCGCCCAGGAGGGCCACGTCCCGAACCCCGCCCCCCGCCGGGCGGAGTGAGCTTCATGGTCTGGTTCTTCGCGATCCTGGCGGTGCTGGCGCTCGGCGCGATCGCGGTGGTCGCGGCCGGGCGGGGGGCGCCGATGGAACGTGCGTACGACGACCGTCCCGACGCGGTCGTACCGACCGGTGGTCTGCTCTCCGGCGCCGACCTGCGCCGGGTGCGGTTCTCGCTGGCCTTCCGCGGCTACCGGATGTCGGAGGTCGATGCCCTGCTCGACCGGCTCGCGGCGGAGAAGGAGGCCACGGAGCTGGACCAGTCCGGCGATGCGCCACGCCCGGCAGGTCGTGGCGACGACGAGTCGCACTAGGGCACACTGCCAGCGTGTCCATCGAGGTGATCGTCTACATCCTCACCGCGCTCGCCGCTGTCGTCGTCGTGCTGACGCGACTGCGGCTCGGGAAGCAGGAGGGCGGAGCCGGCCGCGTCAGCGTCGGCCCGAGCCTGCTCAACCTGCACACGGTCGCCGGCGTGCTCGCGCTGGTGGTGTGGGTGGCCTACCTGATCGCCCAGGAGGACACCGCCGTCGGAGGAGAGCTCACCGGGATCATCGGCCTGGCGCTGTGGTGGATCGTCACACTCGCCGGCCTGCTGATCCTGGTCCGCTGGATCCCGAGTCGCGGACGGCACGCGGACACAGCGCAGGAGGACACGTGGTCCGAGGGCCCGGGCCTCTCGATCCTGGCCCACGTCGGCATGCTGGTCGGCGTACTCGTCTTCACCTACGCCTACGCCGAGGGCCTCGTCTGACCGTGCGCCCGACGCTCCTTGCCCTCGCCGTCGCGTCTGCCGCGACGCTGGTGCCGTTGGGAGCGGGCATCGCCGGCAGCCCGGCGATCGCCACGGTCTCGACCACCGCGGTGACGCCGACCACGGTGCCGAAGAGTGTGGCGCTCCAGCAGGACGCCGTGGTGCGGAAGCGCAAGCTCGGTGAGTCCGTCAACGGCCGCCCGATCATGGCCTACCGACTGGGACAGCCGGACAAGCCGACCGTGGTGCTGATCTCCACGATGCACGGCAACGAGCCGGACACCCGCAAGATCCTGCTGTCGCTCAAGGACGGCCCGCCGATCGAGGGCGTCAACCTGTGGGTCGTGCCGACCTACAACCCCGACGGCCTGGCCGCCGGCACCCGCAAGAACGCCCACGGGGTCGACCTCAACCGCAACTACCCCTACAACTGGGCCGACCTCGACGGGAACTACGAGTCTGGTCCGGAACCGAAGTCCGAACCGGAGACCCGGGCGATGATCAAGTTCCTCAAGGACGTGAAGCCGAAGCGCATCCTCAGCTTCCACCAGCCGTTGTACGGCGTCGACACCGACACCAAGAACACGAAGTTCGCCCGTCGGGTGGCCAAGGTCCTCAAGCTGCCGGCCAAGACCTTCGACTGCGGCGGTGTCTGCCACGGCACCATGACGTCCTGGTACAACCACCACTTCAAGGGTGCCGCGCTGACCGTCGAGTACGCCGCCAACCCGAGCCGCACCATGATGCGGAAGACGGCCCCGAGGCGGGTGCTGAAGGTGTTCGGCGCCCGACGTGTGCCGTTGGACTCCGAGATCGTGTAGCGGCCCTCAGTGCCCCTTGCTCAACGACCTTGGAACAGTGGCTTCTCCTTGGCGACGAAGGCGGCCACGGCGCGGGCGTGGTCCTCGGTCGCGCCGGTGAGGGTCATCATCGAGCTCTCGAACTCCAGCGATTCCTCGAACGAGTGGCCGGCGGCGTACGCCACCGACCGACGCATCGCGCCCAGGGCCACGCTCGGTCCCGCAGCCAGCTGGGCGGCGACCTCACCGACCACGCCCGGCAGGTCGTCGGCAGGCACGACTCGGGTCGCCAGCCCCAGGGACAACGACTCCTCGGCCGGGATCGTGCGCGGGAAGTAGAGCAGCTCGATCGCCTTCGCCCGGCCGACGAGTCGCTGGAGGTGGTAGCTGGCGCCGGTGTCGCAGGAGAGGGCGATGTTGGCGAAGGCGAGGTTGAACCCGGCTCCCTCGGCCAGGTAGCGCAGGTCGCAGGCAAAGGCCAGGCTGGCACCGGCTCCGGCCGCGACGCCGTTCACGGCGGCCAGGACCGGCTTCGCCATCGTGGCGAGCGTCGTCACGATCGGGTTGTAGTGGTCGTCGACGGTGGTGAACAGCTGGTCGCGGGAGCTGCCGCCCAGGATCTCGATGTGCTCCTTGAGGTCCTGCCCGACGCAGAAGGCTCGGCCGGTGCCGGTGAGCACGACGGCGCGGGCGGCGGGGTCGTCGGCGACGGCACGCACCGTCTCCAGCAGCGCCACCTTCGTGGCGACGTCGAGGCTGTTCATCGCCTCGGGCCGGTCGAGCGTGATGGTGGCGACGCCCTCGGTCAGGTCCAGCTGCACGGGTGAGCTCATGCGTGCAGTCTGCCCGACCCGGATCAGCCGTCCAGGCAGGTGGCGACGAAACGATCGGCAGCCGGCTTGAGTCGCCGCGCCTCGCCGGTGAAGAGCTCGGCAGCGGCCCGCCCCGGCCAGTCCGCGGGCAACAGCTCGTCGGGCAGGCCCGGGTCACTGAAGAGGAACTTGCGCCACTCGTGGACCAGTCGGAAGCGGGCCGCGAAGGCAGCCTGGTCGGCATCCGCCTCGCCGGTGTCGTCGACGCCGTCGAGCACCTCGTCGGCCTCCGCGACGAAGCGCTCGTACGCCGCGGCGAGGTCGGGCAGGTCCCAGGCGGTGATCGGGGTGGGCTCGACCAGGTCGGCGCGGACCAGCCGCGCGGTCGCACCGGCCCGCTCGAGGACCTCGTCGAGCTCGGCCCGCGGGAACGGGCTCACCCACGTGTGGGGCGTCAGCTCGGCGTACCCGATGAACGACAGGTCGTCGCGCAGCCGGTTGCGGTCGGGGCGTCCCGCGGGTTGGTCGACCAGCGCGAGGTGCCAGTGGCCGTCCCAGGCGCGGTCGGCGCTGCGGTAGACCCGCGTCGAGACGTCGTCGAGCCACCGGATGGTGCGGGTCGTGGCGCGGTAGCCGCGGCCGGACGGGAGCCGCAACGGCTCCAGCCATCCCTCCGAGACCATCCGCGAGATCGCCGTGCGGACCGCGGGTGCCGCGATCCCGACCGGGTCGAGCAGCCGCACCAGCCCGGCGACCGGTGCCTGGCTGCCCCGACCGCGCAGGTGGTCGCCGTAGACGTCGAACAACGCGGAGCGCGCGTGCATGGAGGGAGTGTGCCATCTGCCGTGCCGCCGGACTTGGGGACCTGTGGTCGGCATCACTCCCGTCATGGGGGATAATGGTCCGGCATACGACGCAGGCATGCCGCATCCGCGGCCATCGTTGTGTCATGGAACCACACAAGGAAGAGGTGCGCGGATGGCGGCGATGAAGCCCCGCACGGGGGACGGACCGCTGGAGGTCACCAAGGAGGGACGCGGCTTGGTCATGCGGGTTCCCCTGGAGGGCGGCGGTCGGCTGGTCGTCGAGCTCAAGGCCGACGAGGCCAAGGAACTGCGCGTGGCGCTCGAGGGCGTCACCAGCTGATCCCCGTGGATTCTCGGACCGAGTCACTTCCCGCGCAGGTCTCCCCACCGCAATTCGCGCTCAGCCCCCTCCGGCCCCATGCCGTCAGCGGCGTGGAGATCGCCGCCGTCGCCGTGCTCCCGGCGGCCGACGGTGGCTCGCTGCTGCTCGGTCCCGGTGCCGAGGAGCTGGCGGACGCCGTGGGCGTCGACCTGCTCGCAGTGCTCGAGACCGAGCGGGCCACTGGCAAGACCGGTGAGATCACGACCGTGCCGGTGCCGCTCGGCATCCCCGACAACCCGGCGCTGCGCCTGGTGCTGCTGGTCGGTGTCGGCCAGCAGACCCCGCGCGACCTGCGTCGCGCCGGGGCCGCCTTGGCGCGCGCCGCCCGTGACCGCTCCGCCGTGGCGACCTCGGTCACCGCCGCCGGGGACCACGAGGGCCTCACCACCTTCGTGGTCGGGCTGACGCTGGGTTCGTTCGGCTTCCACCTCCGTTCCACCGGTCCCGAGCACACGCCGGTCACGCGGGTCGTGCTGGCCGCGACCCCGGACGACGAGCAGGCGGACGCCGCTCTCCGCCGCGGCATCACGCTCGGTGGCGCCGGGTGGCGCGCCCGGATGCTCGCCACCGTCCCCTCGAACATCAAGAACCCGCAGTGGCTGGCCGAGCAGGCCGAGGAGCTGGCGCAGGGTTCCGGCCTCGCCGTCACCGTGTGGGACGAGAAGCGACTCGCGAAGGACGGCTTCGGCGGCATCCTCGGCGTCGGCCAGGCCTCGGCCACCCCGCCGCGCCTGATCCGCCTCGACTACGTGCCCCGCAAGGGCCGCAAGGCGCCGCTGGTGGTCCTGGTCGGCAAGGGCATCACCTTCGACACCGGCGGCCTGTCGATCAAGCCCGGCGAGGCCATGGTCAACATGAAGCGCGACATGACCGGCGGCGCCGTGGTGATGTCGGTGCTGGCCGCGCTCCGCGACCTCGACTGCCCGGTGCGGGTCACCGGGCTGATCGCCGCCGCCGAGAACGCCGTCAGTGGCAACGCGCTACGACCCGGCGACGTGCTGCGCCACTACGGCGGCCGCACCACCGAGGTCACCAACACCGACGCCGAGGGCCGACTGGTGCTCGGCGACGCGCTCGCGTACGCCGTCGCGGAGCTCGACCCGGTCGCCGTCGTCGACATCGCCACCCTGACCGGTGCCATGAAGGTCGCGCTCGGTCAGCAGACCGGCGGCTACTTCGCCAACAACGACGTGCTGGCCGACGCGCTCCGCGAGGCCGGCCGCGACGCCGACGAGGAGCTCTGGCGGTTCCCGCTGGTGGCCGACTACGAGTCCTACCTCGAATCGACCGTCGCCGACGCCGACAACGCACCCAAGCACGCCGGCGCCATCTCCGCCGCACTGTTCCTGCAGCACTTCGTCTCGGGTCGTCCGTGGGCCCACATCGACATCGCCTCGGTCGGTGACTCGCCCAGCGAGCGCCACGAGTGGACCACCGGTCCGACCGGCTTCGGAGTGCGGCTGCTGCTGCGTTGGCTGACCGGCCCCGCGCCCCTGGAGGGGATCGGCTGATGCGTGGCCTGACCGTGCGGTGGTCGCTCGAGAACGCCCCGGCCGACGTCACGGTCCAGCTGGCGGCGTACGTCGAGGAGAGCTCGCACGCCCGATTCACCGACCTGCCCGGACTGCGTTTCAAGACCTGGCGGATCAAGCCGGGGCAGTGGTTCGAGGGGTGCTACGTCTTCGCCACCGACGAGGACCGCTCGGAGTTCCAGCGGACCTTCAGCCAGGGTGCGGCCGAGTCGCCGGGCTCGACGATCATCGGCAGCGCCCCGATCCTCATCGAGGAGTGCGAGGTCGTCGCGATCGCTGAGGGGCGCGAGGGCTTCCAGTCCGCGTCCCGCTACTGATGGTTCCGGCTCACTCGCCGGGCTCGGGGGACCACAGCTTCTTGGCGGCCAGCAGGCCGTCGCCGACCGGGAGCAGGACGGCGACCAGGTCCTCGTGCTCGGCGATCCGCCGGCCGAGGTCGCGGATGGTGACCGTCTCCCGGTCACGCTGGGCCGGATCGGCCACCCGGTCGTGCCACAGCGCGTTGTCGAAGGCCACCACGCCGCCGGGACGCAGCAGACGCAGCGCGGCGGTCAGGTAGGCGTCGTACTCGGACTTGTCGCCGTCGCAGAAGACCAGGTCGTAGTGACCGTCGGTCAGCCGGGGAAGGACCTCCAGGGCCGCGCCGGAGATGGTGCGGGCGCGCTGCGAGGGGATCCCGGCCTCCGCGAACGACTGCTTGGCGAGGCGCTGGTGCTCGGCCTCGATGTCGACGGTGGTGAGGATGCCGTCGGCCCGCATGCCACGCAGCAGCCAGAGCCCGGAGACCCCGGTGCCGGTGCCGATCTCGACGACGGCACGCGCCTCGAGCACCGACGCGAGGAACCGGAGGGCAGCCCCGCCGCCGGAGCCGATCGGTACGACGCCCACCTCCTCGGCGCGGGCGCGGGCGGCGGCGAGGACCTCGTCCTCGGCCACGAACGACTCCGCGTAGGACCAGCTGGCGGGCGTGATCGGCCCGTGGTTCGAGGTGGTGATGATGGCCTCCTGGGTCCAGCCGCGGGGGGCGGCGCTGACAGCGGCACGACCCTACCGCGTGTCGAACGCATCCTCGGGCAGGGAACACCGGCCGCTCCCGGCTCGTTGGGACAGTCGTGCGGTACCTCACAGGTTCCTCTCAGCCCGGGCCCCTAGCGTGGGGTCGACCAGCGAACGCGGAAGGCACGCAGCTGTTCAGGAACCAGCCCCGTCAGGAGCCCACGATGAGCGACCAGCCGATCGACCCCCAGCTCGATCAGCGGGTACCGACGTGGGACGAGATCGTCGAGCAGCACTCCGACCGGGTCTACCGCCTCGCCTACCGGCTCACCGGCAACCGGCCTGACGCCGAGGACCTCACCCAGGAGGTCTTCGTCCGGGTCTTCCGCCGCCTCGACACCTACACCCCCGGCACCTTCGAGGGGTGGCTCCACCGCGTCACCACCAACTTGTTCCTGGACCAGGCCCGCCGCAAGCAGCGGATCCGCTTCGACGCCCTGTCCGACGAGCGGGCCGGCACGCTGCGCAGCGACGGACCCGCGCCCGACTCAGCGGTCGCGGACCGCATGTTCGACGACGACGTCGAGCGCGCGCTCGCCTCGCTGCCGCCGGACTTCCGCGCCGCCGTGGTGCTGTGCGACGTCGAGGGGCTCTCGTACGACGAGATCGCCGACATCCTCGGCGCCAAGCTCGGCACCGTCCGGTCGCGGATCCATCGCGGCCGGGCCATGCTCCGCCGGGCGCTCGCCCACCGCGCCCCCGAGGACGGTCGCGTGCGCTATTCCGGTCCCGTGATGGCACCCGAGGGCGCGCAGTGATCGGTCACCTCGGGAATCGCGTGAGCGCCCTCCTCGACGGCCAGCTGCCGCCGGAGGAGACCGAGCGCGCCTGGGCCCACGTGCACGTCTGCCACTTCTGCCGCGACGCGGTCGAGCGCGAGGGGTGGATCAAGACCCGGCTCGCCGGGCTGTCGGCCGGACCGCAGGGTGCCTCCGAGCACCTCAAGGGCTCGCTGCTGTGCGGCACCTCCGCGCCGGTCGGTCCGGTCGACCACGACCGGCCACGGCGCGCGGCGATGGTGCTGCTGGGTGGCTCGGCGGCCGGGGTGGCCGTCCTCGGCGTGGTGGCCCTCGGCCTCGCCGGGTCTTCCGCGCCGACCCCCTCCCGGGACGCGCCGGTGACCGACTTCGGAGGTTCCGAGGGGTCTCGACAGCTCCCCGCGCGCGTCCCCGGTCTGACCCTCCGGCCGGCCGCCCCATCACCCTCGAACTAGGCGCCTCACCACCCACGGGTGAGAATGGTCCGGTGAGCGACCACGACGAGGGCCCCGGAGCAGACCCAGCTGCTGACTCCGAGCCCACGCAGCCGATCAGGCCGGACCGTCCCTCCCCGACGGTGGGGCCGACGGTGGGGCCGGCTGCCGGGGCCTCGTGGCTGCCGCCGGTGAACCAGCCCCCGCCGGGTCGGTGGCAGGCCCAGCAGTCGACCGGGCCGACGACCCAGCCGTTGCCGCCGTACGCGATGTCGGGGGCTCACTGGAGCCAGCAGCCCTATCCACACACCCAGCACCAGCCTCGCGGTCGGGTGCCGGGCTGGATGTGGCCGGCCGTCGCCGGCCTGGCACTGGTGCTCGGCCTCGTGGGCGGTGCGGTCGGGTCGGCGGTCCTCGACAACGTCTCCGAGGACCGGACGGGCACTGTCTCCAACGGCCTCGAGGGGGTCGACACCGAATCCGTCCCGCCGCTGACCGTCAGCAACAAGTCCGTCGTCCGGGTGGCCGACCAGCTGCTGCCCAGCACCGTCCAGATCGTGGCGGAGTTCGAGGGCCGCTCCGGAGGTGCGACCGGGTCCGGCTTCGTGCTCGACAAGCAGGGGCACATCATCACCAACAACCACGTCGTGCAGTCCGCCGACGAGTCCGAGGGCGAGATCGAGATCGTCGACCAGGAGGGCAACCGCTACGTCGCCACGGTCGTCGGCCGCAGCGCCGTCTACGACCTCGCGGTGCTCTACTCCGAGGACGCCGCGGTGCTGCCGCCGGCATCCCTCGGTGCCTCGCGCCGGTTGAGCGTCGGCGAGCCCGTCGTCGCCTTCGGCTCGCCGCTCGGCCTCAGCTCCACGGTGACGTCCGGCATCGTCAGCGCGCTCAACCGGCCCGTCACCACCGGTGACTCGTCGAACGACTCGTCCTACATCAACGCGGTGCAGACCGACGCGGCCATCAACCCCGGCAACTCCGGCGGTCCGCTGGTCAACCTCCGGGGTCAGGTCGTCGGGGTCAACAGTGCCATCGCCACCACCGGCGGTGGGTTCGGCGGCGGCGACAGCGGAAACATCGGCGTGGGCTTCGCCATCCCCATCGAGCAGGTCCGGGTCACCGCCGACCAGATCCTGCGCACCGGCGAGGCGCGCTACCCGGTCATCGGCGCGAAGGTGCAGACCGGCGGCGACAAGGACGGCACCGGCGCGCTCATCGACGAGGTCATGCCCGACACCCCCGCGGAGGACAGTGGCCTCGAGAAGGGCGACATCGTCACCGCGGTCAACGGCCATCGCGTCACCGACGGCATCGCCCTGATCGTGGCGATCCGCACCTACCAGCCGGGGCAGACCATCGAGTTCACCGTCCGTCGGGGCGGGAACGAGCAGCTCGTCGAGGTCACCCTCGACTCCGAGACCGGCTGACCCGGATCAGACCGGCCCGTGATCAGACTGGCCCGTGATCAGACCGGCCCATGATCAGACCGGCTCGTCCTCGGCGGACTTGCCGTCCGGCTCGACGAACGGGTGCTGGTCGACGAACGTGCGGGTCTCGTCGTACATCCGCGTGATGTAGTCCTCCAGCTGGGAGGCCTCCACCCGCCACTGGCCACGTCCGCCGATCTTGATCGCGGGGAGGTCACCTCGCCGCACCAGGGCGTAGACCTGCGCGCTCGAGGTGTTCAGGACCTCGGCGACGTCGGCCAGGGTCAGGAAGCGGGGGGTGCCGGACATGCCCCCATCGTCCCACCCGCGGCCACTCCGGGGGTACGCCGACCCACTGGTCTGTGGAGGACGCGTGACCCGGGGCGCCGGATCGGTCCATGATGGTGCCGTGACCAGTCTCGGGGACCTCACACCTCACCTCGCGCCGCCGCCGGCGACCCGCGCCACCCGTCCTGGGTGGCGCGACCCGCGGCTCTGGATCGGCGTTGCCCTCGTCGCCCTCTCGGTCGTGGCCGGCTCGAGGATGCTCGCCGCGGCCGACGACTCGGTGACGGTCTGGGCGGCGACCACCGACCTGGCTGCGGGTGACGAGCTGACCGCCGACGACCTGACGGCCCGGCAGGTCCGGTTCGTCGACGCGGGCGACCTCGACCGCTACGTCTCCGCCGACCAGGAGCTGCCGTCCGACGCCCGGCTGCTGCGGGGGGTCGGGGACGGGGAGCTGCTGCCGCGGGCCGCGGTGGGCTCGGCCGAGGAGACCGACGTCCTGCAGCTGCCGATCGCGGTCGAGCCCGCGCTGGTGCCCGAGACCGTCCGGGCAGGATCGGTCGTCAGCATCTACGTGCGCGACACCGCACGCTGCCCGGAGTGCGCCGGGGCAGCCCTGTCCGGCGTCACCGTGGTCGATGCCCCGGCGGTCGACGACCTCTCTGGTTCGCGCCAGCTCGTGGTGGCGGTCGAGCAGGCCGACGCCGACCGGTGGTTCGAGCTGCTCGCCGGCCTCGAGCAGCCCGTCATCACTGTTCTCGGGAGCTGAGCCGCGTGGTCGTGGTCCTCGTGCTGGCCGCCGGTGCCGACTGGGAGTCCCCGGCGCTGACCCGGCTGGCCGACCGGGCCGACGTGGTGGTGCTCAAGCGCTGCGTCGACGTCGCCGATCTGCTCGCGACCGCCGCCGCCGGCCAGGCCGAGGTCGCGGTGGTGGCCATCGACTCACCCGGGCTCGACCGGGCGGCCGTCGACCACCTGCGCGGCCACGGCGTACGACCGGTGGCCGTGCTGCCCGGAGGGGCAGATCTCGACGCGGCGGCGCTCCGGGCCACGCGGATCGGCGTCCGCGCCCTGGTCGGCGAGCACGAGCTCGACGCCCTGGCCGACCTGGTCGCGGTGGGGGAGGAGCCCGACGACACCCTCACCCGGGCCGTGGCCGACGAGCCCGCACCCGAGCGGAGCCCCGGCCGGGTCGTGGCGGTGTGGGGCCCGGCGGGGGCACCGGGCCGGACCACGCTCGCAGTGGGGCTCGCGGCGGAGCTGGCCCGGGATCGCCGCACGATCGTGGTGGACGCCGACCCGTGGGGCGGATCGGTGGCCCAGCAGCTCGGCATCGTCGACGAGGTCTCCGGGCTGCTCGCCGCCACCCGGTTCGTCGCCAGCGGCCAGCTGCCCGAGCGGTTCGGGGGACTGCCACGGTCACTCGACCACCGGCTCAGCGTGGTCACCGGCCTGCCCCGGGCCGACCGCTGGGTGGAGATCAGGGCCGGTGTCGTGGAGCACCTGCTCGACGTCGCCCGCAGCCACGGACACGTGGTGGTCGACACCGGCTTCTGCCTCGAGCACGACCCAGCCACCGACGGCGGCCGGGCGGGCCGCAACACGATGACCCTGGAGGCTCTCGAGACGGCCGACGAGGTCGTGGTGGTCGGCAACGCCGACCCGGTCGGGTTGGCGCGGCTGGCCCGGGGGCTGGTCGAGCTGCGCGAGACGACCGGCCGCTCCGACGTACGCGTGGTGGTCAACCGGATGCGGCCCACGCTCGGCTGGGCCGAGCAGGACATCGCCGGGATGCTCGGCGGGCTGGCCCGGGTCACCGGGCTCCACTTCCTGCCCGAGGACCGCGCCGCAGTCGACCGCGCCCTCGTGGCAGGCCGCTCGCTGGCCGAGGTCGGCGACTCCGCCGTCGGCCGCGCGCTGGCCGCGGTGGCGGCCACACTCGCGTCCGATCAGGCGGCGAACAGCAGGTAGAGCCCGCCGACGGTGAACGCGATCATCGCCGCCAGCATCGGCAGCTGGCCGGTCACCTGGTGCCGCTTCGGCAGCACCCGGACCGCCCGGTCATGGGCGGCCACCACGGCCACCACGTGGCCGATCACGACCGCCGCGACCTTGATCCAGGCGAGCACGGTCGGGTGGTAGGAGAGCCAGGAGAGTCGGTCGAGATCGCCGGTCCCGAGCCAGTTGGATCCGTTGCTGAGCGGGTCGCTGGCCAGGATCAAGGTGTCCCACCCGACCTCGACCAGGTAGCTCACGTAGTGCGCCACGATGTAGCCGACGATGATCGGCACCACTGAGTGCGCGAACAGCGCCGGCAGCTCCCGGCGGCGGGTGCCGTGGCCGACACCGGTGGCCGCGCTGCCGATCGTGAGGATGACCGCGACCCCGACGCAGAACGCCAGCAGCGCGAGGTTGTTGAGCAGGAACGTCGAGGTCGAGCTGTCCTGGGTGAAGCGGATCCACAGCAGCGAGTCCCGGAACGAGTCGTAGGCGGTGCTGCCGAACAGCACCCCGACCACGGCGACCAGGCCCGGCAGTGGAGCCACGGTGTCGAGGTTGGCCAGCGGGCTGCGCACGACCAGGGCACCGTCCCGGCGGCCCCAGATCGAGAGCTTGGCGCAGAGCGTGGAGTAGACCTCGAACGGGTCTGCCTTCTCGTAGAAGGCGCTGCCGAACAACGCCCCGCCGAGCAGCATCACGGCGACGTACGCCGCGCACCACAACCGCACCGGGCCCAGCTCGCTCATGTGCGGATAGACCAGCTCGAGCCAGACGAAGGCGAACAGCCCGACCGCAGCCGGCCAGTGACCCAGCCGGGCCGGGTAGTCGAAGAGGCCGCGGTCGGGGTCGCTGCCGGAGACCCGCGCGAAGACCGTGTTGATGGTGCGGACCGGGCTGATCGCCTTCCAGACGGGCCCGAACAGCACCGACAGCGGCACCAGGCCGACCCACCACCACACGTAGAACATCCCGAAGACCGGGTTGGTGAGCAGGTCGCGGCCGAAGACCGCCGCCAGCACGAACCAGCCGAGGACCAGCATGCCGACCACCCGCAGCGCCACGGAGTACGCCGTGCTGTCGATCAGCCTGGCGAGCCCGGTCGGTGCCGGCCGGCCGCTCGTGGCCGAGTCGTAGCGAGGCGTGCGCCAGGCCAGAGCAAGCACCGCGAAGGAGACGACCAGGGCGGCGACGGCGCCGGCGATCGCGAGCTCGGGTGAGATCGGCAGGTCGGCGGGCCCGCCCAGGCCGTGGGCGAGGGGGCGGCTGTCGGCCACGTCAGCTGACTTCGAGCTGGAGCACCAACGCCTCGGGCTCGTGGCGCTCGACGTCCACCACGCCGGGCTGGTCGAGAGTCAGCTTGAGGGTGGTCGTGCCGGCGGCGTACTCGAGCTCCTCCTCGGGATCGGCGTGGACGTGGAGCTCGCCGGCCTCGTCGGACTTGATGACGATCTCGATCTCCTCGCCGCGCTCGACCTCGACCCGTTGGGTCGCGGGCGCCTCGTCGCCCTCGAAGACCAGCTCGATGCGAGCTGAGTCCGGAGTCGGGGTCGTGCCCTCCTCGGGCTCGTCCGATCCGCAGCCGGCCAGTGACAGTGACAGGAGGGTGGTGAGCATGGTCGCCAGCAGCGCCACTCGTCGCACGGTCGGGGTCCTCTCATTCGCTGGGCAGGGCGTCCGGCACGGACGTCCTGTCTGCCAGAATCGCATGCGGAGCAAGCCGGGGTGCCGTCCACCCCGGTCAGACGGGCCAACCACTGGGAGAAACTGACATGGGTGATCGGCTGCGTCCGCGCGACCTCGCGCTGCTGGCGCTCGAGTCGCCCACGGCTCCCATGCACAACGCGACCGTCGAGATCTTCGACCCCGGCGAGTCCGGGTTCGACCACGACCGGCTCGTCGAGCTGATCGCCGACCGGATCTCCTTCGTGCCTCGCTACCGGCAGAAGCTGCAGTCGGTCCCGGGCCGGCTGGCGAACCCGGTCTGGAGCGACGATCCCGACTTCGACCTCGCCTTCCACGTACGCCGCTCCGCGCTGCCCCGTCCCGGCAGCATGGACCAGCTCCGCGAGCTGGTCGGGCGGATCGTTTCGCGGCCGCTCGACCGCAGCCGGCCGCTCTGGGAGGTCTACTTCGTCGAGGGACTGGCCGACGGCCAGATCGCGGTCCTCTCCAAGTCACACCTCGCCCTCGTCGACGGTGTCGACACCGTCGACCTCGGCCAGGTACTGCTCGACGTGAACGCGGAAGCCAGGTCGCTCGGTGGCGACGAGTGGCGGGCGGAGCGCCGGCCGACCCCGTTCGGGCTGATCGCCGAGGCCGTGGGCGACTCCGCCCACGAGCCGCGGATCGTGCTCGACACCGTCCGCAGCAACGCCGCCGCCGCGGTCCGGACGATCGGGCAGGTCGCCGACCGCGCGGGTCGGGTCGCCGACGCACTCACCAACCGCCGCTCCTCGCCGGACTCGCCGATCGCCGGCGAGCTGTCACAGCAGCGCCGCATCGTCACGGTCCGGACCTCGCTGGCCGACCACCGGGCGATCCGCGACGCCCACGGTGGAACCGTCAACGATGTCGTGCTGGCCACGGTCACCGGCGGTCTCCGCGGCTGGCTGATGACGCGCGCCGAGTCGTTGGGGGGCCTGCGCAACATCCATGCTGTCGTACCGGTGTCGGTGATCGACGAGGAGCTCGAGGCGACCTCCCTGGGCAGCCAGATCACCGCGCACTGGGTGGACCTTCCGATCAGCGAGCCGAGCGCCGTGGTGCGGCTCCACCAGGTGTCCTACTCCTTCCAGGCCCACCGGGAGACCGGCCGCGGGGTCGCCGCCAACCGGCTCGCGGGCATCGCCGGATTTGCACCGGCCACGTTCCACGCGATCGGTGCGCGCGTGGCGGTCGGGGAGCTGCGGCGCGGATTCCAGCTCACCGTGACCAACGTGCCGGGACCGCAGTCGCCGCTGCACGCGTCCGGGGCGCGGATGGTCGAGACCTACCCCGTCCACCCGCTGCTGCCCGGTCACGCGCTGTCGATCGGCGTCACGTCGTACGACGGCCAGGTGTTCTACGGCATCACCGCCGACCGCGACCTGCTGCCCGACGCCGAGCTGTTCGGCCAGTGCCTCGTCGAGGCGCTCGACGAGCTGCTCGACACCGCTTCCGGTGCGCGACCGAAGGTGCCGCGCGGGCGCAAGAAGGCGGCCCGGAAGTCGGCGAAGAAGTCGTGACGACCCGTGTCTACGCCCCGACGACCCGGACCCGGCTCGCCGAGTGGCACGCCGCCGGCGCCGTACCCACGGAGGCGGAGCGCGTGCTCGCGGCCGCCGACGACGAGGACAGCGAGTACGACGCCTTGATGACCGCGGCCGAGCTGGCGGTCGAGCTGGGTCCGGAGGACGGCCGCCGGGTCGTGGTGGTGGCCGAGACGGACGACGCGGTCGGCGAAGGATCGTTGCCGCTGCACCGGTGGGTCGCCGTCCACTGCGACGTCGCCGACCGGTCCACCGACGCCGACCCCGACGACGACCTGGGGTGGTTCGCCATCCAGGAGATCCCCGACCTGCTGTGAGCCCGCGCGGGCACTAGGGTCGGTGGCATGGACGCCATCACGTTTCCGCCGGCCCCGGTCAACGAGCCCAACCTCACCTACGCACCCGGCTCTCCCGAGCGCGAGGAGCTGAAGGTCGAGCTCGAGCGTCAGGAGCGACGCCAGCCCACGCTGCGGGCGGTCGTCAACGGCCGCCGTCGGTCCGGCGGCGGCGCGGAGATGAAGGTCGTCCAGCCGCACGACCATCAGCACGTGCTGGCGACGTTCAAGAACACCACCACCAAGGACGCCGAGGCGGCGGTCAAGGCGGCCCTCGACGCGGCCCCCGCCTGGCGGGCGATGCCGTTCGACGAGAAGTGCGCGATCCTGCTCAAGGCGGCCGACCTGCTCGCCGGGCCGTGGCGGCAGCGGATCAACGCCGCGACCATGCTCGGCCAGTCGAAGACCGCGTTCCAGGCCGAGATCGACGCCGCCTGCGAGCTGATCGACTTCTGGCGCTTCAACGTCCACTACGCCAAGCAGATCCTCACCGAGCAGCCGATCGCCAACAGCCCCGGGGTCTGGAACCGCACCGACCACCGCCCGCTCGAGGGCTTCGTCTACGCGATCACGCCGTTCAACTTCACCGCCATCGCCGGCAACCTGCCGACGGCGCCGGCGCTGATGGGCAACACCGTGATCTGGAAGCCGTCCCCCACCCAGCAGCTGGCCGCGTCCCTGACCATGGACCTGCTGGAGGAGGCCGGCATGCCTCCTGGCGTCATCAACATGCTGCCGGGCGACGGGCTCGACGTCTCGAAGGTGGCGCTGACCCACCCGGACCTCGCGGGCATCCACTTCACCGGGTCCACGCCGACCTTCCAGCACCTGTGGCGCACCGTCGGCGAGAACATCGCCAACTACCGCTCCTACCCGCGGATCGTCGGCGAGACGGGCGGCAAGGACTTCGTCGTCGCCCACCCGAGTGCCGACCCCGACGTGCTCCGCGTGGCCATGCTGCGTGGTGCCTTCGAGTTCCAGGGACAGAAGTGCTCGGCTGCGTCGCGGGCCTACGTCCCGAAGTCGGTGTGGGCCAAGATGCGCGACGAGTTCGTGGCCGAGGTCGAGGGCATCAAGATGGGTGACGTCACCGACTTCTCGAACTTCATGGGTGCCGTGATCGACGACCGCGCCTTCGCCAAGCACAAGAAGGCGCTGGCCCGGGTCTCGCGCAACAAGCACCTCACGACGGTGGCCGGTGGCCAGACCGACGACTCGGTGGGCTGGTTCGTGCGGCCGACCGTGGTGGAGTCCACCGACCCCACCGACCAGATGTTCTCCGAGGAGTACTTCGGCCCGATCCTGGCCGTCCACGTCTACGACGACGCCCGCTACGACAAGGTCCTCGACCAGATGGAGTCGTTCGCGCCGTACGCGCTGACCGGGGCGATCATCGCCCAGGACCGCCGCGCCATCGCCGACGCCCGACGGGACCTGCGGTTCGCGGCCGGCAACTTCTACATCAACGACAAGCCGACCGGAGCCGTCGTCGGCCAGCAGCCGTTCGGTGGTGCTCGGGCCTCCGGCACCAACGACAAGGCGGGTTCCGCCCAGAACCTGATGCGCTGGACCAGCCCCCGCTCGATCAAGGAGACCTTCGTTCCGGCGAAGGACTACCGCTACCCCTACATGGGCTGAGTCCCGTGCTCGCGCACCACCTGGGGTCGTTGCACGGCTACGAGCAGGCGCTGGTCCTGCTCCTGGCGTTCGGCCCGTTCGTGCTGCTCGCGATCGTCATTCGCCTGCGCCGCCGCCAGGACGCCGAGGAGGATGCCGGGCAGGCAGACCGGGGCTGACGATCAGGCTCGGGCGAGCCACTTCCTGCCGACCACGTTCTCGGCCTTGAGTGCCTTGAGCAGCAGGTCGCCGATCAATCCTTCGAGCTTGCCGCCGACCAACGGGATGCCGACCTTGACGGTGAGGTCCACGGTCTCGGTGGTGGTGCCACCGGACTCGCGCAGCTGGGCGGTGCCCGCCATGTCACCGGGCTTGCCGGGGATCTCCACCACGACGTCCGCGTGGTCGGCCGTGGCCCAGTGCTCGGTCTGCACGATGGTGATCTCGTCGCCGACGAACTTCTTGGCGAACGAGGGGATGCCCTGGGCCGCCTGGACCTGTTCGATCCGGGCCCGGAAGCCGGCGCCGTCGGGCTCGATCTCGACCGAGTGCCGGAGGACGCGCTGGTAGTCGCACACCGCCTCCCGGAACGCAGGGTCGGCGAGCATCGCCGCCACGTCGGCCAGCGGTGCGTCGTACGTCAGGTCATGGGTGATCCGTCGTGACATGGCGACATCATGGCGGATCCACGGTCGTGGCGCGCGGGCGCGACCCGTTGTTGTTCCCGAGGGTCCCGGGTCCTAGGGTCGGAGACGTGGCGACAGCGCTCGACGATGAGAAGTCCGCACTCCTCGACGAGGCCGCGGAGCATTCCGCGACCGGCTCGGACGAGGGAGAACCGGACCCCGGGCCGCTGGTCCGGGCCTACTACCGCAACGTCGCCGCCGAGGACGTCTGCGATCGCACGGCCGCCGACCTGTACGGCGCGCTCGCCTCCCATCTCGAGCTCGCCCGGCACCGCCCTCAGGGCACCGCCCGCGTCCGCGCGATGACGCCGGGGGCTGACGAGGGCTGGTCCGCAGGCGGCCACAGCCTCGTGCAGGTCGTCACCGACGACATGCCCTTCCTCGTCGACTCGTTGACCATGGAGCTCGCACGCCAGCACCGCGACGTCCGGATCGTCATCCACCCCCAGATGGACGTCGTCCGCGACATCACCGGCCAGCTCCAGTCGGTCAGCGGCGTCGAGGACGGCTCGGTCGCCCCTCCCGAGGGGGCCGTCCGCGAGTCGTGGATGCAGGTCGAGGTGTCGCGGCTCACCACGGAGGCCGAGGCCACCGCACTGGAGGAGGCGCTGCAACGGGTGCTCGGCGACGTGCGCCACGCCGTCGATGACTGGCCCAAGATGCAGTCCCAGGTGCTCGAGATCGTCGACGAGCTCGACACCGAGGCGCCTCCGCTGCCGGGCTGGGAGATCTCCCAGGGCCAGGACCTGTTGCGCTGGCTCGCCGGTGACCACTTCACGTTCCTCGGCTACCGGGAGTACCACCTCGAGAGCACCGGCGAGGACGACGTGCTGCGGGCCGTGCCGGGCACCGGCCTCGGCATCCTGCGGTTCGACCAGGACATGTCATCCTCCTTCGGCAAGCTGCCCGCCGCTGTGCGGGCCCGAGCCCGGGACAAGACGCTCCTCGTGCTGGCGAAGGCGAACTCGCGCGCCACGGTCCACCGGCCGGCGTACCTCGACTACGTCGGCATCAAGTCGTTCGACGCGGCCGGCGAGGTCGTCGGCGAACGCCGCTTCCTGGGCCTCTTCTCCAGTGCCGCCTACACCGAGTCCGTGCTGCGGATCCCGCTGGTGCGGGAGAAGGCGCGCGAGGTGCTCAAGCGAGCCGGCTTCGACCCGCGCAGCCACGCCGGCAAGGCACTGATGGACACCCTGGAGAACTTCCCGCGCGACGAGCTGTTCCACATGCCGACCGACGAGCTGGCCTCGACCGCGGTCGCGGTCATGCACGCCCGGGAGCGCCGCCAGGTCAAGATCTTCATCCGGCAGGACACCTACGGTCGCTACGCCAGTGCCCTGGTCTACCTGCCCCGTGACCGCTACAACACCAACGTCCGGGAGCGGTTCGCCCGGATCCTCAAGGAGGAGCTGGGCGGCGAGACGGTGGAGTTCTCGGTCCGGCTGGGGGAATCGGCGACCGCGAACGTCCACTTCGTGGTCCACCCGCCCAAGGACGGTGACATCCACCAGGTCGACCTGGCGGATCTCGAGCGGAAGCTGGCTGATGCCTCGCGTTCGTGGCGCGACGACTTCGTGTCCGCCGCGATGGCCGAGTACGGCGAGGACCGCGGCGCGGCGCTGGCCCGGGAGTACGCCGAGTCGTTCCCCGAGGCCTACAAGGAGGACTTCCCGGCCGCGATCGGTGCGGCCGACCTCGGCCTGCTCGACGGCCTGGCCAGGGGAGGGGAGAGCGAGGGCATCGACATCCGGCTCTACCGCGACGGCACCGAGGGGCGGCTCAAGGTGTTCCGCACCGGCGCCCCGTTGTCGCTGTCGCAGATCCTGCCGATGCTGTCCTCGATGGGTGTGGACGTGATCGACGAGCGTCCCTACGAGCTCGACGGCCTCGACCGGCCGACGTTCATCTACGAGTTCGGGCTCCGCTACGACAAGTCGCCCAGCCACGACTCACCCGACCGGTTCCAGGACACCCTGCGCGCGGTGTGGGACGGCTACAACGAGATCGACGGCTTCAACCAGCTGGTGCTGGCGGCCGGGCTGACGTGGCGGCAGACGACCGTGCTGCGCGCCTATGCGAAGTACATGCGTCAGGGCAACAGCCCCTTCGCCCAGGACTACATCGAAGGTGCGCTGGCCGGCAACGTCGACATCACCCGGCTGCTGGTGAAGCTGTTCGAGGCGCGGTTCGAGCCGGGTCGCAACGGCTTGGCCGGTGACGCCGAGGCCAGGGTCCTGGCGACGCAGGAGATCGAGCAGCGGATCAACGCCGCCCTCGACGACGTGGTCAGCCTCGACCACGACCGGATCCTGCGGGCCTACCTGACCCACATCCTGGCGACGCTGCGGACCAACTACTTCCAGCCCGCCGCGGAGGGAGGCCCGCGCAAGTACCTCTCGCTCAAGCTGGAGCCGTCCGCGATCCCGGACCTGCCCGAGCCGCGGCCGTCGTACGAGATCTTCGTCTACTCGCCGCGCGTCGAAGGTGTCCACCTGCGATTCGGCTCGGTCGCCCGCGGTGGCCTGCGGTGGTCCGACCGCCGCGACGACTTCCGCACCGAGGTGCTGGGCCTGGTCAAGGCGCAGATGGTCAAGAACACCGTGATCGTCCCGGTGGGCGCGAAGGGCGGGTTCTTCTGCAAGCAGCTGCCCGACTCCTCCGACCGCGATGCGTGGCTGGCCGAGGGCATCGCCTGCTACACGACGTTCATCTCCGGGCTGCTCGACATCACCGACAACCGGGTCGACGGCGAGAACGTCCCGCCTCGCGACGTGGTTCGCCACGACGGCGACGACAGCTACCTCGTGGTGGCCGCCGACAAGGGCACGGCCTCGTTCTCCGACATCGCCAACGGCGTCGCGAAGGACTACGGCTTCTGGCTCGGTGACGCGTTCGCCTCGGGTGGCTCGGTCGGCTACGACCACAAGGCGATGGGCATCACCGCTCGCGGTGCGTGGGTCTCGGTGCAGCGCCACTTCCGGGAGCGTGGCATCGACTGCCAGGCCGAGGACTTCACCGCGGTGGGCATCGGCGACATGTCGGGCGACGTGTTCGGCAACGGCATGTTGTGCTCCGAGCACACCCGGCTCGTGGCTGCCTTCGACCACCGCGACATCTTCCTCGACCCGACTCCCGACGCCGCGTCGTCGTACGCCGAGCGCAAGCGGCTCTTCGACCTCCCGCGCTCGAGCTGGCAGGACTACGACACGACGCTCATCTCCCGGGGTGGTGGGGTGTTCTCGCGGTCCAAGAAGTCGATCCCCATCGGCGCCGAGGTGCGCGCGGCGCTCGGCCTCGGCGACGACGTGACCAAGCTGACGCCGGCGGAGCTGATGAAGGCGATCCTGCAGGCGCCCGTCGACCTGCTGTGGAACGGCGGGATCGGCACCTACGTGAAGTCGGCCGACGAGACCCACGCCGACGCCGGGGACAAGGCCAACGACGCGATCCGCGTCAACGGTCGCGACCTGCGCGCCCGGTGCGTCGGCGAGGGCGGCAACCTCGGTCTGACCCAGCTCGGTCGGATCGAGTACGCCGCACGGGACGGCCGGATCAACACCGACTTCATCGACAACTCCGCTGGCGTCGACACCTCCGACCACGAGGTCAACATCAAGATCCTGCTCGACCGGGTGGTCAAGGACGGCGACCTGACCCAGGAGCGCCGCAACGCCCTGCTGGTCGAGATGACCGACGAGATCGCCGAGCTGGTGCTGCGCGACAACTACGAGCAGAACCTCGCCCTGGCCAACGCGGTCGCGCACTCGCCGTCGTTGCTCCACGTCCACGAGGACTGGATGAAGCAGCTCGAGCGAGACGGGATCCTCAACCGCGAGCTGGAGGCGCTGCCCAGCTCGCGGCAGGTGCGCCGCAGGCTGGAGCGTGGCGGCTCGCTCACGGTGCCCGAGCTCTCGGTGCTGATGTCGTGGACCAAGATCGTGCTGGCCGACGAGCTGCTGGCCTCCGATCTCCCCGACGACCCCTACTGCGACGTCGACCTGCGCTCCTACTTCCCGCAGCCGATGCAGGACGGCTTCCTCGAGCAGATCCGCGAGCACCCGCTGCGCCGGGAGATCATCGTGACCCAGGTCGTCAACGACCTGGTGAACGGCGCCGGGATGACGTTCGTGCCCCGGCTGAGCGGCGAGACCGGGGCGAGTGCTGCCGAGCTGATCCGCGCCAACTTCGTGGCCCGCGAGATCTTCGGGTCGCTGCCGCTGCGCCAGGAGCTGGAGACCTGGGACAACAAGATCGACGCGCAGGTGCAGACCCGGATGCGGATCCAGATGCGCACCCTGGTCGAGCGCGCCTCCCGGTGGTTGGCGACCAACCGGCGGCCACCGCTCGACAGCCAGGCCACGGTCGACCACTTCAGCGGCCCGGTCCAGGCGCTGATGGCGCACCTGCCGGAGCTGATGACCGGCCGCGAGCGCGAGGACCTGCAGGCGCGGCGCGACGCGCTCGTCACGCAGGGTGTGCCCGACGACCTCGCCACCAGGGTCGCGGTGCTCGATCCGGCGTACGCCCTGCTCGGGGTGGTCGAGATCGCGCAGCGCGACAACCTCGATCCGGCCGACGTCGCCCGGCTCCACTTCGCGCTCGGCGAGCGACTCGGCCTGCCGGCGCTGGTGCGGCGGATCTTCGCGCTGCCGCGCGAGGACCGCTGGCAGACGATGGCGCGCGCCGCCCTCCGCGACGACCTGTACGCCGTGCACAGCCAGCTCACCGCCCAGGTGCTCGACAGCACCTCCGACGACGAGCCGGCCGCGGTGCGGATCTCGACCTGGGAGGACTCCGACCAGCTCGCCCTCTCCCGTGCCGCCAGCACCCTCGAGGAGATCTGCCGCGACGAGGTCGCCGACCTGGCGCGTCTGTCGGTGGGCCTGCGCGTCGTCCGTGGGCTGCTGAAGAGCTGAGGCCGGCGGCACCCACTAGAGTCCGCCCGTGACCGACCACGAGACGCCCGGCGTCGCGGAGACCGCACGCCGGATCGCCGCCGGAGAGACCACCGCCCGCGAGGTGACTGCGGCGGCACTGCAGCGGATCGAGGAGCACGAGCCGGGCCTCAACGCGTTCTCGGTGGTGCTGGAGCGGCAGGCCATCGCGGAGGCGGCGGCCCGCGACACGGCGCAGGCCTCCGGTGAGGAGCTCGGCCCGCTCCACGGCGTACCGATCGTCATCAAGGAGGAGCTGGACGTCGGGGGCACGGTCACCACGTTCGGTGGCCGCGGCAACAGCACGCCGGCCCCCACGGACGGCGAGGTCGTCCGCCGCTTGCGAGCGGCCGGTGCGGTCGTGATCGGCAAGTCCACGATGCCGGAGTTCGGCGCCTGGCCCTACACCGAGTCCGACGACCGCGGCATCACCCGCAACCCGTGGGACCGGTCGCGCACGCCCGGCGGTTCCAGCGGCGGTACGGCGGTCGCGGTCTCGTCGGGCATGGTGCCGGCGGGCCTGGGCGGCGACGGCGGTGGGTCGATCCGGATCCCGAGCGCCTGCTGCGGACTGTTCGGCCTGAAGCCGCAGCGCGGCCGGGTGACCACCGCGCCCCATCCCCACCTCTGGTGGGCACTCGGCACGGTCGGCCCGCTGACCCGCTCTGTCCTCGACAGCGCACTCGTCTACGACGCCATTCGCGGCAACGTGGAGAGCGACCTCTACCGCGCGGGCGAGACCGGGTCGTTCGTCGACGCGGTCGGTCGCGAGCCTGGTCGGTTGCGGATCGGCTGGTCCACCAAGCCCGTCGCCAAGGGAGTCCGTCCCGACCCGGAGCACGTCCGTGCCGTCGAGGACACGGTCCGGCTGCTCGCCGACCTGGGTCACGACGTGGTGGAGGTCGACCCGGGCTACCCCGATCCGACGCTCGCGTTCGTGCCGCAGTTCTTCGCCGGCATCCGCTCCGAGGCCGACGAGGTCGAGCACCGGGACCGGCTCGAACGGCGTACCCGCAGCACCTGCCGGCTCGGCAGCTGGGTGACGCCCAAGGTCCTCGACCGCGCCCTGGCCATGACCGAGACCGTCTCGGAGAAGGCCAACCGGGTCTTCGACCGGGTCGACGTGCTGCTGACGCCGACCATGGCCCACCGTCCGCCCGCCACCGGCGTGCTGACGGGAATCGGCCCGGTCCGGGCCTCGCTGAGGTCGATGCCCGCCATCGCCTACGTCGCGCTCTGGAACATCGCCGGCAACCCGGCCGCCTCCGTGCCGCGCGGCACCGCCGCCGACGGACTGCCGCTCGCCGTGCAGCTGGTCGGCCCCACCGACGGCGAGGAGCGGCTGCTCAGCCTCTCCGCCCAGATCGAGGAGGCGGCCCCCTGGCAGCTGCTCGCGCCTCGATAACGTGGCGGCATGGGAGCCATCGAGGTCACTGACCTCGCGCTGGCCTACGGGGAGCTCAGAGCAGTCGACGGGGTGAGCTTCGAGGTGGCCGAAGGAGAGTTCTTCGGCATCCTCGGGCCCAACGGTGCAGGCAAGACCACCACCCTGGAGATGATCGAGGGTCTCCGGAAGCCGGACGCGGGAAGCATCCGAGTGCTGGGGGAGTCGCCCTGGCCACGCAACGCATCGCTGCTGCCCCGGATCGGGGTGCAGCTGCAGGCGTCGTCGTTCTTCGAACGGCTGACCGCCCGCGAGCAGATCCACACCTTCGCCTCGCTGTACGGCGTCACCGCCGCGCGTGGCGACGAGTGGCTGGAGCAGGTGGGGCTGGTCGACAAGGCCGACACCCGCGTCGAGCACCTCTCGGGCGGGCAGACGCAGCGGCTGTCGATCGCCTGCGCCCTGGTCCACGACCCGGAGCTGGTGTTCCTCGACGAGCCGACCGCGGCCCTCGACCCGCAGGCCCGCCGCAACCTCTGGGACCTGCTGTCCGGCATCTGCGCGGCGGGCCGCACCGTGGTCCTCACCACCCACTACATGGACGAGGCCGAGGCGCTCTGCAACCGGGTCGCGATCATGGACCACGGCAAGGTGCTCCGGCTCGACACCCCGGCCGCGCTCGTCGACTCGCTGGACGCCCCGGTCCGGGTCGTCGAGACCCGAGGCACCCTCGAGGACGTGTTCCTCGGGCTCACCGGGCGGGAGTACCGCGCATGAAGCCCTTCCTCTCCCTCTCCGTCGCGATCCTGCGCGGCTTCCTGCGCGACAAGGCGTCGGTGTTCTTCGCCCTCGTCTTCCCGCTGATGTTCCTGGTCCTGTTCGGCGGGCTGCTCGGCGACCAGTCGCAGTCCCGGGTCGACCTGGTCCAGGTCGGCGAGGTGGCGTTGTTCGACGACCTCCCCGCCCCGGCCAGGGAGGCGTTCGAGGACACCTTCGTCATCGAGCAGTCCGACGACCTCGAGGCCGCGATCGCCGAGGTGCAGGACGGCGATGCCGACGTCGCGGTCGAGATGCGGGACGGGGAGCTGGTCGCGCACTACACCCAGACCGACCAGACCAAGGCGGCCATCACCCAGGGCGCGCTCCGCGCCTTCGTCGACGGGGCGAACGTGGCCGCGACCGGAGAGCCGCCGACGTACACCCTCACCACGGAACGGGTCGAGGACGACAGCCTCACCACGATCCAGTTCATCACCCCCGGACTGCTCGGCTGGGCGGTCGCGATGAGCGCCGCGTTCGGTGCCGCGGCGACCCTCCAGGGCTGGCGCCAGAGCAAGCTGCTGCGGCGGCTCCAGCTGGCACCGGTCACCACCCGCACCGTCGTCGCGGCCCGGGTCGCGGTCACCATCGGCGTCGCCCTGGTGCAGATGGCGGTCTTCGTCGGCCTCGGCGCGGCCGCCTTCGGGCTGCAGCTGAGCGGTTCCTGGTGGGCATCGGTGCCGCTGCTGGTGGTCGGCACGTTGTGCTTCATGGCGGTCGGGCTGTTCGCCGGGGCTACCACCCGGACGGTCGAGGGAGCGGTCAACATGGCCAACTTCCTGGTGCTGCCGATGGCCTTCCTCGGTGGTTCCTTCTTCCCGCTCGACGCGGCCCCGGGCTGGCTGCAGGCGTTCTCCAAGGTACTGCCGCTCGCCTGGCTCAACGAGGGGATGCTCGACGTGCTGGTCCGGGGCGAGGGGCCGACCGCGGTGCTGCTGCCGATGGCCGTGCTGGCCGGGTTCGCGGCCACGCTGACCCTGCTCGCTGCGCAGCTGTTCCGGTGGGAGACCAAGTAGCCGATGGGCCTGCTCTTCGAGACGCCCCGGATGCGCGTACGACGTCTGCTGCGCCGATCGGCGCCCAGCCCGCTCGTCGGCCGCACCGTCCTGGTCACCGGCGCCTCCTCCGGCATCGGCGAGGCCACCGCGCTGGCCGCGGCAGGTCGGGGCGCGACGGTGCTGCTGGTCGCACGCCGGGCCGAGGAGCTCGCCCGGGTGCGGGCCGACATCGAGTCGCGGGGCGGCCGCGCGACGGCGTACGTCTGCGACCTGGCCGACGGGGACTCGGTCGACGCGCTGGTGGCCGCGGTGCTGGCCGAGCACGGCGGGGTCGACTACCTCGTCAACAACGCCGGGCGGTCGATCCGACGCTCGCTGCACCTGAGCTACGGACGGATGCACGACTTCGAACGCACCATGGCCGTCAACTACTTCGGGCCGGTGCGGCTCACGCTCGGGTTGCTGCCCGCGATGCGCGAGCAGCGGTTCGGGCACGTCGTCAACGTGGTCAGCTGGGGGGTGCAGCTGAAGGCGCCGAAGTTCGCCGCCTATCTCGCCTCGAAGACCGCCCTCGACACCTGGTCGCGCATCGCCGGCCGCGAGACGTACGCCGACAACGTGACGTTCACGAACATGCGGTTCGGACTGGTGCGGACCCCGATGGTGGTGCCGACCGACTCCTACGAGGACCGGCGGGCCCTCTCGGCGGAACAGGCCGCCGCCCGCGTCGTCCGGGCGTTGGAGGAACGCCCGCTCACCGTCGACCTGCTCGCCGGCCGGGTGGGCGAAGTGCTCAACATCGTCACGCCCAGGCTCAGCGACGCGCTGATGTCCCGCTACGACCGTCGGGCGCCCGACTCACAGGCGGCCCGCGGCCGTGGCCCGGAGCCTGGCTAGTGAGAGGCTGTCGACCGTGACCGGACCACTCCAGGACGTGCTCGTCGTCGACCTGACCCGTGCCCTCGCGGGGCCCCACGCCACCCAGATGATGGGCGACCTCGGTGCCCGCGTGATCAAGGTGGAGGCGCCCGGCACCGGCGACGACACCCGCGGCTGGGGTCCGCCCTTCGTCGGTGACCCGGAGGCCCGGCAGTCGACGTACTTCCTGTCCACCAACCGCAACAAGGAGTCGATCGCGCTCGACCTCAAGGACACCTCGGAAGGCGGCGACCGCGAGGTGCTGCTGGCCCTGGTCGACCGCGCCGACGTGCTGGTCGAGAACTTCCGCACCGGCGTCCTCGAACGCCTCGGGCTGGGCATCGAGTCGCTCCAGGCGCGCAACCCGCGGCTGGTGGTGCTCTCGATCACCGGCTTCGGGCACGACGGCCCGGAGGGCGGCCGCGCCGGCTACGACCAGATCGCACAGGGGGAGGCCGGGCTGATGTCGTTGACCGGGTCCGGCCCCGACGACCCGCAGCGGGTGGGGGTCCCGATCGGCGACCTGCTGTCGGGGATGTACGGCGCGTACGGCGTGGTCAGCGCACTCCACGAACGGCACCGGACCGGCCGCGGGACGGTCGTGCGCACCTCGCTACTGGCCTCCGTCGTCGGGGTTCACGCCTTCCAGGGAACTCGCTGGACCGTCGCGGGGGAGGTGGGCCGGGGTCAGGGCAACCACCACCCCTCGATCGCGCCCTACGGACTGTTCCACTGCCGCGACGGCTCGGTGCAGATCGCGGTCGGCAGCGAGGGGTTGTGGCGGCGGCTGTGCGAGGGCTTCGGCCTCGATCCCGATGCCGAGGGCCTGCGGACCAACCAGGAGCGGGTGGGCGCTCGCGAACGGGTGATCGAGGTCCTCGAGGCCGCGTTCGCCGAGTGGGACGCGGAGCCGCTGCTGGCCCGGTTGGCCGAGGTCGGCGTCCCGGCGGGCAAGGTCCGTGCGCTCGACGAGGTCTACGAGTGGGAGCAGACCGCGAGCCAGGGGCTGCTGATCGACGTCGAGCACTCGACCCTGGGCCCGATCACGCTGCCCGGACCGCCGCTGCGCTTCTTCGACGCCGACGGCGCCGAGGTCACCCGTCACGACCACGGCGCACCGCCGGTCCTCGACCAGCACGCCGAGACCATTCGGGCGTGGCTGGCCGAGGACCCTGCCGGCTAGGGGCGCGTCAGCCGAGCTCGGGCGCCTCCGCGGGCGCGGCCTCGGGCAGCGCCTTCGCGGCGAGCCAGGCAAGGCCCATCAGCGCGGCGACCGCGACCAGCACGACCTGGAAGGCCGGGCCGAACAGCTCCGCGGGGACACTGCTCCGCTGGCGGGAGACGACCTCGAAGAACAGTGTGCCGAGGAGAGCGACGCCGGCCGCGTTCGCGAGCTGGGTCGTGGTGTTGAACAGGCCCGACGCGGAGCCGGCCTTGTCGACCGGGACCTCGGCAATGGTGAACATGCCGATCGGCGCGACCATCAGTCCGAACCCGGCGCCGGTCACGACCAGGGTCGGCACGAACAGCCAGAACGAGGTGTCGGCGGTGGCGACCTGCACCACGGCGGCCTGGAGCGCGACCCCGATCGCGAGCACGCCCGCGCCGTACTGCAGGACGCGGCGGCCGATCCTCGGCGCCAGCACGGTCACCCCGAAGCCGGCGAAGCCGGCGGTGGAGATCGCGAACGGGATGCCGACCAATCCGGCCTTGAGCACCGACCAGCCGAGACCGGCCTGGAAGTAGATCGTCTGGCCCAGGAAGTAGGCCGACATCGAGACGAAGAGCACCATCAGCACCGCGCTGCCGCCGGCGAAGGACGCACCGCGGTAGAGGCTCAGCGCCACGAGCGGCTCGCGGCCGGCGTCCTCGGCGCGACGCTGCGCGCGGCCGAAGCGGACCAGCACGGCGACGCCGACGAGGATCATCGCGAAGACCCACGCGGGCCACCCCTGCTCGCGGCCCATCGTCAGCGGGTAGAGCACGGCGAGCAGTCCGGCGCCGAGCGTGACCACGCCGACGGGGTCGAGGTTGGGCCGGCGCTCCGAGCGGGACTCGGGGATGAACCGGATCGCCGCGGCGAGCGCGAGCACGCCGACCGGGATGTTGATGAGGAACACCGGGCGCCAGCTGCTGCCGGCGATGTCGGCATTGGTGAGGACGGCGCCGAGCACCGGACCGAGCACGGTGGCCAGGCCGGCGAGGCCGGTGAAGGCACCCATCGCCTTGGCCCTCTCCTCAGGGGCGTACATCACCTGGATGTTGGACATCACCTGCGGGATCATCGCCGCGGCGGCCAGTCCCTGGCACGCGCGGAAGGCGACCAGGGCCTCGGCGTTGGGCGCGAACCCACAGGCGGCCGACATCAGCGTGAACCCGATCAGGCCGGCCAGGAAGAGCCGCTTGCGGCCGAACGCGTCGCCGAGCCGCGAGCCGGTCACCAGCGCGACCGCGAAGGCCAGCGGGTACGCCGCGACCATCCACTGCAGCTGTGAGCCGCTGGCGCCGAGGTCGGACTCGATCGTCGGCAGCGCGACGTTGACGATCGTGACGTCGATCAGCTCCATGGTCGAGGCCAGCAGCAGGCTGATCAGTGCCGCGGTGCGGCCGGCGATCACCGGCGCGGTGGCTCGGGGTGGTGGTCTGGGTCGGGGCATCGGCGGCCCCGGTGTCATGTGTGAGTGCCATGTCTCCGACGCTAGTGATGCTTCCGGTCAGTTCCTGACCGGAATGTGCGAGAATCTTGTCGTCATGGCGAACACGAGCTCTCGCACCCTGCGGCTGTTGTCGCTGCTGCAGACCCACCGCTACTGGCCCGGCCTCGAGCTGGCCGGACGGCTGGAAGTCTCCGAGCGGACGCTGCGGCGCGACATCGAGCGGCTGCGCGAGCTGGGGTATCCGGTCCACTCGACACGCGGTGTCGAGGGTGGCTACCAACTGGGTCCCGGGGGCTCGATGCCGCCGCTGGTCGTCGACGAGGACGAGGCGATCGCGATGGTCGTCGCCCTCGGCAGCGCGGCCAGCGGCTACGGCGGATCGCTGGCCGAGGCGTCAATCTCGGCGTTGTCGAAGGTGGTGCAGGTGTTGCCGGCCCGGCTGCGGCGGCGGGCGGAGACGCTGCGTGCGGCGACCGTCGACGCCCCGTTCTCGCGGGCGCCGGAGGTCGAGGCCGGCGTGCTGGCGATCGTGGCGCAGGCGATCCGCGACCGCGAGCGCCTCCGCTTCGGCTACACCGCGCGGGGCGGCAGCGCTCCCGGCGAGGAGCTGCGACGCCACGTCGAACCGCACCAGCTGGTGACGGTCGGCCGGCGCTGGTACCTGCTCGGCTACGACCTGGACCGACAGGACTGGCGCTCGTTCCGGCTCGACCGGCTGCGCGACCCCGGCGGTACCAAGGCGATCTTCCGCCCGCGTGACATCCCCGGCGGCGACGCGGCGGCGTACGTGCGCGCGGGGGTCTCGCGCGGCGAGCTCGGCATCCGGTTCACGGTCTCGGTCGCCGCGGGCGAGGAGCACGTACGACGCCGCATCGGTCCGTGGGCGAGCGTCACGGAGGTCACCGACGACGCGGTGCAACTCGCGTTCGAGGCGAACGACCTGTCCTGGGCCGTGTTCGGCCTCGGCTACCTCGAGGCGCCGGTGACCCTGCTCGACGCACCCGACGAGCTGCGCGAGGCGCTGGCCGCCTGGTCCTCCCGCCTCGGCGCCGCCGGCGTCAGCTGATCAGCTGGCCTTCTTCTTGGCCGCCTTCTTCGCAGTCTTCTTGGCCGGCGTCTTCTTCTTGCTGTCACTGGACGAGTCGGACTCGCCGCGCGCGGTCTTGGCGGCCTCGACGGACTTCTGGAGTGCCGCGAGGAGGTCGACGACCTCGCCGGAGGACTTGGTCGACGTGGGCGTCCGCTTGATCTCGCCGCCCTCGATCTTCGCCTTGACCAGCTCCTGCACCGCGCCGGCGTAGTCGTCCTCGAACTCGGAGGCGTCGAAGTCACCGGCCAAGGTCTCGACCAGCATGTTGGCCATCTTCACCTCGGAGTCCTTGACCTCGCCGGCCTCGACGCTGAAGTCGGCCTTGCGGATCTCGTCGGGCCACATCATCGTCTGGAGCACGATCACGTCGTCCTTCACACGCAGCACCGCGATGGTGGTGCGCTGACGCAGGGCCACCGTGACCACGGCCATCCGGTCGGCCTCGAGCAGGGCCTGGCGCAGCAGGGCGTAGGGCTTGGCGCCGGTCTTCTCCGGCTCGAGGTAGTAGGACTTCTCGAGCAGCATCGGGTCGATCTGGTCGCTGGGGACGAACTTCTCGACGGCGATCTCCCGCGACGAGGTGACCGGCAGGTCGGCCATGTCGTCGTCGGTGAGGATCACCATCTCGCCGTCCTCGGTCTCGTAGCCCTTGGCGATGTCGGCGTACGCGACCTCCTCGCCGTCGATCGAGCAGACCCGCTGGTACTTGATGCGGCCGCCGTCCTTGGCGTGCACCTGCCGGAACGAGACGTCATGGGACTCCGTGGCCGAGTAGAGCTTCACGGGCACGTTGACGAGGCCGAAGCTGACTGAGCCCTTCCAGATCGCACGCATGGAACGAGGGTATCGCCGCCGTGCGTCAGTCGCGCTCGACCAGGTGGTCCCGGCCGGCCGGCGGGTCGTAGGGCTCGGGCCAGAAGTCGTCGATGTGGGTGACCAAGCCGTCGCCGTCCATGGTGAAGAAGTGGATGCCGGTCGCGGTGTCGTCGCCCACCGTGAAGTCGGTCCAGGCGACACCGCCGGTCGCGTCGGCCACGACCCGGCGTACGGCGACGCGCCAGTCGCCGGGGTACTCCTGGTTGAACCGCAGGTAGGCGTCGCGCCCGGTCACGCGCTCGCGGGTCTGGGGCACCTCGTAGACGACGTCGTCGGCGAGGGTCGCCGCGAAGCCCTCCCAGTCGCGGCGGTCGGCGCAGTCCCAGTAGCGGCGGATGGTCTCGGCGGTCTCGGTCATGGGACGACTCAACCACGCCCCCGTGACAGTGCCCGTCACAGTGTCCCGTGACAGTGCCCGGTCCTAGGGTGGAGCCATGTTCTGGGAGAACGTCGTGTTCGACGCCGTCGACCCGCGCACCCTGGGGCGCTTCTGGGAGGAGGCGCTGGGGACGGAGCAGCTCACCGATGCCCCGGAGGTCTACGAGACGCAGCTGGCCCACGATGGCGGCCCGGTCCTCGACCTCTGCTTCCAGCGGGTCCCGGAACCGCCCGCCGAGCCGCTGCGGCTCCACCTCGACCTGCGCGGCGGCGAGCAGCAGCAGTCGACCGTCGACCGGCTGCTCGGTCTCGGCGCGAGCCACCTCGACATCGGTCAGGGGCAGGTGCCCTGGGTCGTGCTCGGCGACCCGGAGGGGAATCCGTTCTGCGTGATGGAGGGGCGCGACGTCTACGTCGACACCGGGCCGATCGCCGCGCTGCCGCTGGACTCGGGTGACCCGGACCGCGACGTCGAGCTGTGGGCGTGGCTGACCGGCTGGACCCTCGCCCCCGGGACTGCCGTGCACAGCCTGCGGCACCCGTCCCGGCGCGGCCCGCTGCTCGAGCTGTGCCCCGAGGCGGCGCCGAAGGGTGACGCCAAGAACCGGATCCACCTCGACGTCCGGCTCGAGACCGGGGACGACGCCGACGAGGTCGCCCGCGGCATCGCCGACCGCGGCGGGCGCGAGGTCTACCACCCCGACTGGGGCGACCTGCCGTGGCGGTTCTTCGTCGACGGGTCCGGCAACGAGTTCTGCCTGCTCCCTGCCCGCGGCTGAGTCTCGGTCAGACGACGAGCGAGGCGGGCACGATCGTCACCGGGAACGGAACGGTCGTCTCGAACACCTCGTCGGCGGTGACGTCGGCGACCTCGACGTACGCCGAGCCGCGCAGCTCCCACGCGGTCAGCCTCGGTTCGATCGGGTCGACCACCCAGTAGGCCGGTGTGCCGGCGACCTCGAAGCGCGCCTTCTTCAGGTTCAGGTCGACGAGTCTCGTGCTCGGGGAGAGCACCTCCACGGCCAGGACTGGCGACGCCGGGAGGTCGCGCTCGGCGAGGTCGGCCCGGCGGGCGACCAGGACGTCGGGCTGCAGCTCGGTGTCGTCCGCCAACGCCACGGCGAACGGCGCGACGAACACTTCCCACTCGTCCGGGCAGGTCTGCCGGAGGCGCACGGCGAGGTTCAGCACCGCGCGCTGGTGCCTCATCGACGGTGCGGGCGTCACGACGAGGGCGCCGTCGATGAGCTCGTAGCGGTGCCCGTCATCGGGCACCTGTTCGAGATCGGCCCGGGTCAACGGTCGGCCGCGCGGCAGCGTGGTCACGGTCTCCATGGTGCCTCATCGTCCCCTCCGGTGTCGGCGCTCAGCCTGCCCCGGATCACCCACGGCCGGCCCACGCTGTCCACAGGTCCGCGATGATGACCCGCATGCGTCCGATGCTGGCCACGGCCACCGACCACGTCCCGCCGGGGGACGGCTGGGTGCACGAGGTGAAGTGGGATGGCGTGCGCGTGCTCGTCGACGTCACCGACGGCGTCGTCCGGATGTTCAGCCGCAACGGCAACGTCGTCACCGCGGCCTGGCCGGACCTGAGCGCCGCGCCGCTCGGTGACCGCGACCTGCTCGTCGACGGCGAGGTCATCGCCCTCAATGACCGCGGCATCCCGGACTTCCGTGTCCTGCAGCACCGGATGCACGTGCGCAAGGCTGTCGACGCGGCCCGGCTGGCCGAGCAGATCCCCGCCACCCTGATGGTCTTCGACCTGCTGCGGCTCGACGGCGAGGACCTCACCGGACGCCCGCTGGCCGAGCGCCGCGAGCTGCTCACCGGCCTGGGACTGGAGGAGTCGAGGTGGCAGGTGCCCGCGACGTACGACGACGGGGCCATGCTCTGGGACGCCACCCGCCAGCAGGGACTCGAGGGCGTGGTCAGCAAGCGACTCACCTCGCGCTACCGGTTCGACACGCGCAGCAAGGACTGGCTCAAGCGCGCCCACCGTCACCGCGGCTCGTTCGTCGTCGGCGGCTGGCGGCCCCAGGTCGACACCACCGACCGGCTGGCGGCGGTGCTGGTGGGGGAGCGCACCGCCGACGGGCTGATGTACCGGGGCCGGGTCGGCAGCGGGCTGAGTGGGGCGACGGCCCGGATGCTGCAGGAGCTGCTGGCGCCGCTCCACGTCGGCGCGAGCCCCTTCGCCGACGAGGTGCCGCGCGTCGACGCCCAGGGCACGACCTGGGTGGAACCGGTGGTCGTGGTCGACATCGACACCCACGGGCTCGGTTACGATCGCCTGCGCCAACCGTCGTTCCAGGGCGTCCGCTCCGACCTGACCCCGGAGGACCTCTCGTGAAGCTTCTCGCCGCCGTTCTCGTCGCCACCCTGCTGGTCGTCGCCCCCGCCGAGCTCTCGGCCGCGCGCGGCGGCAGCACGGTCACCCTGGACGGCGTGACGGTGAAGTTGCGCGCGAAGACGCGTCAGGTCGTCACGGTCCGCAAGACCGACGACTGGCACGCCCGGGTGACGTTCTGGGCCAAGGACGGCGGCGAGTGGGTGAAGCGGTTCCGGTCCACCGACGGCGCCGTGGGCTACAACGGACTCGTCCGTCCCCGCAAGCGCGTGCAGGGCTCGGGCAAGACCCCCGCCGGCACGTTCCGGCTGCCGTGGGCGTTCGGCATGGACCGCGAGAAGGACGGCTTCGACCCGTCGTACCGCAAGGTCCGGAAGGGCGACTACTGGGTGCTCGACAACGAGTCGAAGCACTACAACCGCTACCGCAACAAGGAGCAGGGCGGCTTCCGCTGGGGACTCGACGCCGGCCACCCCGACGCCTCGGAGCGGCTCAAGGACTACCCGGACCAGTACGAGTGGGCCGTCGTCACCAGCTTCAACCACAGCCAGGTCAAGAAGCGCGGCGGCGCGATCTTCCTCCACGTCAACGGCAGCGGGGCGACGGCCGGCTGCGCGAGCGCGCCGCGCTGGTTCATGCGCAAGCTGATGTTCCGGCTCGACCAGGACCGCAGGCCGCTGATCGCGATCGGCAGCTGAGGTGGCCGAGGAGGTCCGGGTCGACGTCGACGGGCGCACCCTCTCGATCAGCAACCTCGACAAGGTGCTCTACCCGCAGACCGGGACGACCAAGGGTGAGGTCCTCAACTACTACGCGCAGGTCGCGCCGGTGCTGCTCCCACACCTCCGAGATCGCGCGGTCACCCGGGTCCGCTGGCCTCACGGCGTCGCCGGCAGCAGCTTCTTCGAGAAGAACGCGCCCGCGGGCACGCCGTCGTGGGTGCGTACGGCGCGGGTCCCGACGACCGGGTCGCGGGGCGACTCCCGCCACGGTGATCACCTGGAGTTCCCGGTGGTCGACGGCCTCGCGACCCTCACCTGGCTCGCCAACCTCGCCGCCCTCGAGCTCCACGTCCACCAGTGGACGGTCGGGCGCAACGGGCGGCCCCGCAACCCCAACCGGCTGGTCATCGACCTCGACCCCGGCGAGGGCGCCGGGCTCCACGAGTGCGCGGTCGTGGCGTTGTGGGTCCGCGAGAAGCTCGCCGAGCGGGATCTCGAGACGTGGGCGGTCACCAGCGGCAGCAAGGGCCTGCACCTCTACGCCGCGCTGCCCGGCAAGCTCAACCCCGAGGGCACGACGGGGCTCGCCAAGGCCGTGGCCGAGGAGCTCCAGAAGGAGCACCCCAGCCAGGTGACGGCGACCATGACCAAGGCCCGCAGGTCCGGAAAGGTCTTCCTCGACTGGTCACAGAACGCCGGCTCGAAGACCACCCTGTCGCCGTACTCCCTGCGCGGACGCGAGAAGCCGTACGTCGCCACACCCCTCGCCTGGCCCGAGGTGGAGGCGGGCGCGGAGGATCCGGTGGAGCTCACCCAGTTCCGCTTCGAACAGGTCCTCGAGCGGGTAGCCGACCACGGTGACCTGCTCGCCGGACTCGCCTGAGGAGGCGCGGGAGTCGTTACCCGATTGTGGTGACCACGAGGCCGCGAAGAGTCCCCCTTGTGGTCGGTATCGCCCTACCTTTCTGGTGTCATCCGAGGCGACCCGTCCGCGTTCGCCCTCCGGGCCGACACCGAACGGGGACATGCCGCATGGAGATCACCGCGAAGCCGCGCCGACGGCGCTGGCCGCGTGCGCTCCGCGCCGTGCTCGTGGCGGGTGCGCTGTGGGGGGTCGTCCTGCTCATCCCGCTGGCGCTCGGCCTGCAGACCAACGTCATCGACGACGAGGCGACCGCCGCCACGCATGCCCGAGGTTCGCTGGTCTTCGACGAGCGGATCTCCGCCACGCAGCTCGAGGTCGGCGACGTGGCCACGTTCGTCCCGCCGGGGCTCGACCCCGCCGACGGGAGCGTCACGCGCCGCGTCGTGGTGATCGACGACGGCGCCTTCCTGACCCGGCGTGACTCCGCCGCGGCCGTGGACCCCTGGGTGGTGCCGATGTCCGGTGTCGAGGTCGAGCGGGCCGCCTTCTCGGTGCCGTGGCTGGGTTACCCGATGATCGCCCTCGAGGCGGTCAGGCTCCCACCGTGGGGTCCGGCGGCACTGGTGATCGGCCTGGTGGCGGTGCTCCTGATGCTGCGGCGCGGCGCTCACCGGAGTGCCGAGAAGGACGCCGGCTCGAACGGCAGCGTGCGGGCGCGGTCCGGAGCCACGGCGGCGCCGCCCCTCACCTGACTGGCCGACCGATGACCCCGAACCGGGGTAAAGGGTGCCCGCTGGGGCCCTATGCTCACCCACATGACGCGTGTGTTGGTTGTTGAGGACGAGGAAGACATCGCCTTCCCGCTGGTTCGCACGCTCGAACGTGAGGGGTACGAGGTAGTCCGCGTCGAGAGCGGTGAGATCGCACTCGACTACATGGCCTCACACAAGACCGACGTGATGATCCTCGACCTCGGGCTCCCGGACATGGACGGGCTCGAGGTCTGCCAGAAGGCGCGGGCCGCCGGCTTCGACGGCGCGATCCTGATCGTGACCGCGCGGGCGGGCGAGCTCGACCGGGTGGTGGGCCTCGACTACGGCGCCGACGACTACCTCGCCAAGCCGTTCGGTCTCGCCGAGCTGCAGGCACGGGTGCGTGCGCTGCTGCGCCGTACCGGGCCCGCACACGCGCTCGCCGAGCCGGAGCTGCGGCGCGACCAGGTCCAGATCGACCAGGACGCGCGCCGGGTGTTCTTCGACGGCACGGAGGTCATGCTCACCGGCAAGGAGTACGACGTCCTCGACATCCTGGTCGCCGAGCGCGGCAAGGTGGTGTCGCGCGAGCGGCTGATGGCCGACGTGTGGGACGAGAACTGGTACGGCTCGACCAAGACGCTCGACGTCACCATCGGTCGGTTGCGTGCCAAGCTCGAGGGATCAGATGTGGTTGAGCGCATCGTGGCGGTCCGCGGGGTGGGATTCCGCCTCGAGGGTCCCGCCGATGCGTGAACGACTTGTCAGCTCGTTCGTCCTGCTGGCGGTCATCGTCTTGGTCATGGTCGTCTCGGTCCAGGCCTGGACGGTCGAGGGCATGGTCCGAGACCAGGAGCAGTCCCACCAGGACGACCGGGCTGCCCTGATCGCGAACGTCCTGACCGACCGGATCGACGCCGGTGGCAAGGTCAACGAGGCGCTGCTGACCGAGCTGGTCAACGTCGACTCCCGGCTGGAGTACGTCCGGCCGAACGGCGACTCGGTCGTCGCCGACGGCCGAGCCTTCGTCAGCTCCGAGGGCAGGGTCACCGCCACGAGCGACGCCGGGGACGGGCGGGTGATCCTCACCTCGACCCCGCGGGAGATCGATGCCGTCGCAGCCCGGCAGTTCGCCTCGCTGTTGGTGCTGGCGCTGCTCGTGGCGATCATGGCCGGCGTGGCCGGCTGGTGGCTCGCCGTACGCCTCACCGCCCCGTTCGCGTCGTTGGCCGGCGCTGCGGCCGCGCTGGGCCGTGGCCGGTTCGACCTGCAGCTGCCCGCGACCCGGATCCCCGAGGCGCGGGCGATCGGTCAGGCGCTCAAGGTCAGCGCACTCCAGCTGGAGGGCCGGCTGGCGCGCGAGCGCGACTTCGCCGAGTACGCCTCCCACGAGCTCCGCACCCCCCTCACCGCGCTGCAGCTCGAGCTCGAGGACCTCACCCTGCGCGACGACGTCCCCGACGACGCCAAGGCCGCGGCACGTCGCTGCCTGCAACGCGTCGAGGACGTCACTGCCGCCGCCGGGGAGCTGGTGTCGATCACCCGGCAGGGGGCGCTGGTCGAGGGCGGTGCGGTGGCGCTGAGCGAGCTGGCCACCCAGGTCACCCAGGTCTGGGCCGACCGGCTCGCCGACGACCGGCGTACGGTGACCGCTCGCGCCGACGGCGACCTCGACGTCACCTTCACCCCCGGCCCGGTCGAGCACGTCCTGGAGCTGGTCCTCGCCGACGTCGTCGGTGGCAACGGTGCCGTGCGGCTCCGCTTCGTCGGCGACGACGCGCACGTCCGGGTGACGGTCCCCCCGGAGGTCGCCTCTCCCGCCCCCCACCCCGGCCTCACCGCGGCGCGCGAGCTGGCCGAGTCCCAGGGCGGCCGGATCACCGGCGATCTCGACGCCGCTGGCCTCGACATCCTGATGCCCCGCCGCTGACCCGTCGCGCACGCCGGTGGTGTGTGGGTAACGGACCCTTGCAGTCGCTCCTGCGCCGTTACAACGACCCGGGAGCGGCACCACCGGTCCGTTACCGAACTCCTCCCCGCTGGGCTCGGTTGTCCACAGACCGACCGACTACCCCTCGCGAGCGAAGGTAAAGACGCCTAGGTTCGGAGTGGAACCTCACTCGGGACGGGGGCCGGCATGGCCATGACCGACGCGCACGGGGCGCTCGTCGAGAGCCTCGACGCGCAGGTGCGCGACCACGTCCGCCGCGAGGGCGTCGACCCGCAGCGCGACGCCGGGCTCGTACGCCGGATCGCGGAGGTCGTCGTCCGCGACCACGACCAGCGCTCGCTGTCCGGTGTCGTCGCGCCGGTCCCCGACGTCGACTCGGTCGTCGGCGAGCTGGTCGCCCGGGTCTCCGGCTTCGGCCCGCTGCAGCCCTACCTCGACGACCCGGCGGTGGAGGAGATCTGGATCAACGACCCCAGCCGGGTCTTCATCGCCCGCAACGGCCGCCACGAGCTGACCAACCTGATGCTGACCACGGCCCAGGTGCAGGAGCTGACCGAGCGGATGCTCAAGTCGTCGGGACGACGCATCGACATCAGCCGCCCGTTCGTCGACGCCATGCTCCCGGCGGGCCATCGTCTCCACGTCGTGCTCGAGGGGATCAGCCGTGGCTTCTCGGCCGTCAACATCCGCAAGTTCGTGCTCCGCGCGGCCAGCCTCGGCGGGCTGGTCGACCTCGGCAGCCTCACCCCGCAGGCCGCCGCCTTCCTCGACGCCTCCGTCCGGGCCGGCCTCAACATCCTGGTCGCCGGCGGGACCCAGGCCGGCAAGACGACCCTCCTCAACTGCCTGGCCGCCGCCATCCCCGGCGGGGAGCGGGTCGTGAGCGTCGAGGAGGTCTTCGAGCTCCGTTTCCCCCACCCCGACTGGGTGCCGATGCAGACCCGCCAGTCCGGCCTGGAGGGGACCGGTGAGATCACGCTCCGTGACCTGGTCAAGGAGAGCCTCCGGATGCGGCCGAGCCGGCTGATCGTGGGGGAGGTGCGGGCGGAGGAGTGCATGGACCTCCTGCTCGCCCTCAACGCCGGGTTGCCGGGCATGTGCACCATCCACGCCAACTCCGCCCGCGAGGCGCTGGTGAAGATGTGCACGCTGCCGCTGCTCGCCGGCGAGAACATCTCGGCCCGCTTCGTCGTGCCGACGGTCGCAGCCAGTGTCGACCTCGTCGTCCACCTCGGCCTCGACCCGCGCGGTGGCCGCCGCGTGCAGGAGATCGTCGCCGTGCCGGGACGGGTGGAGGCCGACATCATCGAGACCGAGACGCTCTTCGAGCACGCCGGCGGAGAGCTGCGCCGAGGCAGCGGGGTGCCGCCGCGTCGGGAGCGTTTCGAGCGGCTCGGCATCGACGTCGCGGCCCTGCTCGGGGGCGACCGCTGATGGGTGCCCTGGTAGGACTGGGTGTCGGCGTCGGGCTGCTGCTCGTGTGGTCGGCGTTCGCGCTGCCGCCGCCCACGAGAGCACCTCGGCCCAGCCGGCTTCGGCGCAGTCTCGCGGCCGCCGGGCTCGCCCACGTCGGCACCTCCAGCCTGCTCGGCATGTGCGCCGTCCTGGCTTTCGCCGCCGGGTTGGTGGTCCAGCTGGTCTCGGGCACCCTGCCGGTCGCGCTCTGCTTCGCGGTGATGGGCGGCTACCTGCCGGTCGCCCTGGTCCGCAGCCGGGCCCGCCGTCGGGCTCGGGAGTACGCCGAGGTCTGGCCCGAGGCCGTCGACAACCTCGCCAGCGCCGTACGCGCGGGGATGTCGCTGCCCGACGCGCTCACCAACCTCGGCGAGCGCGGACCGGAGCCGCTCCGGCCGGCGTTCATCGCGTTCGGCCACGACTATCAGCTGTCCGGCCGGTTCGGGGAGTGTCTCGACCGGCTCAAGGAACGGTTGGCCGACCCGGTCGGTGACCGGGTCGTCGAGGGGCTTCGGATCGCGCGGGAGGTCGGCGGCGGTGAGCTCGGTCGGCTGCTGCGGAACCTGTCCGGCTACCTGCGAGATGAGGCGCGGACCCGCTCCGAGCTGGAGTCGCGGCAGGCGTGGAGCGTCAACGGGGCCCGGCTGGCGGTCGCCGCGCCGTGGGTCGTGCTGCTCTTCATGAGCTTCCAGTCCGAGGTCATCGCGCGCTACTCCTCGTCCGGCGGGGTGGCGGTGCTCGTCGTCGGTGGAGCGGCGTGCGTCGTCGCCTACCGGCTGATGATGCGGATCGGCCGGCTGCCGATCGAGCGACGGATCCTGTCGTGACCCTCGGCCTCTGGGGTGCCGTGCTCGGCCTGATCGCCGGGGGTGGTGTGCTGCTCGTGTGGTCGCGGGTCGCTGCGATCCGGCGCCCTCAGCTCGCGCTCCGGGTGCTGCCCTACGTCCGCGACCTGCCCGCGTTCGCCAGCACGCCGGGCGCCTCGCCCCCGGTCCGGGGGGTCTTCGGCCCGGCGCTCCGGGTCGCCGCCGACACCGTCGAGCGGATCCTCGGCGGCGCGGCGTCCGTACGCCGCCGGCTCGAACGCGCCGGCCAGGACGCGACCGTCCACGAGTTCCGGATCAGCCAGGTCGTGTGGGGACTGGTCGGGTTCGCACTCACCGCCGCGTACGGCCTGCTGCAGTCGGTGTCCGGTGGCGGCACGCTCGTCTCGTCGGGAGTGCTCTGCCTGGTCGGCTTCGCGCTCGGCGTGATCGGCCGCGACTACCACCTCAGCAGCCAGGTCCGCGACCGCGAGCGCCGGATCCTGCTCGAGTTCCCCGCCGTCGCCGAGCTGCTCGCGCTCGCGGTTGCTGCCGGTGAGGGCCCGGTGTCGGCACTCGACCGCGTCGTACGCCGCAGTGGCGGTGAGCTCTCCCGCGAGCTCGCCCACGTCCTGGCCGACGTCCGCACCGGTGAGCCGGTCGGCGAGGCCTTCGACCAGTGGGCAGCGCGCTCCGGGCAGCCGCTCGTGGCCCGCTTCGCCCAGGGGATCGCGGTCGCCGTCGAGCGCGGCACACCGCTGGCCGACGTCCTCCACGCCCAGGCCGCCGACGTCCGCGAGGCCGGTCGCCGCGAGCTCATCGAGACCGCCGCGCGCAAGGAGGTCTTCATGATGGTGCCGGTCGTGTTCCTGGTCCTCCCGGTCACCGTGTTCTTCGCGTTCTGGCCCGGCGTCGTCGGACTCTCGCTGACAACCCCCTGACTCACGAGTGAAGGAGACACACATGTTCGAGCTGATGACGCGGTTCTACGTCGCGATGACGCTGCCGCGCGACGACCGCGGTGACGTGCCCGGGTGGGTGCTGATCACGGTGATGACCGCCGGTCTGGTGGCAGTCATCTACGGCATCGCGCGTGAGGAGCTGCGCGACCTGCTGCGATCTGCGCTCAACAAGGTCAGCTGAGCCGTGCTCCGCCGACGTCGCTCGGCTGGTCCCGGCGCGCGCGGGTCCGCGGTCGTGGACTTCGTGCTGGTGCTGGTCGTCCTGATCCCGCTGTTCCTGGGGATCCTGCACGTCGGGCTGGTGCTGCTGGTCCGCAACACCCTCGCCAACGCGGCCGCCGAGGGCGCTCGCTACGCCGCCTCCCTCGACCGTGATCTCGCCGCGGGCGAGCAGCGCACCCGCGACCAGGTCGAGGGCGCGATCTCGGGGCGGTTCGCCCGCGACGTGGACGCCAGGATGGTCAGCCTCGACGGTCGGCCGACGGTCGAGGTCGTCGTACGCGCACGGGTGCCCGCCCTCGGGCTCGGTGGACTCGGCGTCGACCTCGAGGTCGTCGGCCACGCCGTGGAGGAGACACCGTGAGGCGGTCCGACGACGGCAGCGCGGTCGTGGAGATCGTCTGGCTCGGCGTACTCCTGCTCGTCCCACTGCTCTGGATCGTGTTGTCGGTGTTCGAGGTGCAGCGCGGCGCGTTCGCGACCACGTCGGCCGCGCGCTCGGGCGCCCGGGCCTACGCCCTCGCCGACAGCGACGGTGCGGGTCGGCAGCAGGCGCAGGCTGCGATCCGTCAGGCGATGGCCGACCAGGGCGGCGACGACCAGTCCTTCACCTTCGACGTGTCGTGCGGAGGTGGCGACTGCCATGCGCCGGGCGCGGTCATCACCGTCACGGTCTGGTCGGGGGTGAGGCTGCCGCTGCTGCCGACTGTGCTCGGCGGCGACGCCCCGAGCTTCCGGCTCGACTCGACCCACACCGTCCCGGTCGGCCAGTTCCGAGATGTCGGATGAGACGCGAGCCCAGGTCGGAGGCCGGCCAGACGACGGTGATGATCGTGGGACTCGCGGTCGTGCTGCTGATGGCGATCGGGGTGGTGGTCGACGCGTCCGCGGCCTACCTCCACCGCCAGGGCCTCACCAACCTCGCCGACGGTGCTGCCCTCGCGGGCGCCGACGCCGGGTCTCGCAACGAGGGCTCCCTCTACGGCGAGGGCATCGGCTCCTCCACCCGGCTCGAGCAGCAGCGCGCCGTCGCCGAGGCTGCCGTCGTCGACTACCTCCGAGCCACCGGCGCGTACGCCGACTACCCCGGCCTGACCTGGCAGGTCGGCTTCGACCCCGCCCGCGACAGCGTCGTGGTCAGTATCCGGGCGCCGTTGGACCTGCCCTTGACCGTCCCCGGCTCACCCGAACGCGCGTCGATCAGTGCCCGCGCGGCCGCCGTCGTCCAGCTGGACCTCGGCGTCCCCTGACGAGCCGGAGTCGGTCTCCGGCAACGGCAGGCAGACCGTGAAGGTGCTCCCGACGCCCTCCTCGGAGTCGACGGAGATGACTCCGTTCATGATGTCGGTGAGCTGGAGACAGATGGCCAGCCCCAGCCCGGTGCCCTCGTAGCGTCGCGTGACGCTGGCATCCACCTGGCTGAACACCCCGAAGATCCTGTCCTGGTTCTCGGAGGCGATGCCGATGCCGGTGTCGCGCACGACGAACTCGACGCCTCCCGCAGTGGTCGGCGACGAACGCACCCGGAGGTCGACCTGGCCCTCGTGGGTGAATTTCACGGCGTTGTCGAGCAGGTTGTGGAGCACCTGGAGCAACCGGCTGCGGTCGCCGACCACCGTGCGGGGCACGCTCGGTGCCACCTCGCAGCTGAACCGGTTGCCGGCGTGGTCGGCCCGCAGCTGGTAGATGTCGGCGACGTCGGCCATCAGCATGTGGAGATCGAACGGCCGGAGGGCGAGCTCGACCTGTCCGGCCTCGATGCGGGAGAAGTCGAGGATCGTCTCCACCAGCTCCTTCAGCGAGCCACCACAGCGCAGCATCCGCTCGAGCAGGTTGAGCTGGAGCTTGTCGAGGTCGGTCTCCTGCAGCATCTCGGCGGCGGCCAGCATGGTGGTGAGGGGAGTGCGGATCTCGTGGCTCATGTTGGCGAGGAACAACGACTTCGCCTCGGAGGCCGCCAACGCGGCGTCGCGGGCGACCTCCAGCTTCTCGGCCAGGGCCTCGAGGTCACTGACGCTGCGAGCCCGCTCCAGGGCGACGCCCGCGTGCGCGGCCAGCGCCTCGAAGACCTGCTGGTCATCCTTCCCGAAAGTCTCCTTGTCGAAGGAACGGTCGCACACCACCAGCAGGTGCTGGACGTGGCGCGCACCTCCCAGCCGCGCGGCCAGGCCGTCGCGGGGCGCCGCCAACGGCGTCGTACCGACCTGGGCGTGCGGTACTCCGCCGCGCCGGGCGCGGGGCCGATGATGTTGGACGACGACGCCGTCGAGCGCCGGCCACCACCAGTCCCCGCCCTCACCGAGCGGCGTGAGGGACTCTGAGTGAAGAGCACCATCGCGGACGGCGAGGCAGTGCACGTCATCTGGCCCGGCGACCTGCACCAGGTAGGCCCGCTCGGCGTGCATCAAGGCAGCAGCTTCGGTGAGGACGACCGTCATGACGTCGTCCGAGGAGGTGGCCGCTGAGGTGCGGTCGACGAAGCGGTACAGCAGCTGGGTCTGGGCGTGGCCGCGGGCGAGCGACACGTACACCCGGTAGGCCAGGGCGAGGAGGACCACCACGACGCCGAGGAGTGGCAGGGCGGTCGGCCGGGTCAGCGCCAGAGTGGCCACGAGCAGGGCGACGCAGGTGTTGATGAACGCAGCGAACGAGCCTGACACCAGCGCCTCGTGGAGGACCGCGCCGTCGAAGGCACCCTCGGTGAGGCTGATCGCGGCGGTGACGGCGGCGGCCGACATGAGGTCGGTGACGAGCACGGCCACGATGGCGGCCGCCCAGCCGGTGAACGACAGTGGGTCCCCACCCTGGAGGATCGCGTGGTAGGTCACCACGCCGAGGGTCGCCTCGAGAGCGAACATGGCGGAGTTGAAGCCCAGCTTCACGCCCCGCATCCGGGCCGCGACGATGAGCGCCAGCGTCGCCCCCAGGACGTACGCCGTCACGTACTGCTGCGGTGGCAGGAAGATCAGGCCGAGCACCGCCGGGAGCTCGCGCAGCGTATGACCGTGCGCGTTGCGCTGGGTGGGCAGGTGGATGACCACGACCTCGGCCAGCGCGAAGAGAGCCAGCAGGCCCAGCCAGGCAAGGCCCGGCTCGGCCAGCTCCGGATGCTCGAGGATCCCTGGGACGGCCATCAAGCCTGCCGCCGCGGCCATGGCCGCAGCCAGGAGCCACGTGAGCAGCAGGGTCGACCGCTCGGACCGGCCCGCAGCTGCGTCCCCGGACGCCGTGCGGTTCCCGGGTTCGGGGCGGGCAGGGACGACAGCGGGGTCGCCCCTGCCCAGCTCGACGTCCATGCGCGCTCCTGAAGTGGGTGTGACTCCTGCGGTCGATCACCTCGCCCACCTGGGATGAACGGTAGGCCAGCAGACCGCCTCGCGTTCAGGTGTTGGCACAACGCGCGAGGGAGGCGTTGCACCCCGGGTCGCCGGCGCCCAGGGGGTTGGTCTAGCCCGCATGGGAAAATTTCGGATGATCGCTCTCAGACGAAGGTCCGGGTCGGGCATGGTGCTGCTCGGATGGGTGGGCCATCCACTTTGATGATGGTGGGGTCGTCGTGGCGAGCATCACGTGGAAGAGAATTTCGGTCGGCCTGTTGTCGGCGGGTCTGGCAACGAGCTTGTTGACCGGCGCCGCGACACCGGTGGCATCCACCAACAACGATGGATTGCTCTCCGACGACTGTCTGTTGGGCGGCCTGTTGGGCGACTGTCTGTTGCCGGACGTTCTGTTGCCGGGTGGCTTGCTCCCGGATGGTCTGCTCTCCCTGCTCAGCACCGACGGCGGGCTCGGCGACACCCTGTGGGGCGATGACGACACCGGCCAGGGCGCGGCGGGGTCCGCCAACGGCGAGTGGGACGCCACGCGCGACCAGGGCTCGCTGTACTCGTTGACCAAGCGGATCGGTGCCCAGAGCGCCTGGCGCAGTGGCATCACCGGCACCGGCGTCACGGTGGCGATGATCGACACCGGCGTCGCGCCGGTGCCCGGTCTGGACGACCCCGACAAGGTGGTCGACGGACCCGACCTGTCCTACGAGAGCCAGCGCGCCGGCACCCGCTACCTCGACGGGTTCGGCCACGGCACGCACATGGCGGGCATCATCGCCGGCCGCGACGCCGGCTTCGACCCCCGCAGGCCCTCGCCCAGCAAGTTCGCGGGCGTGGCGCCGGGCGCCGAGCTGCTCAGCCTCAAGGTGGCCACCGGTGACGGAGGCGCCGACGTGTCCCAGGTCATCGCCGCCATCGACTGGGTGGTCGCCAACCGCCGCGCGCAGGGCATGAACGTGCGCGTGCTCAACCTCTCCTACGGCACTGCCTCGACCCAGTCGTGGCAGGTCGACCCGCTCGCCGCCGCCGTCGAGAACGCCTGGCGCAAGGGCATCCTGGTCGTCGTGTCCGGTGGCAACGACGGTGCCAACCAACCGCTGCTGATGCCTGCGATCGACCCACACGTCCTCGCGGTGGGCGCCGTGGACCATGCGGGAACGGCCCTCACCCTCGACGACCGCGTGGCCTCCTTCTCCAACAGCGGAACCAGTGCCCGGCGTCCCGACCTGCTCGCCCCGGGCAAGTCCGTCGTCTCGCTGCGGGTGCCGAGGTCCTTCGCCGACCAGCTGCACCCCGAGGGCCTGGTGCCGGGTGACAGTGCGCACCGATACTTCCGTGGCAGCGGCACCTCGCAGGCGGCTGCCGTCACCTCCGGTGCGGCCGCCCTGCTCTTCCAGGCGCGTCCGAGCCTCACCCCCGCTCAGGCGAAGGCGATCCTCATGCGGACCGCCGAACCGCTCCTGAGCCTCGACCCGGCCCAGGGCTCTGGCGTGGTCTCGATCGCCTCCGCCGTCGTGTACGCGCGCCTCGCGCTGTTCCTGCCCTCGGCCCCGGCTCCCAGTCGGGTCTCCACCGGGCTGGGCACCTTGGAGGCCACCCGTGCCGGCGAGCACGTGGTCGACCCCGAGACCGGTGACGTACTCGTCGGTGAGGTCGACGCGCTCGGCTCACCCTGGAACGCCCGGGCGTGGATGACCGCGCAGGCCAAGGACAGCAGCTGGATCGGTGGCGCCTGGAACGGGCGCACCTGGACCGGCACCAGCTGGGTCGACAAGAAGCTGCAGGGCGTCCCGTGGACCGGTTCCTCGTGGAACGGTCGCCCGTGGGATGCCTACGCCTTCTCCGACGACCAGTGGGAGGCGCGCTCCTGGCGCGGCGACGACTGGGCAGCGCGCAGCTGGCGCGAGGCGTCGTGGCTGGCGCGGAGCTGGCGCGGCGACAACTAGCCACACCCTGCGCGCTGGGCCAGCGGCCCACGGGTTTCTCGGTAACGGACCCGTGGTGCTGCTCCTGCGCCGCTACAACGACCCGGGAGTGACAGCAACGGTCCGTTACCCGCATGATTCGCGGGCTGATGTCGGTGACGGTGGCCGTTCGCACGGTCGAAATTCGTTCGCGTCACGCAATCGTCCTGTGATCCGATGAGTTCTCACTCATTGCCCGGTCTGCCCCGTCATGACCAGCGCCTACGACCACGACGACTCCAGGGAAACACCAGTGCCCGAAACCACCTCCAACCCTGCCGCAGCACGCGTCGTGAACCCCTACGCCGTGCTCCGCTGGCTCGTGCTCGCCACCTTCGTGGTGATCCTCAACGAGACGATCATGGTCAACGCGATCCCGCGGCTGATGGTCGAGCTCGATGTCAGTGCGCGTAGCGCGCAGTGGCTCTCCACGGCGTTCATGTTGACGATGGCGGTCGTGATCCCGGTGACCGGCTGGTTCCTGCAGCGGGTGACCACTCGTCAGGCCTTTGCCACCGCCATGGGTGTGTTCCTGGTCGGTACGGCGATGTGTGCGGCCGCGCCGGTCTTCTGGATGCTGGTCGCGGGGCGGGTCGTGCAGGCCGCCGGTACCGCGGTGATGCTGCCGCTGCTCATGACCACGTTGATGACGATCGTGCCGCAGCACGACCGCGGCCGGGTGATGGGCAACGTGATGCTCGCGATCTCGGTGGCGCCCGCGCTCGGCCCTGCCGTGGCGGGGGTGGTGCTGCAGTTCGCGTCGTGGCGCTGGCTCTTCGGTCTGGTGCTGCCGATCGCCGTCGTGGTCACCTACTTCTCGCTGCGCAGCCTGACCGACGTGGGGGAGACCCGCCCGGCGCGGCTCGACGTCCCCAGCGTGCTGCTGGCGGCAGCCGGTTTCGGCACGCTCGTCTACGGGCTGAGCCGGATCGGCGCCGAGGCGCCGGCGACCGTCCCGCCCGCGGCCCTGATTGGCGTCGGCCTCGCCGTCGTCGGCGTCTTCGTGCTGCGGCAGCTCTCGCTGCAGCGTCGCGACGCGCCGCTGCTCGACCTGCGCGTCCTGACCCACCGCACCTACGCCGTGGGCGTGACCATCCAGGCGGTGTCGTTCCTGGCGATGATGGGCGCGATGATCCTGCTGCCGCTCTATCTGCAGGAGCTGCGCGGCCTGACCCCGCTCGAGACCGGCCTGCTGGTCGCCCCCGGCGGCATCGCGATGGGTCTCCTGGGCCCCCGCGTGGGACGCGCCTTCGACCGGTTCGGCGCCCGGCCGCTGATCGTGCCCGGGTCGCTGGGCGTCGTGGTCGCGCTGGCCATGTTGAGCCGGCTGGGTGAGACCACGCCGTACGCGTTCGTCCTCGGCGCCCACGTGCTGATGATGGTGAGCCTGGCGGCACTGTTCACGCCGGTCTTCACGCTCAGCCTGGGCGTGCTGCCCGTCCACCTCTACTCCCACGGCTCGTCGTTCCTCGGCACCACCCAGCAGGTCTTCGCCGCGATCGGGACCGCGGTGTCGGTGACGGTGCTCTCGTCGCGGTCCCACACGCTGCTCGACCGCGGCGCGGATCCGGCCGCCGCGTTCGTGGGCGGAGTGCAGTGGGCCTTCGGTGCCGCCGCGATCATCGGCATCGCCGTGTTCGCGCTCACCCTGCTGCTGCCCTCGCGGGTCCCCGGCGACGGTGAGACAGGTCTGGACGAGCCGGTCGTGGAGGAAGCCCAGTCCGCCTGAAACCTTCCGCAAACCTCCTGTTCGGGAGTACAGTCGCACCACTTCTGATTGCCCCCCGAACAGGAGCCCCCCGTGAACACCCCCCTGTCACGGACCGCCCTCGCGGCTGTCCTCCTCGCACTCTGTGCGTCACTGCTGCCTGCCTCGGCCGCTCAGGCCCAGACTCAGGTCAAGTACCAGCACCAGGCCCGAGCGGTCACCAACAACAGCCGTGCCAACCACGATCTCGCCAAGCTGCAGAAGGGCGAGTGCGTGCAGAAGTACGCGCGCCGGCAGGCTCGGAAGATGGCCAACCAGGACCGGATGTTCCACCAGGACCTCGGCGTCGTGCTCAACAAGTGCGGCCTCACCGGTGTCGCTGAGAACGTCGCCGCCGGCTACCCGACCGGTCGGGCCGCGGTGAAGGCCTGGATGAACTCTCCCGGACACCGCGCCAACCTGCTCGAGCCGAGCTACCGCAAGCTCGGCATGGCGGTGCGGCGCAGCGACGACGGCACGCCGTACGCCGCCCAGGTGTTCGGCCGCGGCTGACCCTGCCGATGGCGACGCCCGCCGCGGCCCCCGGTAACGTGGGCCGACGTGGCAGGACCTGACTACGACACCGAGATCAAACAGCTCCAGGCGACGATGAAGACCATCGGCCAGGTGCTCGACCTCGACGCCATGCGCACCGAGATCGCCGACCTCGGGGAGCAGGTCTCGGCCCCCGACCTGTGGGACGACCAGGACAACGCGACCCGCGTCACCGGTCGGCTCTCGCTGCTGCAGGGGGAGGTGGACCGCTTCACCGCCCTGATGAGTCGCATCGACGACCTGGAGCTCATGGTCGAGCTCGGTCGTGAGGAGGCCGACGCCGACACCATGGTCGACGCCGAGCGCGAGCTGGGCAGGATCCACAAGGCCGTCGAGAGCCTCGAGATCCGTACCCTGCTCGCCGGTGAGTACGACGCCCGCGAGGCCCTGGTCACCATCCGCTCCGGCGCGGGCGGGGTCGACGCGGCCGACTTCGCCGAGATGCTGATGCGGATGTACACGCGCTGGGCCGAGCAGCACAACTACCCCGTGGAGGTCTACGACACCTCCTACGCCGAGGAGGCGGGCCTCAAGTCGGCCACCTTCGCGATCCACGCGCCGTACGCCTACGGCACCCTCTCGGTCGAGGCCGGCACCCACCGGCTGGTGCGGATCAGCCCGTTCGACAACCAGGGCCGCCGCCAGACCAGCTTCGCGGCCGTCGAGGTCGTGCCGGTGCTGGAACAGACCGACGAGATCGACATCCCCGACGAGGAGATCCGCACCGACGTCTACCGCTCCGGCGGTCCCGGTGGCCAGTCGGTCAACACCACCGACTCGGCGGTGCGGCTGACCCACATCCCCACCGGTGTGGTCGTCAGCTGCCAGAACGAGAAGAGCCAGCTCCAGAACAAGGCGAGCGCCATGGTGGTGCTCAAGGCCAAGCTGCTGGCGCGGAAGAAGGCCGAGGAGAAGGCGCACCTCGACGAGATGCGCGGCGACGTGCAGGCCTCGTGGGGCGACCAGATGCGCAACTACGTCCTCAACCCCTACCAGATCGTGAAGGACCTGCGGACCGGCCACGAGTCCGGCAACCCGCAGACGGTCTTCGACGGCGAGCTCGACGACTTCCTCGAGGCCGGCATCCGCTGGCGTCGTGGCGTCGAGAAGGCTGAAGCCAACTAGCGTCGATCTGCCCTAGGGTCGGGGAAACGTTCCTGACTCGGGAGGTCTCGTGGATCCCACACCGATCGATCCGGCGTACGGCGCCGGCGCGCTCCTCGGCATCGCGGCGGTCGCCGTCGCGGTACTGCTCGTCTTGATCATCACGCTGCGGGTCCACGCGTTCATCGCGCTGGTCCTGGTCAGCTTCCTCACCGCCATCGCGACGCAGATTCCACTCGCGGACGTGGCGGGTGTCTCGACCTACTTCTTCGGCAAGACCCTCGGTACGGTCGCCTTGCTGGTCGGTCTCGGCGCCATGATCGGTCGGTTGCTCGAGGTCACCGGCGGCGCACAGGTGCTGGCCGACACGCTCATCAACAAGTTCGGTGAGAAGCGGGCCCCGTTCGCCCTCGGCGTCGCCGCGCTGCTCTTCGGCTTCCCGATCTTCTTCGACGCAGGCCTGGTCGTCTTCTTGCCGATCATCTTCTCGGTGGCCAAGCGGTTCGGCGGCTCGGTGCTCCTCTATGCGCTCCCGGCTGCGGGTGCGTTCGCCGCGATGCATGCCATCGTCCCGCCCCACCCCGGTCCCGTCACGGCTGCGACCGAGCTCGATGCCAGCATCGGTCTGACGCTGCTCATCGGCGCTCCCGTCGCGGTGGCCGCGTGGTACGTCGGCGTCTACCTCTTCACCCGCTACTACGGCGGCAAGATCTTCGTGCCGGTCGACGACTCGCTGCTCACCGGCCGCCGCGCCGACGACGACTCCCCGCAGGAGGCGGTCACCCCGCCCGGCTTCGGTCTGGTGCTGTTCGTGCTGCTGTTGCCGCTGCTGCTGATCGCGCTCAACACCGTCTTCACCACCTTGCTCACCGCCGGGACGGTCGGTGAGTCGACCTGGATCGACGCGCTGGTCTTCATCGGCCAGACCCCGGTCGCGCTGTTGATCACGCTGCTGTTCGCGACGTACACCCTCGGCACGCGCGACCGCTCCCTCGCCAAGGTCGAGACGATCCTCAACGACGCGCTCGCCCCGATCTGCGCGATCATCTTGATCACCGGCGCCGGCGGCATGTTCGGCGGCGTGCTCCGCCACAGCGGCATCGGTGCGGCGCTCTCGGACTCGCTGGCCGACCTGGGTCTGCCCCTGATCTTGTCGGCGTTCGTGATCGCGACGCTGCTCCGGGTCGCCCAGGGCTCGGCCACTGTCGCGCTCGTGACCACCGCGGGCCTGATCAGCACGGCGGCTGCGGCGGCGGACCTCTCCAGCGTCGACCTGGTCAGCCTGGTGCTCGCGATCGCAGCCGGTGCCACGGTGCTCTCGCACGTCAACGACTCGGGCTTCTGGCTGGTCAGCCGGTTCTTCGGGATGGACGTCAAGACCACGCTCCGCACCTGGACGGTCATGGAGACCACGCTGGGCCTCTCGGTCTTCGCGATCGCCCTCGTTCTCTGGTACCTGCCGCTGTGAGATCTCGGTGACCGTCCACGTCGTGTTCATGGGGGTGTCGGGCTCCGGCAAGTCAACGGTCGCGCGTGCCGTGCAGGAGGCGCTCGGCTGGGACTTCGCCGAGGGCGACGACTTCCACCCCCCGGAGAACGTCGCCAAGATGTCGGCCGGCCACCCGCTCACGGACATGGACCGGTTTCCCTGGTTGGGGACGCTCGCGGCCTGGATCCGCGAGCACGACGCGGCGGGCCGTTCGACTCTCATGAGCTGCTCGGCGCTGCGCCGGACCTACCGCGAGGTCCTGCGCAGCGGTGCCGACGACGTGCGCTTCGTGCACCTCACCGGCGACAAGGGGCTGCTGCTCGACCGGATGGGGGCCCGGGAGCACTTCATGCCGCCCGCGCTGCTGGAGTCCCAGCTCGACACCCTCGAGCCGCTCCACGACGACGAAGCCGGGATCGCCGTCGACGTGGACGAGTCTCCCGAGGAGATCGCGCGCCGGGTGGTGGAGGAGCTCCACCTCCGCTGACGAGCTCCGGTCAGCTGCGGGCGGCCTCGACCACCTGCGCGCACCAGTCGCTGGCGCGTGTCGTCAGGTCTGTCGGGTCGCCGGGCGCCTGGAGGCTGCACGTCAGCCAGGCGTCGCCGAACCGGCCGGCGCGCTCGACGAGGGTGTTGCCGGTGTCGAGGCTGCACGTCGCGGTCGCGCCCGGGGCGCCGAAGTCGGCCGCGTCCGGCGTGGCCCGGCAGGAGGCCCCGAACGCGTTCCGGGTCACGTCCTGGGTGAGCGCCCGCGCGTGGGCACGCGTGACCGGGGGCGCGAAGACCCAGGCGGAGGCCTGAGTGCCGTCGGCGGCGGTCCACCGGCAGCCGTACTCCTGCACGCGGTCGCGGGTGCCGTCGGGGAGCCGCTCCCGGTCGCCGTTGGCCCAGCTCTCGTGGTCGGCCGGGACGTCCGCCAGAGCGTGCTCCACGCCGGTGGGGGAGACCCGGTCGCAGAACGGGCCGCGGACCACGTTCACCGGGGCGGTGTCGGCGGACTCGAGCGGGGTCGGCTCCGGGTCGGCGGCGGGCTCCTGCGGTGCCGGATCGGCCGTGCAGCCGACGAGGGCGGCGAGCAGGGCGAGCGCGGCCGTCGTACGCCGCACCGTTGCCCACACCATGGCGTCACTGTAGGACCTCGCAGGCCGCGCCCGGCAGCGCCATTTCGGACCCCTCTGGGCCGCTCGACTACTCTCGATCCGGTGATTCGCTTCGAAAAGGTCGTCAAGTCCTACCCCGGTCAGGGCGCTCCGGCCCTCGACAACGTGACGGTCGACGTGGAGAAGGGCGAGTTCGTCTTCCTCGTCGGCGCCTCGGGCTCGGGCAAGTCGACGTTCCTGCGCCTGGTGCTCCGCGAGTCGCGCCCCACCGGGGGTCGCGTCTACGTGGCCGGCAAGGAGATCAACCGGCTCGCCGGCTGGAAGGTGCCGCGACTGCGTCGCCAGATCGGCACCGTCTTCCAGGACTTCCGGCTGCTCCCGAACAAGACCGTCTCCGAGAACGTCGCCTTCGCGCTGCAGGTGATCGGCAAGAGCTCCTCGGAGATCCGCGAGGTCGTCCCCGAGACCCTCGAGATGGTCGGGCTCGACGGCAAGGGCGACCGGATGCCCGACGAGCTCTCCGGTGGTGAGCAGCAGCGGGTCGCGGTGGCCCGGGCGTTCGTCAACCGGCCGATGATCCTGATCGCCGACGAGCCGACCGGAAACCTCGACCCGGCCACGTCGGTCGGCATCATGAAGCTGCTCGACCGGATCAACCGCACCGGCACCACGGTCGTCATGGCGACCCACGACTCCAGCGTCGTCGACCAGATGCGCAAGCGCGTCATCGAGCTCGAGGGCGGCCACGTCGTACGTGACCAGGCACAGGGCGTCTACGGCTTCCAGCACTGATCCGGTCCTGATCCGCCCCTGATCGAGAGGTACCCCTTTCCCCATGCAGCTGCGTTACGTCATCTCCGAGCTCGGCCAGGGCCTGCGCCGGAACCTGTCGATGCACCTGGCCGTGATCCTCACGCTGTTCGTCTCGCTGACCCTCGTCGGCCTCGGCGTGCTGTTGAACCAACAGGCGATCCGGGCCGGTGAGCAGTGGGGCAACGAGCTCCAGGTGACGGTCTTCCTGTGCCGCGACGGCGACGACAACCCCGCCTGTCCGACGGAGGTCACCGAGCCCCAGCAGGAGGCGATCGAGAAGGTCGTCGAGGACAACCCCGAGGTCGCCAGCTACTACGTCGAGTCCAAGACCGAGGCCTTCGAGAAGGTCAAGGAGCTGTTCGGTCCGGAGAAGTTCGAGGGCCCGAACGCCGCCGCCAGCGCCGATGACATGGCGAAGTCGGTCTGGATCACGCTCGAGGACCCCGACGAGTACGACGGCATCCTCAGCGCCGTCCGGGGACTCGACGGCGTCGGTTCCGTGCGCGACCAGCGAGCGGTCGTCGGGCCCATCCTGCGCGGCATCGAGGCGATGCAGTGGGGGGCGCTCGCGATCGCCGGCTTCCTGGTGGTCGCGGCGCTGCTGCTGGTCGCCAACACGATCCGGCTGGCCGCGATGGCGCGCCGCAGGGAGATCGGCATCATGCGGCTGGTGGGGGCCTCGACGCTCTACATCGCGCTGCCCTTCCTGCTCGAGGCGTTGGTGACCGCCTTCATCGGCGTCGGCCTCTCCGGAGCGGCGATGGGCGCCTTCATGTACTTCGGCGTGGACGGGAGCCTGAAGGACTTCGTCGGCTTCATTCCCTGGGTCGGCCTGCCCGAGTTCCTCAACGCGTTGCTGGTGGTCGCCGTGCTCGGACCGGTGCTCACCTTGCTTCCGACACTCGTACTCACCCGGAAATACCTCAAAGTGTGACCTCGCTGGTCTACCTTCGAATCGTTCACTTCCCCGAACAACCGAAGGCAGACCGGTGCGTCACTTCCCCCGTACCGCACGCCGTCGCCTGGCCGCAGCAGGACTTGCGGTCTCCCTGGCGATGGGCGCGGTCAGCATCCCCCTGGCTCACGCCGACGACCTCCGCGACCGCCAGAAGAAGGTGGAGAAGAAGCTCGAGGGCGCAGACCACGCGCTCGAGGACTCCAGCGCCCGGTTGCAGCGGGCCTACACCGCGCTGCGGGCTGCGCAGGCCGAGCTCGCCAAGGCGCGTGGCCACCTCGAGAAGACTCTGTCGCGGTTGGCGGAGGCGCGCGAGCGGAACCAGGTGCTCAAGGAGCGCCTCGCCCTCGCCCAGGCTCGGCTCGAGCAGGCACAGGCAGACCTCGACGCGGGTCGCGCGGATCTCGAGGTCCAGCGCGGCGCAGTGACCGACATGGTCACCTCCATCTACCAGGAGGGCGACCCGCAGCTGCAGGCCTTCTCCTCGATGCTCCACGCCGAGGATCCCGCCGACCTCACCTGGACCCAGGAGGGTCAGAGCGTGATGGTCGGTCGCGAGACCAAGGCCTACGACCACCTTCGTGCCGCCGAGATCCTGCTCACCGTGCGCGAGGAGCAGCTCGACGCCGCCGAGGCGGCGGTGGCCGAGCAGCAGGCCGAGGCCGCTGAGCAGGTCACGGTGATGCAGGGTCTGGCCAGCCAGGCCCGCGCCGCCCGTGCCCAGGTGCGCGAGGTCGTGGACCGGCGCCGCGACGCCAAGGCGGAGGCGCAGCAGGCCAGGGCCCGCGACGCGGCGCAGCTGCGCAAGCTCAAGGAGCAGGAGCGGCGGATCAAGGACAAGATCGCCCGCGCCGCAGCCCGAGCCGCCGCCCGCAGTTCCGCGGGCTACAACGGCGCGACCGGCAACTTCCTGGGCTGGCCGATGCAGGGCGCCTACGTCACCTCGTCCTACGGCTACCGCGTGCACCCGATCTACGGCTACTACGGCCTCCACAACGGCACCGACTTCGGCGGCGGCTGCGGCGTACCCCTGCTGGCGGCCGCCTCCGGGACGGTCGTCGCCAAGTACTACTCCTCGGTCTACGGCAACCGGTTGTTCGTCTACGTCGGCCGGGTGAACGGCGCCAACATCTCGATCGTCTACAACCACGCCTCGGGCTACCGGGTCAACGCCGGCCAGCGCATCACTCGCGGCCAGGTGATCGGGTCCAGCGGTGCGACCGGGTGGTCGACCGCCTGCCACCTGCACTTCACCGTGCTGGCGAACGGCCGGCCGGTGAACCCGATGAACTACATGTAGGCCCAGCAGCACAGCCGAACGATTTCCGGTTGCCGTCCCCTGAGAGGATGGGGGGATGGCCAGGGAGCAGGGGCAGAAGTTCGTCGCGCAGAACAAGAAGGCGCGCCACGACTACCACATCGACGACACCTACGAGGCCGGGCTGGTCCTGGTCGGCACCGAGGTGAAGTCGCTGCGGCAGGGTCGCGCCTCGCTGGTCGACGGCTTCGCGGAGGTCGACGGTGGCGAGGTGTGGCTCCACAACGTCCACATCCCCGAATACACCCAGGGGACCTGGACCAACCACGCCGCCCGGCGCAAGCGCAAGCTGCTGCTCAACCGCTCCGAGATCGCACGCATCGAGCGGAAGGTGACCGAGAAGGGCTTCACGCTGGTGCCGCTCTCGATCTACTTCAAGGACGGGCGGGCCAAGATCGAGATCGCGGTCGCGCGCGGCAAGAAGGAGTACGACAAGCGCCACACCCTCGCAGCCCGTGACGCCAACCGCGAGAAGGAGCAGGCCCTGGGTCGTCACCTGAAGGGCATGCGTG
>CAWAIJ010000008.1:0-27245 GCA_963782075.1 uncultured Actinomycetota bacterium
AGCGTCGAGTTGTGGGTCGGGATCATCGACCTGCCCGCCAGGAAGAGATGGTCTTCGTTGTCGACCTGGACGCAACGGACCGGGACGCTTGGAACGGGGATGACCTCGGTGATGTATCGGCGACCGATGCGTGAGGTGCTGCCGGGTCGCTCTTCTTTGTGAAGCAGGTGCTTGCGCTCGAGCCGGAACACATCGTCTGTCGTGGAGAAGTTGAGGATGAAGCAGGTCGAGGAGTCCTCGGACCTGCCTTGGACCCGCCGTGTTGTGCGACCGCACTTGTAACCGAGGCTGACGATCAACTCGAATACATCGTCAGCCAGCCGTTCGCTGGTCACCGCAAATTGACACGACCCGACGCCCTTCACCACCGTGCCGTCGGTGTCCATCAGTCCTGCGAGCAGGGCGCGACGATCTGCCTCGGACGCCCGGAGATACGTGGTCGGGATGTGCTTGTTGCCTAGTACCTCTAGTCGTCGAAGCTCTGACTGCAACGAGTGCGTCCGGTCGGCACCCGGCACATGAAGTGAGTAGAGCATGGCGCCGTGGTGGCGCACCTCCACACCCTCGCCCTCGATGCGCATCGGAATCTCGGGTGTCTCGCACGTGATGCGAGCACTGGCGCTGTGCCCATCACCCAGCCAGGCACCCAGGGTGTACGCCGGCACCGGGAGCGCTCGGCCATGACCCTGGATCACCCCCGAGTTGAGGATGGCGTGGTTGGCCCGCTGATCGGCATTGATGCGGACAGTGGCCTTGATCTGCTCGGTAGTGACCACCGATGCGTGGGTCCGCTGGTTCCGAACGCGGTTGTAGTGGTGGTCAGCCGCCCACTTCGACTTACGCGCGGCGCGCGTCTCTGTCAGCCACTGGTGTTCGGCGTCGGCCACGACCACTGACCCGTCGGAGAAGTGAACCTCGTAGCAGGGCCGCCCCTCCATGACGTCGGTCGCTGCCACCACGCGAGTCGGACGGCCCTGTGCGTCGTACAGCTGGTCGCCGATTCGTACCTCGCCCATCGTCGTCCAGCCAGATGGGGTCGGGAGCGGGGTGTCGAGGGCGAGCGCCTTCCCCATGGCGGGGCGAGCCGCGACGATGATCATCTGGCCGGAGTGGAGACCGTTGGTCAGGTCGTCGAGATCGGCGAAGCCGGTCGGCACGCCGTAGAGGCCGGCCTCGCGGTTGCCGATCGCCTCGATCTCGTCGAGGACGCCGTCCATGATGTCGGAGAGCGGCGCGTAGTCCTCGGCGGTACGGCGATCGGTGACCTGGTAGACCTCGGCCTGCGCCGCGTCGACGACGTCGTCGACCTGCCCCTCCGCGGCGTAGCCGAGCTGGACGATCTTGGTCCCCGCGTCGACCAGCCGCCGCAAGATCGCCTTCTCGCGCACGATCTCGGCGTAGTAGCCGGCATTGGCGGCGATGGGGACGTTGGCCGACAGGGTGTGGAGGTAGGGAGCCCCACCCACCCGCTGCAGCTCACCGCGCCGCTGGAGGGCGTTGGCGACCGTCACCGGGTCAGCCGGTTCGCCGCGGCCGTAGAGGTCGATGATCGCTTCGTGGATCAGCTCGTGGGCGGGCCGGTAGAAGTCGGCGCCGCGGACGGACTCGGTGACGTCGGCGATGGCGTCCTTGGACAGCAGCATGGAGCCGAGCACGCTCTGCTCGGCCGCATCGTCCTGGGGTGGCATCCGGCTGCCGACCTGGCGCGGCGCCTCGCCCGGCGAGTAGGCCGCGGGGCCGTCCCCCCAGGTGTCGTAGGGGTCCTCCGGCGGCGCGCCGGGCGCACCATGCTCGGTGACGCTCACCCAACCTCCTCAGGACCGCACACGGACGGGAACCGCAGTCCCGACGCTAGGGCGAACCACTGACAGCTCGTGCGAAACCCACCGGGGACGGGAGGAAACTACGGTCCCGGACCCGGTCCCGGGAAGCAGCCCATCCACAGGGGGCTGTGGATAACCTGCCGTGGCTGGTGGACGACCCCCTGTCAGGTGTGTGCAGGCTGGGGAGACAGCTGTGGAATCAGCCGGCCCTGAGCCTCCCCACCCCTCGCTGACCTGCACAAACGTGATTCACACCGTGTGGAATGAAAACTCCTCACCGATTCCCGTTCAGCATCTGGGATCGGCCCCGGCGATTGTCGACATGGCGGGGGGTCCTCGCCGATCGCCCAGTTATTCACCGTTCATGCACAGGCACTGGGGGACTAGTCCCGTCATAGTCTTGGTCGCGTCAGTGACCCTTACGTCGGCTAGTCTGTCCCGATGCGCCGTGCCCACGACCGGGAGATCCTGCGGCTCGCGGTTCCCGCCTTCCTGGCGCTCGCGGCGGAGCCCCTCTTCCTGCTCTCCGACGCCGCCATCATCGGCCACCTGGGCACCACGGAGCTCGCCGGGCTCGGCATCGCCGCCGTGGTGCTGCAGACCGCCGTCGGGCTCTGCGTGTTCCTGGCCTACGGCACCACCGCCAGCGTCGCCCGGCACCTCGGTGCCGGCGACACCCGGGGGGCGCTGGCCCAGGGAGTCGACGGGATCTGGCTCGCCGTCCTGATCGGGGCGCTCACGACCCTGCTCGGCGTCTCCCTCACCGACTGGCTCGTCGGGGTCTTCGACGCCGGACCCCAGGTGGCCGAGCAGGCGACGACCTACCTGCGCATCGCCTTCCTGGGCACCACCCCGCTGCTCGTGATGCTGGCCGCCACCGGGGTGCTCCGCGGCCTGCAGGACACCCGGACGCCGCTCTACGTCGCGGTCGGCGGCAACGCCCTGAACATCGTCCTCAACCTGGTGCTGGTCTACGGCCTCGACCTCGGCATCGCGGGGTCGGCCATCGGCTCGGTCCTCGCGCAGGTCGCCAGCGCCGGCGCCCTGGTGTGGGTGGTGGTGGCGGCCGCCCGCCGGGAAGGTGCCCCGCTGCGCCCGGACCGCCCGGGGATCCGGGCGGCCGCCCGGGCCGGGGTGCCGCTCGTGGTGCGCACGCTCACGCTGCGCGCCGCCCTGCTGGTCACGACGTACGCCGTCACGGTGGGCGCGCTCACCACCTCTGACCAGACGGTGGACCTCGCCACACACCAGCTGGCCTTCACCCTCTGGACCTTCCTCGCCTTCGTGCTCGACGCGATAGCCATCGCAGCGCAAGCACTCACCGGCCGCTACCTCGGAGCCGGTGACATCGCAGGTACGCGTGCCGTGACCGACCGGATGATCCGCTGGGGCATCTGGTCCGGGGTGGTGACCGGGGTCTGCCTGGCCGCTGCCAGTCCGCTGCTGGGGCCGCTCTTCACCGGAGACCCGGCCGTCCACGACCGGCTGGTCGGGGTGCTGCTGGTGGCCGCCCTGGGGCAGCCGATGGCGGGGGTCGTGTTCGTGCTCGACGGTGTCCTGATCGGGGCGGGAGACGGTCGGTACCTCGCCTGGGGCGGGGTGCTGACCCTCGTCGTCTACGCGCCCGCGGTCCTCGGCGTCGCGGCCGGCGGCGGCGGCCTGCTGCTGATCTGGGTGATGTTCACGGCCGTCTTCATGGGTGCCCGGTTCCTCGTGCTGATGCATCGCGCCCGGGGCACGGCCTGGTTGGTGACCGGTGTCGCGGATCGGCAGCCGAACCGGCCCCTACAGTGACGCCATGCGGGCACTGCAGGCGATCGGCATGGGCCTGCTCATCGTCCTGCTGCGCGCCGGCACCCCGGACCTGCTGCCCGACCCGCTCGGGTGGCTGCTGATCCTCTACGGCGTACGCCGGCTGCCCTCCGACCTGCCGCACCACCGCGGCGTCCTGGTGTCCGGAGCACTCGCGGGCGCGGTCTCGGTGCCGCTCTGGGTGCCCGCGGCGGCCGACCGGGTGCTCGCTGCGGACGCCTCGCTCCAATGGGCGGTCAACCTGCCACAGGTCCTGTTCGTGACCCTGCTCGCCACCGCACTCGGGACGCGGGCCGGCGACTGCGGCGACGCCGCCGCGCGCGGCTGGTGGTTCCTGGTCGCCACTCTCGCCGCCGTGGCGGGGATCGCCCCGGTACTGGTCTTCGGGGGCGGCCTGGCCACGCTCGAGACGCCGGCGGTCGTGATGGCCGGGGCAGTACTGCTGACCGCGATCGGCTTCTGCTTCGGGCACGCGTCGCGATCGTGGGCCGAGGAGACCGCCCCGGAAACGCCGCAGGGCCGCCCCTCCTAGTGGAGGGACGGCCCAGACGACTGCGTTGAGCAGGTCAGGCGGGGATCACGTTGAGGGTCACCGTGGCGGAGACCTCGTCGTGCAGCTTGACCGACACCTCGTGGGCGCCCAGCGACTTGATCGGGTTGCCGATCTGGACGGTGCGCCGGTCGACAGCCTCACCGGACGCCTCGGCGAGCGCGTCGGCGACGGCGGCCGAGGTCACGGCGCCGAACAGGCGCCCGCTCTCACCGGCCTTCACCTTGACCGGCACGGGGCCGGCCTCGAGCTTGGTCTTGATCTCGACGGCGTGCTGCGCGTCGCGGACGGCGCGGGAGGACCGGGCAGTCTTGATCGACTCGGCGGTGCGCTCGGCACCCTTGCTCCAACGGATCGCGTCGCCGCGAGGGAGGAGGTAGTTGCGGCCGTAGCCGTCCTTGACCTCGACGACATCGCCGGGGGCACCGAGGCCGGAGACCTCCTGGGTCAAAATGATCTTCATCAGGGGACTCCTCTCAGCGACCGGTGGACGTGTAGGGCAGCAGGGCCAGCTCTCGCGCGTTCTTGACCGCGATCGCCACGTCCCGCTGGTGCTGGACGCAGTTGCCGGTCACCCGACGGGCGCGGATCTTGCCGCGGTCGGAGATGAACTTGCGGAGCAGACCGGTGTCCTTGTAGTCGACGCCGGTCGCCTTTTCCTTGCAGAACTGGCAAACCTTCTTCTTCGGCTTGCGAATCGGTGCCTTGGCCATTGTGGTGCTCTCCTTACGAGCCCGGCATCAGCCGGAATGGTTGAGGTGTGGGTGGGTGGGGGTGGATCAGAACGGGGGCTCGTCGTTGCCGGCACCCGGCGCGGCCCACGGGTCGCCCTGGGGGGCGCCGCCCTGGCCGCCGCCCTGCGGGGCATTGGTGGCCCACGGGTCGGACTGCGGCTGACCGCCCTGGCCGCCGGACTGGCCACCGGACTGGCCACCGGACTGGGGAGCACCGCCGCCGTAACCGCCGCCACCGCCGGAGCGCTGGGCACGGGTCACCTTGGCGGTCGCCCACTTCAGGGACGGGCCGATCTCGTCGACGTCGACCTCGAACGAGGTCCGCTTCTCACCCTCGCGGGTCTCCCAGGTGCGCGCCTTGAGGCGGCCCTGGACGATCACGCGAGCGCCCTTCTGCAGCGACTCCGCGACGTTCTCCGCCGCCTGGCGCCAGATCGAGCAGCGCAGGAAGAGGGCTTCGCCGTCCTCCCACTCGTTGGTCTGCTTGTTCATGGTGCGGGGCGTCGACGCGACGGTGAAGTTGGCCACCGCCGCTCCGGACGGCGTGAAGCGCAGCTCCGGGTCGTCGGTGATGTTGCCGACCACGGTGATGACGGTCTCGCCTGCCATGTCAGGTCTCCCTCGTTCGATCCACTGGTGTGCCGGGACGCATCCTTGCGCGCGCCACCGACAGGGGAAAGTGTTCGTCCACAACCCTCAGAGGGTGGGGCGCAGCACCTTCGTGCGGAGCACGGACTCGTTGAGCCCGAGCTGACGATTGAACTCCTTGACCGTGGCCGGCTCGGCGTTCAGGTTGATGACGGCGTAGATGCCCTCAGCGTTCTTCTGGATCTCGTAGGCCAGCCGACGGCGACCCCACACCTCGACGGAGTCGACGGTGCCACCATCCTTGCGGATGACGTTGAGGTACTTGTCGAGCGACGGCTCGACGGTCCGCTCTTCGAGACTGGGGTCGAGGATGACCATTACTTCGTAGGTACGCACAGCGTCCCCACCTCCTCTGGACTCAGGCGGCCACGGACTCTCCGTGGCAGGAGGGCTTGCGTTGTCCACCCGGATCGGACCGGGCAACGCAGGCGAGGTTATCAGCGCGTGACCGGTGCCGCGGAATCCGCAGGTCCCGCGGTCTCCGGGCAGTCCTAGGGTGGGTCGCATGCAGATCGGAGCACATGTCGACCAGACCGACCCGCTCGCCGAGGCGACCGCGCGGCAGGCGCCCCTCGTGCAGTTCTTCCTGGGCGATCCGCAGAGCTACAAGGGCCCGGAGATCCGGTACGCCGGCGGGGCCGACGGGCTGCGCGAGGACGCGGCCGCGGCCGGGGTGGACCTCTACGTCCACGCGCCCTACATCGTCAACGTGGCGACCACGAACAACCGGATCCGGATCCCCAGCCGCAAGCTCCTCCAGCAGCACGTCGACGCGGCCGCCTCGATCGGGGCCAGGGGCCTGATCGTGCACGGTGGTCACGTCGGCAAGGACGACGATCCGGCTGTGGGGTTCGACAACTGGCGCAAGGCCGTCGACGCCGTCGACCTGAAGCTCCCGCTGCTGATCGAGAACACCGCCGGTGGCGAGAACGCCATGGCCCGCTACCTCGATCGGATCAAGGGCGTCTGGGACGCCATCTCCTCGTGCGAGCAGGCCGACCAGGTCGGCTTCTGCCTCGACACCTGCCACGCGCACGCCGGCGGCAATCCGCTGGAGACGATCGTGGAGGACGTGCGAGCGATCACCGGCCGGATCGACCTGGTCCACTGCAACGACAGCCGCGACGAGTTCGACTCCGGAGCCGACCGGCACGCCAGTCTCGGCGCCGGGAAGATCGACCCCGACCTGCTCGCCGCCGTCATCCGCGACGCCGACGCCCCCGTGGTGTGCGAGACCCCGGGTGGCGCGGCCGAGCACGCGGCCGACTTCGACTGGCTGCTCGAGCGCCTGGGGTGACCGATAGCCTCGGAGGGTGCTGACCGTCCGGACGATCTCGACCGCCGACCACCTCGCCCTCGTCTCGGCCCGACCGTCGGTCAGCTTCCTGCAGACGCCCGCGTGGGCTCACGCCAAGCCCGAGTGGCGGCCGGAGTCGATCGGCTTCTTCTCCGGCGACGAGCTGGTCGGCGCGGGCCTGGTGCTCTACCGCCAGCTGCCGCGGCTCAAGCGATTCCTGGCCTACCTGCCCGAGGGTCCGGTCATCGACTGGGAGTCCGACGACCTCGCCGCCTGGCTCACGCCGTTGGCGGCCCACCTCAAGGCGCAGGGCGCGTTCGGGATCCGGATGGGTCCCGCCCGTCGTGACCCGGCGTTGGAGCGCCGCGCAGATCAAGGAGGGCATCGCCGACCCCGCCGTACGTCGTCTCGACGACGTCGCCCCGCTCGAGCGCAGCGCCGTCGGGGCGCGCGTGGTGGCACAGCTGCACGAGCTCGGCTGGCGGCCGCAGTCCGTCGAGGGCGGGTTCGCCGCCGGTCAGCCCCAGTACAACTTCCAGATCCCGCTCGTCGACCGCGACGAGGCCGACGTGCTGGCGGGCATGAACCAGCAGTGGCGCCGCAACATCAAGAAGGCCACCAAGGCGGGCGTCGAGGTCACCGCCGGCAAGGACCTCGAGGGCTTCCACGAGCTCTACGTCCACACCGCCGGCCGCGACGGGTTCACCCCCCGCCCGCTCTCCTACTTCCGCGACATGTACGACGCGCTCTCGGCCGAGGACCCCGACCGGATCACCCTCTGGTTCGCCCATCACGAGGGCGACCTCGTCGCCAGCACGATCGCGATCCGGGTCGGCACCCACGCCTGGTACTCCTACGGCGCCTCGTCCAGCGAGAAGCGCGACGTCCGCGGCTCCAACGCGATCCAGTGGGCGATGATCTCGGACGCACTGGCCGCGGGCGCCGAGGTCTACGACCTGCGCGGCATCACCGACACCCTCGACCCGGACGACTCCCACGTCGGCCTGATGCAGTTCAAGGTCGGCACCGGCGGCGAGGCCGTCGAGTACGCCGGCGAGTGGGACCTGCCGCTGAGCAAGCCGCTCTACGCGGCCTTCGACCTCTACATGAAGAAGCGCTCATGACGCTGACTCTGACCGTCGACGGTGACCGCTGGCGCGACCACCTGCGCCGGGTTGCCGAGCAGACGCCCGGCCTGACGCCGGTGCTCAAGGGCAACGGCTACGGCTTCGGCCTGCACCGGCTGGCCCGGAAGGCGCAGTGGCTGGGCGTCGACACCGTCGCGGTCGGCACGTACGCCGAGCTGCCCGAGGTCGCGCCGCGCAACGACTGCGACCTGCTGGTGCTGACACCGTGGCGACCGTTCGGCCCAGCGCTCGAGGTCGACGAGCAGCTGGCCGACCGGGTCATCCACACCGTCAGCCGGGTCGACGATGCCGTGGCGCTGCTCGACCGGCAGCCGCGAGCCAGGTTCGTGCTCGAGCTGGTCACGTCCATGTTGCGGCACGGCCTGACCCGCCGGGAGCTCGAGACCGCCGCCCAGGTCCTCGCCGGCCGGACCGAGCGCCCGCGCCTGGAGGGCATCGCCATCCACCTGCCGCTCGGTCACGGCTCCCACCTCAGCGAGGTGCGGCGCCTGGTCACCAGCGTGGTCGCCGCCGATCTGCCGACCAGCACGCTGTGGGTCAGCCACCTCACCCCCGACGAGCTCGACCGGCTGCGCGCCTCCTACCAGGACTTCGACATCCGACCCCGGATCGGCACCTCGCTCTGGCTCGGCGACCGCGGTGCCCTGCACGTCACCGCGACCGTGCTCGACGTCCACGAGGTCGAGCGCGGCGACGTCTTCGGCTACCGCGGACGGACCGTGCCCAAGGCCGGCCACATCATCGTCGTCAGCGGCGGCACCGCTCACGGCATCGGCCTCGAGGCGCCCACCGGCGACACCAGCCTCAAGGCCCGCGCTGCCACGTTGGCGCGCGGCGGTCTCGACGCGGTCGGGTTCGTGCGCTCGCCGTACAGCATCGACGGGAAGCACCGGCTCTTCGCCGAGCCACCCCACATGCAGGCCTCGATGCTGTTCCTCCCGCAAGGCACGCGCGTGCCCGCGGTCGGCGACGCGATCGACGTCCGGGTGCGTTACACCGCGACCAGTTTCGACGAGGTCGTCGTCACCTGATCCTGTCTCCCGACCGGGTCGTGCTCGGGTCTGACCACGTCGCGCACCACCAGGCCCGCCAGGTACAGCTCTGCCAGCACACGGACACCGATGGCGACCCAGTAGAAGCCGACGTCCCCACCCCCGGCCGGGTCGAGGAAACCACCCAGGTAGAACCACACCATCGCGAAGTAGAAGATCTCCCCGCCCTGCCACACCAGGTGGTCGCGGACCCGCGGCCGCGCCAGGGCCGCCAGCGGCAGCAGCCACAACACGTACTGCGGTGAGTAGACCTTGTTGACGAGCAGGAAGCCGATCAGGACCAGCAGCGCCAGCTGCGCGAACCGCGGCGTCACCGGGGCCCGCAGACCCAGCACCAGCACCCCGACACACCAGGCGCCGAACAGGACCCAGGACCACAGGTTGATCGTGTCAGCGGTGAAGCCGGCGTCGGTCGCCTGGTCGATGACCAGCCACACCGACCCCAGGTCGGCACCCCGGTCGGAGTTGAACGTCCAGAAGTGGGTCCACTGCTCCGGTCCGGACACGTAGCCGGGCAGGTTCACCAGCCCCCACGCCACGACACCGGCCAGCACCGTGGCACCGAAGTCCTGCCACCTCCGCCGCCGCAGACAGATCACCAGCAACGCGCCCAGCATGAACAACGGATAGAGCTTCGCTGCCGTGCCGAGCCCGATCATCACGCCGGTGAGCACCGGCCTGTCACGAGCCCACGCCCACAACGCCCCGGCCACGAAGACCACTGCGAGCAGGTCCCAGTTGATCGCAAGAGTCAGCGCCAGCGCGGGTGACGCTGCGAACAGGGCCGCGTCCCACGGCCGCCGCCGATGTACGCCGGCCAGCAGCCACACCGCCAGCAGGGTCAGTCCCGCGAGGCCGACCAGCGTCACCGCCACGAACAGCATCGACTCGGCCGTGACGCCCGGGAGCTGGCCCACGTCCGCGACCGGGACGGCGTACCGCGGTCCGAGGTCCGGTGACCCGCTGAGGACATGGGTGGCCCACGCCGTGCCGTAGGCCCAGTAGGAGATCAGGACCGGGTACTCCATCACCGGGTAGCGGCTCCGCAGCTCGGCGTCGTCGCTGTAGGGCCAGCTCAGCTCCGCGAATCCCCGGCCCGTGTAGAGATAGGGGAGGTCCGAGTAGCACATCTGGGAGTAGCGCTCGTCACCGTTCTGCCAGGAGTCCTGGTAGCAGCTGGTCTTCTGGACCAGCCCGAGCGCGAGGCAGATCGCCGCCAGGGCGAGCACCACCCGCACCGGCGTCCACCACGGGTGGCGCCAGGCCCGGCTCCCGACCGGGCCGCCGACCGACTCACTGAGTGCCCCGACCACCGGGTCGTCCCGGGTCGGGTGGACGTGCACACCCGGCGGACCCGGGGCCGGTGTCACCAGATGTACCGATCACGCATCGCTGCGGGGGCCGCGGCCGCGAAGACCCCGCTGTTCTGGGCCGGCGCTCCGGTGCCGGCTCCCGCTGCGCCCCCACTGGGCGAAGCGCTGTCCGACGGCGACTGGCTGGGGCAGCCGAGCGGGCCGCAGGTGCCGGTGGGTGTCGGCGGTCCCGAGGTCGGGGGCTCCGAGGTCGGGGGCTCCGAGGTCGGCGGCTCCGACGTCGGCGTCTCGGTCGTCGGCTCCTTCGTGGGGGACGGCGGCGGCGCCTGGGTGGTCGGCGGAGGTGTGTAGGGCTCGTGGCCCTCGTCGGGCGCGTCGCCGTCGAGGTAGACGGGTTCCGGGAACTCCTCGACCGGCAGCCCTTCCATGTCGCGCTGCATCACCGCGGTCCACGTGGCGGCCGGGAAGTCGCTGCCGAAGTACGACGGCAACCACCCCTGCAGCTGCTCGTTCCCCTTGCCCCGCACGTACATGACCGCCGTGCTCAGCTGGGGGGTGTAGCCGGCGTACCAGGCCGAGGACACCTCACCGTTCCCGTTGGTGGCGGTACCGGTCTTGCCGGCCACCGGCCGGCCGAGGGCGTCTGATGCGGACTCGCTCGCCCCGACCTGCTGGAGGGCGAACGTGGTGTCGGCGACCACGTCGGGATCGACGGCCGCAGTGTCGGACACCTTGTGCTGGTAGCGGGTCTCACCGTTGCGGTCGACGACCTTGTCGATGATGTAGGGCTCCGCCGAGCGACCCCGGTTGGCCAGGGTGGCGTAGGCGTTGGCCATGTTGATCGGGCTGACGGTGGCGCTGCCCAGGGCCACGCCGGTGATCGGCTCCAGCCCGGGCGAGACGTTGGGGAAGCCGGGGGTCTTGCGTCCGGCGGCCTTGGCCGGCGGGATGCCCAGCCGGTTGGCGGCGTCCACGATCTTGTCCGGTCCGTTCTTCATCGAGACCGTCATGTCGATGAACGCGGTGTTGATGGAGTTCTCGGTGGCCGTGATCATCGAGACGCTCGAGCCGTAGTCCCGGTCACCCTGGTTCTCGATGTCCGTGCCGTCGGGCAGCTCGTAGGGTGAGTTCCCTTCGAAGGTGTCCTCGATCGAGAAGCCCTCCTCGATCGCGGCGACCACGGCGGCGGCCTTCATCGTCGAGCCGGCCTGGCCACCGGCGACGGCCCAGTTGATCTGCGAGTCGAGGAAGTCCTGACCACCGAAGATCCCGCGCACCGCACCGGTGCCGGGCTCGACGCTCGCGACGCCGATGTGGAGCTGCTTGTCGCTGAACCCGTCGGGCCGTGCCTCGACGACGCCCTTCACCGCGGCGTCCATGGCGGCGCGGGTGAAGGTCGTGGTCACACGCAGCCCGCCGCCCTCGATCTCGTCCTCGTTGAACCCGAGCCGGGACAGCTCGTCGCGCACCATCGTGAGCACGTGGCCCTTCTGGCCGCCGTACTGGCTCTCCGCGGCGATGTCGGGGAAGGCGGGCAGCTTCCGGGCAGACTTCTCGGCCGTGTCGGCCTCCACCATGCCCTCGTCGGCCATGGCCGAGAGCACCACTGCGTAGCGCGCCTTCAACTCCTTCTTGGCCTGCTTTCCCTGGGCGGGGTCGAGGTCGTTGGGGTCGTTGAGCACGCTGGCGAGGACCGCGGACTGCTTGAGGTTCAGGTCCTTGGCGTCGATGTCGAAGTAGGCCTTGGACGCAGCCTGCACGCCGTAGGCGCCGCGCCCGAAGTAGATGGTGTTGAGGTAGCCCTGAAGGATCTGCTCCTTGCTGATCTCCCGCTGCAGCTTCAAGGAGATGAACGCTTCCTTGATCTTGCGCGTGAGGGTGCGCTCCTGGGTCAGGTAGAGGATCTTCACGTACTGCTGCGTGATCGTGGACGCACCCTGGGTGTTGTTTCCCTGGGCATTGCTGAAGGCCGCACGGATGATGCCCTTGGGATCGATGCCCTGGTCGGTCCAGAAGGTCCGGTTCTCAGCCGCGACGACCCCGTCCTTGAGAGTGTCCGGCATCTCGTCGAGCGGGATCGACTCACGGTTCTGGGTCGCGAACTGCCCGAGCTGCGACTTGCCGTCGGAGTAGTAGACGAAGGTCGTCTGCGTCTCGAAGTCCTTGTTCGGATCGGGCACGTCGATCGCCTGGTACAGCACGATGAAGCCACCGACCCCGATCAGGCTGCCGATCAGGCCCAGGATCAGGGCCCACTTGCCGACCTTCTTCAGGCGCGTCTTGGTGGAGACGGGTGCCTTCTTCGGCTTCTTCGGCTTCTTCGTCACTGCGGGGCCGGCGGCCCGGCGCTTTGCATTCAACAGGCTGATCTTTCGGGAGGGCTCGAGGCTCGGGGGTCAGGTGCCAGATTCAGGGTACGCACCGCGCAGCCACTCGCCAGCACCGACGACGCCGCAGGCCCGTTTCACACAGATCCGGATATATCGGTACGATAGGTCCATGTCACGACGTGGGGAGACCATCGAGCTGGCAGTCCTCGGACTGCTGCACGAGGCCCCCATGCACGGGTACGAGCTGCGCAAGCGGCTCAACCTGATGCTCGGCTGGGGTCGGGTGCTGTCCTACGGCTCCCTCTACCCCGCGCTGAAGAAGATGCTGCGCGGCGCCCTCATCGAGGAAGCGGCCACGACCACGACCACGACCAGCCGTCGCCCACGCATCGTCTACCAGCTCACCGAGGCCGGTAACGCCGAGTTCCAGCGCCTGATGTCCGAGGTCGGTCCCACCGCGTGGGAGGACGACACCTTCGACATCCGGTTCGCCTTCTTCGGTCGGACCGACATGGAGATCCGGCTCCGCGTGCTCGAGGGTCGCCGCAGCCGGCTCCAGGAGCGTCTGGAGCGGGTGCAGAAGGACCTGTCGATGACTCAGAAGGAAGTCGACCGTTACGCCACGGAGCTGCAGCGCCACGGCGTGGAGTCGGTCGAGCGCGAAGTGCGCTGGCTCTCCGAGCTGATCAATGCCGAACGGTCCGGTGAGCAACAGGCGCCCCGGACCCCCGATACCAGTCAGCCGCAAGGCTGAACCGACAGCAGGACCAGGAAGGAATCGTTCGCATGGGTGCGGTACGAGTAGCAATCGTGGGGGTGGGCAACTGCGCCACATCCCTGATCCAGGGCGTGGAGTACTACCGAGACGCCGACGCCACGACGACCGTCCCCGGTCTGATGCACGTCGCTTTCGGTGACTACCACGTCTCGGACGTCCAGTTCGTCGCGGCGTTCGACGTCGACGACATGAAGGTCGGCAAGGACCTGTCCGAGGCCATCAACGCCTCGCAGAACAACACCATCAAGATCTGCGACGTCCCCACGCTCGGCGTGGAGGTGCAGCGCGGCCACACCCTCGACGGCCTCGGTAGGTACTACCGGGAGACCATCGAGGAGTCCGGCGCCGAGCCGGTCGACGTGGTCCAGGCGCTCAAGGACGCCGAGGTCGACGTGATGGTGTCCTACCTGCCGGTGGGGTCCGAGGAGGCCGACAAGTTCTACGCACAGTGCGCCATCGATGCCGGTGTCGGCTTCGTCAACGCGCTTCCGGTCTTCATCGCTTCCGACCCCGAGTGGGCCAAGAAGTTCGAGGACGCCGGCGTCCCGATCGTCGGCGACGACATCAAGAGCCAGGTCGGCGCCACCATCACCCACCGGGTGATGGCCAAGCTGTTCGAGGACCGCGGCGTGGCCCTCGACCGGACCTACCAGCTCAACGTCGGCGGCAACATGGACTTCAAGAACATGTTGGAGCGCGACCGGCTCGAGTCCAAGAAGGTCTCCAAGACGCAGGCCGTCACGTCGAACCTCACAGGTGAGCTGGCCGACAAGATCGACAGCCGCAACGTCCACATCGGCCCGTCGGACTACGTCCAGTGGCTCGACGACCGCAAGTGGGCCTACGTCCGGCTCGAGGGCCGCGCGTTCGGTGACGCTCCCATCAACCTGGAGTACAAGCTCGAGGTCTGGGACTCCCCCAACTCCGCGGGCATCATCATCGACGCCATCCGCGCCGCCAAGATCGCCCTCGACCGCGGCATCGGCGGCCCGCTCATCGGTGCGTCGTCGTACCTCATGAAGAGCCCGCCGGTGCAGATGCCCGACGACGAGGGCCGCCTCCACGTCGAGGCCTTCATCAGGGGCGAGGAGTAGCCCTCACCCGCTACCTCGATATCCGCCGCGGGGCGGCGACCAACGGGTCGCCGCCCCGCGGCGTCGTTCTGCGGCCCTCAGCTGGTCTCGGCCACCAGCCGGGCTGCGAGACCCTCGAGGATGAGGTCGAGGCCGACCTCGAACTCCTCGCCGAAGTCGTACCCGGGTTGCAGGGCGTGGTCGAGGGTGAACTCCCGGAAGTACGGCAGCTGCCCCTCGGGCAGGTTGGTCAGGATCAGGTCGGCGAGCTCGGCCAGGTCCTGCTCGCCGTCGAAGGCGAGGCTGAGCTCCTGGACCAGGAAGCCGTAGAGGTGCGCGTCGAGCACGGCGAACGCGTGACCGGTCAGAGGGAGCGAGAACCCGGCCTCGCGCAGGCAGCCGAGCACGGCGTCGTGGTGGAGGAGCGTCTCGAACCCGGCATTGCGACGCGAGTCCATCAGCCCGACCGCCCACGGGTGCTTCTTGAGCACCTGGCGCGCCGAGCACGACCGCTGCCGCATCTCGGCGGCCCAGTCGCCCCCGATCGACGGTGAGTGGAACTCGACGAACACGGCATCCACCATCCCGTCGAGCACCCCCTCCTTGTTCGCCACGTGGTGGTAGAGCGACATCGCCTCCACTCCCAGCCGCCTGGCGATCGACCGCATCGACACCGCGGCCAACCCCTCGGCGTCGGCGAGCTCCACCGCCGACCGGACGATCTCCGCGCGGGTGAGCGCCGCGGACCCTGCTCGTCGTGCCACGTCCCGCCTCCTGTGCTGTCGGCCTTGACTTACCTTACGGCGTAAGACTACTGTGATGCCTGTACCTTACACCGTAAGTTCAGGAGTTCGAGATGCAGGCCGTCACCCAACACCGCTACGGCGGGACCGAGACCCTCCAGGTCAGCGACATCGACCCGCCGACGCCGGGACCCCGCGACGTGCTCGTGCGGGTCCGCGCCGCCGGGGTCGACCGCGGCACCTGGCACCTGATGACCGGGATGCCGTACGCCGCCCGGCTTGCGTTCGGTCTGCGCCGGCCGAAGTACCCCGTGCTGGGTCGCGACGTCGCCGGCGTCGTCGATGCGGTCGGTTCCGAGGTGGACGCCTTCGCCGTCGGCGACGAGGTGATGGGCACGGCGGACGGCTCCTTCGCCGAGCTGGCCGTCGTCCCTGAAGCTCGGCTGGCCCGCAAGCCCGCGAGCCTCCCCTTCGAGGAGGCCGCCATCCTCCCGGTCTCGGGAGGGACGGCACTCCAGGCGGTCGCCGCCGCCGGGCCGCTACGTCCCGGAGACCGACTGCTCGTGATCGGCGCCTCCGGCGGGGTGGGCTCCTACGCGGTGCAGATCGCGGCGGCGTACGGCGCCGAGGTCACCGGGGTCGCCAGCGGCGCCAAGGCCGACCTGGTCCGCTCGCTCGGCGCGGCGCACGTCATCGACTACACCCGCGAGGAGATCGACAGCCAGGCTCCCTATGACGCGATCATCGACCTGGCCGGCCTGCGGCCGATCTCCCAGCTGCGGCGGAGCCTGACCCGGACCGGCACGTTGGTGATCGCCGGTGGCGAGGGAGGTGACCGGTGGCTCGGCGGCACCCACCGGCAGCTCGCTGCGCTGGCCCTCTCGCCCTTCGTCCGCCACCGGCTCACCGGCCTGTTGAGCAAGGAGCGTGGTGTCGACTTCGCCGCTCTCGCCGACCTGGTCGATCGCGGCGCCGTCCGCCCGGCGCTCGAGCGCACCTACGCCCTCGACGAGGCGGCGAAGGCCATCGAGCACCTGGCTGCGGGGCACGTGCGCGGCAAGGTCGCGCTCACCGTCTGATCGGGTTCGTGGTGCGCGATGGCTGGTAGAACGGAGTCAGACACCACACGAGGAGACGAGACATGTCAGGTCGAGTCAGGGTCGGCAGCGTGGCGGACTTCGCCGACGGCAAGCTGCACACCGTGGATGCTGCAGGTACCTCCGTCGTGGTCGGGCTCGCCGAGGACTCGTTGTGCGCCGCACGCAACCGCTGCCCTCACCTGGGCCTCCCACTGGCCAAGGGGCCGGGTGGCCTGAAGTACGCCAACGGCAAGATCACCTGCCCGTGGCACAACTCCCGCTTCGACCTCGCCACCGGGGACAACCTCGACTGGTCGCCGGGATTCGCCGGCAGGGACATGCCGCGCTGGTCGCGCAAGCTGATCGCCCTCGGCAGGCAGCCCGCGCCGCTGACGACGTACGACGTGACGGTCGAGGGCGACGACGTGTACGTGCAGCTCTGAGGGGCACTGGATCGGTGGGCCGGGAGTGCACGTGTCACGGGCACTCAGGGTGTGACCGAATCCCGAGCACGCGCCGCGTCTCACGCGCGATCTCGGCGGCTTCGGCGGCGGTCACCACCACGGTGCGCACCTGGGCATCGGCTGCGCTGATGTCGCGGTCAGACGTGGCGTCGGCATTGCTGGTCTCGTCGAGACGGACCCCGAGGTGGCCGACACCCTGTGCGGCCAGCGTCCTGACCTCTGGTTCGTTCTCCCCGATCCCGCCGGTCAGGACGAGCAGGTCGAGTCCGCCGGCGCTCACCGCCATCGCACCGATCTCCCGTCGGAGTCGGTGCATGAACACGTCGAACGCGAGCGCCGCGTCCTCATCACCGCCGGCCCTGGCGGCAAGCACGTCGCGCAGATCCCCCGAGGTACCCGAGAGGCCCTTCAACCCCGAACGGTGCTCGAGAGCATCAGCGAGGCTGGCCGGCGTCTGGTCGCCGTGGACCAACAGCCACAGCAGGAGTCCCGGGTCGACCGACCCGGACCGGGTCGCCATGACCAGGCCCTCAGCGGGCGTGAATCCCATGGTCGTGTCGACGCACCGGCCCTCGCGCACGGCTGCGAGCGACGAGCCCGCCCCGAGGTGACACGAGACGACGCGGAGGCCTGAGAGGTCGCGGTCGATGAGCTCTGCGCCGCGGCGTACGGCGTAGGCGTGGCTGATGCCGTGGAACCCGTATCGGCGAAGGTTCCACCGTGAGTTCCACGCCTTGGGAAGTGCATAGGTGCGAGCCGCGGCCGGCAGGCTGGTGTGGAACGTCGTGTCGAAGCAGGCGACCTCGGGGATCGCGGGCAACAGTCGGCGTACGGCGCGAACACCTGCGATCGCTCTCGGGTTGTGCAGTGGCGCGAGGTCCTCGATGGTGTCCAGGTAGTCGAGCACGTCGTCGTCGATGCGCACGGACTCGGTCAGCCGGGGGCCGCCGTGGACGATGCGGTGCCCGATCGCCTCGAGGTCGTCGACCTCCTCGATGAAGCTGCTGAGCGGTTCAAGGTCGTCCTCGCCATCCCAGCGTTCCACCGTCGTGGCGGCCACCTCGTGTTCGCCGTCGATCACGGCCAGCTTCAGGCTGCTCGAACCGGCATTGACCACGAGCACTCGCACCGGCTCAGCCTTCGGGGGTGTCGAGTTGGGGAGACCAGCTCCAGTTCTGGATCTCCTCCATGTCCTCGCCGTGGGTCTGGACGTAGATCTTGTGCTCGATCAGCTTGTTCTTCAGCCGCTCGCGCGCCGCCCCGGACGTGGCTTGCAGCCGTGGCACGCGGTCGATCACGTCCATGGCGAGGTTGAAGCGGTCGAGCTGGTTCATCACGGTCATGTCGAACGGGGTGGTGGTGGTGCCCTCCTCCGTGTACCCACGCACGTGGAGGTTGTGGTGGTTGGTGCGCCTGTAGGTCAGCCGGTGGATCAGCCACGGATATCCGTGGTAGGCGAAGATGACGGGTTTGTTCCGCGTGAACAGTGCGTCGAACTCCGCCTCGGACAGGCCGTGCGGGTGCTCGTGCTCGTCCTGGAGCCGCATCAGGTCCACGACGTTGACGAACCGGATCTTCAGGTCGGGGAAGTAGCCTCGCAGCAGCTCGACGGCGGCCAGCGCCTCCATGGTCGGCACGTCGCCGGCGCAGCCCATGACGACATCGGGTTCCTCGCCCCTGTCGGTGCTGGCCCAGTCCCAGATCCCGATGCCCTTGGTGGCGTGCACGATCGCCTCGTCCATGGTCAGGTACTGGGGTGCGGGCTGCTTGCCGGCCACGATGACGTTGACGTACTGCTTGGACCGCAGGCAGTGGTCGGCAACCGAGAGCAGCGTGTTCGCATCCGCAGGGAGATAGACGCGCACGACCGATGCCTTCTTGTTCATCACGTGGTCGATGAAGCCCGGGTCCTGGTGGGAGAAGCCGTTGTGGTCCTGACGCCACACGTGCGAGGTGAGCAGGTAGTTCAACGAGGCGATGGGACGGCGCCAGGCGATGTCGTCTGTCACCTTGAGCCACTTGGCGTGCTGGTTGAACATCGAATCGACCAGGTGGATGAACGCCTCGTAACACGAGAAGAACCCGTGCCGGCCGGTGAGCAGATACCCCTCCAGCCAGCCTTCGCAGGTGTGCTCGGAGAGGATCTCCATCACCCGGCCGTCAACGGCGAGGTGGTCGTCGTAGGCGCGGGTCTCGGCGTTCCAGGTCCGGTTCGTGACCTCGAGGACGTCCTGGAGGCGATTCGAATTGTTCTCATCTGGCGAGAACAACCGGAAATTGTCCATGTTGCAGGCCATCACGTCGCGCAGGAAGGTGCCGAGTACCCGCGTCGACTCGACGGCTCCGGTGCCAGGTGCATCGACTTCCACGGCGTGGTCGCGGAAGTCAGGCATCTTCAGATCACGCAGGAGCAGGCCACCGTTGGCGTGGGGGTTCGCGCTCATGCGACGCTCTCCAGCCGGGTGCAGGGTCGCGATCTCCGGCACCGGGGCGCCGTCGGCGTCGAAGAGCTCCTCGGGCTTGTAGCTGCGCATCCACTGCTCGAGCACCTCCCGGTGGGAGTCGTTGCCGCGCGCATCGGCGAACGGCACCTGGTGCGATCGCCAGTACCCCTCGATCTTCTTGCCATCGAGCTCCTTGGGGCCCGTCCAGCCCTTGGGGGAACGCAGCACGATCATCGGCCACGGGCGCCGCGGCACCGGAGCCTTCCCCCGGGAGGAGCGGGCCCCGTCCTGGATCTCGCGGATCTCGTCGAGGCAGTGGTCCAGGGTCGCGGCGAACGCCTGGTGCATCTCGGTCGGGTCTGAGCCTTCGACGATGTACGGCGTGTGACCGTAACCGCGCATGAGCGCGGTGAGCTCGTCCTCACCGATCCGGGCCAGGACAGTCGGATTGGCGATCTTGTAGCCGTTCAGGTGCAGGATCGGCAGCACAGCGCCGTCGCGTCGCGGGTCGATGAACTTGTTGGAGTGCCAGCTCGTGGCCAGTGGGCCGGTCTCGGCCTCGCCGTCACCGACGATGGCGGCGACGACCAGGTCCGGGTTGTCGAACGCGGCACCGTAGGCGTGGGACAGTGAGTACCCCAGTTCGCCACCCTCGTGGATCGAGCCCGGCGTCTCCGGGGCCACGTGGCTGGGGATGCCGCCGGGAAACGAGAACTGGTTGAACAGCCGCCGCATGCCGTCTGCGTCCTGACCGATGCCCGGATACACCTCCGTGTAGGTGCCCTCGAGCCAGGCGGACGCGACCAGGCCCGGGCCGCCATGACCTGGACCGATGATGTACATCATGTTCAGGTCGCGTGCGGAGATGGCCCGGTTGAGGTGCGCATAGACGAAGTTCAGTCCGGGTGTTGTCCCCCAGTGGCCGAGCAACCGCGGCTTGACGTGCTCGGCCAGCAGCTTCTCCCGGAGCAGTGGGTTCGCCATCAGGTAGATCTGACCCACCGAGAGGTAGTTCGCTGCCCGCCACCAAGCGTCGATCCGGCCCAGCTCCGTCCTTCTCAGCGGTCGTCCCGTGATCGTGGTCTTGGTGGGTTCGGATCGACTCATCAGACGGTGTTCCCTTCGGTGAGCAGCGTGGTGACGCGGGTTCCAGCCTCGCCGCCCATCCTGCCGTCCGGCGCCCCTGTCCAGACAGGGTCGAAGGACCCCAGGCCACGGCCTTGTGGCGAACGGCTCGATCGACTGCGCCAGCGGACATCAGTCGCCGGCCTCAGCGCGCGCGCTTGGCTGCCGGCGTCCCGGGGGTGGGGAACCAATGCCCGATGACCGCCGATTGTCCCAAGGTCCAGGCCGAGTTGCAGACCCAGTAGACGAGGAGCGCCACCGGGACAACACCCCCGGCCACGATCAAGCCGAGAGCCGAGAGCGCAGGCATCACCTGGTGAGCCCTGGCGACTGCTTCCGGCAGTCCCTCGATCAGCGTGTTGGGGGCGACGACGTAACGCTGTGTGACGTAGGCGAGGGCTGCGGCGGTCGCGGCCAGGCCCGCCACGACGGCGAGGTGTGTGGCTCCGGCTCCGAGATAGCCGCGCTCGGCCAAGGGGACACCCAGGAGGGTGGCGGCGCCGAGCGACGCGACCAGTTCCGGACTCAGCGCCCCGACCGATGCACCTCCGGCCACGTCTGCCAGCAGGTGGTAGAGGGACAACCAGATGGGCAGCTGGATGAGCGTCGGCAGCCAGCCGACGCGGGACACGCCGTGCTCGGCGGTGATGCGGCGACGGTCCTCCAGGTGTCGCCGCACGCTGCCGGGGTCCTTGCGGTTCCGATATCGGTGGGCCAGCTGTTGCAGGTCTGGCTTGGCGCGCGCCGACGCGTGGGCCAGGCAGACGCCATGGGCGACCAATGGGAGGAGTGCGACGCGCACCGCGAGGACAACGGCGGCGATGCTGAGAAGCCACGTGGCACCGGCGGTGGGGTCGGCACCGACAGAGGTGAAGCCGGTGTGGGCTGCCGCGACGATGGCGGCGAGGGCATGCGACAACGGGTCGAGAAGAGACATGGGGTGCTCCTGGGTTGGTGGGAGTGGTCTGACGGACGACGCCGACGAGGCGTCGGTCAGACGAGTCCAGGAGCACGTGGACGCAGCGGATGGCGCGCGACATCGGTGACACGTTCAGCCAGGAACGACGGCGCCCGCTCCGCGTTGCGTGCGGGCAGCGCAAGCGGTCTGCCCACCGCTCTCGTCACGGGGCGGTTCAGCCTCAGCACGGCGGCGACCGTGGCGACCGCCACGGCAGCCAGGACGGCGGCCGATGGCGTAGCCACCGAGGTCACCAGCAGGGACGGCATCAGGAGAGCACCCGCCCCACCGAGGATGATGGCGAAGGCGAGGCGGACTCGTGCGGCAGCACCAAGCACCCGGCTCATCCGACGATCGTACCCACGTTGCACGGTTCGCGGCGGTTTCCTTGACAGTCGTGGAGTCGCCGAGGAACCTCATTTCAAGGGACCGGGCCCCTTGGAGGCACAGCGGTCCACCGTTCTGAGAGGTGGTAGTCCCATGGCTCCGAAACGTCGTCAGTGTGCCGCCATGCAGGAGTACGAGCGCCTGCTGGAGGAGTCGCCGTCCTTCCGGACGCAACCAGCGACGGGCCGAGGACTTCACCGGCCGCGCCGTCACGTCGGGCGAGGCCGAGCCGGGTCGCACGCAAGCTGATCACGATCCCCACCGTGGTGCACGTGGTCTACAAGAAGCCGAAGGAGAACATCAGCCTGGCCCAGATCAAGAGCCAGATCACCGCACTGAACCAGGACTTCCGGGCCACGAACCCCGACATCTCCCAGGTGCCGGCACCGTGGCAGGGCCTCGTCGGAGACCCGAAGATCAAGTTCCAGCTCGCGACCACGGATCCCGACGGCAAGCCGACCAACGGGATGGTGCGCGTGCAAGACCGACCGCGCGTCGTTCGGCCCCGGCGACGACGGTGAAGCGGGCCAACAAGGGCGGCTCGACCGCGCTGGCCCTCCGACCAGTACCTCAACCTCTGGGTGTGCACGCTCGGTGGCGGGCTGCTCGGCTACGCCCAGTTCCCCGGCGGCCCCAAGGCGACCGACGGCGTGGTGATCCTGAACACCGCCTTCGGGACCGAGGGCACCGCGGCGGCACCGTTCAACCTGGGCCGCACCGCTGACCCACGAGGTCGGGCACTGGCTCAACCTGCGCCACATCTGGGGCGACACCCTCGACTGCAGCGGCGGCGACCGCGTCGCGGACACCCCGAACTGCGAGGGACCCAACAGCGGCAAGCCGACCTTCCCCGAGATCAGCTGCAGCAACGGGCCGAACGGCGACATGTTCATGAACTACATGGACTACGTCGACGACGCAGCGATGTTCATGTTCACCGCAGGACAGGTCTCGCGGATGAGCGCCTGCCTGGCCGGTCCGCGCAAGTCGTTCGTCGGGGCGTAGCCGACCGTGAGGAGCGACCAGGTGAGCGGGCGCTGGGTGCACGTCCAGGAGGAGGACACCGAGGACGAGATGGTGTTCCGTCCCGCCGGCACCGACCTGCCTCCGGCTCGAGGCCGGATGGCGTTCGAGCTTCGCGCGGACGGCACCTTCGCGGAGACCGGCCTGGGCGCCGCCGACGTCCCCGAGGAGGCCACCGGCAGCTGGGCGCTCGAGGGCGACCTGATCACGCTGAGCGAGGGTGCGACGCAAGGCGTGCCGCGGGAGATGGAGGTCGTGACGGCGGACGAGGACAGGTTGGTGGTCCGCAGGCGCCGCGACGGGCGGTGACCCCCGCCCCGCGAGGCAGGGACGAAGGACCAGGAGCAGGGACCAGCCTCCCCGGCACCGGACAGCGCACCGCATCCTGGTGGCAACGAGGTGACAACAGGAGGTCCCTCATGTCCGTCCAGAGCACGCCTTCAGCACCGACCGCCTACCCCGCGCGTCTCGAGGTCGACTACACGGATCAGCACGACCGGGTGACGACCCTGTTCCGGGTGGTGCTGGTCATCCCGATCGCGATCGTCTACGGCGTGCTCACGGCCGGCGTGACCCAGACGGTCTACGACCAGAGCGGCGACGCGGTGACCACCACGAGCGGTGGGATCGTCAGCCGGCTTGTTCGTGGCGACGCTGCTGATGATCCTGTTCCGGCAGCGCTACCCGCGCTGGTGGTTCGACTTCGCCCTCGAGCTCACCCGGTTCGGCGCCCGCGTCGGCGCCTACTTCGTGCTGCTCACCGACGAGTACCCCTCGACGGTCGAGGAGCAGAAGGTCCACCTCGAGATCGACTACCCCGACGTCGAGCGCGACCTGAACCGCTGGCTGCCGCTGGTGAAGTGGCTGCTCGCGATCCCGCACTACCTGGTGCTGGTCTTCCTGTCCGTCGGCGCCTTCTTCGCGGTGGTCATCGCGTGGTTCGCGATCCTGTTCACCGGGCGCTACCCGCGGGGGCTGTTCGACTTCGTGGTCGGCGTCGGCCGCTGGTGGCTGCGTGTCGAGGCCTACGCGTTCCTGCTCGTCACCGACCGGTACCCGCCGTTCTCCCTCCGCTGAGTTCCTGGCGCGGATCCGGCTCAGGTCTCGCCCCCGATGTCGAACTCGTAGGCCTCGAAGACGAGATCGGAGCCTCGCTGCCGGTGTCGGACCAGTCTCCCGAGGAGCGCCGTGCCCAGGTGGCGGACTCCGTCCACGTCGTCGATGACGTCCGGTGCTGCCGCTCGGGTCAGCAGGTCGTCGACCTGATCGCGGATCAGCACATGTTCGCCGGTGAGGCCGGCTACGGCGCCGGACAACCGCGGCGAGGTCTCGAGGATGTCGCGATGCAGCCCGTCGGCACCCTCGGTGATCTTGACGTGCTCACGAAGGTCGCCGGAGAGCTCCACCAGGGCAACGTGGACTCGTTCGGCCCAGCGCGCCTGCTCGGCGGTGGAGGGGGAGGCCAGGGCGGCTTCCAGCGCGCTCATCGACTCGCGCAGCTCCGCGCGGCGCTGCCGTAGCTGCTCCAGGAAGGCCTGGTTCGGCGTGGACGAGCTTCATGTCGGCTGGCGCGCGGTGATGACCGTCGCGGGGGTGCCGGCGACGGGACGGTACGTCGATGAGGTGTCCTGGAGGCCGGCGCCGGCGAACCGGGCCAGCAGGGCGTCGACGTCGATGGCGTGCGGGCCGTGATGCCCGTCCCCGCGACCAGGGCGAACGGGTGGTCGGGGTGGCTCAGGTCCTCCTCCACCAGGACGACGCGGCCGCCGGGGACCAGCACGCGGGCCAGCTCGGCGACGAACCGGTCCAGATCCGCGAAGTGGTGGGTCGCGTTGACCGCCCACAGCGCGTTCACCGAGCGCATCGCGACGGGCAGCGACTCCGCAGTCCCGGCGCGTACCTCGATCGCGCTCGAGATCGCGGTGTGCACGAGAGCGCAGCCGGAGCACTCCTCGCATGGTCCGGGACGGATCCACGGCGATGACGCGGCCCCGCGGTCTGACCAGGCGTGCCGCCTCGACGCTCGCGGGCCCCAGGCCGGCGCCGAGATCGAGGACGACCTCGCCGGGCTGGGGGTCGACCAGCTCGACAGCGGCGCGGTTGAGCTCGGAGGACCAGAAGTCCTGCAGCGAGCCGACGACGTGCCACGCGAGCCTGGCCCGATCGGTGAGGCGGGTGGGTGACGACATGGTGCGCGATCCCTTCGAATGACTGCTGGTCAGTGGCTGGTAGTCCGAGTGTGACCGCTGGTCAGTCGTGGGTCAAGTCGCTAGCATCGCTGCGATGGAGCAGACGGCGGTCACGAGCACAGAGCCGCGCTACCGCCCCGCGGGGGTACGACGCCAGCAGATCCTGGACGCGGCTGCCGCACTGGCCATCCGCGATGGCCTCGAGAGCACGTCCATCGCCGCCGTCGCCGCCGAGGCCGGCGTCGCCAAGGGCGCGATCTACCTGCACTTCGCCTCCCGCAGCGAGCTGATCGCCGGCCTCCAGGCGCGCGTCTGGGCGCAGATGATGGAGCAACCCCGAGTCGTCGCCGCACGACGATGCCCTGCCGTGGGCGGAACGCCTCGACGCGGTCGTCGCGCACTGGGTGCGCTTCGAGCTGGAGAACCAGTCGCTCTACCACGCGGTCTTCCACACCGTGCCGACCGAGAGCGACGAACCGCTGTGGAGACGCGCGAGGTGCTCTCAGGCCTGCTGGCCGGCGGCGTGGCGGCCGACGAGTTCGATCTACGCGGCATCGACACCGCGACGGTGGTGGAGTTCCTGCTGCACGCCTACGTCGGTCCGTGCTTCCACACCGGCCATCGAGCAGGAGCAGGTCATCGCCGACGTGCAGCGACTGTTCCGCCGCGCCGTCGGCGCAGCCGGCTGATCCACGAGGCCTCGACCCTCGGTTGTCATTGTTCATAGTTTAGCGTACTGTACGCTATATGATGAAGTATCTGGACCCAGCGGACCCGACACTCGACCGTGTCTTCCTCGCTCTCGGCGACCCCTCCCGGCGTCACATCGTCAGCCAACTGGCCGAACGTGGGGCACTGGGCGTGGGAGAGGCCAGCGCCGGTCTGGCGCTGTCCCCGGCGGGGATCACCAAGCACGTGAAGGTGCTGGAGGACGCGGGTCTGCTGTCCCGCCGGCTGGAGGGTCGCCGACACGTCCTGAGCCTGGAGTCCGAGCGACTGCTGCTCGCCGAGGACTGGATCGACCGCTACCGCACGTTGTGGACCCACAGCCTGACCCGGCTGGCGGCCCTGGCGGCCGAGCTCGAGGACCACCCCGACCACGAACCACCCGAAGGAGAATCACGATGATCGAACCCGCGCAGCTGTCACTCGAGGTCGACCAGCTGGTCGATGCCACACCGGAGACCGTGTTCCGACTCCTCACCGAAGCACCCCTGTACGCGCGGTGGTTCGGCCCCGAAGGCTCCCAGGTGACCGTCGAGGAGATGGACGTCCGCCTGGGCGGCCGGCTGGAGCTGGCCATCTACATCCCGGCCGCGGACATCACCGTGGGGATCGAGGGGTTCTACGAGGTGATCGAGCCTCCCACCCGACTCGTGCACACCTGGCGTTCCCTGGACGAGGAGCTGGTCACGGCGGTCACGTTCGCCCTCGAACCCCTCGGGACGCGGACGCGGGTGATCGTCACCCACCGCGGCTTCGTCGACCCGGTCGACATGGAGAACAACCAGGGGGGCTGGGTCGACCACCTCGCCGCGATGGCTCGCCTGGCGGCTCACCTCGAGACGAGCTCGTCATGAGCGCTGCCACTTCCGTCACCGACACCACCACGAAGGGCTGGACTCGCCCGGCCGCGGCCGTCTCGCTCGGATTGTGGGGCCTGCTCCACCTGGTGGGCGGGACCTCGCTCATCACCATGGGCGCCAGCGCCGGGCTGGACACCCTCGGCCCGAACGCGCCCACGCCGGCGCCCCGTGACAGCGGCGAGGCCGCCGAGGCGCTCCTGCACTTCCACGGCCTCAACATCGCCGCCGCCGGACTTGCCGTCCTGGTCCTGGCGTTCGCGTGGTACCGCTCGCACCGGGCCTGGCAGGCGAACGTGAGCCTCGGCGTCGCGGTCGTCCTCGACGCCGGCCTGCTCCTCTTCCTCGTCGCCCCCGGACTGCTCCCCGCCAGCCAGGGGCTTCTCGGTCCTGGCCTGCTGGCGGTCGCGGCGGCCTGCTACCTGACGCATCTCGCCTCCCGCCCGGCCGATCCGCGACGTGGCCGAAACCCCATCCCGTCACACAGCAAAGGCAGCACGATGACACCTCTCGACGGCCTCTCCCTCGCCCTCGACACGGTCAGTGACCTGATCGACGCACGTCCGATCGACCCCGCTGAGCTGGCCCGGCCCACACCCTGCAGCTCCTACGACGTGGCGGCCCTGGCGGACCACATTCGTGACACCCACGTCCTCCTCACCAACGCCGCCGGCGACACCGACTCCGAGGTC
>CAWAIJ010000009.1:0-80598 GCA_963782075.1 uncultured Actinomycetota bacterium
GCCCGCCCGTCGAAACGCCTGCACCCGTGGCGGGCCGCAAATACTTCCGGATGCGATGTCGAAGGCGAAGGATGTCGTTCGACGTACGGGTGAGTCGACCACCGAGCAGCGGTGGGCACCGAAGCTGAGGAGCAAAGCAATGCCGCGGTTCATGGGATTCGTGAAGATGGAAGAGGGCATCGGGGCACCGCCGCAGGCGTTGTTCGACGCGATGGACACCTACATCGGTGAGCAGGCGCAGCAGGGGCACTTCCTCGACGGGGGCGGCCTGTTCGGCACCGAGGACGCCGTGAACTTCGTGGTCCGCAAGGGTGACACGACGCGGGTCGACGGCCCGTACGCCGAGGCCAAGGAGGTCGTCGGCGGGTGGGCGCTGCTCCAGTACGACAGCCTGGAGGCCGCGATCGCCGGGCAGCAGGAGTTCGCCGAGCTGCACGCCAAGCACTGGCCCGAGTGCGAGATGGTCGCCACCCTGCGTCAGATCTCGGAAGCGCCGCCCGAGGCGGCCGACGCCTGAGCGCACTCGCTCGGATACGGGCGTGCGGCCGGCCCTAGGCTGGCCGCATGGCCCAGACCACCGGCGAGGTGATCACCGCCACCTGGCGTGAGGAGTCCGCGCGGCTGGTCGGCGCGCTGACCCGGATGACCCGGGATCTCGACCTCGCCGAGGACCTGGCGCAGGACGCGCTGGTGAGCGCGTTGGAGAGCTGGCCGGTCCAGGGGATCCCCGACAACCCCGGCGCCTGGTTGATGACGATCGCCAAGCGCCGGGCCGTCGACAGCTTCCGGCGGGCCGACAACCTGCGTCGCAAGACCCAGGAGCTCGGTCATGGCCTGGGCGAGGAGGATGGAATGCCGGACCTCACCACGCAGGTGGACTTCATCGAGGACGACGTGCTGCGGCTGATCTTCCTGTCCTGCCACCCGCAGCTCACCGCGGAATCCCGGGCCGCGTTGACGCTTCGCCTGGTCGGGGGGCTGACGACCGCGGAGATCGCTCGCGGCTTCCTGGCCACCGAGACCGCGATGGGGCAGCGGATCTCCCGCGCCAAGAAGACGCTGAGCGAAGCCAACATCGAGTTCGAGCTCCCGGTGGGTGCCGAGCGCACCGACCGGCTCGACGATGTGATGGCCGTGGTCTACCTGATCTTCAACGAGGGTTACACCGCGACTGCGGGCGACGACTGGATGCGACCCGAGCTGACGAACGAGGCCATCCGGCTGGCCAGGATGCTCGCCGACCTGATGCCGGACGAGCCGGAGGTGCACGGGCTGCAGGCGCTGCTGGAACTGCAGGCCTCGCGCGCCTCCGCCCGCGTCGACGCCGAGGGCCGGCCGGTGCTGCTCGACGACCAGGACCGGAGCCTGTGGGACGAGCTCCTGATCCGGCGCGGGCTGGCAGCGTTGCAGCGCGCGGAAGGGCTCGCCGTACGCGGGAAGGCCGTCGGTCGCTACTACCTGCAGGCAGCGATCGCATCCAGACATGCCAGCGCAGCGACACCCGGGGACACCGACTGGCGCGCCATCGCACAGCTGTACGACGTGCTCGCTGAGGCCGCGCCCGGCCCGATCGTGGAGGTCAACCGCGCCGTCGCGCACGGCCGGGCCGTCGACCCGGACTCCGGCCTCGCGATTCTCGATGGCCTCCCCGAGGGCGCGCTCGCCGGGTCGCACCTCCTGCCCAGTGTCCGCGCCGACCTGCTCGCGCGGGCCGGTCGCCATGCCGACGCAGCAGCGTCGTTCCGCGAGGCGGCGTCGCTGACCTCCAACGAGAGCGAACAGTCGTTGCTCCTGGGCCGTGCCGAGCAGTCCCAGCGGCGCACTCGTGAACTTCGAGGACAACCAAAAGCCTGAACCACGCGTCCCACCTCCAGTGACCTAGGAGGGGTTCCATGCGGCTGTCCGTTCCGGTGGTTGATCGTCGTGGCCTGATGGCCGCGCTGTTGAGCGCTGTCGTCGTGCTCCTGGCCGGCTGCGCGAATGAATCCGTGGATGGCGAGGCGACGACGTCGACGGCGCCCACGACGGACGCCTCCCCCACTGCCGAGACCCCGCCCGCCCCCGAGAACACTGCGGTTCCCGAGAACACCGCGCGCCAGGTCAAGCGGAGCTCGGGCAGGGCGGAGCTGGTGCTCACGGACGTGCGCGTGGGGGAGCACGAAGGGCTTCGACCGGATCGTGCTGGAGTTCTCGGGCACCGGCACCCCCGGCTGGGTGGTCGACTACGCCGACGAGGCGGTGCTCGACGGCAGCGGCGAGGCCGTCGCGCTCGACGGCGACGCGTTCCTGGACATCTACGCCTCCGGCACCACCTGGCCGGCGCCCGACTACTACGACGGTCCGAGCCGCGTCGAGCTTCAGGGCGACGACGTCGCGGACGTGTTCGTCGGCGGCACCTTCGAGGGCTCCACGCAGGTGATCGCCGGGATCGACGGCGGCCCCGTCCCGTTCCGGGTGTTCGCGCTCACCGATCCCACGCGACTGGTGGTCGACGTCGACGTGCCCTAGGGGAGGACGCGGCGGAGGAACTGGCGGGTGCGTTCCTCACGGGGGTCGGTGAAGAGCTGGGCGGGAGGGCCGGACTCGAGGATCCGGCCGCCGTCGAGGAAGCAGACCCGGGTGGCGACGTCGCGGGCGAAGGTCATCTCGTGGGTCGCCAGGATCATGGTCGTCCCCTCCGCCGCGAGGTCACGGACGGCGGTGAGCACGTCGCCCACCAGCTCGGGGTCGAGGGCGGCGGTGATCTCGTCGAGCAGCAGCAGCGCCGGCTTCGTGGCGAGCGCCCGCACCAGCGCGACCCGCTGCTGCTGGCCGCCGGAGAGCCGGTCGGGGTGCTTGGCCGCCTGGTCGGCGAGGCCGAACCGTGCCAGCAGGTCGTGGGCCTGCTGCTCGGCCTCGGTCCGCGAGAGGCCGTGCACGCGGCGCGGCGCCAGGGTGATGTTGTCGAGGACGGTCAGGTGCGGGAACAGGTTGTAGGCCTGGAAGACCATCCCGATCCGCTTCTGCACGGCGCGCCGGTCGACCCGCGGGTCGGACACCTCGCGGCCCTCGAACTCGATCACGCCGTCGTCGATGTCCTCGAGCAGGTCGAGGCAGCGCAGCAGCGTCGACTTCCCCGATCCCGACGAGCCGATCAGGCAGACCACGTCGTGGGAGTCGACCTCGAGAGTGACGTCGTCGAGGACGACCCGGTCGCCGTACGTCTTGCGGACGTCGGTGACCCGCAGCAATGGCTGGGTCTTCATAGAGCACCCGCCCGCTCCCGCTCCTGCCACCGGCGCTGCACCCAGTCGGTGTAGCGCGCCAGCGGCACGGTGAGCACGACGAAGAAGGCCGCCACCACGACGAACGAGGTGTAGTTGAAGTTGAAGGCGTTGTAGTCGCGCGCCGCGAAGACGGCGTCGAAGACCGCCACCGAGGAGACCAGCGCCGTGTCCTTCTGGAGCGAGACGAAGTCGTTGAGCAACGGGGGTACGACGCGGCGCACCGCCTGCGGCACGACGACGAACCGCAACGCCTGCGGCCGGTTCAGCCCGAGGGCCTGCGCGCTGGCCACCTGCGAGGGGTGGATCGACTGGATGCCGGCGCGGAACACCTCCGCGACGTAGGCGCCGTAGGACAGCACCAGCGCGACGCCGGCCCAGACGAACGGGTCACTGGTGAGGCCCTGCAGCTGCAGCGCCGGGACACCGAAGCCGAGCATGAGCACCAACAAGATGGTGGGGATGCCCCGGAAGAGGTCGGTGTAGACGACGGCGGCGACCCGGACCGGCGCCAGCCACGGCGAGCGGGCGGTGCGGGCGACCGCGACGGCCAGCCCGAGCACGAGGATGAACACCTCGGCGATCAAGAAGAGCTTCACGTTGAGCTGGAAGCCGTCGAGGATCGCGGGGAACGACGCCTTCGCGTCCTCCCAGCTGAAGAAGGTCTCGCGGAACCGCGTCCAGCCCGGCGACCCGGTGAGCACCAACCCGACGGCGACGACGGCGAGCAGCACCAGCGTCGTGGCGATCGCCATCGACCGCAGCCGCTGCCGCCGGCGTACGGCCCGGCGCTCGAGCTCGCGCGCGCTGGGCTCCCAGTCGGGTCCCACCGGCTACTGGAGCTCGGGGACGTCCACGACGTCGGAGAGCCACTCCTGCTCGATCTGGTCGAGGCTGCCGTCGTCGCGCAGCGCACCGAGCGCCTCGTTCACGCACGGCACCAGCGTGCTGCCCTTCTCGAAGAGCATCCCGAACTCCTCCGGCTCACCGGTCTCGGGCTTGAACTGCCCGATCAGCGTGGCCTGCGGGATCTCGACGGCGGTGATGAAGAACGCCGTCGGCAGGTCGGCCAGGATGCCGTCGACCTGACCGTTGAGCAGCGCCTGCTTGGCGACGTTGGTGTCCTCGAAGACGACCGCGTCGTTGGCCGGCTCGATGACGTCGCGGATCGCGGTCAGCGAGGTGGTGCCGGTCTGGGCGCCGAGGGTGAACTCGGCGAGCTCGGCGACGGTGGTCGCGTCGGCGATCGGGCTGTCGGCCAGCGCGATCACGGCCTGCGCGGCCTGGTAGTAGCCGTCGGAGAAGTCGACGACCTCGGCGCGCGCCGGGGTGATCGAGATCTGGTTGATGTCGAAGTCGAAGTCCTTCTCCCCCGGCTTGTAGGAGGTGTTGAAGGGGACCTTGACCCAGCTGACCTGGTCGGCGGAGAAGCCGAGCTCCTCGGCCACGGCGTACGCCACCGCCGACTCGTAGCCCTTCCCGTTGGTGGGGTCGTTGCCCTTGAACCACGGCGGGAACGCCGGGGAGTCGGTGCCGATGGTGAGCGTGCCCGGCTCGCGCAGCTCCAGCTGGTCGGTCGCGCACTGGTCGGCAACGGTCGGCGTCGGATCGACGGCCGACGGCTCCTCGTCGACCGGTGCGCACGCGGCGCCGATCCCGGTGACGGCCAGCAGCAGGGGTACGGCGAGGACTACGCGCGCGGTCATACCGAGGATCGTAGGCCTTGCTCAGTGCTGGGCGTGGTGCATCTCGTGGACGACCGCGTGACCACGGCCCCGGTCGATCATCCACTTGTTGACCGGCACGGTCACCACGAAGGCCACCGCGAGGGCGACTGCGAGGGCCCACCAGAACAGCCAGCTGGCGACGGTGGACTCCATCGCGCCCGGGACGGCGAGCAGGATGGCGTTGTCGACGATCTCCATGACGAGGATCGAGATCGTGTCGGCGGCCAGCGCGATGCGGACCGCGGCGCGCACGTCCAGACCCGAGCGACGGACGCCGATGAAGGTCAGCAGGTAGCCGAAGAAGAAGGCGAGCGCGACCGCCAGGGCGATGCTCTGCAGGTCGCCCCAGCCCCACCAGGTCGCCAGCACCATGCCGAGGACCTCGCCGATCGCACAGCCGGTCAGGCAGTGGAGGGTGGCCGAGATTGCGGTGCGCCAGGAGTTCATGCGGGTCAGAATAATACCCCTATGGGGTATATGCAAGGTGATCCGGACCACGGGTGCTTGCAACTCGTTGCATAGGTCCGCCAGAGTGGGCGCATGGCCCTGGAGCACGCCCTGCTCGTGGCCCTGCGCGAACGACCCGCGTCGGGGCTGGAGCTGGCGCGCCGGTTCGACCGCTCGATCGGCTTCTTCTGGCACGCCACCCATCAGCAGATCTACCGGGTGCTCGCCCGGATGGAGGGCAACGGCTGGCTGACCGTGAAGGCGGTCGCCCAGAGCGGCCGGCCCGACAAGCGGGAGTACGCCGTGTCCCCGGCCGGCGAGCGGGAACTGGCCGACTGGCTGGCCCGGCCCACGGCCGTCGACCCGCTGCGCAGCGAGCTCGCGGTCAAGATGCGGGGCGCGTCGTACGGCGATCGCGGCGCGGTCCGCGCGATCGCCGAGCAGCACCTCGCCGAGCACCAGAGCCGGCTGGCGGGCTACCACCACATGGCCGCCGAGCAGTACCCCGATCCCGAGCGCGCTGACCGGCGCCGACCTCGACCGCTACCTCGTGCTGCGCGGCGGGGTGCGGGTCGAGGAGTTCTGGATCGCCTGGCTGACCGACTACCTGGAGGCAACGTGAACTACCCCCACCTGCTCGCACCGATCCGGCTCGGCACCCTCGAGCTGCCCAACCGGGTGGTCATGGGCTCGATGCACACCGGCCTCGAGGACAAGCCCTGGGACGTGCCCAAGCTGGCGGCGTACTTCGCCGAGCGGGCGCGCGGCGGCGTGGGTCTGATGATCACCGGCGGCTACGCCGTCAACAAGCGCTCGTGGCTCAAGCCGTTCGCCGGCGAGATGACCACGCGGCTCCAGGCGATGCGCCACCGGCAGGTCACCGACGCGGTCCACGAGGCCGGCGGCGCGATCGCGCTGCAGCTCCTCCACGCCGGCCGCTACGCCTACCACCCGTTCAGCGTCGGGGCGTCCGCGATCAAGTCGCCGATCACCCCGTTCACGCCGAAGGCGCTGTCGACCAAGGGCGTCCACCGCACCGTCGACGACTTCGCACGCTCGGTCGCGCTGGCGCGCAAGGCCGGGTACGACGCGGTCGAGGTGATGGGGTCGGAGGGCTACCTGATCAACCAGTTCCTGGCCGCGCGCACCAACGACCGCACCGACGAGTGGGGTGGCGACGCCTCGGACCGGATGCGCTTCCCGGAGCGGATCGTGGAACGGATCCGCGAGGTCGTCGGCGACGACTTCCCCGTGATCTACCGGCTCTCGCTGCTCGACCTGGTCGAGGGCGGCCAGACCTGGGACGAGACCGTCGAGCTCGCGCAGCGGCTCGAGGCTGCCGGAGTCACCGCCTTCAACACCGGCATCGGCTGGCACGAGGCGCGCGTCCCCACGATCATCACCCAGGTCCCGCGCGGGATCTGGACGCCGTTCACCGCACGCCTGCGGGAGTCGGTCGGCGTGCCGGTGATCGCCTCGAACCGGATCAACACCCCCGAGCTGGCCGAGCAGCTGATCGCCGACGGCAGCTGCGACCTGGTGTCGATGGCCCGGCCGTTCCTCGCCGACCCCGAGTTCGTCGCCAAGGCCGCCGCGGGTCGCGCCGACGAGATCAACACCTGCATCGGCTGCAACCAGGCCTGCCTCGACCACACCTTCCGCAACCAGACCGCCTCCTGCCTGGTGAACCCGCGCGCCTGCCACGAGACGTCGCTGCTGCTCGGCCCGACCCGTCGTTCGGCCACCGTCGCGGTGGTCGGTGCGGGACCGGCCGGGTCTCGCCGCCGCGGTGTCGGCGGCCGAGCGCGGCTTCGCGGTCACCCTGTTCGAGGCCGGCACCGAGGTCGGCGGCCAGTTCCGGCTGGCGATGGAGGTGCCCGGCAAGGAGGACTTCGCCGACACGCTGCGCTACTACACGCGCCGGCTCGAGGTGCTCGGCGTCGAGGTGCGGCTCGAGACGCGGGCGACGGCGACCGACCTGGCGTCGTACGACGAGGTGGTGGTCGCGACCGGTGTCGAGCCCCGGATGCCGACGATCGACGGCATCGACCACCCGAGCGTCGCGTCGTACGCCGACGTCCTCTCCGGCCGGGTCGTGCCCGGTCCGACCGTGGCCGTGATCGGCGCCGGCGGGATCGGCGTCGACGTCTCCCACTGGCTCGCCCACGACCCGGCCGACACCGTCGAGGACTGGCTGGCCCACTGGGGCGTCGGCGACCCCGCCGTCCACCCCGGCGGGCTCACCGAGCCGAAGCCGCGGACGCCGCTGCGCGACGTGACGCTGGTGCAGCGCAAGACGACGCGGATCGGCATCGGCCTGGGCAAGACCTCCGGCTGGGCGCACCGCGCGGTGCTCAAGCAGTCGGGCGTCCGGCAGGTCTCGGGTGCGACGTACGAGCGGATCGACGACGCCGGCCTCCACCTCACCGTCGACGGTGAGCCGGTGCTGGTCGAGGCCGACACGGTCGTGGTCTGCGCGGGCCAGGAGTCGGTGCGCTCGCTCTACGACGAGCTCGTGGAGACCGGCGCCTCGGTCCACCTGATCGGCGGCGCCGACGTGGCCGCCGAGCTCGACGCCGAGCGGGCGATCTCGCAGGGAACGAGGCTCGCCGCCGCTCTGTAGGTTGGGAGCATGATCCGGGACCTGACCGACGACGAGCTCCGCCGCGCACTGGTCCTCAAGTGGGGGACGGTCGATCCCGACGTGCTGCCCGCCTGGGTGGCCGAGATGGACTACGCGACCGCCCCGGTCGTCGTGGACGCGGTCCGGCGCGCGGTCGAGGACGGGGTGCTCGGCTATCCGCCGTTCGACACCGACGGCGGGGCGCTCGGCCAGGCGTACGCCGGGTTCGCGCAGCGCCACTACGGCCAGCTCGTCGACCCCGAGCAGGTGCAGCCGGTGGTCGACGTGACCGCAGGGGTGCGGGTCGCGATCGACGTGCTCAGCGACGACGCACCGGTGGTGCTGCCGACCCCGGCCTACCACCCGCAGTTCGGCGTCATCGCGATCACCGGCCGCGAGGTGTGGGAGCTGCCGGTTCCGCCCGACGCGGCCAGCGGCATGTTCGACCTGGACCGGCTCGAGAGCCTGTTCGCAGCCGGTGCCCGCACGTTGCTGCTGACCCAGCCCCACAACCCGCTCGGCCACGTCTACTCCCGGGCCGAGCTCGAGGCGATCCGCGACGTGGTGGTCCGTCACGGAGGACGCGTCGTCAGCGACGAGATCCACGCCCCGCTGGTGCTGCCGGGCGCCGAGCACGTCCCCTACCTGTCACTCCCCGGCACCGCCGACCACGCGGTCGCAGTGCTGGCGGCGAGCAAGACGTTCAACACCGCCGGCCTGCGGTGCGCCCAGATCGTGACCGACGACCCGGCCACCCGTGACCGGCTGCTCGACGTGCCGGCGGCGCAGAACGACTCGTGGTCCACGTTGGGCGAGATCGCGGCGGTCGCGGCGTACGCCGACGGTGACGTCTGGCTCGCGGCCCTGGTCGCGCGGCTCGACGAGCAGCGCACCTTGCTCGCCAGCCTGCTGGCCGACCACCTGCCCGAGGCGCGGATGCGGCCGCTGGCGGCGACGTACCTCGCCTGGCTGGACCTGCGCGGCTACGGCCACGACGACCCCGCCGCGGTCGCGCTGGCGAAGGGCCGGGTGCGGCTGGAGCCGGGCGATCGCTACCAGGCCGGCCTGACCGGGCACGTGCGGCTCAACCTCGCCACCTCGCCCGACCGGCTCACCGAGATCGTGCGCCGGCTGGCCACCTCACTCACACGTTGAGTCGCGGGACAGGGGCGGTCCAGTCGCGGGTGTGCGGCACACCAGCTGCCGCACGTGCGCGACTCGCATGCCGCCCGCGCGCGACTCAACCCTTGGGCTGAGCGGCGATCAGGTCGCGGTACCACTCGAAGGACTTCTTGGGGGTGCGCTGCTGGGTCTCGTAGTCGACGTGGACCAGGCCGAACCGCTGGCGGTAGCCCTCGGCCCACTCGAAGTTGTCCAGCAGCGACCAGGCGTAGTAGCCGCGGACGTCGACCCCGCGCTGGATCGCGGTGGCGATCGCCCTGAGGTGGGCGTCGTGGTAGTCGATGCGCCGCTGGTCGTCGACGACCCCGTTCTCGTCCGGCCCGTCGTCGTAGGAGCACCCGGACTCGGTGATCACGATCGGCGGCAGGGCGGCGCGATAGCGGGCGCGGAACATGATCAGCCACTCGCGGAGTGCGTCCGGCACGATCGGCCAGCCGAAGTCGGTGGTGGGATGGCCGAGCGGCTCGAGGATCTCGAACGGCAGCTCGGCCTCGTCGGGGGACGCGGCGATCTTCATCGGGTTGTAGTAGTTGACGCCGTAGAAGTCGAGCGGCTGCCGGATGGTCGCCGAGTCGCCCGGGCGGACCGCGTGCTCGAGCAGCGGCCGCAGGTCGTTGGGGTAGCGGCCCAGCAGCATCCCCTCGATGAACATGCCGTTCCAGATGGCGTCGAAGAGCTTGGCTGCCCCGACGTCGGCGTCCTTGTCGCTGGCCGGCCAGATCGGGGCGTGGTTGTTGGCGCAGCCGACGCTGGTCGCACCCGCCCGACGCAGCGCGATGGCGGCGCGGCCGTGGGCGACGAGCAGGTGGTGGGCGACCGGCAGCGCGTCGAAGAGCAGCGCCCGGCCGGGCGCGTGGAGACCTACGGCGTGGCCCTGCTGCGTCACGACGTTGGGCTCGTTGATGGGCACCCAGTGCGCGACCCGGTCACCGAGTGCGCTGCCGACGATGTCGGCGTAGTCGGCGAACCGGTCGATGGTGTCGCGGTTCAGCCAGCCACCGTCGTCCTGGAGGGCCTGGGGCAGGTCCCAGTGGTAGAGCGTGGCCATCGGCTCGATGCCCGCCTCGAGCAGCCCGTCGACCAGCCGGTCGTAGAACGCGAGCCCCTTCGGGTTGACCTTGCCGGCACCGGTCGGCTGGATCCGCGGCCAGGAGATCGAGAACCGGTAGCCGCCGGCGCCGAGCTGCTTCATCAGCGCGATGTCCTCGGGCCACCGGTGGTAGTGGTCGCAGGCGACCTCGCCGGTGCTGCCGTCGGCGATCCGGCCGGGCTCGGCGGCGAAGGTGTCCCAGATGCTCGGCCCCTTGCCGTCCTCGGCTGCCGCGCCCTCGATCTGGTACGACGCGGTGCTGGTACCGAAGGTGAATCCGGTCGGGAGCTGCGGGAACACCGGTCCATCCTTGTGCATCGCCGCACGGGCCGCCGGGGAACCCCGGGATTCACCGGAGACTGAGACGGAGCCGGGGCCGGCCTGCCCGTCAGGCGAGAACGTTGAGGGCGCCCGGACGCACCTGCGCGACGGCCGGTTCCTCGCCGAGGTCGGGGAGTACGCCGAGCGGCTCGCCGTCGCCGCCGACGGGGATCGGGACCCGGCCACGACCGCTCAGCTCGACGCGCCGGCCGGTGAGGACGTGCACCTCGTCGCGCTCGACGTGGCTGCCGTCGTAGACGCTGGGCAGCGCGCGCATCAGCGCGATCCGGGACGCGGCCTCGATCACGACGACGTCGAGCAGGCCGTCGGCGAGCGCCGCGGCGGGAGCGATCCGCATCCCCTTGCCGTAGTACGCCGAGTTCGCGACCACGACCGTGGCCGCGGAGAACTCGCGCTCGTCACCGTCGATCGCGACCCGGTAGCGGCCGGGCCGGTAGGTGGCGAGCGCGCGGAGGGCGGCGTAGGGGTACTGCAGCGCGCCCGGGAGCAGCCGCGCGCGGTCGACGATCTCGGAGGCCCGGGCATCCACGCCGGCGTACACCGATCCGGCGACCAGCCGGGCAGCACCCGGTCCGTTCTGGAGCGCGATCAGGTCGACCTGGCGGGTCACGCCGGCCAGCAGCAGCTCGGCCTGTCCCTCAGCGGTGGTCGGGAGGTCGAGCATCCGCGCGAAGTCGTTGCCACGGCCCGCCGGCAGCACGCCGAGCACCCCACCCCCGTCGGCGACGAGGCCGGCGAGCGAGGAGAGCATGCCGTCGCCGCCGACGCTGACGACCACGTCGCCGCGATCGAGGGCGGCCTCGACCAGGGCACGCATCGCCTGCGGCCCGGGCGAGTAGGTCACCTCGACCTCGGCGCCGGCGTCGCGGAGCAGCCGCGCGACCGGCACCACCGCCTCGGGGGCGGCGCCGCCTCCGGAGGACGGATTGACGAGGAACCGGAAGGAGGTCTGGGGTGTGCTCACGGAATCAGCACCCCGGGGTTGAGGATGCCGGTCGGGTCGAGGGAGTCCTTGACCGCGCGCAGGGCCTGCACGCCGACCGGGCCGATCTCGCGGGCCAGCCACGGCGTGTGGTCGGTGCCGACCGCGTGGTGGTGGGTGATGGTGGCGCCGGCGTCGATCATCGCGTCGGACGCAGCGACCTTCGCCACCTGCCACTGCGCCAGCGGGTCGTCGCCCGCCTTCGCGGCGACGGTGAAGTAGAGCGAGGCGCCGGTCTCGTAGACGTGACTGATGTGGCACAGCACGATGGCGCCGGGGAGCGACGCCTCGAGCGCACCCTTGACGTCGGCGTAGAGCCGCTCGAGGTTCGACCAGAAGGTGGCGGTCTCCAGGGTCTCCACCAGGACGCCGACATCGAGCAGCGAGTCGCGCAGGTACGGCGCGTTGAACCGGCCGTGCGCCCAGGCCTGCCCCGGCTCCTCGCCGAGGTCGGTGCCACCGAGCCCGGTCAGCACCGCGGTGACGGCGTCGTGCTTCGCGGCGACCTGCTCAGGGGTGCCCTCGTAGCCGACGATCATCAGGCAGCCACCGGCCGCCTCGCCCCCGATCTCCTCGGGCCGGGCCAGGTTGATGGCGGTCTCGCCCTCGTCGGAGAGTCGGATCACCGACGGCAGCAGGCCGGCCTGGGCCAGGGTGCGCATCGCCGTCGAGCCATCGCTGAACGACGGCCACCGCCAGCCGTCGTAGGTCTTCACGGTCGGGACGCGTCGGACGCGCACGGTGACCGAGGTGATCACGCCGAAGGCGCCCTCCGACCCGAGCAGCAGCTGGCGCAGGTCCGGCCCGGCGGCGTTGGCCGGGGACGAGCCGAGCGTCAGCTCCCCGCTCGGGGTGGCCGCGGTCAGGCCGACGACCATGGCGTCGAACCGGCCGTAGCCGGCGCTGGACTGGCCGCTGGAGCGGGTGGCCGCGAAGCCGCCGATCGTCGCGAACTCGAAGGACTGCGGGTAGTGGCCGAGGGTGAGGCCGTGCTCGGCGAGGAGTGCCTCCGCCTCGGGTCCGCGCAGCCCGGGCTCGAGGGTCGCGGTCATCGAGATCTCGTCGACCGCGAGCAGCCGCTTCATCCGGACCAGGTCGAGCGAGACCAGCCCGGCGTACCCGTCCCGGCGCGCGGCCAGGCCGCCGGTCACGCAGGTGCCGCCTCCGAACGGGACGACGGCGATCCGGTGCTCGACGGCGTGGGCGAGCACCGCCACGACCTCGTCGTGGGTGTCGGGGCGGACCACCGCGTCGGGGGCGTCGGCGACGTCGCCGGCCCGGGCGCGGAGCAGGTCGGGCGTCGACTTGCCGCGGGTACGCCGACGGCGCGTCTCGTCGTCGAGCAGCACCTGGTCGTCCCCCACGATGGCCCGCAGCCCGACCAGCAGCGGCTCCGCCAGCGTGCTCGCGGGGAGGTCTGGCGACTCGACGGCGGGGCGCTCGTCGAGCCCGAAGGCGAGCTCGATGAGGCCGCGAGCGGCCTCCGGGAGCGGGGTGGCGGCGGCGGGGTCTCCCCAGCTGTTCGGGTCCATCTCGACGGTGGTCATGTGTTACAGTGTTACACATGACGTCACTTCGTCACAACGGTGAATCCGAGAGCACCCCGCGCGACGGCTACCTCGACGCCGCCCGGGAGTGCATCCTCGACGTCGGCTGGCGACGCACGACCCTCACCGAGGTCGCCCGCCGCGCGGGCGTCAGCCGGATGACCATCTATCGCGCGTGGGCGGACATGCCCACGCTGCTCGGCGACCTGATGACCCGCGAGTGGACCGACGTGGTCGCCGCCCAGCCCACCTCCGGTGCCGGCGCCGACGACCTCGCCGACGGCCTGGTCGCCACCGTCCGCGCGCTGCGCGACAACGAGCTGTTCGTGCGGATCGTCGAGCTCGACCCCGAGCTGCTGCTCCCCTACCTGCTCGCGCGCCGCGGCCGCTCGCAGGAGGCGATCGCCGCGCTGCTCGCCGCCCGGATCCGCGAGGGACAGGCCGCCGGCACCGTGCGCGCCGGCCACGCCGACACCCTGGCCCGCGCGGTCCTGCTCGCCGCCCACGGCTTCGTCGTCTCCGCACAGACCATGGTCGACGACTCGGTCTCCGAGGCGGACCTGGACGAGGAGCTGCGCCACCTGGTCCGGCGGGCCCTCGCGCCGTGATGGCTCCCACCCTGATCACCCCGGGGGCGGCCGACCTCGCCCCGGCGTACGACGTGGTCGTGATCGGCCTGGGCGTGACCGGTGCCGGAGTGGCGCTCGACGCCGTGAGCCGGGGCCTGTCGGTGCTGGCGATCGATGCGCACGACCTCGCCTTCGGCACGTCGCGCTGGTCGAGCAAGCTGGTCCACGGCGGGCTGCGCTACCTCGCGAGCGGTCAGGTCGGGATCGCCCACGAGTCAGCGGTCGAGCGCGGCATCCTGATGGAGTCGACGGCGCCCCACCTGACCCACGCGATGCCGATGCTGCTGCCGTTGACCTCGAGCGTCTCGGTCGGCCAGGGCCTGCTCGCCCGCAGCGGCTTCGTGGCCGGAGACCTGCTGCGGCGCGCCGCGCGGACCGACCGCGAGACCCTCCCCCGCCCCCGCCGGATCTCCGCGACCGAGACGCTGGCCCTGGCACCGGGGCTGCGACCAGCCGGCCTGCGAGGCGGTCTCCTGTCGTGGGACGGCCAGCTCGAGGACGACGCCCGGCTGGTCACCACGATCGCCCGGACCGCGGCCGGACTCGGCGCCGAGATCCGGACCCGGTCACGCGTGCTTCACGCCACCGGGACCCGCGTCGCGCTGCGCGACGAGCTCACGGGCACCACCGTCGACGTGTCGGCGCACGCAGTCGTCAACGCCACCGGAGTCTGGGCCGGCGAGCTCGACGCCGACGTCACGCTGCGTCCCAGCCGCGGCACCCACCTGGTGCTGCGCCAGGACACCCTGCCCGGGCTGCGCACCTCGGTGACCGCCCCGGTGCCGGGCTCGACGAGCCGCTTCGTACTGGTGCTGCCGCAGCCCGACGGCACGATCTACGTCGGCCTCACCGACGAGCCCGCCGACGGCCCGATCCCCGACGTCCCGGAGCCGACCGAGCCCGAGATCGGCTTCCTGCTCGACGTGGTGTCGGCGGCGTTCGCCCACGACCTGCGGCGCTCCGACGTGGTGGGCGCGTTCGCCGGGCTGCGACCGCTGCTCACGGTCGAGCGCCGACGGCGCCGACGGCCAGACCGCGGACCTCTCACGCAAGCACGCCGTCCTCACCTCGCGCAGCGGCGTGGTCACCGTGGTCGGCGGGAAGCTCACGACCTACCGCCGGATGGCCGAGGACGCCGTCGACCGGGTGGTCGCGGACAGTGGGCTCGACGCCGGACCCTGCCGCACCGCCAGCCTGCCGCTCTCCGGCGCCGCCCCGCGGCCGGAGCTGGCCCGGCTGGAGGACGACCCCCGTCTCGTACGCCGGTTCGGCACCGATGCCGCGCTGGTGCTCGCCAGCGCCCAGGACGTCACCGGGCTGTCCGACGACGAGCTGCTGACACCGGTCTCGATGCGGATCCCGGCCACGCTGGCGGAGCTGGTCTTCGCGATCACCCACGAGGGGGCCGCAGACGTCGACGACCTGCTCGACCGGCGTACCCGGATCGGCCTGGTCGGCGCCGACCGGGCCCTCGCCGTCCCCGTCGCCGAGCGCGCGCTCGCCCTGGTGTCGGCCGGCCGGCGCTGAACCGATGAGTTTGCCGGTCGACGCGGGTCCACCCCACTTGGCACACTGATCGAGACAGGGGAGCCGGCATGAGGACACCGACGATGACGACGAGCCAGACCGGACAGACCGAGCTGCAGGACTTCGACACGCTCACGCAGCGCTACCAGCGCGAGCTGCTCGCGCACTGCTACCGGATGAGCGGCTCGGCGCACGAGGCTGAGGACCTGGTGCAGGAGACGCTCCTGCGTGCCTGGAAGGCGAGCGCCGACTTCCAGGGTCGCTCCAGCGTCCGCACCTGGCTCTACCGGATCGCCACCAACGTGTGCCTCACCAACCTCGAGGGTCGACCGCGTCGTCCGCTGCCGACCGGTCTCGGTACGACCGGCGTCGACGTCGGCGATCCCCTGGACTCACAACCCGAGATCCCGTGGCTGGAACCGATCCCGGACACCGCGATCCAGGTCGAGGAGAAGGACAGCATCCGGCTCGCGTTCGTCGCCGCACTGCAGCACCTCCCCGCTCGCCAGCGTGCAGTGCTGATCCTGCGCGACGTGCTGCGTTGGTCGGCTGCCGAGGTCGCCGACGCGCTCGACACCACCAGCGCCGCCGTGAACTCCGCCCTCCAGCGCGCTCACGCGCAGATCGAGCGGACTCAGCCGTCCGCGGACACCGGGGTCACCGGGCTCAGTGACACCCAGGCCCAGCTGCTCGAGCAGTACGTCGACGCGTTCTGGAACAAGGACATCGACCGGATCGTCAGCCTGCTGACCGCCGATGCGACGTGGGAGATGCCGCCCTTCACCGGCTGGTACTCCGGTGCCACCACGATCGGTCAGCTCATCGACACCCAGTGTCCCGGCGGTGTGCACGACATGCCGATGCTGCCCACGACCGCCAACGGGCAGCCGGCCTTCGGCCTCTACATGCGTACGCCGGACGGCGACTTCGTGCCGTTCCACCTGCAGGTCCTGGAGCTCGACGGCGACCGGGTCAAGCACGTCAGCGCCTTCTTCGACCACGCCGTCTTCCGCCGGTTCGGACTGCCCGATCGCATCGGGGCCGACGAACGATGAGCTCGACGGCGCTGGCTGGCGCCGTCGAGCTGCTGGACCGGTCGCTGGCCTACACCCGGGGTGCGCTCGCGGACGTGCGCGCCGACCACCTCGGCCTGACCACGCCGTGCCGTGACTGGCCGCTCGCGCTGCTGCTGGCCCACATGGACGATGCGCTCGACGCCTACACCCAGGCCACGACGGGTCAGGTGTCCCTGGTGACCCACGAGTGCCGGTCGCCGGTCGAGTCGATCCGGGACAAGGCCTGCACGCTGCTGGGCTGGTGGCTGGACCACCCGCCCGACGAGGTCGGCGTGGGAGACCTGCACATGCCGGCGCAGACCCTCGTGGCGGCCGCCGCGCTCGAGATCGCCGTCCACGGCTGGGACGTCCACGCCACGGTCAGGCCGCCGGTCGACGTGCCGGCCGACCTGGCCAGGCCGTTGCTCACCATCGCCCGTGCCATCGTCGGGGACGACGACCGCCAGGGCTGCTTCGCACCACCGGTCCCTTCCGTCCCAGAAGACGGGGAATCCAGGCAGTTGCTGGCGTTCCTGGGCCGCGGCTGACTGGACCAGCCGCCGCGAGTTCGGTCGTTCGGTCCCGGCGCGCCTCCGCGCTCCCTAACCTCACGACATGCTCGTCACCTCGGAGACGGCCACCACTCTGGCGCGGGACTGCCCGGAGCTGATGCGCCAAGGCCGGATCACCGATGCCCTCGCCCTGGTGACCGGCGTGACCGACCCGTCCGTCGACACCCTCGCCGTGCGTCTGGAGTGCCGGCTCGCCCGTGGCGAGATGAAGCTGGCGATGATCGAGGGCAAGCAGCTGGCCGGCCGGCGCGGCCTCTCCGCTGCCGAGGCCGCCCGCGTCGACCTGGTCCTCGGCGACCTGGCCTCGGCGATCGGCCGTGACGACGACGCCGTGGCCCACTACCGCGCTGTCGCGGGCCGCGTCGATGACGACCCGCTGGCGCTGCCCTGGCGTGCCGGTGCCGCGCTGAGCCTGATGCGCAGCGGCGGGCGTCACGAGGCGGCCGCCCTCGCAGCCGAGCACCTGGCGCTGGCCCGGGCCACCGACTCGGCGTACGCCGTCGCCGCGGCGCTGCGCACCGCTGCCGCCTGCCTGGCCGTCGACCAGTCGCTCCGGCTGCGGGAGGCGCACGCGCTCGCCGTCGGGCGCTTCGACCGGCTGGCGGCGCAGCTCGCGACCGATCTGGCGGGTGTGCTGGCGTTGACCTCCACCGCCGCCGTCGAGATCGCCGAGGCGGTCCTGCTGCTCCGCGCCGCCGAGGAGTATGCCGATGCCGAGGACCTCTGGCCGTTGCACACCCGGGTCCGCCGGCTGCTCGAACGGCTCGGCGAGACGCCGCACGTCCCGCGCACCGAGACCATCGCGCTGCTCACCCAGTCCGAGCTGCGGGTCGCTCGGCTGGCCGCACTCGGAGCCACCAACCGCGCCATCTCCGAGGATGTCGGGGTGACGGTCAAGGCGGTCGAGTGGCACCTCTCGCACGCCTACCGCAAGCTCGGCATCCGCGGCCGGCGCGACCTCCGCCAGGCACTCCGCCTCGGCTGATCCGGCGCCGACGGCCTCCTAGACTGCCGGCCATGGCCACTTCCGCCACCCACGAGGCCCAGCGCATGGGCGGGCGCGACCCGGACGAGCCCGGCCGCACAGCCACGCCTCTGGAACTGCTGTTCGACCTGACCTTCGTCATCGCCTACGGCGCCGCCGCCAATGAGCTGGCCCACGCGTTGGCCGACGGCCACCTCGCCGACGGTGTGCTCGGGTTCGTCTTCGCCGCCATGGCCGTGACCTGGGCGTGGATCCAGTACTCCTGGTTCGCCTCGGCCTATGACACCGACGACTGGATCTTCCGGTTGCTCACGATGGTGCAGATGGTGGGCGTGCTCATCCTCGCGCTGGGCCTGCCGGCGGCGTTCGAGTCACTCACCGCCGGTGACTTCGTCGACAACCGGGTGATCGTGCTCGGCTATGTCGTGATGAGGGTGCCGATGGTCGCGCAATGGCTACGCGCTGCGAGGCAGGACCCAGGCCGCTCCCGGGTCGCCTACGGCTACGTCTCGACCATCCTGGTCGCCCAGGTCGGCTGGTGCCTGATGCTGCTCGTGGCCACCACGCCCCTCGTCATGCTGGTCGGGGTGGTGGTGCTGTGGTCGATCGAGCTGTCCGGTCCGCTGTACGCCGAGACCCGGCTCGGCGGCACGCCCTGGCACGCCCACCACATCGCCGAGCGCTACGGACTGCTCGTGATCCTCACGCTCGGCGAGGGGATGCTCGGCACCTTCGCGTCCCTCTCCGCTCAGGTCGGACCCAGCGGGCCTGGCTGGACCCCCGACGTGGCGCTGCTCGGGCTGGCGGGCGTCGCGATGACTTTCGGCCTCTGGTGGAGCTACTTCGTGATCCCGTGCGGCGCCCTGCTGGACGCGCATCGTGAACGGTCCTTCGGCTGGGGGTACGGGCACATGGGGATCCTCGGTGCGGCGGTCGCGGTCGGCGCCGGGCTCCACGTGGCGGCCTACTTCCTGGAGCACCACTCCGAGCTCGGGCCGGTCGGCACGACGCTGACTGTCTCCGTCCCGCTCGGGGTCTTCGTGCTCGGGCTCTATGCGATGTACACCGCTCTCACCCGCACTCTCGACCCGTTCCACCTCGTGCTGATCGCGATCTCCGCGGTGCTCCTGGTCGCCGCTCCGTTGCTGGCCTCGGCCGGGATGCCGCTGGTCTGGTGCCTGATCGTGCTCGCGCTGGTGCCGTGGGTGACGGTCATCGGCTACGAGACCCGCGGCCACCTCCACAACCACGCGGTCCTGTCATCACAGTCAAGCAGAGCAGGGACAGGGGTCCGAGCCGGTGAGTGAGGTCGTCCACGTACGCAGCCGGCTCACTATCGCCACCGCCGTGCTGGTTGGGACAACCTTGTCGTCACGTGCGCGGTTCTCTACTTCTCCACCACGGGTGGCGCCTGCCACGAGCTCTGGGTGACCGTGCGCCCGCCTGGGGACTGGAGTCCCGGCCTGCAGCAACAGGGACACACGCAGTCAGAGCAGGGTCAGGGCGGCGCCGTGGCCGTGGGTCCAGGCCCGCGCCTGACCGTCGACCCCCAGCACGAACCTCCCCGGGGGTGGACTCGCCGGTGCCGTGGCGGTCACCCGCGGCAACACGTTCCCCGCCTCGTTGCTGATCCACCGACACCGCCCCTGACCGACCAGTGACGTCGCGAGGTCGTGGAACCGATCGCGATCGTCCGCTTCGAGGTAGGCGATCACCGCGGTGTGGAACACCACCACCTCGCCGTACGCCGCCGCCTCGTCGACCAGCGCCGGCAGCGCGTCGAGCAGGTCCCCCCGGACCAGCCGCGGCGGGTCGGTACGGGCGAGGGCGATGGCCGACAACAGCCGCGCCCGCCGCTCGTCCTGTTCCGGCCACACCAACCTGGTCAGCCACGCCATCGCGTCGGCGTCGTTGACATCGAGCGGGTTGAGGTCGATGCCTCCTCGCCAGGCCACCGAGGGAACGGCGGTGGTCGGGAGCGGGCCGGTGACGCGGCAGTCCAGCTGCGGCCCGGAGCCCGCCCGGCGAGGCCCGTCGTCGGTGTCCCAGTGGTAGGACCAGCGATCGGGGTAGAGACAGAGGCCGGCGCTCGCGCCGACCTCGAGCAAGGCCAGTGGCCGGTCCGCCGCTGCGGCGATCTCCCCGAAGAACGGGGTCAGCGTGGCGAGCCGACCGACCTCGTTGGTCTGGGTGGCCCGGGCCAGGATCGTCGAGCGGATCGCGCCGTCATCTCCCAGCAGCGCCTCACGCAGTCCGGCGTACGGACCGGGCGCGGGGACGCCGTGCCACCGGGCCGCGGCGAACACCAGGTTGGGCTGCTGCTTGATCCGCGGCAGCGTGGCCAACCAGGCGAGCACCTCCGCGTCCTCGGCCACGGCCAGCGCCCAGGCGTGGAAGCAGGGCGAGTCGCCGGCATGGTGGGCGAACTCGGCGTACTGCCCGGCGGCGTCGCTGTGGGGCTCCACGCTCAGCCGGCGGGCAGGGCCACGTAGGTCGTGTCGAGGTACTCGTCGATCCCCTCGAAGCCGCCCTCGCGACCGAACCCGCTCGACTTCACGCCACCGAACGGCGCGGCCGGGTTGGACACCAGCCCGGTGTTGACACCCACCATGCCGAACTCGAGCGACTCCGCCAGCCGGATGGTGCGCGCCAGGTCGCGGGTGTAGACGTAGGACGTCAGGCCGTACTCCGTCGCGTTGGCGCGCTCGACCGCCTCGTCCTCGTTCGAGAACGTGGTGATCGGCGCGACCGGGCCGAAGATCTCGACCTGGTTGATCTGCGCCTCTGCAGGTACGCCGAGCAGGACGGTCGGCCGGTAGAACCACCCCGGGCCGTCGCCGGCCGATCCACCGGTGACGACCGTGGCGCCGTCGTGGACCGCGTCGGTGACCAGCTCGCCGACCGACTCGACCGCCTCGGCGTTGATCAGCGGGCCGACGTCGACGCCCTCGTCCTGACCCCGCCCGATCGTCAGCGCACCCATCCGCTCGCCGAGCTTGCGCGCGAACTCCTCCGCGACGTCCTCGTGGACGAGGAACCGGTTGGCCGCGGTGCACGCCTCGCCCATGTTGCGCATCTTGGCGATCATCGCGCCGTCGACGGCCGCGTCGACGTCGGCATCCTCGAAGACCAGGAACGGCGCGTTGCCGCCGAGCTCCATCGAGATCCGCTGCAGCTGGTCTGCGGACTGCCGGACCAGGACCTTTCCGACCGGGGTCGAGCCGGTGAAGCTGAGCTTGCGGAGCCGGTCGTCGGCCATCAGCGTCGAGCTCAGGTCCTTGGAGTTGCTGGTCGTGACCACGTTCAGGACGCCGGCCGGCAGCCCCGCCTCCTCCATCAGCGCGGCCAGGGCGAGCATCGACAGCGGCGTCAGCTCGGCCGGCTTCACGACCATGGTGCAGCCGGCCGCCACGGCCGGGCCGATCTTCCGGGTGCCCATGGCGAGCGGGAAGTTCCACGGGGTGATGAACAGGCACGGGCCCACCGGCTTGCGGATCGTCAGCAGCCGGGAGCCACCCGCCGGCGCCTGCATCCAGCGGCCGTGGATCCGCACCGCCTCCTCGCTGAACCAGCGGAAGAACTCGGCGCCGTAGACGACCTCGCCCTTCGCCTCGGCCAGCGTCTTGCCCATCTCGAGCGAGATCAGGCGGGCGAAGTCGTCGGCCCGCGCGATGATCAGCTCATAGGCGCGCCGCAGGATCTCGCCGCGCTCCCGCGGGGCGGTCCGGGCCCAGTCGCGCTGGGCCGCGACGGCGGCGTCCAGCGCGTCCATGGCGTCCCCGGCCGAACCGTCGGCGACATCGGTGAGCACCGACCCGTCGGCCGGGTCGAGGACGTCGAGGCGCCGACCGCCGTCCGCCTCGCGCCACTGGCCGGCGATGTAGAGGTTGCGGTGCTCGGGCGCCATCACGTCGAACTCATCCATGCCGGTCAGCCTCGCACCCGTCGACAGGTTTCCGAAAGCGCAGACACCGGTCGAGCCACCGTGGGATTCTTGGCCGTCGGCGAGGAGGGACACCTGCGCGTCGGCCCGAACCCCTCGCCGACCCCATGCGGCGAGGGGTTCATACGTTGCCGGTCGCGGTGGTCACCCCCTTGCCAAGCACCCCGAACCGGAGTTGCCTAGGTGGCGGAGGTACGCCATGGCCGACAAGGGAAGCGCACGTAGACCAGCCGGGCACGACCTCGAGGTGAGCAGCCCGAGCCTGATCAGGAACGTCGTCCTGGTCGGACCCGGTGGCTCCGGCAAGACCACCCTGGTCGAGACCCTGCTCGCCACCACCCGGGCCATCGGCCGCGCCGGTTCGGTCGCCGACGGCACCACCGTGAGTGACCACGACCCGAGCGAGCAGCGCCACGGTCGGTCGCACTCCTTGTCGGTCGCCCCGCTGGTCCACGAGGGGACCAAGATCAACCTGATCGACACCCCCGGGTACGCCGACTTCGTCGGTGAGCTGCGCGCCGGGCTGCGCGCCGCCGACTGCGCCCTGTTCGTCATTGCCGCCAACGAGGGCCTCGACGGGATCGACGGGGCCACCCGCAGCCTGTGGCTCGAGTGCGCGCAGGTCGGCATGCCCCGGGCCGTGGTGATCACCAAGCTCGACCAGGCCCGAGCCGACTACGACAGCGTGCTGGAGCGGGCGCAGACCGCGTTCGGCAGCAAGGTCATGCCGCTCTACGTCCCGGTCCGCGACGCAGCCGGCGACGTCACCGCGCTCGACGGGTTGCTGGAGCCAGGCAGACCCGATCTGGACGCGCTCCGCGGCGCCCTCATCGAGGGCGTGATCGAGGAGTCAGAGGACGAGAGCCTGATGGACCGTTTCCTCGGGGGTGAGGAGATCGACGCCAAGGTCCTCCTCGACGACATCGAACGAGCCGTGGCGCGCGCGACCTTCTTTCCCGTCATCCCCGTCTGCTCGATGACCGGTGTCGGCTGCGCCGAGCTGCTCGACCTGGCCGTGCGGGGCTTCCCCTCCCCGGTCGAGCACCCCTCGCACGAGGTCTTCACGGCCCAGGGCAGAGCGGCCCCGCCTGTCGCCTGTGACCCCAGCTCGCCCCTGGTCGCCGAGGTGATCCGCACCACCAGCGACCCCTACGTCGGCCGGCTCAGCCTGGTCCGGGTCTTCGCCGGGACCCTGACGCCGGACGCGTCCGTGCACGTGTCCGGACACCTCTCGTCGTTCTTCGGCGACGACTCCGGTCACCCCGACCACGACGAGGACGAGCGGATCGGTGCGCTCTCCCACGCGTTCGGCAAGCAGCTGTCGCCCGCCTCGCGGGTGGTGGCAGGAGACATCTGCGCGATGGGCCGGCTGACTCGCGCCGAGACCGGCGACACCCTGTCCGACCTCGAGCGACCGCGAGTCCTCAAGCCCTGGACGCTCCCCGAGCCACTCCTCCCGGTGGCGATCGAACCCCGCACCAAGTCCGACGAGGACAAGCTCTCCCACGCGCTGGGCCGGATCGTCGCCGAGGACCCGACGCTGCGGGTCGAGAACAACGCCGAGACCCACCAGCTGGTGCTGTGGTGCCTGGGCGAGGCCCATGCCGAGGTCGCCGTCGAACGCCTCGAGGAGCGGTACGGCGTCCACGTCGACACCCCACCGGTGCTGGTGTCCCTGCGCGAGACCTTCGCCGGCCCCGGGACCGGCCACGGCCGGCACGTCAAGCAGTCCGGTGGCCACGGCCAGTACGCCGTGTGCGACCTGACCGTCGAGCCGCTGCCCGAGGGGTCCGGGTTCGAGTTCGTCGACCAGGTGGTCGGCGGCGCCGTACCCCGGCAGTTCATCGCGAGCGTCGAGAAGGGCGTCCGGACGCAGATGGCGCGCGGAGTGCGCCACGGCTATCCCGTCGTCGACCTGCGGGTGACCCTCACCGACGGCAAGTCCCACAGCGTCGACTCCTCCGACATGGCCTTCCAGGCGGCGGGTGCCCTCGCGCTGCGGGAGGCGGCCGAGTCGGCGGCGGTCACGACGCTGGAACCCGTCGACAGCGTGGACGTGATCGTCCCCGACGACCTGGTCGGCGGGGTCATGAGCGACCTGTCGGCCCGCCGGGCCCGGGTGCTCGGCACCGACAAGGTCGGCGAGGACCGGACGCTGGTCCGAGCCGACGTCCCCCAGGTCGAGCTCGTCCGCTACCCCACCGACCTCCGGTCGGCCACCCACGGCGCCGGCACCTTCACCCGCCGCTTCGGCCACTACCAACCGATGCCCGAGGGCGTCGCCACCACCCAGGTCAGGACCTGAGCCGGAGGAAGGCCTCGATGATCGGGCCCGCGGTGCCGGAGCCCGACGCCCCGTCCCGGACGAACACGGCCACGGCGAGGTCGCCCTGGGCGGCGATCATCCAGGCGTGCGTGCGCAACGCGCCGTTGCCCGCGACGTACTCGGCCGTCCCGGTCTTCGCGATGACGGGTCCGCCGGGGACGTCGGACAGCAGTGCGCCGCTCCCGGAGGTCACCACCCCGCGCAGCATCTCGCGCAGCGTGGTCGCCTCGCCGGACCCGAGAGCGGGAGTGTCGACCTTGTCGACGTCGTAGGACGGGATCAGGGTCGGCACCACCGTCGTCCCGGACTGCACCGACGCGACCACGGTCGCCATGGTCATCGGCGAGGCGAGGATCTTGCCCTGTCCGATCATGTCGGCGGCCGCCTCCGTCGCGCCCTTCGCGGGCGGCACGCTGCCGAAGTAGGCCGGGAAACCGAGGTCGTGGTCGACGCCCATCCCCAGTGACGCCGCGGCGTCGCCGAGCCCGGTCCGATCGAGGCGGCCGCGCTCCGCGATGAAGGCGGTGTTGCAGGAGTTCGCGAGAGCGGTGCGGAACGGGATCGAGCCGTTGCCGCTGCTGGGGTAGTCGTCGTAGTTCTCGAAGCGCTTCCCGTCGACCACGATCGAGGTCGGGCACTGCGTCGTGGCGTCCGGCGAGAGTCCGGCTCGCAGCAGGGCGAGGCTGCTGACGGCCTTGAAGGTCGAGCCGGGCGCGAACTGGCCGAAGGTCGCCATGTTGTAGCCGTCGGTGCCCGGTCCGTTCGCCGCGGCGAGGATGGCACCGGTGGACGGCTTGATCGCGACCAGCGCGCTGGCCGGTCCGACCCCGGCGAGCAGCTTCTCGGCGGACGCCTGCAGCCCCGGGTCGAGGGTCAGCTCCAGCGGCTGGCCCGGCACCGCCTCCTCGGCGAACAGCCGCTTCTCCCGACCGTCGGACGACACCCTGGTCACGACCACCCCGGGGGTGCCGACCAGCTGCTCGTCGTAGCGCAGCTGCAGTCCGGACAGGCCGACCTCCTGGCCGACGGTGTAGCGCTCGGGATCCTCCTCGATCATCTCGGCGGTCGGTTCGCCGACGGTGCCGAGGATCGGGGCCGCGAACTCGCGGGTGGGCGCGAGCGGGAGGGTGTCGCGGATCGCGAGCGCGCCCTTGATCTGGGTGTAGCCCGACCCGAGCTCGGCGGGCACGTCCCCGCGCCGGAGCACGATCGCCTCGACGAACGCCGAATCACCCGACGCCTTCACCCGCGCGACGTACGCCGCCACGTCGATGTCGACGAGCTCCGCGAGCGCCCGCGCCGACGCGGTCGCGCGGGCTGCCGGCACGGCCGACTTGTCGATGCCGAACCGGGTCACCGGCCGGTCGGTCACCAGCGGCTGGCCCCCGGCTCCGAGGATCTCGCCGCGGGCCGCCGTGGTCCCGGTCAGGTCGAGCACCCCTCCGGGCCGCAGCGACGGCTCGACGATCGCGGGCTCCCACTCGACCGCCCACCGGTCGTCGACGAGGGTCAGGGCCGCCTCGGTCGTGTAGGTCCAGTCCTGGTCGCTGACCGGCCACGACCAGCCGAGCGTGACGGTCGCGGCCTGCCCTGCATCGTCCACGTCATCGTCCACGTCGCCGACCTCGGCGACCGAGACCGTCGGCGACAGCTCGCCCATGCCCTCGACGATCGCCTCGAAGTCCTTCTCGACGGTCGCGTCCCCGGTGAAGGTGACCTCGGTCAGGTCACCTGCGGCGAGTCCGTCGGCGAGCGCGGTCGCGGCCGGCTCGGGATCGGGACCCGACTCCTGCTCGAGCGGGTTCGAGCAGGCCGTCAGGAACAGGAGGGCACACAGGAGGGGGGTCCGCCGCATGCCCTCACCTTCTCATTCGCCCCTGACGGCACCGGTTCAGTGACCCAGGCCGGTGCGGTCCACGCGTCGGTGGAAGCGCATCCCCGCCAGACCACCGAGCATCGCGCCGACCAGGCTGGCCAGCACCACCAGCACGATCGCGACCACCGCCGCGGTCGTCGTGGTCTCATCGGTCGACACCTTCGGCAACCCGAGACCCCGGTCGTACTCGTTGTCCGCCACGGCGCCGATGACGCCGACCACGACCGCCATCACGATCGCCCAGCCCCACACGGCGACGCCCTGCGTGATGCCGTCGAAGCGCGACATCCGGCCGGCGACGTAGCCGCCGCTGAAGTAGGCGACGAACATGATCACCAGGGCGACGACCACCCCCAGGACGCCGAGTGACTCGACCTGGAGGTCGAGGGCATCGGAGACCTCGGTGGCCGTGTCGTTCCCGGTGGCCTCGCCGGCGAGCAGGCCGGTCACCGCCACCAGGGCACTCAGCAGCAGCGCCATGCCGGTCGCGGTCAGCCAGCCGAAGAAGGCCGCCCCGACCTTGATCCCGCCGTGCTCCTCACGTTCACGGGCGACCACGTCGCCGCGGGTCGAGGGGTCCGCCTCGTGCCGTCCGGCCGGCCGACCCTCGTGGGTCCCGTCCTGGGTCGCGTCGTGGCTCTCGTCGCTGGTGCGTCCAAACATGGGGGCGGCTCCTCGCCTCGGGGGTGGTCGGTGCAGACCCAACCACGTGCGGGGCGACTCCACCAGCACCCCAGGGGGTTGAATGGCCACCATGACGCTCGCACCACTGGCCCTGCTCGACCTCGACTCGTTGATCGACGACGACGACCTCGCGATGCGTGACACCGTCCGCACGCTGGTCGACGAGCGACTGCGGCCGGAGGTCGCCGGCTGGTACGAACGCGGCGACACCCCCGTGCGCGAGCTGGCCCGCGAGTTCGGCGAGCTCGGGCTGCTGGGGATGCACCTGACCGGGTACGGCTGCGCCGGCACCAGCGCGACGGCGTACGGCCTGGCCTGCCTGGAGCTCGAGGCCGGCGACAGCGGGCTGCGCTCACTGGTGTCGGTGCAGGGGTCGCTGGCGATGTTCGCGATCTGGAAGCACGGCTCCGAGGAGCAGAAGCAGACCTGGTTGCCGCGGATGGCGACCGGGGAGGCGATCGGCTGCTTCGGACTGACCGAGCCCGACTTCGGCTCCGACCCCGGCGGCATGCGCACCCGCGCGCGCAAGGACGCCCCTGACAACGAGCAGAGCGACTGGATCCTCGACGGCACCAAGATGTGGATCACCAACGGCTCGGTGGCCGACGTCGCGGTGGTGTGGGCCCGGACCGACGACGGCATCCGCGGGTTCGTGGTCCCGACCGACACCCCCGGCTTCTCGGCACCGGAGATCACGCAGAAGGTGTCGCTGCGGGCGTCGGTCACCAGCGAGCTGGTGCTCGACGGCGTCCGGCTGCCTGCGGACGCGATGCTGCCGGAGGCGCGCGGGCTGTCGGGTCCGCTGTCCTGCCTGACCGAGGCCCGGTTCGGCATCATCTTCGGTGCGATCGGCGCCGCCCGCGACTGCCTGGAGACGACCATCGCCTACACGCGGGAGCGGCGCGTCTTCGACAAGCCGCTCAGCGCCTACCAGCTGACCCAGGCCAAGCTCGCCGACATGGCGGTCGAGCTCAACAAGGGCGTGCTGCTCGCGCTCCACCTCGGCCGGCTCAAGGACGACCACCGGCTCCGTCCCGAGGCGATCAGCCTGGGCAAGCTCAACAACACCCGTGAGGCCCTGAAGATCGCGCGGGAGTGCCGCACGCTGCTCGGCGCCAGCGGCATCACTCTCGAGTACCCCCTGATGCGCCACGCCAACAACCTCGAGTCGGTGCTCACCTACGAGGGCACCGCCGAGGTCCACCAGCTGGTGCTGGGGCAGGCGCTGACGGGGGACTCGGCCTTCCGGTGACCCAGGTCACCTGACAGACCGGGGAATACCCTGACCGGGGGCACGGTTCAGTTAGTCAAAGGTTCAACCACTTTGTCTACTGAGGAGCAACCCCCATGAGCACCGAAACCCTGACCGACATCGCCGGCGACTACACCCTCGACGCCTCCCACAGCCGGCTCGGCTTCTCGGCCCGCCACGCGATGGTGACCAAGGTCCGCGGCCAGTTCGCCGACTTCGAGGGCACCGCCCACGTCAACACCACCACCCCGGCCGACTCGACGGTGTCGGTGACGATCCGCCCGGCGTCGATCAGCACCGGCAACGAGGACCGCGACAACCACCTGCGCTCCGGCGACTTCTTCGAGGTCGAGAGCTTCCCGACCTGGACCTTCACCTCCACCGACGTCAGCCGCGACGGGTCCACCTGGACCATCGCCGGGGACCTGACCCTCAAGGACGTCACCAAGCCCGTCTCGATCGACTTCGAGGAGACCGGCTCGGCCACCGACCCGTTCGGCTACCAGCGGGTCGGCTTCGAGGGCGAGCTCACCGTCAACCGCAAGGACTTCGGCCTGACCTGGAACGCCGCGCTGGAGACCGGCGGCGTGCTCGTCTCGGACAAGATCAAGCTCGACTTCGACCTCTCGGCGGTCAAGACCGCCTGACCGCTTCCGGGCGCGACGCCCTCCCGGCGACCACGGGGCCATCGGAGATATCCGGTGGCCCCGTCGCTCGTCCTCGGCCACCATGACGAGATGGACATTCCCGAGGGACTGACGAGCCGGCCGCTGGTCGAGAGTGACGCACGGGCGGTCTACGAGCTGATGGCGGCCCAGGAGCTCGAGGACCTCGGCATGGTCGAGATCGAGGAGGCCGACATCGTCGGCGACTGGGCGCGCCCCAGCTTCGACGTCTCCGGCTCGACCATCGGGGTCTTCGACGGGGACACGCTCGTGGCCTACGCCGAGGTCACCTCGGCCGACCGCGGGGATGCGGCCGTGCTCCCGGCCTACCGGGGCCGGGGGCTCGGCACCGCGCTCGCCGGCTGGATGCAGGACACCGCCCGACACCAGGGCTCGACCATCATCGGGATGCCGGTGCCGGTGGGGTCGCCCGGCGACCGGCTGCTGGAGCAGCTCGGCTACCAGGTGCGCTGGCACAGCTGGGTGCTGGCGCTGCCGGAGGGTGCCCAGGTCGTCGACCGGCCGCTCCCCGAGGGGTACGCCGTGCGCGAGGCCGACCCCGCCGACTACCCGGCCGTGCACACCGTGGTCGAGGACGCGTTCCTGGAGTGGTCCGACCGCGACCGTGAGTCCTACGACGACTTCCTGGCGGTGGTCGTGGGCAGGCCTGGTTTCCAGCCGTGGATGATCCGCGTGGTGACCGACCCCGCCGGGGAGGTCGTGGGGGTCGCGACGGTCTCGGTCTACGACCCCGAGGACGGTCGGCCGGTCGACGCGTTCGTGTCGCGGCTCGCCGTACGACGCGACCAGCGCCACCGGGGCCTGGCCCAGGCGTTGCTGGTCGACGCGTTCGCGCGCGGACGCGAGCACGGTGCGCCGTCCGGGGGCCTCTCGACGGATTCCCGGACCGGGGCGCTCGGCCTCTACGAGAAGGTCGGCATGACGGTGACCATGGACTGGGTCAACCGCGCGATCTCCCTCTGACCCCGCGTCACCAGCGTCGGGAGAAGTGGCCGCGCCGGGTGCTGCCGCACCCACCGCCGCGCAGGAAGAAGAACCAGACCCCCAGCCCGACCAGGATCAGCGGCAGGTGGGTCAGCACCGCGATCGCTCCGAGCACGACCAGCAGCACCAGCAGCGGGATCGGCGGCCGCGAGGAGCGGGGGCGGACCGTCGCCGCGGGTCGGCGCGACGCCGCCGTGGAGAAGGGGTACGACGTACGCGGGATCGGTCCGCTCGCGCCGGCCGGACCGGGCAGGTCGGTGAAGACCGGGTCGAGCTCGCTGCGCGTGCGCGCGGCCCAGATCCGGTCGAGCCGCTCGGAGTACTCGTCGTGGTCGAGCCGCCCCGCGGCGTAGTGGTCACTCAGTGTCGACTGGGCCTGCTCCCGCTCGACGTCGCCGATCCGCACCTCGTCGTGCGGCCCGGCGCTCATGCCGGGTCCTCGTCGGCCAGCAGCCCGTAGAGCTTGCGGCGGGTCTCGATCAGCACCGCCATCGCGTCCTTGCGCTGCCGGTCCGTGCCGCTGCTGAGGATCTGCCACACCGCGGACATCAGCTGGCCGACCTCGGACTTGAGCACCGACAGGTCGGGGCCGTCCTCCTCGGCCGGCTCGTCCTCGAAGTCCGCCCAGACCGCCGCGAGCTCGTCGGGGTGCTCGGCGACGTACGCCTCACCCTCGGCCGTCAGCCGTAGCGTGCGCCCGCGCTCCGCGTCGGAGGCGATCAGGCCCTCGTCCTCGAGCTGCGAGACGGTCGGGTAGACCGAGCCGGGGCTGGGCTTCCACTGACCGCCGGAGCGCTCCGCGATCTGCTGGATGACCTGGTAGCCGTTGAGCGGCTCGACCGCGAGCACGTCGAGGATCGCCGCCCGGACGTCACCGCGCTTGGCGCGCGGACGCTGCGGCCTCTCGGGCGGGACCAGCCCGAAGATGCCCGACAGCCACGGCGGCGGACCGCCCCGACCCCGACTGTTGAGGTCGGTCCAGTTGCTCCAGCCGCTGCCCCAGCCCGGACCGTGTCCGTGTCCACCCATCAGAACCTCCCGATACATCAACGATATATCGCGATAGTACGCCGCTGTCGGCGACAGTCAAGGGAATTTCGCGAGCGAGTCCCGGCGTCGCGCCAACCACGCCCGCTCGGCCGGGTTCCCGGCCAGCTCGATCGCCGCGTCGTACGCCGCCCGTGCCTCCTCGCTCCGCCCCAGCCGGCGCAGCAGGTCGGCCCGGGCCGCGTGCCATGCGTGGTAGGTCGCCATCGTCGACCCACCCAGCCGGTCCACCTCCGCGAGCGCCACCGACGGTCCGTCCATCTCGGCGACCGCGACCGCCCGGTTGAGCCGGACGATCGGCGAGCGGTCGATCGCGACCAGCTGGTCGTAGAGCGCGGTGATCTGGCCCCAGTCGGTCTCCCGAGCGTCGACCGCGTCGGTGTGGACGGCATTGATCGCCGCCAGCAGCTGGTAGCGGCCGGGCCCGACCCCGCTGGTGCGGGCGCGGCTGAGGCACTCGCGCACCAGCGCGTGCCCCTCGGCAATCTCGGCGCGGTCCCAGCCGGCGCGGTCCTGGTCGCGCAGCGGCACCAGCTCACCGCCGGGGAAGCGGGAGGCGCGACGGGCGTCGGTGAGCAGCAGCAGTGCCAGCAGCCCCGCCACCTCGGGCTCGTCGGGCAGCAACGCCCGGAGCACCCGGGCCAGCCGGATCGCCTCCTCGGTGAGCTCCCGACGGACGGGAACGTCGCCGGCGTTGGACCAGTAGCCCTCGTTGAACACCAGGAAGACGACGGCCAGGACGGTCGTCAGCCGCTGGGGAAGGTCGGCAGCACCGGGCACCCGGTAGGGGATGTGGGCGCCGGCGATCTTGCGCTTGGCCCGGGTGATGCGTTGCGCCATCGTCGTCTCCGGCACCAGGAAGGCGGTTGCGATCTCGGCGACCGTGAGCCCGCCGAGCAGGCGCAGCGTGAGGGCCACCCGCGCCTCGAGGGCGAGCGCGGGGTGACAGCAGGTGAAGATCAGCCGGAGCCGGTCGTCCTCGACGGGCCCGGTGTCGTCATGGGGTGTGTCGTCCTGGGTCATGGCGGCCTGTCGGTGCTTGTCGTCGCGGCGGGACTCCCGACGGAGCCGGTCGAGGGCACGGCGGGTCGCGGTGGTGGTCAGCCAGCCGCCCGGGTTGGGCGGGATGCCGTCCGTGCGCCACTTCTCCAGCGCCACGACCAGGGCCTCGCCCGCCGCGTCCTCGGCGACGTCGAGGTCACCGAAGCGGCGGGCGAGCGAGGCGACGACCCGGCCGAACTCGTCGCGGAAGATCGCCTCGACCTGATGGTCGAAGGACTCCCGCATGCTCACTCGGCCTGGAACGGACGGACCTCGACCTTGCCGGCGCAGGCCTTCGACCCGTCCGTGGCCCACTTCAGCGCCGCGTCGAGGTCGGGCACGTCGATGACCCAGAAACCGCCGAGCCACTCCTTGGTCTCGGCGAACGGGCCGTCGGTGACGACGGCCTCCTCGCCGGTGTTGTCGACGGTGGTCGCGGTCTCGCGCGGCATCAACCCGCCAGCGAACACCCATGAGCCGGACTCGCGGAGCTTGTCGTTGAACGCGCCGACATCGGCGAACATCTTCTCCATCTCCTCACCGCTCGGCGTCGGGTCGCCCTCGACGTGGTTGACGGACAGCATGTACTCGGGCATCTCGGTTCCTCCTGTGCGTGGCTCCCCGGTGGGTGCCTTCATCCTCTCCACGAACGAGGTCGGGACGATACGACACCTCGCCCGAGAAACTTTCAGGAGCGGCAGATCCGGGTCATCTGCCTGAGATAGCGGTCGTACGGCGGCAGTCCGGCCTCCTCGCGCCGCTCGTCGAGCTGGTCGGGGTCCTCGATCGCCGGCTTCGCCGGCTTGCCGGTCCGGGTGCACCCGGTCTGGGTGCCGTAGAGCTGCGGCTCCCCCCGTCCGGCCCGGACCCGGTCCTCGAGGTAGGCGAGGTTGCCCGGCGATGCCTGACCGTCCGCCACGGCCTTGCGCACCAGCTCGAGAGCTGCGGCCTGGAACTCGGGGTCAACGTCGGAGTGCTGCGCGATCAGCCACGCGGCGTCCTCCCCTTCCTTGCCCACCAGGTCGAGCGTCGGCCAGCCGTGCTCGTCGATGATCTCCTTCAGCCGCGCCCGCCGCTCCTCCTCGGTCGTGGCGCCGCCGGTCTGGTCGTCCTCGGCCAGCTGCACCAGCTCGGCGGCCAGCTGAGCGTCGAAGGTCACGACCGGCGTCGGACCCGACGGCGCGAGGCCCTCCTCGCTGTAGCTCGAGTCACTGCACCCGGGGAGCAGCACCAGGGCGATCACGGCCAGCAGCACCTTCATCCTGGTAGTTGTACTCCGACGGACCCCAGCTTGTGAATGCGTGACGCCCGGCCGGTCACGTCGTTGTCCCGTCCATGAGGCGCACGCTGCTGACCCTGCTCGGCCTGCTGACCGGCCTGCTCGCCGTACCGCTCGCATCCACGGCCGCGCCCGACGACGCGGCCGCGAGCCCTGCCGCGAATCGGCTGGTCATCGAGGTGCTCTCGAACCGTCGCGACCTGATCTCCGGCGGCGACGCCCTGGTCGAGGTCGTGCTGCCGCCCGACGTGACGCCGGGGCAGGTGCGCGTCGAGCTGAACGGCCGCGACGTGACCCGCCGGTTCGCCGAGCGCGCCGACGGCCGCTTCATCGGGCTGGTGAACCGGCTCGACGTCGGCGGCAACCGGCTGCACGCGACCGCCCCCGGGTACGCCGACAGGACCCGGATCGTGAACCACCCGAACGGCGGCCCGGTGTTCAGCGGCCCGCAGCTCGAGCACTACCGGTGCCAGGAGACCGCGGTCGACGCGCAGTGCAACGAGCCCGCGACCTACGGGCTCTTCTACAAGTCGACCGATCCGACGCAGCCCGACCTCCAGCCCTACGACCGCGAGAACCCGCCGTCCGACGTGGCGACCACCACCACCGACGAGGGCGTGGAGGTGCCGTTCATCGTGCGCCGCGAGTACGGCTACCAGGACCGCGACCGCTACACCGTCCTCACGCTGTGGCAGCTCGGCCAGCGGTGGAAGGCCTGGGCGCCGCAGGAGCAGTGGAACCGCAAGCTGCTCGTCACCCACGGCGGCAACTGCGGGGCGTCGTACACCCCCGGCGGGACGCCGCTGGCCGACTACTCCGGCACCCTCGAGTCGGTGCCGGGCGTGACCCCGAGCTACGTCACGGCGCTCGGCCAGGGCTTCGCCGTGCTCTCCACCGCGCTCGCCAACACCGGCCACAACTGCAACGTCGCGATGGAGGCCGAGTCGCTGCTCATGGCCAAGGAGCGGATCGTCGAGCAGTACGGCGAGCTGCGCTACACGATCGGCACCGGCTGCTCCGGCGGCTCGATCGCGCAGCAGACCGTGGCCAACGCCTACCCCGGCATCTACCAGGGGCTCGTGACCACCTGCTCCTACCCCGACACCCTCACCGCGGGCGCGCAGTTCGCCGACTACCACCTGATGCGGCTCTACTTCGAGGACCCCTCGCGCTGGTCACCCGGCGTGGTCTGGACGCCGATGCAGATGGCGGCCGTGGAGGGTCACCTCTCCCACGTCAACGCGATCACCGCCGACGAGGGGCTGTTCAAGGCGGCGCTCAACCCGGAGAACGACTGCTCCGGAACCCTCGACCCGGTCGCCGGAGACGAGTCGACGCGCTACGACTCCGAGATCAACCCGGGCGGGGTCCGCTGCTCGGTCCTCGACATCATGGTCAACCTGCTCGGCACCCGCGACGAGTCGGTGTGGAGCGAGGAGGAGCGCGCGGCCGGCCGCGGCTTCGCCGGCATCCCGTTCGCCAACTCGGGCGTCCAGTTCGGGCTCAGCCAACTCAAGGCCGGCCTGATCACTCCGGCGCAGTTCGTCGACCTCAACGCACAGGTGGGCGGTCTCGACCTCAACTCGGAGTTCACGTCCGAGCGGATCGAGGGCGACCAGCCGGCCATCGCGCGGGCCTACCGCACCGGCCTGATCAACGAGACCAACAACCTCGACGACGTCGCGATCATCAACCACGGCGGACCTGATCCGGGCGCCGCCCACGACTACGCGCACGCGTTCTGGACCGAGGAACGGCTGCTCGCCGACCAGGGCCACACCGACAACCGGGTGATGTGGTTCGGCCCGACCCCGCTGATCGGCGACCCGGACTGGGCCAACGAGGCGCTGCGGGCGATGGACCGCTGGCTGACGGCGGTCGAGGCGGACTCGTCCGACGCACCGCTGGCGGACAAGATCGTGGCCGACAAGCCGGCCGACATCACCGACCGCTGCGTGGTCGCCGAGGCTGCCGACGCGTGCTCCGTCGAGGAGCTGCAGGTGCTGCAGACCCGGCTCTCGACGCCGCGCCAGGAGGCGGGTGGTCCGGCCGCGAACGACAACGTCGCGTGCCGGCTGAAGCCCTTCGACGTGGCGGACTACGGCCCGGTCGGTGCGCTGTTCACCCCCGACCAGGTCGCGTCGCTGGAGGAGATCTTCGCCGACGGGGTCTGCGACTGGTCGGTGCCCGGCCGCGGCGTCGGAGGGACCGAGACCTGGCTGCGCTACGACGCCCGCGACGGGTCGAACGCCTACGGCGGCCGCCCGCTGCGCGGCGTACCCGCTCACTCCGGGGACGGCTGGTTCAGCCCGTCGTTCCGGGATCTCTGGGCGCGCTGAGGGGATTTCCGCCCCGTCCGTAGGCTCGACGCATGAGCCGACAGCGCCTGGCGTCCTTCATCGACACCGCCCTGGACCGCAGCGTCGTGCTCGGGTTCAGCAGCATCGGGCCTGCAGTACGCCGTCGGCTGTCGACCTGGCCCGACGACCCGGCGCCCGGCTCGCTGGCCGGGAAGGTCGCCGCCGTCACCGGGGCCACCTCCGGTCTCGGGTTCGCGGCGGCCCGCGGCCTGCTGGCGCTGGGCGCCGACGTGCGGCTCGTGGTCCGCGACGTCGAGAAGGGTGCGAAGGTACGAGACGAGCTGCTCGGCGCCGTGCCGGGTGGCAGCGTCACGGTCGACCGGTGCGACGTGGGCGACCTCGACGACGTACGACGCTTCGCGACCCAGCTCGCGTCCGACCTCGACCGGCTCGACGTGCTGGTCCACAACGCAGGCGCGATGCCGCCCGAGCGGACCGAGTCGGCGCAGGGCCACGAGCTGACGATGGCGCTGCACCTGCTCGGACCGCTGCTGATGACCGACCTGCTGACGCCGGTGCTCAGCGACGACGCGCGGGTGCTGTTCGTGACCTCCGGCGGCATGTACAGCCAGGCGCTGCGCGCCGACGACCCGGAGTACCTCGACGGCGACTACGCGCCGCCGACGGCGTACGCCCGGAGCAAGCGGGCACAGATCGAGCTGCTCCCCGAGCTGCAGCAGCGCTGGGCCCCCGCCCACGTCTACGCCACCCATCCCGGCTGGGCCGACACCCCCGGCGTGCAGGAGTCGCTTCCGACGTTCCGCAAGGTGATGCGCCCGGTGCTGCGCGACGCCGACAGCGGTGCCGAGACGACGGTGTGGCTGGCCGCCGTGCAGCCGGCCCCGACCGGTGGCGGGCTCTGGCACGACCGCGCGGAGCGACCGACCCACTTCCTGCGCAAGACCCGCACCGCCCCGGAGGCGACCGAGGCGATGTGGGCGTGGGCGCAGGATCAGACCTCCTCCTGGCGGACCGGCACCTCGACCCCGTAGGACCAGCCCGCGGCGAGCGGCAGGAACTCCCCGCTCCAGAACGTCCCCGGGTCGTACCAGCTGGCCCGCCGGTCCGCCCCGAGCAGCCCCATCTCCTGCATCGTCAGCGCCACCACCTCGGCGCAGTACGCCGCCTCGGGACGCGGGCGCGACCGCTCACGGTCGCGGCGGGCGACGTACGCATCCCGACCGCGCAGCCAGCGGCCGGCCAGCCGGAGGGTGCTCGGGAAAGAAACGCCGTCGAGCCGGGCGATCGCGCGCAGCACCGCATCCTCCTCGTCCCGACCCACCTCGGGGATCAGCTGCCGTAGCCAGGCCCCCTGGGTGTAGACCTCCTGCCACCGCGTCACCGCGGCCCGCAGGTCGTGGAGCTGGACGCCGCGGTGGTGGTCGCCGGTCCAGTGGTCGAGCAGCGAGGACCCCAGCTCGGCGTGCCACATCAGCGGCGGCAGGTCGTCGAGGACGACCGCCATCCCGACGTGGTTGACCGGGGAGTTCGTCAGCGTCTGGATCGCCCGGTCCGGGCCGGATCGCCCCCGGAACAGCCACAGGTCACCGGTGCGCGTCAGCTCCACAGCCTCGTCGAGCCCCAACGAGGGCCTGCGTGCGTGCGCCATAGGCTCACCGTATGCGCGCGTGGTGGAAGTGGCTCGGAGTCGCCGGGATCGTGGGTGTCGCAGCGAGCGGCGCTGCGATCGCACGGCAGGAGCGACAGCGCCGCGCCTACACGCCCGACGAGATCCGCGACCGCCTCCACGAGCGGTACGACGAGGCGCGACCCCGCGACTGAGAGGATGCGCAGCGTGCGCACCACCCCCGTCCGGCTCCTGCTCCTCGTCGGTGGCTGTGCCGTCCTCGGCGCCGGGGTCGCGCTGCTGCTGACCGCCGACCTGGGCTCCGACGGCTTCTCCACCCTGGTCAACGGCGTGGCCCTGGCGACCGGACTCTCGTTCTGGATCTCCAACGTGCTGGTCTCGCTGGCCTTCCTCAGCCTCGCCGCACTGCGCGGCGTGATCCCCGGGATCGGCACCGTGGTGCAGGTGGTCGTGGTCGGGGGGGTCGCGTCGCTGCTGCTCGACCGGCTCGACACCCCCGCGACCTGGCAGGGGCAGGCGCTGCTGCTGGTCGCCACGCTGCCGGTCCTCGGCGTAGGGATCGCCACCTACCTCGGCAGCCACACCGGCGCCGGACCCGCCGAAGCCGCCGGTCTGGCGTGGGACCCGCCGGTGCCGTTCCGGTGGAGCTACAGCGCGGTGCAGGGCGGCGGAGCACTCGGCGGCTGGCTGCTCGGCGCCACCCTCGGGCCCGGCACCCTGCTGGTGATCCTCCTGCTCGGGCCGCTGGTCGACGTCACCGGCCGGATCCTGCGCCTCGACGTGCACCAGGGTTCCGCGCCCGAAAGCCCACGGCACGCGCAGCAGAACGAGGACTGAGAGCTCAACCGGCCAGGGCGACTCCGGCACAGATCAGGCTTGCGATCGTGGCCAGCGTCCGGACCAGGTTCCACCGGGCCCAGCGGGCTTCGTCGAAGGCGGCCCGGATGCCCGGCGCGGTGTCGGCGGTGGGATCGCCGGCAGCCTTGATCGCGTCGTTGCGGGGCACGTTGACCACCATCGTGACCGCGGCAACCGTCAGCAGCAGCGCGAGGGAGGCGACCAGCCACGGCAACTCCGGATCCCCGAGGTGCAACACCACCGCCACTGCCGTCATGACGGGAGCGCCGAGGAAGCATCCCCCGATGAACCACGGATTGATGACGGCGCGGTCGATCGCCTGGAAGGCGCCGACGAAGGTCACGTCATCGGTCTCGCGTAGGCCGGGCATGAGCGAGTGGGAGTAGAGCGCGAACGCTCCGGCGAGCAGGCCACCCTGAACGATGGCGACGAGCAGGACGACGTCAGCCAGGGTCACCTCGCCACGGTAGCGGCGCGTGGTCTCGGGCGCCGGGCGTCAACGCGGAGTCAGGCGTCGTGGATCGGCTGCTTCGGGAGCTTCTTGACGCGGTCGCGGCGCTTGCGGCGCGCCGGGATCATCGAGCGCATCTCCTCCAGCTTGCCGAAGCAGAGCAACCGGTCCTCCGCCTCGAGGACATAGCTGGCGCGCGGGTTGGCGATGACGTTGGTGCCGCGGTGGAGGGTGAGCACGGTGATGTCACGCTCGCGCAAACCCGAGTCGCCGATGGTCTTGCCGACGATGTCGGCCTCACCGTGTACGGCGAGCTCGGCGACGCCGTACCCGGTCGAGACGGTGAGCCGCTGCCGGACGTCGATGTGCGGGAAGGCGACCTGGTTGTCGATGTAGTCGATGATCGCGCCGGCGACGTCGAGCCGGGTCGCCGTCTCGATGCCCTCGAGGCCCGGTGAGGAGTTGACCTCCATGACCTGCGGCCCGTCCTTGCCCTCGAGCATGTCGACGCCGGCGACCCGGAGCCCCATGATCTGGGCGGACCGCACCGCCGCCTCCTCGAAGGCGGGCTCGAGCTGGACGGCCTCCACCGAGCCGCCGCGGTGGACGTTGGAGCGGAACTCGTCACCCTGCGCGACCCGGCGCATCGCGGCCACGACCCGGTCGCCGACGACGAGGGCGCGGATGTCGCGGCCCTTGCTCTCCTTGACGAACCGCTGGATCAGTACGTTCTGCTTGGTGCTCTGGAGGGTCTCGATGATCGCCTCGGCGACCTTGCGGTCGGGAGCCAGGATCACGCCGATGCCCTGCGTGCCCTCGAGCAGCTTGATCACGACCGGGGCACCGCCGACCCGCTCGATCGCCGGGATCACGTCGGCGCGGTCGCGCACGAACGTGGTCGGCGGCATCACGACGTCGTGGCGGGAGAGGATCTGCGAGGCCCGCAGCTTGTCGCGGGAGTTGCTGATGCCTGCGGCGGTGTTGGGCGTGTAGACGTCCATCTGCTCGAACTGCCGCACCACCGCCGTACCGAAGTAGGTGATGGAGTTCCCGATGCGCGGCAGGATCGCGTCGTAGTCGGAGAGCTGCTTGCCCCGGAACTGGAGGTCGGGCTCGTCGCCGCTGAGGTCGATGCCGAAGCGCAGCGTGTTGAGGACCTTCACGGTGTGGCCACGGTCGAGCGCGGCCGTCCGGAGTCGCTGCGTACTGTAGGCGCGCGGTGAGCACGAGAGAATCGCGAGCTTCACAACAGAGAGCACCTGACCTGAGAGGATGGCGTGGTGGCGGGATCCAACACTGACTCAGCCTCACACACCATCGCGGGCTGGCGGGAATGGGTCGCCCTTCCCGACCTCGGAGTGCCCTGGCTGAAGGCCAAGCTCGACACCGGTGCCCGCTCCTCGGCCATCCACGCCTTCGACATCGAGCCTTTCGAGCACGAGGGCGAGGACTGGGTCCGCTACTCCCTCCACCCGTGGCAGAAGACCGCCGACGAGGCGGTCGGGTGCGAGTCGAGGATCATCGGGCGGCGGTCCATCCGCAGCTCGTCTGGACACAGCGACGTGCGCTACGTCGTCTCGATGGACATCTCCCTGGTCGGCCGCGCCGTGACCTCGGAGGTCACGCTGAGCCGCCGCGACGAGATGGGCTTCCGGATGCTGGTCGGCCGCGAGGCGTTGCGCCAGGGCTTCCTCGTCGACCCGGCTCACTCCTACCTCGGCGGCCGACCGTCGAGATCCGTACGCCGCCAGAACCGCGGCCACTGATGGCACGTGAGTCCTTCGCGATCGGCTCGGTGCGGGTGCGTGCCGGTGCGGCGCGGGCGCTCGAGCTGCCGATCACCCGGCTGGTCACCGGGGCCGAGATCAGCCTGCCGGTGCGGATCATCCACGGCCGCGAGGACGGCCCGACGGTCTGGGTGAACGCCGCCATCCACGGCGACGAGGTCGTCGGCGTCGAGGTGATCCGGCAGGTGATGGCCGACCTCGATCCCAAGACCTTCCGCGGCACCCTGATCGCCGTACCGATCGTCAACGTCCTCGGCTTCATGACCGGCGACCGCTACCTCCCGGACCGCCGCGACCTCAACCGCTCGTTCCCCGGTTCGGCCCGAGGGTCGCTCGCGAGCCGGATCGCCCACCTCTTCATGGAGGAGGTCGTCGCCAAGTCCGAGGTCGGCATCGACCTGCACACCGGATCCGACCGCCGCTCCAACCTGCCGCAGATCCGCGCCGACCTCGACGACCCGAGGACCCGGGCGCTGGCCGAGGCGTTCGCTGCCCCGGTGATGCTGCACGCGAAGATCCGCGACGGGTCGCTGCGGCACGCTGCCCGGGAACGCGGCGCGACGGTGATGCTCTACGAGGGCGGGGAGAACCTGCGGTTCGACGCCTACGCGATCGACGCCGGCGTCGCCGGCGTACGACGGGTCCTCGCCGTGCTCGACATGATCGACCCCTACCCGGACCCCGACCACGAGCCGAGCGTCGAGTGCCGAGCCAGCGGCTGGGTCCGCGCCCGGCGTACGGGCATCCTCGACCTCGACGCCCAGCTCGGCCAGCAGGTCACCGACGGTGAGCGGCTCGGCGCGCTGGTCGACTCCTTCGGCCGCACCCTGCGGCTGGTCCACGCCAACCGCACCGGCATCGTCATCGGTCGCACCGAGGCGCCGCTGGTCAACTCCGGCGACGCACTGGTCCACATCGCGACCTGATCGGCCTCACCTCGTCGACGCGACTCGCAGCGTCGGGCTGAGTACCACCGGCACTGCCGCCGCGGCGCACACGGTCGCGGCGGCCAGCAGTGCTGGTGTGACTCCCAGGTGCGCGATGGCACTGCCGAGGCCGAGGTTGCCGAGGAGCATGACCAGCATCTGAACCATCACCACCACCGACTGGAACCGCGCCAGCATGTGCGCCGGGCTGCGCAACACGTAGAGCGGGAAGAAGTGGGTCGTGTAGACCGATGTGCCGACGCCCATCGCCGCCGCCGCGGCGCAGCCGAGCCACGGTACTGGCGCCAGGGCCAGGCCAATGACGCCGACCGCCGCCAGCGCAGGACCGACATACAACGGCGTCAGTGCCCGGTCCCGGGTGCCGCACCGGGCCACCACGACCGTCACGGCCAATGTGCCTGCGATCCAGCTGGCCTCGATGAGGCCGGCGTCGGTCGCGACCCAGCCCCGATCGCGTGCGAGCAGTGGGACACCCAGCACGAGCAGGGGCAGCAGGCCGCCTGCGACCAGGGCGAGAGACCCGAGCAGGGCGCCGATCCCCGGCACCTGCCGCAGGGCGCGCAGCCCCTGCATCACGTCCTGCCACGCGGTGGTGTCGGTGGCCCCGGGCGAGGTCTCCCGGGGCGGCCGGATCGCAAGAAGCACGACGAGCACCACCCCGAACGTCGCCAGGTCAACCACGAGCGCGCCGTGCAGGGCGAACGCCGCCACCACCACGGCACCCAGCGGTGGTCCGGCCAACCGGGCCAGGCTGAGCACGGAACCCACCACTGCCAGTCCTCGCGCGAGGTCGTCGTCGGCCAGGAACAGCCGCGGGAGCACTCCGTTCGCGGGCACGTGGAAGGCGCCGACCACACCCTGACTCACGGCCACCACGAGCAGCAGCGACAACAACGGAACCCCCCACTCGCCAGCGGCGAGGAACGCCACGATCAGTGCCGCCATCGCCGCCGTGCAGGCGATCAGGGTCCGGCGGGCCCCCCACCGGTCCGCGGCGGCCCCACCGAACAGCGTCAGCAGTACTTCGGGCACCAGTCCCGCCACCAGGACCGCCGTCGCGGCTCCTGGGCCCACGCCGGAGGCCGTCCAGGCCAACGCGAAGTAGAGGACACCGTCGCCTGTGGCAGACAAGGTGGCCGCTCCCAGCCAGGGCCGGAACCCCGGTTGGCGCAGACCGGTTCTCGTCACACCGGTGGCCGCAGCGGCATCAGCACCACATCCAGCCGTCGCTGCTCGACCGGCGTCAACCGGACCGCGTGCACCGGGTCGGTCCAGGCAATGGTCACGGTCTCGCCCACCAACGCTTCCAGGGCGCCGAGCAGGAGGTCACGGGCGAGCCAGAGCGTCGTGGGCGCCCCGAGGACGGCTGCGGTCAGGGGGACACGAGGCGCGTCGGCGTACCCGCCCACGTCGAGGACCCCGTCGCTCGGCGCCAGGCGGACCGGCCCGTCCTCGCCGAGGGCCGTACGCAGCCCGGTCAGGGACACGGTGGCCCGCCCGACTGGCGGCGGAGGCAGCACCAGCCGGTACGCCGGGAAGCGGTCGTCCGCCAGAGGCAGGACGGTGGCGCCGTCGGCGGTGTCGACGCGCAGCTCGCTGTCGGTCATGGTGAGCGTGGCCGTGTCGATCCCGGCCAGCAGCCCGGCGAGCCGCTCGACCTCCGGCAGCGTCAGGAAGCCCCGGATCTCGCCGGGGGAACGCTCGGCCAGCGGGAGCCGCCAACAGGCCAGCCAGTACCGATCGGTGGCGACGACGGTGACCTCGCCACCGGCAACGTCGATCAGCACACCACGAAGCGGCCCCGGGTCCGCTGCCGCCGCACGGGCCACGCGTCCCAGCGCAGCGGCCACCTCCGCCCCGTCGACGGTGACGGTGACTGGCGAGCCGGCGTCAGCGTGCGGGGTGAGCGCCGCCAGAACCTCCTCGGCGACCTCGGCCGCACGGCTGGCCGAGTCCTGTGCGCCGGTGACGTGGCTGCGCAGCACCCGCGTCGCCTGCTCCGGCGTACCGGCCAGGACCGCGCGCATCGACTCCAGCGACAGCCCGATCTCCCGCATGCGTCGCAGCAGTGCGGCTCGGCGCTCGAGGTCAGGTGTGTAGTAGCGATACCCAGTCCTGGCGTCGACCTCGGCCGGCGGCAGCAATCCCGCCTCGTCGTAGTAGCGCAGCGTGCTCGGGGCGAGATCGACCGCCCGCGCGAAGGCGCTGATCGTGAGCAGGGGTTCCGTCGTCACAGCAGGAGTCTCGACCTTCACGCCGCTCGAAGGTCAACCCCCGGATCAGCGGCTCCGCCGACCCGTCGACGTGACCCCGTGGCATCCACTAGCGTGCGGCGCGGCTCATCTACTCGGAGGTACGCCGTGATCAAGACCCTGTCCCGACCCCTCGTCCGGGTGGCGGAGCGCTGGTTGCCCAGCGCCCTCACCTTCGCGGTCATCCTGACCCTGATCGTCTCCCTGCTGGCGCTCGCCCTGACCCCCTCGGGGCCGGTCGACGTGGTGCGCTCGTGGGGCGATGGCCTGATCGGGCTGCTGGCGTTCATGACCCAGATGAGCCTGATCCTGTTGCTGGGCCACATGCTGGCGAACACCGGACCGGTGCGCGCGCTGCTGGTCCGTGCGGCCGGCGTACCGAAGACTCCGGCGCAGGCCTACGGCTTCGTCGCCCTGTGCGCGGCCGTGGCCTCCCTCATCACCTGGGGGCTCGGGCTGGTCGTCGGGGCGCTGCTGGCCATCGAGGTGGCCCGCGCCGGCAAGGAGCGCGGCCTGCGGCTGCACTTCCCGTTGCTGGTGGCGTCGGGCTACTCGGGCTACGTGGTCTGGCACATGGGCTACTCCGGCTCGGGCCCGCTGGCCGCCGCGACGCCGGACAGCTTCGTGGCCGAGCAGCTCGGCTACCTCGTCCCGGTCACCGACACCATCTTCACCTGGTGGAACATCACCGGTGTCGTGATTGCCGTGGTGGTGGTGGTCGCCGCGATGGCCGCGATGGCGCCGGGCGAGGACGACCCCGTCGTCGAGCTGCCCGAGGGTGCGTCGATGGAACGTGAGGAGGCCGAACTCATCGACACTCGCGGCGCCGAGACCCCGACGCCGGCCGAGCGGCTCGACGGCGGCCGGCTGGTGACCACCACGCTGGGCATCGCCCTGCTCGCCTACCTGGTGACCTACTACGCGCAGGAAGGCTTCACGCTGACGCTCGACATCGTGAACTGGACGTTCCTGTGCCTGGTCATGTTGCTGGTCAGGTCGCCGGCCGACCTGGCGCGGCTGGTGGTCGACGCCGCCCGCAACGTGGGCGACATCCTGGTTCAGTTCCCGTTGTACGCCGGAATCCTGGGGATCATGACCGCCAGCGGTCTGATCGAGATCTTCGCCGACTTCTTCGTGTCCATCTCGACGCAGGACACTCTCGGCCTGTTCGCGTTCCTGTCGGGCGGGTTCATCAACCTGTTCGTCCCCAGCGGCGGTGGCCAGTTCGCCGTGCAGGCGCCGATCTTCCTCGAGGCGGCCGACCAGCTCGGGGTCGACCCCAGCATCGTGATCATGGGTATCGCCTACGGAGACCAGTGGACCAACATGATCCAGCCGTTCTGGGCGCTTCCGGTGCTCGCGATCGCCCGGCTGCGCATCCGCGACATCATGGGCTTCACGGCCGTGACCTTGGTCGTGACCGGCTTCGTCTTCGGGTTCACGATCATGCTGCCGGCCTGGTTCTGAGACGCGCCCAGGGCCGGCGGACCTTTTCGCCGCTGGCCCTGATCCCCTAGCCTCACAGGCACGGGTGCCGGGGGCCTCCCGGCGCGGGAGGGTGTTTGTCGTGCGTCGAGGAGTGCTGGTCCACGCCGCCTCGGTAGCGCCCGCAGTGTTCGAGCGACTTGTTCCGTGGCTGACGGGCGACGGTCCGCTCAGCGTCGGTCGTGCCCATGCCGACTGGACCCGGCTGCCCGCCGCCCCGTGGTTGCCGGTGCTGCGGCGGCACGGCATCCAGCTGCGACACCACTTCCGCACCGGGTCGTTCCACGATCCCGCCATGGTGGCCATCACGGTGGACGCGCTCGATCTCTGCGTCAGCTCCGAGCTCGAGCACCTGGTGCTGGTCGGCGACGTGGGGTCCGCCACCCCGCTCGTGGAGCGACTGCGCGAACGCGGCGTCACGGTGTCGGCCGCCGCACCGGCGCGCACCCCGCACGACTTCCGCGCGGCCTGCACGGACTTCCTCGACCTGACCGGCCTCGTGGAGGACGAAGTCCGCTGGCAGGCGGCCGGTCGACACCGCGCGACCTGAGCCGTCGACCGTTGGGTAACGGACCGTCCGTGTCGCTACTGCGCCGTTGCAACGGCGCAGTAGCGCACCCAAAGGTCCGTTACCCGAGAAATGTCGCCAGCTCTCAGACCCAGTACGTGTCGTGCTGGAGCATGAAGGCGGCGCGCTCGTCGTCGGTCATCGTGGCCCCGAAGCCGAGGGAGTGGAGGGTCTCGAAGTAGTCCTCGCGCGGCGCACCGGGCGTGAACATCAGCAGCATCCGGGCGTGGTCGCCGCCGCGGAAGCCGTGGATGCCACCCTCCGGCACGTGCAGGAAGTCGCCGCCCTTCGCGGTGACCCACGCGTTGCCGTCGTACAGCTTCACCGTGCCTTCGAGGATGTAGAACGACTCGGTGATCGCGCGGTGGAAGTGCGGGTCCGGGCCCGACTCGGCCTCGCCGAAGGACCAGCGGTAGAGGCCGTAGAGGCCGCCGGTCTGGTCGCCGGTGGCGAGGTACTCGCAGGTGCCACCGCTGGCGTACTCCAGCTCGGGCTCGGTGCCGTCGGGCCTCAGCCACGCCGACTTCTCGCCGCCGGCGCCGGTGTAGACGTCGTCGGGATACGGCCGGTGGAGTGGGTTGGGGAGACTCATGCCGACATCTTGCCCCGGGTGTCGATCCGATCTCGAGCCCACCGGGTACGGCCCCAGGGCTTCCAGATCGACAGCACCAGAGCGACCGCCAGGGCCAGGAACGACACCGCGGGCGGGAACAGCAGGTCCTGGCCTGCGCCTCCCACGGCGTCGCGCACCTCGGTCGCAGTCCCGGACAGCTCCGTGGGGATGCTCAGGGCACCGGGCACCAACGCGACGAACACCAGGATCGTCAACACGATGCCGATCACCAGCTTGGTGAACACCCACGTCCACTCGAGCAGGTTCCACTTGGTGCCCCAGCCGAGCAGCACGCCGGTCACCAGCATCCCGACGGCGAGCACCGGTATGACGATGGGGATCACCAGCCGGGCCGAGGTGTACGCCGCCGCGACGACCGGGCCCGAGTCGGAGGTCGCGCCGGTCATCACGAGCAGGAGCAACCCGAGATCGAGCCCCATCCAGCCGGCACCGCACAGGATGTGCAGCGCGAGCACGGTTCGACGCCAGGGACGGGTCAGCGTGAAGGCCATGCCGCGGACGCTAGATGAACGAAGGCCGAGCGGCATCAGGGTTGTCCCCGATCTCGACCCCCGTAGCGTGTTGGCCATGACGACCCACACCCTCAACGACGGACGACAGCTGCCCGCGATCGGCTTCGGCACCTATCCGCTGAAGGGCGACGAGGGCATCGACGCCGTCGTCTCCGCGATCGAGGTCGGCTACCGGCTGCTCGACACGGCCGTGAACTACGAGAACGAGCGCGAGGTCGGCGAGGCGATCCGGCGCTCCGGCGTACCCCGCGAGGAGCTGCTGGTGTGCAGCAAGCTCCCCGGCCGCCACCACGGGTACGACGACGCGATCGCGTCGGTCCGCGGGTCGCTGGAGCGGCTCGGCCTCGACCACCTCGACCTGCACCTCATCCACTGGCCCAACCCCAGCCAGGATCGGTACGTCGAGGCCTGGCGCGCGCTCGTCGACCTGCAGCGTGACGGCCTGGTCACCAGCATCGGCGTCTCCAACTTCACCGGTGACCACCTGCACCGGATCATCGACGAGACCGGCGTGACGCCGGCGGTCAACCAGATCGAGCTGCACCCCTACTTCCCGCAGCAGGACATGCGCGCGGTCAACGCCGAGCTCGGGATCCTCACCGAGTCGTGGAGCCCGCTCGGCAAGCGGCAGGCCCCGTTCACCGAGCCACCGGTCGCCGCGGCGGCCCGGGCCCACGGCGTCACCCCTGGCCAGGTCATCCTGCGCTGGCAGGTGCAGCTCGGCGCCGTCCCGATCCCGAAGTCGGCGACGCCCGCACGTCAGCGGGAGAACCTCGACGTCTTCGGCTTCGAGCTGACCGACGACGAGATGGCCGCGATCGCCGGGCTCGGTCGTGCGGACGGGCGGCTCTTCGGGGGTGACCCCGACACCCACGAGGAGATGTGAGTCAGCCGGAGCGCCGACCGGCGGCCACCTGCACCAACCGCTCGACGAACGCCCGGGTCGCGGGCACCTGCTCGGCGCCGGGGCGGTAGACCAGCCCGACGTGGCGATCACCCAGTGAGCGTGAGGTGCGGACGACCACCTCGGGATGTTGGAACGCCTGCAGCGCCGAGCGCGGCAGGAGCGTGACGCCGAGCCCCGCCGCCACCAGCGCCTGCACGGCGACGTAGTCGTCGGTCTCGTGGGCCAGCCGGGGCTCGAACCCCGCCGCGCGGCACCGGTCGACGAGGTGTTGTCGGCAGCGCGAGCAGCCGCCGATCCAGGTGTCACCGGCGAGGTCACCGAGGCGTACGGCGCGGCGCCGGGCCGCGGGGTGGTCGGGCGGCAGCACCAGGTCGACCGGCTCCACGGCCAGCGGGAGCCAGGTGAGGTCGCCCCCCTGGGCGGCAGAGTCGGGCGGCGGTCCGTCGTACCCGAACACCAGCGCGACGTCGGCCGTCCCCTCCCGCACCGCGGTCCAGGCCTCGGGCGGCTCGGCCTCGACGAGCGCGACGTCGACGTCGGGGTGGTCACGGGCCAGCAGCTTCAGCGCTGCCGGTGCCAGCGTGGCCGCGGCCGACGGAAAGGCGACGAGCCGCACCCGCCCACCGCGCAGCTCGGCGAGAGAGGCCAGCTCCTCCGTGGCCATGTGGAGCTGGCCGGCCACGGTGTCGGCCCGGCCGAGCAGCACCTGGCCGGCTTCGGTCAGCGTCACGCCGCGCGAGCTGCGGACCAGCAGCGGGCCACCTACCTCGCGCTCGAGGCGTTGCAGCTGTTGGCTGACCGCCGGTTGGCTCCAGCCGAGCTCGCGAGCCGCGGCGCTCAGCGATCCGGCCCGCGCGACAGTGCGGAAGACGAGCACGCGGCGTGGGTCCATGACCCAAGTATTGCTTATGGCTCGGTCAAGTAGGTCGAGTCTTCCTTGGAGAGCCGCGATCCGTCAGGCTGAGGGCATGCGGACCATCGGACTCATCGGCGGGATGAGCTGGCACTCGACGGCCAGCTACTACCGGATCATCAACGAGACCGTGGCGGAGCGCCTCGGCGGTCACGCCTCCGCGTCCATCGCCCTGCAGTCGCTGGACTTCTCCGAGGTCCGCCAGTGTCAGGTCGACGGCGACTGGGCGGGCGCGGGGGACCTGCTCAGCCGAGCCGCCGGGCACTGTGTGGCCGGCGGCGCCGACGTCGTCGCGATCTGCACCAACCTCATGCACAAGGTCGCGCCGGAGGTCGAGGCGTCGATCGACGTGCCGCTGCTCCACATCGCCGACGCGGTGGCCGGCGTCGCCACCCCGCACGGATGGGACCGGCTGGGCATCCTCGGCGCTCGCTGGGTGATGGAGGAGTCGTTCTACGGCGACCGGTTGGCCCGGCACGGCATCACCGCCGTGGCACCCGGCGCCGAGGACCGGGAGCTCGTCGACCGGGTGGTCTTCGACGAGCTGACCCAGGGCCGGATCCTCGAGGAGTCGCGGGCGGCGTACGTCGCCGTCATCGAGCGACTGGCCGAGCAGGGTGCTCAGGCAGTCGTCCTGGCCTGCACCGAGATCGGCCTCCTCGTCAGCGCGCAGGACAGCCCGCTCCCGCTGATCTGCTCGGCCGAGGCCCACGCCCGCGCCCTGGCCGAGTTCGCCCTCGCCCCGGTCGGCGAGCCCACCCCCGCCTGACCGCGTCGGCTCGGCCGCTGATGGGCGGCCGCGGTCAGGTTCCTGGCGGCGAGTAGTCGATGTTGATGTGCGCGGCCTGGTCGAGCTGCGCCGGTGTCAGGAGAACCACCGTCTCGTACTTGCTCACCGCACCGGTCTGACCGACCGTGCCGGCGATGGCTGCCATGGCCTCGTGGCTCGGCGCTTCGACGATGGCGTACAGGTCATCGGAACCGAACGAGAAGTAGACGCCATCGACGGTGCCGCCGACCCCGGAGGCCAGCTTCTCGATGGCTTCGGCGCGAGCGGAGCCGCCCTTCGACATGACGCCCTTGAGTCCTTCGGGCGAGTACGACGCTTTGATCAGGTACTTGGCCATGGTGCGCTTCTCTCGGTGGGTGACAACGCTGGGAACGCCCGAGCGGGTCTCCCCCGAGTCACCAGGAGCCGAGTCCCTCAATGAAGGTCACGCTGACCGGAGCCAGGACTGACCGTACGCTCCCGGGTGCGCATCCGGAAGATGCACCGGTCCGACTCGGCTCAGTTGCCGGCGAGCTCGCGCAGCTCGGCCTCGGTGTAGGCGCGCAGCACGCAGAACTCGTTCCCGTCCGGGTCCGCCATCACGATCCAGGACTCGTCTCCGGCCTGGCCGACGTCGACCCGCGAGGCGCCGAGCGCCTCGAGCCGCGCGACCTCGGCGGCCTGGTCACGCGGCCGCAGGTCGAGGTGCAGACGGTTCTTCACGGTCTTGCCCTCGGGCACGCGTGCGAACAGCAGGTCCGGCGCGACGCCGTCCTGCGGGCTGCCCGCGGGCGGCTCGAGGACGATCTCGTCCGGGGTGTCGTAGGTTCGCCGCCAGCCGAGTGCCTCCTGCCAGAAGGCGGCCACCGGCTCGGGCTCGATGGCGTCGATGTTGACGCACTGGATCGTGAGGTCGGCCATGGGATCAGCGTGCCGCGTCGAGGACCGCCCGCGCCAACGAATTCGGCTGGGTGAGCTGGGGCCAGTGGCCGCCGCCGAGGTCGACGTACTCGACGTCGTGGATCTTCGCGAGCTCGGGGACGTCGCCGCCGCCCACCCACTCGCGCAGGTCGGCCGCGGTGTACTCGGGACAGACCTCGGTGGCCGGCACGGCGTACCGTCGCTCGTCGGTCAACCTGACCGGGTCCGTCACGACGCGCTCGGGGACGGGGATCGCCTCGGCGTAGAACCGGATGAGCTGCTCCTCGGTGAAGTCGCGGACGTTGGCCTCCTCACCCATCTCCTTCCAGTCCGGCATCGGCACCTCCCCGTGGTCGGCGGGGAGCCCCGCCAACAGGGCCTCGCCCTCACCACTCGGGAAGCCGCCGACATGGACCTGGCGCACGACCCGGTCGGGCCGCGCATCGGTCGCACAGTGGGCGATCCCGCAGCCGGCGGAGTGCCCGACCAGCAGCACCGGCTCCTCGCAGGCATCGATCGCGGCCACCACGGCCGCCACGTGGTCGGCCAGCGCGATGCCCGTCCGGTCGTCGTCCTTGCTCGCCATGCCGGGCAGCGTGAGCGGGTGCGCGCGGTGGCCCGCTGCCTCGAGAAGGGGTACGACGCCGTCCCAGGTCGAGGCGTTCAACCACAGTCCGGGGACCAGCACGATGTCCATCACCGGGTCCATCAGCGCGCCTCCAGGACGGCCAGGTCGCGCTCGGCGTAGCGCCGGTGCTCCCACTCCTCGTTGAGGATCGTGCTGAGCACCTCGTGGACGGGGAACGCCTCCGCGGGAGGCCACGCCGGACCCTCGACGGGGGTGGTATGTCCGGCGAGCTGCTCGTCGGTGAGCTCGTCGACGACGCGACGCATCGCGGCCTGCCGGTCGGCGCGCAGCGCCAGCGCCTCGTCGAGGGAGGGGCGGGCGTCTCGGTCCCACGGCACCTCGGGGTGGGGCGTCATCTCGTCGAAGGGCAACGACAGCGGGTGCCACGGTCGCGGGTCGCCGTGCAGCGCCCGAAGGACCCAGGTCTCGGTGGCGTAGGCGAGGTGGCGCAGCGTCTGGATGAACGACCACTCGCCGTCGACGCTCTCGTGCAGCGAGCCGGGCCGCTGGGCCTCCAAGGCGCGAGCCCGCTCGACGGTGCCGGCCCACAGCTCCTCGAGCAGGTCCCACGCCTCGCGGAAGCCGGCCGGATCGGTCGGCCGCATCTTCTCCCGACCGGGTTGCTGCTTGTCGATCTCGGCCTCGACGTACGCCGACACGTCGATGCCGTTGATCGTGACGTTACGCAGTTCGGCCACGATGTCGACGTCGATCAGGGCGACGTTGTGGAGCGTGCAGCGGAAGAAGTCGACGTACTTGAAAGAGGCGTCCTTGAAGCGCGCCCGGGTGATCGTCGCGTCGTCGAACACCACGTCGTCGAACACCGCCCCGGTCAGGTCCCGGTCATGGAAGGTCTCGGTCATGGGACCGACGGTAGCGGCGGATCCGGACAGTCTGTGTCCGCAACCTGTGTCCGGTTCAGGTGAAGGCGACCGACGCCCGCAGCCCGAGGAAGGCGCCGTACCGGGTGGCGGCCTGCTCCACCGGCGCCAGCGCCTCCGGCGTCCAGGAGTCGTAGGCCTGCAACGCGAACCTGACGCCCTGGGGACTGACGGTGCGCTTCATCGCGGCCACCAGCTGACCGTCGACCAGCGCCATCCCGATCGCCGACTCCCGACTGCGGGGCACCGCGCCGGCGGCGTCGAGCACCCACCGGGAGTCCTGGTAGCCGCGGTAGGTCTCGTCGAGGATCTGCAGCAGGTGGCCGCGCGGCTCACCGGCGTCGCTCGGCGGCTCCTGGTCCGGCAGGTGCCAGAAGGTGCGGTCGTCGTGCTCGAAGCTCGACAACCGGTCGGCCACCGCGGCGAGCCCGGCGCGGGCGTCGCCGAGGGTGAGGGTGGCCCAGTACGCGAGGTCGCGGTCGGTCACCGGGCCGTGGCCGGTGACGTAGCGCAGCGCCAGCTCGGCCAGCGCCTCCGACCGGTCGAGCCGCCGCGGGTGCGGGATCCGGTCGGCGAACAGCGCGTAGGTGTGGTGGCCGTCGGTCGGCGGACCGCTGCACACCAGGCACTGCAGCTCGAGGTCGGCGAGCAGCATCATCAGCTGCTGGCCGGTCAGGTCACGGCCCCGGTCGGTGAGCCGCGCCGCGAGCGTCGGCCGGTCCAGCGGTCTGCCCTCGCCGAGCAGGTCGAGCACGACACCGGCGGCGGCTTCCGCGTCCTCGCGCGTCAGCCCGAACACCTCCCGCATCACGTGGTCGGCGGTGCCGCGGATCCGCGGGGCGGTCACCTCGATCAGCCACGCCGCGTCCTGCGCCGACACGTAGTGCCAGGTGGGCCGCAGCACGTGGGTGCGGATCACCGCGCCCGAGGTCAGCAGCAGGTTGAGGTCGGTGGCGTCGGGCGAGCTGGTGCGGGCGGCGACCGCCCAGGCCGACTGCGACGGGTTCTCGGCCTGCACCGCCAGCAGGTGGGAGACGACGCCGGCCGCGTCCTCGGCGTGAGGGGTGACGAGACGCTGGCTGCGCAGCCGCCAGCGCGCGATGTCGAGGTCGGTGGGCATGGCGTCACTCTAGAGTCGGTGCCATGACCCGCTACGGCGCCCAGTTCGGTCCCGACGTCACCTTCCTCGGCGTCCCGCCCTGCGACCTCGACGACGAGGCGTCGTACGCCGGAGTCGACGTCGTCGTGCTCGGCGCGCCGTTCGACGGCGGCACGTCCCACCGGCCGGGAACCCGCTTCGGACCGCAGGCGATCCGCACCACCGACTACCTGCCCCACGACGGCTCGCGGCCGTCGCTGGCGCTGCGGACCGACGCGCTGCGCGACCTCGTGGTGGTCGACGCCGGCGACGTCGAGATGCCGCCGGGCGACATCGAGCGGGCGCTGGGCGTGCTGGAGGTGGCGGTCGAGAAGGTCACCCGTTCCGGGGCGATCCCGGTCGTCCTCGGCGGCGACCACTCCATCGCCTTCCCCGACGCGAAGGGCGTGGCCAACGTGCTCGGCCACGGCCGGGTCTCGATGATCCACTTCGACGCCCACGCCGACACCGGCGACATCGAGTTCGGCTCGCTCTGGGGTCACGGCCAGCCGATGCGGCGCCTGATCGAGTCCGGCGCGCTGCGCGGCGACCGGTTCCTCCAGGTCGGGCTGCGCGGCTACTGGCCCGGCCCGGAGACGCTGGACTGGATGGCCGCGGAGAAGATGCGGTCCTACGAGATGACCGAGATCGGCCAGCGCGGCCTCACCGAATGCCTGACCGAGGCGTTCGCGATCGCGACCGACGAGTGCGACGGCGTCTTCCTCTCGGTCGACATCGACGTCTGCGACCCGAGCCACGCGCCGGGCACCGGTACGCCGGAACCGGGTGGCCTCTCGGCCCGCGAGCTCCTCGACGCCGTACGCCGGATCTGCCTGGAGCTGCCCGTGGTGGGGATCGACGTGGTCGAGGTCAGCCCGCCCTACGACCACGCCGACATCACCGCCGCGCTGGCCAACCGGGTCGTGCTCGAGGCGTTGTCCGCCATCGCCCGCAAGCGTCACGACGAGCGCGACGGCACCACCTGGGACCCGTCGCGGCCGCTGCTGGATCGCTGACGTTCCGCCCAGGGCGGATCCGCGCCCGGCAGAACGCCCTGTGGTTGCCGCGCGCGCTGGGTCACGCTGGCTCCATGAACACGACTTCCGAACGCATCGAGGACGAACTCGTCCGCCGGCTCATGCACCAACGCATCATCGTGCTGGGGGAGGAACTGCAGGAAGGCAACGGCAACCGGCTGATGCACCAGCTCCTGCTGCTCTCCGCGGAGGACCCGCGCACCGACATCAGCCTGTGGATCAACTCGCCCGGCGGGTCGGTCCCGGCGATGCTGGCGATCCACGACGTCATGCAGCTCATCCCCAACGACGTGAGCACGCTCGCCATGGGGATGGCGGCCAGCGCCGGGCAGTTCCTCCTGTCCGCCGGCACGCCCGGCAAGAGGTACGCCCTGCCTCACTCCCGGATCCTGCTGCACCAGGGGTCGGCCGGCATCGGCGGCACGGCGGTGGACATCGAGATCCAGGCCGACGACCTCCGGAACACCCGCGACACGGTGCTCGGCCTGATCTCCGAGCACACCGGACAGGACCGGGACACGGTCGAGCGCGACTCCCGGCGCGACCGCTGGTTCAGCGCGGAGCAGGCGCTCGACTACGGCTTCGTCGACCAGCTGATCAGCAGCATCGACCACGTCACCCCGACGCACGTGAACACCATCGGTCTGGCGGCCTCGCGATGAGCACCTACACGATCCCGTACATCGTCCAGCAGACGCCGCGGGGCGAGCGCACCCTCGACCTCTACTCCCGGCTGCTGTCCGAGCGCATCATCTACCTCGGCACCGAGATCGACGACGGCGTGGCCAACGCGGTGATCGCCCAGCTGCTCCACCTGGCCTCGGAGAACCACGAGCTCCCGATCAGCCTCTACATCAACTCGCCGGGTGGATCGATCTCCGCGATGCTGGCGGTCTACGACGCGATGCAGTTCGTCCGGCCCCCGGTCGAGACGGTGTGCGTCGGCCAGGCGGCCTGGACGGCCGCCGTGCTGCTGGCGGGTGGTGCCCCCGGGAGACGGGCGATCCTGCCCCACGGCCGGGTCGTGCTCCACCAGCAGGCGACCCAGGGGAGAGGCGCCATCCCCGACCTCATCCTGGAGGCCGACGAGGTCGCCCGGGTCCGGCTGCTGCTCGAGGAGATCCTCGCCGGGCACACCGGGCGTACCTCCGAACAGATCCGGCAGGACACCGACCGGATCCTGGTGCTGGCGGGCGCCGAGGCCGTGGACTACGGGATCGTCGACACGGTCCTGCACGAGCAGGCGCCGACGCCTGGGTGAGTCAGGCAGCGAGGGCCAGTGCTTGCGGGCGTGCCACGCGGGTGGCCAGCTCCCGGACACCCAGGTCGAGCGCCCCGGCGATCGCGTGGAGCATCTCCGAGGAGGGGTCCTTGAGCCCGCGCTCGACCTCGGAGAGGTACTGCATCGAGACCCCCGCGCGCTCGGCCACGTCGACCAGGCGCTCGCCGCGGCGGGCGCGCTCCCGGTGCACCTCCCGACCCACCAGCTCGCGCCAGAGCGGCTCGGGTGCGTTCGCCGGAACCTCGTGATCACGTTCGGGAAACCGCAGGATCTCGCCCATGCGCTCGAATCTAGCGAGCGCGGGCCGTCGTTCCTCAATGATTCTGCTCAGGGCAGAACGCGCCGCTAGCTCCCGTACTCCCGGGTGACCGTCGCGATCCGCACCCGGTAGGCGGCGTACCACTCGTCGTGGCCGCGGCGCTGCACCCGTCGGTGCTCGGCGACCGACTTCCACGCCCGCGCGCTCTCCTCGTCGGTCCAGTAGGAGACGGTGATCCCGAGACCGTCGCGCGCGGACTCGATGCCGAGGTAGCCCGGCTGCTGCGAGGCCAGCTCCTCCATCCGCGCCGACGCCTCGGCATAGCCGTGGTCGCCGTCGGTGCGCAGGCTGCTGAAGATGCAGGCGACGTACGGCGGCTCGGGGGTCTCTGCGATCGCACTCACACCCCCATCCTCCTCCGCCAGTAACGTCACCCACGTGGCAGACACGATCTGGGAGCGCCAGGCCCCACCTCCGGCGGCGATCGACGAGGCGCTGCGGGACACCCGCGACGCCTGCTTCTGGATCGACGACGTCACCGCCCCACCCCGGTTCGAGGCGCTCGGCGCCGACCACGCCACCGACCTCGCGATCGTCGGCGGCGGCTTCACCGGCCTGTGGACCGCGATCCGTGCCGCACAGCGGGACCCGGGCCGCCGGGTGCTGCTGCTCGAAGGGCGCCGCCTCGGCTGGGCCGCGTCGGGTCGCAACGGCGGCTTCTGCGCGGCCAGCCTGACCCACGGCGAGGAGAACGGCCGGTCCCGGTGGCCCGACGAGTACGACGCCCTCGCGCGGATGGGTGAGGAGAACCTCGACGGCATCGAGCGGACTGTCCGCGCCCACGACATGGCGGTCGACTGGGAGCGCACCGGTGAGCTGGCGGTCGCCGTCGAGGACCACCAGGTGCCGTGGCTGGAGGAGATGACCGAGGGTCGTTTCCTCGACCGGGACGCGGTGCGGGCCGAGGTCGCCAGTCCGACGTACCTCGCCGGGAGATGGCTCGATGACGCCGCGATGCTGCACCCGGCCCGGATGGTGGCGGAGCTGGCCAGGGTCGCGACCGACCTCGGAGTCGAGATCGTGGAGGACACACAGGTGACCGGGGTGGACTCCGGGTCCTCCGGTCCGGTGACGCTGGAGACGCCACGTGGTCGGGTGCGGGCCGACCGGGTCGCGCTCGGCACCAACGTGTTCCCGGCACTCGTGCGTCGTTACCGGCCGCTCACGGTCCCCGTCTACGACTACGTGATCATGACCGAGCCGCTCACCGACGCGCAGCTGGGTGAGATCGGCTGGCGCCACCGGCAGGGACTGGCCGACCTCGCCAACCACTTCCACTACTACCGATTGAGTGCCGACAACCGGATCCTGTTCGGCGGGTACGACGCGGTCTACCGCTTCGGCAAGCAGGTCAGGGCCGAGTACGAGCACCGCCCGGAGACCCACCGGGCGCTGGTCTCCCACCTGCTGACGACCTTCCCGCAGCTCGAGGGGATCCGGGTCACCCACCGCTGGGCCGGCGCGATCGACACCTGCACGCGGTTCTGCGCGTTCTACGGCCTCGCCCACCGGGGCCGGGTCGCCCACGCCGCCGGCTTCACCGGGCTCGGGGTCGGCGCGAGCCGGTTCGCCGCCGACGTGATGCTGGACCTGCTGGCCGGCGAGGACACCGAGCGCACCCGCCTCGAGATGGTGCGCCGCAAGCCGCTGCCGTTCCCGCCCGAGCCGGTCGCGGCGGCCGGCATCCACGCGACCCGGTGGTCACTGGACCGTTCCGACCACCGCGCCGGTGAGCGCAACCTCTGGCTGCGGACCCTCGACCGGCTCGGCCTGGGGTTCGACTCGATCGAGCCGACCTGCCCGATCCGCGACCGTCGCACCGCGCACGCTCTCCCGCCAGGACGCACGCCGGATCGCGGTGCGCGCCCAGCTGCTGGAGCGCGAGCGGCCCAGCTCGGTGGACGAGGTGCTCCACCGGCTCACCCTGCTCCAGGACGACCCCTGCACCGCGGTCGCGCCCAGCGCCCACCTGGTCCTCTGGAGTCGGCTGGGGTCGGCGTACGACCGACGCGAGCTGGACGACGCCGTGGGGAGCGGCCGCGTCGTCGAGCTGCACCAGATGCTCCGGCCCGCCGCCGACCTGGCACTGCACCGGGCTGGCATGGCCCACTGGCCGGAGGTCTTCGACCACCACCGCGAGGTCCACGACTCGCTCGCGCGCTGGATGGCGGCCAACGACGACACCCGCCGCGACATCCTGGAGAAGCTCTACGACGAGGGGCCGGTCACCGCGCGGGCGCTGCCGGACACCACCCTGGTCCCGTGGCGCTCCAGCGGCTGGAACGGCGACCGCAACGTGCGGATGCTGCTCGAGAACATGGTGGGCCGGGGAGAGGTGGCGGTCGCCGGGTACGACGGCCGCGACAAGCTCTGGGACCTCGCCGAGCGGGTGTATCCCGACGACCCGGTGCCGGGGCTGGAGGACGCTCGCCGCGAGCTCGACCGGCGCCGACTGGCCGGACTCGGCATCGCCCGGGTCTCGGCGGCCGTCGTGCCCGGCGAGCCGACCGCCGTCGGCGAGGCCGGCGAGGAGGCCGTGGTCGAGGGGCTGCGCGGTCGGTGGCGGGTCGACCCGACGTACCTCGACGGCGCCACCTTCGAGGGCCGCACCGCCCTGCTCTCGCCGCTCGACCGGCTGGTCATCGACCGCAAGCGGATGACCGAGCTCTTCGAGTTCGACTACCAGCTGGAGATGTTCAAGCCCGCCGCCAAGCGGCGGTTCGGCTACTGGGCGCTGCCGATCCTCGACGGCGACCGGCTGGTCGGAAAGCTCGACGCCACCGCCGACCGCGACACCGGCGTGCTCCGCGTCGACGCAATCCACGAGGACGAGCCGTTCCCGAGACGGCTGGCCGACGCCGTACGCGAGGAGATCGCGGACCTCGCGGCCTGGCTCGACCTCGAGCTCGACGTGGTCCCCGGGGGCTGACGGTCCGGCACGACGTCGCCGTTCTCACGCCGTACTCACCACCGGATCTCGAACCCGGTCGCGCCCTCGGCTCGATCTCGGCCACGTCGACGCGCTCGACCCGGGCACCGCGTGGACCGGTGCGGCACCAGGTCACCAGCTCGTCGACGGCCTCGCCCTCGAACTCGCCGGCGACGCTGCCGTCCGGCTCGTTGCGCACCCAGCCGGAGACCCCGAGCCGGACTGCCTCACGCCTGCAGGAGTCGCGGAACATGACGCCCTGCACCCTCCCGTGGATCTGAACATGCACTCGCCTCACGACGCCAGACTCGCCAGCCGCGCGGGAAATGTCGAGCGCCGGGCCAGGCGTCACCGTGCCACCATCGAGAGAACCCACACAGGAGCAGCGCGATGGATCCAGACACTCGACGGGCGGTGCCCGCGGACGCGTCCGTGCTCGGCCGGCTGCTGTTCGACTTCAACACCGAGTTCGAGACGCCGACGCCGGACGCCGAGGCGTTCGCCGGCCGGTTCCGTGGGCTGCTCAGCCGCGACGACGTGATCGTGCTGCTGAGCGGTGACGACGGCGAGGAGCCGACCGGGTTCGCCTTCCTGACACTGCGGCCCACGCCGTACTACGCCGGGCCGCTGGCCCAGCTCGAGGAGCTCTACGTGCTCCCCCAGCTGCGTGACCACGGCATCGGTACGGCGCTGCTGACGGCGTCGATCGAGGCAGTGCGGGCGGCGGGGGCTGAGGAGATGCACATCGGCGTCGACGAGGTCGACACCGACACCCGGCGGTTCTACGAACGGCACGGCTTCGCCAACATCGAGGCCGGGACCGACTACCGGATGCTGCTCTACACGCGGGGGCTCTGAGCGCGCCATTCCCGGTCGAGCATCGCGTAGACGCCGGTGGTCGACCACTCCTCCTTGAACCAGACGTCCTCCACCAGGGTCGCCTCGTGGCGCATCCCGACCCGCTCCAGCAGCCGGGCCGACGCGGTGTTCCGGATGTCGATCTGCGCGGCGACCCGGTGGGCGCCGGCCCCGTCGAAGCACAGCTCAAGCAGCGCGCGGGTTCCCTCGGTGGCGAAGCCGTGGCCCTCGTGGTCGGGGTGGAGGACGTAGCCGACCTCGGCTCGCCGGTCGGTGGTGGAGTGCCAGAACAGCACCAGGTCGCCGATGAGCTCTCCGGTGTCCCGGCGGATCATCACCAGCGACATCACCTGGCCCTCGTCGTCGATGGTCGAGCGGACCCGCTCGGGGTCGGTGAGCCGCTCGGCCAGCTGCTCCGGCGTACCGGGCGAGAACGGGACGTAGCGGCAGACCTCCGGGATCGACCGGTAGGCGTGCATCGCCATCAGGTCGTCCTCGGCGTCGATCGGCCGCAGCAGCAGCCGCTCGGTGAGGATCGGGTAGTCGGGGGCCAGGATCGGGTCGGTCACGCGGTCAGCCTAGGCACCGGTCAGGCCGCGGTCGTCCCGGGCGCACCCAGCGCGGTCGCCAGCCGTCGCGCGGCCGAGGCGTCCACAGAACGACGCTCGAGGGACCGGGTCAGGAGCAGCGCGGCGTACGCGTTGGTCGGCTCGCGGGCCAGCAGGTCCCGGGCCGCCTCGGCAGCGGGCCCGATCTGGGCCGAGTGGTAGTAGGCGCGGGCAAGCAGCTCGCGCACCTCGCCGAGACCGACGTCCTCGGGGTGGGTGTCCACCAGGTGCTGGAGCACGCGTGCGGCCGTGTAGTAGTCGCGGTCGTCGAAGAGGTCCCTGGCCCAGCGGTAGGCGTCGTACGTCGACAGCCGCGCGAGCGTGTTGGTCAGGGTGCTCATGGGTCCACCTCCGGGGTTCAGTTCTCACCGGGTGGAACGACGCTCTGTGGAGCGGTATTCCGTCGACCCTCTGGACAGGTCCGCGTGCGTCGGGGCAGGGTGCCGGCCATGCGATCTCTTCTCGGGACCTTCGGCCTTGCCCTGCTCACGACCGCCTCGGTGCTGGTGGCACACCCGTCCGCGACGGGCGCGCCGCCACCCCCCGACGTCGGCTGGGACCTCACCGTCGTCGACGCCGACCAGAGCTTCCGCGGCCTCGACGCCGTCGACCGCGACACCGCGTGGATCAGCGGCGGCAGCCTGACCCCGGGTGGCGCCGGCAAGGTCTACCGCACCACCGACGGCGGCGAGACCTGGCAGGACGTGAGCCCGCCAGGCACCGAGGGCCTGTCCCTGCGCGACGTCGAGGCGCGCGACGCCGAGACCGCGGTAGTGCTGTCGATCGGCTCCGGCGAGGCGTCCCGGATCTTCCGCACCACCGACGGTGGCGCGACGTGGAACGAGACGTTCCGCAACACCGAGGAGGACGCGTTCTACAACTGCCTCGACTTCTATCCCGGCGGCCGGCGCGGCCTCGCGGTCAGCGATCCGGTCGACGGAAAGTTCCAGATCGCGGCCACCGACGACGGTGGCGCGTCGTGGGAGGTGCTGCCCGACGAGGGGATGCCCGACTCGACCGGCGAGGCCAACTTCTCCGCCAGTGGCGACTGCCTGGTGATCGCCGGCCGCCACGCCTGGTTCGGCTCGGGCGGGTCCGCGGCGCGGGTCTTCCACTCCACCGACCGCGGCCTCTCCTGGGAGGCCACCGACTCCACGCTGCGTGCCGGTGAAGCGGCGGGAGTCTTCGGTCTCGCGTTCCGTACGCCGCGCCACGGCGTGGCTGTCGGCGGCGACTTCGCCGCGCCGGCCGACGGCACCGACGCCTCGGCGTACACCCGCGACGGCCGTACCTGGACCGGCGGTGGCGACCTGGCCCACCTCGGCGAGGACGCGTCGTTCGCCTCGAAGCGACTGCTGCTGGTCACCGGGGAGTCCGGCCCGACCGCCGGCAGCAGCGTCAGCCGCGACGGCGGTCGCACCTGGGAGCAGTTCTCGACCACCGGCTTCCACACCCTCGACTGCGTGAAGGGTGGCTGTTGGGCCGCAGGCGGCGGCGGGCGCGTCGGCACCCTGTCCCACTGACGCGGGCCGCTAGCGTCGGGCCATGCACTCCTGGGCCCGGCGCTGGCACCTGCTCACGGCAGCCGTCGCTCTGGTCGCGCTGCTGCTCCAGCTGGTGCTCGTGATGAGTGGCTCGGCCGTGCTCGCCGAAGGTGAGGGGCCCGGCCTGGCCACGCGCACAGCGCGCTTCTTCTGCTACTTCACGATCCAGGCCAACGCCTTGGTCGCAGCCAGCACCGTGGTCCTCGCGCGCGACCCGGCGTACGACGGACGGTGGTGGCGGGTCGTTCGCAGTGCATCGGTCGTCGGCATCACCATCACCGGGCTCGTGCACTTCGTCCTGCTCCGGCCGCTGCTCGACCTCGACGGCCTCGACCAGCTCGCCGACTCCCTGCTGCACCTGGTGGTGCCGGCGCTCGCAATCGTCGGCTGGCTGGGCTTCGGGCCGCGCCCACGCACCAGCCGCCGCGACCTCGGTCTCGCGCTGCTGTGGCCGGTCGGCTGGTTGGTGGTGACGTTCGTCGTCCGGGCTGCGAGCGGGTGGGTGCCCTACCCGTTCCTCGACCCGGCCGAGGACGGCGGCTGGGTGGGCGTCGCCGTCGCCTGCGTCGGGATCACGCTGCTGTTCGTGGCGGTCTCTCTCGCGATGCACGCCGGCGACCGGAAGCTGGCGGCCGCACCGCGCGGTTGAGCCCGGTCCAGCCCCGTCACCGGTTGCGCGGGTGCTGGCGAGCCTGTCGCTCGTTGCCGCGCTTGTAGTTGCCGGTCCAGCGGGCCATCACGCCCTGCGGATCGTCGTCGACCTCGACCAGGAACTCCTCGGCCCTCGCGCCCCGCAGCACCGTCGCACGGCGGCCGTGGTGGGTGATCACCACGGTCCCGTCATGGCGTACGTCGAAGTCGAACCCGTCGGCCGGCACCGGACCGGGTTACGCGTCGTCCTCGACGACACCCAGCACGTCGGTGTCAGCGGGGATCGCGTCCGGGTCGTCGCCGCCGAGCATCCGCGCGGCCTCACGCTCGGCGTGGTCGTCGGGGGCGCCGTACGCCGTCCCCGGCTCGGGCACCTCCTGGCTCACCCGCTGCGAGAGCGTCTCGCCCTCGTCGGTCTCGACGCCGATCAGCTCCGCGCCACGCGGCTGCCGGTCCGGCGGGCTCCACGGCTCGTCGGCGCTGGAGGTCGGGTCGTCCAGGTTGACGTCCGCCTCGGCCTGTTCCCGGGGATCGAGATCGGTGCGACCCCAGTCGCCCTCGCTGTCGGTACTCCGGTTCTCGGTCATGCCCACCAGCCTGCCCGCCCAGCCCGCTCGGGACAAACCCCCTCAGGGTGAAGGGCGACGACCGGTGCCGCACCGAGCCACGGCGGCGAGTGTGACCGGCCCGCGGTCCGCGAGCCCGCCGAGGAACTCCTGGCGCAGCGCCTCCCGCTCATCGTCGGGAAGCGAGAGACACCAGACGCCTGCCGGCCCCACGCCGGCGAGGAAGCCCTGCCACACCTCGGCCGCGTCGGCGTACGTCGACTCGACGCGGAGCGTGCCCTCGGCCACCTCCTCGAACCCGGCCGTCGACAGGAAGTCGGCGAGCTCGCCGACCCCTCCGAGCGCGGTCGGGTGAGCCTCGTCGGGAGCGTCGTCCCGGATCGCCCGCGCCGCGTCCCAGAAGCGGCGCAGCATCTCCATGCCCTCGCCGTAGTCCCAGACCGCGACGGCGACGGTGCCGCCGGGTCGCAGCACCCGCATCATCTCGGCCGCCGCGGCGGCCCGGTCGGACACGAAGTTGAGGACCAGCTGGGCGAGCGCGGTGTCGAAGGCCTCGTCTGGCCACGGCAGGTCCTCGGCCCCGGCCTGCCGGACGTCGACTCCCGGATGCCGCTCGGCGCAGGCGGCCACGAAGGGTTCCGACGGATCGCAGGCGGCCACGGATCCGGCACCCACCAGGTCGACCAGCACGCCGGTCAGCGCCCCGGGTCCGCAGCCCACGTCCAGCACTCGATGTCCGGCGGCGATCCCGGCGGCCTCGGCGAGAGAGGGAGCCAGCTGGCGCGACCAGCGGCCCATGAAGAAGTCGTAGGCGTCACCGGTGACGCGGAACATGCGGTCGCTCACGGCCGACAGTCTGCCGGATTCAGGTTCCGGACGAATCCGGTCCGCAACCCGTGGCACGCTGGCCGTCGTGGACACCACCAACCCGACCGCCCGGGCCCTGCTCGCCCTGGAGCTGATCTCGAGCACACCGGGGATCGGCGCCGACCGACTCGGCGAGCGGCTCGGCGTCTCCGACCGTGCCGCCCGCCGCTACGTCGCGACCCTGCGCGAGGCCGGGATCCCGGTCGACTCGGTGCGCGGGCCCTACGGCGGCTACCGGCTCGGGCGTGGGCTGCGGGTGCCGCCGCTGATGTTCAGCCCGACCGAGGCGCTGGGCCTGGTCATGGCGGTGCTCGACGGACACCACGCCGCGGCCGACGGCGACGACCCGGTCGGCGCCGCGCTCGGCAAGATCGTGCGGGTGCTGCCGGCCCCGGTCGCCGCACAGGTCGAGGCCGTACGCCGGACGGCGGCGCCGGTCCCCGACCGCAGTGCGGCCCGCCCCGATCCCGCCACCACCACGACGCTGGTCGGCGCCGTCTCCGAGCGCCGCCGGGTGCGGGTCGACTACCGCACCGAGGCCGGCACCGAGCTCGACGTCGAGGTCGACCCGTGGGCGGTCGTGGTGCGGCACGGCCGGTGGTACCTGCTGTGCTGGTCGCACGCCGCCGCCGCGCCGCGCACCTACCGGGTCGACCGGGTCCGGGCCGTGACGCCGCTCGAGGAGCGGTTCGAGCCGCCCGCCGACCTCGAACCCGTGGCCGACCTCGAGCACCACCTCGGGGTCGGGTGGGAGTTCGACGTGGAGATCGAGCTCGAGGCGTCGTACGCCGAGGTCATCGGCCGGCTCCCCCGCGGCATGGGCCGGCTGGAAGCCCTCGGTGACGACCGCACGAGGCTGGTCGGCTCGACCAGCAACCCGGTGATGTACGCCGAGTGGCTGGCCGCCATGCCGGTGCCGTTCCGGATCGTGCGGGGCCCGGAGCTGATCCACGCCGTCCGCACCACCGCCGAACGACTGCTGGCGTCGGTGTCCGGCGCTTCCTAACTGAGGCCCTTAGCTGGCGTCGAGCCGGTCCAGCTCGTCGGTGGTGAGCTCGAGGTCGGCGGCCGCGGCGGAGTCGAGGATCGACTGGGGCCGCTTCGCGCCGGGGATGGGGATCACGACCGGCGACTGGGCCAGCTCCCAGGCGAGCGCGACCTGCTGGGCACTGACCCGGCGCTCGTCGGCGATCTCGGCGAAGGCCGGGTGCTTCCCGGCCAGCTCCTTGGCGTCGGAGAGCCCGCCGAGCGGGCCCCAGGGCAGGAACGCCAGCCCAGCTCCTCGCACACGTCGATCTCGGGGAGGCTGCTGCGGAACTTCGGGCTGAACTGGTTCTGGACGCTGACCAGCGCGCCGCCCAGCTCGGCGTGAGCGGCCCGGATCTGGTCGGGGTCGGCGTTGGAGAGGCCGATCATGGCCACCTTGCCGGACTTCGCGATCTCGCCGAGGGTGCCGATCACGTCGGCGTAGTCGACCTTGGGGTCGGGGCGATGGTGCTGCCACAGCGCGATCTGGTCGACGCCCAGCCGGGCCAGGCTGGCGTCGACGGCACGGTGCAGGTGGTCGGTCGAGCTGTCGACGTCCCAGCCGCCGCCCTCGGTGCGGACGTGGCCGCCCTTGGTGGCGAGCAGCACCCGGTCACGAACGCCGAGCTCGCGCAGCAGCGAGGCGATCAGCTCCTCGTTCGACCCCTGGGCCTTCGCGCCCTTCTCGTCCCCCGGCCCGTAGGCGTCGGCAGTGTCGAACAGCGTGACCCCGGAGTCGAGCGCCGCCCGGACGGTGTCGAGGAGCTGCTCGCGCGGCTGGGTGCCGGTCTGGTCGAAGGTCATCAGGCCGAGGCCGACGGCCCCCACCTCGACGCGTCCGACGGTGTCGTTGCCGATGGTTCGTAGGTGCATGGCGTCGACCCTACGAGCCGAGGTGCAACCGCATCACCACGCGGGGGAAGCCACCGGAGACGGCGTCGGTCGTGCTGACGAGGGTGAAGCCCGCGGCCTCGAACAACGCGCGGGTGCCGACGTAGGCCATCGTCAGGTCGACCTTCTCGCCCTGGTTGTCGGTCGGGTAGCCCTCGACGGCGGGGGCACCCTCGCTGCGGGCATAGTCGACCGCGCCGGGGATGAGCGCGCGGGCGATGCCCTGGCCCCGGTGACCCGGACGGACTCGCAGGCACCACAGCGACCAGACCGGCAGGTCGTCGACGTGGGGGATCTTGCGGGACCGTGCGAACGGCAGCTCGCTGCGCGGTGCGATCGCGGCCCAGCCGACCACCTCGTCACCGTCGTAGGCGAGGACGCCGGGAGCGATCGCACGCCGGGTCAACGCCTCCACGTACTCGCCGCGCTGCGGTCCGACCAACGAGCGGTTGGTCTTCGAGTCGAGGCGGTGGCTCAGGCACCAGCACACGTTGGAGGTCGGGTTCTTCGGGCCGACCATGGTGGCGAGATCGGCGAAGCTGCGCGCCGGGCGCACCACGATGTCGCTCACCACGGCTCCCCCGTCGTCATCGGCCCCGCAGTCATCGGCCCGGTCATCGGCCCAGCACCATCCGGACGTCGATCATGTCGCCGACGTCGAGGCCCTCGGCCCGGCGCACGACGTCCTTGAGCGGCACCAGGTAGCGGCCGTCCTTGGGGAACAGCGACGTCGTCCACTCGGTGTCGCCGACGACCACCCGGGCCGGGATCACGCCCCAGCCGTAGGTGAGCATCGGCGACGCCTCCTTGATGTCATCGCTGTCGTCGTCGGGGACGGCGACGTAGTAGTACGGCGCCGGTCCCCGCCACTCGAAGACGTCCCCGGTGAAGTCGACCTCCATGGCCGCAGTCTCATCGAACAGGTCAGGGCGTGTCGAGCAGCACGCACTCCTGCGTCACCGGGCTGCAGCGCACCATCCGGTCACCCCGGTCACCGGTGACGCCGGCGACGAGCCGGTCGGCGTCCTCCCACTGCAGGCTGGTGCCCAGGAAGGCGAAGCCGTCGGGCGCGAGCAGCTCTGCGGCGTCGCTGCCGTCGATGCGCTGGACCTGCAGCCGATCCGTGGTGGCGGTCTCGCCGCCGAGGGTGCCGGGCCCGATCCAGGCCAGCCACTCCTCACTGGCGTCGAGGACATCATGGGTCGGCAGGTCCTGGAGCCTGGTGAGGGTGCCGTCCTCGGAGAGATCGGCCAGGTAGGGCTGGCCCTGCGTGGCGTCGACCGCGCCGTACTCACCGTCGGCGACGATCAGGCCGGCCGCGGTGTTGCCGAGGACGACCTGCCCCGGTGCGGCGTCACTGAGCTGGACGACGCCGTTGTCGATCAGCGGTCGCCAGACCTCCTGGAAGTCCGCGCCCGAGCCCACCACCAGGCCGTCGTCGGTGACGGCGACCGCACGCGAGTAGCTGCCCTGCACCAGGGCCTGGATGTCGACCCCTCCGAAGCCCTCGCCTGCCGGACGGGTGTCGAAGCCGGTGAGCATCCCTTGTCCCTGCTCCACGAGCACCATGGCGACGTTCCTGCCGCCGGGTGAGATCACCGGCGGCTGGTTCATCTGTCCCTCGATCTCCTTGGGCTCGGCGTCGTACCCCCACCAGTAGCTGTTGTCGACGCGGACGCCGATCCACCCGGTCGAGGTGCCGTCGACGACGTACCAGCTGCCCGGCACCTGCCGGCCCTCGACGAACAGTCGGTCCCCGACGATGTAGGGAACCTCCGGCGCGGCGGTCGAGACCTCCTCGGTGGCCTCCGTCGGGCTCGGGGTCGGGGCCGGGGCGGGCTGCACGGAGCGGTCGGGGCCCAGGTTCAGCAGGGTGACCGTCGCGGCCAGGGCGATCAGGACGACGGCGGCGGCCACCAGCAGCGGCTGCCAGCCGAACCGGGAGGACGTCGGGTGCTCCGGCAGTCGCCGGCAGGGCGGGTACGTCGATCCCCTCGGCCACGACCCGCAGCTCCTGGGCCAGGGTGTCTTCGATCTCGCGGTACATCTCAGTCCTCCCTTCCGGTGAGGTCGTCGGATCCGATGGCGGCTCGCAGGGATTTCAGGGCTCGGTGCGCGGTGGACTTCACGGTGCCGGGAGAACAACCGAGGGCGTCGGCGATCTCGGCCTCGCTGAGGTCCTCGTAGTAGCGCAGCACGATCACGGCCCGCTGCTGCGGCGGCAGCTTCTTCACGTGCGGCCACAGGACCAGGTGCAGCTCGGAGCTGCCGGGTCCGGGGTCGTGGCCCCGCTCGGGCGGGGCGTCGGTGATCAGCTCGAGGCTTCGCGCCTTGGGGCGCTTGGAGGAGAGGAAGGTGTTGGTGAGGATCCGTCGGACGTAGGCGTTCGGCGAGTCCGAGCCGACCACCTTCGACCAGGCGCCGTGCGCCTTGATCAGCGTCTGCTGGGCCACGTCCTCGGCGTCCGCGTGGTTGCCGGTCAGCAGGTAGGCGCCGCGGTACAGCGACGGCCACGACGCCGCGGCGTACTCCTCGAAGGTCGGGGCGTCCGACCGGGTTGCGGTGAACATCGTCCGCACCACCTCCTCTGCAGTCTCACCCCTTCTGACTCCCGATGTCGCGCGGAGGTTGCCTGGGCCTACCGTGCTGTTCCATGTCGACAGCGAGGCTCGAGCAGCCGTGAGTGACCCCGGAGCGGCCCGGCTGCTGACGACCCATGCGCCTCGTGATCCCCAGGGCGTGGTGCTGGTGCTGCACGGCGGCGCCGCGCGCCGCCACGGCATGCGGGTGAGCCCGGCCCAGCTGTCGGTGCTGCGGATGATCCCGGTCGCGCGCCGGGTGGCGCAGGCCGGTGGCGACCGGCTGGCGGTCTTCCGGCTGCTGAACTCGGTCCGCGGCTGGGACACCCACCACACACCGGTCCACGACGTCGCGTGGGCGCTGGACCAGCTCCGCGAGCGGTTCGGCGAGGCCCTGCCCACGTGTCTGGTCGGCCACTCGCTGGGTGGTCGCGCGGCGATCGGGGCCGGCGCCCTGCCCGAGGTCCGCAGCGTGGCGGCCCTCGCGCCGTGGGTCTACCCCACCGACGGCCACGGCGACTTCACCGGCAGGCGGGTCATGATCGTCCACGGCACGGAGGACCACGTCGCCAGCCCCACCCGGGCGCTGGCCGTCGCCCGGAACCTGCAGCGCACCGCCGAGGTGGGTTTCATCAGCGTCGAGGGCGGCCGCCACGCGATGCTGCGCCACCACCGCTGCTTCGACGGGTACGCCGCGATGTTCGCGGCCGCGACCCTGCTCGGTGACGCCGCGACCGGTCCGGTCGCCGAGGTGCTCGACGGCGCGACGTACGTGGAGGCCTGACCCGAGCCCCTCAGCCGAGCTGGGCGTCGAAGAACGACACCGTGCGGGCCATGGCGGCGTTGAAGGCAGGTCCGAACGCGTGACCGTCGTCGTACCACGCGAGCCGGGAGTCCACCCCCGCCCGGACCAGCGCACGGTGGGTGGCGCCGGCCCACGGGGGTGGACAGGTGTCGTCGAAGCGGCCGTGCACCATCAGCACCGGCTCGGTGATCCGGTCGAAGTGGGGCCGCGAGGAGTTCTCCCGCCAGAACCGCGGGTTCTCGGCCGGTGTGCCGTGGCCGAGCAGGTCCGCGTCCTCAGGGTCCCCCCTGATGAACCGGCGGTAGTTGTCGGCCTCGAGGGACGACACCGAGGCCCAGGGTGCCGCGGCCTGCACGAGTCCGGGCTCGGCGATCAGGGCCTTCAGGATCACCCCACCTCCCATCGACCGTCCGAACAGCGCCACCCGGTCGTCGTCGACGGGGACGTCGGGCGAGCGACGCAACGCCTTGACCGCGGCGATGACGTCCGCGCTGTACCCCAGTCGCATCCGGGTCTGGTAGCGCGGATCGTCGTCGGACTCCGCGTGGTTGCGGTAGTCGACGTGCAGCGCGATGTAGCCGGCGGCTGCCAGGTAGCCGCGCTCACGGGTCATGCCCTGACCGCGGACGTAGACGGCGGGGTCGATGTAGCCGTGCGCGAGCACGACTGCGGGGAACGGCCCCCGCCCGGTCGGCACGTTGAGAACCCCGCTGATCGTGTAGCTCTCCTGGCCACCCTGTTCGGGGCCCGTCGTACTGCGGCTGCGGTAGGTCACGTCGTACGACGTGTATCGGTCGGTCCGTTCTCGCACGGCACCGAGTCGCAGCCGGTCGCCCCGGTGGCGTTGGTCGGCCAGGCCGAGCACCGAGATCGGGCGCGCCGGCGCGGTGGGGGTCTGCGTGCCTGTCGGCGACGGCGTCTCGGACGGGGTCTCGTTCGCCCGGCCGCTCACCGACGGGCCCGGGGAGCGATCGGGTGTCGTCCCGGCGTCGGGCTGCTCACCGGCGGTGCACGCCGCCAGCATCACGACGAGCAGCCCGCCCGCCCATGCCGTCGAGCGCACGATGAGTCTCCCGTCCTCGTCGGGTCTACACCGTAGTCAGTCACGCCAAGGGTGTCGGTCCCCTTTACTACGCTGGCTGGCTCACCCGATCGAGAGGACACCATGGGGGAGATGATCCGGGCCCGCGGCCTGGTCAAGCGTTACAAGGAGGTCGTCGCGCTCGGAGGCCTCGACCTGAGCGTCGAGGAGGGCACAGTCCTGGCGCTGCTGGGGCCCAACGGGGCCGGCAAGACCACGGCGGTGCGCTGCCTGGCGACGCTGTTGGTCCCCGACGAGGGTGAGGCGTCCATCGACGGCGTCGACGTCCTCGCGGACCCGCAAGGGGTGCGCCGGCGGATCGGGCTCTCCGGCCAGTACGCCGCGGTCGACGAGCAGCTCACCGGGGTGGAGAACCTCACCATGGTCGGCCGCCTCTACGGACTCGGCAAGGCCCGCTCACGCACGCGCGCCCACGAGCTGCTGGAGCGGTTCGACCTGGCCGACGCCGCAGACCGTCCCGCGAAGACCTACTCCGGCGGCATGCGACGTCGGCTCGACCTCGCGGGAGCCCTGGTCGCCGAGCCGTCGGTCCTCATCCTCGACGAGCCCACCACCGGGCTCGACGTCCGCAGCCGGCAGCAGATGTGGGAGGTGATCCGTGACCTCGTCGCCTCCGGGGCCACGCTGCTCCTGACCACCCAGTACCTCGAGGAGGCCGACCGGCTGGCCGACGAGATCGTGGTCATCGACCACGGGCGGGCGATTGCGCACGGCACCGCCGACCAGCTCAAGGCGCAGACCGGGGGCGAGCGGATCGACGTGGTCCTCGCCGAAACGGCCGACGTCGACACCGCCGTACGACTCCTGCAGCAGGTCGTGACCGGCGACGTCCAGGTCGAGGACCGCACCCTCGGGGGCGCCGTCGGCGACGGCGCCGCGGCCCTACGGCGGTTCCTCGACGACCTGCACCGGGAGGGCATCGAGGTCCTCGACGTCGGACTGCGGCGACCGACCCTCGACGACGTCTTCCTCAGCCTGACCGGCCACGCGGCCGAGGCCGAGACGACCGAGGAGGAGTCGGCGTGAACACCGTGACCAAGAGCCTCAACGACGGCTGGGTGGTCGCCCAGCGCAACCTGATCAAGATCAAGCGAGTGCCCGAGGTGCTGGTCTTCGTCCTGATCAGCCCGATCATGTTCGTGCTGCTGTTCGCCTACGTGTTCGGCGGGGCCATCGACGTCCCCGGCAACGTCGACTACAAGGAGTTCCTGATCGGCGGGATCTTCGCGCAGACCGTCGTCTTCGGCGCGACCTTCACCGGCGCCGGCCTCGCCGAGGACATGCAGAAGGGCATCATCGACCGGTTCCGGTCGCTGCCGATGTCGCGCTCGGCCGTGCTGGTCGGACGCACCACGTCCGACGTCGTCTACAACGTGCTGTCGCTGATCATCATGGCGCTGACCGGGCTGCTCGTCGGGTGGCGAGTGCGCGAGGGAGTGACCGACATGCTGCTCGGCTTCTCGCTGCTGCTCCTCTTCGCGTACTCGATCAGCTGGGTGATGGCGTACGTCGGGCTGCTGGTGCCCAGCGTCGAGGTGATCAACAACGCCTCGTTCATCGTGATCTTCCCGCTCACCTTCGTGTCCAACGCGTTCGTGCCGACCGAGGACTTCGACGGGGTGCTGCGCACCTTCGTGCTCTGGAACCCGGTCTCGACCCTCACCCAGGCCTGCCGCGAGCTCTTCGGCAACGTCTCGCCCGCGGTAGCGGTTCCAGACTCCTGGTCGATGCAGCACCCGGTGCTCTACACGCTGATCTGGGTGGTGCTGATCCTGCTGGTCTTCGTCCCGCTCTCGGTCCGCCAGTACAAGCGAGCCGCCGGCAAGAAGTGACGGCCCGACTCAGGAGCGCCGGTCACGGGACCAGCTGCTCGCCGGGTCCGAAGACGTCGAGCACGACCCCGGATGCGCCGATCGCACCGTTGTCGGCGGTCCAGTAGGTCCCGGACCGACCGTCGGCCACCACGACCGAGCCGCCGGTGACGGCGCCGGGGCCGCTCATCGTCACCGACGAGCCGGCGTTGAGCCCGACCGCAAGGGTGGTCGGGTCCGCCGAGACCCCCTCGTAGAGCCGCCCCCAGCCGAAGTCGGTGTTGAGCCACGGCACGAGCGTCGCGTCGACGATGCCCAGGCCGGGCTGCCAGCCGGCGTCACCCGCGCGGAACGACGCGATCCCGAGGTCCTCGCGGTCGCTGGTCGAGGTGGGGCGGCGGCGTGGCGGAGAACCGGTCACCGAACGCGCCGGTCATGGCGCCGTCGGTCATCACGACCTGCTGGCCTGCCACCACCTGGCCGACCCAGGTGCGGAACGCCGGGTCGGCGAGCCGGGAGCCGAGTGCCACCGGGTCCCCGGCGACGAGCAGGACCGCGCGGGCGCCGGTCACGTCCGGCTGCTTCGCGCCGTACGCCGCCGTCGTGACCGAGCCGGTCCAGCCGGCGGCCTTGACCGCCTTGGCGTAGGGATTGGCGTCCTTCTTGGCACCGACCGCGACCACGACGATCCGGTCGCCCTTGCCCACACCACCCGTGCTCGCCGCCGCAACGGCATCGGCCACGCCGGCACTCGGCACGTCACCGCCGCCGAGGACCAGGGTGCCGTGATGGGTGTCGGCCGGCGGCGTCCAGGGAGTGTCCATCGGGTTCGCCAGCGGGACTCCGCCACGGCTGTAGGTCCGGGTCCCCAGGTCGTAGGACGAGCCGGTGGTCAACAGGTGGGTCAGGATCCCGCGGGCAGACAGCACGGCGGGAGTGCCGACCCATTCGTGGGTGGCGGCCAGGGTCTCGAAGTCGATCAGCGCGGCCGAACCCTCACCGAAGACGCCGGACAGGGTGTGGTCGCCGGTGCTGCGCAGTCCGGTGCCGTAGTCGATGCCGACCCCGACCGGGCTCGCGCCAGCGCGCTCGTCGGCAGTGGCGATCGTCGAGAGGGTCCGGCCGAAGCGGCCGCGCTGGTAGAAGTGCTGGTCGTAGATGGCGGCGGTCGACCCGAAGGTCAGGCCGCGTTCGGCGTCCGCGTCGTCGCCCCACCACATCAGCGTCGACCCCTGCTGGAGCCCGTCCTCGGGACCGAGGTCGCCGACGTAGCCGTTGATCATCGACCGTGACTCGACCGCGGCTCCCGCGCTGGTTCCGCCGACCACGGCGCCACGGTCGCTGGCCGCGTGCATCGCCTGCTCGGCAGGGGTGTCGGCGAGGACGGACATGGCCAGTCCCTGGTCCCCGCCGAGGATGTAGACACCATCGGTGCCGGGGTCGTTCAGCGCTGCGGAGTTGGCCGGGTCGAGGGCGTCGGCGCGATCGAGCAGGACCGCCAGGGTGGCGGTGCAGCCGGTGTAGGGCGCCGGGACGACGGCGTCACAGGCGGCATCCACCTGCTCGGTGCGGGACTGGGCGAGCTCCAGGTTCGCGGCCCGATCCTTCGGGGCGTCGCCGTACGCCGACGGCACGACGACCAGGTCGACGGTCGGTCCACTGGCACCCTCGGCGGAGGCGAGCGCGAACGCCTCCAGGGTGGAGGTCTCGTACCCGCCGCCGATCGGCGTCATCACCCGGTCGTCGCCGTCGGCCGCGAGGGCCGCTCCGGACGCGGTGAGGACGAGGGTGGCGGTGACGGTGGAGGTGAGGAGTCGGACGGGCCCGAGGCGTGCGAGAAGACTCATCGGGCCACGATAGCCCGACGCGAGCGGCGACGCCGTTGTGTCTGAACCCGGTCCGTGGCAGGTTCGGACGCACTGAATCCCCAGGTCTCGGGAGGGCCTCACCATGCTGATTCGTTCGCTTGTCCGATCCGTGTTCGTGACGGCCGCAGCGCTTGCGGTCTCGATCCCGACCGGCGCCGCCCCGGCGTCGCCCGGCCCCGCACCGTCGTCCACGCCTGAGTTCCACGCGACCGTCACCACGGTGCCGGAGGACTACCGGGCCCAGATGATCGGCGTGTCCTGGAAGCCGGGCTGTCCGGTGCCGATCGACGATCTCCGGATCATCGAGATGAACCACTGGGGCTTCGACGGCGCGTCCCACGACGGCGGCCAGCTGATGGTCCACAAGGACGTCGCGGCCGAGATCGTCACCGCGTTCGGCACGCTGTACGACGCCCGGTTCCCGATCCGACGGATGGAGCTGATCGAGGAGTACGGCGCCTCCGACGACGCCTCGATGGACGCCGACAACACCTCGGCGTTCAACTGCCGCCCGATCACCGGCACCACCGACCGCTTCTCGATCCACTCCTACGGCAAGGCGATCGACCTCAACCCGGTCGAGAACCCGTACGTGAAGGGCACCACCGTGCTGCCGCCGGCCGGCGCCGCCTACGTCGACCGCGAGGACGTGCGGCCCGGCATGGTGACCAAGAACGACGTCGTGGAGAAGGCGTTCCGGACCGCCAAGTTCGCCTGGGGCGGGGACTACCACTCGCTGAAGGACTACCAGCACTTCGAGGCGAAGAAGTCGTAGCCGGCGGCCTGTGCTCCGCTTGCCGACTCCACGGCCGCTGCCTAGCCTGCACGGGTGGAGTTGGTCGACGCAGCGTCTGCAGAGTTCGAACGAGTGGTGCGCCAGCTCCCTGCGGACTCGTGGGAACGACCGACTCCGTCGGACGTGTCGGTGCAGGAGCTCGTCGAGCACGTGGTGGTCGGGAACCGCTTCACCGCGATGCTGCTGACGGGTGTCGACCGCGACGAAGCACGGGCCCGCCTTGCGGGTGATCAGCTCGGCGACGATCCGGTCGCCGCGGTGGTCGACTCAGCGCGACAGCAGAGAGACGCGTTCGCCGCCGCGCCTCCCCAGCAGCTCGTTGCAGGTCCGCAGGGTGACGTCCCAGCAGTTGCGTTCCTGCGGTTCCGCCTCGTTGACCTGGTGGTCCATGCCTGGGACCTCCGTCGTGCCGCCCGGCTGGACGAGACCCTTGATGCGCAGGTCGTTGCCGACCTGCTCGACCTGGTCGAGCCTCATCTCGACGAGATGCTGGCGTACGGCGCGTACGGCGCGGGACCCAGCGACACCCTGCCCCCGAACGCTTCGCCACAGCATCGGCTGCTCGACTGGTTCGGCCGTCGACCGTAGGTGCACGCCCGGCAAGACCTGCACCGCCGACGCCCGCGCCGATTGTCGCCATCGGGCAGCAATGGGGTCGAGACATGGGTCTCGGAGGCGTCGCGCACAAGGCTCGGATCCTGCTGCGGCTCCTGGTTGCGGCCGGCGCGGGGCGAGACGAGATCGCCGTCAGATTCGCCGACTTCGGCTAGCTGGGCCCACGAGTCGCGCTGACTCCCTCGGCGACGGGTGGTGGTCCGGCGGGAGTTGGTGGCAACGTGAACGTCGTGAGCATCGAACGCGACCTCTTGTTCCAGCTGGCGACCAGTGCCCGGCTGGAGCGCTCCATCAGGGCGGTCCCCGGTGGTGAACGGGCTGCGTGGCGTGCTGCATCTCGGTACGTCGCAGGGCGCACCCGCGATGAGGCCATGCGCACCACCGACGACCTGTTGACGGCCGGTCACCGCGTCAGCATCGATCTGTTCGGTGAGCTGGTCACCGACACCGACGAGGCGGACCGCACAGCCGATGACTACCGGTCTCTTGCCGCAGCTCTCCCAGCCACGGCGGCCGACGCGTGGCTGGCAGTGGATCTGACCCACCTGGCCCTCGACGTGGACCCCACCGGGGCAGCCGACCGACTCGCCTCGATCGCATCCGTCCTACCGCCCGGCCGGCGCATCCAGGTGGGAGCCGAGGATGCCGCGCGTACCGACGCCGTGCTGGACTGCGTACGGGCCGTCGCCGCACGTGGACTGGCCGATCGCCTCGGCGCCACGGTGCAGGCCAACGTGGTGCGCTCGACCGCCGACCTGGACTCGTGGGTGGCGACAGGCGTTCACATCCGGTTGGTCAAGGGCGCGTACGTCGAAGCTCATGGCACGCACCCCTTCGGGGAGGCCACCGACATCGCCTACCTGCGGCTGGCCTTCCGCCTTGCCCACCACCAGGTGCCGTGGTCGATGGCCACCCACGACGGCCGACTGCGTGAAGCGCTGTTGCTGGCACTGGGATCCGTCCAGGTCGAGCAGCTGCTCGGGGTCCGCCCGGACGTGCTGGCCGAACTGCGCGATCGGCAGATCCCGACCCGGATCTACGTTCCCTACGGCAAGGACTGGTTTCGCTACTGGATGCGACGCCTCGCCGAGTCGCGAGGCGCCTGAAACGAGCCTCCGAGTGCACCTCAATCAGTCGTGGTGCGGACGACTAGCGAAGGGAGACCCCGACCTCCTCGGCAACGACCTCGACCATCCTGGTGAGCCGGGCCGTGCGCTCAGGCATGGAATGTCGATAGTTCACGATGGTCAGCAGGCCCGGCCCGACGAACGCCCATGCCCGAGCGCGCAGCCACGTCGCCTCGTCAGCACCGGACTCCGCGCGAAGAACCTCCCGTGCTGGTGCATCGAACATGCTCCACGCGTAGAGGAGGTCGACGGAGCGGTCGCCGACGCCCAGGCCACCGAAGTCCACGACACCGACGAGGTCGCCGTCTGGTGACGCGAGCAGGTTCTCGGCCGACAGGTCGGTGTGGACCCAGCAGGGCGGCCCGGACGCGGGAGGGACGTCACGGACCCGCCGCCACGCCTCCCTCACCTGGCCTGGGACGAAGAGGTCCTCCAGGTGGTGGGCTGCGCTGTGGGCCCAACCATCGATGACGTCGGTCACCGGCTCACCGGCTCGGTATCCCCACTCGTTGCGATCCGGAGGCCAGGCCGAAGGTGTCCACCTGGTGCAGGCGACGCATGAACCGGCCCACGGTGACAGCCATCCGCGTCTGCTCTGGCGGACCCTGCTCCCCCGGGGTCTCGCCCGGGACCCAGGTCACCACTGTCCAGGGCCGCGGGAACACGGCGGACGGCTCTGCCAGGAACCGCACCTCGGGCACGGGGACGGCAAGGTGAGGTGCGAGGCGGGGAAGGAACCGTGCCTCGGTCAGCAAGTCGGCGGTGTAGGCGTCCGAGCGGGGGAGGCGGACGGCGCACTCGTCGCCGACGCGAAAGACCCAGTTGCTGCTGCCTGAGGCGCTGCTGGGTCGCACGTCCTGACCCGCGAGGTCCGGGTACTGCTCGCGCAGCAGCCGCCCCACCAGATCTGCATCGGGGACTACCTCGTTGCTGGCGTGCTCCACGAGAGCATCGTCAATGACGCCGGCCGGCCGCTCAACCGGATATCAACTCGTGCCGATGCCGCTCCACCGCCTGTGGCCGCGTCACCGGGGGACGGCGCACTCAAGGTGTGATCGCTCAGTCGACCGTGCGAGGGCAAGTACACCGTGCTGGACCGCTCTACTGACATCGAGGCGTCACGTCTCATTGCGACGTCCGGAAACAGATGACATGACAAGAGGCGGCGTCACAGAGGCCGTTCACGAACTCCTTGCCACGTTGCTCCGGACGTAGAAACGCGCGGATCGCGGCAGATCCGCGCGCGCTGACGCGCACACTATGCGGCAAGAGAGTGCGCGCTCAGTCTCCCGGGTAGGTGAACCAGACCTCTGTGTGTCCGGGGCGGGTCTCAAGGACAGCCGCGCCGCTGCATGTGACAACCAACTGGCTCCGAAGTGCGTCTAACCGCCGACAAGTCGACCTTGACTAAGCACGAATTGAGGTCATACTCAAGGATCTGCGCGTGACGTAGGCTCGGGAGGGGCAATGCGTAACAGCAAAATGGGTGCCACGGCCGCCGGTGTAGCTGCGGTCACTTTGATCGCCATGTTGGGTGCCGCGCTGAACGACAACATGGCGGCGCCCCCGTCCCGCGGGGTGCCTGTCGCCCAAACTGCTCAAGACCCTGTCAAGACCAAGCAGGCAGCTCGTCTCGAGGCAATCCCCGGCTTGATCGGCACCGTCGTCGCAACTGGTCAGGATCAACGCTTCGAGCATGCGGTGGACTTGGTGATCGAGACACAAGCCGACATGGACATTCACAATCAGCAGTTTGAAGAACACCCCGAGTGGTTCGAAGACATCAATATCGGCGTTGCCTACGTCGGCGACGTTCAGGAGCAATTGGCTCAGGCGAAAGAGATGGACCCAGGAGTTAGGATTCCTGCGCCATGCGAAACGGACCTTGCTGAGAGTCCTGGAGTTCGCTGGGTGCGCTGTACTGGATCCGGGGATGCGGCCGCCTACGCGATTCCTGCTCCCGTGCCAGCGGGCAGTCGGGAAGAGGCCATGCAGTCAGCACTTGAACGCGTCGGTCAGCCAGTCGACCAGTCCTGGTCTGCACTGGGCTATGCGAACCCTGCGCAGGGTCTGCCTCCGATGGCAGTGACTGTCGAGATTGTCGGAGGTGCAGCGAGGGTTGACTTGCGCCCCGACGGCGGCGACGCCGCCGTCTTTGCGGCGGACTTCTCTGACGTCGTCGGCTACGTCAACGCGCTCTTGGTCACCACGCTCGACTATCAGGATCAGACACAGTTCACCCTTGATGGCAGCTGTGAGGACTTCAGTGCCTGGGCCAGCACCGGTGGATGCGTCCTAGGCAGGTCCCACGTCCAGCCCCGAGGAGACACACGATGATCCGACCAATCGCGCTCACGCTCCTCTCGATGCTGCTAGGCACGGGCCTGGGGATCGTGGTGGGGATCGCGCCCGCCTCTGGCGACACGACCTACTATCCCGCGCAGACCAACGGCGTCCGCATCTACCTCTCACGCGCTTGCCATGACCCGGACCTGGGACCGGACTGCGTGACCAATCAGGGCTGCGACGGATATGACGAGAACACTCGGTCGAATGGGATGGCGAAGGACTTCAAGGACGAGTTACTCGCCCGCCAGTACCCCGTCCGGATCGGGAATGGCGGCCCCTTGGCCAACGTCTCATCCTCGAACAGCTGGAATGCGGACATCCACGTCCCCATCCACTCGAACGCCTACGGTTCCGCTCCCTGTCCGGGCGGGCAGGCGAACACGTTTGGAACGAAGCCGCAATACCGCAATGCGCGAGCCGAACAGCTCGCCGTCCTTATGAGGGACTGGGTTGGCGCTGGCAGTCCTGGAACCGAGGACATCAAGATCCAGAACACCGGAAATTACGAAAACAACGCCCCAAACGCAACCCCGGTCTACTTGGAGACTGAGTACCACATCTGGCAGCAAGGCGTGGACTGGCTGCGGAATTCTTCGAACTGGGCGTGGCGCGTTGGAACTGCGATCGATCGATGCCACGGATTCCCGCGCCAAGGCATGGGAGACAAGGCAACGGCCGAGTGTTCATGGGGATAGCTGGCCCCCACCTAGCCCGGGCACTCAGCGTTGTGCTGATAGTTGCCTTGGCGGCCTGCACAGGCACGAACAGGGAGTCGAGGTCTGGTGGGCCGCAGCCCACTGATTCCAACTCGGACACGCCTTCAGCCAGCCCCTCGGGGAAGCCATCCCCCTCGCCTGCCCTGCCGACTTGCGGGGTAATGGCGGCGGTCCTGCAACAGGACGGGGCGGCGCTCCGCCGCGCTCTGCGAAATTGCTCCGTGGACATTGACGGCCAAAAGGCGGCAGTTGCATTGGGCACTGCTGCCCGAGCGGGGCAGGTACGTCTCGTGAAGGCGCTGATTGAGGCGGGCGTGGACCCGGATGCGAGAAGTCAGAACGACATGTCACCACTGATCCTGGCGGGCACACCCCGTGAAGAAGGGAGCCAGGAAGGTGAGTCCGGGCGCCTCAAGGTGGTTCGTGTGCTTCTTACTGCCGGCGCGGACGTCGATGCCGAGACAACCTGGCACCACGGCGCTGCATGCCACCTTCTTCGCAGACTACGCGTCCGTTTGTCAGCGGCTGATAGAAGCCGGAGCGAACGTCGACGTGCGCAATGATGCAGGAATGACACCGCTGATGGGGGCGTGTCTGACGGGTTCGCGGGCCGCAGTGCTTGTGCTCCTCGCCGCTGGCGCGCGCACCGAACTTCGCGATGATTCAGGCTTGGACGCCGCTTCCCAAGCGCGGAGGACGGGTCATGGCGACCTCGCTCGACTGAATCGAGGATGCGGCGTAATACGCGCGCGCCCTCGCCAGACGATTTGTCAGTGGACTCTGACGGTAGGGACCAGCATGACCGCTCATCGGCATGTCCGGACGTTCGCGGCTCGTTCAATTCGCGGGATCATGACATGGCGACGCGCCTTGTCATGTCTATCCGGACGGCGCACTCATCAGTGGGCCATGTCGACGAAACGGGAGTAGTGGCCCTGGAACGCGACCGTGATGTCGCGGGTGGGTCCGTTGCGGTGCTTGGCGACGATCAGGTCGGCCTCGCCGGGGCGGGTCGACTCCTTCTCGTAGACGTCGTCGCGGTGCAGCAGGATCACCATGTCGGCGTCCTGCTCGAGCGAGCCGGACTCGCGCAGGTCGCTCATCATCGGGCGCTTGTCGCCGCGCTGCTCGGGACCACGGTTGAGCTGGGAGAGGGCGATGATCGGGACCTCGAGCTCCTTGGCCAGCAGCTTGATCTGACGCGAGAACTCCGAGACCTCGAGCTGGCGCGACTCGACCTTGCGCCCTGACGTCATCAGCTGCATGTAGTCGATGACGATCAGCTTGAGGTCGTGGCGCTGCTTGAGCCGCCGCGCCTTGGCCCGGATCTCCATCATCGTCATGTTGGGGCTGTCGTCGATGAACATCGGCGCGCTCGACACCTCACCCATCTTGCGCGCCAGCTTGGTCCAGTCGTCGTCGCTCATCTGGCCGTTGCGGATGTGGTTGAGCGGCACCTTCGCCTCGGCCGAGAGCAGCCGCATCGTGATCTCCGAGCGCGTCATCTCGAGGCTGAAGAAGCAGCTGGTCAGGTTGTTCTGGATCGATGCCGCCCGGCACAGGT
>CAWAIJ010000010.1:0-160330 GCA_963782075.1 uncultured Actinomycetota bacterium
CTGAGCTCGTCCTCATGCCCTTGTCCCAGGAACAATGCTCGTGGTTGGACGGGTAGGGATGTTCGGGGCGCTGCTGCTCACCGTTGTCGAGTGCACCGGACTCGGCGCCCGCCGACGTGGGTACAGCCCTCCCCTCGCAGTGATTGCCGGGTTGGCCTTCCCCAGCGCAGATCTGGACTCAGCCGGGCCATTGTCATAGGTCATCTCCCCGAACCCAGTGAACCCACCGAGGCATCCACCCTGCCTTGATGAGTCCTTCGGTGAACGCGAACGACGTGTACTCGGCGATCGGAGTCGCGCCGCCGCTGACCTGTCGACTCACGGACAGGGTCGTATGCCCGCTTGGACACGTCGAACGCGACGGGGGGTGCGTTCGTGGATCAAGGGAGACGTAGGACGGGTTTCACCTCTCGGGTGACCGCAACCGGACCACAACCGCTCGCGGTCTGGTCCGCAACCACTGCGCGCTCTGCTGCTCCCAGTGCCGGGAACCGCCCGGCGGGCAGAGGAGCAAGTCATGCAGTTCTCGACAACTCGAAGCACGGTGGTCTCGGTGTCTGCGGCACTTGTCGTCGCAACCGCCGGAATCGTTGGCGGCGCCGCGGGGGCGACGAACGATGTCGTCATCGACCCCGCCGGCGACGTCCCTGCCATGGAGGCGCCGGCGTACACCGGGGATCCCTGGGAGAAGCGGTTCCGGGAGCAGTTCTGGTCGACGCAGCACATCCACGACTCGTGGAACAAGTGCCACATCGGCGAGGACGTCCCACAGCGGCTTCAGCGTGAGACCGATTGCTGGTCGCGGGTGCCGGGGCACACCGACCGGTAAGGCGTGCCGGGGAGGTACCTGTCCCACTCGGCCTGGGTCAGGTCCCTCCCGGCCACCTCGCAGGCCCGGGCCAACCAACCCTCGGCGTCGAGCGGGTAACGGTGACCGACCTCGCCCTCGTTGAACACGACGACGGAGCCGGTCGGCGACGGCAACAAGAAGGTGAACCCGTCGCCGGGATGGACCGACGCTGGGAGCGCACGAGATCGCACCAGGTCACGTTCCACGTCGTACAGGGAGACCACCTCGTCCTTACCGGCTGTCACCACCGTGTTGCTGTCGGGCAGCCACTCCACGTCCAGCACCGCTTGCGCGTGCACCCGGGCGGGGTCGTGGAGCGGTCGCCACGTCTCCCTGTCGAAGACGGAGATTGTTCCGTCCGTCCGGCCGGCAGCGAGCAACCTGCCGTCCGGGGAGAACGAGAGGTCGAACGTGTCGCCTCCGTCGCTGAGGTCGATCGTGTGTAGCTCGTGCAGCTGGTCGTCGTAGAGGAAGATCGAGGTGTCGCCGACGGCGCCGACGGCGAGCACAGAGTCGTCTTGGCTCCACTCCAGGACCTGGGCCTCGCCGGAGGGCAGGGCGATCGTCTGGTCCAGCGTCCAGGACTCGGCGTCGATGACTTGGAGGGCGCCACCGTCCACGACCCCGTTCTCGTCGAGCGGGCTCGAGCCCAAGATCAGTGCCGACCCGTCGGGGAGCCAGCTGGAGTCGCTCACGATGGTGTCGGGGACCCGCACGCGAGCGACAATCTCTCTCGTTCGGGTGTCCAGGACGGTGGCCTCGAACGCTGTGGTCACCGAGACCAGACTCTTGTCCGGACTGACGGCAACCGACGACCCGAAGAAGCTCTCGGTGTCGCCCACCACTACCTCGTCCAGGACGTGCCCGGTCCTTGGGTCCAGGAAGGTGGCCGCTACCTCTTCTGTCTCGGGGGCCGGATGCCCCCCGAACTGCCGGGGCTCCGAGGAAAGCGGCCTGGTAGGTGCGACGACGAGACGCCCCGGATAGACGACCTCGACCCGATTGGAGACATAGCGTCGCTCGGGACTCGGGTACGCCGCCCCGAAGCCGGCGTCCGCGGTCAGGTCCCACGTCACCATCTGGCCGTCGGTGGAGGTGGTGAGCAACGACCGGCCGTTGGCCGCGACCTCGATCTGGATGACGGGACCCGAGTGCCCGACCAGCGACTCGCGGAGCGACCAGCGGCCGTCCTCTGGGGCGACGCGCCAGAGCTCCACCTGCCCGCCGTCCCCGGCGGTGACCGCGGTCCTCCCGCCGGGGAGGACCAGGATGTCGCGCACGGGGCCGCGGTGCACGTTGAGCTCCTGGACCGCATCGCCGGCGGCGTCGTAGAGGGTGACTCCTCCGTCCGACCACAGCTGGGCAACCCCGTCGGGAAGTGCCGCGAACTCGAGGCTGGAGGCGTCGCGCTCCGCCACGTCGAGCCGGGTGACCTTGCCTGTGGACACAACAAGGCGCAGTGCCCGGCTACCGTCAACCGGGGAGACGACCAGGGTGGACGCGTCTTCGCTGAACGCGGCGTTGGGAGGCGGAAAGCCCGAGCTGATCCGACCCAGGGCCTGACGCTCGCGGACGACACCCGTTCCCAGGTCGACCTCGACGAGGACCGCGCGGACCGCGGGCGACCCGTTCCTGATCTTGCCAAGGCACACGAGTACGTCGCCGGAGGGCGTGATGGCAACGTCTCGGGGGTAACCGCCGAGCGAGGGCAGGCGAAACCCGCGCAGCAGGTCTCCGCCGCGGGTGTAGGCGAACACGCCGGTCCGTGTGAGGGACGCCGCGGCCACCAGGGTCTTGCCGTCTGGTGAGACCGCCAGGCTCTCGGGCCACCACGAGGTGATGGTCTGCGGAGGGTCGGCCGAGCCGGTCCGCCAGGCGATGACGCGACCGCCCTGGGTCGCCATCATGGTGCGACCGTTGGTGCTGAGCGCAGTCTCCTCGACCACCTCCTGCCCGATCTGGCGCACCTTCGTCGCCCGCCGGTGCTCGACGAGAGCGGTGAGCAGGGCGTCCCGCGTTGCCGAGGTGTCGGCGGTCTGCACCGCGGCCGCCGCGAGCAGGAGCGCCACGTCCAGGGCGCGCGACGAGGAAGAGAGGGCCGCCAGCCGATTGGCGTCGGCCACGGTCTCCGCCGCGCGGGCCTGGGTGGCGCGGTCCTCGGCGGTGCGCTGGAACGTGAGGGCGACGACTGCGGAGACCAGCGCGACCGCGAGCGCTGCCGCCAAGACCCCGGCGAGCCGACGGGTACGTCGCCGCCCGGCCGCTTCGGCGGCAGCCCGATCCTGCGCGGCCACCAGCTCCGCCTGCGCCAAGGCGACGCCGGCTTCGACGAACTCGCGTTCCAACTGGGTAGGACCGGAGTCCGGGTCGGAGGCCCATTCGGCCGCGGCCTCCAGACGGGGACCGCGATAGAGCTGATCCTCCGTTCGGTCGTGGGCGGCCCACTCGATCGCGGCCGGGGCCAGGTGGCGGCGCACCGTCCGGCCAACTGCGTCCTCCGCCAGCCATGCTGCCAGTCGGGGCCACGCCGAGAGCAGGGCCTCGTGGGCGACCTCGACATGGTCGCCGGCGCGGGCGAGCAGACGTCGGGCCACCAGTGTCTCGACGACCTGGTCCCTGAGCACAGGATCGGCGCCGACGAGAGCGAGCTCGGCCACCGGCAGCCGTCGGGCGCGCAGAGTCCCCTGATCGTCCTGCTCGGCCATCCGTACGAGGAGCCGGCGCGCCAGCTTCGCCCCGGGTTCGGAGAGCGAGGCGTGCGCGGTCTCGGCCGAGCGCGCCACCGCCCCGGCGACCCCGCCCGTGGCGAGGTAGCCCGCCAGCGTCAACGTGGCCCGCCGCCGCCGCTCCCAGGTCTCCGCGAGCGCCGTCGACAACAGCGGCAAGGCACCCGTGCGGCCGAGCACGTCGCGCACGGCCACGTCCGTGAGGTCGGGCTCGACGGCGAGCCCCGCGGCCCGGGCCGGCTCCTCGACGACCTGCCGCAGCTCGGTCTCGGTCAAGGGGGGCACGATCACGAGTGCTCCGTGCAGCTGCTGCGCGATGTCTGGGTGCTCGGCCAGCCGTCCCACATGGTCTCCCCGGACGACCAGCACGCACCGGGTCACGACCTCGTCGGCCAGGAGCCCCAGGACCGTGTCGAGGAACGCCGCTCGTTCACCGGCTGCCGTCCCCGTCGACCACAGCTGCTCGAGCTGGTCACACACGAGCACCACCGGCGACGACGGTGGGTCCTCGCCGGCCAGCACCGACAGCGTGTCGATCGGACGCGCGCCCGGAGTCACCACGACCGGCTCCCAGCCCTGGCTCTCGGTGAGTGCACCCTCGCGGAGCGCCGGAACCAGCCCGGCACGGACCACCGACGACTTTCCCGCACCGCTCGAGCCCGAGACGACGAGCAACGGGTGGTCGACCAGGGCCGTCACCAAGGTCATGACCAACCGGTCTCGGCCGTGGAACGCAGCCGCGTCGTCGATCTCATAGTGGGCAAGCCCCTTGTATGGACACCCGCTGACGGTGGGAGCGGCCACGGTTGGCTTCGAGTCCAACCGGGGGGAAATCGCAAAGTCGAGCAGCGGGTCCTGGGCCAGGATCGCCTGCTCCAGCTCGCGCAGCCGGGTGCCGGGATCCACACCGAGCTCGTCGGCGAGGGTGCGCCGCGCTCCACGTAGCGAGTCCAGCGCGTCCGCCTGGCGCCCACTGCGGTAGAGCGCCAGCGCGTGCAGCGCCCACCAGGTCTCGTGCAGCGGCTGGTCGCCTAGCAGCCGCCCCAGCTCGGGCACCGCCTCCGTGTGGCGACCCATCCCGAGCTCGGCCTCCCAGTACGCCTCCAGGGCATGGTCCCGGATCCCCGCGAGCCGCTCCCGCTCCCCGTGAAGAGTCGTCACGTCCGGCCAGTCCGCGTAGGGAATCCCGCGCCACAGGGCAAGCGCCTGCCCGAGCAGGTCGTTGGCCGCGGCGACGTCGCCGGCGGACAGCTGCGCCCGGCCTCGCGCCGTGAGGTCGACGAAGGTCGTGGCATCGAGCTGTTCGCGCTCCAGCGCGAGCGCGTACCCGTCGTGGCGGCGTACAACGTAACGACCCGGGGAGCCGGGAGGCCGGTCCGGCTCCAAGGCGGTGCGCAACCGAACCACGTGCGCCTGCAACGACTTGCGACCAGTGCGCGGTGGCGCACCGTCCCACAGGGTCTCGATCAGCTGATCGTCAGTGACCGAGCCGGGGCACGCGGCCGCAAGCACGGCCAGCAGCAGACGCTCCTTCGCGCCGGGCACGCTCAGCACCCGGTCGTCGTCCCCCCGCACTTCCAACGGGCCGAGAACAGCGCACCGCACCTCTTCAGAGTAGGACTGCGCAGACCCGTTGAGTACCCGGAGAGGTGCCCGTCCCGGGGTGAACCTCACGGCACTCGGCCCGTCGAGCGGGCATCTGCAATGGCCACCACTCCGGCAACGCGCACGAATCGCCTGACCGGGGCGGAGTGGACCACTCCCTTCGCGGTACGAATTCACGAAGAGTCGCGCTGAGCTGAGCCCGCCTCCGTTGAGCGGCACGCCAAGACCCGCGGTCACGCTGATGGACCAGACCGCGACAAGACCTCCGCCCTACATCGAAATGCGCATGCGGCTCGCGCACGTTGGGTGACGTCACCGATGCGGGAGCCGTGACCGGGCGTGGACTCTGGCTTCGTAGCCATCGAAGGAGGAGGCAGGGATGAGCACTCAGGACCAGGGCACGCAATCGGAGCAGACCCCCGATCGGAGGGCACGCGATCTGTTGCTGGCCTCGATGCCATTGACCGAGTGTCGGCTGGAGCTGGCGGGGGTCTCCACCGCCGTACTGAAGGGCGGTGCGGGTCCACCGATGGTGCTCTTGCACGGCCACGGTGAGTTCGCGGCTGTCTGGACCAGGGTGATTCCCCGGCTGGTGCAGACCCACCAGGTCATCGTTCCGGACCTGCCCGGCCACGGTGAATCCTCGGTCATCCACGGCACGCTCGACACGAGAACCGTACTGACGTGGCTCGACGAGTTGATCGAGGCGACCTGCGACGCGCAGCCGGTCCTGGTCGGCCACCTCATGGGTGGCGCGATCGCCGCGCGGTACGCCGTGCACAACAGCAATCACCTCACACAGCTCGTCCTGGTCGACACACTGGGCCTGAGCTGGTTCCGGCCAGCACCCAGCTTCGCGATCCCCATGATGGGTTTCGTCGCCCACCCGACCCCGCGGAGCCGTGATCGCCTGTTCAACAAGTGCTTCCTCAACATGAATCGGGTCGGCGGGCAGGCGGGTGACCAGTGGGATCCCCTGCTGCACTACGCCCTGGACCGGGCGCGCACGCCGAGCGTTCAAGCCGCCCTGCGGCGTCTGGTCCCACGGCTGGCCGTCCCGCGGATTCCGCGTGAAGACCTCAAGCAGATCACCGTCCCCACGTCTCTGATCCACGGTCGATCCGACCTCCAGGTACCTCTGAGAACCGCCCAAGCGGCCAGCGCCGACCTCGGATGGCCACTGCACGTCATCGACGACTGCCGGGACGATCCCGCCGTGGAGCAACCCGAAGCGTTCCTGGCCGCGCTTCACGTCGCGCTCGCGGAGTCGGCCGAGGAGGGGGACCCGAGATGAGCGCCACGTTGCCCGGGTCGCCCAGCGCAGGCACTGACACCGCCGATCAAATGCCTGGAGCTTGGTTGCGTGCTGAGCCGCACGCGGGTCACCTCATTTGGCTCGAGTTGCCAGGAGCAGTCCTCAAGGCGTTGACCAGCTCCCCGAGAATTCAGCTCCTCACGGCAAAGACCATCGTGGAGGCCTGAAGGAGCCGACGGTCTAGATTGGTTTTCGCACTTCAAGGACACGGCCAACGCTCTCCGAAACACGCGAGGGCGAACACCCGGTCTGGGGAGAACCGCGCCCGCACCGCAGCATGATCCGACAGAGGAGGTTCGGATGCCAGTGAGGCTCAACCACACAATTGTGTACTGCCGCGACAAGCAGGCCTCGGCATCGTTCTTGTCCGAGATCCTGGGGCTGCCCGACCCGACGAACTTCGGACCGTTCTCAGTGGTCCAGGTGGCGAACGACGTCTCGCTGGACTTTCTCGAGGCGGGGACGGTGCACCCCCAGCACTACGCGTTCCTTGTCGACGAGAACGAGTTCGACCAGATCCACGGGCGAATCCTGGCCCGCGGTATCCCCTACTGGGCCGACCCCGAGCGGCGTCGACCGCAGCAGATGAACACCAACGACGGCGGCCGCGGGCTGTACTGGCTGGACCCCGACAGTCACATCCTCGAGATCCTCACCGTTCCGTACGGCGGCTGGCCGGAGCAGGCAAGTCTGTAGTCGCGGGTAACAAGCTGCCAGAGGAAGCCCAGGGCATTTCGCTCCTGGTCGGCAGACATGCACCCGCCCGCGGCGGAATGCCCCGTTGGAACTTGGCGGATCTCGAGAGATCAGTGGGTCCGCCGAATGGGGCATGCCCAGTGAGCACGTTGGGTGCTGCTTGCTCACGGTTGAGTTGCGCTCCACACCGCGCCTCGACCACCGGCGAGGGCCCAGCTCGACCTCTGCCATGATCCCGAGATGACCTACGGACTCGGGCAGGGCACCGGACCGTTGCGGGGGGTGAAGGTCGTCGAGATCGCCGGGATCGGTCCCGGACCCCACGCCTGCATGACGTTGGCCGACCTCGGTGCCGACGTGATCCGGATCGAGCGACCGGGCGGGGGACCGTTCGGCGGCGGACGCCACGACGTGATGACTCGCGGCCGACCCAGCGTCGCCATGGACCTCAAGAAGCCGGACGCCGTGAGCACCGTGCTCGACCTGGTCGCGCAGGCCGACGTGCTGGTCGAGGGCATGCGCCCCGGCGCGACCGAGCGGCTCGGCCTCGGGCCCGACGACTGCTGGGCACGCAACCCGCGACTGGTCTACGGCCGGATGACCGGGTGGGGGCAGGACGGGCCGTGGGCGCAGGCCGCCGGCCACGACCTGAACTACATCTCCATCACCGGCGCCCTCCACGGCCTGGGCCAGGACCCCGACCGGCCGCACTTCCCGACCAACCTGCTCGGCGACTTCGGCGGCGGCTCGACCTACCTCGTGATCGGCGTACTGGCCGCCCTGCTCGAGGCCCGCACCAGCGGCCAGGGCCAGGTCGTCGACGCCGCGATCGTCGACGGCACCGCCCACCTCAACGCGATGGGCGCGACCTTCGCGGCCCTCGGCGTCCAGCCCGAGCGCCGGCGCAGCGGGCTGCTCGACGGCGGGACGCCGTACTACGACCTCTACGAGACCGCCGACGGCAAGCACGTCTCGGTCGGCGCCCTCGAGCCCCAGTTCTACGCCGAGCTGATCCGGCTGCTCGGCCTCGAGGGCCGGGCTCCCGACCGCGACGACCCCGCCAACCACGCGCAGCTGCGCGAGCTCCTCACCGAGACGTTCAGGTCGCGCACCCAGGCCGAGTGGGCCGAGGTCTTCGACGCCACCGACGCCTGCGTCGCGCCGGTCATCCCCACCAGCGAGGCGGTCGACCACCCCCACCTCGCCGCCCGCGGCACCTACCTCGAGATCGACGGCATCACCCAGCCGGCGCCCGCTCCGCGGTTCAGCCGTACGCCGGGCACGGTGGCCATGCCGCCCGGCGGACCCGGCGCCCAGACCCGTGAGGCACTCGCCGCCTGGGGCATCGAGGACATCGACCGGCTGCTCGACAGCGGAGCCGCCGTCCAGACCTGAACCGCCCTCAGCGACTGGGCTTTCCGCCGATCCGACGAAACCGACCCCGGTGCCCTAGGCTGGTTCCACCGGTCCGTCGAGTCTTACCTCGGACCGCGGCGCACCACTGTGTGGAGCGCCCCCCACGTTCGTGGGACACGCAGCAGCCCCCCGGCTGCCGACCCCGCCCTCCGGCGGACGCGCGTTGGTGAGACACCAACCGGAAGATTGCTTTGACTACCCAGACTTTTGACGCCCTCGGCGTCCCTGCCTCCTTGTCCGCCCTCCTGGCCGAGCGCGGCATCACCGTTCCCACTCCCATCCAGGCCGCGACGCTGCCGGACTCCTTCGCGGGTCGCGACGTCCTCGGCCGGGGCCGTACCGGCTCCGGCAAGACCTACGCCTTCCTGCTCCCGCTCGTCGCCCGGCTCTCCGCCGGCGGCCGCGCCGCGCCGCGCCGGCCCCGGGCCCTGGTGCTCGCGCCGACCCGTGAGCTGGTCGGCCAGATCCACGCCGCCCTCCAGCCGCTCGCCGCGGCCGCGGGCCTCACCACGCTGACCGTCTTCGGCGGCGTCGGCCAGAACCCGCAGGTCACCGGCCTCCGCAAGGGCGCCGACATCGTGCTGGCCTGCCCCGGCCGGCTCGAGGACCTGATCAAGCAGGGTCACTGCGACCTCGGCGCGATCGAGGTCACCGTGCTCGACGAGGCCGACCACATGGCCGACCTCGGCTTCCTGCCGTCCGTGCGCCGACTGCTCGGCGCCACCCCGCCGAACAGCCAGCGGCTGCTCTTCTCGGCCACGCTCGACAAGGCCGTCGACGGGCTGGTCCGCCAGTACCTGACCAACCCGGTCACCCACGAGGCCGACTCGGCGCAGGCGCCGGTCTCCACCATGTCCCACCACGTGCTGCACCTGCAGCGCGAGCAGCGGCTCGCGATCCTGGTCGAGCTGACCAGCGCCCCGGGCCGCACCGTCGTGTTCACCCGCACCAAGCACGGCGCCAAGGCACTCGCCAAGCAGCTCAACCGCAGCGGTGTCCCCAGCGTGGAGCTGCACGGCAACCTCGCCCAGAACGCCCGCACCCGCAACCTCGACGCCTTCCACGGCGGCAAGGCCTCGACCCTGGTCGCGACCGACATCGCCGCCCGCGGCATCCACGTCGACGACGTGTCGCTGGTCGTCCACGCCGACCCGCCGGTCGAGCACAAGGCCTACCTGCACCGCTCCGGTCGTACGGCGCGCGCCGGAGCCGACGGCACCGTGATCACGCTGATGACCGACGAGCAGGTCCGCGACGTCCGCAGCCTGGCCCGGCTGGCCGGCATCAAGCCGACCACCACCAAGGTGCCCGGCCCGGGCCACCCGATCCTGGCCGAGCTCGCCCCGGGCGAGCGGGTCCTGGTGCCCGGTGGCTACGTCCCGGTCGGCGCTCCCGCCGGCTCCTCCTCGGGTGGGTCGGGCCACTCGGGCGGTGGCGGCGGACGCAACCGCTCGCGTCGCGGCGGTGGCTCCGGCCAGGGTCGCTCGCAGAGCGCGAACCAGGGCTCGGGCCAGAAGTCGGGCCAGAAGTCGGGGCAGGGCTCGGCGCAGCCGCAGCGGTCACGCCGCCGTCCGGCAGCCGGCAACGGTGGCGGCGCGAGCCGCCACAGTGCCTCGAGCTTCAGCTCCGGTCGCCGCTGAGGTTTCGCCTGTACGGGTGGTCCCTTGCTCCCCGCTGTCATGGTGGGGTGAGAGACGTCATCTCTACCGAAGGGACACACCATGGGACTGGACGACAAGGCTTCGAACAAGGCCGAGGACCTCAAGGGCAAGGCCAAGGAAGGCACCGGCAAGGCCACCGGCAACGAGCGCCTCGAGGGCGAGGGCAAGGCCGACCAGACCTCCGCCTCGGTGAAGGGCGCCGGCGAGAAGGTCAAGGACGCCGGCAAGGACGTGAAGGACGCGTTCAAGCACTGAGTCACTCATGGTGAGCCCCGTCTCTTTCGTGGAGGCGGGGCTTTCCGCATTTTCGAGAGCCGTGGCGGGTTCCCCTACAGTCGCCGCTGAGGGAGGTGGGACCCGTGCAGACGTGGCTGCGGAACGCATTGTGGGACAAGGTCCCGCGCGACCACCGCGACACCCCGGAGGCGCTGCGGCGCCGGCAGTGGGTGACCGGCATCGTGGTCGTCATCGGCGGCATCGTGCTCGGGCTGAGCCTTCGGCTGGAACCGGGATCCGTCGCCTTCTACGGCAGCTCGCTCGCCCTCTCGGCGGTGTGGGCCGCCGGGGCGTTGGCCTCCGGACCGCTCCACCTCGGGCGCATCGCCCGGCGTGACGTCCACGTCCGGCCCGTGATGACCCCGATCCTGATCGGGCTCGCGCTCGCCGGGGTCTTCGTCGTCGGCGGCCTGGTGGTGCGCCAGATCCCGTTCCTCGCCGACCAGGTGGGTGACGTGGTCGCGTTCGCCGACGCGGGCGCGGTCCCGGTGCTGGTGCTGATCACCGCGATCACCGGCGCCGCCGAAGAGCTGTTCTTCCGGGGCGCGGCGTACGCCGCCACCCCGCGCTACTCCGTGCTCGTCACCACGGTGCTCTACACGCTCGCGACGTACGCGACCGGCAACGTGATGCTCACCTTCGCCGCGGCCCTGCTCGGCGTCGTGGTCGGACTGGAGCGCCGCGCCTCCGGCGGCATCCTGGCTCCGATGCTCACCCACCTGGCCTGGTCGTTGACCATGCTGTTCGCGCTGCCGATCGTCTTCGCGACCTAGCCCGCCTCAGGCCTCGGCGATCGCCCGCCGGACCGCCTCCTCGTACGACAGCGGCTCGCCGGGAACCAGCTCCCGGATGCTGGTGTCGGTCACCACGACCTCGGTCCCCATCGAGTCGATCAGGTTGCGCCCGGTGGTGACGTCGACGTCGGTCACCAGCGCCAGCCAGTACGACGAGAGCCGCGGCGTCAGCACCGGCACCGTCACGATCGGGACCGTGCGCCCGTTCATGATCTCGGCCGCGGTCCGCATCATCTCGAGATAGGTCATCTGCTCGGGGCCACCGATCTCGAAGACCCGACCGTAGGCCTCCCGGACCCCCACCACACCGGCGAGGTAGCGGACCACGTCGTCGAGTGCGACCGGCTGCGTCGGGGTCGACACCCACTTCGGCACGACCATCGCCGGCAGGTTCTTCACCAGCTGCCGGGTGAGCTCCCAGGAGATGCCGCCGGCGCCGACCACGACGGCGGCACGCAGGACCGTGACCGGGACCCCGGTCTCACCGAGCAGGCCCTCGACCTCGCGGCGCGAGCGCAGGTGCGGCGAGAGCTCACCGTCGTCGGTGCCGAGCCCACCCATGTAGATGATCTGCTCGACGCCCGCCTCGCGCGCCGCGGCGGCGAAGGTCCGGGCCGCCTCGGCGTCCTTGCGCTCGAAGTCCGGGTCGTCGAGGGAGTGCACGAGGTAGACGGCCACGGCGACGCCCTCGAGCGGGGCCGTGAGCGACGGTCGGTCGAACACGTCGCCGGCCACGGCCACGCCCGGGCCGTCGTAGGACTCCGGCCGTCGCGTCATGGCGCGCACGTCGTGACCCGCCTCGACCAGCGCCGGCACCAGCCGGCGCCCGATGAACCCGGTCGCGCCGGTCACCAGGACTGTCAGCGGCTCACCCATGCGGCCAGCGTAGGTGGCCTGTCTAGCGTGAGCGCTGCGCGACGGCCTCGCGGTTCGTCTCGTCCATGGCCGACTCGTAGGCGGCGACCAGCGACGCGATCGACAGCGGCTTGAGCCGCTCGACGACCTCGCGCAGCTTCTCCGGGGACGCGCCGGACTCCTTGTAGGCCGGCCACACCATGGTGCGGAACAGGTCGTTGAGCTCCTTGGCGATCTGCCGGCCGTGCTCGGCGTACACGTCACTGGCGGCGATCGCGGCCTCGGTCGGGAAGCCGAGGTCGAGCAGGCCGAGGCCGACCGTCAGCTGCGACGTCGCCACCTGGTAGCGGCCGCGCTTGGTGCGCAGGGCGATGCCGAGGGCGGCCAGCGTGTCGAGGTCCTCGTCGCTGAGCCGGCGGTTGGTACGACGGTCCAGCTCCGACCTCGACATCTCCTCCGGCGCCTCCGACTGCCAGGGCGTGAGCATCGCGCGGTGCAGTGCGATGTCCTCGGGGGTCGCGTCGGTCGGGATCCTCGAGAGGTAGCGCTCGATCGCCGAGAGCGTGAACCCGTGCGTCTGCAGCTCCTGGACCAGCTCCAGCCGCGCGACGTGGTCGGGCGTGTAGTAGCCGGAGCGGCCGCGCCGCAACGGCGGCGGCACCAGCCCCTTGGTGGTGTAGAAGCGGATGTTGCGGACGCTGAGGCCGGTCCGGTTGGTCAGCTCGTCGAGGGTCAACAACTCCCGCAGTGACTCCACGCTCTCGGCCACGCCCACTCCTTCACGGTCCGCTCAGGGTCCTGGGTGACGAGGACCACCTTGACGATCCTCACGATACTGACAGTATCGGTGTCACAATCACTGGGAGGCAAGCGCCCCGACTCCCGGGCAGGACGACGAAGGACGGTCATGGCAGAAGCATTCGTGTACGACCACATCCGCACCCCGCGCGGCAAGGGCAAGGCGGTGGGCTCCCTCCACGAGGTGAAGCCGGTCGACCTCGTCGTCGGGCTGCTCGACGAGATCAGGACCCGCAACCCCGCGCTCGACCCGAACCGCATCGACGACGTCGTCCTCGGCGTGGTGACCCCGATCGGCGACCAGGGTGGCGACATCGCCAAGACCGCCGCGCTCGCGGCCGGCCTCCCCGAGACCGTCGCGGGCGTCCAGCTGAACCGGTTCTGCGCCTCGGGCCTCGACGCCGTCAACCAGGCCGCCGGCCGGGTCGCCTCCGGGTTCGAGGACCTGATCCTCGCCGGTGGCGTCGAGTCGATGAGCCGGGTCCCGATGGGTAGCGACGGGGGCGCCTGGGCGATGGACCCGGCGACCGCGCTCACGACGGGCTTCGTGCCGCAGGGCATCGGCGCCGACCTGATCGCCACCATCGAGGGCTTCACCCGCGCCGACGTCGACGCGTACGCCGCCGAGAGCCACCACCGTGCCGCGAAGGCCTGGGCCAACGGCTACTTCGCCGACGCCGTGATCCCGGTCAAGGACCGCAACGGCGTGACCGTGCTCGACCACGACGAGCTCATCCGGCCCGACACCAGCCCGGAGGGCCTCGCCGCGCTCAAGCCGAGCTTCGCGCAGATGGGCGCCGACGCCGGCTTCGACGACGTCGCCCTCGAGAAGTACCACTGGATCACCGCCATCGACCACGTGCACCACGCCGGCAACTCGTCGGGGATCGTCGACGGTGCCGCGCTGATGGCGATCGGCAACGGCGAGGTCGGCAGCGAGCTCGGGCTCACGCCGCGGGCCCGGATCCTGGCCACCGCCGTCTCCGGCGCCGACCCGACGATCATGCTCACCGGTCCGGCACCGGCCTCTCGCAAGGCGCTCGCGAAGGCCGGCCTCGAGGTCGAGGACATCGACCTCTGGGAGATGAACGAGGCGTTCGCCGCCGTCGCGATGCGCTTCATGAAGGACATGGGGATCAGCCACGAGGTCACCAACGTCAACGGTGGTGCGATCTCGATGGGTCACCCGCTCGGCGCCACCGGCGCGATGATCCTCGGCACCCTGATCGACGAGCTCCAGCGACGCGACCAGCGCCGCGGCCTCGCCACGCTCTGCGTCGGCGGCGGCATGGGCATCGCCACCATCATCGAGCTCGTCTGATTCGTTGAATCGCGCGCGAGCGGCGTACGAGTCGCGGACGCGCGGCGACGACCGCGCCCCACGCGCACGATTCGAGTGCCGCGGAGGCACGACTCAACTTCTGAAGGAGCACCAGGCATGACCAGTACGACCGAGCAGAGCAGCGCCGTCCGCTACGAGCGGGACGCGGACGGGATCGTCACCCTCACCCTCGACGACCCCACCTCCAGCGCCAACACCATGAACGAGCTCTACCGGGAGTCGATGGCCACCGCCGTCGACCGCCTGTACGACGAGCAGGACGACGTGACCGGCGTGGTCGTGGCCAGCGCGAAGAAGACCTTCTTCGCCGGCGGCAACCTGACGCTGATGATGCAGGCGACCAAGGACGACGCCCCCGAGATCTTCGCGATGGTCGAGTCCATCAAGGCCGGTCTGCGCCGGCTGGAGACCTACCCGCGCCCGGTCGTGGCCGCCATCAACGGCGCCGCCCTCGGCGGTGGCCTCGAGATCGCCCTCGCCTGCAACCACCGGATCTGCGTCGACGACCGGTCGGTGAAGCTCGGCCTCCCCGAGGCCAGCCTCGGCCTGCTGCCCGGTGGCGGCGGGGTCACGCGCACGGTGCGGATGCTCGGGCTCCAGACGGCGCTGATGGACGTGCTGCTCCAGGGCACGCAGTTCGCGCCGCAGGCCGCTCAGGAGAAGGGCCTGGTCGACGAGCTGGTCGGCAGCCGCGAGGAGCTCGTCCCCGCCGCGAAGGCGTGGATCAAGGCCAACCCCGACAGCGCCCAGAACCCCTGGGACGCCCCCGGCTACAAGATGCCCGGCGGGCACCCGAAGTCGGCCGCGTTGGCGGCCTTCCTGCCGGCGTTCCCGGCGCTGCTGCGCAAGCAGCTCAAGGGTGCCGACTACCCCGCGCAGCGGGCGATCCTCTCCGCTGCGGTCGAGGGTGCGAGCACCGAGTTCGACACCGCGAGCCGGATCGAGTCGCGCTACCTGACGAACCTGATCGTCAACCAGAACAGCAAGAACATGATCCAGGCGTTCTTCTTCGACCTCCAGGCGATCAACGCCGGGTCGCTGCGTCCGCAGGGGATCGAGCCGTGGCGGGCCACCAAGGTCGGCGTCCTCGGTGCCGGCATGATGGGCGCCGGCATCGCATACTCCTGCGCCCGCGCCGGGATGCAGGTCGTGCTCAAGGACGTCGCCCAGGAGAGCGCGGAGAAGGGCAAGGCCTACTCGGCGAAGATCAACGCCAAGGCGATCGAGCGGGGCAAGCTCACCGAGGAGAAGTCCCAGGAGCTGCTCGACCGGATCCTTCCGACCGCCGACCCGACCGACCTCGCCGGCTGCGACCTGGTCATCGAGGCGGTCTTCGAGGACCCTGCACTCAAGCACCAGGTCTTCGCGGAGATCGCGCCGTACGTGAACGACGACGCGCTGCTGTGCTCCAACACCTCGACGCTGCCGATCACCGAGCTGGCGACCGGGGTGGACCGTCCGAAGGACTTCATCGGACTGCACTTCTTCAGCCCCGTCGACAAGATGCCGCTCGTGGAGATCATCCGTGGCGCGGAGACCTCCGACGTGGCGCTGGCCAAGGCCTACGACGTGGTGCAGCAGATCAAGAAGACGCCGATCGTGGTCAACGACAGCCGCGGCTTCTACACCTCGCGGGTCATCGGCTTCATGGTCAACGAGGGCCTGGCGATGCTGGCCGAGGGAGTGCACCCGGTCACCCTCGAGCGCGCGGCCACCCAGGCCGGCTACCCGGTCGGCACCCTCCAGCTCTCCGACGAGCTCAACATGGAGCTGATGGCGAAGATCGGCAAGGCCGCCCGGGACGCCGCCGAACGCGACGGCCTCGACTACGAGGAGCACCCCGGTTCGGCCGTGGTCCTGAAGATGATCGAGCTCGGCCGCCCCTCGCGGCTCAAGGGCGCCGGCTTCTTCGAGTACGACGACGCCGGCAAGCGACAGGGCCTGTGGTCCGGGCTGGCCGAGGTCTTCCCTCCCAGCCAGGAGCAGATCCCGCTGCAGGACGTGAAGGACCGGATGCTGTTCGCCGAGGCGCTCGAGACCGCGAAGTGCTTCGACGAGGGGGTCATCACCTCGGCCGCCGCGGCCAACATCGGCTCGATCATGGGCATCGGCTTCCCGCCCAACACCGGCGGCGCAGCCCAGTTCATGACCGGCTACCAGGACCCGAACGACACCGACGCTCCGATCGGCCTGGCCGCGTTCTGCGACCGCGCCGACGAGCTGGCAGACGCGTACGGCGAGCGGTTCCGGCCCTCGGCCTACCTGCGCGGCCTGGTGGAGAAGGGCGAGTCCTTCCCCGCCTGACGAGCCGTTTCCCGGTCGCCGTCGGGGGTTCTGGGGGAGGATGGGCCCCATGACCCAGAGCCCCCCGGCGGTCGAGGTGCGCAGCCTGCACGTCCGCTTCGGCGACGTCGAAGCCGTCGCCGGCGTCGACCTCGCGGCGTACGCCGGGCAGGCGACCGCCCTGCTGGGCCGCAACGGCGCCGGCAAGTCGACCACCATGCGGGTGCTGGCCGGGCTGGTCCCGCCGACCGCCGGCGGTGCCACGGTCGCGGGGCACGACGTTCGGATGGAGACCCTGGCGGTCAAGCGCGCCACCGGCTACTGCCCCGATGTCGGTGGCCTGGTCACGCGCGCCACGGCGTGGGAGCACCTCCAGCTCGCAGCCCGGTTGCGGCGACTCGTTCACTGGGAGGAGCGCGCCCGCGACCTGCTGGAGCGGTTCGAGCTCGGTGACGCCGCGCACCGGGTGACCGGCGGTTTCTCCCACGGCATGGGCCGGCGGCTGTCGGTCGTGCTGGCGGCGCTCCACGAGCCGGAGGTGCTGCTGCTCGACGAGCCGTTCGACGGCGTGGACCCGATCGGTGTCGAAGCCACGCTCGAGGTGATTGCCGACGCGCGCGCACGGGGCGCCTGTGTGCTGGTCTCCACCCACCTGCGTGAGCTCGCGATCGAAGCCTGCGGTGAGGTGCTGGTGCTGCGCGGCGGGTCCCGGGTCGCCACGATCACGGCGCAGGACATGGCGGGGGAGGAGGGGGCGCGTGCCTACCGCGCTCTCCTCGACTGAGGTCTCGCCGCGGGCGGCGACCGAACCCGTCTGGTGGCGTCCGGTCCGCGACGTCGGCCACCTCTTGCGCTTCCGCAGTGCCTCGGTCCGCCACCGCGCGCGGTTCTGGTGGGCGAGTCACGCTCCTGGGCGGGATCACCGTGGCGGTGGCGATCGTGCCCGCCTTCGTGACTGCGACCGCGACGCGGCGGCTCGACGTCGCCATCCTGCTCCCCAGTGCCATGGCCGGGATCCTGGCCCTCTCGGTGTTCTCCGCCGTCGCCTCGGGCGGCGGTCGGGAGCTGATCGCCCGGGAGAAGGCGGTCGCGTTCCCGATCAGCCCCGCCACCGACCACCTGGGTGCGCTGATCATGGCGCCGCTGAACATCGCGTGGCTGATCCAGGCGTGGGTGCTGCTCGGGGCACGGCGTACGGACTGGGGCCGGACGGTCTGCTGACCGGCCTCTCGGTGATGGTGCTCTGGATTGCGCTGGCCACCGCGATCGGCCAGCTCGTGGCATGGACGGTGGAGTCGATCCGCCGCGGTCGGCACGGACTGATCGCGATCAGGGTCGGCATCGTGCTGTTGAGCGCGGCCGCGCTGTGGGTCCAGCTCACCGGTCGCGTCACGGCGGTCCTCGACAGCATCCCGACCCGGGAGCTGGTCTTCGCCGCGGTCGAGGGATCTCCGGGGCGGTGGGGGTTGGCGATGGCGGTCGAGATCGTGCTCGTGGTCCTGGCCGTGGTGCTCGGCGTGGTCCCCGCCCAGCTGGCCGCGCGACGACTGCCTCACGACGAGCTGCGCGCCGAGGCGGGCAGCCGGATGCCGCGACCGATGCCGTTCTCCGACCTCTCCGCGCTGGTGCGCATCGACCGCGCCTCGGTCTGGCGCTCGGTGCCGATGCGTCGCGGCATGGCCGTGCTCGCCATCGGCCCCGGCCTGGTCGCCGTGCTCGGCGGGCTGCGCTGGGAGTCGATCACGATCCTCCCCGGTCTCGTGGTCTCCGGCGGCGCCCTGCTGTTCGGCGTGAACGCCTGGTGCCTCGACGGTCGCGGCCAGCTGTGGCGCGAGAACCTGCCGGTGCGTCCCGGCGTGGTCTTCAGCGCCCGGGCCCTGGTGCTGGCCGAGTTCCTCGGGTTCGCCGCACTCATCACCATCGCTCTGGCGTCGCTCCGGGCCGGCATCCCGACCGCCTCCGAGCTCACCGCGATCAGCTGCACCCTGGTCGTGGTGATCGTCCAGGTGGTCGGTGCCGGCATGCGGTGGTCGAACCAGCGGCCCTTCGCCGTCGACCTGCGCAGCGCCCGGGCCACCCCGGCCCCGCCGATCGTGATGGTCGGCTACTCCGCCCGGCTCGCCGTCTCCACGACGATCACCGGGCTGATCTTCTCCGGACTGTCGCGGCTGCCGGACCCGAGCATCTCGGTGCTGGTCGCCGTACCGTTCGTGGCCTGGTCGTCGCTGCGGCTGATGCGGTCGCGTCGTCGCTGGATCGACCCGGTCGCCCGGGCCCGGGTGGTCACTACTGTCTCGGCCTAGCGGCCCTCAGGCGGACGCGAACCAGGGGTGGTGCAGGTCGTAGAAGGTGGCGCCCTGCATGGCGCGTTCCAGGGTCTCGCGCACCTCGGCCGGCATGTCGGGGCTCTCCTGGCGCTCTCCCTCGCGGGCGGCGGCCTCGTCGGTGAACGCGATCGTCTCGGTGAACGTGCCGTCGTCCTCGAACGCCAGGGACGCCCCGATGATGTCGGGCCGCATCTCGTGGAGCATCTCGGTGTCGGCCATCAGGGCCTTGAGCCGCTGGGGCTCCTCGACCTTGCCCCGGATCACCTGGACGAAGCCGGCAGTGTCGGAGCCGCCGTCCATCATCAGGGTCACGTCGTCGCAGTCGTGGAACTCCACGGGTCCGTCCATCATCGCCATCATGCGCGCGGCCCACTCACCCTGCTCGGGCCGCTCCGAGCTGGCCATCGCCGCCTCGCGCGACTCGAACCGGACGACGCCGACGAACATGTCGTCGTCGGTGAAGCCGTAGGTGCCCCCGAGCCACCCCGTGGTGTGGGTGCCGAACTCCTCGAGCCAGGTGTCGAGCAGGGCGCGGAGCTCGTCGTGGCGCGTGCAACGTCCCTGGATGAGCTGGATGAACATGGGTATCGCCTCCTCGGTGCGCCGGCCCTCCCGGCGAGGCGCCGGTCCGCAACCCATCGACATTACTGCGGGTGATCCGTCAGGTCCATGGTGGATCGGACCGCCTCGGGCTCACTGATCGGCGCAGTCCGCCTGGGCCTCGCTGAGCCGGGCCAGGGCCGGGTCCTCCCACGAGCCCGTCAACGACGCGATGACGCCGGCCCGGATCGCTGCGTCGTCCAGGGTGGCGCGCAGGCAGGCCTCATACGCCCGGGCATCCAGCCGACCCTTGGTGATCGAGACCTGGGCGGCCGTGGAGTCCTCCACGAAATCGGTGCAGGCGAGCTGGGCGTCGGCGACGGTGCCCGCGAGATCCTCCGGCAGGGCCGGGATCTCGGTGACGACGTCGTACGACGCGTCGACCAGCCCGCCGTCGCGCAGCTGCTCGGGAGTGGTCGCGGCCAGCAGGGCGTCCGCGAAGCAGTCACCCTCGGAAACGTCGTCGGGGTCGGGGTTGTTTCCGGCGTACATCGCCGCCAGGCCCTCCGCCAGTCCGGTCTCATCGACCCCCTCCTCGGCCGAGGAGCAGCCGGCGAGCACGAGCCCGACCACCAGGCAGGACAGCAGCAACCGCACCCCTGAAGTCTCGCACTAGGGTCTGGCGAATGGACTTCTCCCCGACCCCACGCGCCGCCGATCTGCGCGAGCGCGTGGCCGCGTTCATCGCCGAGCACGTGGACCCGGTCGAGGAGGGCTACCACCGCGACCTGGCAGCGGCTCGCCTCGCCGGTACCCAGTGGACCCCGCTCCCGGTCATCGAGGAGCTGAAGGCCGCGGCCAGGCAGCAGGGGCTGTGGAACCTGTTCCTGCCCAAGGAGCACGCCGGTGAGTACGCCGCGGCGTACGGCACCGACGGTGGTGAGGGCCTGACGAACGTCGACTACGCGCCACTGGCCGAGCTGATGGGGCGCTCGGCGATCGCGCCGCTGGTCTTCAACTGCAACGCGCCCGACACCGGCAACATGGAGGTGCTGCTGCGCTACGGCACCCAGGAGCAGCGCGACACCTGGCTCGACCCCCTGCTCGACGGCCGGATCCGCTCCGCGTTCACGATGACCGAGCCCGGGGTCGCCAGCTCCGACGCGACGAACATGGCCGCGACCGCGGTCGTCGACGGCGACGAGGTCGTGATCAACGGCCGCAAGTGGTGGTCCACCGGCGTCGGGCACCCGGACTGCACGATCTTCGTCTTCATGGGGCTCACCGACCCCGACGCCGACCGCCACCACCGCCACACCATGGTGCTCGTCCCGCGCGACACCCCGGGCGTGAAGATCGAGCGGCTGCTGACCACCATGGGGTACGCCGACGAGCCGCTCGGCCACGGCGAGGTCTCCTTCACCGACGTCCGGGTCCCGGTCACCAACATCCTGTCCGGACCCGGAGAGGCGTTCTCGATCGCGCAGGGTCGGCTCGGACCCGGCCGGATCCACCACTGCATGCGACTCATCGGCGCCGCCGAGGCGGCTCTCGAGGCGGCCTGTCGCCGCGGCCTGGAGCGTTCCGCGTTCGGCAAGCCGCTGGTCAACCTCGGCGGCAACCGCGAGCGCATCGCCGACGCCCGGATCGCCATCGAGCAGGCGCGGCTGCTGGTGCTCCATGCGGCCTGGAAGCTCGACGTCGGCGGCCCGATGAACGCGCTGTCGGAGGTCTCCCAGATCAAGGTCGTGGTGCCGAACATGGCGCTGTCGGTCATCGACATGGCGATGCAGCTGCACGGCGGTGCCGGCCTCTCCGACGACTTCCCGCTGGCGATGTCGTGGGTCAACTCCCGCGCGCTGCGGCTGGCCGACGGCCCCGACGAGGTCCACCAGGGACTGATCGCCCGCCTCGAGCTCGGCAAGTACCAGTGAGGGTCCTGGTCACCGGCGCCGCGCGCGGGCTCGGTGCGGCGCTGACCGCCGCGTTCCGCGAACGCGGCGACGAGGTGCTCGCGACCGATCGCGAGGGCCGGGGGTTTCGAGGCTCGGGCCCGGGGGGCCCTCGCACCTCAACCACCGGCCAGGGGGACCTGTATTCGCTCGACATCACCAGCGACGACGACTGGGCCGCGGCCCGGCGCCACGTCGAGGACGACCTGGGGCGGCCTCGACCTGCTGGTCAACAACGCCGGTGTCGCTGGCGGCGGCCGGCTCGACGTCGCCACCCTCGACGAGTGGCGTTGGATCACCGAGATCAACCTGTTCGGCGTGGTCCGCGGCACGGCGACGTTCGTGCCGGTGTTCAAGGCGCAGCGGTCCGGCCACGTCGTCAACATCGCCTCGCTCGCCGGCCTCGTCCACCCCGCGGGGATGGCCAGCTACAACGCGGTCAAGGCGGCGGTCGTCGCACTGACCGAGACGACCGGCCACGAGCTCGCGTCGTACGGCGTGCGCGCCAGTGCGGTCTGTCCCTCCTACTTCCGCACCGGGCTGGTCGACGCGATGCGCGGCGAGGACGCCGCCCTCGGCGCGGTGATCGCGCAGCTGGTGGCGGGTGCGCCGTGGGGGCCCGACGAGATCGCGGCCGCGGTGATCGAGGGGATCGACCGCGGCGACGAGCTGATCCTGCCCGACCCGGCCGCGCGGGCGGCGTACGACCTGAAGCTGACCGACCGTCCGGCGTACGACGCGCAGATGCGTCGCCAGGCGGCGCGGCTGGAGGAGCTGTGACCGACACCCGCGACGAGAGCAGGCCGGTCCGCGCCGAGGACGCCTTCGACGCCGACCGGGTCGCCGACTGGCTACGCGACCACGCCGCCGACGGCTGGCGCGACCGGCTGGCCGGGACCCCCGACGTCCGGCAGTTCCCCGGGGGTGCGTCCAACCTGACCTACCTGCTGGCCTACCCGGACGCCGACCTGATCCTGCGCCGTCCGCCGACCGGCGTGAAGGCGGCGGGCGCCCACGACATGGGCCGCGAGTTCCGGATCCAGTCCGCGCTGGCGCCGGTCTTCCCGCTGGTGCCCGAGATGGTCGCCCACTGCGAGGACGAGTCGGTGATCGGGCTGCCGTTCTATGTGATGACGCGCGCCGAGGGGGTGATCCCGCGACGCGAGCTGGGGCTCGAGCTGTCCGAGCAGGAGACGTCGACGCTGTGCGGCAACGTGTGGGACGTGCTGATCCAGCTCCACTCGGTCGACCCGCAGGCCGCCGGGCTGGGTGACCTCGGCAAGGGCGAGGGGTACGTCGCCCGGCAGGTCAGCGGGTGGACGACGCGTCTCGATGCCGCCCGCACCGACGACATGGGTGACTGGTCCGACATCACCGCCTGGCTCGACGATCGACAGCCGGCCGACGTCGGCACCTGCCTGATCCACAACGACTTCCGCTTCGACAACCTCGTGCTCACCCCCACCTCCCCGCCGCGGGTCGCGGCGGTCCTGGACTGGGAGATGGCGACCCTCGGCGATCCACTCATGGACCTCGGCGGCTCGATGGCCTACTGGGTGCAGGACGACGACGACGAGTTCTTCCGGCAGTTCCGGCGGCAGCCGTCCAACGCGCCCGGCATGTGGAGCCGACGGCAGATCGTCGACCACTACTGCGAGCGGATGGGCTTCTCGGTCTCGCCCGAGCAGTGGCGGTTCTACGAGGTCTTCGGGCTGTTCCGGCTCGCGGTCATCGCCCAGCAGATCTGGTACCGCTACTACCACCGGCAGACCACCAACGAGCAGTACGCCGTGTTCGGCCCGGCGGTCGGCTACCTCGAGCAGCGGGTGCGCGCGCTGATCCGGGACGCCGGCTGATGGGACAGATCATCGTGGTCCGGCACGGCCAGGCGTCGTGGGGCGCGGCCGACTACGACGTGCTCTCGACGCGCGGCGAGGAACAGGCCGAGTCGCTGGGTCGGGCGCTGGCCCACCTCGCGCCCGACCTGGTCGTCCACGGCAGCATGCTGCGGCAACGACGCACTGCGGAGATCGCGGTGGCCGCGGCCGGGTGGGACACCGCGGCGCAGCTCGACGAGCGCTGGAACGAGATGGACCACCTCGCCGTACTCGCCGCGCAACCGAAGGACTTCGACGGCGAGCCGGACCGGGCCCAGTTCCAGGCCTGGTTCGAGGCCGCCACCGGACGCTGGACCTCCGGCGCCTACGACGACGAGTACGCCGAGTCCTTCCCGGTGTTCCGCGAGCGCGTGGCCGCCGGGCTCGCCGACCTCGCCGGGGCCGGCACCGCGGTGGTGGTCACCTCGGGCGGCCCGATCTCCGCGGTCGTCACCGACCTGCTCCATGGCGACCTCGCGACGTACGGCCGGCTCGCGCCCGTGGTCATCAACGCCTCCCTCACCACCGTCGCGTCCGGCCGTCGCGGCCTGACCCTGGTCTCGTTCAACGAGCACCGCCACCTTCCCGCCGACCTGCTGACGTATCGCTGACGGCGCTTCGCATCCACCGGTGGTTCCTGCGGGCTGACTCCGCGGCGTTGGAGAGGGGGGCGCGGGTTCCCCGCCTGAGCGGGGAACCAATGGCTTCGTGACCGAACCATGTGACTCGAAGACAGTGGTTCCCCGCCTGAGCGGGGAAACCAACACCTCAGATCATCCGGCGGAACACCGGGAGCGGCGCGTGCTTCATCAGCACGGACAGGGGTGCCCAGGGGAGAGGGGGCACGCAGGCGGAGCCTCGCTTCTTCTCGATCGCCGACACCATCGCGGCGACGCCCTTCTCGGTGGAGACCATCATCTTGTTCTCCGCGGCCGCGACGCCGTCGTTCATCTCGGAGGCGATGTAGCCGGGGTAGAGGACGGTGAAGTCGTAGCCGGGCTTCCCGTAGAACTCGGTGCGCAGCCCTTCGACGAGATGGGCGGCGCCGGCCTTGGTCGCGGCGTACGTCGCCATCGCCTTGGGCAGCCCACGCAGCGCGGACATCGAGGACACCATCACCAGGTGACCGCCCTGCTGGTCCCGGAAGACCTCCATCGCCGCCTCGGTCTGCGCGAGGGCAGCCACGAAGTTGGTCATCGCGGTCTCGCGGTTGGCGTCGAAGCCTCCGGTACCGATCGGTGCGCCCTTCCCCACGCCGGCGTTGATGACGATCCGGTCGAGCCGACCCAGGGTGGCGGCGAAGTCTCGGAAGACGGTGAAGACGGCGTCGTGGTCGTTGACGTCGAGCGCCCGCACCTCGATCCGGCGCTCGGGGTGGTCGGCGAGGAGCTCGGCCTTCAGCTCGTCGAGCCGTTCCGTACGCCGGGCGCACAGCGCCAGGTCATGGCCCCGCTCGGCGAACTGACGAGCCATCTCGGCCCCCAGGCCGGAGGAGGCACCGGTGATCAGGATCGTTGTCGTCATGGGTCCAGTCTCGCGTAGGGTCGCGCCCCATGACCGCAGCGTCCGCCGGAGCCACCACCTGCATCATCGGTGCCGGCGCGTCCGGGATCACCGCGGCTCAGGTCCTCGCCGAGCGGGGCCTGGACTTCGACTGCTTCGAGATGGGCTCCGACGTCGGGGGCAACTGGCGCTACGACAACGACAACGGCGTCAGCTCGGCCTACCGCTCGCTCCACATCAACACCTCACGCGAGGCGATGCAGTACGCCGCCTTCCCGATGCCGGAGGACTATCCCGACTACCCGAGCCACTGGCAGGTGGCGGCGTACTTCGACGCCTTCGTCGACCACTTCGGGCTCCGCGACCGGATCACGTTCCGCACCGAGGTGACCCGCGTCGTCCCGCACCGGGACGGCGGCTACGAGGTCACGACCCGGTCGCGCGAGCGGGGCCGCGAGCCGGAGGTCCGGCACTACGACCACGTCGTGGTCGCCAACGGCCACCACTGGGACCCGCGCTGGCCGGAGCCCGGCTTCCCCGGCAGTGAGCACTTCCCCGGCACGCAGCTCCACGCGCACTACTACCGGACCCCGGACATCTTCGAGGACAAGCGGGTCGTGGTGCTGGGCATCGGCAACTCCGCGGCCGACATCGCCGTCGAGTCGTCACGGGTGGCGAGCGAGACCTACCTCGCGATGCGCCGGGGTGCGCACGTGATCCCGAAGTACTTCTTCGGGGTGCCGACCGACCACCTCACCGACTCGGCGTTGTCCCGGTCCCACCACAAGCTGCAGCAGCTCGGGATGCGGACGCTGCTGCGGCTCTCGGTCGGCAAGGTGACCGACTACGGCATGCCCGAACCGGACCACCAGGTCCTCGACGCCCATCCGACCGTGAGCGACGACCTGCTGACCCGGCTCGGTCACGGCGACCTCAGCGTCAAGCCGTCGATCGACCGGTTCGAGGGCTCGACCGTCTGCTTCACCGACGGCAGCTCCGTCGAGGCCGATGTCGTCGTCTACAGCACCGGGTACAAGATCAGCTTCCCGTTCCTCGACGAGCAGGTCCTCGCTCCGACCGACAACCGGGTCGCGCTGTACCGGCGCGTCGTCGACCCCGACCACCCCGGCCTCTTCTTCGTCGGGCTGATCCAGCCGCTCGGCTCGGTGATCCCGCTCGCGGAGGTCCAGTCCCACTGGGTGGCCGATCTCGTCGCGGGCGCGGTCACGCTGCCGCCGGTCAGCGAGATGCGCGCCCAGATCGCGTCGTACGACGACGCGGTCCGCCGCCGCTACGTCGCCTCGAAGCGACACACCATCCAGGTCGACGCATCGGCCTACCGCAGTGAGGTCGAACGCGAGCGCCGCACCCGGCGGGTGCCCTAGCCTCCGCAGCACAGGTTCTCGGATCAGCCGGGACCGCGTCATCTGGAGACTCCATGAGCTACGGCACCCCGCCGCCCACCGACCCCTACGGCCAGCCGGCCGCCCCGCCCCCGGGTGGCCCGCCGGCAGGCAAGGGCTTCTTCGGTGCGCTGTTCGACTTCTCCTTCGAGTACTTCGTGACGCCGATGATCGTGAAGGCGGTCTACATGCTGTCGATCGTCGCGCTCGGCATCGGCTGGCTGGTCTTCCTCGCGGCGTCGTTCTCGCAGAGCGCGGGCGCCGGCGTCTTCGTGCTGATCCTCGGCCCGATCGCCATCGTGCTCTACCTCTGCCTGATCCGGATGACCCTGGAGTTCTACCTCGCCGTGACCCGGATGAGCCAGGACATCCACCACCGCCCGCTGTAAGTCGCGCACACCCTGGAATCCGGCCGTACATACGTGGTATACATACTGGGTATCCACGGGCCACGGGGGATTCGTGGGCCACACGGTGACGCAGGAGAGCGGAGGACGCGATGTCGGTCAAGCAGGCGCTGCTGGCACTGCTGGAGCAGGGGCCGATGTACGGCTACCAGCTCCGGGCGGAGTTCGAGCAGCGGACCGGGGCGACCTGGCCGCTGAACGTCGGGCAGGTCTACACGACCCTGTCCCGGCTCGAGCGGGACGGCCTCGTCGAGCAGGTGGCCGACGCCGCCCTCGGTGAGGCCGCCACCGACCGCGACGGGCACGTCGTCTACCGCGTCACCGAGCACGGTCGGGCCGAGGTGTCGGAGTGGTTCACCACTCCGGTACCTCGGACCCAGCCGCCCCGTGACGAGCTGGCGATCAAGCTCGCCCTGGCCGTCACGGTCCCCGGCGTCGACGTCGGCACCGTCATCCAGCGCCAGCGCTCCGCGACGATGGCGGCGCTGCAGGACTACACCCGGCTGAAGCGGTCCGGCCGCGCTGCCGCCGAGCTCGACACCACCGAGCTGGCCTGGGGGCTGGTGCTCGACTCGCTGGTCTTCGCCGCCGAGGCCGAGATCCGCTGGCTCGACCACTGCGAGGCCCGACTGCGTCGCGCCGATCTGCTCAAGCGCGACCGCGCTGCCGCGGACCACACCTCGGCCGACCCTGTCGAGGCCCGGGAGGTCGGCCGGTGACCGCCGTGCTGCAGATGACCGCGGTGTCCCGCACCCACGGCGAGGGCGCGACCCTGGTCCACGCGCTGCGCACCATCAACTTCGCGGCGTACGCCGGGGAGCTGGTCGCCGTGATGGGGCCCTCAGGCTCGGGCAAGTCCACGCTGCTCACGCTCGCCGGCGGGCTCGACACCCCCAGTGGCGGCACCGTGGCCGTCGAGGGGACCGACCTCGGCACGCTCGGCCACAAGGACCGCGCCAAGCTCCGCCGCTCGGCGATCGGCTACGTGTTCCAGGACTTCAACCTGATCCCCGCACTGACCGCGGCCGAGAACGTCGCGTTGCCGCGCGAGCTCGACGGTGTGAGCGCGCGAGCCGCGGCCGCGCTGGCTCGCGCGGCGTTGGCCGACGTCGGCATCGACGACCTGGCCGACCGCTACCCCGACGAGATGTCAGGTGGTCAGCAGCAGCGGGTCGCGATCGCGCGCGCCATCGTCGGTGAACGTCGCCTGATCCTGGCCGACGAACCCACCGGTGCGCTGGACACCGAGACCGGCGAGGAGATCCTGCAGCTCCTGCGAGCGCGGTGCGACGCCGGTGCGGCCGGGGTGCTGGTCACCCACGAGGCACGGCACGCCGCCTGGGCCGACCGGGTGGTGTTCCTGCGCGACGGGGTCGTCATCGACGAGTCGGGAACCTCCCCGGTCGACTCGCTGCTCGAGCCCGAGCTGAGCCGGTGAGTCCCCGGCACCTCAACCCGCTCCGCCGCTGGGCCCCCGCGTTGCGGGTGGCCCGCCGCGAGGCGGTGCGCGCCAAGGGCCGCAGCATCCTGGTGCTCGGCATGATCGCGCTGCCCGTGCTCGGCGTCACGGCGGCCGACGTCGTGATCCAGACCGCCGACGTCAGCGGGGCCGAGGCGATCGAACGGCGGCTCGGGACCGCCGACGCCCGGATCAGCGTCCAGCCGGGGATGGCACGGGTGAGCCAGGGCGCCGGCGCGGATGACGGATCCTGGGCCTCCAGCGGCGGCGGCCGCGGCCACACCCCTGCCACCCTCGCCGACCTCGAGGCCGTGCTCGGACGGGACCTGGCCGCCGTCGAGGTGGTCGAGGCCTCGCAGCTGGTCGTCACCGAGGTCGGTGTCGCCGACATCGCGGTCATCGAGACCGACCTGACCGACGACCTGACCGACGGCCTCTACCGGATCACCGAGGGCCGGGTGGCGGACGCCCCCGACGAGGTGGTCGTCAACGGCGCCCTGGCCGCGCGCGGCTTCGACATCGGCGACGAGTTCCAGGTCCGCTCCGGACCGACGCTGCACGTCGTAGGAATCGGGGAGAACACGTCGGTGCGGGGCTATCCGCTCGCCGTCGCGCCGCTCGGCTCGTTCGAGTTGCGCACGAACCCGGGCAGCCACCGGTGGCTGGTCGACGCGGGCGGCGCCGTCACCTGGGACGAGGTGCGGGCGCTCAACGAGGTCGGTGCCCTGGTCCTCTCCCGCGCGGTCCTGCTCGACCCGCCGGCGACCTCCGAGCTCGACCCGGACATCGCCTACGGCTCCGAGACCGACGACGCGTTGATCGCGGTCATCGCGCTGGTGGTGGCGATGGCGCTGCTCGAGGTCGTGCTGCTCGCCGGTCCCGCCTTCGCGGTCATCGCCCGGCGGATGCAGCGCTCGCTGGCACTGATGGCGGCCACCGGGGCGACCCCGCCGCAGGCCAGACGGGTCGTGTTGGCGAGCGGGATCGTGCTCGGCGCCGGCGGAGCTCTCCTCGGCGTCGGCCTGGGGCTGCTCGTGGCCTGGCTCAGCCTGCCCATCGTGCAGCGCTTCAGCGACGCCTACCTCGGTCCCTACGACGTGCCGTGGCTGCACCTGGTCGGGATCGCCGGCTTCGGGGTGCTGTCCGCCCTGCTCGCTGCGATCGTGCCCGCGTGGATCTCCTCGCGGCAGGACGTGGTGTCGGTGCTGGCCGGCCGGCGCGGTGACAGCAAGCCGTCGCTGCGGTCGCCCCTGCTCGGGGTGCTGCTGCTCGGCGGCGGCGTCGCCCTCGCGGCGTACGGCGCGACGACCCGCCAGAACGGCGAGTACGCCATCGCGGTCGCGGCGATCGTCGCGGTGCTCGGCATGACCTTGCTGGTGCCGGTCGTGGTCGTGGCGCTGTCGAAGCTGGCCGGAGTCCTGCCGCTGCCGATGCGCTACGCCGTGCGCGACGCGGCCCGCCACCGCACCAGGACCGTCCCCGCGGTGGCCGCGGTCGCGGCGACCGTGGCCGGGGTCGTGGCGCTCGGGATCGCGAACGCCAGCGATGCCGCGGAGTCCGCGGCCACCTACACCCGCGAGCTGCCGATGGGCCAGGCCTCGCTGACCAGCTACCAGGGCCGGACGGACTGGGACGCGTACCAGCGGGTGGCGGAGCAGTTCGTGCCCGAGGCCCAGGTCACGCAGGTCCAGGGCGTGCAGGGCAACGGACGCGCGTGGACCGACGTGGTGTTCCGCCTCGACGGTGAGCGTCCTCTCCTCTCCTCCTACGGATCCCGGCTGGGCACCGATGTGCCCGTCGCCGGCGCCGACGGGATGCTGCCCGGCTTCGTGACCGGCATCGACGACGACGATCGCGAACGGGCCGAGACCGCACTGCGTGCGGGCGGTGTCGTGGTGTTCGTCAGCGAGGACGTCACCGCCGAGGAGGCCACCGTGGTCGTCCGCGACCACGGACGCGGCAGCAGCGGCGACCCGGTCCGGGTCACGGTGCCGGTTGCCGTGATCACCGTGGATCCTCTGGACTCGGCGTTCCGGGGAGTGCTCTCCGTCGAGGCAGCGGCCGCCGGTGGCGTCGAGGCCGCGACCATGGCGTTGGTGATCGACGGGGCCGAGATCTCCGAGGCACAGGAGCAGGACGTCTCGGAGGCGTTGGCGGCGATCTCGCCAACGCTGACGTTCTACGTCGAACGCGGCTACCAGGCGCCCGACGAGAACCTCATCATCCTGCTCGTGCTCGGAGCGCTCGGTGGCCTGCTGATGCTGGGCGGGACGCTCACGGCGACCTTCCTGTCGCTCTCCGACGCCCGCCCGGACCTGGCCACCCTCGCGGCCGTCGGCGCCTCGCCTCGCACCAGACGCGCGGTCGCGGCGTCGTACGCGCTGGTCATCGGGGTGGTCGGCGCCGTGCTGGGCGCCGCGGTGGGCTTCATCCCCGGTATCGCCGTCACCTTCCCGCTGACGTCGACCTCGTACTTCGGGGAGCTCGACACCTCGCTGCCGAGCCACTTCATCGACATTCCCTGGCTGCTGATCGGGACGCTGGTGATCGCCCTGCCGGTGCTGACGGCCGCCGTGGTCGGCGCCGCCACCCGGTCGCGCCTCCCGCTGGTGGCGCGCATCGACTGACCCCTCACACTTGCTCCATGGCGAGGGAGACGCGACGACTGTGGGTGTGGCCGCTGCTGGTGGTCCTGCTGTGGCTGCTGGTGGGGGGTCCGCTCGGATCCTTCGCGGGGCGACTGGCGGAGGTGCAGGAGAACGACAACGCGGCGTTCCTGCCCCAGAGTGCCGAGTCGACCGAGGCGCTCGACGTCCTGGTGGGCTTCCAGGAGCAGGAGACGCTCCCGGTGACGGTGATCTTCGAGCGGGAGGGCGGGCTGGATCCTGCCGACCGGGAGACCATCGCCTCTCTCAGCGAGGACCTCGCCTCGGTGGAGTTCGTCGCCGACCAGGGCGTCGGCCAGCCGATCGTGTCCGACGACGGTGAGGCCGCGCAGGTCGTGGTGCAGATCGCGGCCACCGACGGCGAGGACATCACCGCCTCGGTCACCGAGATGCGCGAGGTGCTCGACGGTGCGCCGGACGGCCTGACCGCACTGGTCGGCGGGCAGGGCGGGGTGCTCGGTGACTTCATCGAGGCCTTCGGCGCCATCGACGGGATCCTGCTGGTGGTGGCGCTGGTCGTGGTGCTGGTGATCCTGATCGCCGTCTACCGCACCCCGATCCTGCCGTTCGTGGTCCTCGGGTCGGCGATCCTGGCTCTCGGGGTTGCCTCGGCCGCCATCTACGGCCTCGCCTCGGCCGACGTGCTCACCCTCAACGGCCAGTCGCAGGGGATCCTCTTCATCCTCGCCATCGGCGCCGCCACCGACTACTCGTTGCTGCTCGTGGCCCGGTTCCGGGAGGAGCTGCGCGACCACGAGTCGAAGTACGTCGCCATGCGCACCGCCTACAAGGGCGCCTTCGAGCCGATCCTCGCTTCGGGCGCCACGGTGATCCTCGGGTTGCTGTGCCTGTTGCTGTCGGACCTGGCGTCGCTCAGCGGGCTGGGCCCCGTGGGTGCGCTCGGGATCGCCGGCGCGATGCTCAGCTCGCTGACGCTGTTGCCGGCCGGGTTGGTGCTGCTGGGACGTCGTGCGTTCTGGCCGTTCATGCCGGCGTACGGCTCGGAGCACACCGACACGCAGGGCCTGTGGGGCCGGCTGGCCCGGCTGATCCGGGGTCGCGCCCGCACCGTCTGGGTGGTCACGTTCGCCGCGCTCGCGATCTCGGCCGCCTTCGTCGTCACGCTGGACGAGGAGCAGGTGCCGCAGACCGAGCTGTTCCTCACCTCGGTCGAGTCGGTCGACGCCCAGGAGGTGATCGACGCCCACTTCGTGGCCGACAACGCCTCCCCGGCACAGCTCGTCGTTCCGGAGGAGCACCTGGCCGAGACCCTCGAGCTGGTGTCGGCCCACGAGGGCATCGCCGCGCCGGTGTTCCCCCTGCCCGCCGGGGACGACCCGAACCAGCCGAAGGTGGTCGACGGCGAGGTGCTGCTGTTCGCCACCCTCGCCGACCCGGCCGACTCCCAGGCCGCGACCGACACCGTGCGCGACCTCCGCACCGACCTCGACGCCGTCTCCGAGGAGATCCTCGTCGGGGGCTCCACGGCGATCAACCTCGACACCCGTGACGTCACCGGCAGTGACCGGGCGAAGGTGATCCCGGCGATCCTGCTGGTGATCTTGGTGGTGCTGATGCTGTTGCTCCGCGCTGTGGTCGCGCCGGTGCTGCTGATCGTGGCCAACGTGCTGTCGTTCGGTGCGACGCTGGGCATCTCGGCGCTGGTGTTCGAGCACGTCTTCCACTTCCCCTCGTCCGACCCCTCGACGTCGCTGATCGGCTTCGTGTTCCTGGTCGCGCTCGGCATCGACTACTCGATCTTCCTGATGACACGGGTGCGCGAGGAGTCGCTGCGGCAGGGCACCCACCCCGGCATCCTCAAGGGGCTCTCGGCCACCGGTGGTGTGATCACCTCGGCCGGCATCGTGCTGGCGGCGACGTTCGCCGCCCTCGGCGTCATCCCGATCCTGTTCCTGGCGCAGATCGGGTTCATCGTCGCGTTCGGCGTACTCCTCGACGCGCTCGTGGTCCGCTCCCTGCTGGTCCCCGCGCTGTCCTACGACGTCGGCCGGTTCATCTGGTGGCCGTCCAAGCTGTCCCGGGAGACCGACCACGCCGACGCCGAGACCGAGGCCATGCTCCGCGGCTGAGAGACACAAACAGACAGGCTTGACTGTTTGTTTGTCGGGTACGACGATGGGTGGGTGACCGCCGTCGCTCGTACCCCGCAGGCCGACCGCACCCGCGCGATGCGGCTGCGGCTGCTGGAGGCGACCGTCGAGCTGGTGGTCGAGCGGGGTTTCGCCGGGACGACGACGACGCTGGTCTCCGAGCGGGCCGGGGTGTCCCGCGGCGCGCAGCTCCACCACTTCCCGACCAAGAACGACCTGGTCGTCGCGGCCGTCGAGCACCTCACCGAGCTGCGCGGCGCGGAGCTGGCCACCGCGCTGGGTGCCGTGCCGCGCGGCGCCGACCGGACCCGCGCGGTGCTGCGGGTGCTGGGGGACCACTTCAGCTCGCCGGTCTTCACGGCCGCACTCGAGGTCTGGGTCGCTGCCCGGACCGACGAGACGCTGCTGGCCGCGGTCACGCCGCTCGAGCAACGGGTCGGCCGCGAGACCCACCGGCTCACGGTCGAGGCGCTCGGCGTCGACGAGCGGCACGCCGGCGTGCGCGAGCTGGTGCAGGCGACGCTCGACCTGGTGCGCGGCCTCGGCCTCGCGGCGACCATCACCGACGACACCCGACGACGACGCCGGATCCTCGACCAGTGGGCCCGGACCCTCGACGCAACGCTGGGAGCGCACGCATGAGCGACACGCTGGAGCAGGTGCTGGCCGACCTCGCGACCGAGGGCGACCGGCTGGAGGCGCTGGTCGCCGACCTGCCCGAGGAGGGCTGGCGGACACCGACGCCGGCCGCCGGCTGGGACGTCGCGACCCAGGTGGCCCACCTCGCGTGGACCGACGAGGCCGCGCTGGCCGCGGCCACCGACAAGAGCGCGTGGGACGCGTTGGTGCTGGCGGCGATGGCAGACCCCGAGGGGTTCGTCGACCAGTCCGCGATGAGTGCCGGTCGGATCGAGCCGGCCGACCTGCTGGCCCGCTGGCGCGGTGGCCGTACGGCGCTCGCAGCCGCGCTGCGTGCCCACCCGGCCGGGGAGAAGATGCCGTGGTTCGGCCCGCCGATGTCGGCGACGTCGATGGCGACCGCCCGCTACATGGAGACCTGGGCCCATTCGCCTGGACGTGCACGAGGCACTCGACGCCGAGCCGGTCATCGACGACGGCATCCGCAACGTGGCCCACCTCGGAGTGCGGACCCGTGGCTTCGCCTTCAGCGTCCACGGCCTCCAGCCGCCGACGGAGGAGGTCCGCGTCGAGCTGACCGCCCCCAGCGGCGACCTGTGGGCGTGGGGGCCCGAGGACGCGAGCCAGTCGGTGCGCGGGTCGGCGTACGACTTCTGCCGGCTGGTGACCCAACGGGTCCACCAGTCCGACACCGACCTGGTCGCCCAGGGCCGGGACGCGACCACCTGGCTGGGGATCGCGCAGTGCTTCGCGGGTCCGGCGGGCAACGGACGGGGGGCGACCACCGGTGGCTGAGCCCCTCGTCATCGGCAACTGCTCGGGCTTCTACGGCGACCGGTTCTCCGCGATGCGCGAGATGCTCGAGGGAGGCGACCTCGACGTCCTCACCGGTGACTACCTCGCCGAGCTGACCATGCTGATCCTCGGCAAGGACACGATGAAGGACCCGTCACTGGGCTACGCGCGGACGTTCGTGCGCCAGGTCGAGGACTGCCTCGGCCTCGCCCTCGAGAAGGGCGTGAAGATCGTCAGCAACGCCGGCGGCCTCAACCCCGCCGGCCTGGCCGACCGGTTGCGCGAGGTCGCCCGGGGCCTGGGACTCGACCCGGCCATCGCGCACGTCGAGGGCGACGACGTCAGGGGCCTCTCCTTCGACGGCGCGCTCACCGCCAACGCCTACCTCGGCGGCCATGGCATCGCCGCCGCCCTCACCGCCGGCGCCGACATCGTGGTCACCGGCCGGGTCACCGACGCCTCCCTGGTCCTCGGGCCCGCCGTGGCCCACCACGGCTGGACGCCGGAGCAGTACGACGAGCTGGCCGGTGCGGTCGTCGCCGGGCACGTGCTCGAGTGCGGTGCGCAGGCCACCGGTGGCAACTTCTCCGGCTTCGCCGAGCTCGACGGCAGCCGCCCCCTGGGCTTCCCGCTGGCCGAGATCTCGGCCGACGGCAGCAGCGTGATCACCAAGCACCCCGGCACCGGTGGTGGGGTCACCGTGGACACCGTCACGGCTCAGCTGGTCTACGAGATCCAGTCGACCCGCTACCTCGGGCCCGACGTGACCGTCGACCTGAGCTCGATCGTGCTGGACCCGGCTGGGCCGGACCGGGTCGCCATCTCCGGCGTACGCGGCGAGGCGCCGCCGGACCGGCTCAAGGTCGGCGTCAACGAGCTGGGCGGCTTCCGCAACACCGTGGAGCTGGTGCTGACCGGGCTCGACATCGAGGCCAAGGCGGCCTGGGTGCGCGATCAGCTCACCGCGGCCCTGGATCCGGCGCCGGCCGAGGTCGTGTGGTCGCCCGTCGCGCAGCCGCCCCTCGACGCCGAGACCGAGGAAGCCGCGTCCGTGCTGCTGCGCTGCACCGTGAAGGACCCGCAGCCCGAGCCGGTCGGCAAGCCGTTCACCGCCGCGGCCGTCGAGCTGGCGCTCGCCTCCTACCCCGGCTTCACGCTGACCGCGCCGCCCGGGCCGGCCACCCCCTACGGCGTCTTCCGGACGGCGTACGTCGAACGCTCGGCCGTCACCCAGACCGTGGTCCACGCCGACGGCCACCGCGAGGAGATCGCCGACCCGCCGAATTCGCCGCGCCCGGTCGAGGACGCCAGCGGGACCCGACCCTCGCCGTACCCCCACCCCGCCGACACCCTCACCCGCAAGCTGCCCCTCGGCACGTTCGTCCACGCCCGCTCGGGCGACAAGGGCGGTGACGCCAACCTCGGCCTGTGGATCGCCCACGACGGCTCACCGCGCTACGACGAGCGGGTCTCGTGGCTCTCGAAGCTGATCACCCCGACCCGGGTGCGCGAGCTGGTCCCCGAGGCCGCCGACCTCGACGTCGAGGTCTACCTGCTGCCCAACCTCGGCGGCGTCAACGTGCTGATCCGCGGCCTGCTCGGCGACGGCGTCGCCGCCGGCACCCGCTTCGACCCGCAGGCCAAGGGACTCGGCGAGTGGGTCCGGTCGCGGTTGGTGTCGATCGAGGAGAGTCTCCTGTGAGGCCACGAGAACTCACCGTGAGCGGTGGATCCTGCACCGTTTCCGGCTCCCGAACGGTGCACCAGCCACCGCCGACCGCGCGACCCGGACGGGAGCGGTGGATCCTGCACTGTTTTCGGCGTCCCGAACGGTGCACCAGCCACCGCCGCCCCGGGGGTGATGTCGTGACCGAGCACCGCCAGGCACTCAAGGACACCGCCCGCGAGTTCGTACGCCGGGAGGTGGCACCCCACCTCGACGCGTGGGAGGACGCGGGCGAGGTCCCCCGCGAGCTCCACGCGAAGGCCGCCAAGCACGGCCTGCTCGGCGTCTCGTTCCCCGAGTCGGTCGGCGGCGAGGGCGGCGACCTGCTCGACAGCATCGCCCTGCAGGAGGGGTTCTTCGAGGCCGGTGCCTCCAGCGGCTTGATGGCCGCGCTGTTCACCGGCGGCATCGCGCTGCCCCACCTCGCAGCCTCCGGCAACCCCGACCTGATCGACCGCTTCGTCCGGCCCACCCTGGCCGGCGAGCTGATCGGCAGCCTCGCCGTCACCGAGCCCGGCGGCGGCTCCGACGTCGCGAGCCTCCAGACCACGGCGAGACGCGACGGGGAGCACTACGTCGTCAACGGCACCAAGACCTTCATCACCAGCGGCGTCCGCGCCGACTTCGTCACCACCGCGGTCCGGACCGGCGGCCCCGGGCACGCGGGCCTGAGCCTGCTGGTGATCGAGAAGGACACTCCGGGCTTCACCGTCGACCGGGCGTTGACCAAGATGGGCTGGCACTGCTCGGACACCGCCGAGCTCGGCTTCGCCGATGCCCGGGTCCCGGTCGGCAACCTGGTCGGTGAGGAGAACACCGGCTTCGGTCAGATCGCCGACCAGTTCGTGGTCGAACGGATCGCGCTCGCGGTCCACGGCTACGGCATCGCGGCCCGCAGCCTCGAGCTGACGGCGGCGTACTGCCGCGAGCGGGAGACGTTCGGTCGGCCGCTGATCAAGAACCAGGTCGTGCGCCATGCGCTGGTGGAGATGCGGCGGCAGGTCGAGGTCGCCCGCACCTACACCCACGAGGTGGCGCGCCGGCACGTCGACGGCGAGAACGTGGTCGCCGAGGCGTGCCTCGCGAAGCAGACCGCGACCGACTGTGCGACCCATGTGTGTGACCAGGCGGTGCAGCTGCACGGCGGCGCCGGATACCTGCGCGGGACCGAGGTGGAGCGGCACTACCGCGACGCCCGGATCCTGCCCATCGGAGGAGGAGCGAACGACGTGTTGAACGATCTTGCGGCCAGGCTGCTGGGGTACTCCCGATGATGGGGAAGCTGTTCCCCCCGCAGCGCGGCGAGGTGTCGCTGTGGATGGACGCGCCGACCGCCGAGGTGTGGGACCTCGTCAGTGACATCACCCGGATCGGCGAGTTCTCCCCCGAGACGTTCGAGGCCAGGTGGCGCCGCGGGTACGACGGGCCCGCGGTCGGCGCGAAGTTCAAGGGTCACGTCAAGCGCAACGGTGTCGGGCCGACGTACTGGACCCCGTGCACGGTGACCGAGCTCGAGCCGGAGCGGGTCTTCGAGTTCTCGGTCGGCTCCGACGACAACGTGGTCAACAACTGGGGCTACCGGCTCGAGCCGAAGGACGGGGGCACCCTCGTCACCGAGTACTTCCGGTTCGCGCCGTCGCTGCCGATGCGGCTCTACGGGGCGACGGTCGGTCTGCTGCGCGGCCGGACCAACCTCAAGGGCATGCGCACCACGCTGGAACGGATGAAGGCCGTGGTCGAGGCATGACGAACCGGGAGGCGATGCTCGACAAGCTCGCCGACCTCGATGCCGAGCATGCGCTGGCGGTCGCCGGTGGCGGGGAGCGGTACGCCGAGCGCCACCACGCGCGCGGCAAGCTGCTGCCCCGCGAACGGATCGAGCTCCTCGTCGACCCGGGCAGCGCGTTCCTCGAGCTCTCGCCGCTGGCGGGCTGGGGCAGCGACTTCACCGTCGGCGCCAGCGTGGTGACCGGCATCGGGGTGATCGAGGGCGTCGAGTGCATGATCACCGCCAACGACCCGACGGTGAAGGGCGGCGCGAGCAACCCGTGGACGGTCAAGAAGGTCTTCCGGGCCAGCCAGATCGCCGAGGAGAACGGGCTGCCGACCGTCGCCCTGGTCGAGTCCGGCGGGGCGGACCTGCCCACGCAGAAGGAGATCTTCATCCCCGGCGGCAAGCTGTTCCGTGACATCACCCGCAGCTCGGCGGCCAAGCGGCCGACCATCGCGCTGGTGTTCGGCAACTCCACTGCCGGCGGCGCCTACGTCCCGGGCATGAGCGACTACACGGTCATGGTCAAGGAGCAGGCCAAGGTGTTCCTCGGCGGACCGCCGCTGGTGAAGATGGCGACCGGCGAGGACTCCGACGACGAGTCGCTGGGCGGCGCCGAGATGCACGCCCGCACCTCCGGCCTGGCCGACTACCTCGCCGCGGACGAGCGCGACGCGATCCGGATCGGTCGCCGGATCGTGGCCCGCCTCAACTGGCGCAAGGCGTCCCCGGCCCCGGTCTCCTACGCGGAGCCCGACGCCGACCCCGACGGCCTGCTCGACCTGATCCCGACCGACCTCAAGGAGCCGTTCGACCCCCGCGAGGTCATCGCCCGCGTCTGTGACGGTGTCTCGCCCGACCACGGCAGAGCCAACGGCCAGGCGTTCGACGAGTTCAAGCCGCTCTACGGGACTTCGCTCGTGACCGGCTGGGCGCGGATCCACGGCCACCCGGTCGGCATCCTCGCCAACGCCCAGGGCGTGCTGTTCAGCGAGGAGGCCCAGAAGGCCACGCAGTTCATCCAGCTCGCCAACCAGGTCGACACCCCGCTGCTGTTCCTCCACAACACGACCGGCTACATGGTCGGCAAGGAGTACGAGCAGGGCGGCATCATCAAGCACGGCGCGATGATGATCAACGCGGTCTCCAACTCGACCGTCCCGCACCTCAGCGTGATCATGGGGGCGTCGTACGGCGCCGGGAACTACGGCATGAACGGCCGCGCCTTCGACCCCCGCTTCCTCTTCACCTGGCCCAGCGCGAAGTCCGCGGTGATGGGACCCGCGCAGCTCGCCGGCGTCCTCTCGATCGTCGCCCGCGCCGCCGCCGAGGCGAAGGGCAAGGAGTACGACGACGAGGCCGACCGCGGCATGCGCGACTTCGTCGAGGCGTCCGTCGAGGAGCAGTCGCTGCCGTTCTTCCTCTCCGGGATGCTCTACGACGACGGCGTCATCGACCCCCGCGACACCCGCACCGTCCTCGGCATCTGCCTCTCGGTGATCAACACCGTGCCGATCCGTGGCACCGACCGGTTCGGGGTGTTCAGGCCGTGATCTCGAGACTCTTGGTCGCCAACCGGGCCGAGATCGCCAGCCGGGTGTTCCGCACCTGCCGCGCCCTCGGCATCGAGACCGTCGCGGTCCACTCCGACGCCGACGCAGGGCTGCCCTACGTGCGTGAGGCCGACGTCGCCGTACGGCTGCCGGGCCTCTCCCCGTCGGACACCTACCTCGACGGCGCCCTCGTGCTCGACGCCGCGAAGCGTGCCGGGGCGGACACGATCCACCCCGGCTACGGCTTCCTGAGCGAGAACGCGGACTTCGCCCGCGCCGTGATCGACGCCGGCCTGACGTGGGTCGGACCGGACCCCGAGTCGATCGAGTCGATGGGGTCGAAGATCGAGGCGAAGCGGATCATGAGCGGCGCCGGGGTGCCGGTCCTCGAGGCTCCGGTCGACCCGAAGCCGACCGACCTGCCGCTGCTGGTCAAGGCGTCGGCCGGTGGTGGCGGTCGCGGCATGCGGATCGTCCGCGACGTCGACGACCTGGCCTCGGCGATCGAGAAGGCCTCGGCCGAGGCCGCGTCCGCGTTCGGCGACGGCACCGTCTTCGTCGAGCCCTACGTCGAACAGGGTCGCCACGTCGAGGTGCAGGTCGTCGGCGACGGCCGTGGCGGCGTCCTCGTCCTCGGTGAGCGCGACTGCTCGATCCAGCGCCGGCACCAGAAGGTCGTCGAGGAGTCGCCGGCACCGGCGCTCCCGGCTGCCGTGGCCGACGCACTGCACGAGGCGGCCCACCGGGCCGCGGCGGCGATCAGCTACCGCGGTGCCGGCACGGTCGAGTTCCTCTACGACCCGACCACCGAGCGGTTCTTCTTCCTGGAGATGAACACCCGGCTCCAGGTCGAGCACCCGGTCACCGAGCTGGTCCACGGGGTCGACCTGGTCGCGCTCCAGCTCGAGGTCGCCGAGGGGGCTCCGGGGGTTTCGAGGCTCGCTTCGCTCGCACCTCAACCACCGGATGGGCACGCGATCGAGGTACGGCTCTACGCCGAGGACCCGGGCGCCGACTACCAGCCACAGAGCGGCACCCTGACGACCTTCGAGATCCCGGTCGAGCCCGGCATCCGGGTCGACGCCGGCTTCGAGTCCGGCAGCGAGGTGTCGACGCACTACGACGCGATGCTGGCCAAGGTCATCTGCCACGCCCCGAGCCGGTCCGCGGCCGCCCGGCAGCTCGCCGGTGTGCTGTCGCGGTCCCGGATCCACGGCGTGAGGACCAACCGCGACCTGCTGGTCGCGATCCTGCGGGACCCCGTGTTCCTGGCGGGCGAGGTGACGACCGCCTTCCTGGGGTCCGGGGGTTTCGAGGCTCGCTCCGCTCGCACCTCAACCACCGGAGGAGCGGCGGTCGCTGCGGCGGTCGCGCTCGCGGAGACCGACCGCCTCGCCCGGACCGTCCAGCACGGCATCCCCGTCGCCTGGCGCAACGTCGTCTCCCAACCCCAGCGCACCGAGTTCGAGGGCGACGTCGTCGTCGAGTGGTGGGGCGGACGTGACGGCTACTCCGTGGTCGGCCACGACGTGGTCGAGGCCGGCACGTCGCGCGTAGTCCTCGAGACCGACGGCCTCCGGACGTCATACGACGTGGTCGCCATGACGACCGCACCGTATGACGTCTTCGTCGACAGCAACGAGGGGCACGCCAGCTTCCGGCCGCTGCCGCGGTTCACCGACCCGGCCGACGCGGTCGCGAGCGGCAGCCTGCTGGCGCCGATGCCCGGCACGGTCGTGAGCGTGGCCGTCGCGACCGGCGACGAGGTGGTCGCGGGCCAGCCGGTGCTGGTCCTGGAGGCGATGAAGATGCAGCACACCGTGTCGGCGCCGCATGCCGGCACGGTCACCGAGATCGACGTACGACCCGGGACGCAGGTCGCGTCCGGGGAGGTCCTCGCAGTGGTCGAAGGAGCAGACGCATGATCGAGAACGCGTTCACCGAGTCCGAGGAGCGCCAGACGCTGCGCCGTGAGGTCGGCAAGCTGGCCTCGAAGTTCGGACGGGAGTACTTCACCGAGAAGGCCCGGTCGGGCGAGAAGACCACCGAGCTGTGGCTGGAGATCGGCAAGAACGGCTACCTCGGCATCAACATCCCCGAGGAGTACGGCGGCGGTGGGGGCGGGATCGGCGACATCGCCGCGGTCTGCGAGGAGCTGGCCGCCCAGGGCTGCCCGCTGCTGATGATGGTGGTGTCCCCGGCGATCTGCGGCACCGTGATCTCGCGCTACGGCACCGACGGAGCAGAAGCAGCGGTGGCTGCCCGGCATCTGCGACGGGACCGGCACCATGGCGTTCGCGATCACCGAGCCCGACGCCGGCACCAACACCCACAACATCACCACCACCGCCCGCCGCGATGGTGACGAGTGGGTGCTCAACGGCCGCAAGATCTACATCTCCGGCGTGGACGAGGCCGACCACGTCCTGGTCGTCGCGCGGGCCGAGGACGCTAAGACCGGCAAGCTCAAGCCGGTCCTGTTCGTCGTCCCGACCGATGCCCCCGGCTTCGAGGCGAAGCCGATCCCGATGGAGATCGTCAGCCCCGAGCTGCAGTTCACGGTCTTCCTCGACGACATCCGGCTGTCGGACGACGCAGTCGTGGGCGACGAGGACGGCGGGCTGGTGCAGCTGTTCGCGGGCCTCAACCCGGAGCGGATCATGGCGGCGTCGTTCTCGACCGGGATCGCGCGGTTCGCCCTCGACGCGGCGGTGAGGTACGCGAAGGAGCGCGAGGTCTTCCAGGGCCCGATCGGCGGTCACCAGGCGATCGCCCACCCCCTCGCGCAGACCCACATCGAGGTCGAGCTGGCCCGCCTGATGACGCAGAAGGCGGCCGCGCTCCTCGACGCCGGCGACGACATGGCCGCGGGCGAGGCCGCCAACATGGCCAAGTACGCCGCCGCCGAGGCGGCCTGCGACGCGGCCGACCGGGCGGTGCAGACCCACGGCGGCAACGGGATCACCCAGGAGTACGGCATGGCCGGCCTGCTGGTCGCCACCCGCGCCGGCCGGATCGCCCCCGTCAGCCGCGAGATGATCCTCAACTTCGTCTCGATGCACTCGCTGGGGCTGCCGAAGTCCTACTAGGGGTGGCGGTTTCCCCGGTCGACCGGGGAAACCGCCACTTGGCACCCGAAATTGCGGGTACCAAGAAGCAGACTCGCCGACAAGGTCCGCCACACCTGCCACGATCGACCGGTGACGCTCGACGACCTGACCCGCGAGAAGGACCGACGCGTGCGCGACCGCGCCGTGCTCGACCAGCTCCTCGACGAGGTGCTGGTCGGCACCTTGGCGACGGTCACCACCGACCGCCGCCCGTGGGCGGTGCCGATGCTGTTCGCCCGCGACGGCGACCGGATTCTGCTGCACGGCTCGACCGGCGCGGGTGCGCTGCGGCAGGTCGCGACGGGTGCGGAGGGCGTCCTCGCCGTCCACGTGCTCGACGGACTGGTGATGGCGACGTCGATGTTCGAGCACTCCGCGAACTACCGCTCGGCCGTCGTCCGTGGCCCGCTGCAGAGACTCACCGGCGACGACGCGGTCGAGGCGCTCGACGTGATCTCCGACGGCCTGATCCCCGGCCGGCGGGCCGAGGTCCGCGGCATGCTCCGCAAGGAGGTCTCGGCCACCGTCGCGCTCGCGCTCGACATCACCGACGACAACTGGCTGCTCAAGGTCAACGACGGCGACACCGACGAGGAGTTCTTCGAGGAGGGGGTGTGGACCGGCGTACTCCCCGTCCGCATGGAGTACGGCGAGCCGCAGCGCTCGGTCTGGCTCGACGACGACGTCCCGGTCCCGCCGTCGGTCGAGGCGCTGCGGGACAACGCTCAGCGGAGGGGCACGAAGCGGTAGTGACCGTGGTCGGTGAGGGTCGCGCCGGGGTTGGTGACCCGCAGCATCGTGCCGGCCACCGGGATGACCATCACGCCGTCATCGGCCAGCTGGTCGACCAGCGCCTCGGGGAGCGACCGCGGCTCGGCCGAGACCAGGATCCGGTCCCAGGGCGCACCCTCCGGCAGCCCGAGCACGTCAGCCGAAGCGGCGCGGATCGTGGCCCAGGACTGGCCGGTGGCGGCCAGGTTGGCGGCTCCGAACGCGACCAGCTCCGGCTCGAGCTCGACGCCCGCCACCGTGCCGGTCGGCCCGGTCAGGTGGGCGAGCAGGGCCGTGGTCCAGCCCGACCCGGATCCGACGTCGAGCACCCGGTGCCCGGGCCTGACGTCGAGCAGCCGCAGCATCGCCGCCACGGTGCGCGGCTGGCTGTTGGTCTGGCCCTGCCCGATCTCGAGCGGGCCGTCGTACGACGCCCGGCGCCGCTGCGCGTCGTGAAGGAACCCCTCACGGGGCCAGGTCTCGAACGCGGTGCTGACGGCGTCCATGGCCCGACTCTGCCACGGGCCGGGTCAATGCTCGACGATCTCGTCCCGCAGGATCGAGGTGGTCGGCGTCCCGCTGAGCGCGGGGCTTTTCGCCGGGTCGGCCCAGACGTCGGTCCGGAGGAACTGCTCGAAGGCGACCGCCTGCTCGACCTCGGCGAAGTCGAGGTCGATGCTGACGTGGTGCAGGTCGTCGACGGGACGGCGGACGACGTGGCCGCGTACTCCCGCCTGCTGCCGCTGGTCGGCGAAGCGGTCGAAGGCGCTGCGCCAGGTGCCGAAGTCGCTGATGGAGTGCTCGATGTGCAAGGTGACCATGTCTCCAGCGTGCGGCGACGGACTGCCCACCGCCATCCCTTGTTTCTGGGATCCCGGAGGAGTCCTCGGCGTCCTACCATCGGGACGTGAAGGCGGGCGATGCGGACGCGATCGAGCGGCTCGCACGGACGGTGAGCGACAGCCGGGAGCTTCGCGCCGGCGTGATCACGCACCTGCGCCGTTCCATGGCCTTCGACTGGTACGCCTTCGTGCTGACCGACCCCGTCACGACGGTCGGCGTCGATCCGCTGGCGGAGGTTCCGACGGGGGTCGGGCTGCCAGAGCTGATCAGCGCGAAGTACCTCACCGTGCTGAACCGCTGGACCTCGCTCGCCGGCGCAGCCACGCTGGGCGAGCGGGCCGCGGAGAGTCAGGTGTGGCAGCAGGTCCAGCGGCCACACGGGGTCATCGACGTGCTGTCGGTCGTGTTCCTCGACGCCCACGGCTGCTGGGCGTTCCTCGACCTGTGGTCGCGTGAGCCCTTTCGGGACCAGGACCTACGCCGCGTCGACGCCGTCGTGCCGGCCGTCACCGAAGCGCTGCGCCAGGTGCAGGCGAGGGCGCTGCGCCGGCCGTCGGACGGCGAGGCCGCGGGACCGGTCGTGCTGGTCCTCGACGACGCGCTACGGGTGGTCAGCCGGACCGCCGCGGCCGAGGACTGGCTGGCGCGGCTGCTGCCGTCGGCGGATGGGGTGCTGCCGGTCCCGGCCGCGGCGTACAACGTGGCCGCCCAGCTGGTGGCGCGTGAGCAGGAAGTGGACGCCCACGAGCCGCGCGGCCGGGTCCATCTCGGCGGGGGCTCCTGGATATCGGTCAGCGCGGCTCGCCTCGGACCGGACCGGGACGTGGTCGTGGCGATGGAGCCGATCACGGCAGCAGACCGGCTGGACCTGGTGGCCCGCGCCTTCGCACTGTCGCCCCGGGAACGCGTCGTGGTGGCCGAGGTGTGCGGCGGTCGTACGACGGCCGAGGTGGCGGCGTCCCTGCACCTCTCGCCGCTCACGGTCCAGGACCACCTGAAGTCGGTGTTCCGCCGGACCGGGGTGCGGAGCCGCCGCGAGCTGGCGGCACTCGCGCTGGGTGCCGGCCCCGACATGGGTCGGACCTGAGCGGTGACGCGGCTGTCGGTGCGGCGTGGCAGGGTCTGACCGTGGCCCGTCGACTCGAGCGTCCGCTCGTTCCCGAGGAGCTGGTGCTGCGCATCGGCGCGGTGATGGCGCGGTTCCCGCGCGCGGCGGAGGAGAACGCGTGGGTCGGCACCCGCTGGCGGGTCGGGCAGGCGACGATCGCCCATGTCTTCGGCGGCGAGGACCAGCTGTTCCGGATCACCTTCCGCGCCGAGGTCGACGAGGTGATGGCCTTCCAGCACCTGGGGGCGCCGTACTTCAAGGTCGACTGGGGCGGCAACGTCGTCGGGATGCTCCTCGACGACGACACCGACTGGGACGAGCTCGCCGAGCTCCTCACCGACTCCTACTGCCTCCAGGCGCCCCAACACCTCGCGGCCCAGGTCGACCGCCCGGCCTGAGGAACGACGGCAGGGCAGACTGGGGGAATGGACACCGGGCGGCTGGACCGCTTCCAGCGGCGCCACCCGGTGCTCGGCTTCCCGATCGCGGTGATCTACAAGTTCTTCGACGACCACGGGAACTTCCTCGCCGCGATGGTGACCTACTACGCGTTCGTCGCGATCTTCCCGCTGCTGCTGCTGGCGTCCTCGATCTTCGGCTTCCTGCTCCAGGACCGGCCCGAGCTCCGGGACGCCGCCCTCACCTCCGCGCTGGCGCAGTTCCCGATCATCGGGGAACAGCTGGGCCGGCCGGAGGGCCTCACCGGGTCGGTGGGTGCGGTCGTGGTCGGGTCGTTGGCGGCCATCTACGGCGCGCTCGGCCTGGGCCAGGCAGTGCAGAACGTCATGAACGCCGCCTGGTCGGTGCCGCGCAACAGCCGTCCCAACCCGGTGCTGATGCGCCTGCGGAGCCTGCTCCTGCTGCTCGTGGCCGGAACCGCGGTCGTGGGGCTCTCGGTCTTCTCCGCCCTCGGCAGCTCGACCGGGATGCTCGACCCGGTGGCGGGTGCCACCGTCCGGTGGGGGATCTTCTTCGGCACGGTCGTGATCGTCGCCCTGGTGCTGACCTCGCTGTTCCGGTTGGCTGCGGCGCGCCGCCACGCCTGGGTGCGCGCCCTGCCCGGAGCCGTCTTCACTGCCGTGGCGTGGCAGATCCTGCAGCTCGGCGGCGCCCTCTACGCCACGACGGTGCTGGCCGAGACCTCGACCGTCAACCAGACCTTCGGTCTGGTGCTCGGGTTGATGGGCCTGATCTTCCTGGCCGCGCTCATGGGTGTGCTCGGCATCGAGATCAACGTGGTGCTGACGCGGCGGCTGTGGCCGCGGGCGCTGCTCACCCCGTTCACCGACTCGGTCGACCTCACCGACGCCGACCGCCGGGCCTACGCGCTCTACGCCCAGGCCCAGCGCCACAAGGGCTTCGAGTCGGTCACGGTCCGCTTCGACGGTCGCGACGGCGACACCCACGAGATCGACCAGGTCAGGCCCGACCAGCCCCCCGGTCCAGCACGATCTGGTTGACGTCGAGGTAGCCCGAGGCGAAGCCGGCGCGGGAGTACTCCAGGTAGAAGTGCCACATCCGGACGAAGATCTCGTCGAAGCCGAGCGCGGTCAGCTGGTCGCGAGCGGCGAGGAATCGCTGGTCCCACTGACGGAGCGTCTCGGCGTAGTGCTGACCGAAGTCGAGGCGCTCGCGGACACGCAGGGTCGTGTGGTCGCGCGTGACCTGCTCGATGACGTCGGTCGAGGGCAGGAACCCGCCGGGGAAGATGTACTTGTTGATCCAGGTGTAGCCGCCGCGGGTGGCGAGCATCCGGTCGTGGGGCATCGTGATCGCCTGGATGCCGACCTGCCCGCCGGGAGCCAGCACCGCGTCGATGGTCTGGAAGTACGACGCCCAGTACTCCGCGCCGACCGCCTCGATCATCTCGACCGACACCACGGCGTCGTACTGGCGTCCGGGGTGGGCGGTCGGGACGGCGCGGTAGTCGCACAGCTCGATCTCGACCTGGTCGGCGAAGCCGGCCGCAGCGACCCGCTGCTCGGCGAGCTCGAGCTGCTCGGTGGAGAGGGTGATCGAGTGGACGTGGGCGCCGCGCCGCGCGGCACGCAGCGCGAGCTCGCCCCAGCCGGTCCCGATCTCGAGCACCCGGGTGCCCTCACCGACGCCGGTGACGTCGAGCAGCCGCTCGATCTTGCGACCCTGTGCCTCTTCGAGATCACCGGCGACGACCGGCATCCCCTCGGTGTCGGTCTCGAACAGGCCCGACGAGTAGCTCATCGTGGGGTCGAGGAAGAGCTGGAACAGCTCGTTCGACAGGTCGTAGTGGTGAGAGATGAGCTCGCGCGACTGCTTCTCGTCCGGCCGGTGGAAGTGGGGCCGCTTCGCGACCACGAACGCGCGAGCGCGCTGCAGCCGGTCCGGGACCAGGGTCGCGATCTCGGCCGCGAGGATCGACAGGAAGTCCCCGAGACCTTCGGGTTCACTCGTGTCCCAGGCCCCGGTGAGGTAGGCCTCGCCGAAGCCGATCAGGCCGTCTCGGCCGACGCGTGCATAGAACTCGTCGGGACGGTGGATGCGCATCGTGGGACCGCCGCGACCGAGGATCTCGAGCCGACCGGGGCCGACCTCGATCTCGACGGTCACGTCGAGCCGGGTCACCGCCGCGCGGAACAGCCGCCGGGCGACCGGCTGCGCGATCGCGTTGCGGGGGCCGGTCGGGAGGTCGAAGAGACCGGGCCATTGCGTGGTGGTGGAGGGGCGTGTGGAGCTGAGTGTCATCGCCGCGTCACCCCTTCCTGGTGGTGGGTAGGTCGTGGTCGGATCGGGAGCCTGCGCAGCCAGAGCCGGATGCCGTGCGCCCGGATCAGCAACGCGCTCCGCAGGGCCGCGGGTGCGGCGCGCCACGGGCTGGAGTCGGTGGCCTCGCCCCGCAGGGACGCGCTGAAACGCGCGGTCTGCTCACCGGTCGCGCCGGTGACGAGGGTGACGACCACCTGGAGCCGGTCGCCGGGGACCGGCACCGCGAGCTCGTAGTGGCCGTCGGTGCCGTGGAACGGCGAGACGTACATCTGCTTGGCGGTGCTGGCCCGGCCCTGCGCGTCCGGGTGGACGAGGTAGGCGTGCCGGTCGCCGTAGGTGTTGTGGACCTCGACCACGACCGCACGCTGGTCGCCGGCGGGACCGGAGCACCAGAAGACGCTGATCGGGTTGAAGCAGAAGCCGAAGGCCCGCGGCATCGCCGCCATCACGACCCGGCCGCCGTCCAGGGCCACACCGTGGTCGGCCAGGAACGCGTCGACGTTCTGGCGGATCGAGCGGTCCGGCTCGCCGAGGTGGTCGCGGGCCTCGAAGCTGCCGCGGCCCCAGGCCAGCCGGCCGTGGTCGGGCAGGTCGTCGAGGTCGACCAGCCAGGTGTGGGAGCGGTTGGTGAAGGTACGCCGGAAGGGCGTGCGTCGGGTGTGCTCGATCGTGGTGCGGTAGAGCGTGGGCGTCTCGGGGGTTTCGAGGCTCGTCGCTGGCGCTCCTCGCACCTCAACCACCGAGGACTCCCACGTCAAGCCGATCCGCTCGGCGGCGACCAGGCCCGAGCGCGCACCGTCCTCGTGGAATCCCCAGCCGTGGTAGGCGCCGGCGAAGGCGAGCCGGTCGCTGGAGATCTCCGGCAGTCGGCCGCTGGCCGCCACCGACTCGGGGGTGTAGATCGGGTGCGCGTAGTCGCGCCGCGCGATCACCGTGGCGGGGTCGACGAGGTCGTCACCGCCGAGCGTGACGAGGTAGTGGGTGTCGGTGGGCAGCCGCTGCAGCCGGGTCAGGTCGTAGGTCACGGTGACTCCGCGTGACCGGCCGGACGTCTCGGCGACGCGACGGAAGTTCCACGACGCCCGCGCGCCCTCGGCACGGGGCAGCAGCGAAGCATCGGTGTGGAGCAGCGCGGAGTTGGCCGAGTACGGCAGGGCGGTGAGCAGCTCGCGCTGGAGCGCGGTCGGCTCCGCGAGCATGCCGAGGGCCTGGTCGGGGTGCGTCGCGATGACGCACGCGTCGTACGTCTCGGTCGCGCCGTTGCCGTCGGTGACCTCCACGCCGGTGGGCGTCTCCAGCACCGAGGTCACCTTGGTGCCGGTGCGGATGTCGGGCAGCCCGGCCGCGACGCGCTCGACGTAGCTGCGTGAGCCACCGGTCACGGTGCGCCAGGTCGGCGACCCGAAGATGCCGAGCATCCCGTGGTGCTGGAGGAACGTGAAGAGGTAGCGCGCCGGGTACTCCAGCGCGAGGTCCGGGTCGCACGACCACACGGCGGCGACGACCGGCTCCATGAAGTGGCGTTCGAAGTACGCCGAGAACCGGCCCTCGGCCAGGAACTCGCGCAGCGTCTGGTCCTCACCGGTCGTCTCGAGAACGGCCCGGGCGCGGCGGTGGAAGCGCGGGATCTCGACCAGCATCCGCAGGTAGGCGGGACGTCGCAGGTTGCCGGCCGCGGGGAACAGTCCGCGCGCGCCGAGCGCACCGGCCCACTCCAGGCCGGTCTCGTCGTCGGAGACCGAGAGCGACATCTCCGACTCCTGGGTCTCGACGCCGAGCTCGGCGAAGAGGCGCAGCAGGGTCGGGTAGGTGCGCGCGTTGTGGACGATGAAGCCGGTGTCGATCGCCAACGTCCCGTCGGCGACGTCGTGGGTGTCGGCGTGCCCGCCGAGCCGGTCGTCGGCCTCGTAGAGCGTGACGTGCGCGGACTTCGCGGCCACGTGGGCCGCGACGAGTCCGGCCACGCCGGAGCCGACGACGGCGACGCGTCGTGGTGTCGGTGCCATCACGCCTGCTGGAACTCGATCAGTGCGATCGGGTCGCTCGTCGGCTCCTCCGAGCCGCCCTCGGGCTCGACGGTGATGCCGACGCCCTGGGCGGTCGCGGGGTCACCCTCGAGGATGACCTCGTGGGCACCGGGCGGCATCAGCCCGGCCGACACCATCACCCCGTCGTGGAGCAGCCACAGCTCGTAGACCGAGCCGCTGGGGGCGTCGGGCATGTCGGAGGTGACCAGGACCGCGCGGTTCAGCGACTCCGAACGGATCACGGTCGCCTCGGCGCCGCCGTCGAGAGTTTCCTGGTAGGTCTCGGCGTCCTCGGCCGAGCGGATCTGGTCAGCGACGGTGACCCTCTGGGAGCTCTCGTCCTGCCAGGGCTGGGTCACCGCGGCCACGCCGCCCAGGGCGATCACCGCGGCGGCCGCCGCGACCAGCGCAGCGGGACGAAATCGGCGGCGGCCACCAGCGGCGACCGCGGGCCGGTCGACGGCGGGAGGCAGCGGCCGGACGGTGGCGATGTCGGCGAGCACCTTGGCGCGCAGGCCGGCGGGCGGTTCGACCGCGACGGAGGAGCCGATGATGGCGCCCGCCTCACGGAGGCCGGTGACCTCCGACTGGCAGGTGGGGCACTCGGCGAGGTGGCGCTCGAACGCGGCGCGTTCGATGTCCTCGAGCGCGTCGATGGCGTAGGCGCCAACCAAAGCGTGAATGTCGGTCATGACGTGCCCACTCCCATCGCGTCTCTCATGCGGATCAGACCGTCTCTGATCCGGGTCTTGGCGGTGCCGACCGGTAGGTCCAGCATGCTCGCCACCTCCGTGTGTGTGTAGCCGCCGAAGTACGCCAGCTCGAGGGCCTCACGCTGAACCTGCGTGAGCTCCTTGAGCGCCGTACGCACCCGACGTGCTTCCATCGAGGCCTCGGCGGCCTCGGCCGTCACATCGCGTGCGACGGCTGGGTTGTCCTGGTGGAACCCGGTGTCCCGGCGGCTGGCCGCCTCCGCGGACCGCACCCGGTCGACCGCCTTGCGGTGGACGATCGTGAGCAGCCACCCGATGGCGCTTCCTCGCTTCGACTCGAACCGGCTGGCGGTGCGCCAGACCTCGAGGAACGCCTCCTGGGCGACCTCCTCTGCCTGGGACGGATCCCGCACGACCCGGACCGCCAGCCCGTAGGCCCGGGCGGAGGTGGCGTCGTAGAAGGCCGCGAAGGCCTCGTTGTCACCACGGGACGACCGTGTGAGCAGGCTGGCCAGGGCGTGGCCCTCCGACGACCCCTCGGTGGAGGGGGTGTCGGAGGGCACTGCCCGGAGGTGGTCCACAGCTAGATCCTGACTGGTCCTGGGTCGGTAAGGAAGGTCAGGGCATCATGACGGTGTCGATGATGTACACCGTCGCGTTGGCCGTGACCACGCCGCCGCAGAGGACGGTCGCCTCTTCGTCGCCGATCGTGGCCTCCTCGCCGGAGCCGTTGATCGTGACCATGTCGCCGTTGAGCGTCTCGAACTCGCCCGAGAGCTCGTCCGGGGCGATCGCCTGCGGGACCACGTGGTGCGTGAGCACCTGGGTCAGCGTCTCCTTGTCGGCCAGCAGGCCGTTGAGCTGCTTCTTGCTGAACGCGTCGAAGGCACCGTTGAACGGGGCGAAGACCGTGAGCTCCGGAGCGGAGTTGAGCGGCTCGACCAGATCGGCTGCGGTCACGGCGGCGACCAGGGTCTCGAGCAGCGGGTTGGCGCTGGCCGCGGAGGCGACCGGGGCGGTGGCCATGCCCTCGACCGAGCCGTCACCGGTGGTCGGAACCTCGCCACACGCGGGACCGTAGAGGTTGGCGGCGGGGTCCGCACCACCATCGTCGGTCTCCTCCGGGGTCTGCGGGGCCTCCGAGGTGGGCGTGGAGCCGGCGTCGGCCGGCTCCTCGTCGCTGCCGCAGGCCGCGAGGCCGACGGAGAGGGCGATGGCGGCGGCCGCGAGGCCGCTGGAGCGAAGAGCGGTCGTGTGCTTCATGTCGTGGAACCTTCCATTGCGGTGAGATCACCTGCGGTAAGAACAACTGGAGTTCGTGGCCGGGGCCCGACCGGATTGGTCGGATCGGCTGTTTTTCAAGGGTTTTCGGGCACTCAGCCGACGCGGGTGATGATCGACTGGTAGCCGCTGGCGCCGTCCGGGAACGGCATCGCCTTGGCCGGCGTCTGCACCGTGCCCTCCTGGTCGACGGCCCGGACGGTGAGCGTGTGCTGACCGCTCGTTGCGTTCCAGGGGAGGTACCACTGCCGCCAGTAGTCGACACCGGCCGACGGGCCGAGCTTGGCCTCCTGCCAGTCGCTGCCGTCGATCTGGACCTCGACCTTGGCGATGCCACGGTCCTGGGCCCAGGCGACGCCCGCGATGAAGGTGTCTCCGGAGTCGATCTCCTGGAAGGACTTGGGGGTGTCGATGCGGCTGGAGATCTTGATCGGGGCGTCGAGGGCCCAGTCCCGCTCGGTCCAGTACGCCTGCTGCTCGTCGTACGTCGTGAGGGTCATCTTGGTGATCCACTTGCAGGCGGAGACGTAGCCGTAGAGACCCGGGACGACCATCCGGGCGGGGAAGCCGTGCTCGCGCGGGAGCGCCTCGCCGTTCATGCCGAGCGCGATCATGGCGTCGCGGCCGTCGGTGGCGACCTGCAGCGGGGTGCTGATGGTCATGCCGTCGACGTCGGTGGACAGGATCTGGTCGGCGGTGTCGCCGACTCCGGCCAGGTCGAGGAGGTCGGTGAGCCGGACGCCGAGCCAGCGGGCGCCACCCACGTAGGGGCCGCCGACATCGTTGGAGACGCAGGTGAGGGTGATGTCGCGCTCGATGAGGTCCATGGCGAGGAGGTCGTCGAAGCTGAACGACAGCTCCTTCTCGACGTCGCCGTCGATGACCAGCTCGTAGTCCTCGATCCCCAGCGTGGGCAGGCTCAGCCGGGTGTCGATCCGGTAGAAGTCGTCGTTGGGCGTCCGGAAGGACGCGATGCCCTTGACCTGGTCGTCGAGGCCCGTCGGGAACGGCGGCGCCGGGTCCGTGGGGGCCGGGAGCGTCACGTCGGAGGGGTTGGCGCGCAGCGAGGTCACCCAGCGGCCGACGCCGCCCATCGCGGCGGCAGCCACGGCCAGCGCGCCGGTGGCGATCAGCACCCCGCGGCGCGTCGGGGAGCCGGCCGCGCCGGAATGGGACCCGGTGGCCGGCTCGGCGGCAGTGCGGGTGAGCCACCACAGGGCGGTGACGCCGGTCAGGGCGGTGGCGAGGGCGGGGACGGCGTCCAGGGGTCCGGCCGTGGGGCGGAGCACGGCGGCCAGGCCGGAGAGGGCGACGAGGACGACCAGGACGCCGGCACCCAGCGCGAAGCGGCGCCTGGCCAGCACGCCGCCCACGGCGGCGAGCAGGGCTGCTCCGACCATGACCGAGCCGACGAGGATCGGCTTGTCGGCGGTCCCGAACTGGGCGACCGCCCATTCCTTGACGGGGGTGGGGGTCAGGTCGATGACCGTCGAGCCGATGGCCAGCACCGGGGAGCTGGCCGGGTCGATGATGGCAGCCACGAGGTGCCCCGCCGCGATACCCACGACCGCGGCGAGGACTCCGAAACCGGCATACATCAGTCGTTGTCGCATACCGGGTGTTCGGAGCCGGCGTCACCTCGGATGGGAAGATGCGCGCCATGACCTCCACCGACCAGCCCGAGCTCGTGCACTACGACGTGACCGGACCACTGGCGACGCTGACGCTGGACTCGCCCCACAACAAGAACGCGTTGAGCCGGCAGCTGGTGACCGAGCTGTTCGGACACCTCGAGACCGCCGAGGCCGACCCGGACGTGCGGGTGGTGCTGCTCCGCTCCGCCGACCGGGTGTTCTGCTCCGGGGCAGACCTGTCGGAGGCGACGACGGACGGCATGGCCGACGGCGCGCGCCGGATCGTGGAGCTGCAGCGGTTCGTGGTCACGATGAGCAAGCCGGTCGTGACCTGCGTGCTCGGAGCGGTGCGGGCCGGTGGGATCGGCCTGGTTGCCGCCAGTGACGTCGCGATCGTCGCGGAGGACGCCTCGTTCGCCCTCACCGAGGTGAAGCTCGGGCTGGCCGCGGCGATCATCTCCCTCACCGTCCACCACCGGATGAACCCGCGCGCGGCGGCCCTCACCACGCTGGGCGGCGAGGTGTTCTCGGGCACCGACGCGGCGGCGTACGGACTGGTGACGCGGGCGGTGCCCGCCGACCGGCTCGACGAGGAGGTGCGCCGGGTCTGCGACTCGCTCGCCAGCGGCGCCGCGCAGGGGTTGCGCGAGTCGAAGGCGATCCTCAACCGCGACCTGGTCGCCCGGATCGACGCCCACGGCGAGGAGATGGCGACGCTCAGCGCCCGGCTGTTCGCCAGTGACGAGGCGCGTGAGGCGATGACCGCCTTCTTGAACCGCAAGAAGTAGCGGGCAACCTTCTGCCCGGGTCGGCCGGTAGTCACAGGCATGACCACCACCACCACCATTCTCGGGAGGCAGGCCGTGGGGAGTCCCGGGTTCGAGGAGTTCGTGGCGGCCCGCTCGGCCTCGCTGCTGCGGACCGCCTTCCTGCTGACCCGGGACCACGCGCTGGCCGAGGACCTGCTCCAGACCGCGCTCACCAAGGCGTACCTGGCGTGGGGCCGGATCGAGGGCAACGCCGAGCCCTACGTGCGCAAGATCCTGGTCAACACCTATGCCTCGTGGTGGCGGCGCAGGTGGAACGGGGAGCGGCCGACCGACGAGCTTCCCGAGGCGCCCCACAGCGACGACCGGGCGGGCGAGTCCGGCGACCTGTGGGACGCCCTGGGCCGGTTGCCCCGTCGGCAGCGGGCCGTGGTCGTGCTCCGCTACTTCGAGGACCTCACCGAGGCGCAGGCCGCGGACCTGCTCGGGATCTCCGTCGGCACCGTCAAGAGCCAGACCAGCAAGGCACTCGCCAAGCTGCGCATCGACCCGTCCCTCGTGGACGAGGAGGAGGAGACCCGATGAACACGCTCCAGGACCTCCGCGCCACCCTCGACCAGCACGCGTCCGGCGTCCACGACGACCTCGCCACCAGCCGGGTCGCCGCCGTGGCCGGCCGGGCTCGCGTCGTACGCCGCCGGCGTGCCGCCGGGGTCGGTACCGCCGCTGTTCTGGCACTGGTCACAGCGGGGGTGGTCTCGGCGCTCCCCGGCAACCGCGACGTGGCACCCGCCGAGGCGCCCGACTCGTTCACCTCCCTCGGCTGGAGCTACCGGCTCGCCGACACCGTCGACACCGAGGGCGGCCGGGTGCGCCTCGACGTCGAGCAGTCGGAGCTGCCCCGGCTCGTGAGCTGGTCGACGAGCAGCGACGACCAGCAGGTCGTGGTCCGGTTCGGCAACGAGACCTGGGCCTCGCAGTCGACCGACTTCGGCGACTTCGTGTGGCTGCCGCCGAACTTCGGTGGCGAGGTCACCCTGTCCGGTGATGACGGGCTGACCGCGGCGACCTACGAGCTCGACCAGTCGGTGAGCCCGGCCGGTGTGGGGACGGGTCCCGGGCTCTTCCGGGAGGACGTCGCCGGTCTCGACCTGCTCGGGGCAGCCTTCGGCGAGCCCGGACAGGCCGAGCTCGTGGTGCCGATGGACGCTCCCCAGAGCGACGACGTCCAGATCGGCTACACGTGTGAGCGGCTGCCGCGGGGGTACCAGGTCAAGGTCAGCGTCGTCGGTGAGCGCGACGCGCTCACTGTGGGTGGATGTGAGGCGGCTACCGGATTCGACCCGGGCGGCAGCCTGAACATCGGGCTCCCGGGTCCGTGGCCGGAGAACGCGGCGTTGGCGATGCGGGTGACCCGTCGCGGCATGCCGATCGCCGACGGTGCGTTGGAGGGCCTGCGGCTCGGCCTGGCCGCCTATTCCTCGTCGACGGATCTTGTGGTCTCGGCGGGCCACTACTTCCCCAGCGTCATCGAGCACGGCGGGAAGGTCTGGCAGCTCGACCACGTCGCCGAAGGGGCGGGCGCGCAGCTGCCCCGCGTGACGGTGCCCGACGACGGGCAGTACGTCGTCACCACCTGGGTGGTGGCCAGCCCGCAGACGCCGTACGCGCTCTCGGTCGACGGGTCGACCGAGGACCAGGGGTGGATGAGCGGCCTCATCGGTTCCGGCAGCGGCGCCTTCCCCGTCGGCCCGGGGCAGGAGGTCGGCCTCGAGATCCGGGGGAACGATGACGACGTCACGCAGGCGGCCCTGGTGCTCTATCGCCGCGTCGACTGACCGGGAGCGCCGGCTCTGACCCCTCGAACCGGCCGATCCCGTGCGTGATTCGTGGTACGAACGAGGTCAACGGAGGACGAAAGGTGCGTGGGTTGCGATGACGTGGGTCTGGGTAGCAGTGGCAGTAGCAGTGGTGGTGGGGGGCCTGTGGTTCGCCCGCGGGCGGGGCCGGAACTCCGGCGCAGGGCGGTCTCGCGACGTCCCTCCGCACAACCAGGCCAACGCCGACGTCCACGGTGCGGCCACCCAGCACAAGGGCAACATCTACGGCAACGGCGGCGGGGGAATGCCCTTCTGACCCGAGTGACCCCTGGTCCCTTGTAGGCTTGACGACTCGCTTGATCAGGACTCTGGGGAATCGGGAAGTGCACGTTGACGGATCAGCTTGCTGAGCGCGAGATCGCACACGAGCAGGCGGTCGTCGACCGCGTGCACGTGCAGCTCCTACGCTCCGCGTCGGCCGCCAAGGAGCTCGCCCGCGAGGGCCACGGGCGGGGTGCGCTCGGCCACGAGGGCGGACTCGTCGAGCGCGACGCCATGGTGTTCCAGGCCGCCCGCCGGATCGCGCAGCTCGACGCCGCCCACGAGGGGCTCGTCTTCGGCCGGCTCGACCTGCGCGAGGAGCTCGACGCCGAGCCGCGCTACATCGGCCGGATCGGGCTGCGCGACGAGCATCGCGACTCGCTGCTGATCGACTGGCGCGCACCGGCCGCCGCGGTGTTCTACCAGGCGACCGCGGCCGAGCCGCACGGCGTCGTACGCCGTCGGGTGCTGCGGTGCAGCGGCCCCAAGGTCCTCGGCGTGGAGGACGAGCTCCTCGACGCCGACGCCATGGAGGACAGCGATCGGGAGCTGCCGATCATCGGCGAGGGCGCGCTGATGGCGCAGCTGTCGCGGGCTCGTGACCGGTCCATGCACTCCATCGTCGCGACCATCCAGGCCGAGCAGGACAAGGCGATCCGGGCGCCGATCCGCGGCGTGGTGTCGATCTCCGGTGGCCCGGGCACCGGCAAGACCGTGGTCGCACTGCACCGTGCGGCGTTCCTGCTCTTCAACGACCGGCGTCGCTACGAGGGCGGTGGCGTGCTGGTCGTCGGCCCGAGCGGCGTGTTCATGCGGTACATCGAGCGGGTGCTGCCGTCACTCGGTGAGACCGCAGTCGCGCTGCGCTCGCTCGGCGAGGTGGTCGACGGGGTGCGTGCGTCCCGCAACGACGAGCCGTCGGTCGCCGACGTCAAGGGCTCGGCCCGGATGGCCGAGCTCGTCCGCCGCGCCTCGCGGCAGCAGGCGCCGGACACGCCCGACGAGTTCCGGCTGTTCTGGCGCGACGACGTGATCCGGCTCGATCGCGGGGTCCTCGGTCGGCTCCGCCGGCAGCTGATGTCCCACGGCCAGCGCAACCGGCAGCTGCCGCGCGTGGCGAGCACGCTGCTCGACGCGATGTGGCAGCAGGTCCGCGGCGAGCGTGGCCGTGAGCGTGGCCGCGAGGCCTTCGACGACGAGGTGCTCTCGAACCAGGAGTTCCTCGAGTTCGCCGTCGCGTGGTGGCCGCCGCTGGCGGCGACCGACGTGTTCGGCTGGCTGCGCGACCCCGAGTTCCTGGCCCGGGTCGGAGAGGGGATCCTCTCGGCGGAGGAGCAGCGGCTGCTCGCCAAGTCGTGGAGCGGTTCTGACGATTCGCTCTCGGTCCAGGACGTGCCGCTGGTCGACGAGCTGCGCTACCTGGTCGGCGACGTCCCGGCCCGCCATGAGAGCGAGCAGTGGTTGCGCGAGGAGGAGCATCTCGTCGGCGCCGACCTGGAGGAGCTGACCACCGCCTCCGAGCGCGAGTACGCGCCGACCGGTCGCGCGTGGACCCCGCCGACGAACCGGATCGAGGACGACGGCTACGCCCACGTCCTGGTCGACGAGGCGCAGGACCTGACGCCGATGCAGTGGCGGATGGTGGGCCGGCGCGGCCGCGCCGCGACGTGGACCATCGTCGGCGACCCCGCCCAGTCGTCGTGGCCGGTCCCGGCCGAGTCGGCGGCCGCCCGCGCGGCTGCCCTCGAGGGCAAGGCGCAGCACGACTTCCACCTCTCCACCAACTACCGGAACTCCGCCGAGATCTACGAGCACGCGGCGTCGTACGCCGAGCGGGTGGGGCTGGACGCCGACCTGCCGACCGCGATCCGCCGCACCGGCGTACCCCCCAAGGTCGTCGAGGGCGTGACCGACCTCGAGCAGGCCACCCGCGAGGAGGTCGCCGCGGTCGCGGAGGCCGTCGCGGGCACCGTCGCCGTCGTGGTCCCCGTCTCGCGGCACGCGGAGGTGACCTCGTGGCTCGGGCCGCTGCTCGATGATCGAGTGGTGCTGCTCACCGGTCTCGACACCAAGGGCCTGGAGTTCGACGGCATCGTGGTGGTGCGGCCGCAGGAGATCGAGGACGAGTCCGCGACCGGCCGGGCGACGCTCTACGTCGTCCTCACCCGCGCCACCCAGCTGCTGACCACCATCTCCTGAGACGCGGGTCGGCGGGGGCCTAGGGTTCTCGACATGACCGGCCCGCTGCTTGCCCGCGACGCCCTCCGGGCGATCCAGGCGTACGACGCGTGGGCGGTCATCCGGCGCAAGGCGGCACCGACCGCGGGGCTGGTCGGCGGGAGTCGGCGCGAGGTCGCGTCGCTGCTCGACATCCCGCTGGAGGAGGGGCCCCCGGAGCCGGGCCGGTTCGCGGACCGGCTGGTCGCGGTGCCGTTCCGACAGGTGAGCGAGCGCGGCTTCGAGGCGATCGACGACGGCACCCCGCTGGTGGTGGTCGATGTCGAGGCCGAGCACGAGGTGCAGGTGTCCGACCTGCTCGACGCGCTGCCGGACGTGCCGGTCGAGCTGGCCGACCGCGGCGGCTTCGACACCGACGACGCGGCGTACGCGAAGGTCGTCGACCAGATCATCCGCGAGGAGATCGGCCAGGGCGAGGGCGCCAACCTCGTGATCGGTCGCCACTACCGCGCGGTCGTCGCCGACTGGGACGCCGAGCGCGCCCTCACCGTCTACCGGCGGCTGCTCGAGCGCGAGGCCGGCGCCTACTGGACGTTCTGCTTCTTCACCGGCGACCGCTACCTGATCGGCGCCAGCCCGGAGCGTCACGTCAGCGTCCGCGGCGGTGACGTCCGGATGAACCCGATCTCCGGCACGTTCCGCGTGCGCGAAGACGGTGACGGGCAGGGCGACATCAAGGACCGGCTGCTGGAGTTCCTGGCCGACGAGAAGGAGATCTACGAGCTCTTCATGGTCGTCGACGAGGAGCTGAAGATGATGTGCGACATCTGCCACGAGGGTGGCCAGGTGCTCGGACCGTTCCTCAAGCCGATGACCCACCTCATCCACACCGAGTACCTGCTCGCCGGCCGCAGCGACCGCGACCCGCGCGAGATCCTGCGGGACACGATGTACGCCGCCACGGTCACCGGCTCGCCGGTGGAGAACGCGTGCCGGCTGATCGCGTCGTACGAGCCGGAGGGCCGCGGCTACTACGCCGGCGCGCTGGCCCTGTTCGGCCGCGACCCCGAAGGCCAGCCGACGATGGACAGCCCGATCCTGATCCGCACCGCCGACGTCGACCGCGACGGCCGGCTCAAGGTGTCGGCCGGGGCGACCCTGGTGCGCGACTCCGAGGCCGCGTCCGAGGTCGCGGAGACGCGCGCGAAGGCGAGCGGGATCCTCAGCGCCTTCGGGCTGGTGCCGCAGGCGACGGTGCCGGCGCTCGACGTGGCCGCGCTGGCCCGCGACGAGGACGTGCTGATCGCCCTCAACACCCGCAACCGCCGACTCTCGACGTTCTGGCTCGCCGACCAGGCGGGTGCCCCGCCGGACCCGTCGCTGCGGGGCCAGCACGTCCGGATCCTCGACGGCGAGGACGACTTCGTGAACATGCTGCGTCACGTGCTGAGCGTGCTCGGCATGACCAGCGAGGTGGTGCGTCACGACGAGCTGGACGTGGCCGTCGACGGCTGCCTCGATCGATTCATCAACGGGGCGGACCTGGTCATCGTCGGGCCCGGCCCCGGCGACCCGCGCGACGGCGACGACCCCAAGATCGCGACGCTGCGCGCGGCGGTCGGTCGGCTGCTCGAGCGGGAGCAGCCGTTCCTCGCGGTGTGCCTGGGCCACCAGGCGCTCTGCCACCACCTCGGGCTCAGCCTCGGCTACAAGGACATCGTCTTCCAGGGCACCCAGTCGCCGGTGTCGATCGGCGACCGGACCGAGCGGGTCGGGTTCTACAACACCTTCGTGGCGCGGGTGGCGGGCGCCATGCCCGAGGGGGTCGCCGTCGAGACCGATCCCGAGAGCGGCGACGTCCACCTGGTGCGCGGCCCGCACTACCTCGGCATCCAGTTCCACGCCGAGTCGATCCTCACCGAGCACGGCTACGACCTGATCCACGACCTGGTGCGCGAGCTCGTCGGCCGCTAGCCATGGCGCACCCCGACGTCGTCGTCGTCGACCACCACGACTCCTACACCTGGAACCTGGTCCACCTCGTCGCCGCGGTCACCGGCGTGCTGCCGACCGTCGTCCAGCACGACGAGGTGTCGGCCGATGAGGTGCTTCGCCACAGCCACGTGGTGCTCTCGCCCGGTCCCGGTCACCCCGCCGAGCCGACCGACTTCGCAGTCGGAGGCGCGGTACTGCGTGCCGCCGCCCGGCCGGTGCTCGGCGTCTGCCTCGGCATGCAGGGCCTGGTGACGGCGTACGGCGGGACGGTGGACCGGGTCCCGCCCGGCCACGGCGTGCTGGCCCGGGTCGACCACGACGGCAGCGGCCTGTTCGCCGGGCTGCCCGACGGCTTCGCGGCGGTGCGCTACCACTCGTTGGCGGCGGTGACGCTGCCCGACGTACTGCGGGTGACCGCCACGGATGCCGAGAGCGGGCTGGTGATGGGGGTCGTGCACCGCGACCTGCCGCTGGCCGGCGTCCAGTTCCACCCGGAGTCGATCCTCTCCGAGCACGGCGAGGCGCTGGTCCGGAACTTCCTGGCGGCTCGGTCATGAGCGACCCGGTCGCGTTCTTCCGCGACGTCGCGGCCCGCCACCCGCGCTGCTTCTGGCTCGACGGCGGTGGCGCCCGCGAGTGGTCCGGTCGGCGCTCGATCATCGGCTGGCTGGACCCCGACGACGTCTCGATCAGCTACGACGCCGTACGACGCGAGGTCACCCGGCACGCCTCCGGCGGGGCGCGGGTCGTCGGCGACGACCCGTTCGTCGTACTGGCGGCCGAGCTGGCCGCGGGCGATCCGTCGGACCAGTGGTTCGGCTACCTCGGCTATGCCTGCCGGCCCGATCTGCCGGCCCACCCCGGCGGGCCGGTCCCGGACGCGGTGTGGATGCGGCCGCGCCAGGTCCGCCTCTTCGACCACCCGGCAGCCGGAAGTCTGCCGATTGGTCCCAAACGGCAGGTTTCCGGCGCTTCCGACTGCCGTTTGGGACCAATCGGCACCATTCCGAGCAGCTACGCCAAGGGGTTCGAGCGGGTGCAGGAGCACCTCCACGCGGGCAACAGCTACGAGGTGAACCTGACCTACCGCGACACGATCGGCGCCGACGTCGACCCCGCCGACGCCTACCTGCGGTTGCGGGCGCTCAACCCCGCGCCGTACGCCGGCTTCCTCCAGCACGACGTGCCGGGCGCGCGTGGCTGGCTGCTGAGCTCCAGCCCGGAGCGTTATGCGCTGGTGAGCGCCGACCGGACGCTGGAGACCAAGCCGATCAAGGGCACCACTCCCCGCGGCGCCACCGCCGAGGAGGACGAGGCGCACCGGCGATCGCTCGCGAGCGACCCGCGCTTCCGGGCCGAGAACCTGATGATCGTCGACCTGCTCCGCAACGACGTGTCGATGGTGTGCGAGCCCGGCTCGGTCGCGGTGCCGTCGCTGATGACGGTGGAGTCCTACGCGAACGTCCACCAGCTGGTGAGCACGGTCCGCGGCCGGTTGCGCGACGGCATCTCCACGCTCGACGCGCTGCGCACCCTGTTCCCGGCCGGCTCGATGACCGGGGCGCCCAAGCTCCGCACCATGCAGGTCATCGCCGAGGTCGAGCCGACCCCGCGTTCGGCGTACGCCGGTGCCTTCGGCTGGATCGCGGCCGACGGCAGGGCCGACCTCGGGGTGGTGATCCGCAGCCTGTTCACCGCCGGAGACGGGCAGTGGACGCTCGGCACCGGCGGTGGGATCACGGTGCAATCGACTCCCGCGGAGGAGTACGCCGAGTCGGCCTGGAAGGCCGAACGACTACGCGAGGTCTTCGGCGACCGGGACGGGTGAATGCTCGGAGTCGGTGCCGGGCAACCGCAGCACCAGCCGTGCCCCACCCGTCGGCGCCGGACCGGCAGTGACCTCGCCGGCGTGACGCTCGACGACCTGGGCGACGATCGAGAGGCCCAGACCTGAGCCGGGCATGGCCCGCGACTCGTCCGAGCGCCAGAACCGGTCGAAGACGTGGGGCAGGTCGTCGGTCGCGATGCCCGGTCCCTCGTCGTCGACGACGAGGGCGCCGTCGCTGAGCCGGATCGTGACCGTCCCGCCCTGCGGGCTCCACTTCGCGGCGTTGTCGAGCAGGTTGGTGACGGCGCGCTCGAGGGCGGCGGAGTCACCGGTGACCCACCACGGCTCGACGTCGAGCTCGAAGCTCACGCCGGGCGCGCGCCGGCGTACCCGGGTCAGGGCGCGGTCGGCCACGTCCGCGAGGTCGACCCGCTCCACGACCGTCGGCAGCGGTTCGTCGCGGGCGAGCTCGACCAGGTCGCCGATGAGGGTGGTGAGCTCGGCGATCTGGGCCCGGACGTCCTCGATCAGCTCGGACCGGGCGTGCTCGGGCAGCTCGACGCCGGCCTGCGCCAGCAGGTCCAGGTTGGTGCGCAGCGACGTCAGCGGGGTCCGCAGCTCGTGGCCGGCGTCGGCGACGAGCTGGCGTTGCCGGTCGCGGGAGGCCGCCAGCGCCGCGAGCATGTGGTTGAAGGCGGTCGCCAACCGGGCGATCTCGTCGTCTCCCTCGATCGGCAGCGGCCGCAGGTCCTCGGTGCGGGCGATCTCCTCGACCTCGGAGGTCAGCCGCCGCACCGGCCGCAGCCCGTTGCGCGCCACCGCCCACCCGGCCACCCCCGCGGCCACGACGCCGGCGATGCCGAAGAGCAGCATCACCAGGCCGAGCTTGGCGAGCGTCTCCTGCTGCGCGGACAGCGACTGGGCCAGCACCAGTGCCTGTCCCGGGGTCTGCGCCGGGACCGCGACGACGCGGTAGCGGACCCCGTCGCCGTCGACCATGGTCCGGATGCTGCGGGTCAGCTCCCCGGCGGCCACGGCGTACTCCGGCGGACCGAGCGACAGCTCGGAGTCGCGGTCGAAGGAGAAGTACCGCTCGTCGGAGGTGATGTAGAGGATGCGTACGTCGGCGGCGCCGAGCGCCCACGACGGGACCCGGGCATCGAGGGTGATGCCGGCCGCGACCTTCTCGGCGCGGCTGCCCAGCGACTCGTCGAGGGTCGACTGCATCTGCATCCGCGCGGTCATGAACGCCGCGAACGCGACGCAGGCCACGGCCACCCCGACCGCCATCGTGGTCAGCAGGATGACCCGGCTGGCCAGCGATCTGCGGTAGCGCCAACGGCGGTCGTCGACCGTCGACATCAGGCGTTCTTCAGCACATAGCCGACACCGCGCACGGTGTGGATCAGCCGCGGCTCCGACTCGGCCTCGGTCTTCCGGCGCAGGTAGCCGACGTAGACCTCGAGGGAGTTGGCGGTCGTGGGGAAGTCGTAGCCCCACACCTCCTCGAGGATGAACGAGCGCTCCAGGACCCGTCGCGGCCGGCGCAGGAACATCTCGAGCAGCGTGAACTCGGTGCGGGTCAGCTCGATCAGCCGCGTCCCCCGGCGTACCTCCCGCGTCGCGATGTCCATGGTCAGGTCGGCGAACTCGAGCACCTCGTCCGCATCGCCCTCGGGTACGACGCGGCGCAGCAACGCCCGCAGCCGGGCCAGCAGCTCGGCGAGCGCGAACGGCTTGGTGAGGTAGTCGTCGGCGCCCGCGTCGAGCCCCTCGACCCGGTCGCCCACGGCGTCACGCGCGGTCAGCACCAGGATCGGCAGGTCGTGCCCGGCGGTCCGCATCGCGCGGGTCGCCTCGAGCCCGTCGAGCCGCGGCATCATCACGTCCATGATCACCACGTCCGGCGCGGCGGCGCCGATCCCGGCCAGTGCCTCCGCCCCGTCGGAGGCGAGCGAGACGTCGTAGCCGTTGAACTCCAGCGACCGGCGCAGCGATTCACGCACCGCACGGTCGTCGTCCACGACCAGGACGCGGGGGCGTGCGGCAGCAGTCACGCCCCTACTGTGCCAAACGAGCCTGAGCCCGTACTGAGAGTCGGCTCAGCTGAAGGAGCGGGCGGTCTCGGCCGCGCGGGCGCCGTACCCGCCGCCGAAGTGGCAGGCGTGGACGAGCATCGGGAACAGCTGGTGCAGGCCGAGCCGGTCGCGCCAGCCGTCGGCGAGGGGAAACTCCTCCTCGTAGGCGTCCAGCACGCGGTGCAGGTGGGGGATCCCGAACAGGGAGAGCATGGCCAGGTCGACCTCGCGGTGTCCGCCGTACGCCGCCGGGTCGATCACCCGGCAGGTGCCGTCGAGACCCCAGAGCACGTTGCCGTTCCACAGGTCGCCGTGCAGCCGCGCCGGCGGCTCCTCGGGGATCAGGTCGCTCAGCCGGCGCAGCACGCCCTCGATCGCGGCTGCGTCCTCCTCGGTGGCGGCGCCGCGGTCGCGGGCCAGCTTGAGGTAGGGGAGGATCCGTCGGGTCGCGTAGAACTCCGGCCAGGTCGGCGCGGTGCGGTTGGGCATCGGCAGCCGGCCGATGAAGCCGTCGTGCTCGGCGCCGAAGATGTCCGCGCCGGCGCGGTGGGTGCGAGCCAGCGACTGGCCCAGGGCGGTCGCGGCGTCGACGGTGTTCTTGCCGGGCTCGACCCACCGCAGCACCAGGCACTCGTGGTCGTGCGCCAGGACCTCGGGGACGGCGACACCGCCCTCGGCCCTGGCGTCACTCAGCCAGGTGAGGCCGCGGGCCTCCGCGTCGAAGAATCCCTCCGGGGCCTGGTGGTGGGTCTTGACGAGCGCGGTCGTGCCGTTGCTCAGCCGCACCCGGGTGGTCGTGGAGATCTCGCCACCGGCGACCGGCGCGGTCGCGATCACCGACGAGCCGAGGAGGTCCTCGACGCGCTTGGCGATCAGCGGCAGGCGGGTCATGAGCGGACGAGCTCACGTGAGAGCGCGGAAACCAGGGACGTGGCGGTGCGCTCGACCATGCCCAGCACCTCCTCGAATCCGGCTGCCCCACCGTAGTACGGGTCGGGCACCTCGCCACCCGGTTCGTCGGGATCGAACGCGCGGAACATCGCCACCCGCTCGCCCGGACCGCCGACGTCACGCAGGTTGGCCTCGTCCATCACCAGCACCAGGTCGTGCTCGTCGTGCCAGCTGGCGTCGAAGGTGCGGGCCCGGTGGCGGCTCGCGTCGTACCCAGCGCCGGTCAGGGTCGCCGCGGCCCGTTCGTCCATCGGCTTGCCCTCGTGCCAGCCGCCGGTGCCGGAGCTCGACACGGTCACCACGTCGGTCAACCCGGCTTCGGCCAGCCTCGCCTCGAGGACCACGTGCGCCATCGGCGAGCGGCAGATGTTGCCGAGGCAGACCAGGGCGATCCGGTAGTGCTCCGGGTCCCGCGGCGGGGGCAGCTCCATCAGTCGTCGTCCACGACGGTCGAGACCGCCCAGTTGACCACGGTGATGACCAGTGCGCCGAGCAGCGCCTGCCAGAAGAAGTCGCCGACCCGGAAGCCGAGGTCGAGCTGTTTGGCGAGCCAGGCGGTCAGCTCCAGCATCAGGGCGTTGATCACCCACAGGAACAGGCCGAGGGTCAAGATGATGAAGGGGAGCGACAGCAGCTTGATGACCGGCTTCACGAAGCTGGACACCAGTCCGAGGATCACGCCGACGGCCAGCAGCGTCGGCCAGTACTCCGCCAGCCCGCCGCGCTCGGTGAACCTGATTCCCGGGACGAGCCAGGCCGCGACACCGACGGCGAGGGTGTTGGTCGCCAGCCAGATCAGAAGCCTCATGACCTCACCCTAGTGACCGGCCCACAAGGGTCGAGTCAACCGGTTAGCCTCGCCGACGTGGACTGGATCGGTGGGACGGAGAGCATGGTGGCCGGGGCGGCAGCCAGCGCCGTGCTGTGCGCCCTGCTCGCGACCACGCTGCGCCGCTGGCTGGGATGGTTCGGCGCGATCACGTGGACCGGCCTGCTCTGGTGGTTGAGCGTGATCGGCCTGGTCACCCTCGTGCCGCTGGCCGGCATCGACCTGACCGTCCCGGCGGAGGCCAGGTCGAGCACCTGCTCGATGGACTACGGCGGCCCGGCTCCGGACGGGTTCTGGATCTTCTCCGGCGGCCAACGGCTGCTCAACACGGCGCTGTTCGTCCCGGCCGGCACGTTGCTGGTCCTCGCCGCGGCCCGGTGGCGGATCGGCTGGGTGCTGGCGCCGTGGGGACTGCTGCTGCTCGGCGGCTACTCGGTGGCGATCGAGCTGGTCCAGCTGGAGGTGGCGCGGATCGACCGGGCCTGCGACATCACCGACGTGGTCGACAACGTGACCGGCGCGGCGATCGGGTTCGCGGCCGGACTGGTGCTGGCCCCGCTGCTGCGGCCGTGGCGTCGACGCTAGATTCGCGGTCATGACGTCCCCACAGCCGCGCCCCAACGTCGCCGACATCCCGACGTACGTCGCGGGGAAGCCCCCCGCCCCGCGGGACGGGATGACGCTCTACAAGCTGTCGTCCAACGAGAACCCCTACCCGCCGCTGCCGGGGGTGCTCGAGGCGGCCACCGCCGCGGCGGCGCGGATGAACCGCTACCCCGACATGGGCAGCGCCGAGCTCTACGCCGCCTTGTCGGCCCGGCTCGGGGTCCCCGGCGAGCAGCTCACGGTCGCGACCGGGTCGGTGGCGCTGATCTACCAGCTGGTGCAGGCGTTCTGCGACCCCGGAGACGAGGTCGTCTACGCGTGGCGCTCCTTCGAGGCCTACCCGATCGCGGTGACCGCAGCGGGCGCGACGTCGGTGCGGGTGCCGGTCATGACTGACGGCCGTCACGACCTCGACGCGATGGCGGCGGCGGTCACCGAGCGCACCAAGGTCGTGCTGGTCTGCACGCCCAACAACCCGACCGGCCCGGCGGTGACCCAGGCAGAGCTCGACGCCTTCCTGGCGAAGGTGCCCTCCCACGTGCTGGTCGTCGTCGACGAGGCGTACGTCGAGTTCGTGCGGATGGCCGACCCGGTCGACGGGATCGCGACCTACCGGGCCCACGACAACGTGCTGCTGACCAGGACCTTCTCCAAGGCCTACGGGCTCGCCGGCCTCCGCGTCGGCTACGCCGTCGGACCCGAGCCGATCGCCGGGGCGCTGCGCGCGGTGTCACTCCCGTTCGGCATCTCCAGCGTCGCCCAGGCGGCGGCGGTGGCGTCGCTGGACGCAGAGGACGCCCTGTTCGAGCGGGTCGCGTCGCTGGTCGAGGAGCGCGCCCGCCTCGTGCAGGGCCTGCACGACGTCGGCTGGGACGTGCCGACGCCGCAGGGCAACTTCGTCTGGTTCGACCTGGGTGACCGCACCGCCGCGTTCGCGGCCGCCGCCGACGACCTCGGCATCGTGGTCCGGCCGTTCGCCGGCGAGGGGGCACGGGTCTCCATCGGCGAGACCGAGGCCAACGACCGGGTGGTCGAGCTGGCGCGCTCCTTCGCGCGCTGAGGCTCTTGTTGACCGTGCCACCATGGCAGGCATGCCGTACGTCGAATCGGGCGACTTCAACCGCGACATGTCCTACATCCCTGACCGGATCACGCGTGACGCGCGTGACGGCTGGCCGATCGAGCCCGGGCGCTACCGCCTGGTCGCGGCGAAGGCCTGCCCGTGGGCGACCCGGTCGATCATCGTCCGGGAGCTGCTCGGCCTCGAGGACGTGATCAGTCTCGGGGAGCCCGGTCCGACCCACGACGAGGACAGCTGGACCTTCGACCTCGACGAGGACGGCGTCGACCCGGAGCTCGGGATCCCACGGCTCAAGGACGCCTTCGAGGCTCGCTACCCGGACTACCCCCGCGGCATCACCGTGCCCGCGTTGGTCGACCTCCCGACCGGCAAGGTGGTCACCAACGACTTCCGCCAGATCACCCACGACTTCTTCTTCGAGTGGGTCGACCACCACCGACCCGATGCTCCCGACCTGTGGCCCGAGGACCTCCGCGACGAGATGGACGACGTCATGGCGCGGATCTTCACCGAGGTCAACAACGGCGTCTACCGCTGCGGCTTCGCCGGCAGCCAGGAGGCGTACGACGCCGCCTACGACCGGCTGTGGACGGCGATGGACTGGCTCGAGGGGCGCCTCGCTGACCGCCGCTACCTGATGGGTGACGCCATCACCGAGGCCGACGTGCGGCTGTTCACGACGCTGGTGCGCTTCGATGCCGTCTACCACGGCCACTTCAAGTGCAACCGGAACAAGCTGACCGAGCTACCGCACCTGTGGGGCTACTCCCGCGACCTCTTCCAGACCCCCGGCTTCGGTGACAACACCGACTTCGACCAGATCAAGGCGCACTACTACGTCGTCCACAACGACATCAATCCCACGGGAGTGGTGCCGAAGGGCCCCGACCCCGACGTCTGGCTCACCCCTCACGACCGAGGCTGAACCTCACCAGGACAGCTCGGTGCAGTGACGCGCCTCGGTCTCGACCTGGAGTGTCGCGTGCTCGACGCCGAACTCCTGTCGGAGGGTGGCGGCCGCAGAGGTCAGGACGACGTCGGTGTCGCCGGAGGTGACGAGGTGGGCGGTGGCGACGTGCATGCCGGAGGTCAGGGTCCACAGGTGCAGGTCGTGGACGGTGTCGACCCCGGGTACGGCGCACAGCGCCGACTCGACCGCGGCCGGATCCATGCCGGCCGGCGCGTGCTGGCCCAGCACGGCCAGCACCTCGCGACCCAGCACCAGCGCCCGCACCGCCACGAACACGGCGATCGCCGAGGCGACCAGGGTGTCCCACCACGCGTCGCCGGTGCGCGCGACGAGCACGCCCGCCACGATCACCCCTACCGAGCCGACGGTGTCGGCGATGACCTCGAAGTAGGCGCCGCGCACGTTCAGGCTCTCGGCGGCACCTCCCCGCAGCAGCATCAACGCCACCAGGTTGACCAGCAGCCCGAGCCCGCCGACCACCAGCATCGGGCCGGACGCCACGGAGGTCGACGAGCCGATCCGGCCGACCGCCTCGATGCCGACGTACGTCGCGGCGCCGAGCATCAGCAGCACGGTCAACCCGGAGGCGAACACCTCGGCCCGGTAGGAACCGAAGGTCCGCCGGCCGGTGGTGTCCGCGCGGGTGGCGATCCTGGTCGCCGCCAGCGCCGCCCCGAGGGCGACCACGTCCGCGGCCATGTGGCCGGCGTCGGAGAGCAGGGCGAGCGAGTCGGCCACCAGGCCGACGACCAGCTCGACCACGAAGAACGAACCGACCAGGGCGAACGCCACCGCCAGCCGCCACCGGTGACGGCCCCCGGCGTGTCCGTGGGTGTGGCCAGGTCCGGCGCCCATGTCAGTGCGCCCCGTCGTGACGGGTCGCGAGGCCGCCGGTGGCGTCGAGCAACCGCTCGGCCTCGTCGAGGAGGGCCCGGATCCGGGTGGGGTCGGTGAGCGAGTAGTGGGAGGAGCGACCGACCGCCCGGTGGGTGACCAGGCCGCAGTCACGCAGGCACGCGAGGTGCTGGGAGACCGTCGACTGCGCCAGGCCGAGGTGGGCGACGAGGTCGACGACGCGGTGCTCGCCCAGGAAGAGGTGCTCGAGGATGGCCAGCCGCGACGGCTCGGCGAGCGCGTGGAAGAGCGCGATCGTGCCGCGGGGGTCCGGACCGGTCGAGTCTTCGGCGCGCGCCGCTATCATCGTCATACGGCGATGATAGCGCATCGGGCACGATGGACGCCATGAGCCCGACCTGCTTCGACGCCCTCGACCGCCACGTCATCAGCGGCCACGCCGACCGGGTCGCACTCCGCTCGGTCGGCCGCGAGTGGACCTACGCACAGCTGCTGGAGGAGGTCGCCGCGTTCGGTGGGGTGCTGCGCCACTGCGGCGTCACCGAACGGGACCGGGTCGCCGTGGCCCTGGCGCCGTCGGTCGAAGCGGTCGTCGCAGTCCTCGCCTGTGCACGGATCGGCGCCACTCATGCTCTCGAGGCCGGCACCGGCGCGGTCCTGGTGACGGCCAGCAGCGAGCCGGCGGCGCTCGCGGGAGCAGACGCCGAGGTCGTCCTGGTCAAGCAGGTGCCCGGGCAGCAGGCGGAGCTGACCCAGGATCACCACTACGACTGGGACGTCGTGATGCGCGCGGGGCGCACCGACCCGGCCGGCTGCGTCGAGGGCGCCACCGTCACGCCGTACGACGAGCAGACCCGCGCCTGGCTCGAGCCGCTGCTCGCGGGCGGAACCCTCGACCTCACGACCTGACCGGCGGCTGCGGGTCCCGGCCGGTTGGCGGGCCGGCCACCTGCGCCGGTACGTTTGGGGACACATGTTGTGTCCCCCGTCACAAGCGGGAAGCACGACCGCCCCGCACGGCCACCGTGGAGACCCCACGACGCCGGATACCTGAAAAGGAGTGCAGGTGACCCACGCAGGATTCGGCCCCGACCTGGCAGAGGTCTTCGGACCTTCCCAGCAAGCCGGTGGTCCCCAGCTCGTCCAGCTGCTGACGCCCGAGGGTGAGCGCGTTCACCACCCGGAGTTCGACCGTGACTTCTCCGCCGAGGAGCTGCGCGGTTTCTACCGCGACATGGTGCTGACCCGGCGGATCGACACCGAGGCCACCGCCCTCCAGCGCCACGGCGAGCTCGGCATCTGGGCCCAACTGCTCGGCCAGGAGGCGGCCCAGATCGGCGCCGGCCGCGCCCTGCGCCACCAGGACTTCGTCTTCCCGACCTACCGCGAGCACGGCGTCGCCTACTGCAAGGGGATCGACCCGCTGAAGCTGCTCGGCCTGTTCCGCGGGGTCGACCACGGCGGGTGGGACCCGTTCGAGAACAACTTCGGCCTCTACACGATCGTGATCGGCGCCCAGGCGCTGCACGCGACCGGCTACGCGATGGGTGTCCAGCGCGACGGCGCGGTCGGCACCGGCGACCCCGACCGGGACACGGCCGTCATCGCCCACTTCGGCGACGGCGCCTCCAGCCAGGGTGACGTCAACGAGGCCTTCATCTTCGCCGCCTCCTACAACGCCCCGGTGGTGTTCTTCTGCCAGAACAACCAGTGGGCGATCTCGGAGCCGATCGAGCGCCAGTCGAAGATCCCGCTCTACCAGCGCGCGCTGGGCTTCGGCTTCCCCGGCGTCCGCGTCGACGGCAACGACGTCCTCGCGACGTACGCCGTCACCCAGGCCGCCCTGCAGCGGGCCCGCGACGGCCAGGGCCCGACCCTGGTCGAGGCCTACACCTACCGGATGGGCGCCCACACCACGACCGACGACCCGACCCGCTACCGGCTCAGCGACGACGTCGAGAGCTGGAAGCTCAAGGACCCGATCGCCCGGGTGGAGGTCTACCTGCGCCGCAACGGCCTGGTCGACGACGCCTTCATCAACGACCTCAAGACCGAGGCCGACGAGCTCGGCCACCACCTGCGCGAGGGCTGCAAGGCGCTGCCCGACCCGAAGCCGATGGACATGTTCGACTACGTCTACGCCGAGGAGACCGAGGAGCTGCGGGTGCAGCGTGAGGGCTTCGCCGACTACCTCGAGACGTTCGAGGGGGCGCGCTCATGACCACGACGCAGAAGATCACTCTCGCCAAGGGCCTCAACATGGGCCTGCGCAAGGCGATGGAGGACGACCCGAAGGTCCTGATCATGGGTGAGGACGTCGGCAAGCTCGGCGGCGTCTTCCGGATCACCGACGGCCTGCAGAAGGACTTCGGCGAGGACCGGGTCATCGACTCGCCGCTGGCCGAGTCCGGCATCGTCGGCACCGCCATCGGCATGGCGCTGCGCGGCTTCCGCCCCGTCGTCGAGATCCAGTTCGACGGGTTCGTCTACCCGGCGTACGACCAGATCGTGTGCCAGGTCGCGAAGATGCACTACCGGTCCAAGGGCAAGTACAAGATCCCGATGGTCATCCGGATCCCGTTCGGTGGTGGCATCGGCGCGGTCGAGCACCACAGCGAGAGCCCCGAGGCGCAGTTCGCGCACACCCCGGGCCTCAAGGTCGTCGCCTGCTCCAACCCGATCGACGGCTACTGGATGATCCAGCAGGCCATCGCCAGCGACGACCCGGTGATCTTCCTCGAGCCGAAGCGGCAGTACCACGCCGACAAGGCCGAGCTGGACGAGACGGCGACCCCGGCGCCGCTGCACACCAGCCGCATCGTCCGCCCGGGCACCGACGTGACCGTGCTCGCCTACGGCCCGACCGTGAAGACGGCACTGGCCGCCGCCGAGGCCGCGGCGACCGAGGGGCGCAGCCTCGAGGTCATCGACCTGCGGACGCTGAGCCCGCTCGACATGGGTCCGGTGCTCGACTCCGTACGCCGCACCGGGCGCGCCGTGATCACCCACGAGGCACACGTCAACCTCGGCATGGGCTCCGAAGTGGCAGCCCGGATCACCGAGGAGTGCTTCTACTCGCTCGAGGCGCCGGTGCTGCGCGTCGGCGGATTCGACACCCCCTACCCCGCGTCACGGATCGAGGAGGACTACCTCCCCGACCTCGACCGGGTCCTCGACGCCGTGGACAGGAGCTGTGCGTTCTGATGCCCGAGTTCAAGCTGCCCGATGTCGGTGAGGGCCTCACCGAGGCCGAGCTCGTGTCGTGGAAGGTCAAGGCGGGCGACGAGATCGCCATCAACGACATCATCTGCGAGATCGAGACCGCCAAGTCGATCGTCGAGCTCCCCTCGCCGTTCGCCGGCACCGTCTCGAAGCTGATGGTGGCCGAGGGCGAGACCGTCCCCGTCGGCACGCCGATCATCTCGATCGGCGACGGGTCGGCTCCGGCCGACGAGCCGCCCGCACCCGCCGCGGACGCCGAGATGGAGATCGACCTGTCCAACCCCGCCGCCAGCGGCGGCGGAGAGGGCGAGAGCCTGGTCGGCCGCAACAAGGCCGACCGCGGCCCGGTCCGCCGCGCCCGCAGGGCCGCGGCGCCGTCCTCCGAGGCGGGCGCCAGCGCGCAGCTGCAGCTCCAGGGCGCGTTCGCCCCGGGCGGCGCCCAGGCTGCCGACGTCCCCGAGCCCGACGACATCGACGAGCCGGCCGTCCCCGCGACCCCGGCCCGGCTGCCTGCCGAGTCGGCCGACCCGGGCACCGTCCGGTCGCTGGCCAAGCCGCCGGTCCGCAAGCTCGCCAAGGACCTCGGCGTCGACCTCGCGACCCTGACCGGCTCCGGCGACGGTGGCGTGATCACGCGCGACGACGTCGAAGGGGCCGCATCGGGAAGCGGCGGCGCTCCTTCCGCGCCTCGCACCTCAACCACCGGGACCGGCGAGCGGGAGACCCGCGAGCCGATCAAGGGCGTGCGCAAGATGATGGCCGGCGCGATGGTCGGCTCGGCGTTCACCGCTCCCCACGTCACCGAGTGGATCACCGTCGACGTCACCCGGACCATGGAGTTCGTCGACCGGCTCAAGGCCCGTCGCGAGTTCCGCGACGTCAAGGTCAGCCCGCTGCTGGTGCTGGCCCGCGCGGTGATGCTCGCCGCGCGACGTACGCCGGAGATCAACTCGTTCTGGGACGACGCCGCCCAGGAGGTCGTGCTCAAGCACTACGTCAACCTCGGCATCGCCGCCGCGACTCCGCGAGGCCTGGTCGTCCCGAACATCAAGGACGCCGACTCGATGGGCCTGCTCGAGCTGGCGCAGGCGCTCGGTCAGCTCACGGCCACCGCCCGCGACGGCAAGACGCAGCCGGCCGAGATGGCCGGCGGCACGATCACGATCACCAACGTGGGCGTCTTCGGCGTCGACGCCGGGACGCCGATCATCAACCCGGGTGAGTCCGCGATCGTGTGCTTCGGCGCGATCCGCAAGCAGCCGTGGGTGGTTCCCAAGGACGGTGTGGACGAGATCGTTCCTCGGGACATCACCACGCTCGCGCTCTCCTTCGACCACCGTCACATCGATGGCGAGAAGGGCTCACGGTTCCTGGCCGACGTCGCCGGCATCCTGGAGGACCCCGCGTCCGCCCTGCTGTTCTGAGTCAGTCGGCGTAGAGCCGGATTCGGGCCAGCATCGGGCGGTGGTCGGAGTGGTAGCCACCCAGCGATCGGTGGGTGGCGAACTGGGCGCTGCCACCACGCCCGATCAGTGACTCGGTCGAGAGCCACACATAGTCGATCCAGCGGGTGTTGCGGGTCGGGACCACTCCGGTCAACCCGAGCGCGTCGTACGACGACACCGCCTCGCCCTCGAAGCGGCGGCTGATGCCGCCCCGGGGACGGGCGGCCGCATCGTCGGCGTAGTCGAAGTTGTAGTCGCCGGTGCCGACGACCACGTCGCCGGGACTGGTGCTCCAGAGGCCGGCGAGCAGTCGCAGGTGGCGCTTGGCACGTGTCGCGTTGAGGTTGTCCTCGAACCTCTGTCCGGTCTCGATGGTCTGGTTGACGTGGGTGTTGAGCAGGGTGACCGTGCGGCCGCTCGCCCGGTGACGCAGCTCGGCAGTCACCACCCACCGGGCAGGGAACGGCGAGTCGGTCTGGCTGGGGTAGCCGCCGCGGTGCATCCGGCGGTAGCCCACGTCGAGCAGGTCGAAGGTGTCGCGACGCCAGCTGAACGCCAGCGAGACCGGGCCGTCGGGGACCGGGTAGTGCCACGTCGACCAACCGCGTTCCTCGAAGCGCGGGTAGAGCGTGCGGAAGGGCTGGGACTTGGCCTCCTGCCAGCCGATCAGGTCGACGTCGTCGCGTCGGGTCAGCCGCCGCCAGTCCTCGGCGGCCTTGCCGAAGCGGAGGCGGTGCAGGGCGTTGTAGGAGACGACTCCGACGGTGTCGAGGACCTCGCCCTGCCGTACGGGCGCCCGTGCCGGGCGCTCCGCAGTGGGCTCGGTCCGCGGGTCCGCCGACGAGGGGGCACCGTCGCCAGCGGCCCGGTACGCGATCGTCGCGCCACTGATCGCGAGCCCGAGGAGCAGGACGGCGAGCGCGGTTCGCCACCACACCGTCGCACCCATGGGCCTGATGGTAGGTCGGCGGTTGTGGAGATCCGGGTGTGAAGCGCGCCCACCTGGGGTACAACTCGGCCGTGAGCGTGTCGGGCGACGACCCCGCCGAGGGGATGGTGATCGGCCCCTATCGCATCGTCCGTGAGATCGGCGGCGGTGGCATGGGGGTCGTCTACGAGGCTGCCGACGACGCCCTCGACCGGACCGTCGCGCTCAAGATCATCTCCCCGCACCTCGCGGCGGACGAGGAGTTCCGGGCCCGGTTCACCCGGGAGGCGCAGGTCCTGGCCGCGCTCGACTCGCCGCAGGTCGTGCACGTCTACGCGCACGGTGAGGTGGACGGCCAGCTCTACCTGGCGACCCAGCTGATGCCGGACGGGGACCTCGCCGGGATGCTGCAGCAGTACGGCGCCCCGCCGGTGCGGGTCGCTCTCGACCTGGTCTCACAGGTGGCGGCCGGCCTCGCCGACGCCCACGAGGGCGGCATGATCCATCGCGACATCAAGCCGGCCAACATCTTGCTGCGACGACGCGGCAACACCATGTCCGCCTGTCTCGGTGACTTCGGCATCGCCCGCAAGCTCGCCGGGGAGGCGACCCACGCCAGCCGGACCGGGACGGTCGGCACACCCTCCTACATGGCCCCCGAGCTCCACACCGGGGGCCAGGCCGGGGTGGCCAGCGACGTCTACTCCGTGGGCTGCCTGCTCTGGGCGGCGCTCAGCGGCCAGGCGCCCTACCGGGGGACGACCGAGTACCAGATCGTCAGCGCCCACCTCGAGCAGCCGATCCCGCAGCTGCCGGGTCAGTCGGCGCTGGTGACCGAGGTGAACCGGATCCTTCGGACCGCGATGGCGAAGGACCCGGCCGACCGCTACGCCAGCGCGTCCCGGCTGCGCGACGACCTGCGGCGGGCCAGGTCGCTGCCCCTCGTCGGCGGTGCCCGCACCGGTCGGATGGTCGGGGCCGGCGGGCAGCGCGCGCTCACCGCGGGACTGGTCGGGTTCGGACTGCTGCTCGTGGTCGCGGCGGTCGTGTGGGGCGTCACCCACGACGACGATCGGCCGGTGGCTCGTCACTCCCGGCCGGCGACCAGCGTCAGCCCTCAGGTCCCCGGTACGACGAGCGGCGCCGACGTGGCGCGCGCTCGAGACAGCCTGGCCGAGGCGCTGCAGGCGCAGGGCCTGCTCACCGAGGAGCAGGCCGCCTGCACCGCCGAGGAGTGGATCGACGATGTGGGCCTCGACGCGATGATCGCCGAGGGCTTCTTCGACGACGACCTCAACTTCGTCGACCAGCCGGCCGCGGAGATGTCGCCGGAGATGCAGTCGGCGGCCACGTTGGCGACCGTCACCTGCGTGACGCCCTGATCCTCAGGCGTAGCGGGCGGCCCGCTCGGCGGGGGTACGGGGGCCGGTCGCGAGCAACGTGCTGAGCTCGTGCTCGAGGACGAGCCCCACCCGCTGGCAGAAGGCCTCGGCTTCGTCGGCCGCGTCGGGCTTCTCGGCGACGATCCGGTCGACGACACCCATCCGGTGCAGGTCGAGAGCGCGCACCTGCTGGGCGCGCGCCATCTCCGGTGCGTGGTCGAGGTCGCGGTGGACGATCGCGCTCGCACCCTCGGGTGGCAGCGGCGAGAGCCACGCGTGCTGGGCGGCCACGACCCGGTCGGCCGGCAGCAGCGCCAGCGCGCCGCCACCGTTGCCCTCGCCGAGCATCAGGCACAGGGTCGGGGCGTCGAGGGTGACCAGGTCGGCCAGGCACCGGGCGATCTCGCCGGCCAGCCCGCCGTTCTCGGCCTCAGGGGAGAGTGCGGCGCCCTGCGTGTCGATCACCGTCAGCAGCGGCAGCCCCAGCTCGCTGGCCAGCCGCATCCCGCGCCGAGCCTCCCGCAACGCCTCCGGACCCATCGGGTGGTCGGGCGTCTGGCCGCGACGGTCCTGGCCGAGGAACACGCACGGCGCGGACCCGAACCGCACCAGCGCGATCAGCAGGCCGGGGTCGGCCTCGCCCTGACCGGTGCCGTTGAGCGGCACGACGTCGCTGGCGGCGTACCTCAGCAGGCGTCGTACGCCGGGGCGGTCGGTGCGGCGGGAACGGGTGACCGCGTCCCAGGTGTCGACGTCCTGGATCGGGTCGTCCGGCGGCTCCGGCACGGTCGGGACGCCGAGCCGCGGTGCCATCAGGACGGTCAGCGCGCGGTCGAGGATGTCGGCGATCTCGTCGGGCGCGATGACCGCGTCGATGATGCCGTGGGCGTAGAGGTTCTCCGCGGTCTGCACGCCCTCGGGGAACGGCTTGTCGTAGAGAGCCTCGTAGACCCGCGGCCCGAGGAAGCCGACCAGTGCACCCGGCTCGGCGACGGTGACGTGGCCGAGCGACCCCCACGACGCCATCACGCCGCCGGTGGTGGGGTGGCGGAGGTAGACCAGGTAGGGGAGACCCGCCACCCGGTGGGACGCGACCGCTTCGGAGATCCGCACCATCTGCACGAACGCGGGCGTGCCCTCCTGCATCCGGGTTCCGCCGCTGACGGGGGCGGCCAGCAGCGGCAACCCCTCCTCGGTCGAGCGGGCGATCGCCGCGACCAGCCGGTCGGCGGCGGCGCGACCGATGGAGCCGGCCAGGAAGCCGAACTCACCGACCAGGACCGCCACTCGACGGCCGCGCATCAGACCTTCGCCGGTCACCACGGACTCGTCGACGCCACACTTCTCGGCAGCCGCGGCCAGCTCGTCGGCGTACGCCTCGCTGATCTCGCCGCGCTCAGGGGCGACGTCCCAGCTCTGCCAGGACCCCTCGTCGAGGACGAGCTCGATCAGGTCGTGTGCGGAGAGTCGGGCCATGGGCGTCAGGGTACGGCGCGTGCCGGGTTTCCCTTCGCCGAACCACAGGAGGTTGACCCAGGCACGGCCCGCCAGTCGATACGTTCGGAGTCGTGGCTCGCAACCGGACCTTGGCATGCGTCGTCGCCCATCCAGACGATGACGCGTTCGGAGTCGCGGGCAGCGTCGCCCTGCATGCCGAGGAGCCGGACTTCCGGTTCGTCTTGGTGCACGCCACTTGCGGCGAGGGCAGTCTCAGGCGTGCTCGTCCGCCGCGTGCTCTTCCGGCTGGACGGACCACGCCGGCGGCGCGTCCGCACCAGACGCCTCGTCGCGCTCGGCGTCGTCAGCAGTGGCCTGCACGGCACCGGCGGAGTGGTGCACTGGTGCGTACACGGTGTACAGACGTATCGGCTCGTCGCCGGTGTTGGTGATGTTGTGCCAGGTGCCGGCGGGGACGAGCACCGCCCAGCCGTCCTCGACTTCCTGGTCGAAGTCGAGTCGGTCCTCGGTGGGGCCCATCTGTACGCGGCCCCGGCCGCCGTCGAGGCGGAGGAACTGGTCGGTCTGGGGGTGCGCCTCGAGGCCGATGTCTTCGCCGGGCGGGATCGACATGAACGTCAGCTGGAGGTACGTGCCCGACCAGGCGACCGCTCGGTAGTTCTCGTTCTCGAGCGTTGCCTTCTCCAAGTTGAAGCTCTGGGGCTGAGGTCCGATGTCCTTGATGGTCATGCTGGTCTCCTTGGTGACGATGGTGTTCTGGGGCGCGAACCACGCCAGGGCACGGGTGTCTGCAGTGCGTGCGTCGACCCCACACAGGGACGGACCCGGCTCACCCCTGACGCGCCTACGACGCTACGTCGCTCTTCGTACCCCGCACAGTGACGTTCGGCCCGAGTCGCGAGACCTTGGTCCGCAACTGAGCCGGGCCGGCGCTCCGGCCCGGGCCCGTGAGCGGTGGCCTCGTGCGACTGAGACCCCCGTGTCGAGAGCGCCGATATCACCCGTTTCTCGTAGCTGCGGCCTTCCGCCGCGAGCCGGGCGCACGGATCTGGCACATGAGCGGACACGCGCGCAGGTGTCTGAGGCTGCGCAGAAGCGACGGCAGACTGCCTCTCATGTGGATTCCCGACGATCGGGCTCAGACACGGCACGCCTACGACGCCGTCGCAGACGCCTACGCCAACTTGCTTCCGGACCTTGATGCGGAGACAGACCTCGACCGTGCCCTGATCGACGACTTTGCGGACCGCTGCGAAGAAGCGACTGGGCTGGTTGCTGACGTGGGATGCGGCACTGGTCGTGTCAGTTCCTATCTTGCCGCACGCGGAGTCGACATCTTCGGTCTCGACCTGTCCTCCGGCATGGTTGAGGTCGCCCGACGGCGGTACCCGCACCTGCGCTTTGAGGTGGGCCAGATGGAGGACCTGAGCATTCCCGATGCTGGGCTTGCCGGGCTGGTCGCTTGGTACTCGCTCATCCACAGCGACCCAGATCGGCTGTCCTCAATAGTCGGCGAGTTCGCGAGGGTGCTGAGGCCGGGCGGTTGGTTGCTGACCGCATTCCAGACCGGTGGAGGCGAGTCCTTGAAGCGCGAGGCCGCGTACGGACTCTCGGTCACCATGACGAACTATCGGCATGCGCCGAAGCATGTACTGGCGGTGCTCAACGCAGGTGGCTTCGGTGTTCACGCCGAGTTGCAGCGTCAAGCAGAGGGGGCCGAGACGACGCCGCAGACGATCCTTCTCGCGCGGCGTCGCTAGGGATCCATAGCGACGGTGAGCTGGAAGAGGATCGGGGCTGCGGTACGGCGTGCCGCTGGAGACGTACGTCCCCGAAGCTCACCAATCTGCGCGTTCGAGCAGGCTGGCATACGTCCAGCGCGCCTATACGTTCAATCTCTTGACGGTCTTGGTGACGTGCTTGCCCAGGTTCTCGAGGAAGACGATCTCGCCGAACTCGAGGTGCGACCAGCCGTCGTCGCTGTCTGTCAGAGGCTCGGAGGCGAAGATGGCGGCCGTCGCCTCCTCCTCAGAGCGCACCTCGAAGTCATAGGACGTCTCGTCGTGCTGGAAGTTGCGACCCAGCTGCAGGTACATCGGCTCCAGGAGCATCGAGAGAGCGAAGTCGCTCGTGCCCGGGCCAGACTCTCGTAGCTCTCTCCAGTCCCCGACCGGGTCGGTCTCGCCCTGGTGTCCGAGACCGACGTTGACCCCGATGATGCGGTTCGGCGATACCAGGGCCAGCTTCAACTTGGTCAGGCCTGCGAGGTCGAGATCCTTCATGGCCTGGGCGATGAGCTTGAGCATCTCCTCGATCGCACGTTGGACCTCCTCGTCGCTGTCGCCCTCCATCAAGGAGAGCAGAAGCACGTAGAGGAACTCCGTGTCAGTCGTGCCCCGCATCTGCTTCAGGTACGTGTCCTCGCAGTGCTGCAGCAGCTCCCGCTGCAGGAGTACCCAGTTCGGAAGGTCACCGTTCTGGGCAATGATCCACGGGGTCTCTTCGACGGAGAAGGGGTGGCAGTTCTCGTCGGCCAGAACAGTCTTCGAGTTGTAGGCGGCCGCTCGAACATGAGCAAGCATCGTGCTGGCCTGGAGGCTGGGAATGATGCGGTCGGCGTTGTCGTCGTAGAAGGCAGCCATCGGTCGGCGGTAGATGAAGGGCTTCTCCGGTTTCAGCAGATGCTCGCTCCAGGCCCCGAATCCCCACCCTGCTAGCTGGAGCTCCGGGTGACGCTCCGGGTCGAGGGACTGGTTGATCAGGCTGTTCTCCGGCGTGAGCAGCAGGCTCTCCAGAGGTGTTTCCGGCCCGATGTAGGCGAGTACTCGGCACATACGCTTCCTTCACTAAACGAGTCGATGTACGGCGATCACCTCGACCGCGAGCGCGCCAGCCTACGGCCCGGGCGGCGCCACGCTCGGCGTTGACGCGACCCAGCCACCCACGGCGTCATCGGAGGCCGCGCTCGCCATCAGCCCATCACCCGCGGCAGCGGCGGAGCACCCGCGTCATAGCTGTCACTCGGAGTCACATCACCCGGATCGAGTCGCCCGCACACCTGGCACCCGTGCGGCCGGCTCAGCCCCACCCACCCCCGCCCGCCGTACGACGCGCGGCCGGCGCAGTGCCACAAGCACCCCGAGCAGCATCACCACGCCACCACCGAGCTCGCCCGGACTCGGCACGTCGCCGACGACCGCCCAGGCGAAGGCGATGGCGATCGGCGGCACCAGCAGCACCCATGGCACGACTGCCGCGGGTGGGTTCCTCGAGAGCAAGGTATTGAAGATGCCGTACCCGACCAGCGAGGCGAGCACCGCGGTGTAGAGCGTCGCTGCCACCGCCTGCCACGACAACCCGACCAGCGCGTTGCCGACCGCAGCCGGACCGTCGAGGAGCAGCGACGCCGCCAGAGCGGGCACCGGCACGACCAGTGCCGACCAGACGGTCAGTGAGAGCCCGCCGGCGATGCCCGAGGAGCGGGAGACCACGTTGCCGATGCCCCAGGACAACGCGGCGATCACGCACAGCGCGAGCGCCAGCAGCGGAGTGTCGCCCCCGCGGCCGAGTCCGACCAGCACCAGTCCGGTCGCGCCGATGCCGACCCCGACGACCTGCGGCCGGGTCGGCAGCTCCCGCAGCGCGGTCGCTGCGATCACGATCGTGAAGACCACCTGCGCCTGCAGCACCAGCGCCGCGAGCCCGGGCGAGAGGCCGGCCGCGATCGAGAGGTAGAGGAAGCTGAACTGGCCCAGCGACATGAAGACACCCACTAGCGCGACCACGCGCCACGGGGCCCGCGGCCGGGGCACCCACCACAGCGCCGGCAGGGCGACCACGACGAAGCGCAGCGCGAGGAAGGTCAACGGCGGCACGTCAGCCATCCCCCAGTCGATGGCGAGGAAGTTCAAGCCCCACAGCACCGTCACCAGGACGACGAGGGCGCGGTCGCGACTGTTCACGCGCCCAGTCTGGAGGCGTTGACCATGAAGCACCAGCGATGTTAGACCGGCATGACGATGTAGCGTTGCTGCATGATCGACTTGGATGCCCTGGTCTCGTTGCGCGCCGTCTCGGCGCACGGATCCGTCGTGGCGGCGGCCGAGGCGCTGGGCTTCACCCCCAGCGCCGTTTCGCAGCAGGTCAAGCGTCTCGAGCGCCAGTTGGGGGTCCCGCTGCTCGAGCGCGTCGGGCGCGGAGTGGTGCTGACCGATCCCGGACGTCACCTCGCCGATGACGGTGCCCGGGTTCTCGCCGAGGTCGAGTCGCTCGAGACCGGACTGCGTCGCGTCGACCGGTCACCCTCGGGCCGGCTGCGCCTGAGCGCCTTCTCGACCGCCGTGCGCGGCCTGGTGGCGCCCGCCCTCGGCATGCTTCGTGAGACGCACCCCGACCTGCACGTCGCCCTGCGGGAGGAGGAACCCTGGCGCACCGTCGGCCTGGTCGCGGCCGGTCACACCGACCTCGGCGTCGTCCACAGCTGGGGCGACGTGCCGCTCGACGTGCCCGACAACCTCGTTGCGACGGCGCTCGGCACCGACGAGGCCGACGTGATCATGCCGACTGGCCATCCGCTCGCCGGTCGCCGTCGCGTCACCCCGCGAGACCTGCGCGACCAGGCCTGGGTGGCCACCCCTCAGGGCACCATCTGCCGGCAGTGGCTGCACCGGATGTACGTCGGCGTCGGCCGTTCCCCGCAGATCGCTCACGTCTCGCTCGAGTACGACTCCCATATCGCGCTCGTCGCAGCCGGACTCGGGATCGCGCTGGTGCCTCGCCTGGGCCGCGCCACGCTGCCCGACGGCCTGGTCGCCGTACCGGCCGCCGAGCCCGTGCCGACCCGCACCCTGGTCGCGGTGCACCGCAGCAGCATGCACGGCTCTCCGGCGGTCGAGACTGTCGTACGCACCCTCCTCGAGGTCGGCACGGGGACCGGGAACGACGCCATTCAATGCTGCAACTGAGAACCACCCGGAATGCCCCGATCCGAGCGCTTCTGACCGCAGCTGGTCGGACGTTGTCAGGAGCCGCGATAGGCATCGCGTCGGAGGTCGATGCGTAGTACGACAACCTCGCGGGCCTCGGGAAGGTTGTGCTGGATGGCCCGTATGGCCGGTGGGGTGAGAACGAGCTCATGGGGCTCGCGATCGGTCAACCGCGAGCGCGCCGGCCTATGCCTCGAAGGGACCTACTCGGTTGCCGAGATGATCCAGTGGTCTGCCGGCACCTGGGGCTTGCCGGGGACCTTGCGCCGCTCCTCGGTCCACTTGTCAGGTCCGAAGGCTCGGTCGGCGACGAGGCGCCAGAACGCGGCGGCCGACGCGTTGTCGTGCTGGAAGGGGATCTCCCATGGGCTGCGGTGGCGGGCGATGATGTTGAGTGCCAGCTCCGCACCCGCGCCGCGGCGCCGCGCCGCAGGGGCCACCCACAGTGCGGCCATCAGACGGGCCGGTCGACCGAGTCCCTCGACAACGCCGAAGCCGATCGGGGCAAGACCACCAGTGTTCGGGTGGACGTCCCAGGCAAGATACGCCGCCACGTCGGGGTCGTGACCAGTCGGCAACCCTGCCGCGTTGTATCGACCGTCCGAGTGCGGAAGGGCGCCAACAACCGGGGCGAGGTCGCTCTTGAAACTCTGCCAAAGCCATGCCAGGACGGACCATTGCTCGTCCGCGACGGGGTCCACCTGCACCCGCTCACCCTAAGTGCACCATCGCGCCCGGACGCACCTGGACTGTGCAGTCATTCCACTGCCATTGCCCTCCGCAGGAGAAGACACTGGCCAGTCACTCGACCAGGCGTCGGTCGCGGTTGAGGTAGGCGCTTCACAGGGTTGGGGACGAGGGGTTGCGGGTGTCGGCGGCGTGCCGTATGATCGAACGTATGTTCGAACAAGCATCCCAGCGAATCCGGGAGGGCGCCTCGGTGGCGCCCCCGGAAGACGTGGATGCCCAGACGGTGGCGGGGTGGGCGGCAGCCCTCGCCTGTAGCGAGCTCGCGCTGGACGACCCCGCACGGATCGACCTGATCCGGGCGTTGGAGGAGCTGAAGTGCGCGGCCGAGGGCGCGCAGGCCCAGGTGGCGGCCGAGTTCGAGAACTCCCAGCGCGCGGTAGCTGAGCAACGCGGGGTTCCGGCCGAACGACGGGGTCGGGGGATCGCCGAACAGATCGCGCTGGCTCGTCGCGAGTCGCCCCACCGGGGCCGCCGCCACCTGCGACTGGCCCGGGTGCTCCACGAGGAGATGACCTGCACCGCCGCGGCGCTGCGGGCAGGCAGGATCACCGAGTACAAGGCGTCCCTGCTCGCGCACGAGACCTCGTGCCTGTCCCGCGAGGACCGCATCATCGTGGATGCCACGATCTCCGGCGACCCCGCCCGGGTGGAGGAGATGGGCGACCGCCAGGCCGCGGCGCAGGCCCGCAAGCTGGCTGCCGAGCTCGACGTGGAGGCGGTGGCTGAACGGCGCCGGCGGGCCGAGTCCGAGCGCCACGTCTCCGTCCGTCCCGCCCCGGACACCATGACCTGGCTGGGAGCGTTGCTGCCGGTCAAGGACGGCATCGCCGTGTTCGCCGCGCTCAAGGCAGCGGCTGACACCGCCCGGGCGAGCGGCGACCCACGAAGCCGCGGCCAGGTCATGGCCGACACGTTGTGCCAACGCGTCACCGGCGCTGCCGGGGATGCCACGGCTCCCACCGGCGGACGCGGTACGTCGACGCCGGTGTCGCTGGGTGTGGTCATGACCGACGGCGCCCTGTTCGCAGGCGCCGACGACCCCGCCCACCTCGAGGGCTACGGCCCGATCCCCGCCGACCTGGCCCGGGAGCTCGTGGCTCACGCCATCAGCGCCGGCGACCGGGTCTGGCTGCGCCGGCTCTACACCCACCCCGGCACCGGTGAGCTGGTCGCCATGGACTCCCGGCAGCGGCTCTTCCGTGACGGCCTCGCCGCGCTGATCCGGCTGCGCGACCAGACCTGCCGCACCCCCTGGTGCGATGCCCCGATCCGCCGCGGCGACCACGCCGTCGAGCACCAGTCGCGCGGGCCGACCAGCCTCGAGAACGGCCAAGGCCTCTGCGAGGCCTGTGACCTGGCCAAGCAAGCGCCCGGCTGGCGGGCCTCACCCGTGGCCGACACCGTCGGCCACCAGATCGACACGACCACCCCCACCGGACACCGCTATCGATCGCGAGCGCCGGCGCTCACGCGCCCGCCCTACCGACTCACCCAGCCCGGCGTGTGGACCTTGGTCGCCTGACCACTACGGCTGCGGTCGCATCGGGTTCGCCGCCCGCTCCTCCTCGCTGCGCAGGATGCAGAACTCGTTGCCCTCCGGATCCTGGAGGACCACCCAGCCGATCCCGGGACCGTGGTGATCGCGCTGGTCGTCGACCTCCATCGCTCCGAGCGTGACGACCCGCCGCACCTCCTCGTCGCGGGTGCCGGTGTGCGGCTGGACGTCGAAGTGGATGCGGTTCTTGGTGCGCTTCTCGTCGGGCACCTCGATGAACAGCAGCCGGTGGCCGCTCTCCGGCGAGATGATCATGCACTCCTCGTGCCCGGGCTCGTTCGGGTCGCCGTCGATGTCGACGTACCCGAGCACCTGCTTCCACCACTCCGAGAGCTCGTAGGCGTTCGCGCAGTCCACGGTCGTGTGCGAGATGAAGGACGTCATGGCGGCCATCCTGCACCGCGTCGACGGACAGACAACACTGCTTTTCGTTCCAGCTATCAGCCGCGCTCCTCCGCGATGCTGTTCCCACCATCGGCCACGAGGCAGTGCCGGACGCCGGCCGTGGTCACACTCGACCCGGCTCGCGCGTCAGGTGGGTGACCACCGAAGTAGGAGGAAGAGGGCTGTGGACCAGACAGAGCTGTTCGAGGCTGAGCGACCGCGCCTGCTGGGGATCGCGAGCCGGGTGCTGGGTGACCATGCCGAGGCCCAGGACATCGTCCAGCAGGCGTGGCTGCGGCTGCACCGGACCGACGAGGAGATCGAGAACCTGCCGGCCTGGCTGACGACCGTCACCACCAGGTTGTGCCTCGACCGGCTGCGCTCGCGCACGCCCACGCCGGTCGAGGACGTCGAGCCCGGGGAGGCACTCAGCGACCCGGCCGACGACGTGGCACTGGCCGAGACCGTCGGGCTCGCCCTGCACGTCGTGCTCGACCGCCTGTCCCCACGCGAACGGGTCGCCTTCGTGCTCCACGACAGCTTCGGGTTCGAGTTCCCGACGATCGCCGCGGTCCTGGACACCACGCCGACGGCCGCGCGCAAGCTGGCCTCGCGGGCGCGGGCCAAGGTCAGCCAGCCCCATCCCGAGGACCGCCTGGCCGACTGGGAAGTCGTGGATGCCTTCATGGCCGCAGCCAAGGACGGCGAGTTCGACCAGCTGATGCGCCTCCTCGCACCCGACGCCGACGTCACGGCCGACGCCGACGCGGTCATGGTCGGCACCCCGTCGAAGATCGAGGGCCGGGACGAGGTGGCGGCCTTCTTCAACGGCAGCGCCCAGTCCGCGTTCCCGGTCTTCGTCGGCGACCGTCCCGGTGCTGCCTGGTTCCACCTCGGCGCCGCCAAGGTCGTCTTCGACTTCACCGTCGGCGACGGCCTCGTGCGCGCCATCACCTTCCGCGCCGCACCCGAGGTGCTCTCCCAGGTCGTACGCCGCGACGCCGATCAGCCGCGCGGCTGATCCCGGTCGACATCGGCGTCGACATCCGGTCACACCTGGCCGGGCCCGATCGTCAACACACCAGAACACCCAACGAAGAGGAGATGATCATGAAGACGATGACCTGCCGGGCCCTCGGCGGGCCCTGCGACCTCGAGCACCGCGGCGACAACGCCGACGAGGTCATCAAGGCCCAGGACCGCCACCTCAAGGAGGCGGAGAAGGCGGGCGACACGACCCACCAGGAGGCCCGTGAGGCCATGAAGGGCCGCTGGCGGCACCCCAAGAAGGCCATGGGCTGGTACCGCGACACCAAGCAGGCCTTCGAGGCCCTTCCCGCCGAGTAGCAGCCCAGGTCAGGGCGTGTACGCCGGCTGCCGCTCCGCCAGCAGGTGCCTGCGGAAGACCCCAGTCAGCTCGACGCCGGACTCGTCCTCCCACCAGGTCGTGATGTCGTCGAAGTCGGCGTGACCGTTGTCGCGGCTCGCCGGCCACTCCCGGACCAGCCGGAAGAACTCGTCGTCGCCGAGGCGTTCCCGCACCTGGTGCCACATCACGGCCGGCAGGTAGTAGACGTTGGCCTCGGCGAACCTGGTGGGGTCGTACGCCGCCGGCGGGCCGGCCTTCTTCCGAAGGCCGGCCCCGGCCACGGCCCAGTCCGCGATCCGGTCATCCAGCGGGGCGTCGGCGAACTCGTCCTCCCACATCGCCTGCAGGTACATCGTCATGCCCTCGCTCATCCAGAGGTCGCGCCAGTCGCGGGGCGTGACCTGGTCGCCCCACCACTGGTGCACGACCTCGTGGACCAGCACCGCAGGCGAGGTCGTGTAGTCGGTGAGACCGAGGGTGATCATGGTCTGGGTCTCCATGCCGCTGGTGGAGTCGACGAAGAGGAAACCGAGCGAGTCGAAGGGGTAGGGGCCGAGCCGGTCCTCGGTCCACTCCACGGAGTGGACCGCGATCTCGAGCAGGCCGTCCGCCCTCTCCTCGACGCGGCGCGGCAGCCAGATGCTGACCGGAACCCCGCCCGCGGAGGTGTCGGTCTCGGTCACGAAGTCCCCGAACGCGACGGTCACCAGGTAGGACGCCGCAGGCTCGGCGAGGTGCCACTCGGTGACGGTCTGCCCGTCGACCCGCTCACGCGACTCCAGCTCGCCGTTGGCGACGCCGACCATCGGGTTCGCCACCCGCAGCGTGAAGTCGTAGAGCGCCTTGTCGGAGGGGTGGTCGTTGACGGCGTACCAGGAGTAGGCGCCGAACGGCTCCTGCATCGTCCACGTCGAACCGTCACTCATGTTGGTCCACCCGACCTGTGCCGCGTCCTTGCGCGTGGTGGGCGCCGTGACGGACCGGGGCGTGCCGTCGTACCTGATCTCGAGGACGTAGCGCTCGTCCTCGACGACGGGTGCCTTGACCACGAGGTTCTTGCCGCGCTGCGCGAACCCGACCCCGTCACCGTCGATCCGCACGTGGAACACGTCCATCGCCGCAGCGAGATCGAGCTGGACGCGGGGTGAGTCCCGGGTCGCCCGGAAGGTGAGGAGCTCGGTCCCGTCGAGCACATGGTTCTCCGGGTCCCAGGTCAGGTCGAGGTCGTAGTGGAGCGCGTCGACGCCCGGGTCGCCGACGTCGGGATAGAGCGGGTCCTCGACCGGCTCGCTCAGGGCCACGTCGAGCGCGGGGTCGTACGCCGGACCGGGGGTCGGTTCGGCGCTCTCGCCGGCCGGCGTGGTCGGTGTGGTCGGCGCGGGGGTCGGCTCGCCGGCGGAGCAGCCGGCCAGCAGGAGCACGCCGGCCGCGATCGCGGCCAGCCGCCGCACGGTCAGTCCTCGCCGCGCAGCATCGGCCGCACCAGCTTGCGGCCGTGGTGGATCTGCGCCTTCACCGTCCCCAGCGGCGCGTCGACCAGCCGCGCGATCTCGTCGTACGGCAGCCCGTAGACGTCGCGCAGCAGCAGTGGCTCGACGAACTGGGGGTGGTCGCGCTCGAGCGTCTCCATCGCTTCCAGCAGGTCGAGCCGGGTGCCGGCGATGACGCTGGTGGTGCGGGGGTCGGGCCGGTCGACGAGGGCGTCGCTGACTCCGCCGACCACGGCCTGGTTCTTCAGCCGACGATAGGTCGACCGGGCGGAGTTGACCGCGACCGAGTGCATCCAGGTCGTGAAGCGACCGTTGCCGTGCCACGAGCCGATCTTGTTCGCGATGTTGATGAGGGCTTCCTGGCAGGCGTCCTCGGCGTCGTTGGAGAACGGGAGCACCCCACGACACACGTTGAGGGCGCGCGGCCGGACGGCGGTCAGCAGCGTCTCCAGGGCGTCGCGTTCCCCGGCCTGCGCCCGTCGGGCCAGGTCGTCGATCTCGTCCGGTGTCGTGCTGTCCCACGCCATGTGGCGATCCCTCCCCCGTAGTGCGCTGTCGACATGAACATAATGCAGGGGTGTCCATGCCCTCTCGGATCGGTCGCTACGCCGTGCGCCGGCGCATCGGTTCCGGCGGTTTCGCCACCGTCTGGCTCGCCTACGACGAGCAGCTGGATTCGCCTGTCGCGGTGAAGGTGCTGGCCGAGAACTGGACCGAGGACCACCACGTCCGGCAGCGGTTCCTCGAGGAGGGGCGCTTCCTGCGCAAGGTCGAGTCGCCCCACGTCGTCTCCGTCTACGACGCCGGTGAGCTCGACGACGGGCGGCCCTACCTGGTGATGTCGTACGCCGACCAGGGCACCCTCGCCGACCGGCTGGAGATCGACGGGCTGACTCCCACCCAGGCGCTGGAGGTGGTGCGCCAGATCGGGCTCGGGCTGACCGCCCTCCACGAGCGCGGCGTGCTCCACCGCGACGTCAAGCCGGCCAACGTGCTGTTCCGCACGATCGAGTCGCGCGACGGGGAGCCGCAGGTGCGGGCGATGCTGGCCGACCTCGGTCTCGGCAAGGCCTTCGACGTCTCGTCGCGGCTGACCATGATCGCCGGCACCCCCTCCTTCGTCGCACCCGAGCAGGCGCAGGGGGAGCGGCTCGACCCGCGCGCCGACCTCTACGCGCTGGGCGCGCTGACCCACCTGCTGCTGACCGGCCAGGCGCCGTTCCGGCACGCCTCGCTCTCCGCGGCCGCCCAGCCCGGCCCGCCACCGGAGCTCGCGGCCGAGGGCCGGACGTTCGGCGCGGACGTCGTGGCCGCGGTCCGGCAGGCCCTCGAACCGGACCGCGACGACCGCTGGCCCGACGTGGCGACGTACGTCGGCGCGCTCACCACCGCCCTGGGCGCGTCGGTCGACGGCGACCGCGGCCCACTCCCCGAACCGTGGCTGCCGCTCGACCCGAACCTGACCCAGCCCGGACCGCGACCCAGCTCGTTCGGTCCCGAGGGGGATCTTCCCGATCCGGTGCCCCCGCGGCGCTCCCGGACCCGGAGCCGGATCCTGCTCGGTGGCGCCGCTGTGCTCGCGCTGCTCGTCGGTGCGGGAGGCGGATACGCAGCGCAGCGCACGCAGCAGGAGCCGGTGACGCTCCGCGACTCCACCGGCTCCCTGGTCGCGACCGTTCCGCACTCCTGGACCGCCGCGGTGGCGAGGGGACAGTGGACCCCTCCGGAGCAGGAGGAGGAGCTGCCCGCGCTGTCGGCCGGGACCTCCGAGGACTGGGTCAGCGCCGCGGAGGGTGAGGGAGTGTTCATCGGGGTGATCGCGTCCGACGACATGCCCGAGCAGCTCCCCGGTCACGACGGGTGCGAGAGCGTGCTCGTCCCGGTGAGCGACGTCGACGGCGGCGACCCGGTGCTGACCCAGGTGTCGACCGGGTGCCCGGGCGTGATCGTGGAGCGGGTGCGACAGGTCTCGGTGGGCCGCTACCTGTGGGTGCAGGTCCGCAGCCTGGACCGGGTGACCGCCTACGGCGTCCTGGACGACGTCGCCGCGCCGGGATTCTGATCTCCCTTCGTGGGCAGCGGCTGGGGGCGCACCTCCTGGTCGATCTTCGCCACCAGCGCCTCGAGTCCCGACTCGTCGATCAGCCGGCCGGTCGCCGCGATCTCGAGGTCGACCAGGCCCCCGCTGAAGCTCACCCAGCGGATGACCGTCAGCCGCCGGTAGCCCTGGAAGATGAAGCTCGCCTTGAGGGTGTCGAAGGACTTCCCCAGGACCCGCAGGTCCGACACCAGGTCGTCGCGGCGCAGCTCCGCGGGGCGGACGCCGACCTTCTGGCTGACGGTCCGGTTCTCGTCGAGGAGCTGGACCCGGAAGGTGTAGCCGCCCGCCGGGCCGTCGGGCAGCCGCCACGTGGCCTGCCGCCCGTCGGGGAACGTGGTCCTGACCCAGCCGTTCGGGACGGGCAGGATCACCCCGCCCTTCCGGGGGGTTCCCAGCTGCTCGTCGTGAGTGGCCAGGGTCTCCGACAGCGCGTCGAGTTCCGGGTCGGGCTTGGTCTTCTCGGGCGGCGTGAACGGGATCGCCGGGTCTGCGGCGGCCACCGGCGACGGGGCGGCCTCGGAGATGCTGGGGTGGTCGCGCTGCTCGGCGTACGACCAGCCGGCCGCTCCACCCACCACCAAGGTGAGGAGCAGCAGTACGGTCCCCCGAACGCCCACGGAGGACACGGTAGACCCACCCTGTGGTTGGCTGGCGCCATGACCACGTCCACTCCGGCAGACCTCCTCTCCCAGCACCGTGACCGACTCGATGCGGCGGTCGCCGCGAGCGCCTCACGCGGCTACTACTCGGCCTTCGACGAGTCCCCGTCGCCGCGCGTCTACGGCGAGAACGCCGCGGCTGAGGGCAAGGCCGCGTACGAGGCGTGGCTGGGCGGCGACTTCCCGCTCTCGACCCCGGGCAGCGACGGCACCGTCGCGACCGAGCGCTCGCCGTTCGGGATCGACCTGGGGGTCCGCTATCCGCGGGTCCACTCCTCCGACGAGTCGATCGATGCCCTGCTGGCCGGCGCCGAGGCGGGCAAGCGTGCCTGGCGCGACGCCGGGCCGGAGGGACGCACCGGTGTCTGCCTGGAGATCCTCGACCGGCTGCACGGCCGGGTCTTCGAGCTCGCCAACGCCGTCCAGCACACCAGCGGGCAGGCGTTCGTGATGGCGTTCCAGGCCGGCGGCGCCCACGCGCTGGACCGCGCCCTGGAGGCGATCGCCTACGCCTGGGTCGAGATGACCCGGACGCCCGCGACCGCCCGCTGGGAGAAGCCGGGCAAGCACCCCCTGGTCATGGAGAAGACGTTCACCGTCGTCCCGCGCGGCGTCGCGCTGGTCATCGGCTGCAACACGTTCCCCACGTGGAACTCCTGGCCCGGGCTGTTCGCCTCGCTCGTGACCGGCAACCCGGTCGTCGTGAAGCCCCACCCGGCCGCGGTGCTGCCCCTGGCGATCACCGTGCAGGCCTGCCAGGAGGTGCTGGCCGAGCAGGGGTTCGACCCGAACCTGATCACCCTCGCCGCCGAGGACCCGGCGGACCGGGTGGCCGGCGTGCTCGCCGTACGTCCCGAGGTGAAGCTGATCGACTTCACCGGCGGCAACGCCTTCGGCGACTGGTTGGAGGACAACGCCCGGCAGGCGACGGTCTTCACCGAGAAGGCCGGCGTCAACACCGTCGTCGTCGACTCGACGAGTGACTTCAAGGCCATGTGCCAGAACCTGGCCTTCTCCTTCGCGCTCTACACCGGCCAGATGTGCACCGCCCCGCAGAACGTCTACCTGCCGGCCGACGGCATCGAGACCGACGACGGCCGCAAGACCCCGGCCGAGGTCGGCGAGGGCATCGGCGCGGCGCTCGACCGGATGCTCGGCGACGACGCCCGCGCGGTGGAGCTGCTCGGCGGCGTGGTGAACGAGGGCGTGCTCGAGCGGCTCGACGCGTCCGGGTCCCGCGGCGACGTGCTGGTCGCGTCGCGCACGGTCACCCACCCGTCGTACGCCGACGCCACCGTGCGTACGCCGACGCTGGTGGCGCTCACGGCCGGTGACGACGCCGACGTCTACGAGACCGAGTGCTTCGGACCGGTCGCCTACCTGATCTCCACGCCGGCAACGACTGCGTCGATCGAGCTGTTCCGCGACACCGTGCAGCGCCACGGCGCGATGACGGCGGCGGTCTACTCGACCTCCGACACCGTCATCGACGACATGCGCGAGGCCGCCCTCGACGCCGGCGTCGCACTGTCGGAGAACCTGCTCGGCGGCGTCTTCGTCAACCAGTCCGCGGCCTACTCCGACTTCCACGGCACCGGCGCCAACCCGGCGGCCAACGCGTCCTACACCGACGGCGCCTACGTGGCGTCCCGGTTCCGGATCGTGCAGTCACGCCGCCACGTGTGACGGCGGGTTGCGCGTCGCTCAGACCGTGAGCAGACCGATCCCCAACGTCGTCAGGCTGACAGCGAGCAGGGCCGCGCCGGCGAACACCAGCGCGATCAACCGGTTGGGTTGCGTGCGCCCGGCGCCCATCGACGCGAAGAAGAAGCCGCCGGGCATCAGGAGCGCCGCGGCGGCGACGCCCGATCGGGCGAACCAACCGAGTGGGCCGTCCAGCCCGGTGGCGTCGACGTAGGGCTGGCAGATCAGTGCGAGCAGCAGCAGTACCGCGGCGTGGGCATGACCGGCGCGGGCGAACTTCTCCTGGAACGGGGTGACGTCGGCCCTGCCGCGCACGACCTTCAGCAGGTAGAGGCCACCGGTCTCCACCGTGACCAGGGCGAGCAGCAGGATCCCGGCCAGGGCCACGGACTCGTCGGACAACATCTGAACTCCTAGTGGGTAGCAAACTATCCATAAGTGGATACCCAACTATCCAATATGTCAAGATGTCTTCATGTGGCTGGGTGAGCTGTCGACCTGCAGCGGGGTGCCGATCCCCACGATCAAGTACTACCTGCGCGAGGCGCTGCTGCCTCGTGGGGACGGTTCCGGCCCCGCGCGGGCGTCGTACGACGAGCGCCACCTGGACCGGCTCCGGCTGATCCGGGCGCTGGTCGGTGTGGGTGGCATGCCGATCGCTCGGGTCCGGGAGGTCCTGGCCGCCGTGGACGACGAGTCGGTGTCGGTCGCAGCGGCCATGGGCTCCGCCCACCTCCAGCTCTCGGAGGACACAGCTCCTTCGGCCGGCTCGCAGGCCAGGGTCGACTCAGCGGTGACGAGCCGTCGCTGGCGGGTCGAGACCGATGGCCGTCACGGCCGTGCCGTGGCCGCCGCTCTCGATGCGATGGAGGCAGCCGGGTCGCCGATGACCGACGCCACCTTGGCGGTCTACGTCGATGCCGCCGACACGATCGGCCGCGCCGACCTGGCGGGAATGACGGACCTCAGTCGAGCTCGCGCCGTCGAGCGGGCCGTCGCCGGAACGGTGCTCGGAGAGCCGGTGTTGCTTGCCCTCCGGCGGCTCTCGCACGAGAACCAGGCGCGTCGGCGCACCCGCCGATGACCCCCTGTCGCGCCTCTCCTACCGTGGCATCATGACGAGCTTCCTCCTCCGCAACGCTCGTCTGGCCGACCTCGACGGCAGCGGTACGCCGGACGCCCCGGTCGACGTCCGGGTGACCGACGGCCTCGTCACCGAGGTCGCGCACGGTCTGGCCGCGGACGGGGTCGAGGAGGTCGACGCCGAGGGGCGGTGGTTGATGCCCGGCCTCTGGGACCAGCACGTCCACCTCACCCAGTGGAGCCTGTCGAGCTCGCGGCTCGACCTCACCGGCGTGCGGTCGGTGGAGCAGGCTCTGGTGGCGGTGCGGGAGCGGCTCGAGACCCGGCCCGACCAGTCGATCGTCGGCTGGGGACACCGGCCGACCGACTGGCCGATCGAGCCGGTCGTCTCGATGCTGGACGAGCTCGACACCGACCAGCCGATCGTGCTGATCGCCGGCGACGGCCACCACGCCTGGCTCAACAGCGTCGCCCTGATGACCCTCGCCATCCCGCTGCGCGAGGGGATGGTGGCCGAGGGCGAGTGGTTCGCGGTCTATCCCCGCCTGATGGCGGTCCTCGGCGACGACGGCACCGGCCCCGACGCGCTCCTCCGCACCCAGCAGGAGGCCGCGACGCTGGGAATCGTCGGCATCACCGACTTCGAGTTCAGCGGCGGCCCCGAGCAGTGGACCACCCGCTGGGAGGCCGGCGGTGACTTGCTCCGGGTCCGGGCGGCGACGTACGCCGACGGGCTGGACGCCGTCATCGAGCGCGGCCTGCGCACCGGCGACGTACTGCCCGGCTGCGACGACCGGGCCCGGATGGGTCCGCTGAAGATCATCAGCGACGGCTCGCTCAACACCCGCACCGCCTGGTGCTGCGAGCCCTACGCCGGCCCGTCCCCGCTCGGGTTCCCGCACGGCCAGCCCAACCAGACCCCCGAGGAGCTGCGGCACCTGCTGCGCCGCGCCACCGAGAACGGTCTCGAGGTCGCCGTGCACGCGATCGGCGACCGGGCCGTCGGCGAGGCACTCGACGCCATCGCCGAGGTCGGTGCGCGGGGCTCGATCGAGCACGCGCAGCTGGTGCGCCGCGAGGACCTTCGCCGGATGGCGGACCTCGGCGTGGTGGCCAGCGTGCAGCCGGCGCACCTGGTCGACGACCGCGACGTCTGCGACCGGCTGTGGCCGGGCCAGGGCGATCGCAGCTTCGCGTTCCGCTGGATGCTCGACGACGGGGTCCGGCTCGCGCTGGGCTCCGACGCCCCGGTCGCCAGCCTCGATCCGTGGCTGGCCGTGATGGCGGCGGCACATCGCAGCGTCGACGGCCGCGAGGCCTGGTACGCCGACCAGGCGATCACGCTCCGCGAGGCACTGACCGCGTCGACCGACGGGTGGGGCACGGTGGCCGCGGGCCATCCCGCAGACCTGGCGCTGGTCGAGGAGGACCCGTTCGGTGACTGGTCCGAGCGGCGCCAACAGCCACAGGTCGCGGCGACCTGGGTCGGCGGACGTCAGATCCACGGGCCCGACTGATGGGTTTGACTGACGCCCGAGCGGGGTAGCCTCCGCGACGTGGATGAGCAGCTGATCGCACCGCCCGTGATCTACCTCCCCGTCGAGACCGACGCCGACGGCCAGGTGGCCGACATCAAGATGATCAAGTTGGGCGACGGCCGGGTGGCCCTGCTGGGCTACACCGCCCTCGACCGGTTCATCGACGCCTGGGGCGAGCACCAGCCGTGGCTGCTCCTCGAGAGCAACCGCCTCGCCGAGGTCCACGAGGCGAAGCCCTACGACCTGAAGCTGCTCGACGTCGCCGTGCCCGAGGAGTTCCGGCCCGGTCCGCCGCGGGAGGTGCCGGCGTGACGCTGCGACTCGACGCGGGAGCCGCGGCCCGGATCGCCGGCGGCCACGACGACGCGGCCTCGACGATCGACGGCTCGGCCGGTAGCGCGCCCGGAACCGTCGACGCCGGCTACGGCTCGGCGTACGTCACCGACATCCTGGCCGCCGTCACCGAGACTGCCGGCGAGATCGCCGCGATCAACGTCGGGATCGCCGCGCTGGTGCGCGACGTCGCCGACTCACTCGGGCGCACCGAGGACGAGATCGCGCGCGAGTTCGACTCGATGGCGAGGGTCGGCGAATGACGGAGATGGACACGCGGGTCGAGGGCGACCCCGGAGCGGTGACCAAGGCCGCGACCTGGTTGCGCGACACCCTCTCCACCAACCTCGCGACCGCCGGTGACGACCAGCAGGACGCCCGCAACGACGCCCGGGGCAGCTGGGAGGGCGAGACCGCCTCGTCGTACCAGAACGTCGCCGGCGACACCCTCAAGGCCACCGACAAGCACGAGGAACGGGTCAAGCGGGCCGCGACCGCGCTCGACCAGTACGCCGCGCGCCTGCAGCGCTGCATCAACGAGATGACCGCGATCAGGGGCCGAGCCACCACCGGCGGCCTGACCGTCGCCGGCACCGTCATCCACTCACCGCCGGACGCGCCGTCGACCTCGTTCGAGGTCGGCTCTCCCGAGGAGACGGCGTACAACGACGCGGTCGCCAAGGTCGAGCTGTGGAACACCCTGGTCAACGACACGTCGAAGACCTACCAGGACTTCGTCGACTGGGTGGACTCCCAGCTGCCCCCGGACGTCGCCGACGCGCGTGAGAAGGACGGGTCCGACACCCTTCTCGGCGTGCTCGAGGACGCGTTCCCGAACTTCGCCGGCGGCATCGGCGCCGGCCTCATCGGGTTCGGGCTGCTGGGCAAGGCGGACGACTACACGGCGGCCGCGCGCGAGTTCCGCCGCAGGAGCCGGGTCTCGGGCGACCCGCGGGTCCGCGGCTCGGCCGACACCCCGTCGGGGAGGGTCAAGCTCGACGACCTCCTCGGCAAGGCCGACTGGCTCGGCAAGGGAGGCCGGTTCCTCGGCGGCCCCGGAGGCATCCTGATCGACGTCGGCTTCGGCATCCACGAGGGCATGGAGACCGGTGACTGGACCCGGGTCGCCCTCACCACCGGCACCAGCATCGCGGTGGGGGCGGGGGCGGCCGCTCTCGTGGCCGCGGGCGTGATCTCGGCACCGGCCATCGTGGTGATCGGCGGGACCGCGGTGGCCGCGATGGCCCTCTCGGCCGGCGTCGGCTACGTCTACGACAACTGGGACGACATCACCGACTGGACCGGCGACCGGGTCGACGACGTGACCGACTTCGCCTCCGACACCTGGGACAGCGCGACCGACGTCGCCGGTGACGCCTGGGACGCCGTGACCCCGTGGTGAGCGATGACGCAGCGCGCCGGCTGATCCCGCGCTGGTTCACCGTCGCCGTCCTGGCGGCGCTGACGGTCCTCACGGCCACGGCGTTCGGGTTGTCCTTCGCCTTCGACGGTGTGCTCGGGTGGTCCTTCCGAGTCATGTTCGTCTTCGCGGCTCTGCTCCTGGTCTCTGCCGTGTCGGCGCTCGCGCGCCCCCGACGTCCCCAGGAGCCGGTCGTCGCCGCCGACGGCACCCGGACCTTCCTCGCCCCCGCAGCCACGGTGTGGCCGCTGGTCGGAGCGATGGTGGCCATGATGGCGGTGGCCGTGATGTGGGCCTACGTCGCGGTCACCGACTTCGGCTCGCTGGAGTCACCCGGCTTCGCCCTGGTGACCATCGGTGCGGCGGTGGTCGCGATCCCCGACTTCCTGCGGCTGGTCACGGGTCGGCTGCACCGCTGGCGTCTCGAGCTCGGGCCCGAGTCCCTCCGCTACCGCGGCTACCGCACCGACCTCACCTGGCCGTGGTCGAAGGTCCACGGCGCCCGGATCCAGGCGCGTGGTCCGGCGGGGGTGCTCATCGACGTCAAGGGCGCCGGCGAGGACCCGGTCGTGCCGATCACCGCGTTCGCCGTACCCGCCGAGCAGCTGATCGAGGAGATCGAGCGCGCCAAGGCCACGGCCCGCCGCTGAGTCGGTCGACCGCGGAAAACCGCACCAGCCTCACGCCAGCGCGAGCGTCAACGCCAGCACCGTCTCGGGGTCCTCGAGTGTGTCGCCGTAGAGCTCGCGGAGCTGGTTCATGCGGTAGCGGACGGTCTGCGGGTGGACGAACAGGTCGCCCGCGACGTCCTCACGACGGCCCTGGTGGAGCAGCCACGACCGCAACGTCGCCTCCAGCTTCTCGGCCGTCGCGGGCCTCAGGTCGGCGAGTGGCGCGAGTGCGCGCGCCCGCAGGTCGGCCAGTGCCTCGGGGTCGGCGGTGACCACCAGGGAGGTGAGGTGCCGCTCCGTGTCGAGCGGTGCCGCCGAGTGCCGGAGGTCGAGGCCGCGGACCGCCCGGGCGTACGACGTACGTGCCTCTCGCCAGGGCCGCGCCGGTCCGACCACGGCGTGCCGGTCGGCGAGGATCCGCAGCAGCCGGGTCCGTGACTGGCCGCCCATGTCGGGCACCAGCACGACGGCGAGGCCCTCGGGCAGTCCGTGGTCGCTCGGGGTCAACGCGGCCGGCGCCACCAGCCCGAGCACCGGCCGGACCTGGGCCTCGGGCAGCACCACGGCGGTGAGGGTCCTGGGTGCCGTCCAGTCCGCGCGCTCGGCGGCCTCCGTCACGTCGTTCGCGGGCTCGCCGCGCAGCAGCGCCACCGCGAGCCGGTCGAGGTAGCGCTCCTGGAGCCGGCCGGAGGTCTCCAGCTCGTCGGTGTGACCGGCGACCGAGGCCGCCGAGAGCTCGTCGATGTAGGCGAACACCAGCTCCGCGAAGGATGCCACCGTGACGGCCGGGACCCCCGCCTCGACCGCGGTCGCCGAGAGCTCCCGCCACGCGACGCGAGCACCGACCCGGTAGGCAGCCAGCAGTGCGTCGGCCGAGCGCCCGGACCTGGCCTCGCCGCGGCCGAGCGCGTAGGCGCCCTCGACGGTCGGGGAGAGTGGCTTGCCGGGGTCACCGGTGCGACCGGCTACACGCAGGAAGCCGGCCAGCGCCATCTGCACCGCCTGCTCGATGGTGGCGGCCATTTGCTCGCCGAGTCCCGCGTTGTAGGCGGGGACCTCCTCGCGGACCGCGGTCACGGTGTGCTCGGCGACCTCGGGCAGGGTCGCCCGGAGCAGGTCGACGAGCGAGCCCTCGAGCGTGAGCCGTTCCGACATTTGTCATCTCCGAACAATAAGTGGCGACGGATTCACGCCTCTACGTCATGTATTGAGCGTACCGCGCAGTCAGGATGGATGTCATGGAGTCCTCCCTGCGAACCCGAGCGCGTCAGCTGGCCGAAGCGGTCACGACGCCGTTGGTGCCCGCAGACTTCCTCGACCTGTTCGCGCCGCTGCGCGCGGGCGCGGAGCTGCGCGGCCGGATCGAGGAGGTGCGCCCCGAGACCAAGGACGCCGCCACCTTGGTGATCCGTCCCGGCGCCGACTGGGCGGGGCACGTCCCCGGTCAGTACGTCCGGATCGGTGTCGACGTCGACGGGGTCCGCCAGTGGCGCGCCTACTCCCTCACCCACGGCCCCCGCGCCGACCGGCGGATCGCGGTGACGGTCAAGGCCGTCCCCGACGGGCTGGTCAGCCACCACCTCGTGCATGACCTGAAGCCGGGCACCCTGGTCCACCTCGAGCAGGCGGCCGGCGACTTCGTGCTGCCGCCGACCGGTGGCCGGTTCCTCTTCGTCACCGCCGGCAGTGGCATCACCCCGGTGATCGGGATGCTGCGCAACCTGTTCCCGTCGACCGACGAGGGCGTGCTGCGGCCCGACCGCAGTGCGGCGTACGACGTCGTCGTCGTCCACGTCGCGCCCAGCCGGCCCGACTCGATCTTCCTGCGTGACCTCGAGGCCCTCGACGCAGCCGGCGCCATCACCCTGGTCGCACGCTACGACGACGTCCACGGCGTCCTCGACATCGACGAGCTCCCCGCGCTGGTGCCCGACCTCGCCGAGCGGCTCACCTTCGCCTGCGGCCCGGCCGGGCTGCTCGAGGCGCTCGAGCAGTTCCACGCCGACAAGGGCCTGGAGCTGTTCACCGAGCAGTTCCGCACCACCCGGGTCGAGCCCGGCGACGGCGGCACCGTCACCTTCGGCAACGGCCAGACGATCACGGCCGACGGCGCCACCCCGATCCTCGAGGTCGCCGAGAACGGCGGCGTCCTGATGCCGAGCGGCTGCCGGATGGGCATCTGCTTCAGCTGCGTGCTGCCGATGACCGAGGGCAGCGTGCGCGACCTGCGCAACGGACAGATCACCACTGCAGTGCCCGGTGAGAGCGGCGCCATCAAGATCCAGACCTGCATCAGCGCCGCCGCCGGCGCCTGCCACCTCGACCACTCCTGACGCGACTCCCCCGAAAGGACTGACATGACTGTCATCCAGAAGAAGGCCGACAACCCGATCGCTCACCTCACCCCCGAGGACATCGAGCAGCTCGGCCGCGAGCTCGACGCGATCCGCCAGGACATCATCGACTCCCGCGGCGCCTCCGACGCGGCGTACATCCGTCGGATGATCAAGACCCAGCGCAGCATCGAGCTCGGCAGTCGAGCCGTGCTCCTGTTCAGCATCTTCCCGCCGGCCTGGTTGATCGGCACCGCCGGCCTCTCGGTCTCCAAGATCCTCGACAACATGGAGATCGGCCACAACATCCTCCACGGCCAGTGGGACTGGATGCGCGACCCGAAGATCCACTCCACGACCTGGGACTGGGACATGGCCTCGCCGGCCGAGCAGTGGAAGCACAGCCACAACGAGGTCCACCACAACTTCACCAACGTCGTCGGCAAGGACAACGACCTCGGCTACGGCATCATGCGCGTCGACGAGGACCAGCCCTGGGCGCCGTTCCACCTCGGCCAGCCGGTCTGGTGCTTCATCAACGCCATGTTCTTCGAGTACGGCATCGCCGCCTACGACCTCGACCTCGGCGCCGTGATCAAGAAGAAGCAGACCAAGGACCCCGACTTCCAGCGCCGCGCGAAGCAGGTCCTGGCCAAGATCCGCAAGCAGGTCACCAAGGACTACGTCGCCCACCCGCTGCTCTCGCTGCCGACCGGCTCGTTCCTGCCGACGCTCGCCGCCAACTTCACCGCGAACATCGTGCGCAACCTGTGGAGCAACTCGATCATCCTCTGCGGTCACTTCCCCGAGGGTGTCGAGACCTTCGAGAAGCGCTCGATCGAGGGCGAGACCAAGGGCGACTGGTACATCCGGCAGATGCTCGGTGCGGCCAACATCTCCGGCTCCCAGGCGATGCACGTGATGTCGGGCAACCTGAGTCACCAGATCGAGCACCACCTCTTCCCGGACCTGCCGTCCAACCGCTACGCCGAGATCGCACCGAAGGTGCAGGCCCTGTTCGAGAAGTACGAGCTCACCTACCTCACCCGGCCGCTCGCGCCCCAGGTCTACTCGGCCTGGCACAAGGTGGTCCGGCTCTCGCTGCCCAACGGCTGGCTCGCCACGACCACCAAGCGCAACCTGCCGCGCCAGCTCAAGGCCCTCTACAAGATGACCACTGGCAGCAAGCGCGAGCGCCGCGCGATCCAGGTGGCACTGACCCGCGAGGCGCGCCAGCAGGACCAGCAGCTCGTCGCCTGACGATCAGCCGCTGAGCAGCCCGGCCACCGGCCGCAGGTCGGCGTACGTCGCGTGAGCGCCGGCGTCGGCCAGCTGCTCGGCGGTCGCGCTGGTGGTCACGCCGATCACGGTGCCGACGCCCGCGGCCGCTGCGGCCGTGATGCCCGCGACGCTGTCCTCGGCCGCCCAGGTCTCGCGGGGATCGGTGCCCAGCCGCTCGCAGGCCAACAGGAAGCCGGCGGGGTGGGGCTTGCCGTCGACCACGTCGTGCGCGGTGACGACCAGCTCGACCAGGTCGAGCACGTCGAGCCCGTCGCCGAGCGCCGTCTGCACCCAGGGCGGACTGGCCGAGGTGACGATGGCGACCCGGACCCCGAGCGACGCCGCCGCCCGCACCAGGTCGATCGCCCCCGGCACCTCCTCAGGTGTGACGTCGCGCGGCACCAGTGAGGTCACCTCGAGTGCGAGGGCGACCGGGTCGTGGTCCAGCCAGGGTCCGGGCACGGTGGGGAACACGTCGGCCCCGCGCCGACCCGTGAACAGCGACAGGTCGGGCACCGGCCAGCCGCGAGCCTCGAAGAAGCGTTGGTAGCCGATCCGCTGCAGCGGCTCCGAGTCGACCAGGGTGCCGTCGAGGTCGAGCAGCAGCGCAGCGGGCCGTCTCACGCGGTGAACAGCGGGTCGCCGGTGGCCACGACGAGGTCGGCGGCCGGTGCGGCGATCGATCCCGCGGCACGATCCATCACCACGACCGGCACCACGGTCGACATGTCCTCGCCGTCGACGGTCGAGGGGTCCCAGCGGACCATCGGGTCGCCGGCGGCGACCGTGTCACCCTCGGTGGCGAGCAGCTCGAAGCCGCGTCCCTCGAGCCGCACGGTGTTGATGCCGAGGTGGACCAGGACGCCGACGCCGTCAGCACTGAGCACCACGAACGCGTGGGGGTGCAGCTTCAGCACCCGGCCGGCGATCGGCGCGACCACGGTGACGACCTCGCCGGTCGGCTCGATGGCGACGCCAGGGCCGACCATCTCCGCGGCGAACACCGGGTCCGCCACCTCGGTGACCGAGATGACCCGGCCGGGGCAGGGAGCGAGGACCTGGGTCACATCAAGTCCTCGATGTCGTCGGCGAGGTTGTCCGCCTCCGGCCCGACGACGACCTGCACGACCTGGCCCGAGGCCACGACGCCGTGGGCGCCGGCGGCCTTCAGCGCCGCCTGGTCGACCTTGGAGGGGTCGTTCACCTCGGTCCGGAGCCGGGTGATGCAGGCTTCGATCTCGACGATGTTGTCGGCGCCGCCGAGTCCGGCGAGGATCTGTTCGGCCTTGCTGCTCATGAGTGGTCTCCTTCTGCTGGTGGATCGGTCCGGGTGACCTTGGCCAGGCCACGCGGGGCATCGGGGTCGAGCCCGAGGTCGCGCGCGAGCGCCTCGACCACGAGCTGGGCGGGGACGATGGTGCCCAACGGCGCCAGTGTCTCGGGAAGTCGCGGACCGCGCACCTGTACGTCGCACGCGGCCGCGAAGGCGCTGTCGCCGCCGATGCCGACCACGGTGGCCCCGCGCTGCGCGAGGTCCCGGGCCAGCTCGGTCATCGGCGCCAGCATCGGCCCGTCGGCGGCGGCCACGAGCACGGCGGCCATGCCGGTCGTCACCACCGAGATCGGTCCGTGCCGCAGGTCGGCGTACGAGTAGCCGCGCACCGGCCGCAGGCAGGTCTCCTCCAGCTTGAGCGCCGTCTCCAGCGCGGTCCCCATCATCAGCCCGCGGCCGGAGACGACGGTGTAGTCGGCCGAGCTCAGTGCGGCGACGCCGTCGGAGATGCCGGCCCGCTCGGCCAGCACCGACTCGATGACCTCGGGCACGCGGGCCATCTCGTCATCGAGCGCTGCGGGGTCGGGGGCGGCGGCGGTGCCGAGCGCGACCATCGCCACCAGCTGTCCGAGGTAGGTCTTGGTCGCCGGGACCGCGAGCTCGGGGCCGGCCTGTGTCACGAGCGCGAGGTCGGCACCGGTCGTGAGTGGGGAGCCGTCGACGTTGGTGACGGCCACCGTGGCCGCGCCGCAGTCCCGCGCCCACTCCTGCGTCTCGACGATCTCCGCGGTCGCGCCGGACTGGCTGACCGAGACCACGACCGCATCGGTCAGGTCGAGGCGGGTCCCGTAGTGGGTGGCGACACTGGGGGAGACCAGACCGCCGGCGATGGCGGCGTGCGTCTCGAGCAGGTAGCGGCCGTAGATGGCGGCGTTGTCGCTGGTGCCTCGAGCCGCGAAGAGGACCCGCCGTCGCCCGGCCAGCAGTCGCGCCAGGTCCGGGCGCAGCGGCGCCAGCGCCTGCCAGGTCCGGCGGGCCGTGTCCGGCTGCTCGGCGATCTCCTGCGCCATCTGGGTCGACATCCCTTGACACACCCTCCTCGTCGCGGCATCCTCACTGGTACGTACCAGACCGTACCAATCAAATCACTCCGCGTCGAGAGGCAACCACGGGTGACCAGCCGACAGATCACCGACGGGCCGCGGCCCAAGCACGCGCAGCTCACCGACGTGCTCGCCGACCTCGCCGTGAGCGAGCTCGGCCCGGACGCTGCGATCCCGTCCGAGCGTGACCTGATGACGACGTACGGCGTCTCGCGGGCCACGGTGCGCCGGGCGATCGACACGCTGGTGACCGACGGACTGCTGCAGCGGATCCACGGCAAGGGCACGTTCGTGGCCCGGCCGCGGCTGGAGAGCACGCTCCACCTCGCGTCCTTCAGCCAGGACATGCGCCGGCGCGGTCTCACGCCGTCGACCCGGTCGCTCGGCATCGAGCGGGAGCGGCCGCCCGCCGACGTGGTCGAGGCGCTGCGGCTGGGCAAGTCGGGGGAGGCCTGGCGGATCGAGCGGGTCCGGCTCGCCGACGGCCAGCCGATCGCGCTCGAGCAGGGCTGGTACCCCGAGGCGGCGCTGCCGAACCTCGACCGCGAGGACCTCGGCGGCTCGCTCTACGAGGTCTTCGGGACCCGCTACGGCCACACCATCGACGCCGCCGAGCAGACGCTGTGGGGCGAGACCGCGGACGCGACGCTGGCCCGCCGGCTCGACGCCCCGATCCACACCCCCCTCCTCGTCTTCCGCCGCGTCTCGAGCGCGGCGGGCACCCCGCTGGAGTACGTCGTCTCGCGGTACCGCGGCGACCGCTACCAGCTCCACATGTCGTTGGGTCGTGACGAGCTCGACCCACAACCCGGACCGAAGCGGCCCGGGAGCACCCACGGAAGGACAGCATCGTGACCACACCGGACGTCTCAGCCGAGACGACGAAGCGGCGACGAATCAACCTCGCGCCCGTACAGAAGTTCGGGACCAGCCTGATGCTCCCGATCGCGGCCCTGCCGGTCGCCGCGCTCCTGCTCCGGCTCGGACAGCCCGACCTGCTCGGCGCCGACGGTGCCGGCTGGGACAACGTGGCTGCCGTGATCGGAGGAGCCGGCAACGCGCTGTTCGCCAACCTGCCGCTGCTGTTCGCGATCGGCATCGCCATCGGCATGGCGCGCAAGTCCGACGGCTCGACCGCACTCGCGGCCGTCGTCGGCTACCTGGTCTTCAAGGCGGTCGGCGACGCGATGTCGCCGGTCGTCCTCGATGGGGATGAGCTGATCAACTACGGCGTGCTCGGCGGCATCGTGATCGGCCTGGCCAGCGCCTTCCTGTGGCAGCGCTACCACCGGATCAAGCTGCCGCCGTACCTCGCGTTCTTCGGTGGCCGGCGCTTCGTCCCGATCATCGTGTCGTTCGCGGCGATCGTGCTGTCGGTGCTGATGAACCTGGTCTACCCGGCCTTCGACGCCGGTATCACCAACCTCGGCGAGTGGGTGACTGACAACGCCGTGCTGGGTGGCTTCGTCTACGGCACCCTCAACCGGCTGCTGATCCCGCTCGGCCTGCACCACATCCTGAACAACCCGCCGTGGTTCATCTTCGGCGAGTACTCGACCGGCGGCGAGACCTACCACGGCGACATCGCACGCTTCCTCAATGGCGACCCGACCGCGGGCGCGTTCATGACCGGCTTCTTCCCGATCATGATGTTCGCGCTCCCGGCCGCGGCCCTGGCCATCTGGCACGAGGCCAAGCCGGCCCACAAGAAGGCGGTCGGCGGCATCATGCTCTCCGCCGCGCTGACCAGCTTCCTGACCGGTGTCACCGAGCCGCTGGAGTTCGCGTTCATGTTCGTCGCGTTCCCGCTGTACTTCGTGCACGCCTTGCTGACCGGTACGTCGATGGCGTTGGTCAACGCGCTCGGCATCAAGGACGGGTTCGGGTTCTCGGCGGGCTTGTTCGACTACGCGCTCAACTTCAACATCGCGACCCATCCGCTGTGGCTGATCCCGATCGGGGTGGGATATGCGCTCATCTACTACTTCCTGTTCCGGTTCGTGATCCGCAAGTGGAACCTGCGGACGCCGGGTCGCGAGGAGGAGGGCGAGGAGCAGGCAGCCGTGGCGGATGCCAGTGCCTGACCTGCTCATCTCAGCGGGACGGGTCGTCACCCCGGCGCGGACCTTCGCGCCGGGGTGGGTCCACGTCGAGGGTGGCCAGATCGCGGCGGTCGGGCCCGGTGAGCCGGTCCGACCGCCCGATCTCGACCTGCCCGACGCCACGATCGTCCCCGGCTTCGTCGACACCCACGCGCACGGCGGTGGCGGGGCCGCGTTCGACGGCGGCGACCCGACCGCCGTCGAGCGGGCGGTGCTCGCCCACCGGGCGCACGGCACCACCACGATGGTGGCCAGCCTGGTCACCGACACCGTCGACGGACTGGTCGACTCCTCGACCCGGCTCGCCGACCTCGTCGACGACGGTCTGCTCGCGGGGATCCACCTCGAAGGCCCGTGGCTCAGCCCCGTCCACCCGGGGGCGCACGACCCCGCGCTGCTGACCGTGCCCGACGAGCGGTCGGTGGGTCGGTTGCTGGAGGCCGCGCGCGGGGAGCTGCGGATGGTGACGCTCGCGCCGGAGCTGCCGGGTGCGTCCGCGGCGATCCGGCAGCTCGTGTCGGCGGGCGTCGTGGTGGCGATCGGTCACACCGATGCGACGTATGACCAGGCGCGGGCCGCGCTGGACTCGGGCGCGGCGGTCGGCACCCACCTGTTCAACGCGATGCGGGGGCTGCACCACCGGGAGCCGGGTCCGGTCGCGGCACTGCTCGAGCATCCCGACGCCTACGTCGAGCTGATCGCGGACGGGGTCCATGTGCACCCGGCGATGATCGGACTGGCCGCGGCGGCCAAACCGCAGCACACCGTCCTGGTGACCGACGCGATGGCGGCGGCGGCCGCGCAGGACGGTGACTACCGGCTCGGGTCGCTGGTGGTGGAGGTCCGCGACGGGGTCGCGCGGCTGCCCGGTGGCGGAGCCATTGCCGGGTCGACGGCCACGATGGCGACCGCGGTCCAGCACGCCGTGGGCGCCGGGCTCAGCCTCGAGGACGCCGTCCGCGCGGCGACCGCCACGCCCGCCGCCCTCCACGGCCTGACCCGGGTCGGGACCCTGCGCCCCGGCACCGACGCCGACCTGGTGGTGCTCGACGCCGACCTCGCCGTACGCCGGGTGATGCGCCACGGCGACTGGCTCTGACCCCGAGGGTTGAGTCGCCACAAAATCAGGTCGAGTCGCCACAAATGATCCGCATTTGTGGCGACTCGACCCGAATAAGTGGCGACTCAACCCGTGTGGGTCAGCGGCGCCAGACGAAGACCTCGCGGTGGTCGAACTGGTCGTTGTCGACGAGGTTGTCGGCGTACGACGAGTAGGCCATCGAGTTGCCGTCGTCGCTCACCACGGCGCCGGTGGTGGCGCTCCAGTCGTTGCCTCCGGGTCCCCCGGGTCCCTGGGAGGTGCGGAGCACCTCACCGGTCATGACGTCGGCGATGAACGCGTCGGGCTGGCCCTCGGTGTCTCCCTCGACGATGTCGGTGGCCTCGGAGCCGAACCCGACGAACCGGCCGTCCCGCGACAGGGTCGGGATGTAGGAGTTGCCGTTGCCTGCCGGGTGGGCCCGGACGATCTGGCCGTTGACCAGGTCGAACCGGTAGATGTCGGTGGCCTGGCCGTCCTCGCCGGGCAGGTCCGTCGCGCAGGAGGAGAACGCTGCGTAGCGTCCGTCGCCCGAGAGCACGGGCCGGCCGGCGCTGCCGATCGGCGCGTCCTGGCAGGGCGGGGAGTCGGGCTCCTGCCAGAACCGCACGGTGGCCTTCTCGTGGAGGTTGCGGATCCACAGGTGGTTGGCGTCGCCGAAGGTCACCAGCTCCCCGTTGTCGGAGATGTCACCGACCAGGACCCGGGCGCGGACGTCGCGCCCGTCGGGGTGCAGCGAGACCTGGACCGTCTTGCCGGTGGCGAGCTTGTGGGCGTAGACGTCCTCGCGGCGGTCGTCGTCGCGCACGTCGAAGGAGGCGAACGACTGGAAGGCCACGACGCGGCCGTTGCCGGAGATGACCGGCGAGAAGCTGTTCTGCTCGCGCTGGAAGCCGGCGGTGGACTGCGAGACCCGCACGGTGCGGCCGGTGTTGACGTTGGTCACCACGACGTCGAGCGCGGACTTGTTGCGGTCCCGGGTGCCAGTCAGGTTCGTCGCGTACGTCGTGTAGGCGATCTTGCGACCGTTGGCCGAGATCGTCGGCTCGAAGCTGTAGTCGTTGCCCGGGCGACCGTTGCGTTGGCTGACGAGCACGGTGCGCCCGTCGACGGTGTCGCGGCGGTAGACGTCGTCGACCTCGTTCTTGTCCGCGGCGACCAGTGGTGCGGCGGTCGAGAAGACGACGTAGCGGCCGTCGGCCGAGATGACCTGGCCGGCGCCGCTGACGTCGCTGGAGATCGCGTGCTGCGCGTCGGTGCCGTCACTGAGGACGACCTGCTCGTTGTGGGCGGTGCCCCCGGCCAGAGCGGCGGGGACCGCGACCGCGAGTGCGGCCAGGGCGATGCCGGCGGCGGTGCCCGCGCGGCGAGTCGTGATGTGCATGGTGTTCTTCCCTCTCGTGAATGTCCACCCCAAGACGCAGGACCCCGGTCAGGGGTTGCATGGTTGGGTAGTTGTCTGGACCAGCCCGGGGTGCGACGTACGCCGACGTCCTGGCGGTGGGTCCGGAGCCACCGTCGCGGAAGCGACTTGTGCGCCTCTTGAGAGTCGGTCCTAGTCGGGCCCCAGTGGCGCCGAAGGGTCAGCCGTGAGCCTTCAGGCCTGACCTCGCCACCGTCGAGCGAGCAGATCCGACGCCACTCACGACAAGGAGGACCACCATGTCCACCACCACGCCCACCCAGTTCCTGCTCCCCGGGCAGGCGGCCGCCCCGGCCGGACCGATCGACATGAACCACATGTACGTGATGCATCACGGCTTCCGTCGTGACCTGATGCGGTTCGTCGAGGCCGCGCAGGGCACCCCGGTCAGCGCTCGCGACACCTGGCGGGCGCTGGCCCGCCGTTGGGAGCTGTTCGCGCTGCTCCTGCACCACCACCACTCCGGGGAGGACGCCACGCTGTGGCCTGCCCTGGAGGCGCGGGCCGACGAGGCCGGTCTGGCCACGCTGGCCGCGATGGAGGCCGAGCACGGCGAGATCGACCCGCTGCTGGCAGCGTGTTCGCAAGGCTTCACCCGTCTGGCTGAGGTGGCCGATGACGACGCCCGTCGAGCCCTCTCCGTGCGCCTGGTCGCCACGCGGGAACGGCTCGGAGCGCACCTGCGGCACGAGGAGACCGAGGCCATCGAGCTGATCCAGGCGGTGTTGACTCCGCAGGAGTGGCACGAGATCGACGAGGTGTTCCGCAAGGAGATGACCTTCGCCCTGGTGCTCCAGATGGTCCCGTGGGCGCTGTCGGGACTGACCGACGACGTCCGGCACGAGCTCTTCACCCAGCCCGGCGGTGCGGGGTACCGGGTCGTGGCGGCGTTGACCTGCCGCAGGTTCGAGCGCCAGGAGCGCCGTACGTTCCGCTACATCCCGGCGTCGGACTAGAAGCCGAAGCGCTCCCGGACCCCGTCGAACCAGGCGGCACAGCGGGGGATGCCCCACTGCTCCATCAGGGCCACCGCGCCGTCGGCATGGCGGGAGGCCGCCTCCCGCTCACCGGCGGCGCACGCGGCCATGGCCAGGAACGCGTCCACCGGACCTTCGGCCACGCTGGAACCGGACGCGACGACGGTGCCGACATACGGCGCCAGCTGGGCGTAGGTGCTCTCGCCGAGATCGGGGTCATCGACCCACAGTGCGGTCTCGGCGGCGGCGGCGATCAACAGCATCGAGAACCAGTCCATCGCCCCCGGCAGGTCGATGGGGTGGGCGGTCACGAAGTCCCGGGCCCGCTCAGGATCGCCGTCGCGGATCATCATCTGGCACAACAGCGAGGTGACCGGGAGCGACGTGGTCTCGTGCGTCGACAGCAGCGCCGGCAACAAGGCCCCCACGTCGCCGCTCCACATCTCCATCGACAGTGCCGCACCCAGCAATGCCTCCTTGAGCTGGAACAGCACCACCCGTTGGCTGGTGTGCTGCATCCGGGCCATGGCCTCTCGGGCGTCGTTCTCACGACCGGCCATCGCCAGCCACGGCACCACGAGACCGTCGAGCACGATCAGTCCGTAGGGGATCCGGAGCCGCTCGGCCTCCGAGCGCGCACCCGCCTCGACCTGCCACATCTCCTCGACCCGACCGAGCTCGGACAGGGCCACCGCCCGCAAGGTCGCCGCCACCACGAACCGGGGCCCGTCGCCCAGACGTTGGGACAGCTCCGACGCCTCCGCCGCCAGCGCCAGCCGCTCTGCAGCCGTGTCCGGCCGCCACAGCGAGATGAACCCGGTCAGGCAGGCGTCGACGAGCAGCGCGTCGTCAACGAGACGGCGGGCCATCGCCAGCGACTCCTCGACCAGGGCCGCGCGTTCCTCGTGTCCAGCGAGGAAGTAGAGCTCTGACGCCAGGGCCGTCATCACCCGGCAACGCTGGGAGGAGTCGCCGGTCGGCAGCTCGGTCAGAACCCGCCTGAGCGCCGCGATCTGTCGATGGTGGACCTCGCCGTAGCCGGAGGTCTGCCAGAAGGCGCCGATGGTCATGATCGTCGCGGCCTTCGCGAGCGCCTCGGGGTCACCGACGGTCTCGGCCACATCGAGGGCGAGCTCGGCTGCCTCGCGGAGGCGCGGCCACTGCCCCGACCAGCGCTCCGCATCAGCGAGCTCGATCAGCACGCCCAGCCGGTCGTGGTCGTCAAGGGTGGGGTCCTCAGCCATCACCTCGAGCGCCTGGCGCAGCAGCAGCGCCGCCTCCTCGTGCGCGTGGAGGAGCCTCGCCACCGCAGCGGCGCGTACCGCGGCGCGCCACGCGTGGCCGGCGTGCTCGACCCCGGCCGCGAGCCAGTGCCGCGCCACCTCGGTCTCCCGACCGGGTCGACCCTCGAGGGCCGCCGCGACCCGGGCATGGGCGCGGGCCGCGCGGGTCGGGCCGAGCGCTTCGTACGCCGCATCCCGGACCAGCGCATGACCGAAGGACCAGCGGCCCACGCCGTCCTCGCGGACCAGGCCGACACTCACGGCCCGCTCGACTCCGTCGATCAGGTCGTCCTCGCTGTCGCCGGTGGCGGCGACGAGGCTGTCGAGGTCGAAGGAGCGGCCCACGACGCTCGCGGCGCGCAGCGTGGCCGCGTCGGCATCGGACAGTCTGCCGATCCGCCGCGAGACCACGTCGCGCACCGCGACGGGCGCTGCCGTCTCGGTCAGGAGCACGGCGAGGTCGCCTTCCTGGGCGAGCCGGGCGAACTCCACGAGGTAGAACGGGTTGCCGTCTGTACGCCGCGCCAGCTCTTCGGCGTCCTCAGAGCTCGGTTCCGTGCTGCTGATGGCGGCCACGACGTCCCCGGCGGCGGCACCGTCGAGGCCGGTGAGCTCGACCCGGACCGCGTGGGCCCGCGACATCGCCTCGGCGACGTCGGCCAGCGCGCCGGTGGGCTCGGGGTGCGGGCGCCAGGTCGCCAGCACCAGCAACCGACCCGTGGTGAGGGTCTCCACCAGCAGTCGCAGCACTTGCAGGCTCGCGCGGTCGGCCCAGTGGAGGTCGTCGAGGACCACCACGATCGTCTCGTTGCGGGCCGCATCGCGTACCCGCTGCACGATCGTGTCCCAGGTCCGGAAGCCGGCGCCGTGGTCGACCGAGTGCTCGACCTCCAGTTCGCGGTCGAGGCCCCGCAGCACCTGCTGCCACGGCCACAGCGGTGGCGCACCGTCGTCCTGGGAGCACCGGCCGACCAGCAACCGGGCTCCAGCGTCGACGGCTCGCGCCCCCAGCTCGGCGGCCAGGCGGGACTTGCCGATCCCCGGCTCGCCCGTGAGCGTCGCGTAGGTCGGTGCCCCGGCGACCGCACCCTCGAGCGCGTTGCCGAGCCGGGCCAGCTCGCCGACCCTGCCCACCATCGGCCAGGCGGGGAGTGACGGGCGGTGCGATGCCGATCCGCTCGCCGATGTCGTCGCGGACGGGGGCCCGGTCGGTGACGAGTCGTTGCCCGCTTCCCAGCGGAGCGCAGGGTCCTGGCGCAGGATCCGCACCTGGAGGTCGCGCAGCTCCTCCGACGGCTCCAGCCCGAGCTCGTCGTCGAGCAGGTCGGCCAGCTCGCGCAGCACGTCCAGGGCGTCGGCCTGCCGGCCACCGTGGACGAGGGCCAGCGCCCGCAGCGCCCAGAGCCGCTCGCGCATCGGGTAGGTGCCGGTGAGCGCCTCGAGCTCGGCGGCGACCGGCGCGTGCGCTCCCTGGGCGAGTCGGACAGTGGCGCGATCCTCCAGCGCGACCGTGCGCAGCTCGTCGAGCCGCGCCCGCTCGGCCCGGACCACGTCGGCGTCACCGAGGTCGGCGTACGCCTCGCCCCGCCAGAGGGCCAGGGCTTCGTCGAGCTCGGTGACGATCGCGGCCAGCTCCTCGGCGCGCAGCGCCGGTCGGGTCAGCAGCCCGGACCGGCCGAGCCGCCGGTTGGTGTCGGAGACGGCCCGCTGGAACCGCGTCGCGTCGAGGGCGTCATCGTCGATCCGCAGGGCGTAGCCGGCGCCGACCGTGACCAACATCCGAGCCGGGGCGCGCGGAGCACGATCCGGCTCGAGGGTGCGTCGCAGCGCTGCGATGTAGGCGTGCAGTGTGCCGGGCAGCGCCTCGGGTGGCTCGTCGCCCCACATCATGTCGACGAGGGCGTCGTAGGTGACCGGGCGACCGCTTGCCATCGCCAGGGTGGCGACGATCTGGCGCAGCTTCATGGAGGTGAGCTCCAGCGGCTGGCGGTCGCGCTCCACCGTGGTCTCGCCCAGGACGCTCACGCGCATGGTCGGAGCATAGGGACTGAGCCCTCCAAGCGGCATCCAAGCCGCTCGCAAGTCCACTGCAAGTAGACCGCGGTTCAGTAGGACACACGACGGACCGCCGTCGTGAGTGAAACCCGAAGAGGAACAGCCATGACCACCATCACGACCCGCACGAGAGCCGCACGACGGCGTACGAGGGCAGTCAGCCGCGCCACGCTCGCGGCGCGCTCCGACCGCCCGATGACCTACTACCCGACACGCACCCAGACCTCCGTGGAGGCGCTTCACCTGCTGCGCAACCGGTGACGCTCCGACCCTTCAACCACTCAAGGCGGTCCAGATCTCGTCGCCGCGAGTGTGGTCGCCCAGGCCGCGGGTGACGTACGCCGCGGCGTACTCGCCCGAGAACGACCACCAGGCAGCGCACCCGCCGGCGCCGCCCATGCCCAGGTCGTCGTCGTCGACCTGGAAGCCCAGCGTCCACGCCACCTCGCGGTCGAGCAGCAGGTCGTGGCCGCGGGCCTGGGTGCTGACGTACGCCGAGTGGAGCTCCGGCCCGAGCCGGTCCACGACGGGACCGCCGGGAGCCATCAGGTCGGCATAGAAGCGTGCGAGTCCACGCGCGCTGGCGTGCATCGCGACCGCCGGGAAGCTGCAGGTCCGGAACCGCTCCGAGTTGAGGACTGCCGGGTCGAGCAGCCCCGGCGGGCGAGCGAACGCCGGACCCCAGCGCGGGTCGTCGGTGTACACCTCGGGCCAACCCTCCAGCGCGACCACGTCGGCGACCCGGTCCAGGTCGGCCGGCGCGACCCGCAGGTGCACGTCCCACCCGTGCTCGGCCGCGATCCGGGCGAACCGGTCGGCGAGGTCGTCCCCGGTGGCGCCCCGCACCAGCGCAGCGCAGAGGTGGCCGTAGGTCAGGGCGTGCTCGGCCACGGCCGCGCCGGGGGCGTGGTCGGGCGTCGCGTCGGCGAGCAGCGCGGTCAGCCGTTCGAAGTCGTCGAAGGCGACCCCGGCCGCCGCCGGCGGGAAGAGCGGTACGCCGGCCGCGTGGCTCAGCACGTGCCGGACCGTCGTCCCCTCCTTGCCGTGCCGCGCGTAGTCCGGCCACACCTCGGCCACCCGCTGGTCGAGTCCGAGGTGCCCGGCCGCAACCACGTCGAGGACGGTCAGTGCGGCGAAGGGCTTGGCGACCGAGTACGTCATGACCAGCGAGTCCGAGGCCCACGGCGAGACGCCGTCGCGGGTCCCGGCGACGTGGTCGACCTCCACCTCGCCGCCGCGGATCACGCAGACGGCGCCGCCGGGCTCGCGGCCCGACGCGACCCACCCGTCGAGCAGCCGACCCAGCGGGTGGCTCATCCCAGGGCCGCCGACACCACCTCGCGCGCCTCGGCCTGCACCGCGGCGAGGTGGTCGGGCCCGCGGAACGACTCGGCGTAGATCTTGTAGACGTCCTCGGTGCCCGAGGGCCGGGCCGCGAACCACGCGCTCTCGGTGGTCACCTTGAGGCCGCCGATCCGGGCGCCGTTGCCGGGCGCCTCGGTCAGCCGGTCGATGATCGGCTCACCGGCCAGCGTCGTGGCGGTGACGTCGTCGGGGGAGAGCGCCGCCAGCGTGGCCTTCTGGTCCCGGGAGGCGGGCGCGTCGACGCGGGCGTACGCCGGCTCGCCGTGCTCGGCGACCAGGTCGGCGTAGTGCTGGCTGGGGGTGCGTCCGGTCGTGGCCAGGATCTCCGAGGCGAGCAGCGCCAGGATCAGGCCGTCCTTGTCGGTCGTCCAGGCGGTGCCGTCCTTGCGCAGGAACGAGGCGCCGGCGGACTCCTCGCCGCCGAAGCCGAACGATCCGTCGAGCAACCCGGGCACGAACCACTTGAACCCGACCGGCACCTCCACCATCGGCTTCCCGAGCGATGCGGCGACCCGGTCGATCATCGAGCTCGACACCAGGGTCTTGCCGATCCGGGCCCGGTCCGGCCACCCCGGACGAGCGCCGCCGAACAGGTAGCCGATCGCGACCGCGAGGTAGTGGTTGGGATTCATCAGCCCCGCGTCGGGGGTGACGATGCCGTGGCGGTCGGCGTCGGCGTCGTTGCCGGTCGCGATGTCGTAGTCGTCCTTGCGGCCGATCAGCGACGCCATGGCGTAGGGGGAGGAGCAGTCCATCCGGATCTTCGCGTCCCAGTCGAGGGTCATGAAGCGCCAGGTGGGGTCGACCTCCGGGTTGACGACGGTCAGGTCGAGGCCGTGCCGTTCCGCGATCTCGCCCCAGTAGTCGACGCTGGCACCGCCCAGCGGGTCGGCGCCGATCCTGACCCCGGCCTCACGGATCGCGTCGAGGTCGAGCACCTGCGGGAGGTCGTCGACGTACGCCGCCATGAAGTCGTAGTGCCCAGCGCCCGATACGTCGGCGACCCGGCGGACCTCGCCCAGCCCGCCGCGGATCAGCTCGTTGGCCCGGGTCGCGATGACGGTGGTCGCGTCGGAATCGGCGGGGCCGCCATGGGGCGGGTTGTACTTGAAGCCGCCGTCGCCGGGCGGGTTGTGGGACGGCGTCACCACGATGCCGTCGGCGAGTCCGCTGCCGGTCGTGCGACCCCCGTTCGCCCGCAGGATCGCGTGGGAGACCGCCGGTGTCGGGGTGAAGCCGTTGCGGCTGTCGACCAGCACCTCGACGTCGTTGGCGAGCAGCACCTCGAGCGCCGAACGCCACGCCGGCTCGGACAGCGCGTGGGTGTCGCGGCCCACGAAGAGCGGACCGTCGTAGCCCTGCTCGGCGCGGTAGTCGCAGATGGCCTGGGTCGTGGCGAGGATGTGGTGCTCGTTGAACGAGGTCTTCAACGACGTACCCCGATGGCCGCTGGTTCCGAAGGCGACCTGCTGATCGACGTCCTCGGGATCAGGCACCCGGTCGTGGTAGGCCGCGAGCAAGGCCGCGACGTCGACGAGATCTGCAGCGGTGGCGGGCGTGCCCGCACGAGGGTCGACCATGTGCCCCATCATGCAGGAAGTCGGGCGCCACTAGGGTGGCGCGGGTGACCGACGGAACGTTCCGCACGACCGTCGACGGCGATGTCGTCGTGGTCCGGACGCCGGACCCCGGGGGTACGGCGACAAAGGTCAGGCTCTGGTCCGACCTCGAGCTCGGCGACACCACGTTCACTCAGGTCGAGGGCGGCTGGGAGCTCCAGTTGTCCGACCTGCCGGTCGACCGGCTCGAGTACCTCGTGGATGTCGACGGCGACCTCGCCCCCGATCCGACCAACCCGCAGCGAGTCGACGGCGCCTTCGGAGCCCACTCCTGGGTGGCCCTCGACGGCTACCGCCCGCCCGCCTGGTTGGACGCGCCCACGGTGAGCGGGGAGTCCCACGAGCTGCAGGTCGGCGACGTCGACCTGGTGCTGTGGGAACCGCCCGGCGCCGACCACCTGCTGCTGGCCCACGACGGACCGGAGATGGCGGCGTACGGCGGCCTGCTCGACTTCGTCGCCTCCGCGATCGCCGCCGGCACGATCCCGCCGACCCGGGTCGCCCTGCTCGATCCGGGCCCGCGCAACCAGCGCTACGCCGCCGACCCGGGTTACGCCGCAGCGCTGAGCGAGGAGATCGTGCCGGCGCTCATCGCCGCGGCGCCGACCACCGCGCCCCCGGTGCTCCTCGGGCAGAGCCTCGGCGGCGTCGCCGCTCTGCACGCCGCGTGGACCACCCCGAGCGTGTACGCCGGGTTGCTGATCCAGTCCGGTTCGTTCTTCACCCCCGACCTCGACGCGCAGGAGAAGGACTTCGAGTCCTGGGACGAGGTGACCGGGTTCGTCGCGAGCCTGCTCGCGGCGACGCAGGCAGCGCCTGACGCACCGGCGATCGCAATGACCTGCGGCTCCGCGGAGGAGAACCTCGCCAACAACCGGCTGATGTTCGACCACCTGCGCAGCACCGGCATCGACGTGACCTGGGGCGAGACCCGGCAGGCCCACACCTGGACCTGCTGGCGTGACCTGCTCGACCCGCACCTGACCGACCTCCTGCAACGGGTCTGGACATGAGCGACCGCGCCCAGTGGGAGCTCGACGTGCCCGGCCTGGACCGAGCCGGCACGGTGATCCGCTACGGCCACTGGGGTCGACCGGTCCTGGTCTTCCCGAGCGAGCAGGGCCGGGCCTGGGACTACGAGAACAACGGCATGGTCGACGCGGTCGGCGACCTGATCGACGCCGGCCGGATCAAGCTGTACTGCGTCGACTCGGTCGACGACCGGAGCTGGTCGGACCGGGGGTTGCCGCTGGAGGAGCGGGCGCAGCGCCACCGCGCCTACGAGTCGTGGATCACCGACCGCGTCGTCCCGCTCATCGACCACGACTCACCGGATCGCGGTGAGCTGGTGGTGACCGGCTGCAGCCTCGGCGCCTTCCACGCCCTGCAGCTGGCGCTCACGCGAGCGGACCTCTTCCCGCTGGCGATCTGCCAGTCCGGCAACTACGACCCGTCGGCCTGGCACGCGTGGGGCGACCGCAGCGACGCGGCGTACTTCACCAACCCCACCGACTACGTCCCCCACCTCGGTGGCGACCACCTGGACTGGCTGCGCGGGCGTCTCCACGTGGTGCTCACGGTCGGCGAGGGGCCGTGGGAGACCCATCCCACCGGCTCGCTGCCCAGCGCGCGACACCTGGCCGGCCTGCTCGCCGAGCGTGGGATCTCCCACGACCTCGACGTCTGGGGCCACGACTCCGCCCACGACTGGCCCTGGTGGCAGCGCCAGCTCGCCCACCACCTGCCCCGGTTCTGCTGATCGGAAAGGAACGCGATGACCGACCACCTGATCGGACTGCTGCTCGGAGCAGAGGAGGACTGGCCGCGCGCCTTCGAGGCGATCCTGCGACGGGTGGGACCCGTGACCGTGGAGGGTGAGCGCCACACCGTCTCCAGCGAACGGCTGACCATCGAGCCGTTCGACCTCACCGACCCGGTGCGCACCGACCTCGTCATCGACCGGCTCGCCCACTGGTACTACCACCCGCGCGAGTGGTTGAAGAAGTCGGCGCTGATCAACGGCAGCTACCTGCTCAACAGCCCGTTCACGTTCCAGTCGATGGAGAAGCACAGCGCCTACTGCGCGATGCTGCGGCTCGGGCTCAAGGTCCCCACCACGATCCTGGTGCCCTACAAGAACCCGATCGACAACGTCCGCTGGGCCTACACGTCCGAGAAGTACAACCAGTCCTTCGACCTCGACGCGATCGCCGACTCCCTGGGCTACCCGCTCTACATGAAGCCCTTCGACGGTGGCGGCTGGCGCGGTGTCTCCCGCATCAACGACCGCGGTGACCTCCACCGCGCCTACGACGAGTCCGGCGAGATGCTGATGCACCTGCAGGCGACCGTCGAGTACGAGCACTTCGCGCGGGCGCTGTCGATCGGCCCCGAGACGATGGTGATGGACTTCCGGCCCGACCAGCCGATGCACCAGCGGTACGCCGTCAACCACGACTTCCTCTCACCGTCGGCCGGCTACGAGACAGCCGCCATCAGCCGGATCGTCAACGCCTTCTTCCACTGGGAGTTCAACTCCGCGGAGATGCTGGTTGCCGGCGACGAGGTCTACCCGATCGACTACGCCAACGCCTGTCCCGACGTCGCGGTGACCAGCCTCCACTACTACTTCCCGTGGGCGATCACGGCGCTGGTGCGGTGGTCGGTCTACTGCGTCGTCACCGGCCGGCGCAGCAACGTCGACCTCGAGACCAGCCGCTACTTCGACATCGCCGACTCCGACCGGACCTACGACGAGAAGCTGGCCGCCTACCTGGAGCTGGCCGACGCCCACTTCGAGACCGACCGCTACCGCGAGTGGTGCGCGGAGCACCTGCCCCACCTCGAGGAGCAGGTCCACGACTGGGTGGCGTCGGAGGACTTCGACCGGATGCTGCGCGACACCGTCGCGGCGACGTACCCGCCGCACGAGCACGACGAGTTCATGGCCCACTTCCGCGGCCTGATCGGGCTCTGGGCCGAGCAGAACACCCCCAGCTGACCGCGACTCAGGGGTAGTCGAGGGCCACGGCGCGCTGGCTGAGCTCCCACAGCGCCTGCTGTGCCTGCTCGTCGCGGGCCAGCGACGTGCAGCCCACCAGTCGCGGTGCGCCACGGGCCTCAGCCGCACCGCCCGGGCCGCAGTAGGTGCTGCCCGGCAGGTCGTCGGTCGCCGCCATCAGCAGCGGCTGCGCGCCCGCTGCCGCGGACTGCGAGATCGCCCGGTTGGCGCCGTGGAGGATCGACGCGAACGGCCCGCCGAGACCGCCGGTCTGGCCGTTGACGACCAGGTGGGTGCCGGCATAGCCCGGGTGGGCAGCCAGCGCCTTGACCGGCAGCCCCGCTGCCCGACAGCGACGGTCGAGCTCGAAGGTGAAGAGCAGGTTGGCCAGCTTGGAGCGGGCGTACGCCGGCCAGCGTCGGTAGTGAGTGGTGTGGCTGCGCGGGTCCTCCAGCGGCGGCCGCTTCGCAACCCGGTGCATCTGCGACGACACCGCCACGACCCGGCCGTCGCCACTGGCGACCAGCTGCGGCAGCAGCAGGCCGGTCAGCAGGAACGGGCCGAGGTGGTTGGTCGCGAGCTGCAGCTCGAAGCCGTCCGGGGTCCGCTTCTCCGGCGTCGCCATCACGCCGGCGTTGTTCACCAGGCAGTGGATCGGACCGACGCCAGCGGCACGGGCCGCCGCCCGGCGTACGGAGGAGAGGTCCGCGAGGTCGACCACCAGTCGAGAGAGCTCGGCCGTGGGGACCGCCTCGGAGATCTGGCGCTCGGCGTCGGCGAGCTTGTCGTCGGAGCGGCCGGCGAGCACCACGCGGGCACCTCGCCGGGCGAGCTCGAGGGCGGTGTGGAAGCCGAGGCCACCGACGGTGCAGCCGGTGACCAGGACGGTCCGTCCACTCTGGTCGGGCATGTCGTCGACGTGCCAGCCGCGGCTCATGGCGTCACCGCGAGGCTGGCGACGATGCGCTGCCCGAGCTCGGGGTCGCCCTCGATCCGGACCGCGTCGCTCTCGGCAGCACGCCGTCCGCCCGCCAGCTCGATGAAGCAGCCACGGCTCATCGCGAGCCGGACCGTCGGATCGGCCGGTGGCTCGGGGAGCCGCTCGCCGCGGCCCCGGTCGTTGACCGTGCAGGCGTACGGCGCATGGCCGTCGATCTCGAGCACGACCGTCGTGCCGGCGGGGGCACCGACCTTCTTGGCCACCACGAAGCCCAGGCTCTCGGCGAGGTAGTCGGCCGCGTGGATCCCGGCCGGGCCCTCCAGGTTGCCGGGCCGACCGAGCGCACGGCGTACGTCCTGCTCGTGCATCCAGAGGTCGAGCGGGCGGTTGCGCAGGAGCGTCTCGGTCGACCAGCCGATCATCCCGAACAGCCCGGGCGCGGGCGCCGACGGATCGGTGGGCGGTTCGGTCAGCAACGCGGTGTGACGCGTCGTGGCGGAGGAGCGGATCTCGTTGATCAGCTCGTCGGGCGACCGGTCGCGCCGGGCGACGACGCCCTGCTCGGTGAACTGTCCCATCGAGCTGCGCACGTGGTCGGGATCCCCGATCTCGACCTCGTCGTGCTCGGCTCCGGCCAGCAGTGCCTCGAGGTGGGCGGCGTGGGCAGCGACGGCGTGGACGTCCCACCCGGGCAGGTCGGTGGGCGTCGACCACTCCTCGTCGGGGACCTGCTCCAGGAGTGCGGTGAAGTCGTCGACCGCCTGCCACCAGAGCTCGACGTAGCCGGTCAGCTGCTCGGCGTCGTGCGGGGCTTGGCTCATGGCCGGAGCCTAATCATGGGCCGTGACGCAGCGCACGGCGGTGAGGATTCATGGGACGGACGGTGTCGGTGGGAGGATGAAACCGTTGTGGCGCGGGCGTTTCGGCCCCGCCGCACTTCTCTTGAAACCCGGTGTGGTGTGCGGATGGAACCGCGCGGAGACCAGTGATCGGGTGCCCGGAGTCGTCATTCCGCACCCGAACCGAAAGCACCCCTGTGTCTTCTCCTGTCCCTGCCTACTCGTTCTCAGAGCTCCCCACCGCGCTGACCGCCGCTCTCGCCGAGGTCGGCATCACCGACCCGACGCCGGTACAGGCAGCGGTCATCCCCGACGCGATGAGCGGGTCCGACGTCCTCGCCCGCGCCCGCACCGGGTCCGGCAAGACCCTCGCGTTCGGCATCCCGCTGCTGGCGCGGCTCGCCGGTGCCCGCAGCCGCCCGTGCCGCCCGCGCGCCGTCGTGATCGTGCCGACCCGCGAGCTCGCCAACCAGGTGAGCAGCGCCCTCCAGCCGCTGGCGCGGTCGCTCAACCTCCGGCTCACCACGGTCTACGGCGGCATGCCCTACGACCGTCAGAAGCGGCAGCTGCGCCAGGGCACCGACCTCGTGGTCGCGACCCCCGGTCGCCTCGAGGACCTCATCGAGCGCGGCTTCCTGTCCTTCGACGACATTGCGGTCACCGTCCTCGACGAGGCCGACCACCTCTGCGACCTCGGCTTCTACCCGGCCATCGACAAGCTGGTCCGCCGGACTCCCACCGGCAGCCAGCGGATGCTGCTCTCGGCGACCCTCGACGGTGACGTCGACCGCCTGGTCCGCAGCCACCTGCGCAGCCCGCGGATCCACGAGCTCGACCCGAACGCCGGCGCGGTCACCACCATGACCCACCACACGATGGTCGTCGGGGGCTTCCGCGACAAGGTCGAGGCCACCCAGCAGCTGATCGCCGCCAACGGCCAGTCGATCGTCTTCACCCGGACCCGCGACGGCGCCGTCGAGCTCGCCGAGGCGCTCACCGCCGCCGGCGTCCAGGCCGTCGACCTCCACGGCAACTTGTCCCAGCGGGTCCGCGAGCGGAACCTCCAGCGCTTCACCCGCGGCCAGGCGCAGGCTGTGGTCGCCACCGACGTCGCCGCGCGCGGCATCCACGTCGACGACGTCTCGCTGGTCATCCACTTCGACGCGGCCACCGACGCCAAGGCCTACCTGCACCGTTCCGGCCGCACGGCTCGCGCCGGCGCCGAGGGGTGTGTCATCACGCTGACCACGCCCAAGTTCGCCGGCCAGGTGGTGAGCCAGCAGCGCGACGCCAAGGTTGTCGTGCTCCACCACGACCTGCGTTCGGCGCCGAAGCCGATGACCGCCGAGGCGCTCGCCAAGGCGGGCTCCACGACCCCGGCCAGGTCGTCGGCCAGGTCGTCGTCGGGTGGTGGCGGCCGTTCGTCGTACGCCGGGAAGCGTCCGCACCAGCAGGGTGGCGGCCGTGGCGGCTACCAGGGCAACCGTGGCCACCGCAACGAGACCTGGGGCAAGTCCTCGGCGTCGTCGCGCTGAGGATCCTCAGGCGCCCGAGAGCCGTCGCAACACGTCGGTGAGGTCGACCAGGTCGGCGGACTGCTCGGGCGGAAGCGCCGCCAGGTCGGTCGCCGCCAGCCGTCGGTAGACCGCGGCCATCGCGGCGAACAGCTCACCGGACGCGCCGGCGGCCGACTGCGTGGCGGCGATCTGCTCCATCTCGCCGACGAACCGGTGCGCCTTGCTGGTTGCGACCCCGATCCGTCGAGCTGCGGTCGTCACCTGCTCTGGATGTTCCTCGGCCAGGTCGGCGAGGACGATGTCGAGCACGCCGAGCGCGTGTGCGGTCTGGAGTGCCTGCGCCCAGACGGCAGTGGTGCCCTTGTAGACCGAGGCTGTGCACATCTTCACTGCCGACGCGGTCCCGATCTCGGCGCCGACGACCCGGGTGCGGATCCCGTCGCCCGGGAGTGAGGCGAGCACGTCGGCCTGCGCGCCGCTCAGGTAGACCATCGTGTCGCCGCCGGGCCGTGGTGGACCGCCACTGATCGACCCGTCGACGAGTGCGAACGCGGCCTCTCCTGCTCGCTCCTCGAGCGCGGACATGGTCTCGGGAGAGACCGCGTTGAGGTCGACCAGTAGGGGGCGCGCGTCGCCGGCCGCGGCGATCACGTCGTCCAGAACGGTGGTCGCAGCGGCGGGAGGGCACACGGTCACCACGACGTCGGCCGCGGTGACGACGTCACCCAGCGACGGAAGCAGCTCGAGCCCGTGCGCCAGTTCGCGGGTCCGTTCCGACCGGCCGTCGACCGTGGCCACGACCCGCGCGCCACCTGCGGCCCACGCCCGACCCAGCGCCGATCCCATGGCACCCGGCGACACGATCCCGACGGTCGTCATCGGAGCAGCCTAGGTGCTCAGTCTGACCGGGTCACCCCAGCGCGAGCATGACGGCGATTCCCAGCATGGTGAGCCCGATCAGCACGTCGAGCACCTGCCAGGCCCGGGGGCTCGCGAGCACGCGGCTGGCACGGCGCGCGCCGTACCCGAGCCCGGTGAACCACACCAGGCTCGCGACGCTCGCACCCGCTGCGAACCACCAGCGACCGTCCCCGCCGTCCTGGTTGGCAATCGAGCCGAGCAGCATCACCGTGTCGAGGTAGACGTGCGGGTTGAGCCAGGTGAGGGCCACCGCCGTGAGCACGGCCCGGCGCAGCCCGCCAGCGCCCGTCGCCGACGCCCGCAAGGAGTCCGGATTGCGGGCGCGGAGCAGCGAGCTCACGCCGTACCAGCCCAGGAAGGCGACCCCGAGCCACCGCACGACGGTGATCGCGGCCGGTGCCTGCTCGACGATCGTGCCGATCCCGGCGACGCCCGCGACGATCAGCGCCAGGTCTGACAAGGCGCAGATCGCGACCACCGTGCCGACGTGGGAGCGCAGCAGCCCTTGCCGGAGCACGAAGGCGTTCTGCGCGCCGATGGCGATGATGAGGGTCAGGCCGGTGAGGAACCCGGTCGTGGTGTCGAGGAGCACGACCTGACGCTAGTCCGGACACACCGCAGCCAGTGGCCGGCCGCGAACTGCGACCGGCCACCGGGAAGTGAGGGCGAACGTCAGAGCTGGCGGCGCTCCTCGACGTGCGTGGTCTTCGACCGCTGCTGGTTCATGATCAGCGCCAGCACCAGCGCCAGGACGCCGGCGATGACGCAGATCCAGCCGATGGTCTGCGCGTCGATGGCGGACGTGACGGACTCGGGGAGGTCGATGGCCTCGAGCACGAGGATCAGACCGAACACGAGCAACAGGATTCCAACACCGATTCCCATGGGAACTCCTTCGTGGTGGACGGGGACCTGAGTTCAGGTTACGCGTACAGACCTCAGAAGCTGGCCTCGTCGAGGTCCATCAGGGCCAGGTCGATGCCCTCGGCGATGCGGCGCTCGGCGGTGATCTTGGGCAGGTTGTGCTGGGCGAAGAACTGCGCCGCCGCCACCTTGCCCTCGTAGAACCGCTGGTCCTTCTCGGAGACGTCGCCGGACAGCTTGGTCAGCGCGACCTCGGCACCGCGCAGCAGCAGCCACGCGCACACGACGTCGCCCAGCACCATCAGCAGTCGGGTCGTGTTGAGGCCCACCTTGTAGATGTTGCGCAGCTCGCCGCCCTCAGCGGAGGCGTCAGCCGACATCAGGTCGTTGATCATGTGCCCGACGATCGCGTTCGCGTCCTCGAGCGCGGTCGCGAGCAGCGCCCGCTCGGTCTTGAGCCGACCGTTGCCGGCTTCACCGGCGATGAAGCCCTCGATCTCCTTGGCCAGGTGGCCCAGGGCACGGCCCTGGTCCTTGACGATCTTGCGGAAGAAGAAGTCCTGGCCCTGGATCGCGGTGGTGCCCTCGTAGAGGGTGTCGATCTTGGCGTCGCGCACGTACTGCTCGATCGGGTACTCGGTGAGGAAGCCCGACCCGCCCAGGGTCTGCAGCGACTCGGTGCCGAGCAGCACCCACGAACGCTCCGAGCCGTAGCCCTTCACGATCGGCAGCAGCAGGTCGTTGACCGCCGCGGCGAGCTCGTCCTTCTCGCCCGCGTGCTCGGCCACCATCACCCGGTCCTGCCAGGAGGCGGTGTAGAGCACGAGGGACCGCATCGCCTCGGCGAACGACTTCTGCGTCATCAGCGAGCGCCGTACGTCGGGGTGGTGCGTGATCGTGACGCGCGGGGCCGTCTTGTCGGCGGCCTGCGTGAGGTCGGCGCCCTGGACGCGGGTCTTGGCGTAGTCGAGCGCGTTGAGGTAGCCGGTCGACAGCGTGGCGATGGCCTTGGAGCCCACCATCATCCGCGCGTTCTCGATCACCTGGAACATCTGCGCGATGCCGTCGTGGACCTCGCCGAGCAGCCAGCCCTTCGCGGGCTCGCCGCCACCGACGGAGGCGTCGCCGAAGGTGACCTCGCAGGTGTTGGAGACCTTGATGCCCATCTTGTGCTCGACGTTGGTGACGTAGGCGCCGTTGCGCTCGCCGGTCAGCTCGCCGGTCTCGTGGTCGAAGTGGATCTTCGGGACGATGAACAGGGAGAGGCCCTTGGTGCCGGGCCCACCGACGCCCTCGACGCCGACCGGGCGGGCGAGCACGAGGTGGATGATGTTCTCGCTCATGTCGTGCTCGGCCGAGGTGATGAAGCGCTTGACGCCCTCGATGTTCCAGGAGCCGTCCTCGTTGGCGGTGGCCTTGGCGCGGCCGGCGCCGACGTCGGAGCCGGCGTCGGGCTCGGTGAGGACCATCGTGGCCCCCCAGCCCCGCTCGACCATGAACTCGGCGATCCGCTGGTCCCGCTCGTTGCCGTTGCTGTGGACGATCGAGGCGAAGCTCGGGCCGCAGGCGTACATCCAGACCGGGGCGTTGGAGCCGAGGACCATCTCGCCGATCGCCCAGTTGAGCGTGGAGGGGGCGGGCGTGCCACCGATCTCCTCGGGGATCGAGAGCCGCCAGTACTCCGCGTCCATCCAGGTGTCGTAGCTCTTCTTGAAGGACGCCGGGACCGGCGCGGTGTGGGTCTGCGGGTCGAAGACCGGCGGGTTGCGGTCGCTGTCCTCGTACGACGCCGCAAGGTCCTCGCGGGACAGGCGGTCGACCTCGGACAGGATCGCGCGGGCGGTGTCGGAGTCGATCTCCGCGAACGGTCCGGTGCCGAGGACCTCGTCACGGCCGAGCACCTCGAAGAGGTTGAACTCGATGTCGCGGAGGTTGCTCTTGTAGTGACTCACTGGATTCACCTGTTCGGTCTCGGGGCGGTCGTTCTCAGGGGGCCGGCATGAGTATTACTACTCACCGGTAACAACAAGTATCACTCGCCGTCGTCGGCCGTGCAAGGGAATCCGGGGGTCCACCGCCTCACATGTGACGGGGACCACCGAGCGCCACTGATTCACCACCGAGTCGATCGACTCGGTCTGACAGACTCGCCCCATGCGTGTCTCCGCCAAATCCGACTACGCCCTGCGGGCCCTGATCGAGATCGCGCGCGAGACGGAGCGCCCGGCGATCAGTGCGGAGGAGCTCGGTCGCCGGCAAGACATCCCCCACGGATTCCTGCAGGCGATCCTCGCCGACCTGCGCCGGGCGGGCGTCCTGATCTCCCAGCGAGGGCAGGCGGGTGGGTGGCGCCTGGCGCGCCCTGCCGCCGACGTCTCCGTGGCCGACGTGATCCGCGCCGTGGACGGTCCGTTGGTCTCGGTCTACGGGCTGCGTCCCGAGGCGGTCAGCTACAACGACGAGGCGGCCGTGCTGCAGCACGTGTGGATCGCGGCCCGACGCTCACTGCGCGACGTCTTCGAGCACGTGACCATCGCCCAGCTCGCCCTCGGCGACCTCCCCGGCGAGGTCACCTCCCGCACCGCCGACGAGGATGCCTGGCAGTCCCACTAGCCGAGCCGTCCAGTTACCCGCAGCGACGGGGTGCCAACGGTGGCTCAGGTGGTCGCATTCGTGGCGACCCAGGTGACGAACGGGCGCAACAGCCGCCAGTCATCGCGCACGCGGTCGAGCAGCCCGGGCCCGATGGCGTCGGCCTCGAAGCCGTAGCTCTTGCCGGCCATCAGCTGCTTGTGGCGCAGCAGCTCGATCCGCGGGTGGTCGGCGGCGTGGCCGCGCGGGGTGGTCTTGAGCCGCTCGCCACTGATCTCGAAGCCCTCCCCGGTGAGCTCGGCGAGGATCCGCTCGAGCTCCGGGCCGGTGCGGTCGTGGGCCATCCCGTCGCGGATCGCTGCCAGTCGCGGACCGCCTGCCTCGTAGAACCCGGCCCCGACCCGGGTGCCCCGGGCTGAGATCTCGACGTACCACCCGGTCGCGTGGCCGGCGGGGAAGAACGCGCCCTGGTGGGTCTTGTAGGGCGTCTTGTCCTTCGCGAACCGGACGTCGCGGTGGGGGCGGAACACCTTGACCGGTAGACCGGGCTGGGCGAACTCCGGCTCCAGCGCCGCGACCAACGCCAGCATCGGGGCGCGGACATCGGCGTCGTACGTCGGCTTGTGCTGCTCCCAGAACGAGCGGGTGTTGTCGACCTCGAGGTCGTCGTAGAAGTCGAGCGCGCTGACCGGGAAACCGGAGAACTCCGTCACCGGGCCAGCCTAGGCCCGTCAGTCGAGCGGCGCGGTCACCTGCTCGTCGCCGTCGTCGGTGTAGGCGGTCACGGTGAGGTCGGTGCCGCCGCAGCGCGGCGCGGAGAGGAAGGCCCGCCCGGCGCCGGGGGACTCGTAGACGACCTCGACCGCGCCGTCGGTCCCGACCCGGAGCAGCCGGGCCGGATCGCGGTCGCGCTGCGGGTCGCGGACGACGTACGCCGCGTCTCCGCACCAGGTGAGGGTGCCGGTCGTGACCGGCCCGACCTCGACCGGGCCGGCACCGGAGTCGGCATACAGCGTAGGAGGCCTCGACCCGGCGCTCGTTGTCGACGACGCCCCAGATCGCAGCGGTCTCGGTCGTGACCGCCTCCCACCCGCGACACTCCTCGACGTCGGCGAGCGGCTCGAGCCCGGTGCCGACCAGCCGCTGGAGGGTGCGGCACGACGGGCGGCTGTCGTCGAACGTCATCGCGGCTGATCCCGCCGGGCGAGACGGTGGCGTTGGTGAGGCCGTGGCGAGGTGGCACGCAGGGCCGGCGGGCGCCCCGGCCAGTGGTGAGGTCCAGGAGGGCCAGGCAGTAGTCGCTGCCTCTGGTCGTGGCGTGCACGAGCAGCCCGGAGCCGAGCGCCCAGGTGCCGCCGACCGTGGTGGGGACGTCCGAGTCGCCGTCGAGGACCGATCCGCTCGCCGGTCGCGAGCTCGACGACGTTGCGGGGTCGGCAGGTCGGCCCGCCGTGCTCGGCCCCACCACCCCTACCACGTCGATGAAGGCGTCGGTGATCCGGAAGTCCCGCCCCGCGTCGATAGTCATCTCGTGCACCCCGGTCAGCTCGACCCGGTCGCCGGACGCGAGCCGTCGCATCGTCCACCCGCTGCTGATCGTGACCTCGTCGTCCACCGGGCCGGGCACCGGGCGCCAGTCGAGCGCGGCGGGTCTCTCGGTAGGCCGTCGGTCGGCTCGTCGGTCGGGTCGTCCGAGCCGGTGGTCTCGCCGGTGGGCTCGGGGCTCTGCTCGGTCGACGTGGCCGGGGGTGGTGCAGGCTCGGGCTCGGCCTCGGCGCAGCCCGCGAGCACAGAGCCAACGCACGAGTGGGAGGACGAGCCGGGCGCGCACTCAGACCCCGATGTTCCGGTGCGGGTGCGCCTGGTTGGCGCGGTAGCTCTGGTACGCGTTGCGCCACTGGACGCGCGAGATGTACGGCTCGGACGGGTCGAAGCGCTGCTGGTTCCAGGGCTCGAAGTAGCCGAGCTGGGTCGGCTTAGTCGCCGGCCTTGTCGTAGCCGCGCCCGACCTGGAAGTGCCCCGAGGCGTCGTCGTCGAGGTAGGGGTAGAAGCGCTTGCAGCAGGATCGGGTGGAGCACGACCGGAGCGCGGTAGTCCTCGATGTGGCGCATCTGCAGCAGCATCCACTGCTTGAAGGACCAGTCGGAGATGTCGAGCACGATGTACTTCGCCGGCGTAGCTCTCGCTGGTCGTAGCCGGTGGCGCGTGACGACCCGCACCATAGGGGTGAATCGTGGAAACGGACGTCGTGCCGAGCCGGTCGGCCAGTGGCTGCTGGCGTGCGGCGCTGGTCTGCCAGCCCCAGGCGATCGCCTGCATCGTGGTCGGGCCGCACCAGTACGTCGTGCGCTGCGCGCGGATGTGCTTCCAGCTGCAGGACCTTCGAGCTCTAGGGGTAGTCCTTGAAGCAGTTGTCGAAAAGGCGGTACGCGCGCGACTGACGTGACGGTGGAGGTCGTGGCCACGGTCCGGGCCTCGGGATGGCGGTCGAGAAAGCCAGTCGGGAAATGGCTCGCCCAGCAGCGGATGACGCAGCAGCACGAACTTCGCGACATCGACGATGCGGCAGCCTCGAGCTCGTCGCGCTCGGCCGCGATCCGCTCGTCGGCCGGGAAGGGCCGCGCCGCTGGGCGAGCAGGTCGGCGGTCGAGAGGTCGCCGGTCGATCTCGACGAGAGACGGACGCGGCCGTTCTGGGGGTGGGAGCCGCCGCGTCGAGAGACCGGCACGTCGGACCGGGTCGGCCTCGGTCCAGCCGACGCCCAGGCAGTAGCTGCTGACCCTCGAAGACCGGCGCACCGCGCGAGGTCACGCGCCAGAAGTCGGCCGACGGGGCGCCGTGCGGTCATCGTCGCCGGGCCCCTCGGCGAGCACCCGCTCGATCTCGGCCCGGTCGGTCGCACTGACGCTGACCGGGTCCGGGGGCACGCGTCGCGGGCGACGTACGTCGGGCCGGACTGGTCGGCGCTCGGCCGCACCGCCCCCTCGTCGGAGTCACCGCCGCGCGGCACGAAGGTCGCCGCGACGACCAGCCAGCGCGAGCGTCAGGACGGCCCCGAGGGCGATCCGGTGACGCGGACGAGAGGGCAGGGAAGGGCTTCGCCGAGACATGGGGAATGACCTGAGCGGGGAAGATGACGTACGACTCGTCAACTCGCGACATCGACGATGGGCAAGTTTCAGAGTGGTCGCAGGCTGTGAGCGGCTTGATGGTCGGGACGTATCGTGGGAATCTCGCGGGGATATCGCGGGTGTTGAGTGCGGGACACCCTCGCCATCGAGTTGCATTCGCTCCCGTGATGCGGCGAGGGGCGCCCCACTCAACGTGCCGCGAGAGTGCGCGCCGAGGTTGCGGTGGGCAGGAGTGTCGCGCTCGCGCGCGACGGTCTCGCGGAACTCGCTGCGCGATGGGACTCGTGGAGCGGATGACGAGACTCGAACTCGCGACATCGACCTTGGGAAGGTCGCGCTCTACCAACTGAGCTACATCCGCGGGGGTGCGGTGCGATGCTACCGGACCTGCGGGCCGCGACAGGTGGGGGCGGGTAGGTTACGTGCGTGCTGCTGAGCGACCGAGACATCCTGGCCGAGATCGATGCCGGCCGGATCCGGATGGACCCGTGGGACCCGGCGATGGTGCAGCCGTCGTCGATCGACGTCCGGCTCGACCGGTTCTTCCGGGTCTTCGAGAACCACCGCTACCCCCACATCGACCCGGCGGCCGACCAGTCCGACCTGACCCGGCAGGTCGAGCCAGAGGGGGAGGAGGCGTTCATCCTCCACCCGGGCGAGTTCGTGCTCGGGTCGACGTACGAGGTCGTGAGCCTGCCCGACGACATCGCGGCCCGCGTCGAGGGCAAGTCGTCGCTGGGACGGCTCGGCCTGCTGACCCACGCGACGGCGGGATTCGTCGACCCCGGCTTCTCCGGCCACGTCACGCTCGAGCTGGCCAATGTCGCGACGTTGCCGATCAAGCTCTACCCGGGCATGAAGATCGGCCAGTTCTGCTTCTTCCGGCTCTCCTCGCCCTCCGCGCACCCGTACGGCTCGGAGAAGTACGGGTCGCGCTACCAGGGCCAGCGCGGGCCTACGCCGTCGCGCTCCTTCCAGAGCTTCCACCGCACCTCGATCTGAGCCGCGCTCCTTCGCTGCGGCTCAGGCGGGTGGTTCGTCGGGCGTGACGGGCGGCCACGAGGTGGCCCCCAGCTCACGTGAGACGTTGCGGGCGCACTCGCGCAGCAGGGTCAGCACCTTGGGGTCCACCGGCTGCTGGTCCGCCGGGAACACCACCGCCACGGCGGCCACCGCCTCGCCGTCACGGTCCGCGATCGCGGCCGCCACCGAGGCCTCGCCCAGCACGGCCTCCTCGATCTCCAGGGCGTGCCCGGTCCGGGCCACCTCAGCGAGGGAACGCGCGAGCTCGGCCGGGTCGACGATGGTGTCGCCGGTGAGGCTCCGCAGCGGCCCGGCGAGCACCCGTTCCCGGAAGGCCGGGCGGTGCGCCAGCAAGACCTTCCCCAGGGCTGACGCGTGGGCCGGGATCGTCAGCCCGGTCTCGGGCATCTGCCGGCTGCCGTCCGGGCGCGGCTCGTGGTGGATCACGATGATCTCGTCGAAGAACTCCGCGCCGAGCCGGACGGCCAGCCCGGTGCGTTCGCTGAGATCGGTGGTCCAGCGCATCGCGCGGGCACGTACGTCGAGCGTGTCGAGGTAGACGTTCGAGAGCTGCAGCAGCGTCGGTCCGAGCATGTAGCGCTGGCCGTGCGGCTCCTGCACGACCAGGCCGTGCAGCTGCAGCGACTTCACGATCCCGTGCACCGTGGAGGGGGGCAGGCCGAGGCGGACGCCCAGCTCGCTCACTCCGAGGTGCCGCGAGCCCTGGAGGGCGCGCAGGATCTGCGCCGCCCGGTCGATCGCCTGGATCACGCCGTCTCCTCATCTCGCTCTGGTCCGGCGTCAGTATGCACGTTCCGGCAAGGTTTTTTGGTTTCACCCTTGACGACGGCCCCGTCTCGGAGCACTATTCGACAATGCCGAATGTAATTCACATCACACGAAAGGTGATCTCGTGATGGACGACAACACTGCGTGGCAGAAGCTGGCCGCCGAGTTCCTTGGAACTGCCTTCCTGGTCTTCGTCGGCGTCGGCTCCGTGCCAGCGCTGCTGATCGTGAACGAGGCCAACGGCTCGACATTCAGCGGCTCGGACCTGGGGATCATCTCCCTGGCGTTCGCGTCGATCGTGATCGTGACGGTCTACGTCTTCGGTTACATCTCGGGAAACCACATCAATCCGGCCGTGACCTTCGGTCTGGCCGCCACCGGGAAGTTCCCCTGGCGGGACGTGCCCAGCTACGTCGCCGCCCAGGTGGCCGGCGCGGTGCTCGGTGCCTTCCTCATCGCCGGAGTGCTCGGCAGCAAGGCGAGTGACGTCGGGCTGGGAGTGGCGTCGTACGCCGACAGCGTCTCGGTGCCGCAGGCGTTCCTCGCCGAGTTCGTCGGGACGTTCCTGCTCGTCTTCGCGGTCTTCGGGGTGATCTACCGCAAGGCGGCACCCGGCTGGGCCGGCTTGGCCATCGGCATGGTCGTCTTCGCGGCGATCATCCCGGTCGCGCCGACGACCGGCGCCTCCATCAACCCTGCACGGACGACCGGCCCGATGCTCGTGCAGCAGCTGCTCGGCGGGGACGTCAGCTGGTCGCAGTGGCCGGTGTACGTCGGGGCCGAGCTGCTCGCGGGTGTCCTGGCGGCCCTCGCCTTCGGCATCATCGCTCACACCCAGGTGGACCGGACCGCGGTGTCCGGTGCCCTCACCACAGCGGAGGTCTGACATGAAGAAGCTCATCAACAACCCGGCCGACGTGCTGGCTGACGCACTGCGCGGCATCGAGGCCGCGAGCGCGGACCTGCGGGTGGACCATCAGCACCGGGTCATCTACCGGGCCCGCACCAAGGAGGCCGGGAAGGTCGCGCTGGTCTCCGGCGGAGGCTCCGGCCACGAGCCCCTGCACGGCGGCTTCGTCGGGCTCGGCATGCTCGACGCCGCCTGTGCCGGCGAGGTGTTCACCTCGCCGACCCCCGACCAGGTGGTGGCGGCGACGGTCGAGGTCGATCGAGGTGCCGGCGTGCTGCACATCGTGAAGAACTACACCGGCGACGTCATGAACTTCGAGATGGCCGGCGAGCTCGCGGGCGCGACCTCGGGCGCACGAGTCGAGACCGTGGTCGTCGACGACGACGTGGCGGTCCAGGGCTCGACGTACACCGCGGGACGTCGCGGTGTCGGCCTGACCGTGCTGCTCGAGAAGATTGTCGGTGCCGCCGCTGAGGAGGGACGCGACCTGGACACGGTGCTCGCCCTCGCGCGGCGCGTGAACGAGACGGGCCGGTCGATGGGGATGGCGCTGACCAGCTGCACCGTGCCGGCGGCGGGCAAGCCGACGTTCGACCTGCCGGACGACGAGATGGAGATGGGTGTCGGGATCCACGGCGAGCCGGGTCGCCACCGGGTCCCGCTCGGCACGGCCGCCGAGGTGGCCGAGCAGCTCCTCGAGCCGGTCCTCGGCGATCTCGACTTCACCGGTTCACCGAGCATCGTGATGCTCAACGGCATGGGCGGCACGCCGCTCATCGAGCTCTACCTCCTGTACGGCGAGGTGGCGACCCTGCTGGAGAAGGCGGGAGTCGCACCGGCCCGGGTGCTGGTGGGCAACTACATCACCTCGCTCGACATGGCGGGTGCCTCCGTCACGGTCCTCAAGGCCGACGACGAGCTGCTGCGACTGTGGGATGCTCCTGTCCAGACAGCGGGGCTGAGATGGGGGGTCTGACCGTGACGGACACCGTCACCGTGGACGACCTGCTCAGCTGGCTGAGCGCGTTCACCGACGCCGTGCACGAACACCAGGGCTATCTCACCGAGCTCGACTCGGCCATCGGCGACGCCGACCACGGCGCCAACCTCACCCGTGGCATGGACGCCGTGATGGCGGCGGTCGCCGGTCCGGACGCGGCGCGGCCGGAGGACGCCGGTTCACTGCTCACGAAGGTCGGGATGACCCTCGTGACCTCGGTCGGCGGTGCCAGTGGACCGCTCTACGGCACGTTCTTCCTCCGCCTCGGCACCACGGCCGGGGACGAGCCCGATCTCGACGGTCCGGCACTGCTGCAGGGCTTGCAGGCCGGGCTGGAGGGGATCGTGACCCGTGGCCGGGCCGAGCCCGGCGACAAGACGATGTACGACGCCCTCGCCCCCGCCGTCGCGGCACTGGCGACGGGGCTCGGGGAGGGCGAGTCGCTGGCCAGCGCCGTACGCCTGGCGGCCACGGCGGCGGCCGAGGGCCGCGACGCGACCTCCGACATGCTCGCGCTCAAGGGCCGGGCGAGCTACCTCGGCGAGCGGAGCGTGGGCCACATCGATCCCGGGTCGGCGTCGGCAGCGTTGTTGCTGGCCGCGCTCGCCGACGCGGTGGGTTGAGGCCGACCATGATCGGGATCGTCGTGGTGTCCCACAGTCCTGCGCTGGCCCGGGCGGCGGTGGACCTGGCGCAGCAGATGGTGACCGGCGTGGGCCCGGTCATCGAGATCGCGGCCGGGGCCGACGGACGGCTCGGCACCGACGCCACCGACGTCGCCCGGGCCCTGGGGCGCGCGGCTTCGCCGGACGGCGTGCTGGTGCTGATGGACCTCGGATCAGCGGTGCTGAGCGCCGAGCTCGCGCTGGAGCTCGCGCCCGGAGCAGGCCGCGTACGGCTCTGCCCCGCACCCCTCGTGGAGGGGCTGGTGGCGGCCGTCGTACGAGCGGCGGGCGGTGCCGGCCTCGATGCCGTGGCCCGGGAAGCGGAGGCCGCCCTGCGGCCCAAGACCACCGCGCTGGCGTCCCACGCAGACGCGACAACGCCAGCGGAAGACATCGCGGGAGGACCTGCGGACGCGGGCGACTGCGTCTCCGCCCTGGCCAGCCTGGTCAACAAGGACGGGCTGCACGCCCGCCCGGCCGCCCAGATCGCGGAGGCCGTCGGAGCCCTGGCCGCCGACGTGACTGTCAGGTGCGAGGACCGCAGCGCCGACGCAGCGAGCTCGCTGGAGCTGATGGCGCTGCAGGCGGGTCCGGGGATGGAGCTGCGGGTCTCGGCCACCGGCCCCGACGCCGAACCCGCCGTGCGCGCCGTGGTCGACCTGGTGAAGGCGGGCTTCGGCGAACTGCACGCGTACTGACCGCATCCGTGGGACGCGGTGAGGCGTCACTGGTCCAGTCGCTCCGCGGCGTGCCGGAGGGCGGCGGCCATCCTGGTCCGGGTGCGGCGTCGGGGCGCGGGCTGGGTCGGGGTCCCGTGGTGGTGTCGACGTTCGTCGAGCTCGTAGCGGCGCGAGATCTCCTCGGCTTCGGTCAGGTAGCTGCTCATGGCGCTGATCCCTTCGGTGGGTAGGTGTGGTGGTCAGTGCTGGGTGAGGATCACGTCGCCGCTGACGGTGGTGGCCCGCAGCTCGACGTGGTCGGCGCCCTCGCCGGGCTGGCCGACGCCCTCGACGTTGTTGTGGATTCGGCCCGACACCGTGGAGATGTCGGTCCAGATGGGGGTGCCGGCCGGGATGCCGACGTGCACGGAGCCCGACGCACCCTTGGCGCTGAACTTGCCGCGCCGGGCGGTGTCGATCTGCAGGTCGCCGCTGCCGGTGGTCAACGACAGGTCGCCGCCGGCTTCCACCACGCGGACGTCGCCGGAACCGGTCTTGATGACGGCCGATCCCTCGCTGGTGCCGATCTGGACGTCGCCGGACCCGGTCGAGACGGCCAGAGCGGAGCCGGCGTGACGCACGGTGACGTCACCGGAGCCGCACTTGATGCGGGCCGAGCTGCGAACCTCCTCGATCTCGACGTCTCCTGAACCGGTCTCGGTGGAGTTCGGCCCGCAGAGGACGTCGAGTCGGACGTCACCGGAGCCGGACTTCACGTGACTGTCCCCGATCTCGCCGATCACGCCGAGGTCGGCGCTGCCGGTGCGGACCGCGAGGTCGCTGGAGGCCGGGACGGTGACGGTGACGAAGAGGCTGGAGTCCTCGCTGAGGAACCCGGTACGCCGCCGGGGGGCGATGATCCGCAGGTCGCGGCCCTCGAGGGTCACGTCGACCTCGTCGGCGTGTCGGCCCGTGATCTCGACCCGGCTCTCCTCTGTATCGGTGGCGGTGACGTCGATCGAGCCGGAGCCGGTCTCGACGTAGAGCGCCACGGGTTCGTGGGTCTCGAAGCGGTAGTCGGTCATGAGGGTCTCCAGGGTGTGCTCGGCCAGGGGGCCGGCGGGCGCCGGTCCCTGAGTGGGGGTGATGGGTGGGTGTGCGGTCAGAGCCAGCCGGTCATCCGGCGGTTGCCCTTGTCCTTCCCGAACGGGAAGCCCTCCCCGAAGGGGAGGCTGGACAGGTCGATGTCGACCTCGATCGCGCGGTCGCTGGACGCGGCCCGCACGACCTTGACCAACCAGGTGTTGAGGCTGTCGCCGGCGCGGGCGGCCTTCTCCTCCGCCTTGGCCTTCACCGACTCCGGGATCCGGAGCGTGATCCGGGCCAGCCCGCCCTCGTCGATCTCCTCGGCCCCGGGCGGGGGCGGCGGGGGAGCCGGCGGAGCGGGCGGGGCGGCCATGTGGACGACGAAGTCGAGCTCGCGGCCCGCGAGCCGCACGTCGACGCCACCGGTCGGCAGCTCAGTGGTGATCTCGGCGGCCGCCTGGGAGACGGCTTCCATGAGGGCGAGCCGGGCGGCGGGGTCGAGCGCCAGCACCAGCCGTTCCGCGGCCTGCCGGATCTCGGGGCCGCCGGCCTCGGCGGCGGCCAGCAGGTCCCGACGGAGGCTCTCGACGTACGGCGTGATGTCCATGTGCCCCACGATGACATCATTGTGACGTCACGTCAACACCAAAGTGGGTCCGAATGATGTCACGACAGCACGATGCCGCTCGGGTTAGCGTGTCCCGGCCTCACTCGGGGACTCGGAAAGGGGACGGACATGGCGAGGGTGCAGCTCACGGTCATGGCGGAGACGCTGATCAACGCCGATCTCGTCGACTACGCGATCCTGGCGCTCTACTTCGGGTTCGTGCTCGGGATCGGGGTGCTGGCACGGCGCCATGTCTCGAGCTCGGTCGACTTCTTCCTCTCGGGCCGGTCGCTGCCTGCGTGGGTGACCGGGCTGGCGTTCATCTCCGCCAACCTCGGTGCGGTCGAGATCATGGGCATGTCCGCGTCCGGCGCGGAGTTCGGCTTGCCGACCGTCCACTACTTCTGGGTCGGCGCGATCCCGGCGATGCTGTTCCTCGGCGTGGTGATGATGCCGTTCTACTACGGCTCCAAGGTGCGCTCGGTTCCCGAGTTCATGCTGCGCCGGTTCGGCCCCGGCGCCCACCTGGTCAACTCGATCTCCTTCGCGCTGGCCCAGCTGCTGATCGCGGGCGTCAACCTCTACCTGCTCGGCACGATCGTGCGGGCGTTGCTCGGGTGGCCGCTGCCGGTCGCGCTGGCGGTGGCGGCCGTCATCGTGCTCTCCTACATCACCCTCGGCGGCTTGTCGGCCGCGATCTACAACGAGGTGCTGCAGTTCTTCGTGATCGTCGCCGGCCTGCTGCCGCTGACGTTGCTGGGGCTGCACCGGGTCGGCGGTTGGAGCGGCCTGACCGACAAGATCACCGCCGCGGCCGACTCCGGCGCTGGGCCGCCGGCAGAGCAGCAGCTGAACTCGTGGCCCGGTCAGGCGCTCTCGGGCTTCGACTCACCGCTGCTGTCGGTGATCGGCATCGTGTTCGGTCTCGGCTTCGTGCTCTCCTTCGGCTACTGGACGACCAACTTCGTCGAGGTCCAGCGGGCGATGGCCACCAACTCGATCTCGGCCGCCCGGCGTACGCCGATCATCGGCGCCTTCCCGAAGATGTTCATCCCGTTCATCACCATCATCCCCGGCATGATCGCCGCGGTCCTGGTGACCGAGATCGCCGACCTCAAGGGCGGTGGGGAGCCGCAGGGCGTGGCCACCGGCGCCGACGTGACCTACAACGACTCGTTGCTCTACCTGATGCGCGACCTGTTGCCCAACGGCCTGCTCGGGTTGGCGATCACCGGCCTGCTGGCCGCGTTCATGGCCGGCATGGCGGCCAACATCTCGGCGTTCAACACGGTCTTCAGCTACGACCTGTGGCAGGGCTACGTCGTCAAGGACCGCGAGGACGACTACTACCTGCGGATCGGTCGGATCGCCACGGTGGCAGCGACCGCCATCGCGATCGGGACCGCGACCTTCGCCGCCAGCTTCTCCAACATCATGTCCTACCTGCAGACGCTGTTCGGCTTCTTCAACGCCCCGCTGTTCGCCACCTTCATCCTCGGCATGTTCTGGAAGCGGATGACGGCCACCGCCGGGTGGATGGGGCTGGTCGCTGGCACGCTGTCGGCGGTGCTGGTCGCGTTCCTCAGTGAGGACGCGTTCGGCTCGGCCAGCCTCGGTGTGATCGCGATCGGCGGCCAGGGTGCCGCCTTCCTCGCCGCGTCGACCGCATTCGTGGTCGACATCGCCCTGAGCATCGTGGTGTCCCTCGCGACGCAGCCGAAGCCGGCGGAGCAGCTGGTCGGGCTGGTCTACTCGGAGACCCCGCGGGAGATGCGCACCGATCCCGACGAGGCCTCGGCGCCGTGGTACCAACGCACCGTCCCCCTGGCCGGCCTCGCGCTGGTCATGGTCATCGCACTCAACCTGGCGTTCTGAGGAGGCCGACCATGACTGATTCGAAGTCTGAGAAGAAGACCGCGGGTGCGTTCGACGTCCGCACCATCATCGGCCTGCTGCTGACGGCGTACGGCGTGATCCTGACCGTGATGGGCCTCTTCGCCGACCCCGACGAGGATCGCACCGGCGGCATCAACGCCAACCTCTGGGCCGGGCTCGCACTGCTGGTGGTCGGCGTCGGCTTCCTGGTCTGGGCGCGGCTGCGGCCCATCGTCGTCCCGGACCACGTCGACGCGGACGTCGAGCGGCCCCAACGTGATTGAGGTGTGATCACGCCGGCCGCCAGACGCACGCTCCTGGCGAAGACCTGATGTGCACGCGATACCGCAACGCACGCGTGGCCGGGGCCTAAGATCCCGATCCATGAGCGAAAGAACTGCGTCCTCGCAGGCAGAATGGTCAGCCCGGCGGAAGGCGCAAGCGGACCGAGCGCGGGGCGGAACAGCGGCTGCGGTAGGGGTCCTTCTCGCGATAGCAGGCGTCACACTCGGTCTGGTCATGGCCTTCACTCGCGACGCACTAGGGGGCAGCGCGGTCGCGGTGATCTCGGCGATGCTCGGGATTCTCCTCTTGCTGGTCGGATCCCTTGTGTGAGACAGGGCGCGGCTAAGGACGCCACTTTTTGGGACGATCCTCGATCGCTCATAGCCGCGTAACGCGCTTCGACTACAACCCGGCGGCGACCTCGGCGAGAGCGGAGTCGCGGTCGACCCTCGGCGTCCAACCCCAGCTGTGAGCCCGGTCGGCCACGATCAGTCCCGTCCATGCGGGAGCGTCGTCCCAGACCGGGTCGAGACCGAGCGCGCGCGCCACGGTGCCGTAGTAGTCGCGATGGGTCGCGGGGCCGGCAGCGACATTGACGGCGGTGCACTCGCCCGGTGCCGGACCTGTGATCCGGCCGATCGCGACGTCCGCGACCAGTGCTGCGAGGTCGTCCACGTGGACCCACCCGAAGGTCTGGTCCGGTACGGCGTGGGGCGGCTCGTCGGCGTCCCGGATCTCGGCGGGGCGCAGGGTGTTCCAGATCGAGGTCTCGCCGGGTCCGAGGATCGCGGGTGGGCGAACCAGGACGCGGGTGATGCCACCGACCTCGGCCAGCGCGAGGTCGGTGTCGCGCTTGGTGACCGGGTAGTCGCCGGCGTCGTCGCCCACCAGGGCCGCGCCCTCGTCCACGTCGCCGACTCCGGGGGAGCGGTCGTAGACGGCCGCGGTCGAGAGGTGGACGAACCGCTCGACCCCGGCGCCCGCCGCAGCCCGGGCCAGAGCCGGTGTGGCCTCGACGCCGATCCGGTGCTGGGTCGCTCGATCGCTCTGCATCGGGTGCACGGTCGAGACGACGGCGTCGGCGCCGGCGACCACGGCAGCAGCGAAGTCCGGGTCCGTGAAGTCGCCCACGCGCTCCTCGATGCCCTCGAGGGTCGGGGCGGTGGCGGCGCGCCGTACGACGGCGCGCACCGTCGCCCCTCGCTCCACCAGGGTGCGGCAGACGCGGGCGCCGACGAGCCCGTTGGCGCCGGTGACAACGACGACGGGGCTGGGTGTGGCTGCTGGGTCGCTCATGAGTCCGGAAGGAGGTCCTTGACCGCGTCGACGGCCTTGGCCATCACCGGTCGGTCGTCCCCACCGCTGGCCCAGACCGGGTCCTGCGGGAGCGGGCCCATCGGGTCGGCAGCTTCGGGGGTGGTGCTGGCCGGGGCGAGAGTGCGGCGGAACGCTTCGTCGAGTCCGAGGAGCTGGTGCCCCTCGGGCAGCAGCTCATCCTGGAAGTCGGAGTCGGCCGCCACCATGTCGTGGTGGAGGCTCTCGACGAGCGCTTCCACCGTGGGCCGCGGCACGTCGGTGAGGCTGCCCACCAGCGTGCCGACGAGGGCGGTCGGCAAGAGCGGGACGTCGACCTGAGGACGCACGAGGCCGGCGTGCTCGGTGTAGGCGGCGATCAGCGCGCCGTAACGCAGCCGGTCCGGGCCCCCGAGGTCGAAGTGGCGCGAGGGGCCGGCGTAGTCCAGGGCACCGACCAGGGCCTGCAGCACGTCGACGATCGCGATCGGTTGCACCGTCGAGTCCATCCACGTGGGCACGGTGTGCACGGGCATCCGCTCGCTGACCTGCCGGATGATCTCGAAGGAGGTGGAGCCGCTGCCCAGGAGCACGGCAGCGCGCAAGGTGACCACCGTCGCCGGCCCACCCCTGAGGATCCGCTCCACCTCGCGACGGGACTTGATGTGCTCGGAGAGCTCGTCGTCGGGGACGTCCGGGACGAGCCCGGAGAGGTAGACGATCTTGTCGACGCCGTGGGTGCGTACGCCGTCAACCAGGTGGGTGGCGGCGTTGCGGTCGGCCTCGGCGAAGTCGTCGTCGCCCATCCCGTGGATCAGGTAGTAGACCGCGCTCATGCCCTCGCACGCGGCGGCGACCTGATCCGGGTCCAGGGCGTCCATGACCACGGTCTCGACCCGGTCCCCCCACCACGGCTGCTCGCGATCCGGATCGCTCGTGGTGGTGCGGACCGTGTGGCCGCGCTCGAGCAGGGAGGGCACCAGTCGCCCGCCGACGTAGCCGGTCGCGCCGGTCACCAGGATCTTCAACGTGTCCTCCGCATCTCACGTGCGCCGCTGGCCGGAACGCGCGGCGTTCGGGAAGCCTACGTTGAGGCGCGAGCGGCGTGCGTCACTCCCGCAGGTTGGGATGCGTGGTGTCGCCTTCTGCTCTGCACTGACGGCTTGGCGGTGCCCTGTGGGAACCGCAGCCGATGAGCGGCCCGGGCAGGGGCTGCCGGCGGCACCGGCCGAGCCCGCGGGCGACTGACCTGGGCGCAGGGGCCCTCCCTACGGCCGCGACGCGTCCTGATCGGAGCGACGACAACACCGGCATGGTGCGCGTGCCGACGGGATCACCTGAGAGACGCTCCGGACGATGAGCTGGCGACGAGGGACCTACTGGGACGGGGAGACGGTGACGACGGTGGCCGAGCGCGCGAGCCGTCGACTCCGGAGGCGCCGGTGGCGGAGCCCCCCCCCCGACCGGGCGGCTAGCCGTGGCGGTCGTGGACCTCAGCACCGGACGGCTCGCACTGTCCTCGGTGGACGGCATGGGTGAGCCGGGGCACCGCCGACGAGCTGGCCGGGTATACGCCAACGCGTGGCCGCACTTTGCCGGGTTCGACGCCGAGAACCGTGCCTACTGGAACCGTCTAGCGGCGATCCGGACGACGTGCGCGTCGACCTGACCACCGGGAAGACCCAGCCGTGTCTGGACTCTTCCGGTGGCTTACGGCGCGAGATGCTGTGGCGTGCCAACCGCGGCTACGAGACCCGGGTGACGGTGCCCGGGGCGCCTGAGCCCTGGCGTGACGGTGGCTACCTCACCACCGACCGGCAGATTTACGTGGACAGCAGCGTCGGAGGCGAGTCGCGGTGCACCGGGCCGAGCGCTGCGGCGCAGGTGTCGCTGCGGACCGGGCACGATTCGCTGGTTCGCAGGCTGGGATGGGCGTGAGCCGTCACCGGTTCTGCCCGGGTCGCCGACGTGAGGTCCGCGGAGCGGGTGCGGCGGCTGGATCGTGGTCTGCGACCTCGATGTCGCGACGCCCCCTGCGCGAAGAGGGTGGAGCTGACGGCTGGGACCTGTCGTCTTCGAACCGATGCACAAGTGAAAGGACGGCTCGGCATGGGGGCCGCCGAGCTACTGGGGCTGGGGCACCTTCGAGCGCCGACCCAGGCCCGCGATGGCGGCGACGATCAGCAGCGACCCGACCAGGCCGGTCGGGGTCAGCCGTTCGCCGAGGAACAGCACGGCGATGAACACCGCCGTGACCGGCTCGAGGAGAGTCGCGACGACCACCGCGCCGCTGGGCGTGCTGCGCAGCCCGGTGAACAGGAGCGCGTAGGCAACCGCCATGGCCACCACGCCGAGGTAGACGATGACCAGCCACGACGTGGTGTCGTTCGTTGCCAGCGTCTCGCCCCTCAGGGAGGCGATGACCACCCCCGCCGGCACGAGGACTGCAGCGGCCACGGACATCGTGGCGACGGTGACGGTCAAGGTGTCCAACCGCTGGGAGAGCGGGGCTGCGACGTCGGTGGACAGCGCGTATGCGGCGCCGGAGCCGAGCGCCGCCAGGATGCCGAGCGCGGGGTTCGGGGTGTGGGTGCCGAAGTCACCGAAGACACTGACCAGCCCGAGCCCCGCCAGGGCGACCGTCACCGTCAGGGTCTCCTGGAGGGAGGGGAGGGCCCGGTTCTGGATGCTGCTCACGACGAGGAGCAGCACCGGTGCGAAGCCGAGAGCGACCACGGTCGTCAGGCTCACGCCGACCGCGATCACCGCCACGAAGAACAAGAGCTGGAACAGCGCCGTGAACAGGCCGACCAGTGCCACCCGACGCCACTGGTGACGAGCGAGGAACCACGAGGTGCCGAGCCGACCGGTGATGAGGGCGACCAGGAGCAGTACGGCGACTGCGGCGATCGCCCGGTAGGCGCTGATCATCACCGGCGACAGGCCCGAGCTGTCGTGGACGATCTGGACGCCGGGACCGATGGTGCCCCAGATGATCCCGGCCAACGAGACCAGGAGCAGTCCGTGCCACCCGCGCATCACGGGTCGATCAGAGGTCGAAGAGCGAACCCGAGTCCGGGATGTCCACGTCCGTCTTCGGCTCGTGCGCGTCACCGCTCGCGGCGGGCTTCGGCTCCTTCTGCTCCGATTCGTCGTCCTCGGCGGCATCGTCGGCGGGCTCGGGCTCGGGCTCGGGTCGGGCTCGGTTTCCTTCACCTCGGGCTCGGCCGCTTCGACCTCGGGCTCGTCGTCACTGGCAAACATCGCGGCCTGGCTCAGCGCAGCACCGTCCGGCTTGTTGTCGTCGCCGGCCGGCTCGGGTACGTCGGCGTCGGGGGTTTCGAGGCTCGTCGCTGGCGCTCCTCGCACCTCAACCTCCGACGGCTCCGGTTCGTCCGGGGCTTCGAGGTCGAACAGCGAGCCGCTCTCGGGGATCTCCGTGCTCGGCGTGGATGCGGGGGCGGACGCCTCGGTCTTCGCCTCGGCCTCAGGCTCCGGCTCCGCTTCCGGCTCCGGCTCGGTCTCCTCAGGAGCCGCGATGTCGAACAGCGAACCGCCGCCGGAGACGTCAGCGGCAGGTGCCGCGGGCTTCTCGTCAGGCTCCTCCGCCTTCGGCTCGGCCGGCGCGTCGCCGCCCAGGTCGAAGAGCGAGCTGCTGGCCTTGGCTTCGTCGGGGACCGACTTCTCCTCCGCCGCCGTCTCGGGCTCCGATGGCTCGTCGTCGCCGCCCAGGTCGAACAGCGACGAGCCGCCGCTGGCCTTGGCGGCCGGACCGGCGTCGGCGGTCTCGGTGATGGTGCCCTCGGTCTGGGTGGCGTCGCCGGGCTCGGGCTCGGCGGCGGTCTCCTCGTCGCGGGTCAGCGTCGCCGTACCGCCACCACCGCCATCGGAGGCTGCGGCGGAAGCCGACGCAGACGCCTTCTTCTGGCGCGTCGCCGGTTGGCCCTTCACCGACGCGAGCAGCATCTGCGCGACGTCGAGGACCTCGACCTCCTCGCGAGCGTCGCCGGAGTCCTGCATCGCGGTGAGGCCGTCGGAGAGCATCACCCGGCAGAACGGGCAGCCGACGGCGATCTGGTCGGCGCCGGTGCCGACCGCCTCGGTGGTGCGGTTCAGGTTGATCCGCTGACCGATGGTCTCCTCCATCCACATCCGGGCACCGCCGGCGCCGCAGCAGAAGGACCGCTCGGAGTTGCGCTCCATCTCCACGAAGTCCGCGCCCGGCAGGACCTGGAGCAGCTCGCGCGGCGGGGTGTAGACCTTGTTGTGGCGCCCGATGTAGCAGGGGTCGTGGTAGGTGATCGAGCGCTTGGCCGCGCCCGCACCGTCCTTGACCGGCGTCAGCTTCCCCTCACGGACGAGCGTGTTCAGCAGCTGGGTGTGGTGGACCACCTCGAGCTCGATGCCGAACTCCTGGTACTCGTTCTTGAGGGTGTTGAAGCAGTGGGCGCAGGTCGAGACGACCTTCTTGACCTTGAACTCCTTGAACGTCTCGACGTTCTGCTGCGCCAGTCCCTGGAAGACGAACTCGTTGCCGGCCCGGCGCGCGGAGTCACCCGTGCACGTCTCGCCCTTGCCGAGTACGCCGAAGGAGATCCCGGCAATGTGGAGGAGCTCGGCCACGGCGCGGGTCGTCTTCTTGGCCCGGTCCTCGTAGGCGCCGGCACAGCCGACCCAGAACAGCCAGTCGACCGTCTCGAGCGACTCGAGGTCCTCGCCGACGACCGGGACCTCGAAGTCGAGGCCCTGCGCCCAGTCCATGCGCATGTTGGGCGAGAGGTTCCACGGGTTGCCCTTGGACTCCATGCCCTTGAAGAGCTGGTTGAGCTCGGCGGGGAAGTTCGCCTCCACCAGCACCTGGTAGCGACGCATGTCGACGATGTGGTCGACGTGCTCGATGTCGACCGGGCACTGCTCGACGCAGGCGCCGCAGGTCACGCACGACCACAGCACGTCGGGGTCGATGATGCCGCCGCCGGTGGGGGCCCAGGCCTCGCCCTCGGTCGCTCCGACCAGCGCCCGCTCGACCTCGGCCGCGAGCTCCGGGTCATCCTCGAGCAGCTTCTCGCGCGTGGCGTGGTCGGCCTGGAGGTAGGAACCGATGTGGAACGCGTGGTCGCGCAGGTTCATGATCAGCATCTTCGGCGAGAGCGGCTTCTCGGTGTTCCATGCCGGGCACTGGCTCTGGCAACGACCGCACTCGGTGCAGGTCGCCATGTCGAGCAGGCCCTTCCAGGAGAAGTCCTCGATGGCGCCGACGCCGAGATTGGTGTCCTCGTCCATCTCCTCGATGTCGTCGAGGGTGACCGGCTTGCCGGCCGACATCAGCGGCTTCACGGCGCCCAGCGCGGCCGGCTCCCGCTTGAACAGCACGTTGAGCGGGGCGAGGAAGATGTGGAGGTGCTTGCTGTTGAGCACGAAGATCAAGAACACCAACATGATGCCGATGTGGAGCAGCAGCCCGATCCCCTCGAGCGCGTGCAGCGCGTCCTCGGACATCCCCTCGAACAGCTTCCCCAGACCGACCGAGGCGAAGGCTCCGCTCTCGTACGGCAGGTTCCCGGCCGCGGAGGCGGCGCCGCGGAACAGGAACATCGTCCAGATGACGTTGAAGATCATGAAGAGCGTGATCCAGGCGCCGCTCAGGTGCGAGCCCTTGAAGCGCGACTTGCGGCCCAGCTTCTCGGGGGCGTTGCGGAGCCGGATCTGGGCGAAGACGCCGAGGCTGACCAGGGCCAGCAGCGCGATCAGGTCCTGGGCGAAGCCGAGCACCTCCCAGTGCCCGACCAGCGGGATCGCGAACTCGTCGGAGATGAGGAGCACCCCGTACGCCTCGAGGTAGACCGTGGCGAGGATCAGGAACGCCCAGAACACGAAGAAGTGGGCGGCACCGGGCACCGACCACTTCAGCAGCTTCTGCTGGGCGAAGACCTCGACCAGCTGGTTCTTGGCGGCCCTGCCGATCTTGCCGGTGACACCCGAGACCCGACCGGGGTCGGGTTGCCCGCTGGTGATCAGCCGGTAGAGCCAGACCGCCCGTCGGGCGGCGATCGGCAGTGCGACCACATTGATCAGCAGGCCAAGGATCAGGACCCAGTCCACAACGTCTCCTCGAGGCAGGCATCGACGACGCCGGTGAACACAGATCAGGCGTCGCGCTGAGACTACGGCGAACGGCGGCCGGGGTCACCGACTGCCCGTGTGAGAAAGGCTACCCGTTGGTAACCGGGGTCGTTCCGGGGCCCGGTCACCCAACGACGGCGACATGCGCGACGGGGGACGACAACCCGGATCCGCTGAAGGATAATCCCGACGTCACGAACTCACCCGTATCGATCCCAAGACCGGGAAGGTGGAGGCGATCGCGTGGAACCTGACGCTCGTCTGGCGCTGACATGACGGACACGATCGACGCCGTGCGAGCCGAGCTCACCCGGGCCGGCAAGCCCGAGCAGGTGCAGTGGTCGGATGCCCAGGTCTCGTGGCAGGAGGGTGTCATCGTCTGCTCCCGCGACGGCGACGCGATCCTGCTGCGACAGCTCGGTCGGGGAGAGGCTGATGACCGACTCGAGCGATTCGGGTCCGAGGACGCGGCGGCCAGCCACCTACGCCGCAGGCTGCTCGACGTCCCGGCACGACTGCTCACGCCCGAGGAAGGTGCCGCCGTTCGCAAGCGCATGGCAACTCGAGCTGAGGAGACCAAGGCACGGATCCGCTCGGATCGGGGACTGACCGGCGAGGCCGGACCAGAGACGTCCGGTGCCCGGGAGCAGAGCACCTCGACGCAGGTCGAGGCGCTTCTCGGAGCGCTGGGAAAGCTACCTGCCTGGCGGGGCGTCAGCTATCGGGGCCAGGCGGAGGGCAGCGTGTTCGGCCGGGACGGCAACGCCCTGGTGACCAGGGTTCTCACGGCCACCTCACGCGATGTCCGGATCGCCACCGAGAACTTCACGTCCGGCGGGCTCAACGTCGTGCTGGGTCGGACCGGACGCCCGATCGAGACGTTGTCGTCGAAACCGCATGAGCAGGAGGTGGTCTTCCTTCCCGGGACCTTGTTCCTCGCCGTCGACCGGTTCCGTGTCGGTGACCTGCCGATCACCGTGGTGGAACAGCTCAACCCTGAGCTGGGTCAGCTCGACGACGCCCTCGCATCCCTCGACGACATCCGGCGGCTCACCGCCGCCCGAGTGCTGGCCGGGCAGCAGGGAGAGCCGGCCACGATCTCGACGCCGGGGAAGTTCTCCGGCGTCGTCGAGTAGTGGCGGTCAGCCGGCTCGACGGACGTCCGCGACGCGCCCACTCTTCGTGAGCTCGATCTTCATCCGAACGTCACGGCCGTCTTGACCCGTGGCGCAGTAGGTGTAGGTCAGGTCGCGCCGCAGGAACGGCTGGCCGACCTTGCGCATCACCTGACGGGTGGTGAGACCGGGCTGCACCAGCTGCTCGAACGACCTCACCGACTCGCGGAGCCGAGGATTGCGGCACGGGTCGGCGGCGATGCCCTGTGCCCGCTCCCAGGTCTGCAGGTAGGCCTCGGCGCCGCGCGCCATGTCCTGCCCGATCGCGTCGCCGTCGCCCTGCTCGGCGTCGGCGACCATCTGCAGGTCCTCGATCCAGTCGGGGTAGAGACCGTACTGGGCGACGCCGTCGACGTTGATGTCGTAGACCCGCTGGCCGGCGTGCTGCTTCTCGACGGTCACGCCGCCGAGGCCGCGGAACGGGTAGGTCACCGGGTTGGGGACGTCGGCGCCGCGCGGATCGCCCTGCGCGCCGAGCCCGTTCATGTCGGCGCCGAAGCCGAGGCCGAAGTAGTACTTCGGGTTGGCCCACTCCGTGTGGCGGCGCCACTTCTCGACGAAACCGGTCGAGTCGCCGGCGTACGGCGCGATGAAGCCGCCGAGGTCGTAGATCCGCGGGTAGGCGTCGGGCGTCGACCACGAGTGGCTCGACATCACGCCGGGGTAGTCGCGCCGCTCGACCAGGTCGAGCAGCGAGTCGCGGGCCTTGACGCTCATGTGGTCGGGGTCGACCAGCATCCCGCGCTCCACCAGCCTGCGGACGAGGTGCTCGCCGAGCCCGGTGAGGCCGCGCTCGTTGCAGTGGTCGGGCGGCGGGTAGAGCGGCAGCGCGGGACCAAGCGCCCCGTAGACCTGGCCGATCGCGCCGAAGAGGGCGTCTTGCTGGTCGGCGGAGATCTCGGGTGCCGCGAACTGGTTCTTGTCGTGCGCCTGGGGGTTCTCGGGCTCACAGTGCCGCATGTCCCAGTAGGTGTTCGTCTCGAGGAAGTTGGCGTTGTTGACGGCCGCGCCCACCTCGCCGGCGTCGCCCGCGACACCGGACAGGGCATTGTCGAACTTGTTGACCAGCTCCATCTGCCGCACCCCCATCCGGTGCACCTGGGCGAGCTGCTTGTCGATGGACTCCTTGGTGCACTCGGCAGCGGGGGCGTCGCCGGTCGGGCCGGCCTTGAAGGTGCAGCCGAAGGGCACGCTGGTCTCGATGCCCATGACGATCGCCATCTTGCCGTCGTTGATCACGCGGCGGGCCTGCCACGGGTTCTTCACGATCCGGTACCAGCCCTCGCCCGGGCCGCCCCACTGCGCGTCGACGTAGTCCTGGAGCTGGTACATCCGCTTGGCCTGCAGCCGGACCGAGTCCATGTCGTCGCAGGAGTTCTTCACCGGACTGCCGCCGGGCCCGAACGGGTACAGCGTGCAGAGCTGGTTGTTCTCGACGAGCAGGTTGACGAAGAGCCGCTGGCCGCCGCGCCACGAGCGCTCCATCCACCGGTAGTAGGTGCCCTCGTGGGTCAGCGAGTTGGGCGCCGGCCAGTCGGCGAAGGTCGGCCAGCCGACGGGGTCGTGGCTGGGCTCACCGGAGAGCACCGCCTCGAGCGGGTTGGTGCCGGTCTGGTGGTCGGGGCAGTCGACGAGCGCGTACGGCGCTCCGAACCGGTCCCAGGGCTTGCCGCAGTGGGCACCCCCGCCGAGGAACTCGAAGGCCATGCCGTGGGTGTGCGCGTCGGCGTACCCGCGCACCTCCTGGAAGGGCGAGGTGCCGGCGAACGGGTCCCCGGAGATGTTGATCTGCGACTCCGGGTACGCCGCACACCCGGTGGTGCGGGTCAGCAGGAAGCGGCTGGTGCCGTCGACGGTCAGGGCCTCGTCGCCGTTCGTGAACCGGGCGCGGCGACCGTCCATGGTCGAGGTCCAGATCGTGTCGCCGCTCGGCTCGGCCGCCTTCTCGCCGCCGCGCGTGACGAACCGGCGCTCCGCGTCGTAGAGGAGGTAGTCGCCGAGCCGGGTCGGCTTGAAGAACAGCGGCTCGCCGTCCTCGACGAGGGTGTAGCAGCCGTTGGCCATGTCGTAGCGCGTCGCCGGGTGCGTGGCTCGCGGCCGGTCGGCCGGGGTCGTGGTGAGGGTCGGTTCCGGGGCTCGGCGTGCGGCCGCGACCGCGGCCGCATTGGCGATCTTCTCGGCTGCGGAGGTCGGGTCCTGGGCGTCCTTGGTCGTCTCGCCGGCGCGGGAGACGTCGTTCTTGGTCGACGGGTCGGTGTGGGAATGGGGGCGCGCCTCGGCCTTCGCCTCCGCGACCACCTCGGTCGCCTGCCGCACCGAGCGGTCGTAGTCACTCACCAGGTTTCCGGTCCGGTCACCCGCGGTCGCGGTGGTGACGGCGCCGGCCACCACGACGGCGGCCACCGTGGCGGCGACGACGATGCGGCGAAGGGGACGGGAGGGCTCGGTCACGGTTACTCCTCGGTACGGACGACTGTCCGGTCCAACGAGCGTCGGCCGTTCAGGTCACACGCCCACCGAGACGCTGGGTGAGAGCAGCCGCGGTCTGGCGCGTGGCGCCGACGAGAGGGCCGGTGGGAGACACGTGGGACTCGTAGGTGATCGCGATCGCCCCGACGGGGTGACCCGTGTGGTCACGGACGGTCGAGGCGACGCTGGCGAACCCCGGCGTCACCTCGCCGTCCTCGACGGCGTGGCCACGCTGCCGGGTCTCGGAGAGCAGGGACCGCAGCGCGCTGAGTGAGCGGGGACCGGTCCCGTTGCGTTCGACGAAGGCCGAGACGTCGGGATAGAGCGCGCGGAGCTGCGCCGCAGGAAGCCCGGCCAGGATGGCGCGCCCACTCGCGGTGAGGTGGGCCGGGAGCCGGACGCCGACGTCGGTCACGAGGCTGGGGCGGCCCGGCGCCCGTTCCTCGACGACGTAGAGCACGTCACGCCCGTGGAGGACCGCGAAGTGCGCACTCTGTCGCGTCTGGTCGACGACATCGGTGAGGAGCCGCCGCGCCACCCGTTGCAACGGTTCCTGTCGGGAGTAGCCGCTGCCCACTTCGTAGGCGGCCACCCCGAGCCCGTAACGGTGTTCGACCTCGAGATGGGTGACGAAGCCTTCCTCCACCATCGCCTGCAGCAGGTGGTAGGCGCTGCTCCGCGGCAGCGCGCAGGCCCGAAGGATGCGGTCCAGGGGGACCGGCTCGGACTGGGCAGCCAGGAACTTCAGCACCCGGAGGGTCCGGGTCGCAGCGGGGACCTGGCTCATCCAAGAAGCCTAGGTCCGGATCTCGCGCCGCGGACCCCCCCAATGCGCTAGCGACCGGAGCGCTTGCTGCCGATGCTCGCCGTGCCGAGGTCGATCACGGCGCCGGAACCGTCCAGAAGAGTGACGCGAAGTCCGACCACCGAGATGACGTGCTTCTTGCGCACCACGACCTTGGCCTCGAGCCTCGCTACTCCGGGGATCTCGAGGACGTCGGTGTCCGGGAAGGTGTGGGCCTCCCCGTCGGCGGTGATCTGACCCACGGTCGTGCCCTGCGCGGACAGGTGGGTCTTGCCGTGGTGTCGGCGCAGGTTGGCCTGGCCGACGACGCCCTCGATGACCAGGGCACCACCGCCGAGGTCCAGCCGGGCGACCGAGCCACGCTCGTAGCCGCGCGCTCCCTTGGTTCCTTGGCGAGCCATCTGCTCGCTGGTCAGCGCGCCGGCGACGATCGCGTCGGTCACGTCGAGGCCGGCGATCGCCTTGGACCTCACCGCGCCGAGGGTGCCCTGGCAGGGCATCCGCGACAGCGGCGTACGGCCCTTGGTCAGGACGCCGTCGAGGCCGACTGCCTGGATGCCGCTGGAGGACCCACGGAACAGCAGGTCCTTGACGCCGTCGTTGATGTTCGCGCGAGCCAACCCGATGGTCGCCGTGGTGTTGCTGGGGATCACCTGGACGATCAGTGCAGTGGCCTTGGCGACGGCGCCGTTCTTGCCCTCCTGGGTGGTACGGGGGCCGACTCGGATCGTGGCGAGGCCCGGGATCTCGACCGGCTGGTCAGCCGAGGGCAGCGGCAACACCTGAGGGTCCCCGACCGGCGGCGTGAGGACCAGACGGCCGACCTCGGTCACTGCCTGGGCGCGGAAGCCGCTGCCGTCGTGGAAGGCGCGGGCCCGGGACCGGATCGCCTCGATGGACAGGGTGCCCAGCGGCGAGTCGGCCAGGACCACCGAGGCGATGCGCTGGGTGGAGACGGAGGACACGACGCCGTGACGGCGCTTGGTGCGGATGGTGGTGGCGACGCCGGCCACCACGCCGAGGCCGGGGACGTCGACCTCCGCCTCGCTGTTCTTCTGGAGCTTGCCCGCCCGGTTGGTGCACCCGATCCGCTGGAATGCGGTCGTCCCGGACGCCACCGGGAGGTCCCCGCCGACGACCTTCGTCCCGTAGCCGCGGGTCTTGAGGGCGAAGGGCGTGGCGTTGTTGCCCGCCTTCTGGGAGGACGGCCGTTCACCGGGGTTGGCCGCAGTCGCCGACTGGCCGGTGATGCTCATGCTCGCCGCCAGGAGTGGCAGACAGGCCAGGGTCATCCATCTCTTCGGGTCTCGTGACATGCGACATCATCCGTCCAGGTCACGGAATCCCGGCTGGTACCGGAGGGGGGGTCGGCGACCGTTTCCGGGAGACTTCACGCGTCTCCCGCTCGGCGGGCCGCGCTTCTCGGCGACGAGATCACGGAACGGTCACGATCGGCCCGCCGGTTGTGTCAGTGTCGCGGGCTGTACGGGTCGTTGTCGGTGCCCGTGCCGGTGGTGTCGGTGTGGTCGGTGGTGGTGTCGACGTCCGGGTCCACGTGGTCGGCCTCGCGCACGTGGTCCTCGACCCGGGCCTGGTCGTGGAGGTTCTCGCGGCGCGCCTCGGCGGCGCGTGCCTCGGCCTGCTCGGCCTGGACCCGGGCCCGCTCGGCCTCGGCCTCGGCCTGTCGGGCCTCGAGGTCGCTGTGCTGGCTCTGGTCTGCCTGCACGCGGGCCTCGGAGCGCAGCTCTTCGGCCCGCAGGCGGTGCTGCTCGGCCTGGCGGCGGCGCGAGACGCTGACGAGAACGGCCACGACGATCGCGATGACGACGAGCGCCACGACGATCCAGATGATCTGTCCGGTATCCATGGGCCCCACGGTAGGGACGTCGGCCGGGCCTGGCTTCACCTGCAAGGGTAGTCACCTGTCTCGGATCCGAGACAGTCGGTGGTGGTGCACCACTGGCGCGGGTACGCCGACGGAGGTTCGATGGGTGACATGAGCAGTCTGCACGTGACCGTGGGCACCGGCCCGGTCTCCTTCACCGACCTGGTCGACGTGGCGCGTCACGGCGCGACCGTCTCGCTCACCGACGAAGCCGAGACCGCCGTCGAGCGGGCGCGAGCCGTCGTCGAGGAGCTGGCCGGGTCCGCCACGCCCGTCTACGGCATCTCGACCGGCTTCGGAGCCCTGGCCACCCGACACATCCCCGATGACCAGCGCGCACAGCTGCAGCGCTCCCTGGTCCGCTCGCATGCCGCCGGCTCCGGGCCGGAGGTGGAGCGGGAGGTGGTCCGGGCGCTGATGCTGCTGCGGCTCTCGACGCTGGCGACCGGCCACACCGGCATCCGGCCCGAGACCGCCCGGCTGATGGCCGGCCTGCTCACCCACGGCATCACGCCGGTCGTGCACGAGTACGGCTCGCTCGGCTGCTCCGGCGACCTCGCGCCGCTGTCGCACTGCGCGCTGGCGCTCATGGGAGAGGGCGAGGTCCGCGACGCCGACGGTGTGCTCCGACCCGCAGCCGACGCCCTGACGGCGGCCGGACTGGCGCCGGTCGAGCTGGCCGCCAAGGAGGGGCTGGCGCTGATCAACGGCACCGACGGCATGCTCGGGATGCTGGTGCTCGCCATCGCCGACCTCGAGCTGCTGCTGAAGACCGCCGACATCGCCGCGGCGATGTCGGTCGAGGGCCAGCTCGGCACGGACCGGGTCTTCGCGCCGGAGCTGCAGGCGCTGCGGCCCCACCCCGGCCAGGCCGCGTCCGCCGCCAACCTCACCCGGCTGCTCGACGGGTCCGGCGTCGTCGCGTCCCACCGCGGCCCGGACTGCAACCGGGTCCAGGACGCCTACTCGTTGCGCTGCTCGCCGCAGGTCCACGGAGCGGCGCGCGACACCGTCGCCCATGCTGCCGCCGTCGCGGGCCGCGAGCTCGACAGCGCGGTCGACAACCCGGTCGTCGTGATCGGTCCTGACGGTCAGGGGCAGGTGGAGTCGAACGGCAACTTCCACGGCGCTCCCGTCGGCTACGTGCTCGACTTCCTCGCGATCGTCGCCGCCGACGTCGCCTCGATCAGCGAGCGTCGTACCGACCGGTTCCTGGACAAGGCCCGCAATCACGGCCTGCCGCCGTTCCTGGCCGACGACCCCGGCGTCGACAGCGGCCACATGATCGCCCAGTACACCCAGGCCGCGATCGTCTCGGAGCTGAAGCGGCTGGCCGTCCCCGCGTCCGTCGACTCGATCCCCTCCAGCGCGATGCAGGAGGACCACGTGTCGATGGGGTGGTCGGCCGCCCGCAAGCTGCGCCGTGCCGTCGACGGCCTGCTGCGGGTCGTCGCCATCGAGGTGCTCACGGCAGCGCGGGCGCTCGACCTGCGCGCGCCGCTGGAGCCGTCGCCCGCCACCGGCGCCGTCGTGGCGCTGCTCCGCTCGTCGGGCATCGAGGGCCCCGGCCCCGATCGTCACCTCTCGCCCGAGATCGAGACCTGTGTCTCGCTCGTCCAGTCAGGCGCCGTGCTCGCGGCCGCCGAGTCCGTGATCGGAGAACTCCAGTGAACGACCGACTCCCGATTCATGCCCCCACCGGCACCGAGCTGTCGTGCGGGTCGTGGCAGACCGAAGCGCCGCTGCGGATGCTGATGAACAACCTCGACCCGGCCAACGCCGAGCGACCCGAGGACCTCGTCGTCTACGGCGGGACCGGCAAGGCGGCCCGCAGCTGGGAGGCCTACGACGGACTGGTGCGCACGCTGCGCACGCTGGCCGACGACGAGACCATGCTCGTGCAGTCGGGCAAGCCCGTCGGGGTGATGAAGACCCACGAGTGGGCGCCGCGGGTGCTGATCGCGAACTCCAACCTGGTGGGCGACTGGGCCAACTGGGAGGAGTTCCGACGGCTCGAGGACCTCGGGCTGACGATGTACGGCCAGATGACGGCCGGGTCGTGGATCTACATCGGCACGCAGGGCATCCTCCAGGGCACCTTCGAGACGTTCGCCGCGGTCGCCGACAAGCGGTTCGACGGAACGCTGGCCGGGACCATCACGCTGACCGCCGGCCTGGGTGGCATGGGCGGGGCGCAGCCGCTGGCCGTGACCATGAACGACGGTGTCGCGATCTGCATCGAGTGCGACGAGTCCCGCATCGAGCGCCGGATCGAGCACCGCTACCTCGACGTACGCGCGGACTCGCTGGAGCACGCCCTCGAGCTGGCGATCGCGGCGCGCGACGAACGGCGTCCGCTGTCGATCGGCGTCCTCGGCAACGCGGCCGAGGTGTTCCCGCGGCTGCTGGAGATGGACGCGCCGATCGACATCGTGACCGACCAGACCTCGGCCCACGACCCGCTCGCCTACCTGCCGGCGGCCGTCCCGTTCGAGGAGTGGGATGCGCGCCGGGTGGCTGACCCGGCCGGATTCACCAAGGAGGCGCAGGCCTCGATGGCCGTGCACGTCCGGGCGATGGTCGAGTTCCAGGACCGCGGCGCCGAGGTCTTCGACTACGGCAACTCGATCCGGGACGAGGCACGCAAGGGCGGTTACGACCGGGCCTTCGAGTTCCCGGGCTTCGTCCCGGCCTACATCCGGCCGCTGTTCTGCGAGGGCAAGGGACCCTTCCGCTGGGCGGCACTGTCCGGGGACCCCGCTGACATCGCCGCCACCGACCGCGCGATCCTCGAGCTCTTCCCCGACAACGAGCGCCTTCACAAGTGGATCACCATGGCCGGCGAGCGGGTGTCCTTCCAGGGACTGCCGGCCCGGATCTGCTGGCTGGGGTACGGCGAGCGCCACCTCGCCGGGCTGAAGTTCAACGAGATGGTGGCCAGTGGCGAGCTCAAGGCCCCGGTCGTGATCGGTCGCGATCACCTCGACTGCGGCTCGGTCGCCTCGCCGTACCGCGAGACCGAGTCGATGCTCGACGGCTCCGACGCCATCGCGGACTGGGCGATCCTCAACGCCCTGGTCAACACGGCATCGGGTGCCACCTGGGTGTCGTTCCACCACGGCGGTGGCGTCGGCATGGGACGTTCGCTGCACGCGGGCCAGGTCTGTGTCGCCGACGGCACCGACCTCGCGGCCGCGAAGATCGAGCGGGTGCTCACCAACGACCCCGGCATGGGCGTGATCCGGCACGTCGACGCGGGCTACGAGCGCGCGGTGGAGGTTGCCGCCGAGCGCGACGTGCGGGTGCCGATGGCGGAGTGACCGCGTTGGCGCTGCGTGACTGAACGGTCAGCGCGCAGACGAGACCGCGTAGCCCCGTTGCGGCGTCCGGATCCGGAGCAGGGTCGCGATCGTCACGGCACCCACGGCCAGGTGGAGCAGGACCAGCAGCGCGCGCCCTTGCGCGGTGAGGTCGGGGGTCGTCAGCGGCCCGAGTGCGGAGACGAGAGTGACGGTGACCGCGATCCGGGTCCACAGGGTGCGCCCGCGCGACGACCGGCCCTCGAGGGCCGACAGCAGGGCCCAGCCCAGGGCCGACGAGATGCTGGACGCGACCAGCACGCTGCCCAGGGACACCCGCTCCGGATCGACGTGCGCGGACTCGATCTCGATGCCGAGCCCGTGCCGGCCTAGAAGGTAGATCGCCACGGCGGTGCCGGTGGCGGCGCACACGGCGCCGACGTGGCGGAGGACTGAGCTGTGCATGATGACTCCCGTCGTAGATATATGCGCGAGCATAGAAATATATGCTCGCGCATGCAACCCCGTAGAATCAGGACATGTCGATGCCGCGCTCCGGGGTGACCCACCGTGACGACGGGGTCAGCCACCTGTCCCCGACATACGCCGCCGCGTTCCTCGGGCTGGTCCGGGCAGGCGAGGTCGTCAACCGGGAGCTCGATCGCGATCTTCGCCTCGCCCACGGCATCGGCCTTCCGGGCTTCGAGATCCTGCTCCACCTGGGGGCGTTCTCACCCGACGGCTCGTTGCGGATGAGCCAGCTGACAGCCCAGGCGCCGCTGAGCCAGAGTCGGGTCTCGCGGCTGGTCGCCGAGCTCGACGCGCGAGGTCTGGTCAGTCGGGAGGTCGACGACGAGGACAGTCGCGGCGTGGTCGTGACCCTGACCGGGGCGGGTGGCGCGCTGTTGCGAGAGGCGTCGCACACCCATCTCGACGGTCTGGGTCGAGTGCTGTTCGGACGGTTGACCCGAGCCGAGGTCGCCGAGCTGGCACGGCTGACGTCGCGGATCCTGGGCGAGGAGACCCCGCTGACCGGGTTGTCGCGTCGACCCTGACCCGCGGGGCGCCCTCGGTGGCAGGATGCTCGCCAACCGAAGGAGCGAGCATGGAACAGGCCTCGGAGTTCCGGGACGTAGCCGGCAGGTTCGGCGACGTCGTCCACGGCGTCGCGCCGGGGGGCTGGGATGCCCCGGCCCCGGTCGAGGGCTGGACGGCACGCGACGTCGTACGCCATCTGGTCGAGTGGTTCCCCGGGTTCCTGGCCGGGGGCTCGGACGTGACCCTGCCGCCGACGGGATCGGTCGACGACGACCCGGTCGGCACGTGGGACGGGTTCGCGGCCTCGGTGCAGGCGGTGCTCGACGACCCCGACACAGCGGGCCGGGCCTTCACCAACCCGCACACGGGCGACCTCCCGCTGGCGGACGCGATCTCGCAGTTCTTCACCGCCGACGTCTTCATGCACACCTGGGACCTCGCCCGCGCGACCGGCCAGGACGACACCCTGGACGCCGACCGGTGTCAGATGATGGTCGAGGGCATGGCGCCGTACGACGACCTGCTGCGCTCGAGCGGTCAGTACGGTCCGCGCGTCCCGGTCCCCGACGACGCCGACCCGCAGTCGCGGCTGCTCGGCTTCATCGGGCGGGACCCGGACTGGCGGCCGTGACTACCGCCGTCGAGCACGTCGCCGGCAGCGTCCCGGCGCTCGGCCGGCCGGTGCTGGTAGCCGTCGACGGTGCCGATGGCGCGGGCAAGACCACTTTCGCCAACGTGCTGGTGGGCGTGCTGGGCGCGGCCGGCCGGAGGGTCGTCCGCGCGAGCGTCGACGACTTCCACCACCCACGGGCCTATCGACACGCTCTCGGACGCACCCCGGAGACGGTCTGGTCGCGCAGCTTCGACCTCGATGCGCTACGCCGTGAGCTGCTCGAGCCGTGGCGACGCGGGCCCGGTTCGATGTACCGCCGCCGCTGGCACGACCTCGTCACGGACACCTACGTCGACGAGCGGGTCGAGCCGGTGCCGGACCGCGGCGTGCTGCTGGTCGACGGGGTCTTCATGCAGCGGCCGGAGCTCGCCGGCTTCTGGGATCTCGTCGTCTGGCTCGAGGCGCCCGACGAGGTGCGGGTCGCCCGGATGGCGGCGCGAGACGACACCGTCGACGACGTGGCAGATCCCGACCAGCAGCGTTACCTCGGTGCGCAGCGGATCTACTCGGAGCTGTGCAACCCGAGGGCCACGGCCGATGTCGTCGTCGACCGTGACGTGGTGGTGCGATAGTCCCCGAACTTTCGGTCGCTGATCGGCGCCTGGGACGACCAAAGGTTCGGGGACTACCGCCCTGTCAGCTCTGGAGTGACCGGATCGCGTCGTGGATCTGGAGCGTCCGCTCGGCCGACTCCACGTGGAGGTTCTCGATCATCCGGCCGTTGAAGGTGACCACGCCCGACGAGCGGTTCTGCCAGGCGTCGAGGATGCCGCGGGCGTCCTCGACCGCCTGCTCGGAGGGAGCGAACGCCTCGTTCGCGCCGGCGACCTGGCCGGGGTGGATCAGGGTCTTGCCGTCGAAGCCCATCTCGCGACCCTGCCGGCACTCCGCGAGGAAGCCGTCCTCGTTCTTCACGTCGTTGTAGACCCCGTCGAGGATCACCTTGCCGGTGGCGCGGGCGGCGAGCAGGGCGAGGCCGAGACCGGCGAGGACCGGCTGCCGGCCGGGCACGTGCTCGGCGTACAGCTCCTTGACCAGGTCGTTGGTGCCCATGACCAGCACGGTCAGCCGCTCGGACGCGGCGGCGATGTCCTCGGCGTGAAGCATCGCGTACGGCGTCTCCAGCATCGCCCACAAGGTGGTGTGCTCGGGGGCGCCGTGGGCGGCCATCGCGTCGACCAGCTCGAGAACCGCATCGGCGCTGTTGACCTTGGGCACCACGATCGCGTCCGGACCGGCGGCACAGGCCGCGGCCAGGTCGTCGGCGTGCCACTCGGTGTCCGCGCCGTTGACCCGGATCGTCACCTCGCGCGCGCCGTACTCACCGGACGCGGCGGCGGCGCAGGCGGCCTCGCGGGCGGCTGGCTTGTCGTCGGGGGCGACGGCGTCCTCGAGGTCGAGGATCAGGGCGTCGCAGGGGAGCGTCTTCGCCTTCTCGAGTGCGCGGGCGTTGGAGCCGGGCATGTAGAGGACGCTGCGTCGGGCGCGGAAGTCACTCACTCTCGATCGCCTCGTACTGCTTCTTGAGCTCCGGGTCGATGGCGGCGAGCTGCTCGGCGAGCTCGACCATCACCAGGCACTGCTTGAGGGAGGCGTCGTCCTCCATCTTCCCGTCGAGCATGACCGCGCCGGTGCCGTCGCCCATCGCGGCGACGACGCGTCGGGCGTGCGCCACGTCCTCCACGCTGGGGCTGAAGACCCGGTGCGCGATCGCGATCTGCTTGGGGTGCAGGCTCCAGGTGCCGACGCAGCCGAGCAGGAACGCGTTGCGGAACTGGTCCTCGCACGCGACCTCGTCGGCGATGTCGCCGAACGGTCCGTAGTAGGGATAGATGCCGTGCATCGCGCAGGCGTCGACCATCCGGGCGATCGTGTAGTGCCAGAGGTCCTGCTGGTACGTCGCCCGGTGGGCCTCGAGGTTGGCCGCACCGTCGACGCGCGGCGGGTCCTCGCGGACCAGGTAGCCGGGGTGGCCGCCGCCGACGCGGGTCGTCTTCATCCGGCGGTCGGCGGCGAGGTCGGCCGGGCCGAGCGAGAGGCCCTGCATCCGCGGCGAGGCGCCGCAGATCTCCTCGACGTTGGCCACGCCGCGCGCGGTCTCGAGGATCGCGTGGACCAGGATCGGCCGGTCCAGGCCCGCCTTCGCCTCGAGCTGGGCGAGCAGCCGGTCGACGTAGTGGATGTCCTCGGCGCCCTGCACCTTCGGCACCATGATCACGTCGAGCTTGTCGCCGATCTCGGTGACCAGCGTGGTCAGGTCGTCGAGCACCCACGGGCTGTCGAGGGCGTTGATCCGGGTCCACAGCTGGGTGGGTCCGAAGTCCGTCGCCTGGGCGATCTTGACCAGCCCGGCGCGGGCGGCTTCCTTGTTGTCGGCCTTGACGGCGTCCTCGAGGTTGCCGAGCAGGACGTCGACCTTCCCGACCATGTCGGGGATCTTCGAGGCCATCTTCTCGTTGCTCGGGTCGAAGAAGTGGATCGCCCGGCTGGGTCGGGCCGGTACCTCACGGACCGGTTCGGGGGCGCCGACGGCGAGCGGGCGGAAGAAGTCCTTGGGGCGCTGGGAACTGGGCATGGGCGGAACCTACCGCCCGGCCGACCGGCTCCGGTATGACCACTTT
>CAWAIJ010000011.1:0-36356 GCA_963782075.1 uncultured Actinomycetota bacterium
GCGCCGGCGGCCACCGCCGAAGGGATGCCGCAGGTCTACACCGACGCGCGTCCGGGCCGGGCGCCCTCGTCGCAGCGTGACTTCCTCGCCGGCGTCGCGGTGGGCGCCGGCCTCGTCGTGCTCGGCGTCCTGCTGGGCCGTCGCCGGTGACGGCGCTGCCGGATGACAGGGTGGCCGCATGACCATCAGCGTCGAGTGGACCGCCCGAGGCCAGGCCGAGGCCATACGCCGGCGTGACATCTCCGCCCGCGAGCTGCTCGACCTCCATCTCGCCCGGATCGCCGAGCGCAACCCCGAGCTCAACGCGATCGTGTCGCTCGACGAGGACCGAGCTCGTGCCGGGGCGGCGGCCGCCGACGAGCACCTCGCCCAGGGCCACCCGACCGGGCCGCTGCACGGGCTGCCGTTCGCGTTCAAGGACACCCATGCCGCGGCGGGCTGGCGCACGACGTACGGGTCACCGCTGTTCGCCGACCACGTCCCCGAGACCGACGACCTGATCGTCGAGCGGATTCGCCGGGCGGGGGCGGTCGTCATCGGGAAGACGAACGTGCCGGAGTTCGCTGCCGGTTCCCACACGTTCAACAGGGTCTTCGGCACGACCCGCAACCCGGTCGACCCGTCGCGGTCCGCGGGTGGTTCGAGCGGCGGCGCGGCGTGCGCGCTCGCGGCCGGGATGGTGCCACTGGCGGAGGGCTCCGACATGGGCGGCAGCTTGCGCAACCCGGCCTCGTTCTGCGGCGTCGTCGGGCTGCGGCCCAGCCTCGGCCGGGTCCCCACCTGGCCCGCTGCCAACCAGTGGGAGACGACGTCGGTCGGCGGGCCGATGGCGCGCAACGTCAACGACCTGGCGCTTCTCCTCTCCGTCATCGCCGGGCCGGACCCGCGCGTGCCGCACGCGCTCGGCGACCCGGGCCCGGCGTTCGCGCCACCGCTGCAGGGTTCGCTGACCGGGCTCCGGGTCGGCTACAGCGTCGACCTCGGCGGCGCGTTCGACGTGGACCCGCGGGTGGCCGCCGTCCTCGAGTCGGCCGGCCGGCTGCTGGTCCGTTCGGGAGCCTCGGTCTTCGATGCCCACCCCGACCTGTCGGCCGCCGACGACACCTTCCGGACGCTGCGAGCCTGGCACTTCCAGGCGACCTTCGGCGAGCAGCTGCGCCGGCAGCCCGACGGCTTCAAGGCGTCGCTGGCCGACAACATCCGGGCGGGCGAGCACCTGACCGGCGCCGACGTCGCCCGCGCCCTCGAGCAGCGCACGGCGCTCAGCGAGACGATGCGTCGGTTCTTCACCGAGTACGACGTGCTGGTCCTGCCGGTCTCGCAGGTACCGCCGTTCCCGGCCGACCAGGAGTTCCCGACCGAGATCGACGGTCGGCCGATGGCCTCCTACCTGGACTGGATGCGCTCGGCCTACCTGATCAGCGCCACCGGCTGCCCCGCGATCTCCCTCCCGGCCGGTCGGACGCCCGAAGGGTGGCCGGTCGGGATCCAGCTGGTCGCCGCCCACGGCCAGGACCGTCGGCTGCTCGAGATCGCGGCCGCCTACGAGCTGGTGCAACCGCACTAGCCGGGACCAGTTCCCTCGAAGCATCACGGAACAGCGCGCCCGCTCGTACAGTCGTCATGGTGGGAAGCCCTCTGCCCGCGAGCACCCAGCGCCGGGTCTTCGCCATCGCCGTCGCCGGGGCCGTCACGGCCGCGGGCGTGGCAGTCGTGCTCCTCGACCCCCGGCTTCCCCAGGGATTCCGCGAGAACGTGAGCGCGCTGTCGCTGGTCCTGGTCGGCGCCCTCGTTGCCGGCAGCTGTGCCTACCGCGCTCGGCAGAGCACCGGGCGACGGCGACATTCGTGGCGGTTGTTCATGGTGGCGACCCTGGTGGCGCTCGTCGCCAACCTGTCGGGATCCCTCAGCGGCCAGCTGGTGATCACGGATGTCGGCGTGGCCGCAGCCCTGCTGCTCACCATCGCCGGGCTGGCCTCCTTCCCCGGCGTACGGCGCCAGGGCGCCGGTCAGGTCATGGCGCTCATCGACGGGTTGGTCGCCGGGGTCGGCGTGCTGGCCACCGTGTCGGTGCTGGTCTACCCACAACTGCTGGACCCCGGGCAGGTGTCGGCCGCCACGCTCGTGGGAGCCGTGGTCATCCCGGTGCTCGACATCGTATTGGTGACCGTCGCGATCGTCCTGCTGCTGCGCGCCGGCGGGCCCGACCGGCGCAGCCTGATCCTGATCGCGCTCGGCTTCGTGATCTACGCAACCACCGATCTTGCCTACGCGGTGCAGGTCAGCCAGGGCAGCTTCGTCTGGGGCTCGAGGCTCGACCTCGGCTGGATCGTCGGCTACCTCGTGGTCATGTTGGCTGCGCTGACCCCCAGCACGCCGACCGCCGGCGGCGCCACCCGGCCACCGTCGGACACCCGCGGAGCGCTCCTGGTCTTCGCGGTGCTCCTGGTGGCTGGCTCGATCCAGGCGGCAGCCAGGGAAGAGCTGACCACGCCGCTCCTCGTGCTCTGGCTGATCCTGGTCCTGCTCGCAGGAACCCGGCAGACGATCCTGTCGGCCGTCAACGACTCGCTCCGGCACGGCCTGGAGCGCCGCGTCAACGAGCAGACTGCCGATCTCCAGCGACTGGCAGCCGAGAATGCACTGCTGCTCACCTCGGTCGGCGACGGCATCTACGGCGTCGACGCGCGGGGTCAGATCACCTTCGCCAATCCCTCGGCGGCAGCGGCACTCGGACTCCGCACCCGTGACCTGCTGGGGCGCGATGCTCACGACTCCCTGCACGCGGGCCAGGAGCACTCCGCCGCCGACTGCTACGTCCAGCTCGCGGCAGTCTCCGGTGAGCACGTCAGCCAGATCGACGACATGTACCGAAGAGTCGGTGGCGACCCGTTCCCGGTGGAGGTGACGGCGAGTCCCGTCCTCGATCCCGACGACGGGACACCGAGGGGCGCCGTCGTGGTCTTCCGGGACATCACGGAGCGACGCGACGTCGAACGGATGAAGAACGAGTTCCTGTCCGTGGTGAGTCACGAGCTGCGCACACCGCTCACCTCCATCCGCGGCACCCTGGGGTTGCTCGCGGGTGGCGCCCTGGGTGAGCTGCCATCGCGGGTCGAGGCCATGGTGACGGTGGCGTCCGAGAGCAGCGAGCGCCTCACCCGCCTGATCAACGACCTGCTCGACATGGAGCGGATCGGCTCGGGGACCTACGAGATGCGGCTGGCCGACGTCGATGCAGTCGATCTGGTCGGAGCCGCCGTGCAGCAGATGCGCGGCGCCGGGGTGGAGCGTGGCGTCACCCTCGAGGTCGGCCCGTGCAGCGGTCGGGTGCTCGGGGACGAGGACCAGATCATGCAGACCTTGTCGAACCTGCTCGGCAACGCCATCAAGTTCTCCGATCCCCGGGGCGTCGTGGTCGCATCGGCGCAGGCTGCGGACGGCCACGTCGTGTTCCGGGTGCGTGACGAGGGACGCGGCATCCCGAGCAACAAGCTGGCGCTGATCTTCGAACCGTTCGCCCAGGTGGACTCCTCCGACGCACGGGAGAAGGGCGGTACCGGGCTGGGGCTGGCGATCTGTCGGGCGATCGTCGAACGCCACGGGGGCAGGATCTGGGCCGAGAGCCGCGACGGCGCGGGCACCACGATGCTGTTCTCGCTTCCGGCCGCGCAGGCCGAGTCGCCTCGCCGCCTCCAGGACGCCGACAGATGACGCGGGTACTCGTCGTCGACGACGACGAGTCGATCCGGATGGTGGCCGAGGTCGCCCTCGAGTCCGTCGGCGGCTGGGAAGTGATGACCGCGGACGGTGGTCACGCGGCCCTGGAGCTGGCCGCCACCCACCGATTCGACGCGATCCTGCTCGACGTGATGATGCCCGGCATGGACGGGCTGGAGACCTTCCGCCGGCTGGCGGCCGATCCCGCCACCGCCGACATCCCGGTCGTGTTGGTGACGGCCAAGGTCCGCGTGGGTGATCGCGCCGACTGGGACGGACTCGGCGTGGCGGGCATGATCCCCAAGCCGTTCGACCCGATGACACTGTCTCGCGACGTCTCGGCGATGCTCGGGTGGCCCACCTAGCCACCGATCCGTCGTCCACAGGTGAGACCTCAAGCTGTGGAGGAATCGCCTCGATCTGGGGATGGACTGCCGCGCTTCTGGGGAGGACGCGCCGGAACCCGAAGTATGTGAAGAAATGTTCGCGAAACCCCTTGCGGGGTGGGGTTCTGGGCACGTAGAACTCTCCTCACGACCTCCCGCAAGGGAAGTCGGGATGACTCGGAGACGAGAGTCCGTACGACGGGAACTGGTTCGCCCAGGGAACGTCGCAGCCGCTGGGTGATGAGGTGGCTGGGGCTGGAGTCGAGGAGACATCGATCGGGAGCATCACCAGTACCGATCACCCGAAGGGCCCTTGTAGCTCATACCTACGAGGGCCCTTCACCTATTTCCGAGGCGTGGTCGTGGCCACCACCGACGCACGACTCGACGGTCGCGGACGCACGACTCGACGGTCGCGGACGCACGACTCAACCAGGTGGGTCATGCACAGGCAGTGGGCCGATCTGTGGAGAACTGGCGGTTGGCTGGGGACGAGGGGGGCCACTCCTGTTGAGGACACGCCGGAACCCGAAGTATGTGAAGAAAAGGTCGCGAAACCCCTTGCGGGGCAGGGGTCTGGGCACATAGAACTCTCCTCACGACCTCCCGCAAGGGAAGTCGGGATGACTCGGAGACGAGGGTCCATCCGGCGGGAACTGGTTCGCCCAGGGAACGTCGCAGCCGCCCGGTGACGGGGCTGGCTGGGACCGGAGTCGAGGAGTGCATCGGCCGGGATGTCACCAGAGCGGTCACCGGTGGGACGCTGGCTTCGGCCGGAGTTTCATCGTCGAAGGGCCCTTGTAGCTCATACCTACGAGGGCCCTTCACCCATTTCGGCCCACCGCGGACGGCGCGCGCCACGCCACGGACGAACCGGCATGATGGGCCGCATGCTCTACGAGGTCGTCCACACGCTCGTGCCCCCGGTCGCGAAGGCACTGTGGCGGCCCCGTGTCGTCGGGCTCGAGCACGTGCCGGACACCGGCCCGGTCATCCTCGCCAGCAACCACCTGAGCTTCGCCGACAGCCTCGTGATCCCGATCCTGGTGCCGCGCAAGGTCGTGTTCCTGGCCAAGTCGGACTACTTCGAGGGCACCGGCGTGAAGGGCGCGCTCACTCGCTGGTGGTTCGAGGGCATCGGCATGCTCCCGGTGGACCGAGATGACAAGAAGGCGGCGCTGGCCAGCCTCGACACCGCCCTCGAGGTGCTGGGCCGCGGCGAGGCGTTCGGCATCTATCCCGAGGGCACCCGCTCCCGCGACGGCCGGATCTATCGCGGCCGCACCGGCGTCGCCCACCTGGCGCTGACCGCCGGGTGCCCGGTGGTCCCCGTCGGGCTCGTCGGCACCCAGGAGATCCAACCGGTCGGCGCGACGCTGCCGCGGCTCGCGAAGGTCTCGGTGGAGTTCGGCGCACCGCTCGACTTCACCGACCGCTACGACGGCGTACCCCTCGGTCGCGCACGACGCGAGGTCACCGACGAGATCATGGCCGCGATCGCGCGACTCAGTGGCCAGCAACCCGCGGGGGTCTACAACGAGCGCCCCGCCGACACCTGACCCCACAGCACAACCTGCCAACGGACCGCGGTCCGGTCGGCAGGATGTGCCGTGGCCCGGGCCGCCGCGCCCCGCTTGAATCGTCACCATGACGCAGCGGATCCGGATCGGCATCGACACCGGCGGCACCTTCACCGATGTGGTCGCGGTCGACGAGGACACCGGTGACCTGGTCACCACCAAGACGCCGTCCACCCCCGGCAACCCGGCCGACGGCTTCCTGGCCGGGATCGAGAAGGTCCTGGGGCTGCTCGGCGCGAGCGGCGACGCGATCACGGCCGTCAGCCACGGCACGACCGTCGCCACCAACCAGCTGCTCGAGGGCAAGGTCGGTCGGCTCGGCTACCTCACGACGTCCGGCTACGAGGCGATGCTCGAGATCGCCCGGCAGTCGGTTCCCGACGGCTACGGCAACTCCTACTTCTGGGTGAAGCCCGACCGGATCGTCCCGCGCGACCTGGTCCGCGGGATCGGCGGTCGGCTCGACTTCACCGGCGCCGAGGTCCGGCCCTTCGACGAGGAGGGAGCGCGGGAGGCGGCGCGCTGGTTCCGTGATCGCGGCGTCACCACGCTGGGTGTCTGCTTCCTGCACGCCTACACCAACCCCGCCCACGAGGAGCGGATGCGCGAGATCCTCGCCGAGGAGCACCCGGACGCGGTCGTCTCGATCAGCAGCGAGGTGCTGCGCGAGTACCGCGAGTACGAACGTGCCATGACGACCCTGGTCGACGCGGCGGTCAAGCCGCGGCTCTCGGCCTACGTCTCCAACATCAAGACCCGGCTCACGTCGTACGGCGACCGGGAGATCCCGTTCTACGTGATGAAGTCCAACGGCGGCGTGCTGAGCGCCGACGAGGTCGTCCACCAACCGATCACGACGGTCCTGTCCGGGCCGGCGGCCGGTGCCCTCGGTGCGGCCCTGATCGCGCAGGTCGCCGGCTACGACAAGGTGCTCACCAGCGACGGCGGTGGCACCTCGACCGACGTCAGCGTCGTCATCGGCGGCGAGCCGACCCTGACCACGGAGGGCAGCGTCGGCGCGTTCCCGTCGAAGATCCCGATGATCGACGTGGTCACCGTCGGCGCGGGCGGCGGCTCGATCGCGCACGTCTCGCCCGAGGGCACGCTCAAGGTGGGACCGCAGTCGGCCGGCGCCGACCCCGGCCCGCTCTGCTACGGCAAGGGCGGCGACGGGGGAGCGGTCACCATCACCGACGCCCACCTCGTGCTCGGCCGGATCCCTCCCCACCTGCTCGGCGGGGAGATCCCGCTCGACGTCGACGCAGCCCGCACCGGTGTCGAGGAGCTCGCTCGCCAGCTCGGTCTCACGCCCGAGGCCGCCGCGGTCGGCGTGCTCGAGATCTCCGCCTGGAACCAGGCCAACGCGCTGCGCCAGGTCACCGTCAAGCGCGGCCTCGACGTCCGCGACTTCGCCCTGACCACCTTCGGCGGCTCGGGGTCGCTGCTGCTGTGCCGGCTGATGGACGTGCTCGGCATCCCGACCGTCCTGGTGCCGCCCAACCCCGGCAACGTCTCCGCGTTCGGGCTGCTCACCGTCGACGTGAAGAACGACTACGTGCAGACCCACGTGGTGCTCGCCGACGCCCTGGACCCGGCCGACGTCGCCGGGCAGTACGACGAGCTCGAGGGCCGGGCCGCCGCGGCACTGCGCACCGAGGGCTTCGACGACGCCCAGCACCAGTTCGTGCGGACCGCGGACCTGCGCTACTTCGGCCAGGCCTTCGAGGTGCGCGTCCCGGTCCCCGACGGCCGGTTCGACGCCGCTGCCGCCGACGCCGTGGCGGACCGCTTCCACGCCGCGCACCGCGGGCTCTACGGCTACGACTTCGCCGCCGATCAGTCCCAGCAGGTCGAGTGGGTCAACGTCCGGGTCTCGGGCATCGGCCCGATCCGCCGCCCCGAGATCAAGCGTCATGGCTCCGGGGGTTCCGAGGCTCGTGCCTCGACCACCGGGGTGACCCGGCCGGTCTGCTTCGACACCGCCGACGGGTACGTCGAGACGGCGGTCCACTGGCGCGAGGACCTCGACCCCGGAGCGACCGTGACCGGCCCGGCGATCGTGGAGGAGTTCGGCTCGACCGTGCCGCTCCACCCCGGCTTCACCGCGCGGGTCGATGACCACCTCAACCTGATCGTCACCAGGAGCAACGCATGAGCCGCGGATCACGGAGGGCCCCCACCCAGTTCCCGTTCGGCCCGTTGACCGCGGACGCCGGCGCGAGCGCCGACCCCGTGCTCACCGAGATCGTGCAGGGCTTCCTGGCCAGCGTCGAGATGGAGGTCGAGACCGCCATCGCGCGGACCAGCCGCAGCCCGATGATCCGCGACGCCCACGACTTCCGCGCGGGCATCCACGACCGGCTGCTGCGCAAGCTGACCGGCCGCTCCTACTCCGCGCTGGTCCACCCGGTCGCCCGCGACTTCCCGATCGAGGAGATGCGCGAGGGCGACGTCTTCTTCCACAACGACGTCTACCGCTCCGAGGGCGGCATCGGTCACCTCCCCGACCTCTGCGTCACGGTGCCGGTCTTCTCGGGTGGTGCGGTGGTCGCGTTCGTGCAGGCCTTCGGCCACCACGACGACATCGGCGGCGCCGTACCCGGCTCGATGCCCAGCCACGCCACCAGCGTGTTCGAGGAGGGGCTGATGGTCCCCCCGATCAAGCTCTGGGACGCCGGTGTCCCCAACCGCAGCGCGCTGGCGATCATGACCCGCAACTCCCGGATGCCCGAGTCGCTGGCCGCCGACCTCGATGCCGAGTGCTCGGCCTGCCTGATGGGCGCCCGGCGACTCGGGGAGATGTTCGACCGGTACGGCGTGGCCGCGGTCGAGTCGTCCTTCGACGCGATCATCGGCCGCACCACCGAGACCTACCGCCGCGAGATCCTGTCCAAGATCCCGGTCGGGTCGTGGACGTGGGAGGACTACGCCGAGCACGACGGCGTCGACGAGCCGCGGCTCCACACGCAGCGGATCACGCTGACCCGGACCGCCGTCGACGACCCGGACGGCGAGCGACTGATCCTCGACTTCGACGGGACCGGCCCGCAGGCCAAGGGGCCGATCAACCACTGCGGCGACTACTCCGACGGCGTCTTCCTCAAGAAGTGGCTGGCGCCGATCCTGCGCAACCTCGCCGACACCCCCGAGCGGATGGCCGAGCTCGACGTCAACGAGGGCATCGTGCCGCTGATCGAGATGCGGTTCCCCGAGCCCGGCACCCTGATCACGCCGGTGTTCCCGGCGCCGACCAACGCCCGCACCTTCGTGATCCTGCGGCTGCTCGGCGTGCTCGCCGGCGTGGTCGCGAAGGCGGTCGACGGCAAGATGCCGGCCGACCAGGAGACGATCCGCTACACCGGCGTCTACGGCGAGGACCGCGACGGCAGGCCCTACCTGATGCGCGAGGTCCTCGGCGGCGGCTCGGGTGGCCGCTACTACGCCGACGGCGAGGACACGATCCACGTCGTGCCCGACTCCCGGAACCTGCCCAGCGAGTTCACCGAGTCCCGCTTCCCCTTCCTGGTCGAGTCGCTGTCGTTGGCGTGCGACTCCGGTGGCGCGGGGGAGTACCGCGGCGGGCTCGGCTACGAGAAGCACATCCGGATGCTCAAGGACGGGCACTTCATGTCCATCGCCGACCGCTCGATCCTGGCCTGCTGGGGGGTCCGCGGCGGCAAGGCCGGCCAGCCGTTCGAGGTCGTGATCGACCCGGGTGGCCCGGCCGAGCGCCAGGTCGACGCGCTGGCCGACGACGAGCCGGTGCGGGCCGGTGAGGTGATCCGGATCCGCACCACCGGCGGTGGTGGCTGGGGGGACCCGCTGCTGCGCGACCCGGCGCTCGTCGTACGGGACGTGGTGTGGCGCAAGGTCTCGCCCGAGGCTGCGCTGACCGACTACGGCGTGGTGCTGACCGGGTCGGTGGAGGCCGACGACCTCGGCCACGACGTGGCGGCCACCACGGCCGAGCGCGCCGGTCGGGCCCGCGACGCGGACGAGCCGTTCTTCGACCGCGGCCCGGGCTATGCCCAGCTCTCCGGAGGGGCGGCGTACGCCGAGGTCGACCGGCTAGGTTCGGCGACATGAGGGTCCTGCTCGCGCTCGGCGGCAACGCCATGACCAATGCGCAGGGTCGCGCCCGCGTCGAGGACCAGCAGGCCGCCGCGGTCGTGGCGATGCGGGCCGTCGCCGAGCTGATCGAGTCCGGCGCCGACGTGGTCGTCACCCACGGCAACGGCCCCCAGGTCGGCAACCTGCTGGTGAAGAACGAGGTCGCCGCAGCCGTCGTACCCCCGGTCCCGCTGGACTGGTGCGGCGCCCAGACCCAGGCCACGCTCGGCTTCACCTTGATGAACGCGCTCGACAACGAGTTCACCGTGCGCGGCATCGACTGCCCCAGCGCCACCGTGGTCACCCGGACGCTCGTCGCCGCCGACGACCCCGGGCTCACCCGGCCCTCGAAGCCGATCGGCCGGTTCCTGCCCGAGGCCGACGCCAAGCGACTGATCAAGCACGGCGAGATGTGGGAGGACCGGGGCGAGAAGGGATGGCGGCGCGTGGTCGCCTCTCCCGAGCCGCTCGAGATCCTCGACGGACGGGCGGTGCGCACGCTCGTCGACGCCGGCTACGTCGTGGTCGCCAACGGCGGCGGTGGCATCCCGACCGTGCGTGAGAACGGTGTGCTGCGCGGCGTCGAGGCCGTGATCGACAAGGACCTCGGGGCAGCCGTGCTGGCCCTGACCGTCTCGGCCGACGTCCTCGTGGTCGCCACCGACGTGCCGAACGCCGTGCTCCGCTTCGGCACTCCCGACGCGGAGCCGCTGGGCCGGGTGACCGTCACCCAGATGCGCGAGCACCTGGCCGCCGGTCACTTCGCCAGTGGCTCGATGGGCCCCAAGGTCGACGCGGCCTGCCGCTTCGTCGAGCAGGGCGGCTCCCAGGCCGTCATCACCGAGCTGTCCCAGATCCTCGACGCGGTGGCCGGCCGCGCCGGCACCGTCGTCGTACCCGCCTGAACACCCACCCGAGAGGAAGCCCGCCATGCCCAGCGCCATCGAGGTCCGCAAGGTTCCGATCCACTCCGTCGCCGACGCGAGCGAGCTCGCCACCCTGATCGACGACGGGGTGATGGAGGCCGGTCGGGTGATCGCGATCATCGGCAAGACCGAGGGCAACGGCGGGGTGAACGACTACACCCGGATCATCTCCGACCGCGCGTTCCGTGAGGTGCTGGTCGCCAAGGGTGCGGACCCGGAGGCGGTCAAGCAGGTCCCGATCGTGTGGTCCGGGGGCACCGACGGCGTGATCAGCCCCCACGCGACCATCTTCGCCACCACCGACGCCGAGCCGATCGACGAGCCGCGGCTGACCGTCGGGTTCGCGATGAGCGAGCAGCTGCTCCCCGAGGACATCGGCCGGGTCGCGATGGTCAGCAAGGTGGCCGACGCGGTGAAGGTCGCGATGGAGAAGGCCGGCATCACCGACCCCGCCGACGTGCACTACGTGCAGACCAAGACCCCGCTGCTGACGGTGCACACGATCCGCGACGCCAAGTCGCGCGGCAAGACGGTGTGGACCGAGCACACCCACGAGTCGATGGACCTCTCCAACGGGTGTACGGCGCTCGGCATCGCCGTCGCGCTGGGTGAGATCGAGATGCCTCGCGACGAGGACGTCATGCACGACCGATCGCTGTACTCCGCGGTCGCCTCCTGCTCCTCGGGCGTCGAGCTCGACGTGGCCCAGGTCGTCGTGGTCGGCAACGCGCCGGGCGTCGGTGGCCGGTACGCCGTGGGTCACTCCGTCATGAAGGACGCCCTCGACCAGGACGGCATCTGGGAGGCGATCCGCTCGGCCGGGCTCGACCTGCCCGAGCGTCCGCGCACCGCCGACCTCGACGGCAGGCTGGTCAACGTGTTCTTGAAGTGCGAGGTGTCGCAGGACGGTCAGGTCCGCGGCCGCCGCAACGCGATGCTCGACGACTCCGACGTCCACTGGCACCGGCAGATCAAGGCCGCCGTCGGCGGCGTGACCGCGGCGGTCACCGGCGACCCTGCCGTCTTCGTCTCCGTGTCGGCCGCCCACCAGGGGCCGGACGGCGGCGGCCCGGTGGCCGCGATCGTCGACCTCGGCTGACTCTCTCCCGCGGTCGAGTCGCGCGCCAGCGGCAGTCGAGTCGCGCGCGAGCGGCGGTGGTCCAGGCACCGTTTCGGCAGCGCGAACGGTCCCTCAGCCACCGCTGCCCGGGTGGTTCGTCGCCGGGCGGTGCGTCCGAGACCGTTTCGGCGGCGTAGAGGGTCCCTCAGTCACCGCTGCCGGGATGGGCGCTGTCGGCGCCGCATGATGAGGTGGGCCCCATGACGACGTACCGCCTCGTGCGCGAGCAGCGCCCGGCCGTGGAGCGGCCGGTGCTCGACGTCGACCAGCAGGCCGTCGTCGACCACCCCGGCGGGCCGCTGCTGGTCCTCGCGGGTCCCGGCACCGGCAAGACCACCACCCTCGTCGAGGCGATCGCGAAGCGGATCGAGGAGGGCGCCGATCCCGCCTCGGTGCTGGCGCTGACGTTCTCCCGCAAGGCCGCCGAGCAGCTCCGCGACCGGGTCACGGCCCGGGTCGGGCGCACCGTGGGGACGGCGATGAGCTCGACGTTCCACTCCTTCGCCTACGGCCTGATCCGGCAGTTCGCCCCGCCGGAGCTCTACGCCACCCCGCTGCGGCTGCTGAGCGCGCCCGAGCAGGACGTCGTGCTCCAGGACCTCCTCACCCACGCCCCCGAGTCGGTGCAGTGGCCCGACACCCTGCGGCAGGCGGTCGGCACCCGCGGCTTCGCCCGCGAGGTCCTCGACGTGCTGGCGCGGGCGCGCGAGAAGGGGCTGGGTCCCGAGGAGCTGCGCCGGATCGGCCGCGACGAGAAGATCCCCGAGTTCGAGGCGGCGGGGCTCTTCCTCGACCAGTACCTCCTCAACCTCGACGCCCAGGGAGCCACCGACTACGCCGACCTCATCCAGCGCGCGGTCCTCGACTCCGAGGAGCACCGCGCCGAGCTCCGCGCCCGGTTCGGCCATGTCTTCGTCGACGAGTACCAGGACACCGACCCCAGCCAGGTGCGGCTGCTGCAGGCCCTGGCCGGTGACGGCCGCAACCTGGTCGTGGTGGGGGACCCCCACCAGTCGATCTATGCCTTCCGGGGCGCCGACGTCCGCGGCATCCTCGAGTTCCCCGGCGACTTCCGCCGCAGCGACGCCCGGCCCGCCGACGTGGTGGCGCTGCGGACCACCCGCCGCTTCGGACCCCGACTGCTGCTCGCCTCCCAACGGGTCGCCGGCCGGCTCGCGCTCCCCGGCAGCATCCCGGCCGAGGTCCAGCAGGCCTTCGCCCAGCCCCGCGCGGCGGGTGAGGACCAGCCGGGCGACGGGGTCGAGGTCGTCACCTACGACACGGCCCGCGCCGAGGCCGAGCACCTCGCCGACCGGCTCCGGAAGGCCCACCTCGAGGACGGTGTCCCGTGGTCGGAGATGGCGGTGCTGGTGCGCTCGGGTCGCTCGGTCCTCCCCGGCGTACGACGCTCGCTGGCCGCGGCCGGGGTGCCGGTCGAGGTCGCGGCCGACGAGACCCCGCTCGGCCAGGAGCCGGCGGTCCAGCCGCTGCTGACCGCCCTGCGGCTGGTCGTCCACCGCGATGCGGACGGCGCCGTGGTCGGCGCCGAGTCGCCCCACCACGTGGACGCCGCCACCGTGAGCGGGTTGCTGGTGTCCCCGCTGGTGGGGCTGGACGCCACCGAGCTCCGGGCGCTCGCACGCCAGGCCCGGATCCGGGAGAAGGCGCTGGCGGCCGAGGAGCAACGCACCCCGCGGCCCTCCGCCGACCTGGTCCGCGAGGCGGTCCTCGACCCCGACCTGCTGACCGGTCTCGCCGGCGACGTGGTGGCCCGGACCGCCGACTTCGCCCAGCTGCTCCACCGGGCCCGCGCGGTGCTCGAGGCCGATGGCACGGCCGAGGACGTGCTGTGGACCCTCTGGGACGGCACGACCTGGCCACGCCGGCTCCGGTCGCGGGTGGAGTCCGGCGGGCAGGCGGCCCGACTGGCACACCGCGACCTCGACGCCGTCTCCGCGCTCTTCGAAGCAGCCGCACGTGCCGACGAGCAGCGCGGGGCCCGGGCCGTGGGCGAGTTCCTCGCCACGGTGCGAGCCCAGCAGATCCCCGCCGACACCCTGGCCGAGCGGGGCGTCCGTGGTGAGGCGGTGCGGCTGCTGACCGCCCACCGCGCCAAGGGCCTCGAGTGGGACCTGGTCGTGGTGGCCCATGCCCAGGAGGAGGTGTGGCCCGACCTGCGCCGCCGCGCCTCGTTGCTCGCCCCCGACCGGCTCGGCTCCGACGGGCTGGTGCCCCCGGTGACCACGCGGGCCCTGCTGACCGAGGAGCGTCGCCTCTTCTACGTGGCGTGCACGCGCGCCCGGCGTCGGCTGTGGGTCACGGCGGTCGCGTCGCCGGACGACGACGGCGAGCAGCCGTCGCGGTTCCTGCACGAGCTGTTCCCGGCGGGGGAGTCCCGGGTCCGCCACGAGTCCGGCCGCCCCCAGCGGCCGCTCTCGCTGGCCGGCGTGGTCGCGGAGCTGCGCCGTACCGTCGGCGACCCCGAGCGGCCGGAGCCGGTGCGCCTCGCCGCCGCCCGGAGGCTCGCGCGGCTGGCGGCCGAGCGGGTCGGCGACCGGGCGCTGGTGCCTGCGGCCGACCCGGCCACCTGGTGGGGGACGCGCGCCCTGACGGCGAGCGATCGCCCGTTGGTCGCGGCCGACCGCCCGGTCCCGGTCACGGCGAGCATGCTCTCGTCGATCACCGAGTGCCCGGCGAAGTGGTTCCTCGAGCGTGAGGCGGGCGGCGCCCGTGCCACCAGCGCCTCGCAGGGCTTCGGCAACGTCGTCCACGCGATCGCCGACGGCGTGACCAGGGCCGGTCTCGCCGGCGACGCGGACGAAGGAGGCGCGGGCTCTGAGGCGATCGAGAGCCTGATGTCGCTGGTCGACGGGGTGTGGCGCCAGCTCAGCTTCCGCACTCCGTGGTCGGCAGACCGAGAGCGCGCAGAGGTCCAGGCGGCGCTGGGCCGGTTCCTCCACTGGCACCACCGCGACCGAGGCCGCACCACGGTCGCCTCGGAGGCGGACTTCCGTGCCGAGGTGACGCTGCCCGACGGCGAGCAGGTCGTGCTGCGTGGCCGCGCCGACCGGCTCGAGGTCGACTCCGAGGGCCGGGTGGTCGTCATCGACCTCAAGACCGGCAAGTACCCGCCACCCGACAAGGAGCTGGCCGGCCACGCCCAGCTCGGCCTCTACCAGTACGCCGTCGACCACGACGGCTTTGCCGAGGCGGTCGGTCCCGGTGCCCGCGCCGGAGGTGCCGAGCTCTGGCAGCTCCGCAAGGGCGCCAAGGAGCTCAAGGTGCAGGGGCAGGCCCCGCAGCAGCCGGGGGAGTCGGGTCACCTGCCGGTGGAGGAGCAGCTGATGGCGGCCGTCCGCGTGGTCCGCTCGGAGGCGCTCGAGGTCCGCCCCGGCAAGGTGTGCGAGCACTGCGACTTCCAGCTGCTCTGCCCGGCCCAGCAGTCCGGGACGGTGCTGTCGTGACGAGCCCGATGACTGGCCCCATCAGCAGTCCCGCGCAGCTGCAGGAGGTCATGCAGTCCCGCTTCCCGGTGAGCGAGGAGCAGTGGCCGGCGGTCGCCGCGCCGCTCGAGCCCACGGTGGTGATCGCCGGCGCCGGGTCGGGCAAGACCACGCTGATGGCGGCGCGGGTGGTGTTCCTGGTGGCGACCGGGCAGCTGCGTGCCGACGAGGTCCTCGGGCTCACTTTCACCACCAAGGCCGCCGGCGAGCTCGCCGCCGACGTCCGGACCGCGCTCGCCCGGGCCGGGCTGCTGCCCGACGTCGCTGCCGACGACGACGAGCGGATCGAACCCACCGTCGCCACCTACAACGCCTACGCCGCCTCGCTGCTCACCGAGCAGGGACTGCGGATCGGGCACGAGCCCGACACCCGCGTGATGGCCGACGCCTCCCGCTACCAGCTCGCCGGCCGCGCCGTCGCCCGGCACGGCCACCGGGTGGAGCTCCTCACCGACAGTCCCAAGCACGTCATCGGCAACCTGCTGGCCCTCGACGGCGCGATGAGCGAGCACCTGGTGACCCCCGACGACGTCCGCGCCTTCGACGCTCGCGAGCGGATCGAGTTCGAGGCGGCGATCGCCACGGAGAAGGCCAGGGCCGACCTCCAGAAGGTCGTCGCGAAGATCGCCGAACGGGCGGAGCTGCTGCGGCTCGTCGAGGACTACCGCCGGCTGAAGGCCGACCTCGGGCTGATGGACTTCTCCGACCAGATCGCACTGGCCACCAGGCTGGCTCGCGACCATCCCGACGTCGGCGTCGCGGAGCGGGCGCGGTTCCGGATCGTGCTCCTCGACGAGTACCAGGACACCTCGGTCGCCCAGGCGCAGCTGCTCGGCGCCCTGTTCTCGGGGTCGGATCCCGAGCACGGCCGGGGCCATGCCGTGACCGCCGTCGGCGACCCCAACCAGGCGATCTACGGCTGGCGCGGGGCCTCGGTCTCCAACATCCTCCACGTCGGCCGCACCTTCCCGCGCGCCGACGGCTCGCCGGAGATCTCCCTCCACCACCTCACGGTGAGTCGTCGCTCCGACGCCACGATCCTCGAGACCGCCAACCGCCTCGCACAGCCGCTCTACGCCGACCCCGCGGTGCCGGTCACGCCACTGCGTCCCGCCGACGGCGTCGGCCCGGGTGAGGTGCGCGCCAGCCTGCACGCCAGTCCGGCCGCCGAGCTCGCCTGGCTCCCCGGTCAGGTCCATGCCGTCCAGGCCCGCCTCGCGTCGCTCCCGGAGGACCCGCGAGAGCCGGGCACCTGGCGCCGGATCGGCGTACTGGCACGCGACAACGCCACGGCGGCCGAGGTGTTCGACGCCCTCACTGCTGACGGGATCCCGGTGGAGATCGTGGGCCTCAACGGCCTGCTGCGGCTGCCCGAGGTGTCGATGGTGGTCTCCACCCTCACGCTGCTCCACGACCTCACCGCCAACGCGGACCTCCTCAACCTCCTCACCGGGCCACGCTGGGCGATCGGTCCGAGGGACCTGGCGATCCTCGGCCGACGGGCCCGTGACCTGGCTGTCGACCCCGCGGGACGGACGACGCGACGAGAGCTGGCCGCCGAGCTCGAGCACGCCGTGGCTGGCGCCGATCCGACCGAGATCCTGTCCCTGTGCGACGCCCTCGACGACCCGGGTGACCACTCCTACGCCTACTCCGGCCCGGCCCGCGAGCGGTTCGCCCTGCTCTCGCAGGAGCTGCGCCGGCTGCGTCGCCACACCGGGGAGTCGCTGCTCGACCTGGTCCGGCTCATCGTCGACACCACCGGCATCGACGTCGAGCTGAGCTCGTCCACCTCCGGCGCTGCGGCGGCGCGTCGCGACAACCTCGACCTGTTCGTCAAGGCGGTGGCGGAGTTCCAGGCGATCGACGGCGACCACTCGCTGGGCTCCTTGCTCGCCTACCTCGAGGCTGAGGACGAGCTCGGCACCGGCCTCGACGTCGCGACCCCCACCGAGGCCGACTCGGTGAAGCTGCTGACGGTCCACCGCGCCAAGGGACTGGAGTGGGACGCCGTCTTCATGGTCGGCGTGAGTGAGCGCAAGTTCCCGACCGACCGCTCGCGCAGCCTCTGGACCTCGGTCGGCTGGGTGTTGCCCTCGCCGTTGCGCGGCGATGCCCTCGACCTGCCGCAGCTGGGTGAACGGACCCGCGCCGGGATCGAGGACTTCAAGCAGCGCAGTCGCGACCACGAGGCCGTCGAGGAGCTCCGGCTCGGCTACGTCGCGGTGACGCGTGCCCGCCACCTGCTCAGCGTGTCCTCCCACTGGCGACTGTTCCGGGGCTCACCGATCGGGCCCTCGCGCTACCAGCAGGCGGTGGTGGAGGCGATGGCCGAGCGCGGTCAGACCCCCGATCCCTGGACTCCCGAGCCGGAGGTGGACGCGCTGGCGGCCCTCGGCCCGTCCCCGCAGCCGTGGCCGGTCACCGAGCACTCCGCAGAGGCGCTGCGCCGGTTGGCGGCCGCCGAGCTCGTCCGCGACGCCGATCCCGCAGCCGATGACGACGGCCTCGACCTCGAGTCACTGGCAGAGGTCCAGGCCTGGGACGACTCCCTCGAGCGGCTGCTGGCCGAGGCCCGCGCCGACCGCTCCGACGTCGTCGACGTACCCCTTCCCACCAGCCTGTCCGCCACCGCACTCGCCCGGCTGCGCGACGACCCCGAGGGTTTCGCGCGCGACCTCGCCCGGCCGATGCCGCGGCCGCCGGCCCCCGCGGCCAGGTTCGGCACCCGCTTCCATGCCTGGGTCGAGGCCCGGTTCGGGCAGCAGCAGCTGATCGACGACGACCAGCTCCCCGGCCGTGCCGACACCGAGATCGATGACGCCGACGACCTCGCCGCCCTCGTCGCCGCCTTCGAGTCCGGGCCCTTCGCCGACCGGCTGCCCCACCAGGTGGAGGCCCCGTTCGCCCTCGTCCTCGACGGGCAGGTCGTCCGCGGCCGGATCGACGCCGTCTATGCCGAGGAGGTGGACGGAGAGCCCGGGTTCCTCGTCGTGGACTGGAAGACCAACCGGCAGCAGTCAGCCGATCCGCTGCAGCTCGCCGTCTACCGGCTGGCGTGGGCGGAGCTCGCGGGCGTGCCCGTCGAGCGGGTCCGTGCGGGCTTCTACTACGTACGCCACGGGGAGCTCGTCGAGCCCGAGGGACTGCCGGGCCGTGACGCCTTGGAGCAGCTGTTCAGCCTCAGCGGTGGCTGACGCACCGTTGCGTCGTCCGATCTGGTGCAGGACTCACCGCCGCGGCAGGCGGATCCCGGGTAGCGGTGGCTGGTGCACCGATCCGGCAGGGGATTCGGTGCAGGACTCACCGCCGATGCGCGACCCGCGGAGCCCGGTTCAGCGAGAACTGAAGGCGGCGGTCAGCGCGACCTCGACCATCCGGCCGAAGGTCTGCTCCCGCTCCTGCGAGCTGGTCTCCTCGCCGGTGACGATGTGGTCGGAGACGGTGCAGATCGCCAGCGCCCGCGCGCCGTGCTTCGCGGCGAGCGTGTAGAGCGCGCTGGCCTCCATCTCGACGGCGAGCACGCCGTAGTCCACCATCCGCGAGACCAGCTCCGGGCGAGCGGCGTAGAACGAGTCGCTGGAGAAGATCAGGCCGACCTGGGCCTCGGGAGCCGCGGCGGCCGCATCCCGCAGCAGGGTGAAGTCGGCCACGGGGGCGTAGTCGAGTCCTTCGAAGGCGATGCCGTTCATCGACGAGTCGGTGCACGCGCCGGAGGCGATGACCAGGTCCCTGATGGCGAGCTTCTCGGTCAGTGCGCCGCAGGAGCCGACCCGGATGATGCTCGACACCTCGTACTCGCGGAGCAGCTCGTTGGCGTAGATCGCCATGGACGGCTGGCCCATGCCCGAGCCCTGCACGGAGACGCGGTGGCCGCGCCAGGTCCCGGTGAAGCCGTACATGCCGCGGACCTCGGAGTAGCAGCGGGCGTCCTCGAGGAATGTCTCCGCGATCCACTTCGCCCGGAGCGGGTCACCGGGCATCAGGACGGTGGGTGCGATCTCGCCCTGCTGGGCTCCGATGTGGGTGCTCACGGGCCGGGAATCTACCGGTGCCGGTGCGCAGTAGCCTCATTTCCGTGACCCAGGCCGACCACCCGTACCTGCCCCATGTCGCACTCTCCCGCCACGCGCACAACCGGCTCGGACTGCAACGGACCGACGACGCCTGGCTGGCCGACCGCTGGACCGACCCGGCCACGCGCGTGCTGGTCGTCGCGGGCAACCGGCTGCGCCCGATCGACGGAGCGCTGGACTGGCAGTCGCCGCTCGACGTGCCCGACGGCACCCGGGTGCTGCTCGGTGAGATCGACGGCGCCGCCCACTTCGCGGTCCTGGTCGCCCCCGAGGACGCCCACGGTGAGCGGGAGGAGTGGCTGCCGTTGCGGGCACTGCTGCCCGTGCTGCCCGATCAGCCGGACGTCGCGCCGCTGCTGTTCCACGCGATCGGCCTGGCGGAGTGGCACTTCGCGACCCGGTTCTGTCCCCGCTGCGGTGGTCGCCTCGAGCCACGTGCCGCCGGGCACGAGCTGCGCTGCACGTCGTGCGACCGCCCCCAGTTCCCGCGCACCGACCCGGCGGTGATCATGGCGGTCGTCCACGAGGACGGCTCGATCCTGCTGGGGCGCCACACGTCCTGGCCGGCGGGTCGCTGGTCGACGCTGGCCGGGTTCTGCGAGCCGGGGGAGACGCTCGAGGACGCCGTACGCCGTGAGGTCGGCGAGGAGGTCGGCGTCCCGGTCGGCGACGTCACCTACTTCGGCAACCAGCCGTGGCCGTTGCCGGCCAGCCTGATGCTCGGTTTCACGGCGCACGCGTTGTCGAAGGTGGTCGAGGTCGACGGCGCCGAGATCGAGGAGGCGCGCTGGTTCACCCGCGAGGAGCTGCGCGCCGCGGTCGAGGTCGGCGAGGTCCACATCCCCCGCAGCGTCTCGATCTCGTCCTCACTGCTGGCCCACTGGTACGGCGGGCCGCTGCCCGGGACCTGGTGAGCGCGGGTTACCCGAAGCCGACCGGGCGCACCCTCAGGCGAGGGCGGCGAGCTTCTGCTTGACCTGGGCGACCGAGGGGTTGGTCTGCGTGCTGCCGTCGGCGAACACCAGGGTCGGCACGGTCTGGTTGCCGCCGTTGGCCTGCTCCACGGTGAAGGCGTGCTCGGGGTGCTGTTCGATGTCGACCATCGTGAAGTCGATCCCCTCGCGCTGCAGCTGGCTCTTGAGCCGGTGGCAGTAGCCGCACCAGGGGGTGCTGTACATGGTGAACGTCATCGTCAGGGTGTCCTCGGTCGCGTCTAGGGTGTGGTCTCTGCCCACCCCAACCATGACCCACGCGGAGTTGTTCCACCCATGCCTTCACCAGACGAGCTGCTCGCGGCGCTCGATCCAGAGCAGCGGCAGGTCGCTGAGGCACTGCGCGGCCCCGTCCGCGTGCTCGCCGGTGCGGGGACGGGCAAGACCCGGGCGATCACCCATCGGATCGCGTACGGCGTCGCCACCGGGCTCTACGAGCCCTCTGAGGTGCTGGCCGTCACCTTCACCACGCGCGCTGCCGGCGAGATGCGCACGAGGCTGCGCCAGCTCGGCGCCGGAGGTGTCCAGGCGCGCACGTTCCACTCCGCGGCGCTGCGGCAGCTGCGGTTCTTCTGGCCCCACGTCTACGGCACCGAGCTGCCGACCCTGACCGAGTCGAAGATCTCGCTGCTCGCGAATGCGGCCCGCCGGTGCCGGGTCGCGGCCGACCAGGCGCTGCTGCGTGACGTCGCCTCCGAGATCGAGTGGGCGAAGGTCAGCAACGTCCACCCCGACGACTACGCGCGCGTCGCGGTCGCCCGCGGCCGGGCCGTCACCGGCCACGACCCCGGCACCATCGCGCAGATGTTCTCCGCCTACGAGGACGGCAAGCGCAGCCAGGGCCGGATGGACATGGAGGACGTGCTGCTCTTCGCGGCAGGGCTGCTCGCCGACGACGAGCGGGTCGCCGCCCAGGTCCGCCGCCAGTACAAACGCTTCGTGGTCGACGAGTTCCAGGACGTCTCGCCGCTCCAGTCGGCGCTGCTCGACCTGTGGCTCGGTGGCCGCGACGAGCTGTGCGTCGTCGGCGACCCCGCGCAGACGATCTACTCGTTCGCCGGCGCCAGGGCCGACCACCTCATCGACTTCCCGGCCAAGTTCCCGGGCGCGACCTCGGTAGAGCTGGTCCGCAACTACCGTTCCACGCCCCAGGTCGTGGCCGCCGCCAACCACCTGCTGGCCGGCACGACCAGCCAGGGCGTCGAGCTGCGCGCGCAGCAGCCGGCCGGCCCCGAGGTCGCCTTCACCGGTCACCCGGACGAGGTGGCCGAGGCCGCAGCGATCGCCGACCGGGTGCGAAGCCTGGCTGCCACCGGCACCGCCTACGGCCAGATGGCGGTGCTGTTCCGGATCAACGCCCAGTCCGAGGCCCACGAGGAGGCGCTGACCGAACGCGGCATCCCCTACGTCGTACGCGGCGCCGCCCGCTTCTTCGACCGCCCCGAGGTGCGCCAGGCCGTCACCATGCTGCGCGGCACGGCCCGCTCCGAGGAGCCCGGGGGAGACCTGGTCGCGACGGTGCGGGCGACGCTGTCCGGACTGGGGTGGACCACCGAGGCGCCGACCTCGCGGGGCCAGGTCCGCGACCGCTGGGAGTCCTGGCAGGCGCTGGTCGACCAGGCGACCGAGTTCGCCCGCGCCGACGACACCGATCTCAACGGCTTCGTCGACGAGCTCGACCGCCGCGCTGCCGAGCAGCACGCGCCCGTCGCGGACGGGGTCACGCTCACCACGTTCCACGCGGCCAAGGGACTCGAGTGGGACGCCGTCCTGCTCGCCGGCCTCCAGGACGGCACGCTGCCGATCACCTACGCCACCACGCCTGCCGAGATCGAGGAGGAGCGGCGACTGCTCTACGTCGGCATGACCCGCGCCCGGTCGGTGCTGTCGCTGTCGTGGAGCCGTGCTCGCAACCCGGGCGGGCGGCAGTCCCGCCAGCCCTCGCCGTTCATCGCCGGGCTGCTGCCCACGAGCGAACAGCAGTCGCGGCCCACCAGCGCCGCCCGCCGGCGTGCGGTCAACTGCCGCGAGTGCGGGACGTCGCTCGCGACACCCGCCCAGAAGAAGATCGGCCGCTGTGCCGACTGCCCGGCGTCGTACGACGAGGCGTTGTTCGAGCGACTCCGTGAGTGGCGCAAGACCCGCGCGGGGGACGACGGAGTTCCCGCCTTCGTGGTCTTCACCGACGCCACCCTCCAGCTGATCGCCGAGCACAAGCCGGCCGACGAGCAGGGCCTGCTCAAGATCAGCGGAGTGGGCCGGTCCAAGCTCGACCGCTACGGCACGGAGCTGCTCGACCTCATTTCCTGACGTGGCCGGATCTTTTCGGGAAATGGCCGTTTAATCGTTTGCCACGTCCGCGGATCGACCGATACCTTTCTTGAGCACACGCAGACACAGCGCATTCGGTCCTGGCACGACCGGCGCCCGATATCAGAAGGAGGTGGCACACATGGACACGAACAAGACCTGGATGACGGCTCAGACCCCGTCCGGCTTCGCCATGCCCACCTCCGCTGCCGCCTTCGGCACCGGTAACGGCATCGCGACCATTGCGGCGGTCTGCCCTGCCCCCACGTATGTCGTGCGCGATCGGCACGTGGCCGGCATCGCCCTCGCCCAGGGTTCCCGCCCGGGTTCGACCGCCTGGAGTCCACCGACCTGTTGACCTTCAACAGCATCGGCTACCTCCAGGCCGCGGACCCTCATCGGGTCCGCGGTCTTTTTGTTTCCCACAGCTTCAACCAGCGATCAGGTCCAGTAGGAGGTAGCCACATGACCATCAGCGTTCTCGACCGCACTGATGGCGCCACGCTCGGCGGCTTGCACGATGCCGTCACCGTGGTCGACGAGGAGAAACTGCCGTGCCGGGTGAATGACCCGGAACTGTGGTTCGCCGAAACACCCAGCGACGTGGAGTTCGCCAAGGCCCTGTGCACGGACTGTCCCGTGCGCGACCTCTGCCTCACCGGCGCCAAGGAGCGCCGGGAGCCATGGGGGGTCTGGGGTGGCGAGCTGTTCTTGCAGGGCGTCGTGATTCCGCGCAAGCGGCCTCGCGGCCGGCCCCGCAAGGACGCCGCCTGAGCACACCGGAAGTCCACGCCACATCACCATCACCGCATCACCATCACGAACTTGGAGAAATGACATGGAACTCATGCACGAAGAGCTCGCACGGGCGCAGATGTCCGTGCGCCTGGGAGAGGCGCAGCAGTCGCGACGGGCCAGCCACGTGGCCCACGCCCGTCGCGTGAGCCGCAAGGCCGAGAAGGCCTCGCGGCAGGCACGCCTCGCTCTCGCCCGCGCGATCTAGAGGGAGCCGGCGGCCAGCCCCGAGAGGGGCAGGACCACCTCCACCCTGATCGCTGGGTGAGCTGAAAGAACAGGAGCCGGGTACGACGCCGCAGGGCGTCGTACCCGGCTCCTTCGTCATCTGCGGAGCCGGTGCAGGCGTAGCCTCAGGTGGTGACCACGTGCAGCTTCTGCGGACGCCAGGAACCTGACGAAGCCAAGACACTCACCTGGACCACCGCTGTCGAGAACGGTCGGAAGCGCAGCTACTGCGACGAGTGCTCTCGCACGCACCTGCGGGCGATGGAGGGGAAGCTCGACAGCGAGTACTGGTGAGACTCACACCGCCAACGCGTCGCCCCAGGCACACCCGCAGCGCGGGTGACGTCGCCACTGCTGGGTGACCGGTCCGGTCGCTTCGAGATCGACGGTGGCCGACCACGTCGTCGGTCGGTCGCCCCCGATCAGGGCCACCACGTCGCGGGCTGCCCAGGCGAGCGCGAGCCGGAGCTCGGCCGGGGCGGGCAGGTCAGCGGGATCGGGGGTGAGGTGTTGCTCCACGACCAGCGGGTGGCGCGGATCGTGGTCGGTGAGGTGCTCGTCGAGGCACCGCAGGCAGGCGGTGAGACCCGGGACGACGAACGGTCCGACCCGCAGCCGGCCGGCGACCGAGGTGATCAGCAGATGCGGGCGATTCGCCTGGACCAGCGTGTCGATCCTCTCCCGACGCGGCTCGGCTCCGATCGTGACCACGACGGTGACGCTGGAGCCCGGTCCGGCCGCGTCGCGTACGCCGCACTCACGCAGTGCCCGCACCACGGCGGAGTGCACCTCGCCGTTCGCCGTGACCTCGACCCGTGCCCGGTCGAGGACGCGTGAGCGCACCACGTCGTCGTCCGGGTCGGCGGCCAGACCGGCCTCGGTCAACCGCCGGAGCAGATCGTGCTGGTCGGCGTCCAGACGCTCCGTCGTGACGCCGTGGGCCAGGAGCGCCAGGACGCCACGGACCGTCGGATCATCGGGCAGGACCAGGCTGCGCCCCGGGTGGAGGCCGAGCTGGAGGGTGGTGTCGCTGCGTTCGCTGACCCGGATCCCGGGCCGGAACCGCACGCGTGTCTCGGACATGGGACGCACCCTGCCACCACCGTCACGCTGCCGCCGGGTTCATCCACAGCCCCTCGAAACACCGAACGGCGGCATCCACCCGGAGACCGGGTGGATGCCGCCGCAACGATGTGGGTCGTGCTCAGGCCTTGCCGAGAATTCGGTTGAGGTTGGTGCTGCAGACGGGGCACACGGCCTTGGCCATGCGGGTTCCCTTGTCGTTGACCCTGACCTCGCCTTCCGCCTCGCGCTTCTCCTTGCACTTGACGCAGTAGAACTCGCCGCTCCAGGTCTCCGCCATGACGGCCTCCTTGCTCTTGATGTTCGGTCGTCGCGGCGGGAGATGGTGGGGAAGCCCGCCGGGGATCAGGGGATCGGAACCCCTGAACCGCTCCTGACACTACACACGCGTGAGCGTGGGTGCATGAGGCACGCCCTGAGCGTGGCCTGAGCGTGAAATCGGTCTCATCGACGTGAAGGCCGTCACGGCGGTCGCGAGGACCACTGACTAGATGAGTGATTCCAAGGGGAAGTGCCTGGCTCGCGCCTCACCGCATCCCGGCTGGCGGCGTTGTCCTCGACTCGACGTGGCTCCGCCACGCCTTCGCTCGTCCGCCTTGCCCGCCGGGCGCGGATGAGACGCTCGCTTGACCGGCACCCCTTGGAATCAATCATCTAGCCTGCGCAGCATGGCTGACTACGAACACCTGCGCCTCGACCGCACCCCCGACGGCGTCGCTCTGCTGACCCTCGACAACCCCGATCAGCGCAACGCGATGTCGGATGCGATGACCGCGTCGTGGCAGGCCGCGATCGACGAGCTCGCCGCCGACCGCTCGGTCCGCGCGGTCGTCGTCACCGGGGCCGGCTCCGCGTTCTGCTCGGGTGGCAACACGTCGTGGATCGCCAGCGAGCCGGACGCCACCGTCGACGAGCTGCGCACCCGGATGCTGCCCTTCTACCGGGCCTGGCTGTCGATCCGCCGGCTCGAGGTCCCCACGATCGCGGCGGTCAACGGCCACGCCATCGGTGCCGGGCTGTGCCTCGCGCTGGCGTGCGACATCCGGTACGCCGCAGAAGGAGCCCGTCTCGGCGTACCGTTCGTGAAGCTCGGGATGCACGCCGGGATGGCCGGCACCTACCTGTTGCCGAACGTCGTCGGTCCGGCGCACGCTCGCGACCTGCTGCTCACCGGCAGGGTGGTCGACGCCGACGAGGCGCTGCGGCTCGGACTGGTCTCTCGCGTGATCGAGGGGGAGGCGTTCCTCGAAGAGGTGCTCGTCACCGCGGCCGAGGTTGCCGCGACGGCGCCCATCGCGAGCCGGCTCACCACGCTGGCGCTGCGCGACGGCGGCCACCGGGACGTCGAGTCGTGCCTGCAGTGGGAGGCGATGGCGCAGCCGCTGACGTTGGCCACCGCCGACCTGCAGGAGGGGATCGCCGCGGCGAAGGCGAAACGACCGCCGCGCTTCACGGGTCGGTGACGAGCACCGGTGAACGGGCAGCAGAAGAGGCCCCTGGCCCGCGTGACGACACCTGCCTTCCCCTTGCGGATGTCGCTCGACGGGCCCGGGGCCTCATCTGCGTCCACGCTAGGAGCACGCGCCCTCCTGGTCAACGCTGCGCGGGCGACTCGGCGTACTGCCTGTGGACAACCCTGTGGACAACGGTGTGCAGTCGCGCTCAGGGCTGTGGAGCGGCGGGGGAGAGGCCTGTGGAGACGGCCGACCGTGGTCGCCGGAGGGGGCGCTGACCAGCCACAATGGGATCCACGGGGTGTGGATGAAAGAAATCCGGGCCCCCGGCACGCCAGTACCGCAGGTGATCAGCGAGGAGCACCGTGACCGAGACCTACGACGCAGGCCCGGTCGCCGCGTTGCGCCGGATCGCCTTCCTGATGGAGCGCGGTCGCGAGGAGTCGCGCCGGATCGAGGCCTTCCGGTCCGCGGCCGCCACGATCCTGCCGCTCCCGGCCGACGAGGTCGCGGCCCGGGTCGAGGCCGGCACGCTCACCGAGCTGCCCGGCATCGGTCCGAGCACCAGCTCGGTCATCGCTGACGCCGTGCGCGGCACGCTCCCCGAGCGGCTGGCCACGCTCGAGGCTCAGCACGACGGGCCGCTGGCGCCCGGTGGGCGTGAGATCAGGGCCGCGCTCCGCGGGGACCTCCACAGCCACTCGAACTGGTCCGACGGAGGCTCGCCGATCGAGGAGATGGCGTTCAGCGCGATCGAGCTCGGTCACGACTACCTCGTCCTCACCGATCACTCGCCCCGGCTGCGGGTCGCCAACGGGCTGAGCGCCGAGCGACTGACCAAGCAGCTGCGTGTCGTGGAGGCGGTCAACGAGCACCTCGACGGCAGCTTCACCCTCCTCAAGGGCATCGAGGTCGACATCCTCGACGACGGATCGCTCGACCAGACCGACGAGATGCTCGCGCAGCTCGACCTCCGGGTCGCCAGCGTGCACTCCAAGCTGCGGATGGACGCCGACGCGATGACCCGCCGGATGGTCGGGGCGGTGCGCAATCGGTTCACCAACGTGCTCGGCCACTGCACCGGGCGGCTCGTGACCGGCAACCGTGGCACCCGCCCGAGCAGCGACTTCGACGCCGTGGCGGTCTTCACGGCCTGTGTCGAGCACGACGTCGCGGTCGAGATCAACTCGCGGCCCGAGCGCCGCGACCCGCCGACGGCGCTGCTCGAGCTGGCCCGCGACCTGGGCTGCCTGTTCTCCATCGACAGCGACGCGCACGCGCCCGGGCAGCTCGACATGCTCGACTACGGCTGTGCCCGGGCGGAGGAGGTCGGCATCGAGCCCGACCGGATCGTCAACTCCTGGCCACGCGAGCGGTTGCTGACGTGGGCCCAGCCTGGAGGGTAGAAAGGGTACCGATCTCGCAGGTAGAATGGGACCCATGGGCCTGAACATCAAGAACCCCCGCGTGCACGACCTCGCGAAGCAGGCGGCCAGGATCACCGGCAAGTCCCAGACCGGCGCCATCGAGGAGGCGCTCGAGCGGCTGTTGCGGTCCTATGGCGCCGACCCGGCGCACGCCCGCATCGCGGAGAAGATCGACGCCGTCCACGGTCTGGTCGTGGAGTACGCCGCTGACCCGGGGGACGAGAGCCGCGAGATCGCGACGGTGGAGGACCTCTACGACGACACCACCGGTATGCCGCGGTGATCGTCGACTCCTCGGCGCTGATGGCGATCGTGCAGGGTGAGCCGGGCTCGGACCTGCTGCTGCGGACGGCAGCGGCGGCGACCTGCCGGATGTCGGTGGCCACGTGGCTCGAGGTGGGCATCGTGGCCGATGCCCGGTCCGCCGGGCATGGCGAACGTCTCGACCGGGTCATCGAGACCCTCGAGCTCGAGCTGGTACCGGTCTCGGTGCGTCAGGCCGAGGTTGCCCGGCTGGCGCACCGTCGCTACGGGCGTGGCTCGGGCTCGCCGGCCCGGCTCAACTACGGCGACTGCTTCGCCTACGCGTTGTCCGTGGTGGCGGGTGAGCCGCTGCTCTTCGTCGGCGACGACTTCGCGCACACGGACGTGGCGGCAGCCCTCCGGTGACCACGATCAGCCGGGATGGTTCGCTAGATTGGCGACCATGGCTTCACCCGCGCCCGAGGTCGAGGTACGCCGCTCGCGTCGCCGGCGTCGTACGGTCTCGGCCTACCGCGACGGTGACCGGGTCGTGGTGATGATCCCCGCCACGATGAGCCGTCGGCAGGAGGCCGAGTGGGTCGAGACGATGCTCAAGCGGCTGGAGAAGTCCGAGCGCCGCAAGCGGCTCAGCGACGACGACCTGATGAAGCGGGCCCGCAGGCTGAGCGACCGGTTCCTCGGCGGGATGGCTGCCCCGGAGTCGGTGCGCTGGGTCGACAACCAGGTCGCGCGCTGGGGTTCCTGCACGCCGGGGGACCGCACCATCCGGTTGTCCGCGCGGCTGCAGGGGATGCCGACCTGGGTGGTCGACTACGTGCTCGTCCACGAGCTGGCCCACCTGCTCGAATCAGGACACGACGCCAACTTCTGGGCGTGGGTCGACCGCTACCCGCAGGCCGAGAAGGCCAAGGGCTACCTGTTGGGCTGGTCGGCCGCCGCGAAGCTCGAGCCGCCACCGGGTGACGAGGTCGACTGACGGCCGAGCTCGACGAGCTCGACGAGGTCGTCGTCGGGCAGGCCGTCGACCGGCCACCAGCGCACGTCGAGGGACTCCTCGCTGATGGCGGGCAGGTCGTCGTCGCGGGCGATCGCGAGGAACCGGACGTCGAGGTGGTGGACACCACCGCGGGTGTCGCAGAACGGCACGGCGTGCTCGCTGAGCTGCAGCGGCTCGGCGGCGACCCGTAACCCGGTGATGCCCGACTCCTCGACCGCCTCACGCCGGGCGGCGCCGGCGAGCGTGGCGTCGCCAGCCTCGCAGTGGCCGCCGAACTGGAACCACCGTCGTGCCTTCGCGTGGAGTGTCAGCAGCACGTGGTCGCGGTCGGCGGAGAGCACCAGCGTGCTGGCGGTGAGGTGGTGGGGGTAGCACGTCCGGTGCATCCCGTCGGGGTGGGAGGCCAGGTGGTCGACGTAGCGGTCGCGCAGCACGGCCTGGTGTCCGGTGGGCGGCTGCCAGCGCCGCAGCACGGCCAGCGCGTCGTCGTGGAGCCCGGTCACGTCTCGTCGTCGGGGCGCTCGAGGAGGTCGCGCAGACCCGCCTCGAAGTCCTCGTCGCTGAGATCCTCCGGCGCGGCCGCGTCCTCGCGGAAACCCAGCGGGTCATCGAGGTCGGCGGCCGTGGGCAGCAGGTGGGGGCTCATCCAGACGCCGTCACGGGCCTCCGCTCCCTGCCGGGTGCGCAACGAGCCCCACAGTGTGGACGCGTCGCGCAGCCGTCGGGGCCGCAGCTCGAGGCCGACGAGCGAGGCGAACGTCTGCTCGGCCGGTCCGCCCGACGCGCGACGGCGGCGTACGGCTTCCTGGAGCTTGGCCGCCGCGGGCATCCGCTCCTCGGTGGCCTGGCTGACGACCTCGTCGACCCAGCCCTCGACCAGCGCGAGGGTGACCTCGAGCTGCTGCAGCGCGGCGACCTGCTCGGGGCTCTGGTCCATCTCGAAGAGACCACCCTCGGTCAGCTTCTGGAGCGACTCGGGGTTCGTGAGGTCGATGCCGCGCATCTGCTCCTCGATGCTCGACTGGAGGTTGGCGGTGTTGACCTCGAGGCCGCGGGCGTAGGCGGTGACGGCACCGATGAGGTGGTCGCGCAGCCACGGCACGTGGGCGAAGAGCCGCTGGTGAGCGGCCTCGCGCAGCGACAGGTAGAGCAGGACGTCGTCCTCGGAGACGTCGAGGCCTTCGGCGAACGTGGCCACGTTCGCCGGCACCAGCGCGGCCTTGCCGGGGGCACCGAGCGGCAGCCCGATGTCGGAGGCGGTGAGGACCTCGCCGGCGAGCGCCCCGAGGCCGGACCCGATCTGGGAGGCGAGCATCGCGCCGATGGCGCGCTGCAGCATGCCGATGAGCGGACCGCCCATGGCCTTCGCCTCGTCGGGCATCGCGGAACCCAGCGAGTTGACCGAGGACGCGGCGATGGGCTCGACCAGGCCCTTCCAGACGTCGGTGGTGCCGACGATCCACTCGGCCCGGCTCCACGCCGCGGTCGAGGTCACGCCGGACGGGAAGTCGGTGGCCTCGTCGAGCCAGTGGTCGGCGAGCTGGACGGTGTCGGCGACCTGGTCCTGCTGGCGCTGGGTGGGCGTGGGGTCCGGGGTCGCCGCGGCCTGCTTGCGGGCCAGGTCGAGCGCGAGGTCCCAGTTGAGTGGACCGTCGTGCGGCTGCATCATCGCCTGGAGCTGGCTGAAGAGCGCGCCGAGGTCGGGGGCGCCACCGCCACCCTGACCGGGCACGGCGTTGAAACCCAGTCCACCGGTGCCGCCGGCACCGCCGCCGAGCGCGTTGAAGAACTGCTCGAACGGGGTGCCCTTGAAGGGGTTCTGGCCCTCGTCGGGATCGTTGCTCATGGGGTCCACGGTACGCGGAAGCGCCAACCCGCCTCACCCATCTAGGCTTGGGGCGTGACCGACTCCCCGCACCAGCCCGCGGTCAGGCTGGTCGCCCTCCGTGAGACCCCGATCGACGTGGCCGAGGTCGTCGCCGCGCTCGACGACGACGCCTCCGGCGGCCTGACCCTCTTCGTCGGGCGAGTGCGGGACCACGACGGCGGCAAGTCCGTGGACGGCCTGGACTACACGGCCCACCCGACCGCGCTCGAGAAGCTTCACGAGGTGTGCGACCGCGTCGCGACGGAGTACGACGTGCACGGGGTCGCCGCCGTTCATCGGGTCGGCACGCTCGCCATCGGCGACATCGCGGTCGTCGTGGCGACCACCACCGCACACCGGGGGGAGGCGTTCGACGCGTCCCGCACGCTCATCGACACGCTCAAGTCCGAGGTGCCCATCTGGAAGCACCAGCGGTTCGGCGACGGCACCGAGGAGTGGGTCGGCGCGCCCTGAGTGGCGACGGGTCGGTCGCGCCTACCCTCGATCCGTGGAGATCTTGCTGTGGCTGGTGCCGACCGGTGTCGTGACCTTGTTGGCGATGCTCTGGGTGGCCTGGCTCGGCCGGGAGGGCCGCGGCGAGGTCGACCGTGACGTCGCCGTGGAGCGGCTGGCCGGTGCGATGCAGCGTGAGCACCCCGCCGCCCGGACGCCGCGACCAGCCGCTCCGCGCGACCGCAGCACCGGCATCGCCGTACGACCCTCGCGGGCCCGCCACACCTCCTGATCGCGGCCTGATTTCCACCGGGTGAGAGGCTTGGCGCCATGACCCAGCGCACCCTCGCCGGCCTGCTGGCCGTGCCGTTGCTGGTCGCGCTGTGGTTCCAGGTCCTGCGCGAGCCCCTTCCCTTCGTGATCTACGCGCCCGGATTGACCGTCGACGTGCTCGGCACCTCCGACGGCGAGGAGCTGATCTCGGTGTCCGGGGCGGAGACCTACCGCGACGACGGGGAGCTCCGCTTCACCACGGTGCTGGTCAGCCAGCCGGAGACGGACGTCAACCTGTTCCAGCTGGTCGGCGCCTGGATCGACGGCGACGACGCGGTCTACCCCTACGACGCGGTCTACCGGCCCGACGACACCGACACCTCGGAGGACGAGGAGGGCGCCTTCCAGATGGCGACCTCCCAGGACAACGCGATCGCCGTCGCCCTGACCGAGCTGGGCTACGACGTGGACCCGTCGCCGGTCGTGTCGCGCGTGATCGAGGGTGCCCCGGCCGACGGGGAGCTCGAGGTCGGCGACCACCTGTTGTCCATCGACGGGGTCGAGGTGACCTCGATCGAGGACGCCGGCCAGGCCGTCGACGACGCGCCCGACGGCGAGCCGGTCGACCTGCGGTTCCTCCGCGGCGAGAACGAGCGCACCACGACGATCACGCGCGAGGAGATCGACGGCCAGCTGCGGCTCGGTTTCGAGATGCGCAACTCCTACCACTTCCCGGTCGAGGTCGAGGTCGGCGTCGACCCCTCCATCGGCGGCCCGAGCGCCGGGCTGATGTTCTCCTTGGCCATCTACGACACCCTCACCGAGGGCTCCCTGACCGGCGGCGGGTCGGTGGCCGGCACCGGCACCATCGCGGCCGACGGTTCGGTCGGTCCGATCGGCGGCATCGACCAGAAGATCGCCGGCGCTCGCGATGACGGCGTCGGCCTCTTCCTGGTCCCCGCCGACAACTGCGACGACGCCTATGAGTCGCCCCACGGCGACATGCGGCTGACCCGGGTCGCCTCCATGAGCGAGGCGGTCGACGCCATCGAGGCGTGGGCCGCCGACCCGGACGCCGACCTGCCGCAGTGCAGCGCGGACGAGGCGGTGGCCGGTGAGTGACCTGCTGGCCGGGCTGGACGCCGATCCCGCCCTCGCCGCCGCCGTGCTCGAGCTCGAGACGCACGTCGCCGACGCGGGCTGGGACCAGCCGGCGCGCCTCTACGCCCTGGTCGACACCGCCCGGCTGGCCGCGCAGGAGCCGACGCTGGCCGACTCCATGGGCCTCAGCGAGCCGTCCGCCCAGGGGTCGTTCACGTCCATCGAGCAGGACCAGCTGCGGCCCGACCAGCCGTTGGAGAGCGTCCTGGAACAGATCGTGTGGCCACCGGAGGTGACCGGCTGCGCCGCGGTCGTGGAGCGGCTGGTGCTGCCTCCCGACGCCGACGGGGACATCCCCGAGGACCCCGTGGCGGCCGAGGAGTTCGCCCGCGACCACCCCGACCGGCAAGAGGTCAGGATCGTCGCTGGTGCGACCCGCACCGGTTCGACGTACTGTGCCCTCAGGCTCCGTGCCCACGACGACGCACAGTCGGTGGTGGCCGGGATCGACCTGGTGCCGGCGTTGCTTCAGCTGCTGGTGTCCACCTTGGACGACGCGGCCGACCCTGACGACCCTGATGAAGTTGATGAGCCTGAGGAGGCCCCGTGAGCGACTTGTTCGACGAAGGTGGTGAGCAGCGACAGACGGTGGCCGAGCCACGTCGCTCGCGCGCACTGATCATCACGGCCGGGATCCTGGTCCTGGGCTTCTTCGCGCTCACCACGTTCTCTGCGTTCTGGACCAACCGGGTGTGGTACGACGTCACGGGTTTCAGCGACGTGTTCTCCACCCTGCTGTGGACCCGGATCGGGTTGTTCCTGGCCTTCGGTGGACTGATGGGGCTGGTGGCCGGCGCCACGATGTACCTCGCTTTCCGGTTCCGCCCGCTCTACCGGCTGCCGTCCCCGGAGCAGTCGGGACTCGACCGCTACCGCGAGGTGGTCACCCCCATCCGCGTGTGGCTGACGATCGCCGTCTCGGTCCTGCTGGGCCTCTTCGCCGGCACGTCCGCGTCGGGCCAGTGGCGCGAGTTCCTGCTGTGGCGCAACGGCGTCCCGTTCGGTTCCAAGGACGCCTACTTCAACCGTGACATCGGCTTCTACGTCTTCGACCTGCCCTGGTTCCACTACCTGGTCGACTCCGCGATGGCGTTCGCCGTCGTCGCCTTCCTGATGGCGGCGCTGGTCCACTACCTGTACGGCGGGATCCAGCTGCAGACGCGTGGTGACCGGCTCTCCGGCGCCGCCCAGGTGCAGCTGTCGGTGCTGCTGGGCCTGTTCGTGCTGGCCAAGGGCGCCGACTACTGGCTCGACCGCTTCGACCTGGTCAACGACAAGGGCTCGCTCATCACCGGCATGACCTACACCGGCGAGAACGCCGTGCTGCCGGCCAAGAACATCCTCATGGGGATCGCCGTGATCTGTGCGGTGCTGTTCTTCCTCAACGTCTGGCGTCGCACCTGGATCCTGCCGTCGGTCGGCCTCGCGCTGCTGGCGCTCAGCGCCGTGCTGCTCGGCATGATCTGGCCGGCTCTGGTCCAGCAGTTCCGGGTCAACCCCAGTGAGCCGGACCGGGAGGCGCCGTACATCGCGGCGAACATCGAGGCCACCCGAGCGGCCTACGACCTGGCAGACATCTCCGTCGAACCGTTCTCGAGCCAGAGCTCGGCAGCGACGAGCGAGCTCTCGGCGCTGGCGAGCGAGACGGCGACCGTGCCACTGGTCGACCCGCAGATCGTGAACCGGACCTTCGAGCAGGTGCAGCAGGTGCGCGCCTACTACTCCGTGGCTCCGGTGCTCGACGTCGACCGTTACGAGATCGACGGCACGGACCGGGCACTCGTGCTCGGCGTCCGCGAGCTCGACCAGGACGGCATCTCGGGCGACAGCAAGAACTGGTCGAACCTCCACACCGTCTACACGCACGGCAACGGTGTGATCGCGGCGTACGCCAACCAGCGTGGGCAGGACGACGGCAGCGAGCGGACCGACCTGCAGTGGGCCGAGGGTCAGCAGGCCGGTGAGGACGCCCTGGACAGCCTGTACCCCGACGGCTACGAGGACCGCGTCTACTTCGGGGAGCTGAGCCCGAGCTACTCCGTGGTCGGCAAGCCCAGCGAGGACTCGCCCAGCGTCGAGCTCGACCTCGGCAATGCGGCCAGTGACGACGAGGGTCAGACCACGACGTACGACGGTGCGGCCGGTGTGCCGGTCGGCGACCTGTTCTCGAAGGTGATGTTCGCAGTCCGCTACGGCGAGCCGAACTTCCTGCTGTCGGGACGCGTCCACGAGAACAGCTCGGTGCTCTACAACCGGACGCCGCGCGAGCGGGTGGAGAAGGTCGCGCCGTGGCTGACCGTCGACGCCGATCCGTACCCCGCGGTGATCGACGGCCGGATCCAGTGGATCCTCGACGGCTACACCACCACCGACCGCTACCCGCTGTCCGAGCGCGAGTCGGTCGACACGATGCTCGACGACTCCCTCACGCCGGACACGACCTTCGGCACGTTGCCGACGGACGAGATCAACTACATGCGCAACGCCGTCAAGGCGACCGTCGACGCCTACGACGGCACCGTCACCCTCTATGAGTGGGACGAGACCGACCCGATCCTCAAGGCGTGGCGCAGCGCGTTCCCCGGGACCGTGCAGGACCGGGACCAGATCCCCGACTCCCTGATGGAGCACCTGCGCTACCCCGAGGACCTGTTCAAGGTGCAGCGTTACCACTTCGCGCGGTACCACGTGACCAACCCGGGTGACTTCTACCAGGCCAACGACCGGTGGTTGGTCCCCGAGGACCCGTACGACGCCAGCACCTACCAGCCGCCGTACCGGCTCTTCGTCGACGACCCGACCGCGCCCGGCGGGGAGGCCTGGTCGCTGACGTCGGTCTACGTGCCGCGCGACAAGGACAACCTGGCGGCGTTCGTCTCGGTGAACTCGGATGCGACCAGCGACGACTACGGCCAGATCAAGGCCCTGCAGCTGCCCAACGAGCAGACGCCGGGCCCGGGCCTGATCGCCAACCAGATGGCCAACAGCGACAACGTCCGGCAGGAGCTGTTGGCGTTCAACGCAGGCGAGGCGAAGCCCACCTTCGGCAACCTGCTCACGCTGCCGGTCGGCGACGGGTTGATGTACGTCCAGCCGGTCTACGCCGTACGTCAGCTCTCCGACTCGACCTACCCGATCCTGCAGTTCGTGATCGTGTCCTACGGGAACAAGGTCGGCATCGGCAGCACCCTGCTCGATGCGCTCGGAGACGTGCTCGGTGTCGATCCGAGCGCACCGCCGGAGACCCCGCCCAGCGGCGACGGAAACAACGGCGACGGGAACGGCGACGGCGACGGAGACGGCAACGGGGCCGACCCCGGGACACCTCAGGAGCAGATCGCTTCCCTGTTCCAGCGTGCCCAGACCGCCTTCGAGAAGGCCGACGCCGCATTCCAGAACGGTGACACGATCACCTGGGCCGAGCAGACCGAGAAGGGCCGCACCCTCTTCGAGCGTGCTGTCCGGCTCTTCGACGCCGGCCAGACAGGCGGCGCGACCGAGGAGTAAGGCCACCCCCGGGGCCCCGATTTGAGTCCACTGCCGCCTGTCCCGTAAGGTTCAGATCACCGACGCGGGGTGGAGCAGTTCGGTAGCTCGCTGGGCTCATAACCCAGAGGTCGCAGGTTCAAAT